>DATGFN010000061.1:0-75675 GCA_035308965.1 Terriglobia bacterium | reverse complement strand
TGCGCTACGGCGGGGACGAAACGGCCACTCCGGTGATCGGCCCCGACGCCATGGCCTGCCTGATGCAATACAACTGGCCGGGGAATGTTCGGGAACTGGAAAACTCCATCCAGCGCGCTCTCGTGCTCGGCAACGGACCGGTCATCCAGGCCGAGGACTTACCCTCGCCGTTGCTTTACTACTCGCCCCGGAACGAACAAGCCGACCATCCACTTTCGCTCAAGGAATTAGAACGTCAGGCTATTGCCAAGGCGCTCCAGGCGGCGGGAGGGAGCCCGGTGCGAGCGGCCAAATTGCTTGGGATCGGCAAGACAACAATTTACCGTAAACTGAAGGAGTACGGATTGGAAGGAGAGCTGCCGATTGGCAAGGCAGCATGATCCGTTGGTGCATGGGATTTCGTGCCCCATTAAAGTTCAAGGAGTTGCCCGCCGATAAGCCAATGGGCTGTTTAGTTTTCGCTTCCGGAAAGGTTGCATACGGACCCGAACCCTTGTTGGTTGCTTGATTCTGTAGCAGGATTATGAAAAAGAACGTCCGCGGATGTCATCCTGAGCCCAGCGAAGGATCTCCGCATTTGCTTTCACCAAAGTACAGGGATGCTTCGCTCCGCTCAGCATGACAGATCGTATTACAGCACCCTGGGAGCGCTTGGTGGATTGCTTGCCAACCTGCCGGTGTGATCGGAACGTCTTCCGAAGAAGCGACAGGCCGGGTAGAGGTTCGAGTCACAGCGAAAGGCGTCGCAGGCAAGTAATGAGATCCCATGCCGGAGCTTAACCGCTCCCGAAAGGAAAATGCAGAATGAAAGTATTGATCGCAGAAGATGACTTGGTCTCGCGAAGGAGACTCGAGTCCAATCTGTTAAGTTGGAACTACCAGGTGGAAGTGGCGACGGATGGAGACGAGGCCTGGCACATGTTGCAGGGAGAGAATTCGCCCCGCCTGGCGATTTTAGATTGGATGATGCCCGGGTTGGACGGCCTCAGCGTCTGCAAGCAAGTAAGGAAGGTGAAGGTTGAACCCTATGTTTATATTCTTCTGCTGACCGCCAAAGACCGGAAAGAGGATGTTGTCGAGGGGTTGGAGGCGGGCGCGGATGATTATCTCACCAAGCCTTATGACACCCAGGAACTCAGAGCCCGGCTGCGCACCGGCCGGCGGATTCTGGCTTTGCAGGAAGCGCTGCTCTCTGCGCGCGACGCCCTTCGCTTTCAGGTCTCGCTCGACCCCTTGACGGGGGTTTGGAACCGCACCGGCATCCTTGCCATTTTGCGGCGGGAACTGGCCCGGGCGGAGAGCGAAGGCCATTCACTCACCGTTCTCAAAGCGGATATAGACGCCTTCAGCCGCGTCAACGAGGGGCATGGGCGGATGGCCGGGGACGCAACTTTGCGCGAAGTTGCCCGCCGGATCCAAAGCGTGAATCGGCTCTACGACGCGGTGGGAAGATTCGGGGGGGAAGAGTTTGTAATCCTCTCTCCCGGGAATCAAGACTCGGAGGCCGGAGGCCAGGCGGAGCGAGTACGCAAATCCATCATCGAGGAAGCCTACGACCTTCCGGAGGGCGCCGTGAACCTGACCGCCAGCGTGGGTGTGGTGACTATCAGTGGCACAAAAGGCGCGGATCCGGGTGCGGTTTTGAGCGCCGCTGATGGGGCTCTCTCCAGGGCCAAGTCGCGCGGTGGCAATCGGGTGGAGGTGGCTGACCCCCGGGAAATATTTCTCCCCATGGCGGACGTCGGAACGTCCAAACACGGGCCGCAAATTGAAAGACGTTGCGCGGCTTAAGAGGTTCGACTCTAAATGGGGCGCCGACCGCTTGCGGTGGATTCCAGAACTTTTCCCGCGACGTATTGCCGCAGCAGGTCACGCGCCTCCGTGCTCACGGAAATAAATTCCAAGCCTGTCCCCGCTTCCGGATTCGCATGAACCACGTTGGCGCGCAAATGGACTTCCGTGTTTTCCGGGCCCAGGCGTAAGTGCAGGAAAACTTCCGGCCCTCGGGGATCGAGGTCCGTCGCACGCAGAATGCAGCCGCCCGCGCTGAGCTGTACAATTTCGGAACTGCCCTTGGCTCCGCCCGTCTGCACATATTCAACCGGAACGCTTGCAGCCACGCGGCGATTTGTCCGCCTGCCAGCTTCAGAGGTCATCGATCGGCACCTTAAATTGAACAGATGGCCGCCGGCGAAATCGGAGATAACCTTGGTCGCTCGCGGGTCGCCTGCCGGCCGATTAACTTTTCGTTCGTAATCCTCGCGGCTCCCCCGATATCAATCCATGCCGCGTCAATGGGCATATTCTAGCATTGACGCGCGAGGAAGGCTATTTGTGAGTAGTGTCCTTATTTCCCTGGGAGCGCGGGCGTCTCGCCCGCATTCAATTGATGATGAAAGAGCGGGCGAGACGCCCGCGCTCCCGACGATGCAATTCCGGACACCACCTATTTGTGAAATCGTCGGGTATTGGAGTCATTTAAATCCGGCATCCTTGAACGGAATTTCCAGGTCGAAGAGGTGACGTCAGGACAACTTAAGGGGGGAGAGAAGAGATTAACTTTTGAGTGGGCCGTTACACAACCGATTGCTTGGTTGATCAAAAGACGATAAGCAAACACATCAGGCAGTGTCTGATTGCGTTGAATTGTAGATATCTTAGTTTCAGAGGTTCGTAGCCGATTACGCGCGGGACAAGATGGTCAGCCCTATCCATGTCCTGCAGAAGTTCACGCTTCAATGAACGAAAATGGCGCTGTAAGGCAACTTCACGTCGTCGATCCCCAGGAGTGATTGTGCAATACCGAGGAGGGAGTAAGCTCGATCCTCCGGGTCCGGTAGTGTTAACGCCCATCGCCTTGATGAGGTGTCTCCTTCTTTCTTCGTTTGCAACGAGGCTATCGTGCGCAGCGCCGTGCCGCGTTCGACATTTGCTACAGCGTCGGGGCGCATTTTCATGGCCAAAGACCGCGATTCGTCGAACTGTCCCTGGTGTGCCATCAAAGCGACACGTTCTAGTTGCGCCTCTGGTTCGATAGTAAGTTTTGCAATTTCATCCAGATGCTGCTCAATGAGCATCAGGAGGCGAGACGCGTCCTCGAATTTGCCATTGTCGATTAGAGCGGCTGCCACGTTCAGAATCATTAGCATCGACTCGTGGTTTGAGAACTCTCTATTCGCCCCTATGGAGTCAGCGCCAGAGAGCATTTTCTCGAGGGCAGCGTTCATCCCTGGAATGTCCCCTATTTCGGCGCAAGTGACCGCCACAGCAGTATATCCCTTGATGTGTGCTTCCGTGGGGAGACCGCCGGCGGATTGCATGGCCTGGTTCAGTTGACCAAGTTTCACTTGGATAGGAATCGCCATGTATCGGACGATTGAGGAGCCTTGTTCGCGCGGCAGACCATTCATGGCCTCAGCGAGCCACGCGCTCGAACCGACTTGGTCGCCCTCTTTGAAAAGTTCCTCCGCGGCCGACAGAAGGACAGCGGACCTGAACTCGGCGGACTTTAAGGAAATGATGGTTTGGTGTGCCGCCAGCTTTTCGCCCCTCGCGAGCTGAGCCTGGGCAATTGCCACCTCGACGGCATCGGAGTCAGGCCCTTGGGCCGGATAGGCGGCCTTCGCCTGAGCGTACGTTTTTCTGGCACCGACATAGTCGCCTGCTTCAGCTTGCTTCTGGGCCACCCAAGCCAAGGCTTCGCTGTGGACGGCCTGATCATGAATGAAAGTTGTGGTGTGGAGCGCCTGAGCGATATTCCCTGTCTCGGCTTCCCGCTGGGCAATGAAAGCGAAAATGGTCGAGGACTGACCACCTTTCAATTTTGCGCCGATAATCTGCGCTTTGGCGATGTCATTGGCACTGCCCAACTCCCCTCCAATTGCTGCGAGCGTAGCCATCGTAAATGGGTATGCAGCATTGGCAGTCTCGACTGCAGCATCCAACTGTCCTGTCTTGGCCTCCGCCGCCCCAATATGATCGAGAACGTTTTCACGTTGAAAGTCGTTCTTAATATTTAATGCGGCCGCTTTGGCGATGTCCACCAAGTCGCGGGCTTCGGTCAAATTTTGAGGGACGTTCTTCTCGGTTGACCCTTCGTGGTTCCGAGGCGGCGCAAAGGCCGCCAGTGAAACCGCCGCGATCAAGCTAAAACCTACAAATGGTGACCGGCTAGGCACAGGAAATGCTCCGAGAGATAGCGTATACGTGCTAGTGCGCATTATACTTCCGAGTGGAAATAATCGATCGAACTACCTTGGTCCATGGCATACGTTAAGTCCTAATCCGGAGGATAATGCCTAACGATAGGGCTTTTCAGACCGGAAATCCGGCTTCCCTTGGCTCGGGAAATCACTTGGACGTATATTCGGCAAATCTTTGGATGTGGCCAGTGGTGTTCAAAAAACGATGAACCGTTCGGCCGGAAACGTACGATGGACCCGGGAACCTATGGATCTTCAAGATTGACCGGCTCTCCCAAGAACTGCGCCGAGGTGAGATTCGATTCTAATACAAACTGATTTCTGGAGATTACAAAACCCCCTCACCCCCGCCCTTCTCCCCCAAGGGGGCGAGGGTGAAATACGCTCTGGAATTTTAGCCCTCGCCCCCTTGGGGGAGAGGGTGTCCCGCACGGGCGGGAACGGTGAGGGGGTATTTTAAATAAAATCCAGGATTTAACTTTTGTTCATGCGTTAGTATTAGAACAGGGTCAGATGCGGGACAGTTTATTCTCCTGTAAACGGTCTTTCCATCTTCAGCAAATATTCTTTATGCCGAGCATAATTTGATTTGATTATCCCTCCGTGCCCTGCCTCACTATAATCAGCCGGTAGTCCATCTGATCCAATGTCCGGCCGGATGACGTAGGGATAAGCTCGCCTGAATCGGCGGGTTGGATCGAGCGGCGTCGAGACGAAATGCCAACGGGGCGGCGGCGCTCCCTGGCGAGACAGCAACACGCAGGCAACATGTCCACAACCTCACCCGCAACTTCGCTTGCGAACCATTACCTGGCCGAGTCGGCCAAGGTCAGGGAGAAATTTGAAACCACCGGCGATGGGCGGGCCGCCGTGCTCGAACGCTCTGCCGTGATCGATGCCATTCTAACCCAGCTTTTCGGCGAGCACCTGGCGCGCGGCGCGGGGGGCTCCAATTATTGCCTCGCAGCGTTGGGCGGATACGGACGGCGGGAACTTTTTCCTCATTCGGACATCGACTTGCTTTTCCTGGCGACGGATGAAGCGGCTCGCGATGCCTGGCGAGATGGTGTGGCTTCGTTCACGCGATCGCTCTGGGACCTCGGCCTGCGTGTGGGCTCCTCCGCGCGCGCCCTGGCCGAGTGCGCCGAGCTTAACCGCGATAACCTGGAATTCAGCGTTTCCCTGCTCGACTGCCGCTTCGTGGCCGGAGACGAGAAACTCTTCGCGCGGCTGCGGGATGAAATGATCCCCCGCCTGGTGGCCCGCGAGCATCAGGACATGGTGCGCGACCTGGTGGAAATGACGCGCCGCCGGCACGAGAAATACGACCACACCATTTTTCATCTGGAGCCCAATATCAAGGAAGCGCCGGGCGGGCTGCGCGATTACCAGGTCTCGCGGTGGCTGGAAATCATCCGCCATCTCAAACAGCAGGCGGGCTGGGGCGATCCTGAAGAATTGTGGCCTCCGGCATCACGTGCGGAGGGCCGGGCAGCGTTTGGCTATCTGGCCGACACCCGGGCGTTTCTTCACTACCGTCAGGGCCGCGACGACAATCATCTGACCTACGAGCTTCAGGACGAGGCAGCGGCGCTCGGCATCGGCTGCCGGCCGCAGGAGAGCCTGCCGGCGGCGGAATGGATGCGCCATTATTTTCGTCACGCGCGCTCCATTGACCGGCGTTGCGACCAGCTTTTGGACGATGCCATCCCGGTGCGAACTTCCCTTTCCGCCCTTTTTCGGGACTGGAGGTCGCGCCAATCGACGCCTGCCTTCCGTGTGGAGCGAGGCCGGATTTTTCCCCGCCGCGCCGCTGATGACACGGTGGACCCGGTGATGCTCCTCGAAATTTTTGAATTGATGGCCTGCCACGCCGTCGATTTGAGCCGTGAGGCCGAACGCTGGGTGGAGGATGCGTTGCCCCGCGTGGCCGGCCGTTTGGCGGAGTGGCCGGGCCTCTGGCAGGAATTCCGCCCCGTGCTGGTGGGCCCCCATTCCGCCTTCGCTCTTCGCGCCATGCACCGCCTGGGCGTGCTCGACACGTTGTTTCCCGAATTTCGCACCATTGATTCCCTGGTGGTGCGCGATTTCTATCACCGTTACACCGTGGACGAACATTCGCTGATGACCATCCAAAACCTGAACCGGCTCATCGATGGAAGGCAGAGCGAGCCGCGGGCGCCCGCGCCGGGGACGGGCGTGGTGTGGGAGGCCAAATTTTCCGAAATTCTTTCCGAGCTCGAACAGCCCGAATTATTGTTCCTCTCGCTGCTCTTCCACGACGTTGGCAAGGGAACTCTTCCCGGCGATCACGTTCGAGGCAGTTTGAATGCGGTTGAGAGGGTGCTGGGGCGGCTCGCCATCGAACCCGGCGACCGCGAGACCGTCGCTTTCCTGATCTCTTCCCACCTCGAAATGTCCGCCACCATGCAGCGGCGCGACATTTTTGATCCGGAAACCGTACGCGCCCTGGCGGACAAAGTGGGCACGCCCGAACGGCTGAAGATGCTTTGCCTGCTCACCTATGCCGATATCAAGTCGGTTAATCCTGAAGCACTGACCCCATGGAAAGCGGAGCAACTCTGGCAGCTCTATGCCGGAACTTCCAACCACCTGGCTCGCAGCCTGGATGAGGAGCGCGTTCACGCATTTGCCGGCCAGTTGGCGCAGGTGGATCGAGTGCTCCAGCACCTGCCCAAACCCACCTCGCCGCTATCGGTGAGCGCATTCCTGGAAGGATTTCCCACCCGCTATCTGAGAACCCATTCGGCGGAGGAAATTGCCGCGCACTACATGATGTCGCGCCGGTTGGCGGAAAATCCGGTCCAATTGGGCCTGCGCAACCGCGGACATTCCTTTGAGCTCACCGCGCTGATTCACGACCGTCCGTTCCTGTTTGCTTCGCTCACCGGAGCGCTCGCCGCTTGGGGCATGAACATCATCAAGGCAGACGCTTTTGCCAATGCTCTGGGCACCGTGCTCGACACGTTCCGGTTTATCGACCTGCATCGAACTTTGGAGCTGAACCCCACGGAGGCCCAGCGATTCGAGCAGAGCGTAGCCGACGTTCTCCTGGGCCGGGAAAGTCTTCAGGCGCTGATGAGCGGACGCATCAACCCCAAGAAAATACCGCAAGCTAAAGTGGAAGTCCCCACCCAGGTTCGCTTCGAGGATTCGGCAACGGGCGGATCCGCCTCTGTCCGCACGTCTATTCTTGAATTGATCACTCAGGATCGCCCCGGCCTGCTCTATCAGGTAAGCTCAACCATCGCCGAATTGGGCTTTAATATCGAAGTCGCCCTCATCGATACCGAGGGCCAAAAGGTGATTGACGTCTTTTACCTTACTTCGGTCGGCGGCAAACTCGATTCGACGGAACAGCAGAAAGTCCGCGAGGCGTTGCTGCGCCAACTCTGAGATGTTTACGTCAGGTTCTAAGTTCTAGGCACGATAATCTTTAAACTCTCACTCTCCCAATCCTTGAAGTACGCTCCATTCAGAGTTAATAAAGCCGCAACTTGGGCTTGCAGAGCCCACTCCGCCATAACCGCGTCATAGGATCGTCCGCCGTAGATGCCGGGAGTGGGGGCGTGATGCAGCAGCCTCATGTAAGACTTGTTATCCAGAGAAACGACCTGGGCGTTGTGGACAAAATTCGCTTCGATCACGGCGAGGGAGTTTTCAGGCGAGAGACGATGGGGCGAGAGCAGCCGGGTCAAGACCGCATAAGCTTCAACCAAGGCCGGCGCGGCAGCGACCAACCGTTGTCCCTGGGCGAGCCGGCCGGTGATCTCCTTTGCAGTGGGACTATGATTCTCGTGCCAGCCGCAGACAGCCGCGACCATGCAACTTGTATCAAGGAGGAAACGTGCCATTACTTGTCCGGCTTTTTCGACCGCTCCCGGCGCAACGATTCGCGCGTCCGCTCGACGGTCTCAGAAGTTAGCGGCACAGGAGATTCGCTCGGAACCGCAACCAGCAACGGCCCCTTGCGGGTTAGGCGGACGGGAAGAAGCGCTGGCTCGATTTCGATGCGCCCGTCTCTCCACTCGATTTCCAAGGGAAGACCAGGCTTAAGATTTGCTTCCTGCCGGATTTTTTTCGGGATCACCAACCGTCCGGCATGATCTATGGAAGTCTTCATGGTAGGTATCACACCATAAAAAATGCCATGTCGCTGGATGAAGAAACGTTGATCCCTTCGACGCGGTTGGCAGTTTCGAAGCAAGCGATCGGACCTTGTCTATGAAAATACTACAATATTAGTAGTATAGTTTCTGAGTCCTATGAAGGCCGCAAGGATCTTCTGACCAATTCCTGCCAGCGCACTCCCCCCAACAGTTGACCACAGACATTTTTCAGCGCTTCATCTGTTCAGGCGAAATCCGATTACTGCTGCTAAGTTGCGAGTTAAGTCTTTTTAAATGTGCATGTTGTACCATTTCACGCGATACTCTTTTCGACCAGTGGAAGTGAGACAATAATAAACTGTTGAAATATCAAGGGCCATGTCATCAAGCAATAGGCTTATTTTTCATCTATTTAAGGGGTTTGTCGACGCGCCGACACTATGATTCCTAGCCGGCGCCTGGTACAAATTTATGTAATCAAGGATTGCAGTCTCGGGCCTAAGCAATCATTTAAAGCATTGATTATAAAAGGTTAATTGTTTGATTTTGTCGGACTGGATCCGGCCTCTCCTTGAGTGGCGCTGATGCTTCGTGCGGAAGATGATCTGAAGAGGAAGGGAAACTCATTTCCCGCTAAGCGATTGTTGCACCAGATCAGCCAGTGCGTGGATAAACTTGGGGGAATCGTTTAATGCGGGCATCACTTCAAACTGTCGAATGCCTAGCCGGCCGGCCAGTGCCCGAGCTTCAATGTTGATTTCGCTCAGCGTCTCCACGTGGTCGGATACGAAGGCGATCGGGATCACCAGCACTGCTTCTGCCCTCTCTGCGGCCAGGTGCTGTAGTTTTACGTCGAGCATGGGCTTCAGCCATCGTCCCGGTCCCACCCGACTCTGGTAGCACAGCAGACTCGGATTCGACCAACCACCCAACTCCATCACCAACTTTACCGTAGCCTCAATCTGCGCCTGATAAGGGTCGCCGGCCTCGATGACGCTCGTGGGGACACCGTGGGCGCTAAAGACCAGGTGAGTTTTTTCCGGCGCGGGAAACCTTTGCAGGCCTTCATTTATTTTTTCCACCACCGACTCCAGATAGACCTGATGTTGGTAGAAATCTTTTACGATCGTTGTCGAAAGGCCGTCCTTTCCCGCGGCGGCATAGCGTCGGTGCCATTCGTTCAAGCTGCTTCCCGTGGTGGTTTTCGAATACTGCGGATAGAGGGGAAGGAGGACAAGTTGGCGGAAATTTTGAAAGATCACCCGAGCGACCACCTCTTCCGTCAGGGGATGCCAATATCGCATGGCCACGAAGACGCGCGCGTCCATCGTCCGCCGCAATTCCAATTCGAGGGCTGAAGCCTGAAGCTCGGTCAGTTCCCGGATGGGTGATTTCCCTCCGATGCTGGCGTAATGGGTTTGGACCTTCTTGGCGCGCCGGGAGGATATCAGCCGGGCGAGCGTAGGCCGTGCCAGCCGGGCGAATGGGAAGTCAATAATGTCCGGATCGAGAAAGAGGTTGTAAAGGAAAGGCTCGACCGCGTCCAGGGAGTCCGGACCTCCCAATTGGAGCAGAACAACGGCGACGGGGCCGCCTTGCTTTTCTTCTTCTCGGGTCATTTCTGAGACCTATTCCGCCATTTCCATCGATGATTTTGCTGGAATCTAAACATCCTACATGGTTTCGGCTCAATTGTTCAAGTTGATTTTCTTCATTTGCGCCCTCGCCACGCTGGATAAGGGATGTTTCACGTGGAACGCGCTATCTTGCTGCAAGAATGAGTTGCGAGATTATTCCGCCATTAAGTTCTAGGAGCGGCGGGAAGGCTTGACGCTGGTCATACAATCGTAAGCCTGATGCTTGGTCAATCTGAGGTTAATGCCTTACTCGAGCCTTTTGAGCTGAAACTCAGCTCGGGTCAAATTGGGCAGATGCTTGTTTACCTGGAGCTGCTCCTGCGCTGGAACCCTAAGATAAATCTAACTTCCATCCGCAGCCCCGAGGAGATGATCACCCGCCATTTTGGTGAAAGTCTGTACCTCGCTCGGTGGGTACAGCTTAAGGGCAAGTTGCTCGATATTGGGAGTGGCGCCGGATTCCCAGGCCTGGCTTTAAAAATTGCCTTCCCGGAATTAGAGGCCACCTTGCTTGAACCGGTTGGCAAAAAGAGAGCATTCCTGAAAGAAGTGGTCAGAGCTTGCGAATTCAAGTCCGTGGAAGTAAGGTCCGAGCGCCTGGACGAATTCGTGCACGGAAGCTTTGGCGCGAAATTCGGCGCCGTCACGACGAGGGCCGTCGGTGACTTCAAGCATTTGATACCCGAGGCCTTAGAAGTAATGGATGCGGAAAGCATGCTATACCTTTGGGTTGGACGGAAGCAGGGAATTGAGCTAAAGGTCGCGGCTCAGCTAGATTGGAAAACTACAATTGAGATCCCAGTCGGCCGTGAACGCGAAATTTGGATGGGCCGGCGAAAAAAGACGTGAACCTCGATAGTCTCGCGCCGACGGGAAGCAGATGCATCAGTTAACACGGTAATGTTTCACGTGAAACATCTAAACGGCGGGCTTGAACGCTCGGCAAAACTGAATTGTGCTTGCCAGCGGAATTGGGCTCTGTTAGATTCACCTGAACTTCCAAGGGATTGGGTGCAAATTGGGTCGAGTTATTGCCATTGCGAATCAAAAGGGCGGCGTGGGTAAGACCACCACAGCTATCAATCTGAGTGCGTCCCTGGCCGGCAGTGATATGTGGACGCTGGTCATCGACTGTGATCCTCAATCGAATACGACCAGCGGATTGGGTTTCTCCAAGGATCCCTCGCGCAGATCCCTCTATAATGGACTAATTCAAGACGTCCCATTCAAAGACTTAATTCACAAATGCGCTGTCGAAGGGCTGCATTTATTGCCTGCGGATCGAAACCTCGTGGGGGCAACAATTGAGCTGGTTGACTTGCCTGAGAGGGAGCAGGTCCTTCGCAAGAAAATCGAACCCCTGCGGGAGCAATTCAATTATATTATTCTCGATTGTCCGCCTACGCTCGACCTGCTTACCCTCAACGCTTTGGTGGCTGCGGATTCGGTCCTGGTTCCCATCCAATGCGAGTATTTCGCCCTCGAGGGCGTTTCAGAACTCCTGGACACCCTGATTCGTATCCGAAGAACGCATAACCCCAAGCTCGCCGTGGAAGGGATTCTCCTGACGATGTTCGACGAGCGGACGAATCTTTCTCATCAGGTGCGCGACGATCTGAAAGATTTTTTCGGAGAACAGGTCTTTTCCACATATATTCCCCGGAATGTCCGTCTTGCCGAAGCCCCAAGTCACGGGAAACCAGTTATCTTGTATGATCCGAAGTGCCCGGGCTCTGAAAGTTACGTTGAACTTGCCAAGGAGGTCATTAACCATGGCCAGAAAGGCGTTGGGGCGAGGGCTTAGTTCGCTCCTTCGGGAAATTGAAGAAAAGCCGGCTGGGGGCCTCGACCAAATCGCTTTGGACGCCATAGACCCCAATCCATTCCAACCCCGGCGTGCTTTTAACGAGGAGAGCCTGAAGGAACTCGCGGAATCCATTCGGGCGAGCGGCATCGTACAACCTGTATTGCTCCGCCACGCTCCCGGAAGCGCGGGCCGATACCACTTGATTGCCGGCGAACGCCGATGGCGGGCGGCCCGCTTGGCGGGCCTGGAAGCAGTGCCCGCGATTATCCGCCAGATCAATGACCAGGACGCGCTTGAATTTGCCCTCACAGAAAATCTGCTGCGCGAAGACCTGAATCCGCTGGAGGTGGCCCGGGCCTACGAATCGTTGCAGCAAAAATTCGGCTTGAATCACGCTGATATCGCGGACCGATTGGGAATCAACCGAACCACGGTAACCAATACGCTGCGCTTGCTTAGACTTGCACCCTCGGTCCAGGATATGATTGCGAACGAAGAGATCAGCTCCGGGCACGCTCGGGCGCTTCTAGCCTTTGAGTCCTTTGCCACGCAGGAGAAGCTGGCGCGGCTCATCGTGCAGAAGGGTCTCTCCGTTCGTCAGGTTGAAAACATGGCGGGGTCGACCGGGGCAAAGTCCGAGCCTGGCCGAGCCAAAACCGCCCCTGCACTTGATCCCAATACTCGCGCGGCCGTCCTTGAGCTTGAACGGGCGCTGGGAACACGGGTGAAAATAGTGGGCCATCCCAAGCGGGGAAGAATTGAAATCAGTTATTTTTCGGCCGAGGACCTGAACCGGATTTACCAATGGATTGTCAGGCCATAAGCGGCCGCCGGCGGGCTCGCTGGCTCCAAAGACAGAAATTAAGTCTTTTAATATAACTAACATTTGATATACAACATTAAGACATACCCTAGGAGGCCCACATGCCCTTTGGATCGGACAAGAACCGCCGGCTTCGCGATATGGAAGAGAGTCTCGATAAAGATCCCATCGGCTGGCTGGGGCCGGGCATCGACATCGAAGCCCGCATGAAATTTGGTACAGGCATGGTCCGCCTGAACACCCATTACAAGGGTGACATCGTGTGCGAAGGGACCCTGGTGGTGGACGAGCAGGGCGAGATTGAGGCGGAGATTCACGCCCGCATCATCAGCATCGCCGGGAAAATCAAAGGGACGGTTCACGCCTCGGAGCGGATCGAAATCAAGGAGCACGGTCTGGTTCTCGGCGACATTCACACACCCAGCCTGGTTATCGAGCCGGGAGGTTTTTTTGACGGCCAGTGCCACATGCCCGTGCCCGGTCCGACCAACCAACCCGCGCCCGCCACCGAGGGTCCGGGAAAAACTCTGTAAAGCGCCCGCCCTCATCTTTTCATGGGAAAAGGGCTTCGATAGCTGGGCCAAGCGAACCCCCGACCCAAGCAAGTACGCGCATGAGGCCCTTCAGTCCTTTATCAATTGGGAGGCTGTTGAACCAGTTTTCGGGATTCCTGCCAGGTGTGAACTACACGGTGGATGACGGTGAGATTGGAGAGGACGGCGATGACCCACAACACGGGTTCCATGCGATTGAAGAGGGCGCCGATAATGATCAGCACCACGCGCTCGGGCCGTTCGAGGAAGCCCACTTTGCAGGAGGCGATAAGATTTTCCGCCCGCGCCCGGGCGTAGCTGACCATCACCGATCCGATCATCGCCACCGCAACCAGAGTAACATATCCAAATCGGTTAGCTCTGCCATAGAATACCAATAATCCTATTAATAACACCAGGTCGGAATAGCGGTCCATTACCGAATCGAAGAAACCGCCAAATGGCGTCACGCGGCCGGTGACGCGGGCCACGCTGCCGTCGGTCAGATCAAAAATTCCGGCTACAATGACCGTGCCTCCGGCCCAACGAAAGAATTCATCGGGCCGCGCCGTCGAGGCAATGGCAAAGAGATAGGCGGCCAGGGCGTTGATGGCCATTCCGATGAAGGTGAGAAGATTGGGATTGATCCGGCTGGCGGCAAAAAGACGAACAATGCCGTCCACCACGCGCCCGAGCGTCCGGCCAATCTGGCTAGTCACCATATGCGGTTGATTCCCGCGCCCCGACCCTGTCCAAAAGACGCGAGCCATGTGTGCAGATGGCCCGAGCCCAACACAGGTGGTCAGTGGAATCGGCGTTTTTTGCTATATGCGGGGCGCCCCGAGATGCAATCATTCCCGCGAAGGCGGGAATCCATTGCTTCGGACCATTGGGGACACGCCGCCGAGGAACTGGATTCGCCTTCGCGGGAATGACCCGGCGAGGCGGTTTCTTGCAACGAATCCAGGTCCAAATGACTCCATACTATCAGTGCCTTGCTTATACATCGTAGATGGTTCGAAGGGAACGAACCTCGAATTCACGCGAGCCGTTGGGCGTAGACACTTTAACCGAATCGCCGACTTTCTTGCCCATCAAGCCCCGCCCGATGGGGGAAGTGGTGGAAATCAGCCCTTTGGCGACGTCTGCTTCCTCGCTGGTTACCAGGCGGTACTCGATTTCCACATCCCGGTCGAGATCGTACAACACCACGTTGGATCCAAAAGCGATCCGGTCTCTTGGAATATTACTCATGTTAATCAGAGACAGGTCGGCCAGCCGTCTCTTGAGCTGAGCAAGGCGCGCTCCCACAAAATCCTGCCGCTGCTTGGCCATGTGGAATTCGGCGTTCTCGCTCAGGTCGCCCAAGGCGCGGGCCCGCTTCAATTCCTGCGGAAGCTCGTGGTTCAGTTCGTGCTCCAAAGTTTGAATTTCTTCCTGGAGCTTTTTAATGATGGAAGTGGACATAATTTCTTGGCCGGGAGTTTAGCCCCGCGTAGATTATAGAAAAAAGACCGGGAAGGCGCAACTTATCCTTGAGCCCTCGGTGATCGCCCTCGCGCCTCGGCATCTCCCATCCAACGCAAGAGTTAACTCCAAGCAAGCCTGCCCTTTTCTGGTTTGAATTCATTGACTTCGACAGGGCCGTGTGCTAACTTTCAGAGTTTGTCGCCTAAAACATTGGGTCCCTGGAGCTGGTGAATGGCTTTCAACAAAGCCAAAGCGCTGCAAGAGGCTGAGAAGTCTGTCAGCCAAGGAAAAACTGCGCAAGCCATCAAGCAATACCTCCTGATATTTGAGAAGGAGCCCACCGACCTCTCCTTGCTCAACACGGTGGGCGACCTCTACGTCCGCGACAAGAACATGCCCGAGGCGCTCAAACAATTTCACAAACTCGCCGACTCCTACACTCAGGAAGGTTTCACCGTCAAGGCGATCGCCATTTTCAAAAAGATATCGAAGCTCGACCCCTCCGGCGTGGATGTGTTGCTCAAAATGGCGGAGCTTTACACGGTTCAAGGCTTGGGCCGCGAAGCGCGCGAGCAATATTCCCAGGCGGTTGAATATTACAAAAAGAAAAACCTGAATGACAAGGCGCTGGAGATTTATCGCAAGATCGTGGCGCTCGATCCGGACAACGCGAACTACCGGCTGCGCCTGGCCGATTTCCTGGAATCTCTGGGCAAGAAACCTGACGCCACCAAGGTTTACATTGAAACGGTGGAGAGCGCCCTGCGGCGGGGCGACACCGCCACCATCGATCTGGCCATGAAGAAGGCCATGAGCCTGGAGGCGAATAATCCCCAACTCCAGTTCCTTCGCGCTCGAATCGCCCTTTCGAAAAACCAACCCGATGAAGTAGAGAAAATTATCACGTCCACCCCGGAGTTGGCGTCCGATCCGGCGGCGCGCCAGATTCTGCTGGAAGCCTACCTATCAGGGCACAAACTGGATGCGGCGCAAAAAATGATTGTGGAGGTCTTTCGCGCCAATCCCGCCGATTTCTCCTCCATGGCCTCTTTCGTGGATCAATGTATTGGCAACGGAGAATATGACGCCGCCCTCAAGCCCCTGGCCGCCGTGGCTGACTTGATGATGGAGAACAAGAACCACGGCCTCCTGATGGAAGCCCTGCGAAAGATCTGGGCGAAGAGTCCCACCAACATTCCGGCGCTCGAATTGATCAGCAGAGTCGCGGAAAAGACTGCGGATGAATTCACGCTTCCGGAGGCTCTGGATGCCCTCGGCAATGCCTACGTGAAAGCGGGCGAACTGGAAAAGGCGGAAGGTGTCTATCGGCAGCTCGTGGCCCGTGAACCTGAGAACGAACAACTCAAAGGATTGTTGAAGCAGGTTCTGCAAAAACTGGGCAAGGAACCCCAGCCCGCCAAGGCTGAAGACCTTTCCAACGTGGAGATGGCGCTGACCCCGGATTCCGAAGCGGCGACCGCCCCCGCTGCGGAGCCCTCCGCCGAGGAAAGCAAGGAAGCCGCGGTGATGAAAGAGGCCATGGACAATTGCGACCTCTTCAATCGCTATGGCCTGATGGACAAAGCATTCGCCGAGCTGGACAAAGTTCTGGCGACCTACCCTGAGCAAATTGAAATCTATAAACGCATGCTGGAAATCGCTCAGAAATCGGACAATGCCCGGGCGGGCCTGGCGGCGCGGGCGTTGGCCCGCATCTATGCCGAGCGCGGGGATTCTGCCAACGCCAGGAAGTATGAACAGATGGCCGCCTCGCCCGGACAACTGGTTCCCGATGCTGCCCCCGAGCCCCCGGCGCCTGCGGCTCCGGTAACGCCTCAAGAAGCGGCTCCGCCCGTGGCCACGGAATTCGACCTTTCGGCCGAGTTTCTGGGAGCGGTGCCGACGGATCCACCCACCCCTGCTCCCACGCAAGTGCCCGCTGAGAGTTCACCGCCGGTTGCGGCCGCACCCACACCGCCGCCGGTCCAGGAATTTGATTTATCGATGGGATTCGAAACTCCTCCGCCTCCGGAGGCGCCTCCACTTATGGATGCCCCGCTGGCTGAGGCTGAGCCTCCCCAGGTTGCGCCGGAAGTCGCGGAGCCGTCCGGCTTTAATTTTGAAGATAGCAAAGTGGAAATCGATTATTACCTGGACCAGGGATTCCTGGATGAAGCTCGCGCGGCCGTGAAAGCGCTTGAGGAAAGGTTTCCAGGGAACGCACAGGTGGCCGAGCTTCGGGCGCGGATGGAGCAGCGATTGGCGCCCCCGCCCGAGGAAGAGAAGGCCGTGGCGGAGGAGCCCGCGCCGGTCCCCGAACCCAAAGTGGAATTGCCTCCTCCTGTGGCTCCGCCGGAACCTCCTGTGGCTGTCGCGCCTCCCGTCCAAGAGCAGGCTCCAGTTGCCCCACCACCGCCGCTGCCAACGCCACCTCCACAAGTTCCTGTTCAGGCCAGCCCACCACTACCTCCCCCGGCGGCCGTGCCAGCCGATCCGCTCGGCGGTTTGATCGGGGACTTGGAGGAAAGCCTGGCGGGCATTGAAACGGAGGCGCCGCCTCCTCCCCCGCCGAAGGCCAAGCCTCAAGCACCAACGCCGGCGGCTTCGGCGCCATCAAGCCCTGCGACAGCTTCCCCTCTTAGCGGATTCCTGGACGAATTGGGTGAGGCGGACCAGATGGCGACGGGCCAGGACGATCCGCAAACCCATTACGATCTAGGTGTCGCTTTCCGGGAAATGAATCTTCTGGACGAAGCGATTGGAGAATTCCAAAAGGTGCTGAAGGGGGCGCAAAAAGGGCAGTACCCTCCCAACTTCCTTCAGGTTTGCACCTTGCTGGCTCTGTGCTTCATGGATAAGAAGCTGCCGGGGATTGCGGCCAAGTGGTATGTGCGCGCCTTGGAATTCCCCGAGCTGGATGAAGAGGCCATCATGGCCGTGACGTATGACCTGGGCATGGCCTACGAGCAGGCGGGCGACGCGCAAAAAGCGCTGGAGAAATTCTCCGAGGTTTACAGCCAGAATATCGACTACCGCGACGTGGCCGAAAAAATACGTCAGTTGCAAACAAAATCCTGACGCGCTTCCCGTATCGGCAACATTTTAATTGTCAAGCGATCCCACCGGCGGGTATCTTCCCCGGAATGTCATCATGAACCGAGCACTCGCCATCCTCTATATCGTTTTCTGTTTTGAAATGGGTGTCTTTTTATTTGTTCTGCCCTGGGTTCCGTGGTGGAGCAAGAATTTTTTTGTGAACCATTATCCGATCGTTTCCAGCATCGCTATGAATTACTTTGTCCGGGGCGCAGTCTCAGGAATTGGGTTGGCTGACGTTTGGCTCTCTTTTTATGAGCTCTGGCGTCTGCGCCGGGAGTTGGGCCTGGTGCAACCCGCTCCGCGCCGATAACCTTGCGGTGCGGGGGTCGGGTCGCAAGTCCTTCACCCCGGAACTTGCCGCGTTGGTGAGAGACCCGTCCACGCGCCGCGCATCCCGATGTCCACTTCAACAAGGAATCCTCAAGCAGCCGCCATCAAGCTCTGCTACATCACCGACCGCCGCACACTTTCTCCCCGACCGCTACTGCCACGGATTCTCGAGGCGATCCGGGCGCGCGTGGACATGGTGCAGATCCGGGAGAAAGATCTATTCACTCGTGAGCTGGTGGCCCTGGTTCAGGGCGCCGTAATTGGCGCCGCCGAAACCCATACTCAGATTGTGGTGAACGACCGGCTGGACGTGGCGCTGGCGCTCGGCGCCGCCGGCGTCCACCTGGGAACTTCCTCGATGCCGCCGGAGGCGGTGCGTTCCTGTGTGGGCGCTGATTTTCTGGTGGGCGTATCCTGCCACTCGCTCGACGAGGCCCTGCGCGCCGAAGCGGCGGGAGCGAATTACGTGCTCCTCGGGCCCATATTTCCCACGCCTTCGAAACTTGCCTACGGTCCGCCGCTCGGATTACAGACCCTTCGCGATACCTCTGCCCGCTTGAAAATTCCTGTCTTCGCGCTGGGCGGTATCAATGTGGAGCGCGCCCGGCCATGCCTCGAAGCGGGCGCCCGCGGGTTGGCGGGAATTTCTCTTTTCCAGGAGTGTGATTCACTTGAAGAGCGCGTGCAGGAGTTGCGCGCGCAGATTGCGGGTATTTCCTAGCAAGGCAGTCAGGCGCTGGCCGGGAGGGCGACTGCGGGGGGCGGCAAGCGGCGAGTGCTGGCGTGGATACGGCGAACGCCGTACACAAATAGCATCAGGCCGATCAGCAGAGGAATTCCGCCCACCATAGTGGCACCCAACAAATCGAAATCGCCGCTCCCTTGAATGCGCGACTCGACAAACAAAATCACCACAAGGAGGGAGATAAATCCGCCGCAGGTGGCCACCAGACCTCCGGTCAAAGTCATCAACCAGCCCGGCCAGGCGGAAGGAGGAGCGTCAGGGGCATTCACCAGCGCGACAATATCCATCGCTCCCTCGGCGGCCGCCTCGGCAGAAACCGCATCGCGCACGAACTGTATTTGTTCCCGCCGCAGGCGATTGACCAGCCTCACGCCCCAAATTGTTTCGAGCGCCAGGATGGCGAGGGAGACAATCATTAACGGGGCGATCTCGCTAACCGCCGCATGCTTGGCCGGGCCGGCCAGCTTATTGGCCTCCCCATAGGCGAGCAGCGGGAAATCGTAAAGCCAATGCAGGCTCATGGGCACCAGGTACGCCTTCAGCAAAGCCGCCGCGCGTTGCGCGGGCAAGCCAAAGCGCCACTGGCCAACGAAGTAACCCATTACCGCCCCCATAAACGCGTGGCCCGGGACTGAAGTGAAGGCACGGCAAATGGCAACCCCCATGCCGTTCTCCGTGACATAACCGATGTTTTCGAGAGTCGCAAAACCTAGCGACGCCACCGCGCCATAAACAATTCCGTCCATCGGCTCGTTGAAGGCCTTGAGCCTCGCGCAAAAGAACACCACCACTGCGAATTTCAACAACTCCTCGGGAAGCGCGGCGGTGAAGAAAGCTTCGGCCAGCCCGTGCGCCAGCGGACCATGAAACAACTTTACAATTTGGTCGAGCGGCCAATCAAGCATCAGCACCGGAATGATGGACAGTGCGCCCAGGAAGAAAGTGGCCCACAAAGCCCTGGCTGGTTCGGGATAAAGGTCGCGCGCCCTGAAAAAGCCGAGGAGCAGAAACGATGGCACCAGCGCGGCGGAAATGGTGAAAGCGCGCACCATGGCCGGAGACCAATTCCCCGGCAGAACGCTCATGTCACTTTCCAGGCGATCGTATTTTGCCGCAATCAGCTTGTCGTCGGGAGCAAGTTTTGAGGCCTGATGATACTCCTCCAGAGCGCCCCGCCGATCGCCCTGGTGTTCGAGCCCACGGCCCAGGAAGAAGTGCGCCTGAGCGTGGCTGGGTTGAAGACGAATCGCTTCCCTGGCCTCGCGAATATCTCCGTCCCAATCGCCCTGATGGCCCAGTACGAAGGCGAGGTCGGCATGGGCGTCGGCTTCGTTTGGATCCAGCCGGATGGCCTCGCGTTGTTCGGCGATCGAGCCGGACCAGGCTCCCTTTCTCGCCAGGGCGGTACCCAGTTCAATGTGCGCTCCGGCATCTTTAGGCATCAACCGGACTGCTTCGCGATATTCCCGCAGGGCAGCCTCAGTCTCGCCTTTTTGGGTCAAGGCCCAGGCGAGATTTTCGTGCGCCCTGGCGTAGCCCGGTTTGAGCCGAATCGCTTCCTGGTATTCTTTTGCCGCGCCGTCATAGTCGCCTTTTAGTCCGACCACCCAGCCCAAGTCATTGTGAGCCTCGGGGGAGTCGGGCTTCAGTCGTAACGCTTCTTTAAATTCCGCCAGCGCGCCATCTTTGTCTCCCTTTTCGCCCAGAGCCCGGCCGGCACCAATGTGCGCTTCGGCATTGTTCGGGCTAATGCGGACCGCCTCTCGATATTCCCCCAGGGCGGCATCCCAATCGCGTTTATTGATGAACTGGCCGCCTTGCTTCAAGTGCGCGCTCACCTGATCGGCGTCGGATGCGGTGTCATCGGCGCGCGTCCAGCTTGCACCGGGCAGCGCCGCCAAAGCGCAGAGCAGAATTAGCCGGGATATATTCGTCAGGGACATTCGGGCAGGGGTGAGACACTCCACAATTAAAACCGCGTCAATCCAGACTTCGAATCATTCTTCGAAATTCGTCCTTCATCCTTCTCCAAGCCACGCGCCATAAGGCCGAAGGGAATCGACGTTGTCACAAACGGCTTTGATGGCCGCCGTGATGGGCACCGCCAGCACCAGTCCGACGCCGCCCCACAGCCAACCCCAGAACATCATGGAGACGGTCACGGTGAGCGGGTTCAGGTTCACACGTTGGCCCACCAGTTTTGGCGTGAGGATATTGATGGCCACAAAGTGCATCAACACCACGGTGACGATGATAATGACAAACGGGGTGGATGAATTATATTCCGGGTGAACGAGCGCCACCAGCAGGGGAGGCAAAACGCCGAAGGCAACTCCCAGATAGGGCACCATGCTGAGGAGAGCGGCCAGGAAACTCATGATCATCGCGTATGGAAGGTTGATGGCGTAAAACACCGGCCAGATGACCAGCGCGGAGATCAGCGCCACCACGAGATTGCCCAGCACGTACTGCCGGACCATCTGGGTGATGGCATTGATCACGTCCTCTGCGGCGTGGCGGCGCTGGCGCGGGAAGAGATTCATGGTGGCCAGCCACATCTGATGCTTGGAGGTGAGCATGAAAAATACCAGAATGGGAATGAAGAGCACCGCGGTGAGGAAACCATAGGCCGAACCCAGCCCGCGCATCAGGAATTGCAGCCAGGGTTCTTGCTGCTGCACTTGAACCGTATTCATGGGGCCAATATCGGGAGAGGTTGGCATCAGGCTGGCCGCGCTCAGCCGGATGTTCCTGAAGGTCAATTGCACGTGGGCGATAATCTGTTTCAGGCGCTCGGCATATTTGGGAAGGTCAATCGCAAACGCAACCATCCGGTCATAAATAATGTATACGAGCAGGTACATCACGGCCAGCGTGGCCATCACCATCACCAGCGCGCCGATCCAGCGGGGCAGCCGGATGCGCTCCATCCACTTCACACCCGGCTCCAAAATGCTGGCAATAAAAATGGCGCAAATCAGGCTGATCACCAGGCTGCTGGCAAAGTAAAGACAGGTGAGGACGATGGCAATGGCGATGATCCGCTGGCTGTGCGTGGAAGCTACAACCGCCGGATTCGTATCAAGCTTGGATTCGGGCATGGGGAGAACTCGCGGGTGTGATTCTAGCCTGTCGCGGGGGAAAACTCCAGAGAGTTTCGTGAGGTCTTGCTGCTGGTCCCGATAGACCGGTCGCCCCTTCCCGAAATCGTGCTTTCTTCTGTCGTGATGATCGAACCTCGCAGTGCGCTGCAACTAACGCAATCAACGAACCCAACTTTTTTCTTGACACCCGCGCAACCTTTCCGGTATAAAAGGCATATTTATACAGTGAATGTATAAATATTCGGACGGGGGACTTCGGGGGCATTGAAGGAAACGAATTCTATTCTCGATAGGGAACTTCCGCAGGAAAACCAGGCGCCGGTCCGCCGCGAGGGCCTCGTGCGCGTGGCCATCGCCGGCGCCACGGGTTATGCCGGCCGCGAGTTGATCACCTTGCTGGCGCGCCACCCCTTCGCGCGCATCGCCCGCCTGATGTCCTCGGGCCGCACTGAAAAACAGCCTTTTCCCATCGAGCAATCACACCCGGCGCTGCGCAAGCTCTCCCAGCTCAGTTGCCATCCGCTGCGCGTGGAGGACATCTCCAAAGAGGAAGTGGACCTGGTTTTCCTCGCCACCCCCCACGAAGTTTCGCACGACCTGGCGCCGGAGATGGTGGAGCGCGGGCTGCGCGTGGTGGACTTAAGCGGCGCGTTTCGCCTGAAGAATTTTCGCGCCTACCCGCGTTGGTATGGTTTTGAGCATCATGCCGTTCCTCTTCTGAAGGAAGCGGTCTACGGCATCACCGAATTGAACGCCGAGACCATTGCCCCGGCGCGCCTGGTTTCCAATCCCGGTTGCTACGCCACCTCGGTGATTCTCGCTCTGGCTCCGCTGGTGCAGGCGGGCTGGCTGGATAAAAACTCGGAAGTGATTTCCGATTCGAAATCGGGCGCCAGCGGCGCAGGCCGGGTGCCGAGCGACAAATTGCACTTCACGGAAGTGGATGAGAACTGCCGCGCTTATAATCTCTTCAATCATCGCCACGTGCCGGAGATGGTTCAGGCCCTGGGCCTCGATGAAGCGAAGTTCACTTTCACCCCGCATCTTCTGCCCATCATTCGAGGCATCCTGAGCACGGTTTACGTGCGCCTGGCTCCGTCCATCCGCCCCAAGAGCGCGGCGAAAATAGTTTCGGTCTACCGGAATTTCTACACGCGCGCGCCCCTGGTGCGCGTATATGACGAGGGGGTGTTGCCGGAAATCCAGGCGGTGGCGCACACCAATTACACCGACCTCGGATTTTCTCTGGACGCGGCAACGGGCAGATTGATTGTAATTTCCGCGCTCGACAATTTGGGCAAGGGCGCGGCCGGGCAGGCGATTCAAAATATGAATGTGATGTTCGGTTTTCCGCAGGAGACAGGCCTGGCATGAAGCTGGTGATCAAAATCGGGGGGCAGGCCCAGGAAGTTGCGACCACGCGCCTTAACATCGCAAGGCAGATTGCCCAAATTCGCCGCGCCGGGCACCGTGTGGTGGTGGTGCATGGCGGCGGAAAGGTCCTTACCCAAACACTGGCGCGCCTGGGGATCGCGACTGAATTTCACCAGGGCCTGCGGGTGACGGACGCCGCCACTCGCGACGTGGCCATGATGGTGCTCGCCGGAATCGTGAACAAGCAGTGGGTGGCCGAACTCGACCAGGCGGGCCAGCCGGCGCTCGGCATCTGCGGAGGCGACGCGGGGTTGGTGGAAGCGCAGAAATATTTTGCCGGCTCGAATGGCAGCAGACGCGACCTGGGGTTTGTGGGACGTCCGCGCAAAGTGAATGTGGCCATTCTCGAAATGGCGTTCAAAAACGGAATCGTGCCGGTGGTGGCCAGCGTGGCCTTGGGCGCGCGGGGCGAATACTTTAATGTCAACGCGGACGATTTGGCGGCGTCATTGGCCTCGGCGCTCGGCGCCGACCGGCTCTTTTACCTGACCGAATCGGGGGGCGTTTGGGATGCCGCGCACAATGTACTGCCCCTGGTGAAACTCGGTGAAATCCGCGGATTGATTGGCCGCGGCGTGGTACGCGACGGGATGATTCCAAAACTTCGCTCCTGCGCGCGAACCCTTGGGCGCGGCGTGCAGGAGATCGACATCCTGTCACCCGCGGTGCCGGGCGGATTGTTAAAGGCGCTGGCGGCCAAAGAATCCATCGGAACCCGGATTGTGAAAAAATGATGAACTTCGACGAAACCGCACAACTCGAAAAACGCGTTCTGATTTCCACTTACGATCGACTGCCCATTCTCGCCGTCGGAGGAGAGGGCTGCCACCTGATCGACGATCGTGGCAAGAGGTATCTCGATTTTCTGGGCGGCCTGGCGGTGAATTCGCTGGGGTACGCTCATCCGGAAATTATGGCCGTGCTGCGCGATGAGGCGGAGTCGCTGTTGCACGTATCGAATTTAATTTACCACCGCTACCAGGGTCCGCTGGCGGAAAAATTGGCGCGCCTCTCCGGCCTCGACCGCGTGTTTTTTGCCAACACGGGCACGGAAGCGGTTGAAGGCGCCATCAAATTGGCGCGGGCATACTCACGCAAAAATCATCCCGACGAACCTTTCAAGCGCTACGAAATTCTGGCCATGGAGAATTCGTTCCATGGGCGGACGCTGGGCGCGTTGGCCGCCACCTGGCCGCTAAAATACCGCCAACCCTTTGAGCCGCTGGTGCCGGGAGTGAAATTCGTTCGCGTCAACGATGTTGCCCACCTGCGCGAGAGCTTCACGCCGCGCACTGCCGGCGTGCTGCTGGAAGTGATTCAGGGCGAGGGCGGCGTGGTGGAGTTGCAGGCGGAATTCCTGAACGCGGCCGCCGAGCTCTGCCGCCAGAATGACGCGCTCCTGATCTGTGACGAGATTCAATGCGGCCTGGGGCGCACCGGGCGCTTTTTTGCTTTTCAAAAATTCGGGCTAAAGCCGGACGTGGTTCTGGTAGCCAAGCCTCTGGCCGCCGGGCTTCCCCTCGCCGCCATGCTGGCGCGCGAGCCCGTGGCCCAGGCTTTTTCTCCAGGAATGCATGGAACCACATTTGGCGGCGGGCCTCTGCAATGCCGCCTGGCTTTGAAAGTCCTTGAGATTTTGGAGCGGCCGGGAATGCTCGAACACGTCAGCGAAGTGGGAACTTATTTCCGCCGCCAACTTGAGAATCTGAAGAACGAATTGCCCGTGATTCGCGAAGTTCGCGGCCAGGGATTGATTGTGGCCGCCGCGCTGGAAGTGCCGGGGAAGGATGTGGTGCGGCAGGCCTTGGAAGCGGGTTTCCTGATGAATTGCACCCAGGAAAAGGTGCTGCGATTCTTGCCGCCGCTGGTCATCGAACGGCGGCACGTGGACGAGCTGGTAGCTTGTCTGCGCACGATTCTCGCCGCTCTGCCCTGGTCAAAAGAGAAGGAGGTTCATGCATGAGTACCGTGATGGCGGAGGTTGAACATATTCAAAAACTAAGTGTGCACGATCTTATTTCGGACGGCGATCTGGCCCGCAGCGATCTGAACTTGATCTTTGACGTGGCGCAGCGCGTGAAGTCCTCGCCTCGATCCTATGCCCGCGCTCTCCAGGGCAAACAGTTGGCGATGATTTTTGAAAAACCTTCACTGCGCACCCGAGTTGCCTTTGAAGTGGGCATGACGAGCCTGGGCGGGTTCGCGATTTACCTCGACCATTCGAAACCGCGACTGGGCGAGCGCGAGTCCATCAAGGACATCGCCAAGAATCTCGAACGCTGGGTGGACGGCATCGTGGCGCGCACCTTCGCGCACTCGGCCGTGATGGAACTGGCGGAGCACGCATCCATTCCGGTGGTGAACGGCCTCACCGACCTCTGGCATCCCTGCCAGGCCATGGCGGACTACTTTACCCTGAGCGAAAAATTCGGGAAAATCAAGGGCCTGAAGATGGCCTTTATCGGCGATGGCTACAATATGTGCAATTCGCTGATGGTGACGGGCGCCAAGCTGGGCGTTTCGGTAAGCGTGGCCACGCCGCCCGGGTTCGAGCCTAAACCGAACGTTGTGGAAGAGGCGAAAGCGTGCGCGAAAAAGACCGGCGCGAAGATTCATCTTTCCCACGACCCCCTTGAAGCAGCGGCCGGCGCAAACGTGATCTACACCGACCTCTGGACCAGCATGGGGCAGGAATTTGCCGCCCACATGCGCTCGCAGATCTTTGCGCCCTACCAGGTGTCGGAAGCCGTAATGGCCGCCGCCGATCCCGGCGCCGTATTTATGCACTGCCTGCCAGCGGCGCGCGGACAGGAAGTGGCGGCGAGCGTCATCGATTCGCCGCGGTCGATTGTGTATGACCAGGCGGAAAACCGCCTGCACGCGCAAAAAGCATTGTTGCTTCTGCTATTGCAGGACGCAAAAGCGTAAAATGATTTTTGATTTTGGATTTTGGACTTGGCTTTGAAACTCTAGTTTCAATGAATTCAATTTAACCAAAGCGATGGCAGCTTTCTATCCAACCCTTGATTTCAAGCGGATCTTTAGGTCAGCTCCCAAGAGATCTGCAATTTTTTGAAGCCGGGAAATCGTGATGTTATCCCCGCCTCCTTCGAGTCTGGCAATAGCGGATTGCTTGGTCCCAAGCAGATGCGCGAGCCGCGCCTGCGATAGTCCCTTCCTCAATCGAAGCTCTTGAAACTTGGCGGCCAGCTCCAGTTCCAGGCGCCGCTCCAGATGGGCAGATCGGAACGCTTGCGTCTTGCGCCGTCCGCGGAATTCTTTCCATTCGCGGCTAGGCGCCATCTGCTGTTTAGGATTCATAACTTTTTCCTCCTTATGTAATCTCCAAATCGGATTTCTGCAACTTTCAAATCCTCCGGGTCCAGTGTTTGTCGTTTCTTCTTCAGGCCCACGAGGAGCAATGCGGTGCTGCCGTCGACGGCGAACAATACTCGAATGGCCCCTTCTCGAGTGGGCGTTCTGATTTCCCAAATAGGTCCCCGGAGGTGTTTGTAAGTGGGCGGCCCCAAGTTCATCCCCAGGTCCGTTTCCAGGAAGTCGATGTCAGCTTCCACGCGGCCCCGGGCTTGGTCGCTCAGTCGATTCAAGAACTCATGCACCGGCACTCTTCCCGCGTTCGACTGGTATAAACGGACGCTCTTTCGCACTGGATAGATATAACATTTACGTTATACCTGCGTCAAGGAGATAAACTTAATTTAACGGAGGACACGATTCGGCGGGGCGAACTCTCAAGCATCAAGCGGAATTGGTGCTTTCGAGCCTCGCAAGGATCACAGGCGCAGTGTATCATTATTGTGGGAGCAAAAATGTCTTCACCACCGCGCATACTCGCCATTGATTTCGGGATGAAGCGCATGGGGCTGGCCATTTCCGACGCGCTGGGCATTACGGCGCAAGGGTTGCACACCCTCGAACGCACCAACATGGAAAATGACTTGCGCCACATCCAGAAGCTGGTGGAAGAGTATTCGGCGGAGAGGGTAATTCTGGGCAATCCCCTGAGCCACAGCGGAAATGAGACTGCCATGTCGAAGCGCGTGGAGGCGTTTGCGGAAAAATTGCGCCGCCGCGTGAATTGTCCGGTGGAGCTTTCGGATGAACGCCTGACCAGCGTGCAGGCCAACCGGATGTTGCGCGAAACGGGCATGGGGCTCGAAAAACGCCGCGCCGCGGTGGATCGCGTGGCGGTCACTCTGCTCTTGCAAGGGTATCTCGACCGGTGCGCAAACGAGCGCGCGCGCGGCGAACAATCGGGGGCGGGTGAATGAAAAGAATCCTGCTCATTGTTTTTCTGATAACGACGGTGGCCGCCGTCGTGATGCTGGCATGGCTGAGGCTTGAGTTGTACCGGCCCTATCGCGCTTATTCCGGCAACATAATTCTGGTGGTTGATCCCGGCACATCGGCGCCCAGCCTGGCGCAAACCCTCGTCCAGCGCGGCGTGCTGGAGAGCCGGCTCCCGTTTCTTCTTCGCTACACTCTGGGGCGCCTTCACAGCCGAATCAAGGCGGGTGAATATCTTTTTGACCGGCCTCTGCGGCCCATCGATGTCTACCAGAAGTTCGTCCGGGGCGAGGTTTATCTGCACCCGGTTTTAATCCCGGAAGGTTCGGACCGCTTTGACATCGCGGGCATCCTGAATCGTGACTTGAAAATCGACGAGCAGGAATTCCTTCGCATCACCGGGCAAGCGGCGTTTATTCAAGACCTCGATCCGAAAGCCACGACGCTCGAAGGCTATCTTTTCCCGGATACGTATCGATTCCCCCGCGGCGTTTCGCCCTCCACGGTGGTTGAAGCCATGTTGACGCGCTTTCGGCACGTTTACGATGCAAAGGTCAATAAGAATTTGGAATCCTCGGGCAAGTCGCCGCATGACGTAATCACCCTGGCCTCGCTGGTTGAAAAAGAAACGCCCAACCCCGTGGAACGGCCGATTGTGGCGGGAGTTTTTGCACGGCGTCTCGAGCGCGGCATGGTGCTGGCCTGCGATCCCACCGTGGTTTATGCCGCCCGGCTCAACCATCGCATGCTGGAACGCCCGCTCCCCGCCATCACCCGCAGCGACCTGGAATTTGATTCGCCCTATAACACATATCGGCACGCCGGGTTGCCGCCCGGCCCCATCGCCAATCCCGGGCAGGCTTCCATCCTTGCCTCGCTCTCGCCCGCCCCCGGCGCGGCCCTCTATTTCGTGAGCAACAACCACGGTGGCCACGTTTTTGCAAATACGCTTGCGGAACATGAGCGCAACGTGGCACGATACCGGAGGGAAGTGGCGGAACTTCGCTCTCAGGTTCACAATGAGGCGAGTGCGCCGGCGCACCCGTCCTCCGAGAATCAACACGCTGGAAGTCAAGCCACATCCGGTTCGACAAAACGTGGCACAAGCGAGAAACAAAAAACAGCTCATCCTCGAGCTCAAACAAGCCCGGGGTCTGGAACAGGCAGGAGCAGGTGAGATTCGCGCTCTCCAGGCAGATCTTCGCCAGCGCCTGGGCCCCCATCACAAGACCTCTGCATCGTATATTGCCAACGTTCTTCGCGCGGACGGAGTGCGCGTCACTTACAACGATCGATACGTGGATCCCGCATTGCCTGAACCTTACGCCCGGCGGCTGGATGGACTTCTGCAATTCAGCGACTTCAATGTCGCGGAGTGTTCTTTGCACAAGCTGGACGATGCCTACCGGGAATATCGCTTAGTTTCCGATCGCGAGGGCACCAGCTTTGTTCGCACACTGGTGATCAAGGGACGGCAGCGCGCGGAGAGCTTGGCGCGGAATCCGCGCGTCAGCCTGGAAAAGCGCCGGGAAAAAGAAGAAATCGCCTACTGGTTTAAACTCTGGCTCGACCTTCCGGACCTTTTCTTCGATTGGCTCGAATTGCGAAAGCAGTCGAAGGAATTTCAGCGCTTGATTTCAAATAACATCGGGAATTCCGATGCGGAAACTCCATTGCCTTAACCCGCCTACTGCGGTCACCCCAAGTCGGAATTGGGCGCCGAAATTACGACGATCGAATGCATTGCCACTCAAGGCCTGCATCCAGTCCAACGCGCCTGGATGGAGCTCAATGTGCCGCAGTGGAGGCTGGACAGATCATGCAAGCTATAGCCTTGCTGAAGAGCAAATAGAGGCGCAGCGATCGGGATATCGACGAGTTGATGTCCGGCAACATCTGCCGCTACGGGCATGCGGATCACGGAGCTGCCGCTTTCGAAAAGTAACCTCACATGAGGTTGGAACGGATAAATTTCGCGCGCGAATTCCCATCCTGCCCGAAAGATTCTTACTTACATACTCCGGAGAGATAACCCATTCTGTGGTTTAATCCAACGCCGAGAATTAGAGTACACTCGGAACCGCCCGTCAAATGGACGGTGGCCAAGAACCCCGTATAAATTCTTTCAGAAAAGAAAGGGACCCTGCCGCTATTTGAGCTGCAGCATGGAATGAACTTGCCACGGTTGGGACCGACACTGATGCGGGAGTTGCGCAGCCAGCGCCGCGTGCGTTCGGAGAGGGGCGAAGCCTTGGCCAGATCTTCCATTGTCAGTTGCAGCGGTTGGGCCGCGTCCAGGTTCGCGGTGCCGGCTTGGATTTTCACAATCGCCTCCTGAGTCTCATGGAACATCGTCCACATCTGTCGCCGGGCGCGGTCAACGAGGGTAACGAGGGCTACCAGAGAAAAAACACACAGGAATACCATCGCGGCCATGGGCGCCAGTTTTCGAATCACAGATAATGTGCCCTCCTGAACCTGGGCCCGAAACAGCCGGAAACTTTGGATAATTGCAAAGAGCAATATCGGGACCAGAAAGAGCACTGGAACCAGCATAAAGGACGCGCTTGCCTCATTGGATAGGACATTTGAGACGACCAAATGGGAGTCAATCTGGCCGAGATGCTCGATTGCGCCCATATCGATGAATTGGACATTTGAAACTGCGTTGGTGAATCGGAAGTTCGAAAAGAGATTGAGTCGTGAGAAAATGAAATCCATGAGGCCGGGCGCGACCGATCCCCCGAGTTGACCCGAAACCGCCAGGGCTCCCAGCATCGGAAAAAGCCACAGCACTGCGCGCACCGTCCCGTTGAACGCGCATGCGCACCAGAATGAAGCAAGGGTCAGGAGTGGTATCGCGGCAAGCCAAATCAATGCGCCATGCGGATCCACAAACATGAGGGGCGATCCGAATAGAAATCCTCCCGCGATCAGCACCAAGAGGGGAAGCAGTCCTCCGCAAACGAAACCCGTAATCATGGCCATCACCAGCTTGATGAGCCACTGCACACGGGCCGACACGGGCAGGGTCATGTGCCAGGCGTGCGTCCCCGACGTTCTTTCTTCTCCCAGTGACAGGCAGCCGGCGAGGATTGCAATCGCTATACTGAGCGCGCCCACCAGGCTCTGCGCGAAGAATAGGAGAAACGTGGGCGATCCCGGACGCGACACGATTAGACGGCCAAACCCGTATTCAGGCACCAGGCCTGACATGGTCAGGCAAGTCCAACCCAGCACGGACATCAAAGTGATCAGCCAGACCGGCCGCAGCAAGCGAAATTCCTTGCGGATCAAGTTGAGAAACGCTCCGGTGGGACGGGAACGAAACCAGCGGGCAAAAGCCTCAGGCATCACGCTGGGGCCGGCCATCAACAGATCGTCGCCGGCCATGCCGCCTATCGCTTGAAACCGCGCAAGCTTTTGTGCGCCAAGCCAAAGCATAACGCCGGCGTAACAAAAGAGCATGAAGGTGACAGCCGAGATCGTGATCGTTGAGGGCGAGAGGGGTATCGTCAGGGCCCGCTCGTGGTAAAACACCAGCCATGGCATTTCAACGACCAAGCCGTTGACAGCAACATTCAGGGCGAGGCCACCGAGCGTCGATCTTGCGAGAAGCGTCCAGTATGTCGCCGAAGCAGTGGTGGCGATGATCCAGGCTGCAAGGAACGCCGCATCGTGAGGATCAACCTGAAGCGCGGAAACCCGCCAGCCCAAAATCAAAACCAGAGCTGCCGATAGAGTGGCCACAGCCATGACGCCCAGCTTTTCGCTCCATATCTCCATGCGGTCCACAGGTTGAGCGAGAAGGAGGGCAAGCGTTCGGTTTTGGAATTCGTTGCCGAACGGCAAAGCAGCCAGCAATGAGAAGCCCAATAGCATTCCCGCCACAATGAGGTCCACACTTTGAGGCGCGTGAACGAGCGGCAACGCGCCAGCGATGATCAATGCGAACCAGGGCCAGAACAGCGGGCGTGCTTCCTTGAGGAGTCTTGTGGTTTTGGCGTTCATTCTCTTCTCCTACGTAGAGGCGGCGGGGGATCCCACCTTTAGCCTCATGCCGCCATCTTTGGCTGTGAACATTGACGGAATGGCGTCGTAAACCCGCCGCTACGATTTCAAAGTTGCGACGAAGATTTCCTCCAATGTCAGGGCCTCCGTTGTGAGCGTCTCAGGATTGACCTGTTTTAATCGCTCCAACAATTCAGCGCCCCCGCCATTGGTGATCAATTCCAATTCGCGCCCGTTGCGGCGCACGCGCAATGCAGCATCAAGATCAAGTTCGGGCGGTGATCCGGCAAAGCGGGCGCGGATTTTCTGGTACCGGTCACGCGCATGGTCGGAACCGAGCGTAAGCACAGCGTGGCCGCCGTCGATGATGGTGAATTCGTCGATCAAGCCTTCGAATTCGGTGATGAGATGGGTGGAGACGAAAATTGTGCGGTTGCCGGGATCACCTTCCTGGTAGGCGCCGATGACCGTCTCGATGAACTCGCGGCGCACGATCGGATCGAGGCCCGACGTCGGCTCGTCCAGCACCAGCAACTCGGTCTCGGGACAGACGGCAGCGATTAACGCCACCTGGGTTCGCTGGCCCTTGGAAAGATTTCCGGTGCGCTGCGCGGGATCGAGCCGGAAACGCCCGAACAATTCCTGCTCGGTTTTCCGGTTCCAGTTGGAGCGGAAAGAAGCGAGGTAATCCAAAGTTTCGCGAACGCTCATCCAGGGATAGAACGCGACCTGGTCCGGCACGTAGGCGAGGCGGCGCTTCACCGCAACTTCCTGTCTGGCGGGATCGAGGCCGAATACGCGGACCTCCCCGCGCTGCGGACGCAGCAGATTGAGCAGACACTTCATGGTGGTTGTCTTGCCGGCGCCATTGCGGCCGAAAAGTCCGTAGCACCGGCCGGGTTGCACCTTCAAGCTCAAGTCATGGACTGCTTCCGCGCGCCCATAGGCGTAGGCGAGATTTTCGATTTGGATGACGGGAGTGGGAGAGTTCATGGCTGCTCAATCCTCCATATGGTGTTCGTGGGCGCGCCGTTTGCTGTCGAGCGCGTCAATTCGTTCGCGGATCAATTCCAGGAATTCATCGCGGGGTACCTGCAAATGGTGCGCCTGCACCACGGCGCGGTCGATCTCCTCGGTCAACAACTTGCGGCGCACTTCCTTGCGCAGCGATGAATGATTCTCTTTCAGGTAACAACCGCGCCCGGGAAGCGTTTCAATCACGCCCAGGCTTTCCAGCTCCGAGTAGGCTTTGGCAATGGTGTTGCGGTTCACGCGCAATTCCTCGGCCAAGGGGCGGATGGAGGGGAGCGCCTCGCCCGGTTGCAGGGCCCCGGAAGCGGCGGCGGCCTTGACCTGTTCGACGATCTGGAAGTAGATCGGCGTGCTGGACTTGTAACTGATTTGCAGTAACATGAGAGGCCCTCTGTCATAGGACACTATGACAGTTGGATGGATTTGTCAAGGAAAATTTTCGGGCGGCGGTATGTGATTCTACTTTATTGACATCGGGCTGCGGGTTCCGGGCATTTCCTATCATCGGTCGGGGAGGTACGCCGTCGGATGGAGATAATTTTCTTTCCGCCTTTTCGCGCCCTTCCGGTAATATGTTCCTCATGCCTGTTCAGGACAGAACGCAGGTTCGAAACAAACTTATTGTGGCACTCGATTTTCCGAGTGCCCACCAAGCTACGGAGGCGGCAGAGAAACTGCGCGGCCACGTGGGCGTGTTCAAGGTGGGCTCGGAATTGTTTAGCGCCGCGGGCCCCGACCTGGTCCGCCGAATGGTGGCCGGCGGAGATCAGGTGTTCCTCGACCTGAAATTCAACGATATCCCCAACACGGTGAAATCGGCGGCGCGCGAAGCAGCCCGACTTGGGGTGAATATGTTCACGGTCCACGCGAACGGCGGGCGAAAGATGATGGAGGCGGCGATCGAGGGCGCGCGCGTTGGCGCGGAAAGCGCCGGAAAACAAAGGCCGCTGGTTTTGGCCGTCACTGTCTTGACGAGCCTCGCAGCGGAAGACCTGTCAGAAATCGGATTTACGGGGAGTCCCGAAGAAACTGTTGTTCGCCTCGCCCGCTTGGCGCAAGCCGCGGGGGTTGATGGGGTTGTTGCTTCTCCAATAGAAATTTCCGCCATCCGTAAAAGCTGTGGCCCTCAATTGGTCATTGTTACGCCAGGTATCCGGCCGGCCCCGGCGCCGGATGGCACGAACTCCAGCCAGGCCAGTCCGGATGACCAGGCGCGAATCGCAACTCCAGGTTCAGCCATTGCCGCTGGGGCAAATTATCTGGTGGTGGGCCGGCCCATTACCCAGGCGCCAGACCCCGGGGCTGCGGCTGACGGCATAGTGGACCGGATGAAGAAAGCTCTGGCCGTTGCCTATGCCTGATGCATTTTCTCGTTCGTTGCCAACGCAAACGATCATGACTGAAGAAGAGATTCTCCAAATATTTCGAACCAACTCTGCACTGCTCGAAGGCCACTTCATTCTCTCCTCGGGCCTCCACAGTGACCGGTACATTCAGTGCGCCCTGGTTTTGCAGCACCCTCGCATCGCTGAGCAATTGTGTTCGGAACTAGCTGCAAAACTGCGACAGGCACCCGCATCGGTGGTGGTGGCGCCGGCTCTCGGAGGAGTGATTGTGGCTCACGAGGTGGCGCGAGCGCTCGGAGTGCGGGCCCTGTTCACCGAGCGCCAGGATGGCGCCATGACCTTGCGGCGGGGGTTCAGTCTGGCGCCGGATGAACCTACAATTGTAGTAGAAGATGTGATCACCACCGGCGGCTCGACCCGTGAAACTATGGAATGCGTCAAACAAGCGGGCGGCAAAGTCGTGGGGGTGGGGGCGCTAATCGACCGCAGCGGCGGTAAAGCAGACTTAGGCGTTCCCAAAGCTACTCTTATAACTCTAAAGGTCGAAAACTACAATCCTGCCGATTGCCCCTTGTGTCGGTCAGGCATTCCCGCCATCAAACCAGGCAGCCGGCCAAAACCCAAATCCTGATACAGCGTACCTAGTGCTCTGAGTCCAACACTTCTTCACGGTTGCCTGAGGTTATAGAGTGTCGCAGCTTGCTGCCGCTATGAATTGTAAAAGTTTGTTCGCTGTAATACTTGGCTCTTGGCGCACGCGTTAGCTGCTTGGGAAAAAGCGGCAGCAAGCTGCCGCACTCCACATTGAGGCACCCCTACGTAAAGAGACTTCCTCCGCGCTTCACTAATTTCCCTCTGTAGCTTATTCCTTCGGATCAAGCTTAGCCGTAAACCACTTTCCCTGAAACTATAGTTGTAGTTACTAGTCCTTTGAAAGTCCAGCCGTCAAACGGGGAGTTACGGCTCTTGGAGCGGCCACCCACCGCGCGGTAAGTCCAATTGCATTCTGGATCAAAGATAGTGATATCCGCAATCCCTCCCAATTTCAGCCGTCCAAGATTGGGGTTGACCTTCTGCCGGATGATACGGGCGGGGTTTGTGCTCATGAGGACAATAAGATGAGGCAGGGAAATCTTTCCAGCATGAACCAGTTGGGTCATGGCAAGGGCCAGGGCCGTTTCAAACCCGATAACCCCGAAAGGCGCTTCAGGGATGGACTTCGCCTTAAGTTCCGGGGCATGCGGGGCGTGATCGGTGGCGATAGCGTCCACAGTACCATCAGCGATTCCGGCCAGGATGGCGCTTAGGTCAGCGGAATTGCGAAGGGGAGGATTCATCTTGGCGTGGGTCCCATATTTCTCAATCGCATCGTCAGTCAAGGTGAAATGGTGGGGCGTGACTTCGCAAGTGGCGCGGACGCCGCGTCGCTTGGCCTCACGAACCATCTTGCAGGCTTGTGCGGTGGAGAGGTGAGCCACGTGCAAGTGCGCACCTGTAACCTCCGCCATGCCCAGGTCGCGCGCCACGCAGATATCCTCCGAAGCATTGGGGATTCCTCTCAGCCCAAGCCGCTCCGATAGAGCTCCCTGGTTGATGGCTCCGCCTGCGCTCAACTTGGGGTCTTCGCAATGATCGATGATGGGGACCTCGAGAAATAGGGCCTTTTCCATGGCATGGCGCATCAATTCCGCCGTCTTTACGGGGCGCCCATCATCGGAAAATGCGACTGCCCCGGCCTCAACCAGCCGCTCGAAATCCGTTAGTTCCACTCCATCGCTCCCTTTGGAGACGGCGGCAATGGGGAAAACGCGAGCCAGTCCGATTGCCCCCGCGAGGTCAATCAGCGAGCGGGTGGATTCAGGATTGTCATTCACGGGTCGCGTATTGGGCATTGTACACACGGATGTGAACCCGCCCGCCACAGCGGCAGATAGACCAGTCTCGAGAGTCTCGGAAATCTCGCCCCCCGGCACACGCAGATGCGCGTGCAGGTCCACAAAGCCCGGGCAAACCACCAACCCCTCGGCGTCGATGGTGTCGTCGGCGCGCGCAGTCACTTCCGGCGCAATCTGATGGATCATGCCACTCTCCACCAGGACGTCGAGCACACCATCCAGGGAATCTTGAGGGGAAATTACCCTTCCGCGTTTGATGAGCAACGAAGCCATGAACTCTCCGGTTCAGGGACAAATAATGGTTTTTTGCGCGTCCGAGTATAACACCGGATTCAGCAAGACCCGCGCTCAAGAGATTTAAATTGCCGGCAGCATGCGTCAAGTGGCGTTGAAAGGGAAGAGGGGAAGCAGGCAATCCTTGACAGGCTGGAAAGTTTGGCGATGTTCGGGGCAGGGCCCGTACCGGGAGAGCGAAGCAAAATGGTCTGGCGTGCCGTAACCTTTATTTTTGGCGAGGCGATATTGGGGGTACTGACCATCGAGTTCCTCCAGGCGTGCGTCGCGCGCCACCTTGGCCAGAATAGAAGCAGCGGCGATGGAAACCGAGCGCGCGTCCCCGTGAATGATGGAGCGATAAGGAATCGGAAATCCCGCCGCATCGTCCCGGCGAGCGAGGGGCATGGCATCGGTCAGGATAAAGTCAGGCGCGGGAATCAGCGCATGGATAGCGCGGATCATGGCCCGGCGTGAAGCTTCATAAACGTTGATGGCATCCACTTCCGCCGCCTCCACGGCCACCACCTGGAAGGCAATCGCTTTGGCGCGAATCTCGAGCGCGAACTTGGTGCGTTCTTGGGCTGAAAGTTTTTTGGAGTCGTCAACACCGGGGATGGAATGATTTGGATCGAGGATCACAGCGGCGGCGTAAAGCGGGCCGAGCAACGCCCCGCGCCCGGCTTCATCACATCCCGCCACCAGGCGGCATCCGCGGCGCGCGGCTTGAGCCTCAAAAATCCGCGTGCACGAGTATTGGCTCGAATCGAGGGCGCGCCCCATCGTTTGACCGGGGGAAGTTTACCACAGGAATTCCAAGTAGCGGCGGGTTTACCCCGCCACTCTCTCCGTGATTTTGGGCCAATGTGGCGGCATGAAGCCGCCTCTACGGGCCCTCGGGCTCACTTCGCGGCCGGCGTGGCTTTCGTTTCCTGTTCCTGGCGCTCTTCCTTAATGCGGGCAGCCTTGCCGCGGAGCTTGCGCAGGTAATAGAGCTTGGCGCGGCGCACGTGGCCGGCGCGGACCACCTCAATCTTTTCGATGACGGGCGAGTGCAGCGGGAAGATGCGCTCCACGCCGTGTCCGAAGGAAATCTTGCGGACCGTGAAGGTGGAATGGCTGGCGGCGCGCCGTCGGCCGATGACCGCCCCCTCGAAAACCTGCACGCGTTCCTTGTCGCCTTCCTTGATCTTGACGTGGACGCGCACATTGTCTCCCGCCCGGAAATCCGGGAGGTCCTTCTTCATTTGTCCTTGTTCGATCTTGTCGAGTACGGTCATGATGATTAAACTCCTGAACTGAGATTGTAGCGGCGCTCTCTGAACGCCGCGGCCGGCGGTCCCCGCCTTCGCGGGATAAACTCCAACCGCCGCTACAAAGTGCAAATTGCTTCTAAACCTTCTGCGTGGCCGGCTCAAGCTCCGCGCGTTGAATATCCTCGAGCAACATCTGGTCCTCGCGGCTGAGCCGCGAATTCGACAGCAAATCCGGCCGCCTGCGCCAGGTCTTGGCGAGCGCCTGACGATGCCGCCACAAACGAATTTCCTCATGGTTCCCTGACAGCAGAACTTCCGGAACTTTCAGCCCGCCAAATTCCGGCGGGCGCGTATACTGCGGAAAATCGAGCAGCCCGTGACGGCCGCCGCCCGCTTGGAACTCGAATGACGAAAAAGACTCCTGATCGCGCGAGGCCTCATTCCCCAGAGCGCCGGGTAGAAGTCGGGTCACCGCTTCCATCACAACGGCCGCCGCCAGTTCCCCGCCGCTCAAAACATAATCGCCAATCGAGATTTCGTCTGTGGCCAGGTGGGTGGCCACGCGCTCGTCCACCCCTTCGTAGCGCCCGCAGATGAGAACCAGGCGAGCCTGCTGCGACAACTCCTGGGCCACGGCATGGTTCAGGAGCCGCCCCTGGGGAGAGAGCAGGATCACGGGAAAGTCCAAGCTTCCCGCCTCCGTCTTCAATGCCTGCACGGCGCGAAACACCGGCTCAGGCTTGAACACCATGCCCGGTCCCCCGCCAAAGGGACGATCGTCCACCGTCCGGTGACGGTCGTCGGTGGAATCGCGCAGATCGTGCAGCCGGATGTCAGCATGGCCGCTCGCACTCGCACGCTTGAGCAATCCGTGCTCGAGTATGCCGCTGAAGAAACCGGGAAATATGGTGATGACGTCGAAAATCATGTTCAAAAAGTGTTTCAGGTTGTCGGGTTTTCAGTGTTTCAGTTAAGGCTCCAACTGAATTACTGAGATACTGACCAACTCTCGTCACCCATTCAAATCAAGCAAATCTTCCGGCGGGTCAATCACAATTGTTTTGTCCGCCGTATCAATGCGCGTGCAAATAGCCTGCGTCAGCGGTATCAGCAATTCGCGGGAATCATTTCCGGCCCGGGCCACGCGGAGAAGATCGACGCCGCCCGTCCGATCGATTCCGGTGACAACCCCTATTTCCAGCGCGTTTCCAGACAAATCTCGAATCACGCGGCAGCCTTCCAGTTCCCAAACGTAGTAATGATGCTCGGGGAGGGCCACCCGGTCTTCACGCCGAATAAAAACGTGAAGCCCGCGCAACAGGTCAGCCTGGTCGATGGAATCGACGCCGGAAAACTTCAGGACTATCCGGCCCTTATGGGGCCAGGTATTTTCAATCTCAACGGCGCGCGAACCGCCGGTCTTGCTCTCCAGAAATGCCCGGCTCAGGTTCTCAAAGCGCTCCGGGAAATCCGTCAAAATGTCGGCCACCACTTCGCCGTGGCGTCCCTGCGGCTTCACGATACGTGCCACGGCCAGGATTTGTTCAGGCGTATTCTCCGGCGCCACAGCCCGCACCTTCCCGCTCTCGATTGGCCTCGCACCCAAAGGGACGATTCGCCCCTGCCGCTCACTCCAGAATTTCCAGGGTGTAGCGTTTCCTCAACTTCATCCCCGCAGCCCCCAGGATGGTGCGAATAGATCGCGCGGTCCGTCCTTGCTTGCCGATCACTTTTCCAAGATCGGAAGGATCCACGCGAAGTTCCAGGATCGTTACTTGTTCGCCTTCCACCGACCGGACTGCTACTTGTTCAGGATTATCCACGAGTGCTCTCGCTATGGCTTCGATCAGCTCTCTCATCTGCGCCTCCCTCGCCGCTCAGTCGTCCGGATACTTTGGCGGGGCCTCAACGGCCCGCAAGGAAAGTCTTCGTCGGAGAAAGATTCATTGAAGCCGGCTCGCTTGCACCGAATCCGTTTTGGCGTCGTCGCGCCGCCCTAGGCTTTTACGTCCGCGGCAGGCGCGGGCTTTTGCTTCAGGAAGCTGCGAACCGTTTCCGAAGGTTGCGCTCCTTTGCTCAGCCAATGGGACATCCGGTCCTGATTGAAAACCAACTCCGGAGGGGTACGGCGCGCGTTGAAATGGCCCAGAATCTCGACAAAACGTCCGTCGCGGGCATTTTCGCGGTCAATCACCACAATCCGGTAACTGCTCTTCTTATTGGCTCCGGTGCGAGCCAGGCGTATCTTTAACAATGGACCTCCTCGATAAAGTCGAAATTGGAAACTCGAAACTGGAAAATCGAAATTGGTCGCATCAAATTCCCAATTTCAAATGTCTTACTGCTCTTCCCTAATCCCTAAATCCTAAATCCTTCTCCTCATCCCGCCGAAGTCATGGGCATCTTCAGTTTGCTGAATTGCTTGCCCAGCAAACTGTGGCTCATCGTCTTCATCATCTTCCTAGTTTGGATGTATTGCCGCAGCAGTTGGTTGACTTGCTGCACGCTGGTGCCGCTGCCCTTGGCAATGCGTTTGCGCCGCTTGCCGTTGATGATTTCGTGATTGTCGCGCTCACGCGCCGTCATGGAATTGATGATGGCTTCGATATGGACCAATTCTTTCTCGTCCACCTTCATTTTGCCGGCGTCTTTTAGAATGCCGATCTTGGGCAGCATGCCGAGCATCTGCTCCATGGAGCCGAGCGAGCGCATCTGGCGCAACTGGTCGCGGAAATCGCCCAGGGAAAATGTGTCGGTCTGAATCTTGCGATGGACCTCGAGAGCCTTGGCCTTGTCGATTTTTTCTTCGGCCTTCTCGATCAGCGACATCATGTCGCCCATCCCCATGATGCGCCCCACGATGCGGTCCGGATGAAAAACTTCCAGGGCATCGTATTTTTCGCCCACGCCCACAAACTTGATGGGCTGCCCGGTGACGTGGTGGATGGAAAGCGCCGCGCCCCCGCGCGCGTCACCGTCCAATTTGGTCAGAATCACGCCCGAAGTTCCAAGCCGCTCGTGGAATTCCTGCGCGCTCCGAACCGCGTCCTGGCCGATCATGGCGTCCGCCACCAGCAGCACTTCGCTGGGCCGCAGTCGAGTGCGCAATTCGCTCACTTCGTTCATCAGCTCTTCATCAATGTGCAGCCGCCCGGCAGTATCCACAATCAGGACGTCGTGGCCGCGGTCGGCCGCATCTTTGCGCGCGGCCGTGGCCAGCTCGATGGGGGAGTTGATGCCCTCGCCGGCAAAAATCGGAATCCCGATGGCTTTGGCGATGATGGCCAACTGTTCGCGCGCCGCCGGCCGGTAAACGTCGGTTGAAACCAGCATCGGGCGCTTGCGCTTGTTCGAAAGCCAAAGAGCCAGCTTGCCCGCCGTGGTGGTTTTGCCCGAGCCTTGCAAGCCGACGATCAGGAATACGTTGGGATACTCCTTGGTGTAAGTGAGGAATGAAACCTCGCCCCCCAGGATTTCTATCAACTCGTCGCGAACGATGCGAACCACTTCCTGGGCGGGAGCAAAGCCGGAGCGGACTTCCTCGCCCATCGCTTTCACGCGCACCCGGTCCAGAAGGTCCTTCACCACCTTCAGGTTGACGTCGGCATCCAGCAGAGCCAGGCGAACGTCGCGCAGCGTCTCGTCTATCGCGCTCTCGTTCAGCGTGCCCTGAACCCGTAGCGACTTAAAAACGCCTTCGAATTTTTGCTGTAAGGAGTCGAACATATGAACCTGCGACCGGCGGGCAGATTCCTCCCCCGGGCTCACGTCCAGCCCTCTAAAAACCCAATTAGCTGAACGATTTATTGTATGGTCCGCGTGCGTGGAAGTCAAGGAAAGCTCGCCACTGGGATTGGAAAGGTACATGGTATCCCCCTGTGGGGTTGAAGGGTAAGTGCTTGAAAGGGGGAGCAAATCGCATGATTATTGGTCCCAACAAAAAACTGTGACACGCGGTTGCAAACAGCCCTGGTTGGGTGTATGGTATGGCGCGTCCGGGATTAACAGACCAATTTTGATTAATTCACCTTATGGAGGATAAGATGATGCGAAAAAATCTGTCATTTCGAGCCTTGTTAGTTGCGGCGTTCCTTTGCGCCAGTATGCTTTACGCTCAAGATAGGCCCAGGGTAAACACGAGCAAGAAGCTCCATCCAAATCTCAATCAGGCTCAGCGCGCTATCCAGAATGCCTTCGAAAGTATCAAGAGAGCACAGGATGCCAACGAATTTGATATGGAAGGCCACGCCCAAAAAGCCAAGGATTTGCTGGAGCAAGCGGATAAGGAAATCAAGGAAGCAGCCGAGGCCGCCAACAAAAACAGAGATAAGTAACCCTTCAGGGCCACCAATCGTGCGTGCGTGTTGCGGCTGGGCGGTCCGTACCATCACCTGTCTAAGCGGGGGGCTCTTCGAGCAGACGCTTTCAGAGCCCCTTCCAGGTGGTCGCGCTTTTTAGTGAACAGGGCCAACAAGCAGACGACCGCCACGAATGCACTGAGAGGAACGATATAGGCTTAGAGCAGGAATTCCATCAAAGCCCTCCGAGGGCGAGTTTGCAGTAAAGCTCCAATCGCTCGTTCATGCTAAAGGCCGCCGTTCGCAGCAAGCGGCTATACCTCAAGCCCATCTTTCACTCGCAAAATACCCTCACCTTATTCTTCTTGTCGTCGATGTCCACAGTAAAGTCCTTGAGCTGGTAAATCACTTCCTCAAGATTCTCGGGTTTGATCTGGTTCAAATCGAGTTCAATTCCATGTTCGTGCAGCGCGTCGTTGACCTTCATGCGCGCCTGGGGTGGTATTATGCTGGCCAGCTTTACTCCGGCGCGCAGCAATTGGAAAGGTACGCGAACGTTCACCTTGGCCGGACCGTTGGCGTGGTGACCCTCCTCGGCTTCGACCACCACTCGAAGATACTTGGGCCAGGCTGATGAGCGCGGCTCAGTATTGGCGCCTGCTTGTGGAGCGGGCGTTTCCTTCTCCAGCGCGGCGATCAGACGCTCCGCCTGCTCGGGGTTTATCTGACCGGCCGCCAGCATATCGAGAATTCGTTTGCGATTTTCATTCATAGTTCCTCCTAAAAAATTCTGATGGATGTCGACGCGCGCGGATCATTCACCTCAATGCGCAGGCAGCGAAGGGAATTGAAAAGCTGCCAGTAAACCGCCACCCCGTGAAAGGGCGGGACTCTCAAGTACAAGCAAGCTATAAGAACCAGTGGGGCAAGCATTAATACAATCGGCAGGGTCAACAGCCATACCGGCAATATCGGAATCCAAAAAGGGAAGCGCCGCCTGCGTCTGATTGGAAATGCCGCTGTGGATGAGGCCGGTATCATTTCAAGGCCTCCATCTGCGCGATGGCGGCCTGAGCGTCGATCTCGCCGCACTTGAGACGGTCTAGAATTTCCGCCTGGGAAGGCGTGGGATTTGTATCCACAAATTCCAGGCTCCCGGCAATGCGATTGAGCCGCGCTTTGATGGTGGGATAACTTACACCGAAAACTTGCTCCATATCTTTGATCGATCCGTGGCTGCGGACGAAGGCGATGATAAAAATCTGATCCTCGATATTCAGCCTGGCGAGTTGAGGAAGTTCGAACGACCCTTCGATGGCAATGTCCTTTTCGGTCAGTCGCACGCGCTCAACTACAATTGACCGGCCCTGGGTCAACTTAGTTAACTCCTGCCAATCTGCCGTCGCCTTTGGTTCCGTTGACATTTTTAAGACTCCATGCCTTCTAGGATCAATATACTAAACTTATAAATTGATTTTCTTAAGTTGTCAAGTGTTTTTTATTGAGTTTTTTATCCTTGGCGCAAAATACAGTAAATATTGGATTTCGAAATCGGAGTGGGAGGGGTGTGGCAGCAGACCTCAAGGCGAATGACGAGTGTAAGGTGTTTAGAATTGGGAGTGTTCGGCTCATTACACAGGAGGGGCGAGAAGGTTTACGCGAAAAATTGGCCATCCGCAGACAGAAAACAAATAACTGTTACAGGCCCCTATTTCACAATCGTGATAGTTCCATCCACGAGAATTGAGTAAACCCGTTTCCCAGCTCCGATAAATTCAGGGATTGAAGGCTTCCTAGTTAAAACGTAAAACACATCGGTATCCTCAGGTACGTCACTGAGTACATGCGAATGTGAACCACCGACTATTTTTCCGGGAGCTGAGTTTCTTGAAAAATTCATTTCCAAGATAGTCTTATGCAATTGCCGTTTTTCGAGTATGCCCATGCCGTCGGCAGACACTAGGTAGCGAACGTCTCCGCCAAGCGGATAAATGCCCGTCGTGGTCTGGGCAGGGTAAATGTAAACATACATCTGACCCGATTCCGCCGGGAGGACGGCGGTGTTGTACGGGCGTTTCTCCCCCCGAAAGTCGTGTTTACAAACATCGAGGGCTTTAGCCGCCAAAAAGAAAAAGCCCGTATCCTCTTGAAGCGGAGAGTTCTCGGTTGCATTGAATTCCGTGGGAGAAGCCCCTTGATTTGCTTGAAAGGCGATAAGGTACTTGTCGTTTGCTTCGTTGAGCCGTCCAAATACAACTATCCATCCTGCATCAGTTCTCTTCGCGATATAGCCCGTAGTGCTCCCCTTTGCAGGATTCAAGGCCAGTACTGTGTCGGTCGCATGCCACGATGCAACGTCATATTCCGCCAGCATTCGTCCTCTGGCGGTTATCCCTGCCCAAGCTGGGTCGGGCGGCTGATCTTTCTTTTTCGCAGCGGCAGGCAAGGAAGACGAAACTATCACGAAAGCCAGCAAGAGAGGCCGGAACACTCTGCCCCTCCTGACCCCTTCGGTTGCTCTGTGACGGCGATTCTTGACCACCACTAACAGCCTCCGTACTATCTATTTTGAATTGCCCTGGTGAAACGCACGCCAATGCAGGTGGTTGACAGATGCTGCAATGGAGCGCTTGCCAAATTGAGGCCTAGGGCATAAAGTCGTAACCAACGTGTCAGCTAACCGCCTGTATACGCCTTTCCCGATTAAAACGCAAGAATTGGGTGACTCGACCCGCGTACGAATGACCGACACAATTTCCCCGAAAAATGAAAGACACCCTTCACTGTGTTCAGGGATATAGGGCGCGCTCACTGATGTGACAAAAGCCAATTATTTCTTGAACAGGTTTTCGAAGGCTGCGCGGGGATCGTCGGGGCGGGCGGCGCTTGGTTTGGTTTGCTTTTCCACGGTGACCCGTACTTCGTAATATGTGCACTGGTTGCGCGCGTCCTTTTTCTCCACACGCGCAATGATGGGTTGCGAGCACTCCCATCGGCTGGAGGTATCAAAATACGCGCACTGTTTACAACTATGGAGTTCGAACCCGCACTTAGGGCATTTGCTCCAAGGGTCGAAATCAGCGGGAAGGATTACGCCGCACCCGCCGCAACGCGAGACGGAGTGGGACCCGGTCAGCGCCGGCGTCTTGGGGCCGAAGCGCTCGGGTTTGGGGCCTTGCGACTGACCGGCCCGCTTCTCGGGCCGGTCCCGGCCCGAGTCCTGATAGCCCCTTTGGCGATACTTTCGATCATCACTCATAAGCAAACCTCACAAATGAATCCACCGCTTCGTCCGAGCATTTTTGGAACTATTATCCGATTCCTGGTTCGCGACCTCTAATTCCTAACCCCTGATTTCTTCAGCCACGCGTTCACCGGAACTTCTCCCGGATGTTTGGGTTTGTACGGCCAGGTGATTTTCTTTCCCGTGCCCGCGGATTCGTAGGCGGCATAAATAATTTCGAGAGTCGCCCTGCCATCCTCGCCTGATTCCCGGGGCGGCTTGTTATTCACCACACACTGAATGAAGTGGCGCATCTCGTGAGGGAAGCCATAGATGTGCGCTTCCTCAAAAACAGTGAACGTCCACCCACGGGTTCCGCCCGATTTCTCCACGGCATATCCATAGCCTTTGGCGCTGTACGTTTCCATCGAGCTGCCGTGGAGCAGATCGCAATAAATCACGCCCTCGTTCCCATATAGCTCAATGCGATCGTCCATGCCTCCGTGCTTGGCCCAACTGTTTTCAATCAAGGCGGTGGCGCCGCCCTCGAATTCGAGGATGATCACGGAATTGTCTTCCCCTTTTGTCCGCTGGGTGTGCAGCACGCGCTGGCAGTGGGCAACTACGCTTTTGGGTTTCGGCTTGCCGTACATCCAGCGCGCCCACTCGATGCCATGGCAGCCCATGTCCATGATGGATCCGCCGCCCGAGCGCCGGACATCATAGAACCAATCGGAGTGCGGCCCGGAATGCTTTTCGCCTTGCTTCACCATATAGAGTTTTCCGATGGCGCCTTCTTCCACCAGCTTTTTTGCGCGAACGTATTTGGGCGAGAAACAAATCGTCTCCGCGTACATCAACTTCACGCCATGTTTCCGCGTGGCGGCGAGGATGGCGTCCGCGTCCGCCAGCGTGTGGGCAATGGGCTTTTCAAGAATGATGTGCTTGCCTGCGGCGGCAGCGGATTCCACCACGGCGCGATGCAAGTCATTGGGGATGCCCACCACCACCACGTCAATATCCCTGCGGTCCATCAGTTTGCGGAAATCGGTGAATGTCGCAGGAATATTCCACTTGCGCGCGAAACTCTTGACATGGGTGTTGTTGGGCGAACACGCGGCCACCACCAAGGCTTCGGGAACCTCCTGAAGCGCTTCAGCATGAATGTTCGATGAAAAAGCGGAACCGATAATGCCCACGCGGACCTGATCCATGAATGACTCCTTTCGTAAGTTGGTGGGACTTTTGGAAGGATGCAAATCGAGCCGGACTCTTCGCAATTCGTGCGGTCGAATCGAAAAAATAAAAATCTATATGCCAGCGCGACCAGACTGGGCAATGTAATTGTTGTAACCCAGGTAAGTTCCCGGACACCACCGACAGGGTGGGAGGTACTTACTTCTTCTTGCTCGGGTTGAGCGAGCGAATATACTTTACCAGCGATCCAATTTCGTCATCGCTCAATTTGTCGCTAAATCCTTTCATCATGGTGTCTTTCTTTCCGTTCTTAATCGTGTCCTTGAGTTCCGCGTCTTTCTTGGACGCCTGCCACTTCGGATCGGTAAAATCCGGTGTTTTGATGGCGGAAAATCCCTTGCCATCGGGACCGTGGCACATGGAACACTTGGACTTAAAGAGGTCCCCGGCATCATCAGGTGGCGGAGGAGCGGAAGCAAACCCAAGCATCGCCACAAACGCTCCCGCCAGAATCAACATTGAGCCAATGCGTAATCCAAGTTTCATAAATGTTTTCACCCCTCGTTCAAATGTTCAGGATGGTTACAGGCTCCCGGAAACTCAGTGTGATAATCATCCCCGCCGTATTCGAGTTCCTGCTCCATCCCTATCTTAGATGTATAATAGCCGAAAATCGTCAAATCCTTTATTTCCATAAAAAAGCGGACCCCAGGCTGGTCCTCGGGCTTCTTATTCCCGGCATCGGCCAGGGAGGTGAGCAGCGCGGTCTGCTGGTCCGGCGTTAGGCCAACAAACGGCTTTTGATGGAGCGCCATCGAGCGCCCATCCAGCCAGGAAAGCCCCTGGAGGAAACTCTTCTTTTTATCCGCGTCTTCGTCATTCAACATCAGGTCAATAAACCGGTTCACCAGAGCGCCTTTCGCCCCAGGAGTCTGGGTGGTGGGAATGATCAGCTCAGTCAAAACTTCCACGGTTTCATTTTCGTGCGCATCCAGAAAGAGCGGCTTCCAATCCGGGTCAGGCGAAGCTTCAGGTCCCGCCGGGTGCAGGTGAGCCGCGCGCGCCATGGCGGGTGGGACCGCGCCATTGCCAAGTATGGGGAAAGCGGTGGCGGCCCCGGCTGAGACTCCTCCCAAGGCAATCTTTTTCAGCGCCTCGCGCCGGCCGGGATTTTTCGCCGTGTTTCCATCAGTCATCGACTCTCCTGCCCGTGATCGCATGAAAGTGCAGCCCCACAGGGGAACGTCATGTTATCGAGAGGACGCGCAAAAATCAAGAAAAGTCCCAATGGAAATTTACGGATTGAGACTCATCCGTTCCCTCTGTTATGATTGTAAGTGGCGGCTCGCTGGCTTTCCATGGATTAAAGGGCCTCGAATGGCCATCACCCTCCTTTTTGGGTTAATCGTGATGGAGAATTTCAAACAAAGTTACGTAGTTGATGACGAAGGTAAACGCGTTGGAGTTTTCCTGGATTACGATGCGTATCAAAAACTCCTTGCCGATCTTGAAGAATTGGAATCCATCCGGGCCTTCGACGCAGCGAAATCTTCTCACGACAAGCCGATTCCATTCGAGTGGGCGATTAGAGAAATTGAACGAGACCGCAAGTGAGCTATTCGGTCTTCTGCCCCGCGCCCAAAAGGAGTTGGCGGAACTTCCCACCCGACCATTCGGCCGTGTTTGTGACGCAATCCGCGCCTTGGCCGAGAGCCCACGTCCAAGCGGGTGCCTCAAGTTGAGTGGCCGCGAAGGTTGGCGATTCCGAGTGGGGGATTACCGCGTAGTCTACGAAATTAACGACCAGGAAAAATCGTTAACTGTACTCCACGTGGGCCACCGAAGTGACGTTTACCGATAAACTCCAGCACATTCGCGTTCTCTTGATCTCGACCTACGAACTGGGGCGCCAGCCCTTTGGCTTGGCGTCGCCGGCCGCGTGGCTGCGCCGCGTGGGAGCGGAGGTGGAGTGCGCTGATCTTTCGCGTCACAGCCTGGACGCGAACCAGGTCCGGTCCGCCGATCTGATTGCGTTCTATGTGCCCATGCACACGGCGGCGCGGCTGGCGGCCGCGGCGCTGCCCAAAATCCGACAGGCCAATCCACGCGCGCACGTGTGTTTTTACGGACTGTATGCTCCCGTAAATGAGGCCTACTTTCGCAGCCTGGGCGCGCAAACAATTCTTGGCGGAGAGTTCGAAGAGGGCCTGGTTTCCACGTTCGAACGAATTCGTTTGAACCGGGATGGAGGCGGATTAAAGTCCGCACAACCGGAACCCGTGGTCTCGCTCGGAAGGCAGGAATTCATTGTGCCTGACCGCGCGGATTTGCCGCCCCTCGCGCGTTACGCCCATTTGACCTGGCCGGGCGACGGCCATCGCACGGTGGGCCATACGGAAGCAAGCCGCGGGTGCAAGCACCTGTGCCGGCACTGTCCGGTAGTGCCGGTTTATAACGGTCAGTTCCGTGTGGTTCAGGCCGACATTGTCTTGGAAGATGTGCGGCGGCAGGTGGCCGCAGGCGCGCAGCACATCACTTTTGGCGATCCGGATTTTTTCAACGGCCCGCGTCATGCCATTGATATTGTCACAGCGTTGCATCGCCAACATCCTGAAGTCACCTACGATGTGACCATCAAGATTGAACATCTGCTGAATCACGCCGCGCTGCTGCCCCCCTTGCGCGACACAGGATGCATTTTCGTCACCAGCGCCGTGGAGTCCGTGGACAACTCGATTCTCGCGCGCCTCGACAAAGGACACACCTATTCGGACTTCGTTCAGGTTGTCGAAATGTTTCGCCAGTTAGGTCTGGCTATTTCCCCCACCTTCATCCCTTTCACGCCCTGGACTACGCTCGAAGGATATTGCAACCTGCTAACGCGCCTGGTGGAATTGGACTTGATGGAAAACGTCGCGCCCATTCAGTTGGCCATTCGCCTTCTGATTCCCGCGCAATCGAGATTGCTCGAACTTGCGGAAATCCGCGCTATGTGCGGTCCGTACGACCCGGCGGCGATGGTCTACCCGTGGTCAAACGCCGACCCGCGCGTGGATGAACTTGGCGCGGAGATTCAAAAACTGGTTCGGAGCGGGGAAAAGGATGGGCAGTCGCGACGAGCCATCTTTACGAGTGTCTGGAAATTAGCTCATGCGATGGCGGGAGATTCCGTCCACGGCATACCTGACTTTCCGGTGAGCGCTTCGCGTGCCAGCATTCCCTATTTGAATGAACCGTGGTATTGCTGAGCAGAGCCCACCGGGGACCAGTTGGTCCCCTTCAATTTGGCTGAAGGGCAGGTGTAGTTGGAAGGCAGAAGGCAGAACCTCTCCTAACAGATGGTTTTGAAGCTTCACCTTTTGGCGGTTGGATGACTGAAGTACTGACTAACTGAAGCACTCGCCATATGACCGAACCAAGCACCAACAGCAAATCCAAGAAAACCCTCCTCATACTTTGCACGACTACGGGCTACCAGACGCGCGCATTTGTTGAAGCGGCAGAGAAAATGGGGTTGGACGTCATGTTTGGCACCGATCGCTGCCATGTGCTCAACGATCCGTGGCAGGATGGCGCATTGGCGCTGCGCTTCGAGGATCCGGAAGCTTCGGCGCGCGAGATTGTAGAGTATGCGAGAAGCTCGCGAATCGACGGCATCGTATCGCTGGGCGACCGGCCCACCCCGACAGCGGCGCGAGCGTGCCAGGCACTGAAACTGCCTCACCATCCTCCCGAGGCCGCAGATGTTTGCCGGGATAAATATCGGTCGCGCGAGATGCTGCGCGAGGCGGGATTGAACGTGCCCGTATTTGTGCGCTACACCCTCCCTGCCCATTCGAGCGAGGTTCTTGTTTCCGGTGATGCGGCCTTTCCTTTCCCCTGCGTCCTCAAGCCACTCGCGCTTTCGGGAAGCCGGGGCGTGATTCGCGCCAACAATCCGGAAGAGTTCACTGCGGCTTTCACGCGAATTCGTACCCTGCTACGAAGTCCGGACGTGCAGGTGATGCGCGAGGAGACGAGCCATTTCATCCAGGTGGAATCATATGTGGAAGGCACGGAAATTGCCGTCGAAGGTTTGGTGGATCGCGGACGGCTGCAAGTGCTGGCCATTTTTGACAAACCCGACCCGCTAACCGGACCGTACTTTGAGGAGACAATTTACGTAACGCCCACCAGGCTGAGTCCGCCTGCGCAATCCGCTGTCTTCGTAACTCTGGAACGCGCGGTGAAGGCGCTCGGCCTTTTTCATGGACCGATCCACGCCGAGTTGCGATTGAACGGCAAGGGAGTGTGGATCATGGAGGTCGCAGCGCGCTCCATCGGTGGCCTGTGCTCACGCGCCTTGCGATTCCACTCCAATGGCGAGCCCAATTCGTTTACGCTCGAGGAGCTCATCATTCGGTTGGCACTGGGGGAAGCGGTTCAGGACGTTTGCCGGGAGGATTTGGCTTCAGGCGTGATGATGATTCCCATTCCGGAGGCGGGTGTCTTCGAACAAGTGGAGGGCGTCGACCAGGCCCTCGAAACGCCAGGGGTTGAAGAGATTCGCATTACCGCCAGGCCTCAACAAAGGCTGGTTCCACTGCCCGAGGGATGCAGCTATCTCGGCTTCATCTTTGCGCGCGGCTTCAGCCCGGAGTTTGTCGATCGGACTTTGCGGCAGGCCCACGGAAAATTACGCTTCGCGATCCATTCCGCGTTGCCAGTCATATGATGGAGGTGCGAAAGGAGGGCTGAAAGAATTCAAAATCAGGACGCCGATTCAGCATTCATAATTCAGAGTTCATGATTTAGCCCTTCTTTTGCTGAGGGACGTAGCCGGGGGGAAGCTTGGCGCCTTCTCCGAAAAAAAATTGTTCCATTTGCTGGGCGATGATGTCCTGGGCTTCTTTGGTGGCGGGGCTCAAGCGATATTCGTTGATGATCATTTTCAAGTGTTCGAGCCAAAGTTTCCAGGCGTCCTGGGAAACGTTGTCGTAAATCCGCTGGCCCAGGTCGCCGCTCCACGGTGGCTCATCAAGCCCGGGTAATTCCTTGCCATATTTCACACACATTACTTTGTGCTCCGCCATTCAATGCCTCCTGTTGGACGAAACATTATACCGTAAAAGCATGATGGGCGGAGATTGGCGAGGACTCTTTGTGAAGCCGAGCTATCACGATGTATGAAGACCTCTCGCAAAGGCGCAAAGGGCGCGAAGGGAAGAATACAGCTCTGTATTACCACCTTGGCGCCTCTGCGCCTTTGCGTGAGATCTTGCGTTATTTCGTGGCGGGTCATCGAACGGCGCGACGCCAAATTATTTTAAAAAAATGCTTGACCCTGACGTAACGTTAGACTTTACCCTGACCTTGAAAGGGGGGATCGCTTGAAGAATTCGGCTGAAACAGTTTATCGGGCAAGCGAGTTTGCCGGGCGTGCGGGCGTTACCGTGCGAACGCTCCATCACTATGACCGGCTGGGGCTGCTCAAGCCGAGCGGTCGCACGGAGGCCGGCTACCGTTTGTACGCCGAGCGCGACTTCGCCCGTCTCGAACAAATTGTCACGCTGAAGTTCATCGGACTTCCCCTGAAACAAATCAAGGAGCTTCTGGAAGGGAAGGCATTGGATTTAACGGCGACGCTTCGAATCCAGCGCAAGATCATGGAGGAGAAACGGCGTCACCTGGAACTGGCCATCCAGGCCATCAAAAATGCCGAGCGCGCCATGGGGTCCCGGGCCTCAAGACGCAAACCCGACTGGGAAATGTTCCGAAAAATCATCGAGGTGATAAACATGCAGCAAGACACGGAATGGACGAAGAAGTATTACACCGAAGAAGCGCGCCGGGAACTCGACGCTCGTAATGTTCCGCAAGAAGTCATCGAGAAGGGGCAGCGAGACTGGGCGATGCTGATTCAGGAGGTGGAGGCGGCCGTCAAAGCCGGACTCGATCCGGCGAGCGAGAAAGCCCAGGCACTCGCCGGCCGCTGGCAGAAGCTGATTGAAGGCTTCACCGGCGGAAGTCCGGCCGTTGCGTCGGGGCTCAACAAGCTTTACGCCGATAAAGCCAACTGGCCATCCACCTTCAAGAAACCTTACAGCGACGAAGCCGGCGCTTTCATCTGCAAGGCGGCCGAGCTTCGCAAAAATAACCCGAGCTGATTTATGAGATCAGTTCCAACCCGGCCGGCGGGGACCTTCCTGGTCCCTGCCGTCCGGTTTCATTTCGATTATCTCAGCGGGCGGCCGAATTTGGGCTTCGCGACTAATGGTAACTGTGTCCGGGATATAGCAGGTTCAGTCCCAACGTGAAGAGCGGGTCGAACAAATAACCGAAGAATTTCCACGCCACCACCATACCGAGCAACATAAACGCCGGATTGTGACCCCACAGGGCGACTCGGTGAGCCGCTTTCTCCGGAAGAAAGACGCCGATCGCGGTAATGCCGTCGAGCGGAGGCATGGGAAGCAGGTTAAGCACGAAGAGAAGCAAGTTTAAAGAAAACAGGATGCTCAGCAGTGTCGCGCCGCCTTCCGCCACGCTACCCGGCGTTGCACCAACAATGTGAGTGAACCCTGCGCTCCCGGGCATGAAAAAAATCCCAACCAGCATTCCAGCATGGATGGCGGCCGCGGCCAGGAGGACCAGAGTCAAATTCGCCGCCGGCCCAGCTAAGGCCATCCAGGCCGCGCGCCGGGGATGGCGTTGCGCCCAGTGGGGATCAAATGGGGCACTGGCCCAGCCCATCATCCAGCCGCTCATGAAGTAGGTAAGGAGCGGAAATATAATCGTGCCGAAAGGCTCCCGCTTCATGTGCGGAATCGGGTTGAGCGTTACCTGGCCTCCTTCAAAAGCCGTCATGTCGCCGCCCAGTTTTGCTGCAAGCGCGTGCGAAGCTTCGTGGCAGGTCAGGGACAAAAGGAAAACGACGTACCACATGGGAGCGAGCGCGAGGTCACTGGGTTTCATCGGAAGAAGTCTACAGTCAACAGTCAACAGTTTACAGTCAAGATTTGAAATTATCGCGGGGCAAGTTGGGAACCTCAGAATGGGAAGAGCTTGTTCCTGACTATATCCCGATAAGGGGTAAGTGAGTGAATGAAGGGATGCCGACTCTCTAGGGGAAACTTATTAAATGCAGGGATTTGTCTCGGTTTTTTCCACGCGGCTTTTTAATGGAGCGGATTTCTTGCTGAAGGACCTCAAGCCGCTCCCGTGGGGTGAGCGAAAGCATCCAACGGATAAGAGTCAGATCCACTCCGTCTTCACTGTATTCATGCGGCCCGGTTGGAAGCGGTATGGCGGGTCGTCCAGATTTGGGAGAACCTTTTTTCACCGTGAGCTTCTTGCGCTTCATGCGTTTGCTCCCGATGTGTAAGGTCTCATTATCTCAAATCACGAAGTCGCTGAAGTGACCCGGCCATTGTGCTCACGTCCAATAGCTGCGGTCAAGTGAGCGGTATTGGATGGCTTCCGAAATATGGGTGGTGTTGATGTCTTCGGCGGCGTCGAGGTCGGCGATGGTGCGCGAGACTTTCAGAATGCGGTCGTGGGCGCGGGCGCTCAGGCCGAGGCGCGTCATGGCGCTTTCGAGCAGCCGCTCGCAGTCGGCGGAAATATTGCAATATTTGCGGATTTGACGGGAGCTCATCTGGGCGTTGGAGTAGATCTTCTCGCCCTGGTAGCGGGCCAACTGGCGGTCGCGCGCCTTCATCACCCGATCGCGAATCTCACTCGATGTTTCCCCGCCCGAGTCCTCGCGCAGCTCGCGGTATTTCACCGCCGGCATATCAATGTGGATATCAATGCGATCGAGAAGCGGCCCGGAAATCTTGGAGACGTAGCGCTGGATCATGGGCGGGGTGCAGGTGCACTCGCGCGATGGGTCATTGAAAAAGCCGCACGGCTGCGGGTTACTTCGTTGCGACGCCAGCAATGATCTACCTCCCGTTGGAAACCCTTAAACCATACCCCAATACAATTGGAGATGGCGCATGAAACCCGGTGCACTAGACCACGCCTTCTCCCTTCAAGGGTGGTAGGAGTGGCTCATTTTACTGCATTGAATGCATAGCACGGGAGGTGCCATATGAATGAAGCAATTTTGACTCGCGCTCAGAAGTTATACCAGGACGGGCGCGAGCTTGTGGCCGAAGAGGCCAAGCTCCAGTTAAAGTCGAGCCACAATATCGTCAAGCTGGCCACCATTTTTGCTGGCCTATATGAAATCTTTCTACGCAAGTCCCCGGGCGAGAGCTTGGTGCTAGTTCCCAGATCGAAAGGGTTCACCAAGTTCCGCGAATGTATGGTCGAGCTTCTTAGGCCACTTGAGAGGGAAGAACGTACGGGGTGGTATTACGTATCAATCGGGCGCCACCTCATAGGAAAGATTCCAGAAGCTGAGCTAGATGGCCTCCCCTTCGAGAAAATAAAGACACTCGACCGAGTGATGCGTGCGAAGGGAGAAGTGTCCCCCCAATTGATTGCGCGAGCCAAAAACGCCGAGGAACCGGCAGCTAGGTTTCGCGAAGAGGTTGATCTGATGCTGTTTCGGGGCGCACCGGATCACTCAGAGGGACCCATGCGAAGTCTGCGAATTATCGCCGGCAAGACTGTTATTGATTCCATCAAGGAGAAGATTCACCGTCTCCGGCCGGCTGTAGCTGAAGCCAATGCCTCATTACCTCCATCCGACGCTCAGATAATCGAATTTGCCTTGGCTGACTGCCTGGCTGGAGTTCAGGAGGCGGAAGATCATGTTCGCGACCAGTTAAAGCGCGGGAAGATGTAAAGCCGGCATGAAGGCCAGTCCACATCGGGCGGGAGCGCAGGATTGGTCAACCAGGCGACCTGCGAGGACCTAATCAATGCACGTGGGTATTTGCGCAATCTAGTTCTTGGAGGAAAAATGAAGACTCAATTGAGCACCGAGGACGGAGAAATGGTACGAAGCCTTGCCAGAGCGGCAGTTGACGGAAACATACAATTGATGGAGTGCACATCTTCGATAGCCGAGATCTTGGGTTGCAGTTATGAATTTGCTTATGAGTGGGTCAACGCGATGAGCATAACCTTGGACAGCGGAACGGAGGTGACAGAGTCAGATTTTGGCGAACTGTGGGCTGCCGCCTCCTAACGGTCCGACAATGTCAACAGGCGTTGTAAGAACTTCTTACGCACGACATGGCGCTCAGGGTGATTCGCATCGATAAAACGGAAAGTATGCCGCAATTGGCGGGGATTTCGACGCTGGTAATTGGAGGTGAATCATGCAGACCACCGGAAAATTCGATCGCAATACAGACGTACTGCGGCGCCTAAAGCGGTTGATTGAGTCTGAGAAGGATGCCAATGAAAAACTGATCTACCAGAGCTGGCTGATTCTTCATTCTGCAAAGGAGGTTGGTGCGAACATCGAGCGACTAGTCGAGCACACCGGCTGCCCGCGGGAGCTGGTCGAGGCCATTTCACGAAGGATGCGTGATGCTGACCTTTGGATCGGCGAGCGGGTAGATGGCTTGGGATATTGGGAGGACGATGGAAATATTTCATTTGAATTCTTCAATCATGCGCTTGTCGCAAGGGGGGAACTGGTGCGAGGCTGGCCTCGGAAAGGCCGTTATCGATACGTCGATCTGGAAACCGGAGAAGTTTGGGATGCGATTGGATCTCCCTCCAGCCATGAGCAGCCAGCCTAAAATTGGACGAGCATTTTCAATTGCAAAAAGTACCCTGAGTAATGGCTACGGCCAAAAAACTGAGCAGGGACCTACTTCATTCGCCAAATCGGCTTCGGGAAACGGAATGGAGGATCGGGCTTCCGATACCCGTAATAACCCATGTAATCTGGCTCTACCTCGTTCTTGCGATCAGCGATGGATGTGGGGCTTTCTTTCAGTGGGTCAAGCCGGTCCGCCTGCTTCGCAGCCCACGCCAACCAGTCGCCAAAGGGTGTCCCCGCCTCAACGGGTTGTCCGTTTTGCTTGGCGCAATCAACGGCAGCCGAAATGAAAGACCGGCATTCTTCAGCACGCACCCAGTTCGCGCTTGCCTTCCTCAATGCACGTATCCGTGCCTTCTCGGTTGTGATTAGCTGTTGGAGTTGAGCGCGCTCTGCGGCTCTTCGCTGATTTTCCTCCTGCTCGGCCACTCGTTTTTCTGCTCTTGCTCTCTCGACCAACGCAATCCTAATGAAGCCAGCTACGATTTGTGGAATCTGCTCCTCCAGACGGTGAGTTTTGTTGTCCTTCCATCTTTTTCGTTCAACGTCCCACTGATGCCAAACTTCGATGTACAGTTGGCCTGAAGGCTCAAACCTGAAGGGTTTACCGCCAAAAGTCAGGACTCTTTCAAGAACCCCACCTCGGGGTGGGGCTGTGAGTTCAACGCGGTCTACTTTTTCGAGCAAACCAAATGAAATGTGCTGACGGTGGATGTTCGCAACTGTTTGCTCGCGATCCCCGCTACCGACTTCGACGGCAAAGCCCTCTGCCTCAATTGCTCCTATAAGGCCTGCCATGACCCGCAAGGCCCGATCTAGACTGCCCTTCGACACACGCATGTCGAGGCACTGCTCGCGAAAGTGAAGAATCTGACGATCATTTACAGAGGCGCGGCCAAGGACGGCACGTGCCTGGATTATTAATGGATGGGAGAGACTGCCGCGTTTTAAGGCGAATTCGCCAACGGTCTGCTCAAGTCTCTCAACCTGAGCCCGCTCTTGTTCAGTCCCAAGAGCCTCAAGGTGAGGCTTCTCCTTCCTCGGTGCAGGCCGCTGGACCAAAATGTTGGTCTTCGCTGAGGGAAGAGGCAATCGCTCGACTTTCTGGCCAACAGCCTTCTTTGCCCAGTAGCCTCTGCCCGGCACCGGGATCTCAAGTCTGCGACAGATCTTTGCAAGACCTCTGTCAGAGAGTCCGTACTCATATGCGAGCGTCTGCATCGGTGTCGCCCATACCTCTTCGTAAAGCTTTTCCCTATTCCAATATCGTTCCTTGGTGTCCACGAGGAGTTCCTCCTGAAAGACTTTTCAAACTATAGCGTTCTCCATTCAATTAAGATGTAAATCGATCGCGGGCCCTCCAAGGAATTAGAGGGGACTCGCATCTTGCTAAGTGTTGCCTCAATGCTTTTGAGGTTTTAAATCCTTTTTTACCGGGCGGGCGTACAATTTTATTCCCAACTGCGAAAGATGACTCCTCATCCGTGGGGTATCCAGGAACTGCTCCAGAGTTTCCTCGGGGGACGCATGGTGCCGTGCCAAAAGTTTCACAACCTCGACCGTAACCTGCGGCTCGCACTTATAAAGGATTTGGCGAAGAGAATTCATTTCCGCCCGACCATCAGGTCTCCAAAGGGCGCCATGCTCGACTAACTCCTGAATGCATTCGAGTGTCCCGTGCAGAGCGTATCGAGAAGTGGGTTGTTTGTTAATTAGGGCGTCGAAATCCCCAAATCCAAGATGCCAAAGACAGCGATCCAATGCTAAGGAACCACCATTCGCCTTGTCGTTGGGCTTAGCGCCCATTTTGAGGAGGTGTCTAATCAACTCAATAGAGGCAGAGAACGCAGCGCAGTGGAGCAGATCTGAAAGATCATCCTGGCTTGCGTCTGGTTTCAACTTAATCAAGATTTCCAGGCTGCCCTTGTAACAAGCCTCTCGAAGGGCTGTGGTGTAACACTCGGGGTCATCTTCGAAGTGGTCGTCCAGCAATGGCCCTTGCGTCCTTGGATTGGCTCCTGCCCACAGCATTAGACTTACCCATTTCAAGTCGCCCTCGCGGGAGAAATGTCGCAATGCGCGATCTGCCTGTTCCTGCAATCCTGATTCAAGTTCCGGATGGGCCTTCTTGTATTCCACGAAAGGACGGAGGGAAGTGCGAATTTTCTCTCTGAAGGCAACCGCAAATGGATAGCCCGTAATAACATCCGCACCGGTCCCCAGGATGAATCGAATCATCACTGGGTCCCATATGCACAAGACATGTGCGAAAGGCACGGATCTGACCTGGGCACCGTGCGCGATGAGTAGCTCCACCAAATCTAATCTTTTTTTCGAGATAGCATCTGACAGAGCATTGTTCTTAATTTCTTGGGAGTTTTCATTGCGAGCGAGTAGCTCAACAAGACTGTGGAATCCCATCTCAATCGCAATGGAAAGCGGCGACTTCTTGAATTCGGATGGCATTTGGATTGATTTACCGGAGGCAATCCACCGTTCGATTTCATAGAGCTTCCCCGCGCGGCACAAGCTAAGGAGTAACTTGGCTTCCTCGGATGTCAGAGGTTCAAGCATATTCTCTCGAACTTAGAATCAAATATACGGTGCTTTGCAACGGGCAGAAATTAAGAATTTGTCTTATTTTATTGCAAGCCTGGTGACGCCTCCAAACCAATAAACTTCTGACTGCCGTCCAAGATGACCGCAAGCTACAATTGCCTCGATCGTCTCTGGCTGCCGGGCGCCGTCGTCGAAGCGGATTTTGTCATCTCCATGCCCAAGGTCAAAGCTCATCACTGGGCCGGTGTCACGTTGAGCATGAAAAACGTGTTTGGGGTTGCGCCCGGTTCAAAATACGGCTGGCCCAAGAATATCTTGCATTGGAGGGGAATCCAGCAAAGCATTGTGGATATCTGCGCCACCGTGCCGATTCATTTTGTCATTGCCGATGGTATCGTGGCCATGGAAGGCAACGGACCACTGGCGGGAACGCCTCGCTATCTTAATCGTATCATCCTTGCCGACGACCCAGTCGCAGCTGATGCCACTTGCGCTCGACTGATGGGCTTTATTCCCGAACGTATCCCCCACATCGCGGAAACCGCCAAATTCTTAGGCAATGCATCCGTGGAGTTGATTGACCAACTCGCCCAGCCCGTGACCGCCGCCGACCCGCCGTTCCGCATCGTCCCAGAATTCCAGCATCTACTTTAGTGCTAGAGGTTAAATCCAGGTTGATTCTCGATCTAGTCGTTAGGAGCAATTCAAAAGGGAGTCGAATTCTGATGGCTCGCTCCGGCAATTGCTCCCCGCCAATGTTGAGTTGCGGGGGCATGTGCTTTACCGCTAAGCTGCATGAGTACTCAATCGGTCAAAAGCAGCATGGAGGGTTTTTATGTCTAAAGTCTGGTTGGTGACTGGCAGCGCAAGCGGTTTGGGCCGCAATATCGCTGAAGCTGTGCTCGCCTCAGGCGATCGCCTTGTCGCCACGGCCCGCGATCCTCGGCGCCTTGCTGACCTGGTGGAGAAATACGGCGATCAGATTCGCACCGCTCCACTCGACGTGGCAGACGAGGATGCGGCCCTTGCAGCGGTGCGGGTGGCGGTGGGCGCGTTCACGCGTCTAGATGTCGTCGTGAACAACGCGGGATATGGCGACATTGCACCATTCGAACAATTGAGTTCAGAGAGGTTCAAGGCATTGATCGATACGAACTTCTTTGGTGTCGTAAACATGACCCGCGCTGCGCTTCCAATCATGCGAAAGCAAAAGAGCGGCTGCATCCTTCAGATATCGTCAGTGGGCGGTCGCCTTGCCCGTCCCGGAAGCACTGGGTACCATGCCGCCAAATGGGCTGTTGGGGGTTTCACCGAGTCGCTCGCCCAGGAAGTGGCTCCATTTGGCGTCAAGGTGTGCGCGCTCGAACCAGGCGGTATGCGGACGAACTGGGGCGCTCGCGCGAACAAAGACACACCCGACTTGCTCCCTGATTATGAACCATCCGTTGGCGCGGTTATCAAGGCGCTGAAGTCTTATTGGGGCAACGAGACGAGCGATCCGGTCAAAGTGGCCCAGCTCATCCTACGTCTGGTTTCCAGCGATCGTCTGCCTGCACATCTCCTGTTGGGCAGTGACGCGGTTAGGTATGCTGGCGAGGCAGAGGCAACGCGCGCAGCCGATGCAGAACGCTGGCGAGAGGTTAGCGTCTCGACAGATGTCAACGCTCCGGGATCTTTGCCTGATTTACGATTCTGAGCGTCGCTATCGAGATTCACCGTGCCATCTCTTGCCATTTGATCACAACCGCCTGTCTCCAGTCCCTTTTTGAATATATATATTTAATTCTTGACAAGTCAACAGATTATTGATATTCAGTAATCAGTTACCCTGGGAAATTTCCAATAGAGGCGATTTTGGGCAATTTGTCGAGAAGGGGGCTTGTCCCTTATTCAGGTGGATTGCCGCGTCCCAAAGTGAAGAAGTGATTGAGCCACGAGGTTCGAGCATTAAATTAGCAAGCGCCCCCGATTTCTTGCGTTCATTTCACCAACGATCTAACCGGCGGCTGGCAACAGAAGTTGCACGCTCGGGCTGAAAAAGCCCATATACGGCAGGAGCCACCAGGGCTCACTGCGGTGGCCACCGTGAGGATCGGGACTTTCGCCCTGGCATCCTCCCTCATCGTTCCTGCCTATCTGAATCCATTTAGGAGACTCCCCATGAAGCGCTCCAGATTTGTAACCGTCACGATTATTGCGGCGGTTTTCGCAGTGATACTCATACTGAGATCTGTCCTGACAGTGGCGCAAAGCATCACCCCTGCCTCCATCATCACCACCGTGGCGGGCAACGGAACTGCGGACTATCGCGGGGACAACGGTCCCGCCACAAGCGCCGAAATCCGTGACCCCATTGCCGTGGCGGTAGACAGCGCGGGCAACGTCTACATCGCGGACACTAGCAACTCGCGCGTCCGCAAGGTGAGTACCAGCGGCACCATCACCACCTTCGCAGGGGGTGGCACCGGTTGCGCCGGACAAACCGACTCCGTGGGAGACGGCTGCCCGGCTACCAGCGCCAATTTCGCCCTTACCTATGGCGTGGCGGTAGACAGCGCGGGCAACGTCTACATCGCGGACACTGATAACTTTCGCCTCCGCAAGGTGGGTACCGACGGCATCATCACCACCGTTGCGGGCAACGGGACTTATGGCTACAGCGGAGACGGGGGCCCGGCCACCAGCGCGGAACTCGACAGCCCCTTTGGCGTGGCGGTGGACAGCGCCGGCAACCTCTACTTCGCGGACCGTAACAACCAGTGTATCCGCAAGGTGGACGCAGGCGGTACCATCACCACCGTGGCGGGCAACGGGATTCTGGGCTACAGCGGAGACGGGGGCCCGGCCACCAACGCGGAACTCGCCTATCCCTTTGCCGTGGCGGTGGACAACGCGGGCAACCTCTACATTGCGGACCAGTTCAACGCGCGTATCCGCAAGGTGGACGCCAGCGGCACCATCTCCACTGTGGCGGGCACCGGCACAGGGGGCTACAACGGGGACAACATCGCAGCCACCAGCGCGGAACTCTACTATCCTGTTGGCGTGGCGGTGGACAGCGCCGGCAACCTCTACATTGCCGACGCCAGCAACCAGCGCACCCGCAAGGTGGACGCCAGCGGCACCATCACCACCGTGGCGGGCACCGGCACAGGCAGCTACAACGGGGACAACATCCCGGCCATCAGCGCGGAACTCCGCTGTCCCTATGGCGTGGGGCTGGACAGCGCGGGCAACCTCTACATCGCGGACACCTGCAACGAGCGCATCCGCGAAGTGGGCATCACATCGAACCAATCTCCTGTAGCTCGGGTGGGAGGCGACCAAACAGTTGAGTGCACAGCCCACAACTGCGCTACGGTGACCCTGAATGGCTCCGCTTCGAGCGACCCTGACGGAGACGCGCTGACCTACAGTTGGGCCGGCCCTGGCAATACCGTCGTGGGCACGGCTGCAACCGCGATAGTTACAGCACCGCTGGGCACAACGGCCTATACTCTGACGGTTACCGACCCCGCCGGCCTCAGCTCTTCGGCCACGACCCACGTCACGGTTCAAGACACCACACCTCCCGTTCTCTCTCTTTCCCAGACCGGCATCACGGTTTCGCTGCCTGCGGCAAGCGCTTCTGGCGCGACGGTTAACCTCTCCGGCTTCGCCTCGGCAATGGACACTTGCGATCCAAGCCCGACCATCACCAACAATGCGCCGAGTTTGTTCTCACCGGGCATAACACTTATTGCGTTTACTGCCACAGACCACACCGGCAATCAGAGCCAAAAAAACTTCAATGTGCAGGCGGTTTACAACTTCAACGGCTACTTCATGCCCATACTGAATAGCGGCGCGTCGCTGTTTCAGTCCGGCCGTACTATTCCCGTCAAGTTTGCGTTGACAGCAGCGGACGCAACGATCATCACAAATGCCGTAGCGAATTTGCAGGTGCATCTCATTCTCACAACGCCGACGGGTACTGTGGATGAAACCGTAAACACATTACCTTCCGGATCGAGCAATTCCGGGACGCTCTTCCGGTTCGATCCGACCTCGGGACAGTACATCTACAACCTGAGCACCTCGGGGTTTGTCACAGGGACTTACTTGCTGCGCACAACGATCAACGACGGTACGACTCACGATGTGACTATTTCAATTCGCTAGAAGACATGGCACAAATCAGAGGCCGCCAACGCAGTTTTTAAAAGCTGGGACGGCGGCCTTTTTGTTTCGGGGTTGGTATCTACCCGCGCGTACTGAGCTTCGGGCGTATATATTCGACTCAGCCAGCTAAAACCATTTCTGTTTCCTAATTCAAGCCCCGTCTCACCAGTTGATTTTTAACGCCAACTGGAACGCGCGGGGATCAGCGCCGCGGTGGGCTGACCGGCCGGACAAGGTAACGCATTGGATATTGAGTCGCGGCTCGCCATAATTCTGCCCATCTTGAAAGATGCCGCCTACCGCCAGCGATGCCGCGATTTCTTGGAACGCCTACGCCAGGCACGCCGCGATGCACACCTCACTCAAGTTCAGGTTTCACGCAGATTGCCTCGCCCACAATCGTTCGTTTCGAAATGTGAAAGCGGAGAACGAACGGTTGACACGGTCGAACTCCAGGAATTCGCCCGCCTGTACGACAAGATGCTGAACTTCTTTGTTAGCTGAGCCGCGCTTCCGAAACCGCAGGGCCGTCTTGCCCAGGCTTGATCGTGGTGATACAGTCCTCGAAGCCTCTGGGACCGGCCGACTGGGAAGCTTTGTACGGGAATTCCTGTGGTTGATTGCTCCGGAAGGCTACCAACTTCAAGAGAATCGCCATGCGGTATTGGTGGGTAAATCAAAACCAGACGCACCGTCAAGAGATCGGCGGCGGTTACCTGTGGTCTCCCAAACGCAACGCGAACCACGCCCGCAACCCCTTTTACGAATCGATGCGGGAAGTAACGCCAGGAGACATGGTCTTCTCGTTCGTGGATACCCGCATCGTTGCCATCGGCATCGCGGTGTCCTACTGCTACGAAAGCCCTAAGCCGGCCGAATTTGGACAGGCTGGTATGAACTGGGAAATGGTGGGATGGCGGGTACGGGTGAAATTCACGCGGCTGATTAACCAAGTCCGCCCCAAGGATCACATGGATTTGTTGCGGGACTCCTTGCCGAATCGCTACTCGCCATTGCGCTCAAGCGGGGATGGGTTGCAGGGTCTGTACCTCGCCGAAGTGCCAACCGTTATGGCCGATTTGCTCCTCCAACTGATCGGCCCGGAGTCAGCCAGAGTTGCGGCGCAGGCAGAGCAAAGGAACGACACGATCTCCGCTCAGGTGATAAATGGGGATATTGACGTGTGGGAACATCACCTGGAACAAGAAGTCGAAGGGAATCCGCGCCTTGACGAGACGGAGCGCATCGCACTTATCATGGCTAGACGAGGCCAAGGAATATTCAAGGAGCGCGTTATGCGGATCGAGCACCGGTGCCGCATCACGCTCGTCGAGAACCCCGTGCACCTGCGTGCCAGCCACTGCAAGCCGTGGCGAGACTCGACCGATCTCGAACGACTGGAAGGCGAGAATGGGCTTCTCCTCACGCCGTCGGTTGACCATCTATTTGACCGTGGATTCATCAGCTTTGAGGATTCGGGAGAACTCATCGTTTCCCCAGTGGCCCATAAAGCTTCACTGGAGCGAATGGGTGTTGCCACGAATCGTGTCGTGAATGTCGGCCCGTTTACGGAGGGCCAGAAGCACTTCTTGGACTATCATCGAGATGCAGTTCTACTGCGCACTACCCTCTTTATTTTATGGATTTTGAGTGACGTAGCATCAGTATTCCTGGAACCCGTGAGAATGATGATCTTCTGAAGACATAGAAAATCCCTTCCAATTGAAATGGCGCCAAAAAACATTGCTTCGACCAAGAACAAGAAAAATAGCAAGGAATCCAATTTTCTGAGGAGATCCTTCGCGGTCTTGGGACCGGGATTGATCACCGGGGCGGCCGACGATGATCCGTCGGGAATCTCAACCTATTCCGTTGCAGGAGCGGCCTACGGATATGCGACGCTTTGGATTGCGTTGATCACGTTTCCGCTGATGGCTTCGGTCCAACTCATGTCCGCACGGCTGGGCATGGTTACGGGACGCGGTCTGGCAGACGCGGTCCGGATTTACTATCCGCGCTGGGTGCTCTGGACAGCCTGCTCGATTCTCGTCATCGCAAACGTCATCAACATTGGCGCTGATCTCGGTGGGATGGCTGAGGCAACGAAGCTCGTCACAGGAGTTCGATCATTGATCTGGATTCCAGTCTATGCGTTTTTCATCATGGTCCTGCTGTTATGGAGCTCTTACAAGCTCTTCGCTCGAGTTTTTAAGTGGATGACGCTCGTCTTGTTCGCCTATGTGCTCGCTTCGTTTTACGCTCATGTGGATTGGCGGCACACGCTGGCGGTGACGTTCGTGCCCCATCTGGAGTGGTCACGTGGATTCCTGGCAGTGTTGGTGGCTATTTTGGGAACTACGATTTCTCCCTACCTGTTCTTTTGGCAGGCAGCCGAGGAGGTGGAAGAAGGGCGAGCCAAGGGCCGACTGCTCGCCGACCCCAAAGGCGCAACCTCTGGCGAATTGAGAAGCGCCCGGGCCGACACAGTCGTGGGTATGTTCTTCTCGAATTTCATCATGTATTTCATTATTTTGACCACTGCCGCTACTTTACATGCTCACGGGCAAACGGATATCGCAACTGCACAAGAGGCCGCCGAAGCGTTGCGCCCGCTCGCCGGCAATGGGGCCTACCTCCTCTTCACGCTGGGCTTGATTGGCACTGGAATGTTGGGAGTGCCGGTCCTCGTGGGATCATGCGCTTATGCGGTTTCGGAAGGGGCGACGTGGCGTGGCTCGTTGGCTGACAAGCCAAAAATCGCGGGCAAATTCTATGCCGTGATGGCTGTGGCGATGGCGTTAGGTCTGATGTTGGATTTCGCGGGTTTCAACGCGGTGAAAATGCTTTTCTGGTCGGCAGTCGTCAATGGCCTGTCGGCGCCGCCTTTAATCCTGCTCGTCATCCTCCTGACCAGCAGCCACAAAGTAATGGGGAAGCGAGCGAACCCGCCGCTGCTCAAGTATTTAGGCTGGGCTACCTTTGGTGTCATGACTGCTGCAGCGGTGGGGATGATCATCACATCTTGACATGCGCGCAGACTTACGGGCCGCCTTCCGCAGGTGAGTGTGACCCTTGGTCCACACCGCTTTAAGTGCCGCCCAGCGCTTCGGGACGCTCTACCCGCCGAGGCTGCATTGAAAAAACCGTGGTAGGCCCGAACGGACTCGAACCGTTGACCTCTACTGTGTCAAGGTTCGCCTAATCAGTGTTTACAACGACTTCCACGGACGAAGGGAAACACCAATACCCCTCTAAACACGCGTGAGGTGGGCCAATCACGGGCTGGAATCTAGGGCTGGAGATTCTGGTAAGCGAAGCTGTGGGGGGGAAGCCAGCACGATTTTCTATCGGCAAGCTAGTGTTCCAAAACTCTCCGCTGCCAATGTGCGATCAAACCCATCATGCGCCTGTCACAACCGCAGGTCCGGCTGCTTATCTGATGCTCAGTTCTTGGGCTCAGAAAAACCACTCAAATAGCGCGAGGGGCTAATCAGGTAAATACAGCCCCTTTTCTCAGCAGAAAACGGCACCCCGATGGGGCGAACTGTGGAAGCACATTGCAGTGCAGACTCGACTTACACAGGGTTACATTCGACAACATCACGGCCTATGCCATCGACTGGCGCACAAACCTAAGCTCTTGCCAAATAGTTCGGGGGGCAGAGAGGCATCGAGCGAAAATGCTCATTCACCCCGAGCAAAAAGCCATCTGACTCTGAAATGCGCACACTCTTTGCTACCCACTCAGCGGATGCCGGCGCGAGCAGCAAAGTCCCCGGCCATCCTCGTGGCTGAATCCAGAAAAGACCGCAACTCACTCACCTTCGCAACCTTTTGCGACTGGTAGAGTAACAGCCACTGGTCCGCAGCCTCCACGATCCACATTGGCAACTCCGGCAGAGACTGGAAGTCCTCCAACAAGGACGGATGGAAAAACTTGCGGATGGCGTTCTCGTCCGGCCCTTGCAGAAAGTAACGCTTTGAGAACTGGGGATGGCTGTCGAAGGCGATCGCCTTGGGTCCAAAAACCTCACCGACCTTGTTCCACCAGTGTTCGGCGCGAAGATGGAACTGTGGAAGACTGGCTGCGGGAAAGTGAAAGGCGGCAACGGTCTGAAAATACCTATCAGGATTGCGTCGTTGGGTTCCTTTTACGTAGCTGTAGTCGAAAATCGCCGTCTTTCCGACGGCGGACGTCCCGCGCATGACGTTGCTTTCTTTCCGAGTGTGCCCTTGATTCAGGAGGTAAAGCCCCTGGCTGAGTTCTTCGAGGATGGTGGCATCTTTCCACTGGAAAGAAAATCCCATGTCGGCCGCCGCTTGCTCCCGGGCCCGCATTTCCTTTCCTGTGGAACGGATGGCGAGCGCGAACGCAAGCGGGATCATGGCCGCTAGGATAATCAGAATGACGATGAGTAGCCAAAACCTTCGGTTGTCAGAAAGGGAATCCAGGGACGGCACGGCGGCGGTGAGGATCGCAGCGAAATTCCGCGCAGACTTGGGAGTGAGCGCATTAGAATAATGAACGACAGCAAACAGCACGCAAGTCTTCATGGCGCGCTCCCCATTCCCACATTTCGCTTGGGACTGAACTCTTAAGCCGGAATTTCCATTATCCACTTTCCGCCGAACCAGAAGATACCCCTGACCGCCGCCCAACGCAATTGTTAGTCGGGTTTGCCATCTTCGGGCAAATTTGACGTAGCGCAGCAATGCCACCTTGGAATTAGCCATTAGAAATTCTCCTCGTCATTGTATTACTGAGAATCCGGCTAAATTCGAAAAGGCGAGTGCGGGTTTGTAGCAGTATGATTGAAAAGTGAGCGAATAAGAATCTTGGCTAGCTGGGAGGAGATAGCCGGAGAAGTAAAGCAGTTTTACCGCGCTATACCCCGCTACAGAATGGTGACATAACAGTAGTATCTTATCATGACCTTCATCGCAGACGAGCTGGCAAATGAAGAGGCTGGACTATAAGCCGCCCGTGTGGAGGGGTCGACATGTGTACGGGACAGGAGATAGGGCCGCCCGAAAGTGTACCCTCCTCTACGGGGCCGCTGGGGCCTTGGACCAGGATAGAGCGGACCGGGGGACAGTCCGGGGCGTGGGAGCGCAGGAATGGGAGTGGGAATTGGCGTGGGCGCTGGGACGGGCGCGGAGTGAAAGCGCACCGGACGGGCGTCGAGGCGGAAGGCGAGTCAAAACTGCGCCCGATTGCGCCTGTGGCGACGTTGGTCAAGCCTGCGAGAATTCAATTGGTCACGGACCATCCGCAAAGAAACCATCCTTATTTTCATACAGAGGATTTACAGAGTCGGAATGTCAGCCCCAAAGCGATAGCTGCTTACGCCGACCTTCTAGTAGGGCTATTGAAGCACATGGGGAATGATCAAGCTCCCGATTTATGTGCCTCAAGATGACCTTCATCGTAGGCTTGGGATAGCGCACAAATCCATAATGGGAAGCTTGCGCAGCTACTAAGGCATCCGAACCGAGAGACTTTTCTACTGCGAGAATATATTGGCCTACCGCGGAAAGGGTTCGTCTCGCCGAGCCGAAGCACTTTCGCTGTTTCCTCGACTGTTTCCTATTGCGTCGCAGGCTGCGGAAACCCCCATCTCGGCTCCAGTCCCGCCAGCCGATGCAACGAAACCCCGCTTCCGTACTACAGCAGCCCGATCATCGCCGTTGCACTCTCCCCGCACTTCAACTCTCACACGCCCTCTCGTGGTTTCGCTGATAAACCTCCCCGTGCAGATTACAGCTCAGACTACCGGAAAATGAAAAGGTCAAAACGCTCTGTGCAATTTTGATCACAGTTGTGCGCAATAGTGAACAGACACGCGAGGTTGGCCCACGGTATATGAATTACCCTGGGCTGTGAGCGAAAATCTTGGGTCCAGACTCAGGCTTGGTGGTAGTACCTTCGCCGCAGAGTACGGCACGGGCTCTGGATCCGGTAACGCCACGCTCATCCAGGTGCTTGGGACGCCCAGCCTTCTCGCGCAGTAGGACACTAGGAAGTGGTCATTGGGGTTGATATGACCAAAACGGGAGGAAGACAAGATGAAGGCGTCTATCCGTTTGGATCTGAATGAAAGCTGCAACGCATGCAAGCTGGGCTGTGCGGATTTGTTTTGCAATCTTCCGCCGCAATGGTTGAGACCTCTGCATGCAATCAAGCACACGTCGATGTACCCCGAGGGGGCGGTCCTGTTCATGGAGGAGCAGACTCCGCAGGGCATCTTGGTGCTCTGCAAAGGCCGGGTAAAACTCTCGATGACCTCGGCGGGGGGAAGGACCGTCATCCTGAGGATCGTCCGGGCGGGTGAAATCCTGGGTTTGCAGGCGGTCGTTTCCGGCGAGCCTTTCCAAGTGACCGCCGAAACGCTCGAACCCTGCCGGATCAATTTCATCAACCGAGAAGAATTCCTGCGTTTCTTGCGCGGGCACGCTGAGGCATCAATCCGAGTTGCCAAACAGTTGGGCAGTGACTACCACATCGCTTGCGAGCTAATCCGTTCCATGGTTCTGTCGCGCTCCGTCCCACGAAAGCTCGCCAAGTTCTTGCTCGAGTGGTCGAACCACGAGCAGGAAGTGAAGACCGGCACCCGGACGAAGCTGACGTTGACCCACGAGGAAATCGGGCACATCATCGGGTCCACCCGCGAGACAGTTACGCGAGCCCTAGCTGACTTAAAGAGTCGACAGTTGGCCGCTCTGACAGGATCGACCTTAGTCATCCGAAATAAGGCGGGCTTGGAGCAGGTTGCCAACGCGTAACCGAATCACAACTGATTTTGCGGAGTGCGCCGCTCCCGCCGAGAATGGCCATGGATCCTCAAACTTTACACCTGCTTTGCGAACCACCCAGCGTCCGTACGGGACAGGGCGAGGAACTGCTTGGAGTGGCCTTCTGAGCCCGCCCAAAAACCTCTCCGATTTCTCGCCCGCAAACTCAAGAGTCGATTGACATGGCGACCTGCTCATCGGGCCGCCCAGAAACACCTGATTTTGGGCCGCGCGATCCATCCAAACTTAAATCACATTCTCAAGCACTTGCAACGGGCAGTTGGTGGAGGTTTTTGGGCAGGCGGCTCGCACCAGGATCTGGGTGCAACCGCTGCCCTGAAAGTGGCAACCTTCTTTCTTTGCGAGTCCGCGATCATCCAAGCTCAAAAGTCAGAAATGACAGAGCAGACCACAAATCTGGTTAGCCGACTTACCGTCAAGTGGGCCGCTGTGGGTAAGCTCTACGCCCTCGATCGCGCATAGCCGCAGATGACAAGTCCTTCCTGTGCAATCCTTCGTCCCCGTAGGGCAGCTCCTCGGGATTGCCGCTGACCATCCCGTTCCCCCTGAATATTGCGTGAAACGCGCCTAAAAGTTACAATCGTGCCAACGGATGGGACTAATTGCCGGCACAAAACTCGGACCCTATGAGATTCTTTCGCCGCTTGGTGCGGGCGGAATGGGCGAGGTCTATCGCGGGCGCGACACGCGCCTAGACCGCGACGTCGCAATAAAAGTTTTGCCCGAGATTGCATTGGCTGATAAGTCAAGCCGCAAGCGGCTCCGCAAAGAGGCGGAGGCGCTTTCTAAGTTAAGCCATCCTAACATCGAAATCCTTTTCGAACTCAATAGCGCCGATAACATCGAATTCCTTGTGGTTGAATACGTTGCCGGTATCACTCTGAGTGATATTCTGGCCAAGGGCCCCCTACCTGAAAGGGAAATAGCATCCCTCGGCGTACAATTGGCGGACGGCTTGGCAGCTGCGCACGCCCAAAGGGTTATTCACCGCGACCTCAAGCCCGGAAACCTGCGCGTTACGTCCGACGGAAGACTTAAGATTCTAGATTTCGGAATCGCCAAGCTTTTGAAGCCGCCGCTCGAGGTCACCGGAACCGAGACCACAACGGACACTACGAGTGCGAACCAAGCTATAGGCACATTACCCTACATGGCGCCCGAGCAATTGCGGTCTGAGCCCTCTGACGGACGCACTGATATCTACGCTGCCGGTGCTGTTTTGTACGAGATGGCGACCGGCCAACGGCCGTTCCGCGAGAATGAAGCGCCTCGATTGACCGACGCGATTCTGCACATGCAGCCCGTCTCACCGCGAGCATTAAACCCTAGGGTCTCCCTGGAACTGGAGAGAATCATCCTGAAGTGCCTCCGGAAAGAACCAGAGAACCGCTACAATTCTGCACAGGACTTGGAAGTAGACCTCCGGCAATTGGCCAGTCCGACCGGGACACATGATCATGTAAGAGGCCGGATGCTTACGCGGTGGCACCGCGCAAGCAGGCCGACTCGACTGGCACTTTTGGTTGTGACGGCGGTTCTTATCGCCCTGGGCATGATGGTTATCCTGATTCCAAAGCATCAACAGCTCAGGACCGCGACGCCCACCGCTGTTTCAAAGACCGTGCGGCTGGCCGTCCTGCCCTTCGAAAATCTAAGCGAGAGCAATGAAGATGATTACTTTGCTGATGGGATGACGGCCGAAATCATCTCGACTCTGTCGCGGGTTCGCACCCTAGAGGTCATTTCACGACTATCAGTGACAAAGCTGAAGCAGTCCCATGATTCCATTCCGGAGATTGCGAAGCAACTTGATGTGAGCTATCTGGTCAGCGGGAGTGTGCAAAGGGAGGGCCCTCAGGTACGGATCTTGGTAGCCCTGGCGGAGGCTGCAAGCGGAGCTCAAATCTGGGCTCGGGATTACGATCGGCCCTCGAAGGATATTCTTGGGGTAGAGAACGAAGTCGCGGACAACATCGTCGAGTCGCTTGCGTTGGTGCTGGGGAAAGACGAACGTGCGGCACTCACCGTTTCAACCACTAAGAATCCGCAAGCATTTGATGCTTATCTTCGGGGCAAGAGCATGGTGTTGAGATTTAACAATCGGGGTCTTGAGGAAGACTTCCAATCGGCGCAGAACGCACTGCGAGGAGCGGTGGTTCTTGATCCAAAGATGTCTTCCGCTTATTCCCAGCAGGCGTGGCTCTATTACCTCCACGACATAGAGCGCGCACGCGCCACACCTGATCGCGCACGTGCGCAGACCTTCGCCGAACTGGGCTTAGCGCTCGACCCCCGGCAAGTGGATGCTCTCATGGTTCTGGCAATGATGTATTCCTGGTCTGACGAAAACGAGAAGGCTTACAGCTATGCGCAGAAAGCGCTTGAGCTTGATCCCCATGAAGCGCGGGCATTTATGGTTCTCGGCCATAGCTATATCAATTGGGGACTTCCTGAACAAGCATTGAAATCCTACCAGGAGGCCGGCCACCTGGATCCACTCTATATTTATCCGATCACGAATAGTGCGGTCGTGCTCGCAGTGCTGGGCCGCTTCGATCAGGCTTGGGACGAAAATCAGAAGGCAGGCATCATGGAGCCCGAGAACTGGGGTGTGCTTCTCGACCGGATCTGGATTCGCTACCATCAGGGTAGGCTGGAGGAATCGGGCCATTGGGTGGAGGACGCCGAAAAGCATTTGCCGTTGAGAGAACGCCCACTGGCCGACATCTTTTCCGGCTGGATCTTAAGCCGAAGAGGCCAGCACGAAGAAGCCCGCAAAGTTCTCGATCGAACCCGGCACGCTCCGATTGTCCAGGCTTCGCTCAATTTTCAATTGTGGTTCGCCGAAGGGCTGGCGCTCGAAGGCCAAAAAGACGAAAGTCTGGATATTCTTGAAAGGGTGACCGCCAGAAAACCGAATTACCCGTGGCTGGTCCGCAACACGAATCTCGATTCCCTTCGGAATGACTCGCGTTTCCAGGCGCTGATGGCTAAACTTCAAGGCCAGTGGGAAGAATACCGTCTTCGCTACGGGAAGTCCGCTTCAAACTAAATTGCATGTATCAGATCGGCAGTGATAAGACGGGCGCGCGGGGGATTAGAGAGCGGATGACCGACTCCCGCGACATAAAGCGCTGACTCACGAATTCCGTCAAGCCCGAGGTCGCGCTCAATCGCGCTGTCCGATAGAGCGGCCGTGCAAAAAGGCGCCAAGCCAAGAGCTGTTGCCACCAGGCAGAAAGTCTGGCAGAGGTGACCCGCTTCAAGATAGATCACGCGCAGGGCGCGGCTGGAAGTGTAACGCCACATTGTCCGTTCAAAGACGGCAGTCATAAAAAAGAGCGCCGCTGCCGTCCCCGTCCACCATTGATTGCCGCAGTAAACCTCTGCACGCGACTCTAGGCTTCCACTCCTGACTAATTCCAGTCGATGGCAGTCAGCCCGGTAGTGATATAAGCCAGGGCCCAAGCCCTTTACTCTGAAAGTCGCCACATAAACCTCAATGGGATGGCGCGCGCCACCTGAAGGGCTGGTCTTCAAGGGAATGCGGCCCATAAGCGGCAGGTCCAGGTAGGCGGAAACTCCCCAGGTAAGTTTCAGCACGGTGGCCAAGTCACTGAGATCGAGCGGTGTCGGGCTAAAATACCTGTGAGTGCGCCTGGCACGAAGAACGGTGGCTAGAGGCGCAGCGCGCCCCATTGGTCCGTCAGGCAAGGCGATTTGGCGGGCACGCGGATAGCGCTTGAATAGTGGAGGCTGGGGGCATTCCGCCACCAACCGGCGTTCGAGACGCCCCAACTCCTGGGCGTTTTTCACGTACCGCACGTCCTTCGTCGCCCAATGGAAAAACTGGGCATCGATTCCCCAGTTCGACCAGAGCCGCATCGCTTTGTCGCGCTGTTGCTGGGCCGGTGAAATCTCCTCGACCAGCGTTAGCGAAACCAACTGTTGTATTGTCCTGAGAACCGAGCGGCGGGAGAATTGGGGTAGGAGCTGAGGGATATCCGCGGCGTGAATGGGCGTACTTAACAGGCTTAAGAGCACGACCGTGAACGGGCTTGCAGTTAACCGAACACAGGTCAAGTAATTGTGCACGACGAGCTGTGGCCCGTCCCAATAACAAACTACGTAGGGCGACCGGCGCAGGCGACTGCTCTGCCTCATTTACCCTCTCTTTGATCGCTCTCCCTTCCAGTCGTCGACCACAAAGAGAATGAGACAACCCTACTTGTTTCTATTGGCCTTATGGCTTCCTGTTTTCTTGGGGTAGAGCGTATGGTCTGATGTAACAACGAAAACGGCGCAAGGGTGAACTTTCAATTTGGAGAGTTTGAGGTTAAGTTCGCGTGAACTGCTCTCCACGTCCTTGATCGATGCACTGAAATCTCTGCATTGTTTCAACAACCGAGCCATTTGCTTTTTATTCAGCGGCTTCTCATTGTTGGCCATCTTAACCCCTTCCGGTCATTAACACGAATTGGCTGCAGCTTCTCCCTGAAGCTGCAGCGCGACAGGTCATCGACCGACAGATACTCTGCTTTGGAGGAATTCCGACAGGCAAAAATTAACTTAAGAAGGTGAGCGTGTCAACAATAAAAGGGGGACAACGGCGCCTCTTGACCCTGCCGGGCCGTTTCCGCGCCTTGAACGCTGGCGAATACTAAGGTACGTAAAAACCTCGTCGGCCTCGCATCCGTCCTAAGAATCTCCTCTTGCATAGTTTTGGTAATGCACCGCGCCGACCGTCTTCGGGCCCCGCGCCGGGTTTTGTCATGGCGGGAATAGGGTTTACTATCGAAGGTTGAGGGCGCACCCAAATCGCAAGCGTCCTTCCAATTCGTCACCAGAGGACCTCACGCAACTTGGCCCCGATATTTAATGCCCAGGGAATCTCGAAACAGTTTGGAATCAATCCGCTGTTCCAGAACATCTCCATTACGGTCTCGGGAAACGATCGGATCGGATTGATTGGGCCGAACGGCTCGGGTAAATCGACACTTCTGGAAATCCTTTGCGGCCGCATCAAACCCGATAGTGGCGAAGTGGCTATCCGCAAGCGGGCGAAGATCAGTTACGTCGCACAAGTCTCCGAATTTTCGCCGGGAGAGACGGTACGATCCGTTATCGAGAAGGCTCTGGCGGCGGACGTCGCCCCGGCGGAGCGCGAGGCTCGCACCTCCGAGGCGTTGGGCCGTGCCGGATTCACCGATTTTGATGCACTGGCGGTGACTCTCTCCGGCGGATGGCGCAAACGTCTGCGGATTGTGGAAGGCCTGGTGCAGCGCGCCGACATTCTGCTTCTGGATGAGCCCACCAACCACCTGGACTTTGCCGGAATCCAATGGCTTGAAACTGTGCTGCAGAACACGCCGTTTGCTTACGTGGTGGTCAGCCACGATCGTTATTTCCTAGAGAACGTCGCGACGGAGATGGTGGAGCTGAACCGCGCTTACGCGGGCGGAATGTTTCGAGTCAACGGAAACTACTGCCGGTTTCTCGAGAAGAAGAAAGAATTTCTGGAGACAGAAGGCAAGCGGCAGGAAGCCCTGACCAACCGCGTACACACGGAGCTGGAGTGGCTTCGCCGCGGTCCACGTGCCCGCCGTACCAAGGCCAAGGCGCGAATCAACAAAGCTTATGAACTGATCGGCGAGCTTTCGGACATGAACTCGCGGAGCAGAACGGCCGCCGCCAGGATCGATTTTTCCGCGACCGATCGGCAGACCAAACAACTGATCACGCTGGAGGACGTGGCTTGCACGCTGGGTGATCGTACGCTGTTTGAGGGCGTGACGTTCGCCATCAAAGCGGGAATGCGCGTAGGACTGGTGGGACAAAACGGCAGTGGAAAGACCACGCTGCTGCGACTGTTGCGCGGTGACATCCCGCCGACACGCGGTGAGATCGTCCGCGCCGACGCCTTGCGAATCGTCTACTTCGATCAAAACCGTCAACTTGATCCTGATCTCACCTTGCGCCGCACCCTGGCTCCGGACAGCGATTCGGTGGTCTATCAGGGCCGGGTGATTCACGTCGCCGCGTGGGCGGCGCGCTTTCTTTTCGATTCAGACGACCTTGGCAAGCTGGTGAGCCGGCTGTCGGGGGGAGAAAGGGCCCGTGTATTGATCGCTCAGTTGATGCTTCAAGCTGCGGACGTTCTGCTGCTGGACGAACCTACGAACGATCTGGACATCCCGACTCTTGAAATCCTGGAAGAGAGCCTGCTGGAATATTCCGGGGCGCTGGTGCTGGTTACGCACGACCGCTTCATGTTGGATCGCGT
>DATGFN010000060.1:0-271104 GCA_035308965.1 Terriglobia bacterium | reverse complement strand
GCGAGATCTTCGGCACCGTCATCATCCCATTCCACGTCGCATCCCCCATGTGCTGCCCATCGATGAAGATCTCCGCCTCCACCGGCCTCACCCGCACCAATAGCTTCGCCGTGCTCTTGTCCGCCCCATAACCCACGCTGGAAAAGGACAAGATAGAAATAGCTAGGATTCCCAATAAGTGTGCAGCCAACTTTCGCTTGTGCATTTGACAATCTCCTTGAACGATTCTGAAAACTTTGTACGCCCGGGAAAACGATTGCTCTTGGGTCCATGAAACAGGCAAATCATGGACGTAAGGTCAGTCGCTCGGCCCTCCGGCGCCCACGCCGGGCATCTGCCACCCCAATTCAGCTAAACTATAGTGGTCTAACACGCTTATGGATAATAATCAAGCACAATCTAAGCTTTCGGATATGACAGGATTAGACGCCGGAGGTGGAAAAGATCCCTGCGAACACGTTCGCGCCACGATATTCCGCGCGAGGCCCAAGCTGCTCCTCGATCCTAAGCAGGCGATTGTACTTGGCCAGGCGCTCCGACCTAGTAATGGCTCCTATCTTGATCTGGGAGGCGCGCGTGGCCACGGCAAGGTCGGCAAGAGAATCGTCCTCCGTCTCGCCGGAGCGCGCGCTAACCACGGTCCGGTAGCCATTCCTCTGCGCCAAATCGACCACGTCCAGAGTTTCGCTGAGCGTCCCCACTTGATTCATTTTGACAAGCACCGCGTTCGCCACTTTCTCTTGAATTCCCCGTTCCAGCCGGGCCGCGTTAGTCACAAAAAGATCGTCACCCAGAAGTTGGCACCGGGTTCCCAGGCTCTCCGTCAGAAGCCGCCAACCTTTCCAATCCTCCTCCCCCACACCATCTTCTATGGAGATGATGGGATATTTGCCCGTCCAACCCGCGAGTTTGCTCACCAACTGAGCCGATTCAAGCCGGGTCCCCTCCGCGGAAAGGTTGTAGCTGCCCCCTGCCTCAAAGTGGCTGGCGGCAACATCCACGGCGATGGCCGCGTCCCTGCCTGGTTCCAAACCAGCACGTTCAAAAGCCTCGACCATCAGCTCGAAGCCTGCCTCATTCGAGGGCAGACGTGGCGCGTATCCACCTTCATCCGCCACTCCGGGTGGCAGGAAATTGCGAGACATCAATACTTCCTTCATGGCCCGGTAAACTGAAACCGAATCCTGGAGCGCTTCCGAATAGGAGCTGGCGCGCAGCGGAATAACCATGAAATCCTGGAAGTCAACGTTTCCACCACCGTGAATTCCTCCGCTCAGGATATTAACCATGGGCACGGGCAGTTCGGTGGCAGCGCTACCGCCCAGGTATCGATACAAGGGCAGCCCAGCGGATTCTGCCGCAGCACGTGCTACGGCCAGTGAAACGCCTAGAATTGCATTCGCTCCCAGGCGACCTTTATTCTTGCTTCCATCAAGACTGACGAGGCGCTCGTCGATAGCCCGCTGGTTGCCGGCGTCCATCCCATATAGAGCTGGAGCAATATGGTCTCGAACATTGCCGACTGCCTTTAGGACTCCACGGCCCAAAAATCGTTTGGTGTCGCCATCGCGAAGCTCCAACGCCTCCGCTTTTCCCGTCGAGGCGCCCGATGGAACGAGGGCCCGGCCCCAGGCGCCGTCATTCAGCGTTACTTCAACTTCGACCGTTGGGTTACCCCGCGAATCAAAAACTTCCCGGGCGCGGATTTGGAGGATGAGAGACATTGAAATTTTAGAACGAGCGTTTCGCCCGCTCGATACTAACTCAACAAAGCGACGCCCCATCTTCGAAGAGTGGGTCAGACATTATTCGAGATGATCTCCAGTAGATCTCCGATTCTTGAAGGCGGCTCATTTAAAATGTATTTCGCCGCGCCCCGCACCCTCTGCTTGGTTTTGTGATCCTGAATGTATTCCACCGGCGATTTCCCGTCAATTCGCGCCAACATCAGGGCCCCGACGTGGCGAATGGTCATGTACTCAAAATTTCGCGAGGGTTCGGGGCCCATGCCAACCCGCAATGCCTTCCAGAACACGCGCGCGGCATCCAAATAGACAGGCGCAAATTGCGGCCGGTGGAATGCTTTCAGGAAAAGGTGGTTAAGCAGAAAGCCAGAATCAAACGACGGGTCACCCCAATGAACCACTTCGAAATCGATCAAGAATATATCCCGGCCATGGACCAAAATATTCTTTGGGCTGAAGTCCCCATGGACAATAGAAAATCGGATCTTCGAGGAATCCTCAATGAGATTCTGCAATGCGCGATATGTGCCAGGATGCTGCTTGTGCCTAGACGCTGTGGTCCGGTAGTAAGGGTCAATTCTAAGTTGCTCAAAATTCTTTTGGCTGCCGAACCGGCGCTTGATTACTTTCTCGCCTTCAGTGGCGCTGATGAGCCGTGCCAGAAGCACTCCCACTTCATGAGCAACGGCCGTATCTGAGCGGCGACAGACGAGAAGAGATTCCTTCCACGTCATCGACCCCGCAGGCGCGGCCGACATCACATAGAGATAATTATTTCGATCCAAGTGAATTAATTCTGGAATTGAATTGCCGAGGACAGGGCGAAGCATTCGAATCGCCTCAGCCTCCCGGAAAATGCGGTTGCGGTCCGCCCGCCAATCGTCCTTAACTCGAAGCTTGCCCAGCGATTGCTTTGCCACCCAACGCCGATCCGGCTGCTCAGGCCACTCAACCAATAAAACAATGTTCGAAACACCTCCGCCCAGCTCATGCACAACACAGTATTTGGCGTCCTTCACAAGCTTCTTCTGTGAGAGATATGCCGGCAAATTCTCGGCGGACAATAGAAATTCTTTCGATTTCATAACGTCGCGCAAAACCGGCTCAATAAGGGATCATGCCTACATTGGCCTTTTCAAATTTGCCATTTGCCACGCTTATTGCTCCTACTTCCTCTCCACCGGCGCTCCCATAGCATTCAGCCGTTCGAGGAGTCGGTAACGAGCGCCACAAGTCTGGCAACGCACGCATCCTTCATTTTCAGGGAAGTTTGAGTGATCAATAGAATCGACCAGGCCAAAGTGGCCATCGGGTGAACGGAAGAACTCAAACATCAACTGGCCGCACAATGCGCAAAACTGACGGCGCCGAGCGACGATGGGCGCTTCATTCATGATGGCTCCCGCGATGGGCGGCAGAAGCCCGGGAAAGTGCAGGCTCCTGCCCGCGCCTACTATAGCTGAAAGATCTCCCGGCGATCGCGCCCGGTTCACCATGGTCATTGAAATTTGAGTTGATTTATTACGCGGCGCTGATTTTGCCCAGGCAGTTCTTGAGTTCTTTGCGGAATTCGCGGCAGATTTCGGCCTGACGATTGGGGGAGAGCGCGGCCAGCGCTTCAACAGAGGTGGGGAAATTATCGGTCATATCACCATCGCCGCCCATCATGGTGGAGACAGCAAGCAGACCCAGGATCTCTTCATCCTTGGGCTCGTGGTCCACAAAGTAAGAGAGGAATCCTTCCGGCTCGCGAATGCTTTGCTCGATTACCTGGCGGACCTGATCCTTAAAGTAGGACCGGATTCTCATGTCTTCTTCCATTACGCCCTCACTTTTCCCAGCGCCAGTCCAACCCGGCTTACCAGCGCCGTGGAGCTTGCGCGCGTTTAGCAGCCCATTCCCGCCGCATTCTGGCGCGCGGCTTCAGCAGGTCGAATTGCAAACGCGCATGGAAAGATTGCGGAGGAAGCCTTCCTCGCCCAACTCAGTTTTTTCGCGCGTGCACTCCGGGCAAACCAGAATGATGCTGGCCACGCGTTCTCCTTCCACGCGTTTCACGTCCCAGCCCGCTCCAATGGCCTCGTCGGCCTGGCCCGGCAATCTCTGGTCACAATACCAGCAATAACCCTCGCCCGTGGTGCAAATGGCGCGCAACGCTTCAGCAACGTCCATAACCAACTCCCGAATAAAGAAAGGCCACCCGCTGGTTGCAAGTGGCCTGATTCATCTCGCGACTTGGATTCAATTCAACCAGCTCTTTACTCCTTTTGTTGAAACCATCCCCCGCCCTTTCTTTACGAGCAGCCGCTGGTCGAACCGCAATTCATGCAGCGGTAGCAGGCGCCGTTGCGGACCATGATGGCGCCGCAATCGGAGCAGCTTGGGGCATCATCAGTGTGAGTGACGCCGGCAAGTGAGGGTTGTCCGGAAGCCTCGTATAGGGAGCCTTCCACGGGCTGCTCACCGGCGGCGCGGGTAAATTGCGAGGCCAGTTTCGCCGCCTTCTCCACTTCGTTGCCGTTCGGTGTAGCCACGCTGGCCTCCTCGCGAGGCTGGGCATCCTTGGGCAAGAATTTGAATGCCATCCAGCGAAAGATGTAATCCATCATTGACTTGGCGTAGCGGATTTCGGGATTGTTGGTCCAGCCGCTGGGCTCAAACCGCGTGTGGCTGAATTTATCGCAGAGCACTTTGAGCGGCACGCCGTATTGCAAGGCGAGGGAAACCGCGGTGGCGAAGGAGTCCATCAAACCGGAAACCGTGGAGCCTTCCTTGGCCATGGTGATAAAGATTTCGCCCGGCTGGCCATCATCATACAGGCCGACGGTCAAATACCCTTCGTGGCCACCCACGGTAAACTTATGCGTGAAGGCGCGGCGTTCATCGTCCAGTTTGCGCCGAAATGGCTTGGGAGTGGGCGGGGGACTTGTGAGTCGCGTGTCGGGTGTCGACCGGTCTTCTTCTGACTTCTGACTTCTGGCTTCTGACTCCTTCTTATTAGGTTTCGCATCCGACGTATTCAACGGCTGGCTCTTCTTCGACCCGTCACGATAAATGGCGAGCGCCTTGATGCCCATGCGCCAGGATTCGATGAACGCGTTTGAAACATCCTCAATGGTAGCTTCCTCGGGCAGATTCACCGTCTTTGAAATCGCGCCGGAGAGGAACGGCTGCACCGCCGCCATCATGCGCACGTGGCCCATGTAATGAATGGAGCGCTTGCCGTGGGCGGGCTTTAGCGAGCAATCGAAAACGGCCAGATGCTCGGGCTTCAAGTGGGGCGCGCCTTCGATGGTTCCGTTCTCGTCGATAAAGTGAACGATGTCGGCCGTCTCCTGGTTGGTGTAACCCAGCTTCAGCAGTGATGCGGGCACGCCGTTGTTGACGATCTTGATCAATCCGCCGCCCACCAGCTTCTTGTATTTCACCAGGGCCAGGTCCGGCTCAACGCCGGTGGTGTCGCAATCCATCATAAAGCCGATGGTTCCCGTGGGAGCGAGCACGGTGACCTGAGCGTTGCGATAGCCGTATTTCATGCCGCTGGCCAGACACTCATCCCAAATCTTCTTGCCCGCTTCCATCAGATTTTCGGGAACGTTGCGCGGATTGATATTCTGGAGCGATTGCCGGTGCATGGAGATGACGCCCAGGAAAGGATCGCGATTCACCGCATAACCCTGGCAAGGGCCGACTTCCGCCGCAATGTGGGACGAAGTGAGGTATGCCTGGCCGTGCATTACGGCCGTAACCGCGGCGGCAAAATCGCGGCCGCCATCGGAATCGTAAGGCAGGCCGTTGGCCATCAGCAGCGCGCCCAGGTTGGCATATCCAAGCCCCAGGGGGCGGAAATCATGCGAGTTCTGTCCGATTTTTTCGGTCGGGTAGCTGGCGTTATCCACCAGGATTTCCTGCGCGGTAATAAAAACCTCCACCGCCTGCCGGTAGGCTTCCACTTCAAACTTCAAGTCGGGAGTAACAAACTTCATCAGGTTCAACGAGGCCAGGTTGCACGCCGAATCGTCCAGGAACATATACTCACTGCACGGATTGGAGGCGTAGATGGGCGCCGTGGCCTTGGAGGTGTGCCACTTGTTGATGGTGGTATCAAACTGCATGCCCGGGTCGCCGCACTGCCACGCGGCCTCGGAAATCTTTTTCATCAGATCGCGCGCCCGGTAGGATTTCACCGGCTGGCCGTTGGTCACGCGACGCGTAGCCCAGTCGCCATCATCCACCACCGCCTGCATAAAATCATCGGTGGCGCGAATGCTGTTATTGGCGTTTTGGAAGAAGATGGAGGAATAAGCGTCGCCGTCAATGGCCGAATCATATCCAGCCTCGATCAGCGCCCAGGCTTTGCGTTCCTCTTTGGCCTTGCACTCGATGAAATCGACCACGTCCGGGTGGTCGATATTCAGGATCACCATCTTGGCGGCGCGGCGCGTCTTGCCGCCCGACTTGATGACGCCCGCAAACGCGTCATAACCCTTCATAAAAGAGAGGGGACCGGAGGCCTCACCGCCGCCTGACAGTGACTCCAAGGAAGACCTAAGTGGCGAGAGGTTCGTGCCAGTGCCCGAACCCCACTTGAAGAGCATCCCTTCCGTTTTGGCAAGGGTCAGGATGCTTTCGAGGTTATCCTGGACGGAGTTGATAAAGCAGGCAGAGCACTGAGGGTGACGATAGGCCTCGGTCTCCTTCTTGATGCTGCCCGTGGCCGGGTCCCAATACCACCCGCCGCCGCTCGACTGGCGGTGATACTTGTGCCACAAGCCGCAGTTAAACCAAACCGGGGAATTGAACGCGCCTTTCTGGCGAACCAAAAGGTGGAGCAATTCGTCATGAAAAATCTTGGCGTCATCTTCGGTGCGGAAGTATCCACCCTCCACACCCCACTGCGCGATGGTGTCCGCCACACGGCCAATCAGTTGGCGAACGCTGGTTTCGCGCTCCGCCGTCCCGAGTTTGCCGTGGAAATATTTTGAAGCGACAATGTTGGTGGCCGTCATGGACCAGTCTTTGGGCACTTCAACATTGCGCTGCTCGAAGATCGTCTGGCCCTTATCGTTCTGAATGGACGCGGTGCGCGTTTCCCACTCGACTTCGTCAAAAGGATGAATGCCTGCCTTCGTAAAATGACGTTTAAAAATCAGCCCTCGCTCTGACTGGCGAACCGAGGAATCCGTAATAGTATTCGCGCTCTTGGCCACCACAGAGACAGCATCCCGCTCCGCCATATAAACCTCCGCTAAACTATTGGCGCTTTAATCTTGAATTTTAAGGTTTGGCGTACACCCGACACCGCGTCGGTCAGTTGGTTCAGGGCGTCCCCTCACGCTTCCAAACCAACTGAAATAAACAACCAAAATTCAACTTTTGCACCTGAGAATTCAGACTCAAGGGCAGTTTCACTTGAGCCGAACGGAATGTACGCCCCCTAAAAACGCTTGTCAAGAGAAAACTACAAGTATTGGTGGTTTTTTTATAAGTTACCCCAATATCTTGTGGAAATCTCCTACTTAACGCACTACGGCTCCCCCAATATGGACCCGCCCCGTCCCCCTTTTACCACCTCTTCGCACCCCTCGTTTAGTTTAGATGCGCCCGCACGGGCGATGTGGCGGTTTTACGCAATTTTTCCCGTGTTGGGCAAAGCATACAGAAATCTTAGAGTCAGCTTGGAGGCAGTGAATTGTGGACGGCACACCAAAAAGAGGCTTGCCCGATTTCTGGAAAGCTTCTCAGATGGAATTACAATCGGCAGGAATCCATTGAAGAAAGTAGTTTACGCGGGACGGCACGGAGAAGGAGCGCATGAAGTGCGCAAGCGCCCTCAAAAGGGCGCCATGCGGCAAATTGTTAGTTAGCTTCGACCAGGGAAAAACCTCTAAAACAAGGTTTCCTCTAGGCGGGTAGCGGGACTTTCAAATTGGACTTATTGAGGGCCTTGACGAGTTGTAATTCCACATTCTCCCGGGTAACTCCGCGGGCGACGGCGATCTCATCCACCATCAGTCCCCAGGCGCGGTCGAGCATTTTCTTTTCGCGGAACGAAAGAGGTTTGATTTGATTGAGCATCACCAGGGTCTTTAATACTTCGGCCACCTGCTGGAGGGAACCGCTCTTCATCTTCTCGGTGTTTTCCTTGAATCGCCATTTCCAATCCTGAGGCGACTTGCAGCGGCCCTTATGCAGGAAATCAAGTATGTCACCGATTTCCCGGTTCTTGGCCACGCGACGCAAGCCGACGTTACCCACGTTCGTTGTCGGCACCATCACTCGCAGGCTGCTGGCGTTCAGCTTTAACAAATAAAACATTTCCGGCTGCCCGGTGAGATTTCTGGTTGAGATCTGTTCGATTATTCCTACACCTTGATTAGGATAGACAACCTTCTCCCCAACTTGGAAGTCCATGCGGCCCCCTTTGAATTTGGTGAAGAAACTGACTTATTCTATTCTGAACGTGAGTCGAAGTCAAGCATCGCCTGCCCATCCACACGATTATTTTCGATTAACCTGAAATTGATTTATGCCAAAACGACGGTTAGAATGCAGCGACGGGAGAATAAACGTTCATTTCATGGAGATTAGGGTATGCCCTGCGGAAGGCAGTCAGGCTCAAACCGTCTTATGATCAAATTGACTGGCGGCGCAAGGGCCGGAGGTGTTCTTTCCCTCATGGCCACCGCTTTGGTGCTTTGGCCAGGGGCGGCAGGCGTGCGCGCTCAATCGAGTGGCGACGTGGCAGTCGGCAGGGAGAAAGTAATTCATTTCCTTCGCGAGCGCTATGCCATCCCGGAAACAGTGAAGATTGACATGGACCCCTTCCAGAATTCGACCATTCCCGGGTTCATGGAGACCACTGCGGTGATGGGTGACGGCGCGGAAAAGAAAACCGAGAAAGTATACGTAACCCTCGACGGGCGTTATTTGGCGCTGGGCACTTTGGCTCCGCTGGGCGCCAGCCCTGGGGATGAACTCGTCAAGCAGATTCGAATTGCTTTCAAATTACCGGAAAGCACGACATTGACGGCCGGCCCGCTGGTGAAATCAAAGTTTGCCGAATTTCAGCAAATGAAAATTTCAACCAACGACGGGAAGTCGCAGGATTTCTTCGTCAGCCGCACCAACGTAGCAGTGCTCGGCGATCTCATGTTGATGGAATCAAACCTGCGCCAAAAACCGCTCCAAACCATGGTGCTGCGCGACCAGCCAAGCTTTGGGCCGGCCAAAGCTCCGGTAACCATCGTTGAATACGCCGATCTCCAGTGCCCCATGTGCGCGCGCTTTCACGCCTTCCTTGAATCGGAGCTTTTGCCCCGCTACGGCGATAAAGTTCGAGTGGTGTATAAAGAGTTCCCCCTGGCCATACACGATTGGTCGATGACGGCGGCCATCGCCGACCAATGCTCCTACCAAATCGATCCCTCACATTTTGCTGCCTTCCGATCGCTGATCTTCAGGCACCAGGGCGCCATCTCGCCCGCCAACGTCCAGGAAGCTTTACTTCAATACGGCAAGGATGCCGGGATTGACGGCGGGAAGCTCGCCGCCTGCATCGACTCCAAGGCATCGCTGTCCCGGGTGGAGGAAAACAAGCGCGAAGGGGAAAAGCTCGAGATCAGCAGCACACCCACAAGCTTTATCAATGGACGAATCGTCGTGGGCGCTCCCCCACCCGAGCAATATTTTGCCTTGGTTGATGAAGCCCTGCGGGCGTCCAAGTAGCTGGATTGTCGAGGCTGACAATCCCGCCTTGAAGTTGTTAAGAATTAAACGCCCTCTCGCAAAATCGCAGAGGCGCAAAGGCTCGCACAGAATCGATCACGTTGTTACCTGGCACCTTACTGCCCTTGCGTGAGGTTGTTTTGCTCTTCCCGACAATCGAGGAATATAAAAATGCCACGTAAAAATCACACCAAGCCAGGTGACAAGTCGCTGGGCATGGCCCGACGCATGTGCCGCCGCGACTTCCTTAATTCCACCTTGCTGGCATCGGGTGGCGCACTCCTGCTTCCCCTCACCCCGCAACAACTTTTGGCGCAGGATGATTGGACAGGATACGGAGGCGAGGGCGACTACAGCGCCTCCAACGGCAACACGCTGGAGGTGATAAACGCCGCACACAAAATTCGCGACCACGCATTTGATGCGCCACCGACCGACGCCACGGATACGGGAGAGACTTTTGACTGCGTGGTGGTGGGCGGGGGCATCAGCGGACTCGCCTCCGCGTTGATATTTGCCCGCGAAGGGGGGCCCGGCCTCTCCTGCCTGGTGCTTGAAAACCATCCCATCTTTGGCGGAGAGGCCAAGCGCAATGAATTTGTGGTGGATGGCCAGCGCTTGATGGCTCCCCAAGGCTCCGACCATTTTCAATTTCCCTTTCCTCACAGTTTCATTTCGCGGTTCTATAAATCGCTGGGAATCGACCCGCACGCCTTCAAATACCAAACTTGGGGCAGTACTGATCCGGAAATTCCTCTGGGCCGGACATTTGAACAAATGCCTTCGCCCAACGGATTTTATTTTGGCGCCAAGTTTGGCCGGCGGCCCGGCGTGTGGGTGCTTAATGCCGAAGACAATAATTTTGAGGGTGCGCCCATCGCGCCCGTCATGCGCGCGGAAATCCTTGCGGCCAGCAAGAAGCGGCGCCCCGCCAAACCGTATGAATATGCCGGCGATGAAAAATCGCGGCGGCTCGACAGCATGACGCTGGAAGATCACTTGATGGAATCGGGACTGAGCCGTGAGACCATTCGAACCCTGATGACCCCCGGCGAAGGCGGCGGATACGGTCTCGGACCTGACGTGCTCTCCGCTTTCTGCGGCTACGCCTTCAATGAATTGCATTGCCTGGACGATTCGCCGGAGACAGGCTGGCAAGCTTTTCCCGGGGGCAACGCCGGTTTTGCCCGCCACATAATAAAGATGCTGATTCCCAGTTCGATTCCCGGCCCGCGCACTCTCGAATCAATTTGCCGTAACCGGGTGGATTTTGCCGCGCTCGACCGCCCGGGCCAGCCGGCGCGGGTTCGCTTGAGTTCAACCGTGGTGCGCGTGGAACACGATGGCGATCCCGACAAATCACACTTCGTTTCGGTCACCTACACTCTAGGCGGAAAAGTTTATCGCCTGCGCGCGCGTTCGGTGGTGATGGCGGGCGGCTGCTGGAGTTCCAAGCTGGTGGTGCGCGACCTGCCCGCAACCCATCGCGCCGCCTACGACCAGTTCTACCGCTCCCCGTGTATGTTGGCCAACGTGGCGGTGCGCAACTGGCGGTTCATGTACAAACTTGGATTCGCTTCGGCCAATTGGTACGAAGGCCTGGGCAGTTTCACTTCGGTGCGAAAAGTTCCAACTTTTTCGACCGACATAAAAACAATTGGCCCCGATTCCCCGACCGTGCTCACCATGAAAATTCTGTATTGTTCCCCAGGCTTGCCCATCCAGGAACAGGGCAATCGTGGCCGCGCTGAAATGCTTTCAACTTCTTTCCGCGATTACGAACGACAGATTCGCGAACAGCTTACCGAGATGTTCGGCCGCGTGGGCTTCGACGCCCAACGCGATATCGCAGGGCTCATCCTGAATCGGTGGGGCCACGCCTACGTGAACCCCCAACCGGGCTTCTTCTTCGGCAAAGACGGCAAGCCCGCCCCTCGCGAAATCCTCCGCAGCGCGCCCTTTGGAAGAATTGCCTTCGCCAACACCGATCTGGCCGGCGCCATGGATCACAAGTCCGCCATCCTCGAAGGCCGCCGCGCCGTGGGGCAGATTCTTGATCGGGTATTGATTTAATTTCGGTGAATGAAGAGAGCCGCAATTCTTGGGAGACCTGCGCCAGCCGGCCAGAGGCAAGCAATCTCCTCTTGAGGTAGCTAAGAATAAACACCCTCTCGCAGAGTTGCTGAGGCGCAACGACTCGCAAAGAAGATTTCCTGCCTCCCGTTAGCGCTCTTTGGCCTTTGCGAGAGGTTGTTCAGTTTTTCGCGGGCCGGCGCGCGCCAAGCAGCAGGCCGATCCAGCAACTCACCGGCCAGGAGAGCAGCCAGGAAAGCCAATACCAGTGCGGCCAGTTCGTGCTCCAGTTGGGAATGGTCGCGGCGAGGCCCATCACTTCGCCCACGATAAAGAACCAAAGCACATGCTTGGCGGCATTGCGCGGGGCAAAGCGGGCGCACAGGCCCGCACAAAGGATCGAGACAATGACAAAGCATGCCGTGCTCGCCATAAGAGCATTGTTGGAGGGGAGGCGGCCTCGGACGAAATCGCCCGGGAAGAGGCGGGAAAGCAGCGGGTCTGTGGCCAGGACTAGAGCTATCGAGAGAATGTAGCTGCCGGCAACGACGGCGATGGACTTGAACATGGGTAACACCTCCACAAAGGGCTCGCCCGCTTTACCTCGGACAGAATATCGTCACTTCTTTTTCAAATCGTCCGGTGAGTCGACCAATTTCCCCTGCATCTTATATATTGCCGCGACCGCGTGGTCCACCATGCGCTCGCCGGCGCCCACTTCAACCCAAGTGGAGGAACTGGCGGCGCCGTAGCCCCCCATGGAGGCGGCACGGATGGTGGGAAAATATCCGTAATAGCCGTTGGCATAGCCGAGGAAAAATGCGTGGCGCACCGGGCAGCGGTCGCGCCAGTTGCGCTGGAAATCCACAAAGGGTTCGCCAGGCATGCCCATCAGCGCTATCTGGCGGTTGATGAGGACGGTGGTGACAGGTAATTTGAGAACAGAAGTAATTCTTGAGCCGAAGTCATCAAAGACTCTGGGACCGAACGCCGCCAGCAACCCCCGGCGGAATTTCTCCGGGTCCCAGCGCAAATTAAAATCTAGCACGTCTTCGGCAAAGTCGATGCTGGGGTCAGGCTCGGTTTCCGTTTTAATGCCTTTGGCCACTCGCGCCGCCTCCTGGCCCAGGTGGTCTCCCGTCCAGTCGCGCCACCTTGCAGCATCCTGCTCGAGCGGAGTGACAGCGTAATACGGATTAATATCACCGGGAGCGCCTTGCAAGAAGAAACACAGCGGCTGACCGTCGAAGGCCTGCTCCACGGTTTTGGTCATGACTCCGGGAAAGTCGGCGGAGTATTGCAAATTGTCGGGGCCGAAAACGACGGGATGGCAGGAATAATTCACCAGGATGGCAATCGGTTTGCCATCGGCCGTATCCACTCGCAGCACAGAGACGGTGGGATCGACCGGGGCGGTAGGCACCTTGGTGAGGTTGCGCTCAAACCAGGTGACAGTACCATCCGGATTCTCGCGCAGGCGGTTGTGACCGATGTAGGTGACGCCCGTCCCCACCCCCAGCCGCGCCTCCACCATTTTCCTGCTTGCTTCATCGATGGCCTTTAGGATTTTCTCGAGTGCCGACGTTTCCCAGGCGGGAGTACCGCCCTCGGTATATTCGTCCCTGATCACGGGGCCGGAGTGAGTATGCGAGGCTACCACCAGGAGATAGGAAATGCGGCTCGATTTCCTCGCGGCGCCACGCAGGCTCGCGATTGAGGCGGGCCCAAAGGGCCGGCCGAGATCAAGCGCCACCAAGCCCAACCTCGTTTCGCCGGCCTCGATAACCAGAATACGCGCATATAGCGGGTCGAGGGTTCCGGTGGACGGACCCTTGCGGTTCCCATAGCCCCACATGCGCACTCCCGGCGGAGGTGTAATGTCCACCTTGGCGACGCCGGCTTTTAGCGAAGCGGCAAAGGTCGAAGAAGTTGAGAGGAATAGTATCAGGGGCAGCGCGAAGAAAGGGAAACGATGAACGATGAACAATGAAGGAAGAACTTTCTTAAGCAAGTTCTTCATGCCCGCTACTCCCTTCATCGTTCATCGCTCCGCGTTCATCGTTCTCTTCTATTGCGTGTCGAATCGTATTTCCTTCAAGCGGGTGAGCGGTTCGGAAAAATCAAATACGTCCGGGCTGGCCGGATCGTAATGGTCGGTGATGCCGAGCAACCTCGCCTCCGCGGGATGATCAGTAGGCATTAGAAAGGTGCCGGATTCGACTTCCCCATTTCGCAAGGTAATCTTCATCAGCTGACCCTGGAATTCAATCCTGGCAATTTTGGAAAACTCCACATCGTCGGCGTTGCCGCCCGAGATGGAAATTGGGAACGTAGTCCGGGCGGGAACGGATTCCAGCAATGAGCCGCGCCCCGAGGGGGGATAGAAATCCAGATAGGCGTCAAAAACTTCGGTGGTTTTTCCAGTCACATCTGTGGCTGTCACCTTATATCCAAAGCGCTTCCAGATGGCGACGATCTGCTGGCGGTCCGCCGCCGGGCTTCTCTCCACCGCGTAGGGAAGGCTGCCTTGATTCAGGCCCACCTTTTCCACCCGCCTTTCTTTTAATTCAAAATGTTTGTAATAAACATAGTTGGAATCCTCCTTCACCACAATGGCTTGGCGCTGAATGACCACCTGCTTGCCCTGCGCATTGATTTGGTAGACGGTGTCGGAAAGAAGAGGTGTGCTGACAGAAGCCGCTGCGAGCAGAAACCAAGACATTCGTTTCATGGGGAGAATCCGGAGTCCAAAGCCAGAAGGCTCGCGGCCCCGCGTGCAAGGCCCTCGGCCTGAGGTACAACCCCGTCAGGTAGCGAAAGCCTTGAATTCACGACATAAGGTCACGACCGGTCAGACCGGACTGGAGTCATCAATTCAACTGAACCGAAGCGCCGGACACCTACTCTCGGCTTTGTTTCGTCATCCTGGGTGAATAGGCCAATGATCAGCCTTTTTTCTTTTTCTTGTCCGACTTGTATTCGGTTTGAACGCCGCCTTTAATTGCGTCCAAATCTCCTTTGGCCTCCGCGGCATACTTCCCATCGGGGTCCAGCTTAAGGTAGGTTTCAAGCGCCTCGACCGTGCCCGGGGGGGCGACCACGGTCTTTCCGTCGGGTCCTAAAGTGACTTTACCCATCAGGGCCCTGCCCATCAGGGCGTAGGCATCCGCGTAAGTGGGATCTTTCTCGGTCGCCTTCTTGAAAGCCTCGGCAGCTTCATCCATCTTACCTGTGTTGTACAAAGTTGCCCCGAGATTGAAATATGCTTTGGCGGCGCCGGCGGGATCCATCTCTGCTGATTTTTGAAATTCTGCCTGAGCTTCCGGAATCTTACCCATATTGGCATAGATATTCCCCAGGCTGTTGTGGAGCGCGGCATCGCTGGGGCTTAGCTCGATGGCCTTCTTATAGTCTTCCACCGCCTTATCGTATTGATGGGCTTGACCATAGCAATCACCAAGGCGGCTGAGGACGGCAACCAGGTTCCGGTCCTTCGCCATGGGGAGGGCCTGTTCAAAAACCGCGGCAGCCTCCGCGTACTTCTTATCGTTGTAAAGCGCCTGGCCTTGTTCGAATAATCCTTTCAATCCCGCAAACTGTTTTTGCTCCTTCTCATTTTCTTGAATCTGCTTCTGGGCCTCGGGGTTGGCCGCTTGGGCCTTGACGGCCTGGGCTCTCTCTTTGGCCATATCGAAATCCGTCACCGTGGGGTCGCCCATACCCACATGCACGCCGCCAAAATGAAAAATCTCCCTTCCATTTGGGTCCTGAAGGGTAATTTTGTAGGTTCCGAGGGGTAGGCCGATGTAGATGTAATGGCCTTTCTTATCGGTTTTCGTTTTATAGACGCCTTTCACATCCGACCGTTCTATGAGAATGGGATTTCCGACCATCACATTTCCCTTTTCGTCTTTAACTTCTCCCACAAGCCCCCCGGTTTGTCCGAATGACTGGAGAGTCCCGGCCACTGCCACAAAGAGAATCGTGTACGCAACCCACTTTGACATCCTGGTCAAACTCATTGTTGCCTCCTCCCAAATCATTGCTTGGCCCATTCTACCTTTAGTTTGGATGCCAACTCAACTTAATTGGTCAATCCTCACGACCCCCTCCGCGCACGATCAGAAAGCTTTCTCGCGCTTGTAACTGGGGCGAACGGCATAAGGGATGGGATCCTCCACTCCTGCACCCTCAAAAGCGCGCAAACGGAGGGCGCAACTATCACATACTCCGCAGGCGGCCTGTTCAGCCTGATAGCACGACCAGGTCAGATCGAACGGCGCACCCACCTGTAATCCCCGCCTCACAATCTCGCTCTTATGAAGATGGATAATGGGAGTTGCGATCTCCAAATGCGTCTCGGGCCTGGTGCCCTCGGCGATGAGCCGATTGAAGGCAGTGTAATACTCCGGGCGGCAGTCGGGATAACCCGAGCTGTCCTCCGCCACGGCGCCTATAAATATTTTACGCGCGCCCAGCACTTCGCCCCAGGATACGGCGATGGAAAGAAAATGGGCGTTCCGGAAGGGAACATAACTTGAAGGAATTTCGCGCCGGTCAAGATTGGCCCGCTCCACCGTAATATGCTCATCAGTAAGGCTGGAGCCCCCAATCTCCCGCAAGTGATCGAGGTGTGAAACCATGCGCCGCTCGGCGCGGTAGAAATCCGCCAAGGCGTTGAACGCCTGAAGCTCTCGGCGCTCGGTGCGCTGACCGTAGCCTACGTGCAGCATGGCCAGCCGGTATTCGAGGTTCGCGAGTGCGGTAGTCACACAACTGTCCATCCCCCCGCTCGCCAGCACAACCGCCAGGGGCTTTTGGACTTGAGGCTTGGGATTGCGGTTTTCCAATTTTCCTGCACTCCGGGCAAGAATTGTGCCGGTCGATCAATCGGCAGACTTGCTCCATTCTAACTTTTAACCTTCTCCCTTTACCCTTTCTTCAAACCCCTTTCATTTCCGGATCCCAGATAAATTTGTGGATTTGCATTCCCATGCGAACTTCGAGGCGGTCGCGCAGAATCCACTCGGCAAGCCGCCGGGGGTGAAGCCGGCCAAAAACCGGCGAGAGGATTATTTCGTCCACCCGATCATGCAGCCGGTGCCGGGCAATAAAGTCAAGGGCAAAGCGGTAATCGTCCTCATCCACAACGACGAACTTGATTTCATCTTTGCGTTCGATAACACCGAGATTATCCATGCAGAATTTATCGCTTTCGCCGCTTCCCGGGCACTTCACGTCCAGGATTTTCACCACCTCCCGCGGCAGGTTGCCCACAAACCGCTCTCCACTGGTTTCAATCAGGATGCGAAATCCCTCGGCGACCATCCGTCCTGCAAGCGGTTCGACCTCTTTTTGTAACAAGGGCTCGCCCCCGGTAAACTCCACCAGATTCCCGCCCAATTGCCTGACGCGGTCCAAAACCTCATCGGGCGACACATTCTGGCCGCCGTGAAAAGCGTAGGCTGTATCGCACCAATGGCAGCGCATATTGCACCCCGTCAATCGTACGAAAACACACGGCAGCCCGGCGAAAGAAGACTCGCCTTGAATCGATTTGAAGATTTCGGTGATTACCATTCCTATTCAAACCACCAGCGATGCTTGAGGCTGCCTGCTCTCCGGATATTTCATTTTACCCGATTCCGCAAGGGATTGTTCGCCGGAAAGGATATTATCGGTTCAATTTAGGCAGCCGGAGACCGAGGGCGAAGCTGTGGTTTTTGTGTTTCGAGCCCCGGCTCCTCCGGTGCCGACCTTGGAACGCGTGGAGGAAGACGTTTAAGGCCGAAGCGGTTGACAATTCTCGTTTCCTAACTATACTGTGCGAGTATAGCTCCACAGGGCTAAAAGTCTGCTATTTTTGAGCTTTTCATTAGGGGACCTGAGCCGGGTGGCCGGCCATGCCTGCTGCCGACCCGACCAACGCCGCTCGTCTCGCCCCGCTCAGGATGAGTTTTGGAGGAGTTTGGTGGTCCGTTTATGAAAACCAAGCGCTCGCTTCAAACCCCGAATCCTCCCGAGGTTGAGTTCGCGGCTCTTCAACAGGAATTGAAAGAGAGTCAAACCCAGTTAAAGGCCCAGACCAAGGCTTTCCAGGAGTCTCTCCAAAGCGAGAGTGCGCTAAGACAGAAGTACTCCAGTCTGTTTGAGTGCGTCCACGACATAATTTATTCGTACGACCTGAATGGGAATTTCACTTCAATCAACAAGGTTGGCGAGCTGGTTTCGGGCTATCGCCAGGACGAATTCCTGCGCATGAATATCACCGATATTCTGCCTCCGGAGGGAATTGAAGATAAAGCTGCGTTACTGCGCCGCGCCCAGCTGGGCCAACAGCTTCCCGGCGGCGAGTTCAAGATAATAGCCAAAAATGGACGCACCGTATTGCTCGAATCAAACCGGCAATTGATTTTCGAAAACGGAAGGCCGGTGGGTGTGCAGTGCGTAGCCCGCGATATTAGCCAGGGCAGGCGGGCAATGGCTTTGAACGAGCAATATGAGTTCATTACCAACTCCATGGCGGACTTGATCAGCCTGGTGGGGTCCGACTATTGTTATGAGGCCGTAAACGAGGCGTGGTGCAAGGCCTTCTCCGAAACGCGGGATGAAGCGCTTGGGAAGAGCATCGGCGACAAGTGGGGCCAATCCGCCTTTGAGGAAAGCATCAAGCCGCTGATGGACCGGTGCCTGGCGGGCGAAACCATTGCTTATGAGATGTGGCTGAACCTGGGCGTGCATGGCCTGCGCTATTGCAACATTTCCTTTTATCCGTACATGGCTGAACCGGGCCGCACCAGCCATGCCGTAGTGGTCACCCGCGATATTACCGACCGGAAGAACGCCGAGGACGAACTGGTGCGCTCGCGCCAGGAAGCCGAAACCGCCAACCTGGCCAAGAGTATCTTTCTGGCCAATATGTCGCATGAGATCCGCACCCCCATGAATGCCATTCTGGGATTCTCCCAACTCATGCAGCGCGACCCCACCCTGACCGCCAAACAACGGAAACAGTTGGACGCCATTAATCGAAGCGGCGAGCATCTTTTGGAGCTGGTCAACGACATTCTGGAAATGTCGAAAATCGAGGCGGGGCGCATCACCCTGAACCCCGCCGTGTTTGACTTGCACTCGTTGCTCAGAGATTTGGAAATCATGTTCCGCACCCGGGCGGATTCAAAGAAACTTCAATTGGCGGTGGAACGCATCGGAGAGGTCCCGCGTTTCGTGGTGACCGACGAAGGTAAACTTCGCCAGGTCTTTGTCAACCTGCTGGGTAACGCGGTGAAATTCACCGAGAGCGGCGGCATCGTTTTGCGCGTTCGCACGTCGCACGCCGATCAAGCGGACCTCCGCCTTCAGGCAGAGGTGGAAGACACGGGGCCGGGAATTCCTGAACAAGAAATGGGAAAGCTTTTCCAATACTTTGAACAGACAGAAAGCGGGCGCATGACGGGGGGCGGCTCCGGTCTGGGGTTGGCGATTAGCCGTGAGTTCGTCCGCTTGATGGGCGGTGACATCCGAGTCCAAAGCCAGGTTAGAAAAGGCAGCATTTTCAGTTTCGATATCCAAATCACCACTGGCGAAATGACCTCGGTGCAGGTGAAGACGGAATTGCGGCGCGTTCACACGCTTCGCTCCGGGCAAATCGCCCATCGGATTTTGATTGGGGATAATGAAGAGAATAATCGCGCATTTTTGTCCGAAATGCTCACCGCGGTCGGGTTTCAAGCCCGGGAGGCCACCAACGGGGAAGAAACCGTCCAGCAATTCAGGGAATGGCATCCGGATTTGATCCTGCTGGACTACCGCATGCCGATAATGGACGGCCAGGAGGCCATTCGTCTCATTAGAGCGTTGAACGGGGGCGACAAGGTGAGGATTGTCTGCGTCACCGCCAGCACTACGGACCAGAACCGCCGGGAGATTCTGGCTGCCGGTGCCGATGATTTTCTGGGCAAACCACTTCGGGAAGCTGTCCTATTTGAGAAGATCCGGACGCTCCTGGGGGTCGAGTATGAGTACTATGACGAAGGGTCCGATGTGCCCAGCATTCTGAGGGAAGCAGTGGACAAGGGAATCTCATTGGAGGTGGTAGCCGGCCTTCCAAGAGATCTGGTAGATCAGCTGCACGAAGCTACCATCAACGCCGACTTCGATCTCATCATGAAGCTGATTGACCATGTGGAAAGCATTGACGGCCACGTGGGCCAGGAAATGCGAAATATGGCGGATGGTTTCGATTACCAGGGCCTGCTCGATCTCTTGCCCACCAGGGGGACCGCATGACGGAAAAACCTTACGCGTCTTCCCAGGCTCCCAGCGTTCTGGTGGTGGACGATACCCCGGCCAATTTGCATTTGCTGGCCCAAATGCTCAAGGAGCAGGGCTACCGCGTCCGGCCCGTCCCCAGCGGAAAACTGGCGCTGCAAGCGGCCCTCAATGACCCGCCCGACTTGATCCTCCTCGACATTAATATGCCGGAGATGAACGGTTATGAAGTCTGCCTGCGCCTGAAAGCAACGGGAAAACTGGAACACATTCCGGTCATTTTCATCAGCGCTCTCAACGAGCCCATGGACAAGATGAAGGCCTTCTCAGCGGGGGGCGTCGATTATGTGACCAAGCCGTTTCATTTTGAAGAAGTGCGGGCGCGGGTTGATACCCATGTGAAGCTGCATCGCCTGCAACTCGAATTGCAAAAGCACAACCGCGATTTAAAGGAACTCGTTCAGGAGCAGGTCAAGGAAATTTCCGCTTCCCAGATGGCCACCATCATCGCGCTGGCGAAATTATCGGAGTCCAGGGACGACTCAACGGGCAAACACATCATGCGCGTGCAAGAGTATTGCAAGGTCCTGGCGCTCCAAATGAGCCGGAACCCGCGCATGGATTCGCACATCGACGCGCCTTACATTGAAAACCTTATTTTGACTGCCCCCTTGCACGATATCGGAAAGGTGGGCATCCCCGACCCCGTCCTGCTTAAGCCCGGAAGCCTGACGCCTCAGGAAGTGGCCACCATGCGCCGGCACACGGTGATCGGCTCGGAAACCCTCCAGGAAGTTCTCCGGATTTATCCCAATAACCAGATCATCAAAATGGCGATGAGCATCGCGTGTTCGCATCATGAGCGCTGGGATGGCAGTGGATATCCGTGCGGCCTGCGGGGCGAGGCAATCCCCCTTTCAGCACGGATACTTGCCATCGCCGACCAGTATGACGCGCTCCGCAACGAACGGCCTTACAAACCGCCCTTCGACCACGCAAAGACTTTTGACATCATCACGGTGGGAGACGGAAGAACCATGCCGGAACATTTTGATCCCGAAGTGCTTCAGGCTTTTATTGACACTCATCTGGAATTCGAAAATATGTTTGAAAGCTTTCTGCGGATTAGGGTGGCGTAGTCCACTGATCCAGCCCGCAAGAATTCCTTCACCTGACAAAACAAAATCAAGTCCTGAATCGCGGACTGGGTTGGCGTCCGCCTGGACTTTAGGGCGCGGGCGGTTTTTCCGGGGACGCGGTTGGCATGGCGAACTTGGCGTCGTCCACCGGAACGTTTTGGTGAATCTCGTTCACCTGAATCGTGAAGCGCCCGCCGGGCCGCGAGATGGTCCACCGGAAAGGAACTTTCACGCCATCAGCATCACGGTAATCGGCAAAATCCGTCTGTTTGGGAATGCGGCCCAAGGGCGTCTGGACGTAAGTAACCATGCGAATCAGCAAGCCGGATTGCGCATCGAAATAAAGTCTAACCGGCGGCTGACCCTGCCTCAGCCCAAAGATCAGGTTTGTCTCATGATCGTCAATCTTCTCCGATGGCCGGGCGCGGAACTGCGAAAAGGTCTGCTTCAGATGCACGGGAAAGTAAAAATCGGAGTCAAGTTTCATGGTCTCAAGATCCCCGCCGGTCATCTCGCGCGGCCTGCCCATGCCTGAAAGCCACCCCACCTTGCCGTCATAGGCGGTCACGCTTTCTCCTCGGCCCATGTGGGTTACGGCGGCCCGTTTGTCGGGAGCTTTGGCATAGACCTCCACCGGGGCGCCCTCGGGACCAAATCCGCTGATAGTTCCCTTCTCCACGCGGCTCGTAATCTTCTGGAAGGCGTCCGCGCCACCCAAGGCCTGCACGTATTTCTCGATCGTCTGATCCGGAGAAGGCAATGCGGGAGCGGCGGCTGGAGGATTCGTCCCGGCACCTCCAGGGCCACCCGGTCCACGCGGTGGCTCGGGCTGGAAGCTTGCATCCGCTACAGCAGGAATGGCCAACGGCTCAGCCGCGCCGTGGTGGCAGGAATTGCATGTAACTTCCTGATGCCCATCGAAGTTGTCTTTGTTGATGGCCATCATCATGGTGATCATCTTGCGCGCGGTCTTTTTCTTTTCCTTGTCGTCTTTGTCAAAGGCGTTCCGGACGTGGCAGTATTCGCATTCCACCCCTAGAGACGCGGTGATAAATTGCATAGCCGGGACCAGTTGGTCGGCGGGAATGTCTTTGAGCACCTGAATGTTCTTGAATTTCTTTTCCGCCGTTTGGGGTGCGTCGCCAGCCGCGGGCGCCGGACTGGTCTGGGCCCCGCAGAGTCCTGCCCCACCGAGAATTGCCGCCAGAACCATTCCCATCAAGCACGATGAAACAGATAATGCCGTTCCCTGTGTCCTGGAATTCATGTCCGCTCCTCTGTGCTGGAATCAGCCCGGAAGTATACCAGACGCCGCTCGATATGCAACGGTTTCGGGTGTATGAAAATAATGGGTCCCCCGCGCGCCATCGCGCAGAAACTCGATTGGACAATGGTCAAGCGCATAACTTTGAAACCCGCCGCGAGTTCGATACACTCTCGTCTGCCGCATGAACTCTGTAGCGCCCAAATCGACGCTCATGGACATGGTGGACCAACTCTGTCCCAGGTGTCGAATGGGAAAGATCTTTTGCGCGTCAATCTTTCGCGGCTTTCCAAAAATGTGCGAGCGATGCTCCGTTTGTGGATTGAAGTTCGAGAGGGAAGAGGGCTACTTCCTCGGCGCCATGTATATCAGCTACGGATTGGCGCTCGGGATGATCACGGTCTTTTCCATCCTTCTTTGGACGTTCTTCCGCTGGCCGCTGGAAAAGAATGTGGTGGTCGCCATCATAATCTTTATCCCCTTTGCCCCCACCGTTTCGCGCCTATCAAGAGTCTTCTGGATTTATTTCGACCGGGCTATAGACCCGGAGTAGCCACACGTACCCGGCCACCGTGGTTGACGTGGCAGTGGGTAATGTCACAGCGCGAATACCCATGCTCAGACTAACCCTGAACGCGTATACCCACTCAGGCATAATCCTTCCCTAAAATCAGGTTTTCACCTGCTACCACCGCGCGTCGCTTGGCTCTAGCGTTGACGGCGGGTATGGCGATTTTTCAATGGAAGTGAGCTGCGGCCACGGCATGCCACGGGACAGGCGCGTCTGCCAAAATTGGCAGCCAACGTTGACTTGTGTTTGAGGTGACGGTGGGATGTGTCACCAGACAAAACCCACACTCAGAGAAACTCGCCGGGGCGAGAGTGTGGCTATCGCTCAAAGTTACAGATCAACCTCCTTCCAACCATCACGGCAATTAAAGTTTTGCGAAACCCGAATTCAGGTTATCGATTGAAAGACGGAAATAGGTAAGCGGAGGCATCAATGAAATCCTGCCCATGGATGTGCGTACTAGCCTCAATGGTCCTATTTTGCAACGTTGGAATGGCTGACCAAGTCACGTTGAAAAACGGGGATCGACTGACCGGCGCCATTATCAAGTCGGACGGAAAGACTTTGACGGTAAAATATTTTGACGGCACGTTGAGCGTTCCGTGGGAGCAGGTGGATGCGATTACATCGAGCGGGCCACTCTATCTGACTCTGAAGGGCGGACAGGAAGTGAACGGTCCCGTAAACTTCGCCGAGGGCAAGGTGGAAGTTGAGACCACCGACGCCGGAAAGATCACGACCAGCAAAGACGCCATCCAGATCGTTCGGTCCAAAGAAGAGGAGACCGCCTATCAGGAAGGAATCGAGCGCCTCCGCAATCCCAGTTTGTTGGACCTCTGGACCGGCTTTGTTGACACGGGACTGGCAGCGGCGCGGGGGAACTCCGAAACCACCACTTTTAATCTTGGATTTAACGCGGCACGAACGACGCCGCGGGATAAAATCAGCGTGTACATCACTTCGCTCTACGCCAGCCAAGCAACCAACGGCAAGTCCATGACCACGGCCAACGCCGTTCGCGGGGGCATCAGATATGAACTCAACGTGAGCGAGAAGCTTTTTGCCTTCGGCTTCACCGATCAGGAACACGACCAGTTCCAGGACCTCGATCTCCGCGCGGTTTTTGGAGGCGGTTTCGGCCTGCACGCCATCAAAACGAAAACGACCCTTCTTGATTTGTTTGGCGGCGGATCACTGAACAAGGAATTCTTCTCCACCGGTTTGAACCGAACCTCTGGGGAAGCCCTGGTGGGAGAAGAGCTCAACCGCAAAGTCACCCGCAGCACGACGCTGCGGGAAAAACTGAGCTTCTATCCCAACCTCTCCAGTATCGGAGATTATCGCCTCAACTTTGATTCCGGAATCGTCACCCAACTCAGCAAGTGGCTCTCCTGGCAGGTGAGCCTGAGTGATCGTTACCTCACCAATCCCGTGCCGGGGAAAAAGTCAAATGACGTCTTGCTCACCACCGGCCTGCGCGTTACGTTCGATAAAAACAAGAAGTGATGGAATCGTAATGGCGGCTTTACGCCGCCACAGTCGTAGCCCCGGTCTCGCGCCTGCGGGACCGTGGGTTGTGTCCTCGAACAAAAGCCCGCGCTCAGATAAACGCTGAGCGAGACTACCCGCTCGCCCCGCCGGGGCTCAATCAGGATGCTGATTGTTCGTTTTCCCACGGCTCACTCCGTGGGCCACATTATGTCGCCCCCCACCCGCGACGCAAAAACGTGTGGTGATGGCTACCCCCTTAGAAGGGCGGCTCGATGGTAACAGGCTGCCCGAAGCTGCAGGAGGTAGTCTCAGTCCAGGTGATGGGCGCAGTGACCGTTGAGCGCGTGACGGTGTTCATTGCGACTTTGAGAGGAAGATTGTCCTTGATTCCCACCCAGAAGCTGGTGGTCCTATCCATGTCACCCACATGAGCTGAATATTGATAGAGGAACGCCGGAGTGCCGTTAACAGCTTCCTGCCGGATCAATTTCAGATCACCCTTCTTGAATCCGAATTTCAGCTCTTCCGGGACCAGGGCATTTTGAATCATCCCAGCCATTGCCATTTCCGCTGGCGGGATTTTTTCCCAGCCCGCGGTTCCCGTTCTGCGATAACCATCCTTGCCAATGATGATCCATTCGCTGTGGCCCACATTCTGATTCGTTTGGTCCGAGACGATGTGGAAACGATCCGGCCCGGCCACCTCCATCAACCTCTTGTCGGTCCAACCGGGGCGGGGCCCGCTGTTGCCGGCGGCCTCGCGACGGCAGACGTGAGCGCGATCGCGAAGCAACGCATCGCGCGCATTGTTCACCACCACAAGCGGATCGTCGGTGGCGCTTACCGGCTCGCCCAAGCCCCCTGAATCGGCCGAATCGCTTGTACTAACATCATCGTTGGTGAACACCTTGGCGGGCTTCGAGGGATTGGATTTTTGGCCGCGAGCAACATCTCCCAGGGGTTTGCCTTCTTGTCCCCTGAGTGAAATTCCGGAAAGCAACAGTGTCGCCAGCGTCAAGCTTGCGATTCGCATCGCTTCACCTCATGGGCCGCGGGCGGCACATTCGTGCTGCATTTTAACATGTATGTGGCTTCAGAGGCTGGAAGGAAGGCTATTAGTTAACCTTAATGAATATACTATACAAACGTATTCACATTCAGATATTTCACATTCATGGCCCAGAGCGCAACATATGTGCCGGCCGCAGGTCAAGGGCAACCTATATTCAGACCTGGCTGCCCGCTTGAAGTGGCAATGCGCAATTGCTTGAACAGTGGTGGCCGGTATAGCATGGTCGTTCTACACTTAAAGGAGGGAGCATGTCCATTTATCTGAGGTGTTGCATCGGAATCTGGATTGTTGCCACCGGAATAATCCAAATCCCTGCGACGAAGGCGGCGGAATCATCCGATGAGGCCGAGTTTACGCGTTTGGAGGCGGTTTGGAACAACGCGCACCTGCAAGGCGATGCGGATGCGCTGGACCGCCTGTGGGCCGAGGAGTTGATCGTGACCGTCCCCAAAATGCCTGTGATGACCAGGACGGACGCCGTGGCCTTTTCACGGTCCGGGCGCATGAAATTTCTGCGTTATGAAACCTCAGACCTTCGCACCCGTGTGTATGGGGACGCGGCGATAGTGACCGGGCGATTGCTAAGGACCCGAAACGTCAATGGTAAAGATATGAGCGATGATTGGCGTTTCATAAAGGTCTACGTCCGGCGCGAGGGGCGATGGCAGGTGGTGGCGTGGCAGGCTTCGGAAAGCGCCCCGCCTCCGGGAAAATAAATGTTCCAGATTTCATATTAAACATATTGTCTTAATACGTCGCGCGGCCGCCGGAAATGTCGTAGCACTGTCCTGTGGTGAAAGACGCATCACGTGAAACCAGAAAATGAACGAGCGCGGCCACTTCTTCAATCTTCCCCGTCCTCCCCATGGGAATCCGGCTGACCATGTAGTCGACGGTCGCCTGCGGAATCGTCTCCAGGATTTTAGTGCGCACCACCGCCGGAGAAATACTGTTGACGGTAATGTCACCTTTCCCCGCCACTTCTTTGGCCAGGGCTTTGGTGAGGGCGATCACTCCCGCTTTGGAGCTTGAGTAGGGGATGAGCGTGGGGTTGCCCTCTTTCCCGGCAATAGAGGCAACATTCACAATGCGGCCGTAGCGGCGGTCGAGCATTTCCTTGATGACCGCGCGGCACATCAAGAACACGCCCTTCAGGTTTACGGCGTAAACTTTGTCGAGGTCGCTTTCATCCAAATCCAGGAGCGTCGCCGCCTTGCCGGCAATCCCCGCGTTGTTCACCACAATGTCGATGGCCCCAAGCTTCCGCCGCACTTCCCGGATGGCAGCTTCCACGTCGGAGGCGCTTGAGACATCGCATTTGAGCCCGACTCCATCAATCGCTTGAGCCGCTTGGCGGGCGTTGGCTTCGCTCAAATCCAGGATCGCCACTCGGGCGCCTGCCGAATGAAGCCGGCGCGCGATTCCCTCTCCGATTTCCTGGCCGCCGCCCGTCACCACGGCAACCTGACCGCGCAGGCTGAAGAAGTCTTTTTCCTTTTCGATTTCGCTCATGATCGGTGTGTGCTCCCTCTTAGAATCTCCTGAGCAGGCTAAGGCTAGAACTTACTGGTCGAATTGCAGCTCACGACTTGTATTGCAATTCCAATGATGTATCCAGGAACAGCTCCAAGCTGGCCGCTTCTTCTTCAATTTCAGCGCGAATTGTCCGCGCGAAATTTTCAAAAGGTTCAATCTGCAATGTGCTCCTCTTACCTTTGCGCTCGATGGACCAAAAGCCGATCACCCTGCCGTTGTGCAATACCACCGCGGAAATCCATCCCTGGTTGCGGTACACCCGTTTGTAGAATTGGGAAGAAACCAGGTGATCTTTTTCTGAATGGGCCAGCAGGAAGACGTCAAAGTTGGGCAGCAGGCGAACGTGGTGACCTTCCATCTTGCTCTTTCGTAGTTGGTCATAATCACACTCAAGGATAAGAGCTGTTTTCCCCTCCGCGTTTACTTCCATCATTTCATCCTTTAGCCTCTCGCCCGCCTCTTTGGCTTCAGCGGCGGAAATGCCAGCCCATTTGGCAAAATCACGCAGCGTGGCTGGACCGTAAGCGCCAAGGTACCGGCGCAAAATGAATCCCTGCGCTTCCGCCTCCGGAACTCGATCAAATTTCGGCAACCACTGATCGACCCGGACCAAAGCGATTTCCCGCCCGCGCTCATGGCCGTAGCAAACCAGGCCCTCCACAATCGACTGGTGAATTGCGCCCCACCAGCTATTCAGAAACCAAAACCGCCCTTTCCGGCTTACCTTGATTCGCCTCAGCACTTGCGCCTTTATGTCGCGCCGCGTCATGGGTCCGGCGGCAAGCGCCTCCAGCGCCACCAGACTCCCCGCGGCAGCTTCCTTTTGCGAAATGCCGTAGCGGGCCATCACGCTTGCGGCTTGGCGCAGACGGCTTTTCTGTAGGGCAGCAATGTAAAACGGGTAATCGGCCGCTTCCAGAAAGTGGAGCGTGGCGCGCATGCAGTTGGTCTTTACCAGCGTGCGGTCGCGGTAGAGTGCCGCGTCGATATCGGCCCGTTTAAGGTGGTGCATCCTCGCCCACAAGGACATCTGCGCTGCCGACATCACCTGCGCCTGGATTCCGCAAACGTCGCGACACACCTCAGCGACCACCGGCTTTTTCCGGTCGCTAAAGTGGTGGCGCCTCAATCGGAAGGCCGAAATCTGCGAACTGTTTAATGAGCTAATCATATGCATTTCTGGCGACCGCAGCTCGCTACAAACATGAACGCGGGTCGTATTTCCCAGCCGCGCCTTCGCGCGCGCAGGATTCTACCACCATCCTCGCCGCTTCAAGTGTCCCGTAAACTTTACCGTGTCCTGTATCCAAAAGAGACAAAGCTTGTCTAAGATCGGCTCACAAGGGAATGAGTTTTCACTCAAGTGCGAAATCGCGGTAATTAAAACAACAAGGCCAGATTGAAAACAAAGGAGTTAGCTCGACAAAATAGTTATTTAAGTGACCCCACTCGATTGGTCATAAGTTTGCATCGAATATGTGTGATCAGCTTGGGGGTGACCCATGATGAGTAAGGACGATCTGGAAAAAATTCGAGAAGAACGGGACGTGATGGAAAGCTGGCGCAAAGTTTCATGCCACGTGGTGGCGGACCTTTGCGAGGCGTGCTCGATTTGCGGAACCGTTCGAGACAAGGATCGCCTGGCGCACTGCCGATGGTGCGAAGATGTGTATTACTGCAAGGAAGGCGTTTGCGCCCAGCAACATCACGCCGGAGTTCACCCCGCCGTCGCCTTTTGGACTTGGTAAAGGTTTTTGCCTGCGCCGGCATTACGAAGAGGACCCTGCGGGGGATTGTAATTGCAATCGGAAGTTAGGTTTATTGAATCTCTTGCGTCGGGAAATGGTTAAGGGGAAATTCCCCGCAGGGTCTTGAATTAGAAACAAGCAGTCCTTTTCAGGAGGCACTGAAAGTCGCGGACGTGGTATCCGTTTCCCAGACCTTTACGGCTCTTACTCGATTTCCCTGCTCGCGAACCTGCGGTTCAAGCCCATCATAAAAATATTTGGCCAGGTTTTCCGCCGAAGGGTTTAGCTCGTCAAAGGGGGGAAGGTCATTCAGAAAGCGATGGTCCAATCGGTCCACCAGGCCCTTGATGGCAGCGCGCAAATCCACAAAGTCCATCAACAGGCCAATCGAATTCAAGCGCTCGCCCGCCACAGTCACTTGCACCTTGTAATTGTGCCCGTGAACGTTTTCACACTTGCCCTTATAACCGCGCAACGCGTGCCCGGCAGCAAATGTGTACTCAGCTGAAATTTCAAACATTAACGTACTGTCCTTTGTCCTATGTCCTCTGTCATTTGAATTGAAGATTAGCCTTTAGAGCCGGCAAAGGACCAATGACAAAAGACCAAGGACGTCTTTTCTTCCTTAACATTCTCGCATGAATTCTCTCACTTCATCCAGCCGATTCGTCCGGCCATAGGGCGGAAGGCTTTCAAGAAAAACTTTGCCGTACTGTTTGCGAATCATTCGATTGTCCAGAATGGTGAGCACGCCGCGGTCTTTCTGGCTGCGAATCAACCGTCCAAAGCCCTGCTTTAGCGAGATCACGGCTTGGGGGACCTGGTAATCCGCGAATGCGTTTCCGCCGTCCTCGTTGATCAGTCGCACGCGGGCCGCCACCACGGGATCGGTGGGAACGGCAAAGGGAAGGCGGTCGATGATCACCACACTCAGTTGCTGGCCCTGCACGTCCACGCCCTGCCAGAAAGAACTGGTGGCAAACAGCACGGCGTGAGGCGTCGATCGAAAGCGGTCAAGCAAAGCGGTGCGCGGAGCGTCACCCTGCAAGAGTAACGGAAATCGCAAATGACCTCGGACTCGCTCATAGACCTGGCGCATCTGCTGGTGGGAAGTAAAAAGGACGAAAGCCCGCCCGCGACTTGCTTTCAAGATGTGAATGACTTCCTCCGCCGCCATGCGCTGAAATTCCGGCTGGCGAGGATCAGGGAGGTGGAGGGGCGTGTAGAGCAACGCCTGACGCGCGTAATCAAAATGTGAGTTATGTATTTTTTCCTTGGCGTTTTGAACTCCCAGCCGGCCCTTGAGGAAATCGAATTTCCCGCCCACGGCAAGCGTAGCGGAGGTGAGAATCACAGACTCGACGCGCTCGAAAACTCTCTCGCGAAGAAGCGTGGAGACATCAATCGGTGAGGCTTCCAGAAAGACACCGCGTCCACGCCGTTCCCACCAGAAAACAAAGTTGCGCTCGCGGCTCTCCAGGATAAATTGGAAAGCCTTGCGCAATTCCGCCGACCGGGCCGCCAGCTTGTTGATCTCCTCCGGGCGGTCTTTCACCCGGCTCAGCTCGGTTTCAAGCTGAACGAAAGCGTTCGAGAGCATGCCATACGCTCCCCGGTTGACTTCCAAAAACTCTTCGCGATTGTCAAAACTCGAACGACCCTCGCCGGAGGGGAAGAGCTCGAAGAAATGATTGGAGCGATTGCGCAGCGCCCCGACCGCCTTCAATATTTCCGCGCCTTCGAGGGCTTTCATCCGCAGGATTATTTCCGCATCCCGCGCCAGCTCCTCCACGCGGTAATTTGAAATTTGAATGCCAAAATAAAGCGTGGCCACGTCTTCCATGTCGTGCGCTTCATCAAAAACCAGCGCAGTGTAGTCAGGCAGGATGCTGGCAAACTCCATCTGCTTCAGCGCCAAGTCGGCAAAAAACAAATGATGATTCACAATGATCACGTCGGATTCCGCGGCGCGCTGGTGCATCCAGGTGATGAAGCATTTTTCGAACTGCCCGCATTTCTGCCCCGTGCAGGTCTCGCGCCGCGCGTCCACCTGGGGCCAGAACTGGCTCGTGTCGGGAAGTTTTTCGAGCTCCGCGCGGTCTCCCGTCTCAGTCCGCTTTTCCCATTCGCGCAACTCGGTATAAAGCTCGATCTCTTCGAGACCAGTGAGCGCCGGCTGGTTCTCAATGTCGTACAATTTCTGCCGGCACAGATAGTTCTGGCGGCCTTTCATCAAGGTGACCCGAAGCTCGGGAAAAAGTCCTTTGAGAAAGGGAATGTCCTTGAAAAATATCTGCTCCTGAAGATTCTTCGTTCCGGTGGAAATCACCACCCGCCGCCCGCTGCGAATGACAGGGACAAGGTAGGCCAGCGTCTTCCCCGTGCCTGTGCCCGCCTCCGCAATCAGGTGCCGGCGATTTTCGAGCGCCGATTCGACTTCTTCCGCCATTTCGAGTTGCGAAGCGCGATACTCGTATTGGGGATGGTTCTTCGCCAACCAGCCGCGTGGGCCGAAGATCTTTTCCAGCGGCGTTTTCTCGGTCGATTTGTGGGTGGCTGTTGCCATGTGAGTGAAGGCAGACAAAAAAATGCAATCAAGACTCAGGGTCCCGGTTGCGCCACCTTGGCTGCAGGTAGTCGGCAAGCACAAAGGCGCAGGAGATCCATGAGAGATTGCCTGGGCCGCACTTCTTGTCTTTCGGTTTCTCCTTAAAAAGCATAGCATAGAAGGAGAGGGTCGTCGCTCCGGCTTCCGATCATCGGATTGAAACCTCGCAACCATCATGGCTAAGCTTCCTCGCGTCGCAATTCTCGGCCGCCCGAATGTGGGCAAGTCCACGCTATTCAACCGTCTCATCCATCAACGCCGCGCCCTGGTTGGGGATGAGCCGGGCATGACGCGTGACCGCCTTTACGCGCCCGCCGACTGGATGGGCAAGAAGTTTGAAGTGATTGACACCGGAGGGATGGTCCCCGCCGGACACGATTTGATTGTGGGAGAAATATTCCGCCAGGCCGGCGTGGCCATCAAGGAAGCCGCACAATTAATTCTGGTGGTCGATGGCCGTGCCGGAATTCTTCCTCTGGACGAAGAGTTGGCGCAAATGTTGCGCCGCACTGGGAAACCCGTTTCCCTCGCTGTTAATAAAGTGGATATGCCCCAGCACGAAGCGCTGGTGGAAGAATTCCGTCGGCTTGGCCTGCGGGATATATTCCCGATTTCCGCCGAACACGCATTGGGAGTCGACATTCTTCTGGACCATGTGACGAAAGACTTTCCCGTCGATGATTCGTCCGAAGTTGAGGAAGTAAAGAAAAACAGAGACCCGGCCACTGAAAACGCCAACCCTCTTGAAGGCAGAGTGGTAAACGTCGCCATCATCGGGCGGCCGAATGTGGGCAAATCCACATTGCTCAACCGGCTGATGAACGAGGAGCGCTCCATTGTGACTCCCATTGCCGGGACCACGCGCGACGCCGTGGACGCGGAATTCGAACTCAACGGCCAACGCTTCCGCCTGATTGACACGGCGGGAATCCGCCGCAAGGGCAAGACGGACCTGCACGCGGAAAAACTGAGCGTGATGCAGGCGCGCAAACATCTGGAACGCGCCGACGTTGCCCTGTTGATGATTGATGCGGTGGAAGGCGTGACCGCCATGGACGCCCACATTGGCGGCTACGCCCACGAAAGCGGCCGCTCCGTGGTGATTGTGGTGAACAAGTGGGATGCCATCCCGAAGACTCCGACTTCAATGGAGGAGTTTACGGAAACCATCCGGCGTCGCATGAAATACTTGAGTTATGCGTCCATCATTTTTATATCCGCACAAAAGGGAACACGGCTGGGGAAACTGATGGAGATCATCATCCAGGTGGCGACCGCGCGTTTTTACCGCGTGTCCACCTCGGAAATGAATCGCTTCCTCAGGGAAGTTGATTTCGAGCGCAGCACCAGCCCCGCGAACCGGCCCATGCGCATCTACTATATGACCCAGGGAGCGGTTGCGCCGCCCACGTTTATTGTCTTCACCAATCGCGCCACCAAGCTGCATTTTTCTTTTGAACGTTTTCTCGAGAACCGAATTCGGGACAGGTGGGGCTTTCCGGGAACGCCCATCAATATCAAATCGCGGCAAAGCCATTAATTATTCCGGCTGGGTCGTGCAAGGCCGAATCATTTCGCAACCCTGGCTTCCCTTTTCACCTTTTCAGAAACAATAGTGCCTGTGGGCTTGATTTAGGCCCCACGTTCCTTTCATCCGTGGTAGTGGTTCAGTTTGTTGTAGCGGCGATCGGAGTTTACCCCGCTGGGGCGGGACCGCCGGAACCTATTGAATCAAAAGATGGCGGTCAGAGACCGCGGCTGCAAGAAAATCAAACCAACCCACTACCTCGTCCCTACATTTGTTTAAATTCAAAGGGAGTAGTGTTAGAATTACTGCAAGTGTGTTTGCCCGCAGAGAGTTTATTTTCAATATGCACCAGGAATGGGCAGACCTCGGAGAGGAGGTAGCAGTCTATGTCTTGGAACTGGGAGTTGTTTGCCGTCAGGATGCTCTTCATCCTCGGCCTTGCTGCGGCTTCATATCATCTGCGGCCATTTCAACTGGAATCATTGCCGTCAACGGCGCTCGGAGCGGTCCTCGGGATTCTGGTGGTTATTTTGGAAGCTAGGCTGGAACGCGCCAGCCTTAAGAAATTGATTGGCGCCGGGGTCGGTTCGATCCTGGGCATCCTCGCCGCACTGATGGTCAGCCACTTGCTGAACCTTACCCTGATCGAAGAAAAATCCCTGTCCTTTATTCAAGTCGCGCTGCTGATGCTCCTCGGTTATGTGGGTTTGATTTTGGGAGCCAACAAGGGAGAGTTGCTGAACCTGGCGGCCTTGGGAGGCATTTTCAGCGGCGAGCGCCAATCCAAGAAAAGTTTCAAGATCATGGACACCAGCGTGATCATTGACGGCCGGATCGCCGACGTTTGCGAAACCGGGTTCATTGATGGAGCGCTCATCATCCCCCAGTTTGTCTTGCGCGAGCTGCAACTGGTGGCCGACTCTTCCGACGCGATGAAGCGCAACCGCGGCCGCCGCGGCCTCGATATCCTTCAGCGCATCCAGAAAATGACCACGGTCACGGTGCAGATCGTGGAAGATGATTTTCCCAACGTGCGCGAAGTGGACATGAAGCTGATCGAGTTGGCCAAGCTCTACGAAGGGAAAATTGTGACCAACGATTTCAATTTGAATAAAGTAGCGCAACTTCAGGGATTGCCCGTGTTAAACATCAACGATCTGGCCAACGCCCTCAAGCCCGTAGTCCTACCCGGCGAGATTATGCGCGTCTTCATATTGAAAGAGGGCAAGGAATATAACCAGGGCGTGGCCTATCTGGATGATGGCACCATGGTGGTGGTGGACAACGCCAAGAAAATGATTTCCAAGACCATCGACGTTGCGGTAACCAGCGTTCTGCAAACCACAGCGGGCAAAATGATTTTTGGCAAGTATGATGACCGTCAACGCGTGGAGGCTGTCCATCAATAGCAGGAAGGCTCACCCTCGCGCCCTCTTCGCTCCTGGCGCAGGCGCGCGACGCGGTATTGACGCGCCGCGAATCGGCATCTAACATTTCAGGCACATGAGCGTACTAGCCATCATCCCGGCTGCGGGCGTCGGTATCCGTATGGGCGGAGGCACGCCCAAACAGTTTCTTTCCCTGGAAGGGGTGCCGATTTTTGTTCATACTCTGCGCAAATTTGTGGCCGCCGACGTCATTGATGAAATCTTTCTGGCCCTGCGCGCCGAAGACATGGACCGCGTAACTGCGGACATTGACCGTGAACATTTCTCCAAACCGGTCCGGCTGGTGGCGGGAGGACCGACACGGCAGGAAACCGTTGCGCGTGCCCTGGCCGAAGCGCCTTCGGGCACGGAAGTGGTGGTGGTTCACGACGCCGTCAGGCCCTTTATCGAGCTCGAAATGATCGGACGCGTGGTGGAAGCTGCGCGCAAGAACGGCGCGGCCATACTTGGCATACCCAGCGTCGATACCGTGAAGCAGGTGGAACGCCAAAAAATTCTCGGCACCATTCCCCGCGAGCGCATTGTGCTGGCGCAGACGCCCCAGGCCTTTCGCCTAGACATCATTAAGGAAGCGTTTGCCCGCGCGGGTGCGGACGGTTTCAATGGGACCGATGAGGCCAGCCTGGCAGAACGCATGGGAGTTCAGGTGACAGTGCTGATGGGGTCCGACCGGAATATCAAAATCACCAAACCCTCCGATCTCCCTCTCGCCCGGCTCTACATAGCGCAGGAGCAGGAACAGAATAAGGTGGAAGGATAAGGCGAAGGGTAAAGGGTAAAGTGTGAAGGCTAAAAAAAGCGTTGGACAAATCCGTGCCGTTCATCCTCTAACCTTTAACCTTCAACCTTTTTATCGCGCTGGCATTGGGAATGACATTCATCGCATGGAGGCCGGTCGCAAACTGATTCTGGGTGGAGTCACGATTCCGTTCGCCAAGGGGCCCGCAGGGCATTCGGATGGCGATGCCCTTGCTCACGCCATCTGCGACGCGCTGCTTGGCGCGGCGGCGCTCGGTGACATTGGCCAACACTTCCCCGATTCAAGTCCCAAGTGGCGAAACGCGAACAGCCTGCGCTTCCTGGGCCACGTCAAAGTCATGTTGCAAAAGTCGGGCTGCGCAATTATTAATGTGGATGCGACCATCGGGCTCGAGCGGCCAAAACTCGCCCCGCACATTCCCCTGATGCGCAAGCGTGTTGCCGCCGCGCTTGGCATCAAGCCCAGCCAGGTCAGCGTAAAAGCCAAAAGCGGTGAAGGCGTGGACGCCGTCGGACACGGTGATGCCGTTCGCGCCGATGCAGTGGCTTTGATTATGACCCCCATAACATAATGCGTCCAAGACAGGCCGTGCGAAGGTTGGGGATGGCTCTCGAAACCAATCGGCTGCTGATCACCGCTTGGGACCCGCAAGATTGGAAAGCTTTTTACACTGTCAGCTCAGACCCGGACGTCATGAAATACATCGGCAAAGGCGATCCATGGTCCGCGGAACGCACAGAGCAATTCGTGAATGGGCAGATCGAAAACTTTGATCGTTTGGGCTTCTGCTTGTGGAAACTTACTGACAAACCCACTCGCGCCTTGATTGGTTTTTGCGGGCTGCAACATCTCGATGAAAGTCTGGAGATCGAAATCGGCTGGTGGCTTGCGAAGGCGTTTTGGGGCAAGGGCCTGGCCACGGAAGCCGCGATGGCGGTGCTCAGGTATGGGTTCGATACCATCGCGCTCGAACGTATCGTGGCCATCGCGCAACCGGCCAATCGCGCCTCGATTCGAGTGATGGAAAAACTGGGAATGCGCCACGAGAGAAACACGGTTGACCGGCATGGCATGCCGGTGGTTTTTTATTCTATTGAAAACCGCATCCAGGGGACAACTGGCCAATGAGGTCGATTGGTTCCGACGCTTTCTCAATTCGTAGCAGGTGGATCAAGATGCCACACGGCCACCAAAACCAGTGGATGATTATGCTAACCTGATGAGTGTCACATTCACATTCAAATGACACGCAATTTTGACTCGCTCTCCAAAACCAAATTCGATCTCGCCATTATCGGCGGCGGGATCAACGGGGCGGCTACCGCCCGCGACGCCGCGCTGCGCGGACTGAAAGTTGTATTGGTGGAAGCCCGCGATTTTGCCAGCGGCACCAGCAGCCGGTCATCCAAGCTCATCCACGGCGGGCTCCGCTATCTCGAGCAACTGGAATTCAAGCTGGTGCACGAAGCGCGGACCGAGCGCCGGCTCCTGCTGAAATTGGCGCCCCACCTGGCGCGTCCCGTGCCCTTTCTGCTTCCCATTTATGAAGGCGATCCTTACTCGCCGCTCAAGATCCGGCTGGGACTCTCCATCTACGACCTGCTGGGCAATCTGGGCAAGAAGGACCGTCACCGCATGCTTTCGCCCGCCGAGGCCATGCGCCGGATTCCAGGATTGCGTTCAGAGGGCTTGCGCGCCGGAGCGGTTTACTTCGACTCAGAAACGGATGACGCCCGGCTGACTTTGGAAAACATTATTGATGCGGCAGACCACGGCGCCGTGGTTTTGAATTACACCGAGGTTCGCGGGCTTTCTGTTTCGTCGGGGGGCGCCGGCGTGGAATCCGAAGTATTGACGGCAGAAGTGGAAGACGTGCTGAGCGGACGCAGATACGAAATCGCGGCCCGCGCCTGGGTGAACGCCACCGGTCCGTGGGTGGATCAAATTCGCGCTTTGCTCCCGCATTTTGACGGGTCGAAGACCGTGCGCCTGACCAAGGGAACCCACATCATTATTCCTCCGGTCTCCGGACCCTTCGCCATGTTTGCCGCCATCCTGCCCGGTAGCCGAATTTTTGTGATGGCCCCCTGGCACGGCTACGCCTTGATGGGCACAACGGACACGGATTTTGAGGGTGACCCAACCACGGTTCGTCCCGACCTCGCGGACGTCGAATACCTGCTGAGCGCGCTGAACCGGGTGCTTCACACTCCACTGACCATGAATGACGTTGTGGGCAGTTTTGCCGGACTGCGCGCGCTCGCCGTCCAGCCCGGCCGCAGTCCTTCTGAAAATACACGGGAATACCGGTTTCACCGCGATCCGGGGATGGCAAATTTCATTACTGTTTGCGGAGGCAAACTCACTACGGCGCGTGCGCTGGGCGAAAAACTGGTGGATGAGATTATGGCGCAGGCCGGCATGCCCAAAGGGACGTCCAAGGCTGCGCATCCCACGCGAGAAACTCCTCTGGCCGGTGGCCACACCGGCGTCTTTGATGTATTTGTTAATTATGCGTCATGGGACGCAGTACGAAAATTTGATATTCCCCACCCGGTTGCAGAGCGCATTGTGAAAACTTATGGAAGCCGGTGGAACAAAGTCTTGGAGCCCTTGACCACCGACAAGTCACTGGCCGAATTGTTGCCGGGCACGCCTTCTTTGCTTGCGGCGGAAGTTGACTTTGCCATTCGCCACGAGATGGCCATGAACGTCGAAGATGTCCTTCTGCGCCGATCAGGTCTGAACTGGCTGGCGGCAAGTAAACTGCGCGAGGCAGCACCCAGGGTGGCGGAGATTTGCGCCGACCGGCTGGGCTGGAGTATGGAACGCCGCCAATCCGAGATTGATTCGTTCACCCGTCAACCCGTGTTGGCGGAAAAATCGTGATCTCATACGGAGGCATAGGCAATGGTAACAACCCCCCTCACCTCCCGGCCCCCATGTCCTCCAAAGGGGGCGAGGCGAGAAATAAATCTAGGAATTATTGCCCTCGCCCCACTGCGAGAGAGGGTGTCCGTCAGCCGACGGACGGGTGAGGGGGTGCTGATGGATCGTCCCAGATGTAACATAACTTTTCGTGATTGCATTAGATACAAAAACTCTGGATTGAAAAACCCTTTTCATAATTTCTAATACATAATTCCTTATCGCCATGCGCGTATTGAATATCGGACATCGCGGCGCGGCGGGAGAAGCGCCGGAAAACACTTTGGCGTCATTCGATTTGGCATTGCGCCGGGGCGCGGATGGAATCGAGTTGGACGTTCACCTGTCTTCCGACGGGGTCCCGGTGGTCATTCATGACGCGCGCCTGGAACGGACGACCTCCGGAGGCGGCCTCGTGTCTGCCTTGCCCGTGGCGGTCCTCAGGCGGCTTGATGCAGGTTCGTGGTTTAACCGCCGCTATCCTGCCCGGGCCAACAATCGTTTCGCGGGTCTTAAAATTCCGACGATGGCCGAAGTTTTAAAATGGGTCCGCAAGCGTAATTGTTTGGCCTTTATCGAAATCAAACAAAGCAAGCTCGGCTATCCCGGCATCGAAGAAAAAGTGTTGGGGGAAATTAATCGCGCCGGCGCCGCCCCGCTGGTCACAATTATTTCTTTCAGCCTGCCCACTCTGACGCGAGTCCGCGAGTTGGATCCGCGCATTGCGCTTGGACTCGATTTCAGCCGCCCGCTGCTCGCTTTCCGGAGCGCGACGTCCATTGGGGCAACGGTGCTGCTTCCCCATTGGGCGCTCGCCACTCGACGATTTATTCGGCGCGCCCATTTGGCCGGACTTCGAGTAATAGTGTGGGACGTTAACCCGCCGGTGTTGATGCGGCGCAAAATTCTGGATGGGGTTGACGGCATTATCACCAGCCATCCCGGACGGCTTGCCGAAGTTCTACAAAAGAATCCGCAGATTACACAGATGTAAAGAAAGACTAACGCAAGGGTAAAACCCGGAGGATCGCCACACGCAATGATGGCGGAGCGATCCAGACTTCACCTCAGCAGATTTTCCTTTTCTCTCTCTGCGTAATCTGTGTAATCTGTGGATCACTCCGGGCCGACATCGATGGACGTTGCCAGAACGTACGTGATATCGGGAAGGGTTCAGGGCGTTGGTTTCCGTTTTTTCGCCGAGCGCATCGCCCTCCAGCTTGGCATCCGGGGATTCGTTAAGAATCTTTCCAGCGGAAGCGTGGAAGTCTACGCTATTGGGGATGAGCGGACACTCGAAGAATTCAAGCGCCATTTGGCCGAGGGTCCGCGCAGCGCGCGCGTGACCGGCATCGAAGAATCGGAAGAACCGGTGAGCAAAGAACACAGCCGCTTCAAGATTGAGGACGGATGGTGAGAAGAAATTGAGTGATTTGTGATTGGTGATTTGCGATTGATGATTTGTAATTGGCGATGGTGTGATTGCTTTTGGAAAATTCGGCCGTCGAAAATGTTGACAGGCAATTGCGCGTGGTTTTCTAGTTTCCAATTTGGAGTTTCGAATTTCCAGTTTCGATTTTCCAGTTTCCATTTTCCAAGACATGCCGGGAGGCCTCATGGAAGATTTAAAAAAGCTGATCAGGGAAGTTCCTGATTATCCCAAGCCGGGGATTCTGTTTTATGACATCACGACCTTGCTCAAGGATCCCATTGGCCTGCACCGCGCCGTGGACTCGCTGGCCAACCATTACGTGGGCCGCAAAATCGACAGTGTGATTGGCATCGAGGCGCGCGGATTCATCTTCGCGCCCATGGTCGCCTATCGGCTGAATGCGGGCTTCGTGCCCGTCCGCAAGCCCAAAAAACTTCCGGCGGAAACCGCGCGCGCCACCTACAAGCTTGAATATGGCGAGGACGCGCTGGAAATCCATCGCGACGCCGTTAGTAAGGACAACGCCGTTCTGATCATCGACGACCTGCTGGCCACCGGTGGGACTGCCGCCGCAGTCGCCGGCCTGGTGGAGACACTCGGCGGCCGCGTCGCCGGACTCGGATTCTTGATTGAGCTGGATTTTCTCAAAGGCCGCGAAAGAATCAGCCGGTATGATATTCATTCGGTGTTGAAGTATTAAGCTGGCCCGGCCGCCGGCCCCAGGTTTTTCAAAATACTATCCAGGAAAAATTCTTCCGGCATAGAGCCTTCGATGAAGGCGGACTCATTGATCACCGTCCGGGGCACGGCGTAAACGCTATACTTCTGCGCCAGGTCGGGGAATTCAATTGACTCGATGCAATCGGCTTTAATGAATTCATTTTCCATGGCGAACTGCTGAGCCAGGCGCACGGCCCGAGGACAATGCGGTCAGGTAGGAGTGACAAAAACTTCCAGGTGCAAGGGCTGGGTAATGGCTTTCAACTTTTCTTTAGTCTCATCCGCCAGGCCGGAATCCCCCGACGACACACTAAGGATGGCGTCGATTAAATTTGAGAATTCGTAGCCTGCGGGCAAGCCGTAAAAGCGAATGCCGTAATCCTTCCCGCTGCGAACCACGGTGGCGGGAACCTTATCCACGCCATATTCCGCCACCTTTTCCTTGTCGATCAGGAAATTGAAAACCTCAATCGAGATCTTGTCCGAAGTCGCAGCTACCTCCTCCAGCAATTGCTTTGCCTCGCGTCCATAATCCAGGTTCAGCTCCTGGGTAAAATGGACGAGCTTGACAGGATTCGCCAATTGCTCGAACCGTTTCTTGATTTCAACAATGTCTCCCTCGCGGAGTAGCGGCATTTTCAGTCCTTCCCGGGCATGTTCTTTGGATTTGACCAACTTCTACTATTTCAGCTGCGCCCATAGCGCACCACCAGATTGGATGCGCAATCGGCACAACCGGTTCAAGGTCAATCGTTCCCACCTATCATTGTTAACATCAGGAGCTAAAACGACGTCTTAATAGACGATGAGATGCCGATATGGCAATTGCGCAAACCTTCGAGGCCGAATGGAAGGCAGCCAGATTGAAAGGTTTAACCGACATAGCCGGTGTTGACTTTGCCGGCCCTATCAGTGAAAGTCGCACCGTGGCAGCGCCGCCCGTGATTGAAATCTCCGAGGATGCCCGGCTGGTGATCGCGGCTCGCGATGGCAACCGCGCCGCGTTTGGGGAACTCTACGCCAAATACGCGCGCGTGGTGCACGGGATACTGCTAACGCGCGTTCCCCCGGCGGACGTGGACGATTTGGTTCACGACGTTTTTCTGCACGCCATGCGCAAACTTGGCTCGTTGCGCGAGGCGGCGGCCTTCGCCGGATGGCTGGCGGCGATTGCGCGCAACCGAGCCGCGGATTTCCATCGCCGGTCGAGAGAGCACGTGGAGTTGAAGGATGACGTTGCGGAAGCGGGACCGCCGCACGCGGAACCACATGCAATCCTGGCCATGATTCAGACGCTGCCCGATGCCTACAGTGAGACGCTGATCTTGCGTTTGGTGGAAGGATTAACCGGGCCCGAGATTGCTGCGCGCACCGGACTGACGCCCGGCTCGGTGCGCGTGAACTTGCATCGCGGTATGGAGCAGTTGCGCGCCAAGCTCGGGCAAAGTGAAAAACCATGAACGATGAGAAGAAGACAAAAGACGACTATTTGTGGGATGGGTCAGGCGAGCCCGATCCGGAGATCCAGCGCCTTGAATCCGCACTCGGTCGCTTTCGCCACAACCCCGATCTTCACCCTGCGCCAGTTTGGCCCGAAACCGCGGCCGCTCCTCACCGAACCGGATGGCGCGCGTGGCTGACTTTTCCCCGGCTTGCTCCAGCCTTAATCATGGCAGCACTGGTGCTGGCCGAGGTGTTGTTCTTGCGCTGGCCCCGTGGGCCCCAACCGATCAACCCTTCCATATCTTCGTGGCAGGTTTCACGATTGGCGGGATCGCCGCTCATCGGCGAAAATCGCATTGCAGAAAGCGGGAGACTCGCAATCGGACAAATGCTCGTAACCGACGCCTCCTCGCGAGCCAATATCACTGTGGGCAAGATTGGGGAAGTTGAAGTGGAGCCCAACTCTCGCGTCCGCCTGGTGCAAGCACGCATGACTGAAAACCGTTTGGCCCTCGATCGCGGCACCATCCATGCCCTCATCTCCGCTCCGCCCCGCCTGTTCTTCGTGGACACGCCTTCCGCGGTGGCGGTGGACCTGGGCTGCGCTTACACGTTGCAAGTGGACGATCAAGGCGTGGGATTATTGCGCGTCACCTTCGGCTGGGTGGAATTTGAGACCCACGGCCAGCAGTCGCTGATTCCCTCCGGCGCGGCGGCTATCACCAAACCCGGCATCGGCCCGGGTACGCCTTTTTTCGAGGATGCTTCTGACGCGCTAAAAACGGCACTGGAGAAGTTGGACTTCGAAAACCTTGATCCGCAAAGCCGCGCCGCCGCCCTTCACACCATCTTGGCGGAAGCACGCAAGCGTGATGGGTTTACCTTGCTCAACCTTCTGCGGACGTATCGCGGAATGAGTGAGCCTGAACGCGCCCTTATTTATGACCGCTTGGCCGCGCTCATCCCTCCTCCCCCCGGTGTTTCGCGCGAACCGATGGTTCGCGGGGACAACTACATGGTTGGACTGTGGTGGGATTTGATGGGGGTTGGACACCCGAAGAAGAAGTAGGCAGAAGGCCGGCGTTCGTAGTCCGGGGTCCGGGGTCCGTTTCAAGCAGTTTTCAATTTCTCATTCTTTGAATCCAGCACTCGATGCCGAGGAAAACGAGCCGACTGAAGTTTCCCGTGTGGTTAGTGATTCGCAATTCTTGTCGAGGATTCTGAACTCGCGGTCGAACTCCCGGCGAAAGGTTTCGTAGTTCGATTTTGATTTCCAATAATCGACGGTCAAATATCTTCCCGGCGTCTCTGCATCACGGAAAAGTTCCGTCCCAAGGTAGCCTTTACCATTCTTGAAGAGCTGCGCCCAGTCCCCTTTTGGGCCGTAAATTCGCTCAAATGTTTTCCGGCAACGGGGCTGCACACGGAACTCCCACACGCGAACATGTGTCGACGGGTTCTTTCGCATTTTCAAACTCCCATTATCCCCGGTTAATTATTCAACCGGAAATGGATAAACCCTCTCGCGCCAGGCACAGATTCCACCTGTCACGGCAAATCGAATGTTAACGCTTCGCGTTTGAATCGCGTCTTGCAAAGCGTAAGGACGAATTCAAATCGGGAGGTTATATAAATGAAATTGAGAGATAACACCAAGCTTGGAATTCTAGTGTTGGCGGTTCTGTGCGCGCTGCCCCAAATAGTCTTGGCCGGTCCGCCTTTAATCTGCCACGCCTTCGAAATTGGACAAGCAAAAACCTTGCCTTGGAGCAGCACCAGTTGGAATCTTTCCGGCAAGGAGAATTACGATATCAGCCATCTCGTGGATGACACAGTTGCGTTGCTAACGGTGGGTACGCCTGTTCTGGTGAGAATGGAAACTCTGCGCCGCGCCACACTTTACGCTCAGGCGGATCCACTGGTGGCCAAACAACTATACATGCGATTGAAATCGCGCGCCCTCACCTCCACAGGGAAGACGGCCGAGGATTCACTCGCTCAATTCGACTTCGGCTACCTGGTCGAGACTTATAAGCAGACAAAATGGATGTCGAATGGCCGAAACATAGACGGATCAAACATGTCGGCATTGGCCGCCAATGAAGACGGCTACGCCACTATTGAGAAGGCCATCCGACTTCGCGGAGAAGACGCCCAAATGGAATTCGCAGCGGCGCTCATCACCCTCGGCGGTTCGTCCTATCCCAGGCACCAGGAGCATTTGCAGCGTGCGCTCGACGGCGCCCACACTGACTCGTTGCTGGCACGGAATCTTTCCACTCACTTCATCGGCGAGAAGACCGAGACCATGGCGGAAATGTTCAAGAAGCGTCAGACGGAAAACTAAGCGCCACGGAGCAACAGGATGGAAACCCTTTCTCAAGACTTCCGTTACGCGCTTCGCAACTTGTGGAAGAGCCCGCGCTTCACGGCCGTGGCCATCCTGGCCCTGGCCGTGGGTATTGGGGCGAACACCGCCATCTTTAGCCTGATTAACGCCGTATTACTTCAGCCCATGCCGGCCATTGAACATCCTGAAGAGCTTGTTTCCGTTTACCGGATGCAGCCGAATGATGAATTCTCCGGCCTGGGACATCCCGACTACACCGATTATCGAGACCGCAACCAGACACTTTCCGGACTGGCGGCGTTTTGCGCCACGCCCATCAGCATCAGCCGCGGCACCCCCGAACGATTGATCGGTAATGTTGTAAGCGGAAACTACTTTTCAGTTCTCGGTGTGAAAGCGCAACGCGGTCGCTTGATTCTCCCCGAAGATGATTCATCCCAGGGCGCGCTGGAGGTGGTCGTATTGAGCTACGGCCTGTGGGAACGGAAATTCGCCGGGGCAGGAAACGTGGTGGGAAGTCAGGTGGATCTGAACGGCTTTCCGTTCACCGTGATTGGTGTCACGCCGCCGCAATTTGCCGGGACTGTGGCAGGCGAGCCCGTAGACGTCTGGGTGCCGATGAACGCGCTTAATGAGGCCATGCCCAGAACGGTGGGCCATCATTTTCTGGATGAGCGCTCCTGGGGATGGCTCGAAGTATTCGGGCGCCTCAAGCCGGGCGTTACACTCCCGAAAGCCGAAGCAGAATTGAAGGGCATCGCGAAGCAGCTCGAGCTGGCCTACCCGCAAACCAACAAAGGGAGGACAGTGACGGCAGTTCACGGGATCGGCCTCGACCCAGATGACCGCGCCAACTTCAGCCAGATGTTTGGACTGTTATTTGCCGGGGTTGCGTTATTGCTCCTGATCGCCTGCGCCAACGTGGCGGGACTATTGCTGGTTCGCGCCGCCGGCCGGCAGCGGGAAATTGCCGTTCGCCTGGCGCTGGGAGCAACGCGTGCACGGATTGTGCGGCAGTTGTTGACGGAAGGAATTCTGCTCGCTCTGGCGGGTGGAGGCCTCGGTCTCCTTTTGGCACCCAACGTCTCGGAGGCGGCGGCCAGTTTGATGCAGCCCTCGGCGGTTCTTCGAAGCCTTCATCCAGCGCTGGACGTTCGAGTGCTTGTCTTCACCTTGCTTGCCTCTGTCTTGACCGGAACCGTCTTCACTTTGGTTCCGGCCCTCCAGGCGTCGAAATCGGATTTAACGATCTCATTGAAACAAGGCACTGCCGGAAGCGGCCGTCGCCATTCCTTGATGCAGCGAGTATTGGCGGCGGGACAAGTGGCTGTGACCTTCGTTCTCTTGATGGGAGCAGGCCTATCATTGCGAAGCTTGAGAGCGATTTTGACCGTGAGTCCCGGTTTTGACGCCAGGAATATATTGTTGGGCAGAATAGACCTCAGCATCCAGGGTTACTCTCCAACGCGGGGCAAGATTTTTTATCGGCAACTCCTCGAACGCCTCCAGGCGTCGCCCGGAGTTCTCTCGGCAAGCATGGCCATGACCGTTCCGCCGCAAGATTGGAGCGGCCGCGTGTCCATTTTCCGGCCCGGCGAGGAACCGCCCCAGGAAGTTCTCCGCGGTCATGAGTTTGAACTGGGTCTCCGCGTGGATATCGATCCGGTGGCGCCAAATTATTTTCGCACCATGGGAATTCCACTTTTCCAGGGCCGGGATTTCAAGGATCGTGAGGGCGCAGGCGGCCAGCCTCAGGACCAGGACGGAAACCTTCCGGTGAGGAAACAAGACGAACAGAGTAAGACGGCTTACACGCCCGGGGTGGTGATCGTCAATCAAAGGCTTGCCGAGCGTCTATGGCCGGGCGAGAACGCAATTGGAAAAAGGATTTCGTGGCCCAGCATCATGGGTCCCCCGCGGCCTCCCATGGAAGTAATAGGCGTGGCAGCGGACAGTAAATACCGATCATTGGCCGGGGAAACACCCCTGCTGATGTACGTCCCCTTGTTCGAGAATTACGACGGAAGACCGACCCTCATTCTGCGCACGTCCTCGGACCCCGAATATTTCTCCACTCTGTTACGGAGCCAAGTCAGCGCCTTGGACAAGAATTTGCCGGTTTTCGGAATCAAAACCATGGAGCAGCAAGTGGCATTCTCCCTTTGGCAGCAGCGGATGGCTGCATCCCTGGTCAGCGCGTTTGGCCTGGTCGCTCTCATCCTCGCCATGGTGGGACTCTATGGCGTAGTAGCGCATTCGGTGGCCCTGCGGACACACGAAATGGGAATTCGAGTGGCGCTGGGCGCACGGCCACCCGACATTCTGAAATTGGTTTTGCGTGAAGGGATGACGCTGGCGTTGGCCGGGATGAGTGCCGGGATTTTAGCCGCGCTCGCTCTTACACGTCTGATGGCGGCCTTCCTCTATGGTGTGGGCCCGACTGACCCCGTCACGTTTGCCGCAGTTTCTTTCCTCTTGGGCGCGGTCGCTCTTGCGGCAAGTTACTTCCCTGCCCGGCAGGCGACAGGCGTGGATCCGATCGTGGCGTTGCGATATGAGTGATGGTGGAGCGGAGGAGATCCAGAGGGAGGATCTGGTTCACTACGCCTCCCGATAATCCACAAGAAAACAAAACATGAACCTTCAACCCCTGGGGAAGAATCCCACGTATCTTATGGGCCCTTTTTCTGGGCCGGGGGCGATGGCCTGTTACATTGAACCGAAGGATTGTCCGCCCTTGGGCGAATATCGCATCAGTACTTTGTCCAGCGGAGCGGCGGCGGCCGGGGGCGGAACTGCACCTTTAATCAAGATATCCCTGGCGCTAATCCTCTGCCCGTAAAGTTGGGCGTTGTCGTCTCTATCTTGCTTCACCATGGCCCCGTCCAGCGATACACCGGCGAACAATCCGCGCGTCCGCGAGTAGCTTAGAATCTCGGCATGGAGTTGGACGTCTGTGGCGCCCTCCGCGGACCGGCCCACAGGACCGGCCGCAACTGACGCCTCCCCGCCCAGCTTCACGCTGTCTTGCACAAGCTTCTTCGCTCCGTCCGGGTTCATCACGATAAAGACGACGTCGGTGGCCTTCCCGCCGATCTGGAATCCCACGCTTGCCCCACCCAGGGTGAACATGGAAGGCGCACCCCACTCCCCGTTCCCGCCCTTGCGGCAAATCAACACGCCGCGCCCATATGAACCGCCAACAATGAACGCGCCTTTGAGCTGCGAGGGAACAATGCCGACGCACACGGCTCGATTCAGCAAGTCGCTGGGAATCCCGTTGTCGGGCGTGCCCATGATCTCGTTAACCACGTTGGTGGCCTTTTCCAGTTGAGTCTCCGCCGCCAAGGGGGGGACACAAAATGCGAGCAGCACAAAAATCAAAGTCAGCCTTTTCATTCCAACGCTCCTTGTTTGGCCGTAAGGCCGAGGTCTCACGGAAATTACCCGGTGATACTTTATCATGCGCCGGTTCGCCGCAGAAGCCCTTCGCGCATGCGGCTTCGGCTTCTGCCCGGCCCAATTCGGGCGCTGAGGTGGAGGATGCGTCAACTCCGCCCAGGGAAAATTCACTTGACACTAAGTTAGTCAACTAACTAAGATGAACCCCTCTTGGAAACACCAACGCAACCCATGCAGTACGGTGAGGGCAAACGCTCAAGGATTCTTGAGGGGGCGCGTCTCCTCTTCTGGGAGCAGGGATATGAGAATACCACTTTGGCCGATGTCGCCGAGCGGACGCAGGCCAACCTGGGAAGCGTTTATTATTTTTTTCACACCAAGGAAGACTTGCTGCTGGGCGTTCTCGATTTATACACGGAACTACTTTTCCCCGTCTTGATCAGGCCCCTGTTCGAGCGCGTCAAGGATCCTCTGGAAAGGATTTTTGGATTGCTGGACGGCTACCGCCAGGGCCTGTTGCTGAGCGGGTGCACACAGGGATGCCCTATCGGCAATCTGGCTCTCGAAGTCGGCGATGCGATGCCAAAAGCCCGGGCAAAAATCGCGGCCAATTTTGAAGGATGGCGGGGATGGGTGCGCAAATGTTTGGAGGACGCGAAGGATCGACTCCCTCCGGACGCGGACATCCACGCGCTGGCGGTTTTTATTTTGACGGTGATGGAAGGCGCGGTGATGCAAGCGCGCGCCCACCAAAGCCTTGAGCCCTTTGACGCTTCGGTCCTCCAATTACGAGATTACTTCGATCGGCTTCAAGGCCCGAAGCCGAAGAATCGACCGGCCGCTCGGCCTGGTAAAAGGAAGGTGGCCCGAAGATGAAACATCCATACCATTCGTCTCTGTGCTTGACACTCCCCTTGCTCCTGCTCTCAAGCGCACCCCTTTCTGCTCAGGAGGTTAGGGAAACTTCATTCACCAGTCGCGGGGGCGAACGGATTCTCCAGCAGGAGATCGTGGTGGATGCGACACTCGAGCAAGTGTGGCAAACCCTTACCACGTCGGAAGGGCTTCGCACTTTTGCCGCGCCGGTATTGACCATGGAGCTAAGGACTGGCGGCGACTGGTTCGCCAATTACAAAGTGGGGTCGAAGCTGGGCGACCCTGGAACCATCCACAATACGGTTTTGAATTATTTGCCGATGGAAATGTTTTCCATCAAGATCGGCCTCACCGACTTCTTTCCCAAAGAACTCCGCGACGCCAATTGTCTTTTTTCCGTGCTGACGTTGAAAGACCTCGGCCAAAACAAAATAAAAGTTACGGAATCCATCGTGGGTTGGAAGAACGGGCCGGACTGGGACAAGACCTATGAATTCTTCCGACGCGGAGATGCGGCCACACTGAAAGCCCTTTACCATCGATTTAAATTCGGCCCGATCGACTGGAGCAAGAAAGACCCATACGAGTAAGCAGCAGACCTGCGGCCGATTCCGAAAAACATATGCACGTTGAACGCTAATCGCAATTCCAACCAAGGAGACACTCTGATGACCTGGAAAAGAGCAATTCTCGCCTTCATCATGATTTTCATTTTGACCGCGGCGACAAACTTCCTGATCCACGCCATTCTGTTGCAAGGCGTGTACCGACAGAGCGCCGGTTTGATGAGAAGCGATGCCGACGGCCAGGCGCACGCGCCTTTCCTGCTGGTCGGATTTTTCTTCTTTGCCGTCGCATTCGTCTGGCTTTTTCCGCGATCCTCCGCTGGCAGCGCGTGGATGATGCAAGGCCTTGGTTACGGAATCGCGGTTTGGTTCATCGCCACCGTCAGCCGCTACTTCATCTATTACGCAATTCAGCCATGGCCATTCAGCACCGTGCTGCTTCAGCTTGCCTATGAGTTGGTAGCCGCGCTATTGATGGGCGAAGCCCTTGCTTTCGTCGCAAGCCGCTGAAAATCGATAACGGCCGGAGTTGTAATCTCAATCCGGCATCGTTCGAGTGGGCGCCTGGGTTCCAAATTACCGGGATTGCCATCCGCATGACTCGACGCCCGCGGGGCGATTCAGGTAACATTCGGGGCATATGCGCAAGTTCGGCTGGCTGAAACCCAAAGTCCAAATATTCGCAGGCTTTCTTTGGACTGTCACCGCCGGCGTTTGCGTTTTCCCTGCCGCGTCTGGCCCGACACTGCCCAAGGCCGACGAGTTGGTGGAGAAATTCGTGGCGCGTTCGCACCAAGAGGAACGGGAAAACCTCGACGATAAGTATGGGTACATTGAACGGCGGCTGCACGACGAATTGGACAAGAACGGCACGGTGAGGGAGCACAGCGACGAAACTTTCCAGATCGTACTCCTGGAAAACCACTCCTTTCCGCGGCTGATTGCCAAGGACGGAAAACCGCTGGTTGCCGACGAGCAACGGAAGCAAGCCGAACGCGAAAAGAAGTTTTTGGATGAACAACACAAAAAGGCTGCCGGGCCGGCGAAAGACGATAGGGACAGCCTAAAGTTGGACAAACAATTTTTGGGCCACTTTAGGTTTGACGTGGTGGGGCAGGAGGATCTTAACGGCCGCCCAAGCTATGTCATCACCGTCATCCCCAGGGCGGGAGACCTCCCGGTGCGCAATAACAGTGAAAAGATCATCACACATATGCAAGGCAAGGTTTGGGTGGACGAGCAGGATTACTCCCTGGTGAAATGCGATCTCCACTTAACCGAGCCGACTTCGTTTTACGGCATCCTGGGTTCGGTACGCCAGGTCGACCTACTTCTGCAAAGGCGGTGGGTGGAGTCCAAGGTTTGGATGATGGAAAATCTTATTTTCGCCATTGACGCGCGCAAACTGTTTACACCCATTCGCGTGCGCCAACACAGCGAGTTTAGTGATTTCAAAAAACTGGCAAACTAGACGGCCTCATTCCGGGCAAAATCCCGCAAGCGCGCTCTCAGTTCATCGCGGATGCGCCTGAAGGCCGCAAGTCTCTCGGCTTCCGAGCCCATCACGGCGGCGGGGTCCTCGATGCTCCAATGAATTCGTTTCGTTCCCGCCGGGAAGACAGGACAACTTTCCTTTGCGTTGTCGCACACGGTGATGACCGTATCAAACTTCTGTCCCGAAAACTCATCGACTGATTTCGACCGTTGACGCGAAATATCAATCCCGACTTCGCCCATGGCGGCAATGGCCTCGGGGCGGACGTGAGTGGGTTTGGTGCCGGCGCTGTAAGCTTGGACGGTATCGCCCGTGTCGTGCCTCAGCAAGCCTTCCGCCATCTGGCTGCGCGCCGAATTGCCCGTGCAGAGAATAAGAACTTTCATGGGGCTGCCCACTCCATTTGCTAATTCGCGGACGGTCCGCAGCAGGTGGGCTCGCAGCAGGACGCGGCCGGCTTTTTCGCCCGCACGAAGGCGCTCATAAATTTCCCATCCACCAAAGGCGCAAGGGAAGTAACGTCGATCCCCTCGGCACAAAGGAATTCCTTTGCATCCTCCGTCCGATAGATTCGAGTGGGCTCGATATCGATTGCTTCAAAGCCTGCGGTGGCCAGTTTGGCGCGGTAGTCCGTCTCTTCCAGTGCGCCGGCCACGCAGCCCGCCCAAAGTTCAATCTTCCGCTGAATTTCTTTCGGCATTTCGCCGCGCACCACCACGTCAGAGACTGTAAAACGCCCGCCGGGTTTCAGCACGCGGAAAGCCTCGCGCATCACGCGGTCTTTATCCGCCGAGAGGTTGATCACGCAGTTGGAGATGATCACGTCCACCGAATTGTCGGGCAGCGGAACATTCTCAATCTCGCCCTTCAGAAACTCGACGTTCTGCACTCCCGCCTTGCGCTGATTCTCGCGGGCCAGCGCCAGCATTTCGTCCGTCATATCCAGGCCGTAAGCTTTGCCCGACGGCCCCACGCGCTTGGCGGAGAGCAAAACGTCAATGCCGCCGCCCGAGCCCAGGTCAAGCACAGTCTCCCCGGGCTTCAATTGCGCAAGGGCGGTGGGATTGCCGCAACCGAGCGAAGCCTGCACGGCCTCGCTGGGCAGCTCCGACTTCTGCGCCGCGTCATAGAGATTCTGGGTGATGGGGTCGGTTTGCCCCATTCCGCTGGGCGACTGGGTGCCACAGCACGTCGTCGCCTTGCCTTCCGTCACGCGCAAGGCGGCCTGACCATATTTTTCTTTCACCATTTCCTTAATGCTTTCGGTGCTCATTTATTTTCCTCCCTAGAGTTCTGGATGTTGCTGCCGTAATTGAAACAAGTTCGTCCGGTTCAATCGCCTTGCTGCGCGTGCAGCACTCCGCATAAAGGAAATCCATTAATTCCTGGAGCGCGCTCGTGTTGGCGATATACCAAAGGAAAGTGCCTTCGCGCCGAACTCGAACCAATCCTTCATTCTTCAGTTTTTCGAGATGGTGGGAGAGCGTGGAGGCGGGAATTTCCAAGTCCTCTTGAATATCGCCCACCACCAAACCCTGCGGGTGCGCCGTCAGCAGAAGTTGAACGATGCGCAGTCGCGGCTCTGCGCCCATAGCGGCAAACATTTCCGCATAGCGAGTGACTTGCTTGGGATCTTGGCGCGGCTTCATAATTCGATGATACTAGAATTATGGAATATGTCAAATGTTTTCTCCCCCAGGCGAACTGTGCCGCAACTGAGCGCGCGCCGAACTCCCCCTGGGGTAATGGGTTAGTTTGTTGTAGCGGCGGCCGGAGTTTACCCCTCCGAGGCGGGGATCGGCGGAAACAAATGAATCAAAAGACGGCGCTCAGAGACCGCCGCTACAATAGAATCAAGCTGACCCGCTACCCCCCGCAACTCTGGTGGTCCGAAGTCACAAAATCGCCGTATAATTGCAAGAAGGTGCGGCGGCGGGATCACGATTGCGGCTGCGCTTTTAGCCAGTATTTTTTGAGAAGAGGAGTGCGCCTATGAAGAAATTCATCCTGGGATTAATATTGGGACTCATTTTAGTTCCGGCCGGAGTGGTGGGTTATCTTGTTTCCGGAATGGCGCCGGCCGCCACTGCCGATCCTCCCCTGCCGCTTGAAAAGGTAATTGCGAAAGCGGCGCTCAAAGCCAGGATCGCCAAGGAAATGCCCACCAGTTCCCCGGAGCAAGCGAATGAGGCGACTTTTCTTGCCGGCGCTGACGTTTACCGCATGAATTGCGCCCTATGCCACGGGATCCCTCAGCAGGCCGAGCCGGCGCTGGCCAAGGGGATGTACCCGAAGCCTCCCCAGCTCTTTCAGCCGAATCATGATGTGGCCGACGATCCCCCGGGAATGACATACTGGAAAGTCAAGAATGGTATCCGCTTGACGGGCATGCCCAGCTTTGCCGCCGCTCTTTCCGACAAGGAAATGTGGCAGGTTAGCCTGATGCTGGCCAACGGCGATAAGCTTCCTGCATCGGTGCAGAAGGCGCTGGCCGGTCCAGGAACGACCGCGGCCCCGTCCAAATAAGTTGCGGATGACGAAGGGAATTATTTGGCGAGTCCTAACCCTTTATCCCGGCCAGGACATCGCGAAATTCTTTGGAGCTGACCAGGCAGTCGAGGAACACGCTCCGCGTAAGTCTGCCATCTTCCATCATCGACAAGTTGGGGCGAATGGCCTCGCGTCCGATCTCTCGGTTAAGTAAAGCGCTATGCACATTTCGAATGAATTCTTCATTGTTTAAGGGCGACCATTTTTCGATTAAGAAATCCAAAGCCTCTCGCCAAGCCACGCGGCGCGAGAGGAGAGCATCTAGCGTGGGTTTGTTCATTTCCGCCCCTATGCGCTTTAAAAACTTTTCGGCTGCCGCGGAGTCAACAACTGTCGCGCGGAATTGGACCAAACCCTCCGGCGCGTCCGTTCCTGCATTCTTTACCTTCTCGGCCGTGTACCACGCGTAATGGGTCATTTCGCCCCACGTATCGAGTATTTTGAATCCTGCCTCTTCTAAGTGAGCCACGACTTCAAAATGTTCCAATCCCACTCCATCCCATGTTCCGGCCACGTGGGACTCCATAAACTTTTCAGGTCGCTGGTTAGTTTGAAAGCGGAATATTCCCCCTTCGCGCAAAATGCGGCTTGTTTCCTCAAAATAGTTGAATATTGATTGCTTGTCAGGAACATGCTGAAATACCACGAAGGAAAAACAATAATCCACCGAGGACGACTCAACCATGGATAAGTCGTTATCCGTTTTGTGGATTTGAATGTTCGGAATTTCAGCAAGCCGAGCTCTTGCCTTTCGCACCATCTCGCTAGAAATATCAACGCCGATTACGTGGCCGGCCCGCCGGGCTAATGGCTTCAGAAGACGGCCGATCCCACAGCCAATTTCCAATACTGTTGCGCGGGAACTCAGCTCGATGCCTTGAAGAATGTGATTAGTTAGATCCCATTCGCCCGACCTCTCGAATGCTTCCTCAGTCTCAGAGTGGCCTGTATCGATATAGTACCGGGCATCTTCCCGGGCGCGCTTGTCCCAGTCTGCTTCCATCCTCGCGGCGGGGGACTTCACACTAGCGGTTTCACGCAAGTTTGCTACCGTCTGCGCCGTCTTTTCCAAGATATCAAGCTGGGTCTGCATTGACTCGGGCTGATCGGTGGCCCTTGGCTCCATTTTAATTCCGATCTCATTGAGTTTGCCCAGTGTTCGCAAGCGTAAGTCGGCAAAGTCATCTGCCGCCAACCCGAGTCTGCCTCCGAGGCTTTTCAACTGGGCTTCCTGTCGTTCGAGAATTTGGATAACTTCGCCCAGATATTGGATATTCACAGCTTCATAACGAACAATTGGGCGGGAATACCATCTCAAAATCCGGAGTAAAGCTTTCTTAAACTGCTGAATCAAATCATTGAAAATACCGGGATGGCGGGGATTCAAGACTCCGACTTGGCCGTGAAGTGCTTGGACCTCACCGAGCAACTCTCGGAGATGTTCGATATTCGCCTGGCTGCTTGGAGCCGGATGTTGATCTCCAGAATTCAGATTGCGCTCAGTCTCAATTTGTCGAGCCAGCCGCGTCCGGATTCTTTGCAGTACCTCCGCAACACTTGCGGCTTCATCTTGCATATCACAACTCCTCACCTGGATGATGACAAGAAATATTACCATCCTCCCTCATTTTCGTGGGCCGGTTTTTATCAGGCGTTCGGTCTCTACAGTTGAACATTCTCGGCATAGGTAAATTTATGTTATGGTTTTTGTGCGGGTTTATAACGCCTGCTGTGTGCTCCGGGAGTATCTCCCTGCGCCATTAACCTAATGAATTAGGCAAAGTAACCTTGGAATCTCCCTATTGTTCCATCCTGATTGTGAACTTCAATGGCAAGCAGCATCTGGATGCCTGCTTGCTCTCCATTGAACAATTGGATTATCCAGTAGACCGGGTGGAGATCCTGCTTGTGGACAACGGGTCTGACGATGGGTCGGAACAGGAAGCGCTTGCAAACCATCCCCGCCTGCGATTACTCAGAAATCCCGTAAACAATTTTGCCAAGGCGCTGAACTTGGGAATTTCCCAATCGAGAGGCGATTACATCGCATTTGCTAATAACGATGTGTTTTTTGATCCTAAATGGCTAGGCCAGCTTGTACAGACTCTCGAGAGAAACCCAAGAGCCGGATGCGCGGGCGGCAAAATCCTTTTCACCAGCGGGCGAATCAATAGCGTGGGCCATCGCCCTCTTCCCGACTTCTATTGGGACGACGAAGGCTACAACGAAGAAGACCGGGGACAATTTGAATCCGAAAAAATGCGGGAAGGGCTCTGCTGGGCTGCAGTTCTGTTTCGCAGGGGTTGCCTGAAAGATCTTGGCGCCATTGATGAAGACTTCGTAATGTATTACGAGGATGTGGATACTTCCCTGCGCAGTCGTCAACAAGGCTGGGAGATTCTTTATAACCCCAAGGCAACGGCCCGGCATGTATTTCATGGCTCGAGTCAGGGCAGCCGGCTTGCCGACTACTTTTGCGATCGCGGAAGGCTCATTTTTGTTGCCAAGCATCATCCCGATAGCCTTGCCGGAGCGATCGAGAATTCTCGGCTCGTGACCCAGAATGCATTGGTCTCGCTATACAACGATCTCCCGATTATTCTCAGGAAATTGATGACAAGCCATTCGACGAAAACTGTGGAATCTGTTCTGGAAAGAGTATCTGCGATTTTGGTTCGTCTTTACGGAAATCTTGCCGTAGATCATCTCATCGCCAGAATGCAGGTGATTCTGGGCCATCGTAAAATGTCCATAACATTTTACGATCACGCGATGCATGTGATCGGGGGCGGCCAAAAGTATGGTTGCACAATGGCTGCCGCCGTCCGAGACCGGTTTGATATCACCCTGTTGGCCTGCAAACCCGTCAGGCTTGAAGATCTCGAAGCCTGGTATGGGTTGTCGCTCTCAGGCTGCGAAGTGCGGCAGTTATCGCTGCCCTTTTTTGACCGGATTGGGGCTTGGATCGATTCTAACGCAGTGACCGACAACGATCCAAACCCGTTCGAAGCTATTTCGTTTGAGTCGAGACACTCCGATATTTTCATCAATGTCAACATGCTGAACATGGTCCGCCCTCTGTCGCCCTTTTCTGTTTTTCTGTGCCACTTTCCGGACACGCTCCGGCGCTCCTACTTCGCGGTGGACGATTACACCGCGTTGTTGGTGAATTCAAGATATACGGGCGAGTGGGCCAGGAGTCTGTGGGGACTTGACCCTGATGGGCTCCTCTATCCACCAGTTGATATGGGAGCCGAACCTGCAGTGAAAGAGAATCTGATTCTTTCTGTTGCGCGCTTTGAGCCTGGAGGCAGCAAGAAACAGCACGAGCTGATTCGGGCCTTTGAGCTTTTGTGGTGCTCGCATCCCGACATCCTGCGAGGCTGGCGGTTGGTTCTGGCCGGTGGAAGCTTGCCGCAAAACCGGTATCTGGCTGAGATAGAGCGAATGGCCAAGGAAAGCCCGGCCCCGGTTGAAGTGTGTTCGAACCTATCGCTTCCGGAACTGCAAAATTTGTATGCCCGTGCCAAAGTCTTCTGGCATGCATGCGGTTTGGGAGAGTTCGATCCTCATCTAATCGAGCATTTCGGCATGAGTATCGTTGAAGCCATGCAGAACCGATGCGCACCCATTGTTTTCAATGGCGGTGGACAACGTGAGATTGTCGAACATGGTCAGTCGGGTTTTCTTTTCGACTCCCTCCGTGACCTCGGCCGCTGGACACTCGATTTGATGATGAACCCCGGCCGCATGCATGAAATACAAGCCGCCGCATTCGCCCGGAGTCAGGTTTTTTCCCGGAGTCGTTTCGACGAATTTGTAAGGAACTTCTTTGCGGCTGTCGAAGAAGAATACCGGAGACCGCCACTGCCCGATCCTCGCGATTTCCTGAGAAACCAGAGGCGGTCAAACCTATTCTACAGCCGGGTCGCTGATCGAATGCGTCTCTCCTCGCCTAACCTTGCCGGCATTTCTGACTAATCATGGGGGAGGTAATCCCTATTCATAATCGCACCAGTCCATGATCTCGTATCCAGCGCCATACGGAAATTCCTCTAATTCTAATGTTTCGAAACGACCGCGAATGTGCCTGGAGCATTGTTTCCCGAGGAGGTCAGGGGTATAGTACTCTTGGGCAAACAAATCAACATAGGTGTTCCCATTTAGCAGTGTATGACGGCCAACCGGTACAGGTCCAAGAGGTGAGCGATGAACATCAATCCAGAGCTGGCATCCCTGAAGTATTTGGTTCTGGAAACAACTAGACGCTGCAATTTGCGGTGTATTCATTGCATGGTCAGCGAAGAGAATAATTTGGGTAACTATGAGGCTCGCGATCTGCCCATGGATGTGTTCCTCAAGTTGCTGCCTATGATTCGGGAATTCAAACCAACGGTCCAATTGAGTGGCCACGGGGAAACCTTTCTTCACCCCAACTTCATGGAAATGGTGGAGGGTGTGGTGGGCGTCGGATGCAATGCCACATTTCAGACCAACGGGACAATCCTTACTCAGAGGAATGTGGAAAAGTTCGTCGGCCTCGGCGTTGAGGCCATTGTAATCTCAATCGATGGCGCCAGCCCCGAGGTTTTCGACAAAATCCGCCGCAGGGCCAGCCTGGAGAAAATTGTCGCCAACATCCGCCTGATTAATGAGACGAAGAAACGTCTGAAGACAAATCGCCCTCATCTAGGGATCGAATTCGCGGCGATGCGGCAGAATATTCACGAGCTGCCCTCCGTCGTAAAAATGGCGGGTGAACTGGGCGTAGAGAACTTTCAGGTAGCGGAGCTAGCAGAGTACAACATGACTCAAGGGCAGTCATTGGTTAATGATCCTTTGATGGCCGAATGGGCGCCGAAGGCGGAAGTCGAGGCTCGCAGGTACGGGATCAACTTAATGTTGCCTCCCAATATTCCGGGGCGCCAAGTCGTGAGCGTGGATACGATGGGAGGTGTGGCTAATCCAGTCACCGGCAATGATTCGATCTCTGCTGCCACTCCTGCAACGTACAAAGGCTTGCGAAAGACCTGCAAAGAACCATGGGAAAAGATGTTTGTGCAATATGACGGTAGTGTCAGACCGTGCTGCGTGATCGGGGAATCCTATGGAAACCTTTCAACACAAACCTTTCAAGAGGTTTGGCACGGGCCTCGCTATCAATCATTGCGAGAATCCTTATTAAGCGATGAGCCGTACGCCGTGTGTGTGAAGTGCCCATTCTATGGGTGGGAGCGTCAGGAAACGCCGGAACCGGCAACAGACCCTGCCCAGGAACAAGAAGCTTCAGGTGCACCCCCCGCGATGGCTACAGAACCGGCCATCGGGCCTGAACCTCCCAGGGTCCCGACCGCTGCCGGCCCTTTTAGACGAAAGTGGATGCGACTACTGCGCAAACTCTCTGGGACCTCAACTGGGGACCTCCGGCGTTGATGCGGTTTCAAGATAGCTCTGATAGGGCAGGACTGGTCCAACCAAGCCAGCAGGAATCCCCGGCTCCACATTGGTCCGCGTCACTTTTGACAGCGAAGAATCATTTAAGAACGCTTAGTCACTAATTGCATGGTCTGTTCCAAAGTTTTCCACGAAGTCCTGGGTGGATTCGATTCACGATAACCCTAAGGCCACACGGAGCAGTTTGCCATTTCAAGCCTCGGCGGTAACAAACTTACGGACAGGCAGAATCATCGGCCGGTACCAAGATGTTTTCCCTTTTTGGAAACCCTTGTGGGCGAGGAGCTAATTTGGAAGACGAAGAGATAAAGGCAAGAGTCAATTCCATCAATTGGTATCACTCGATAGAGGTCGCTCCGGGCGTCGTTACTCCTGGTCTTTATGATCCGACGCCCTTGTTGGACTTGATTGGTTTTCCAAAGGACTTGAGCGGAAAGACCATACTGGATATCGGCGCCAATGATGGATTTTTTACCTTTGAAGCCGAAAAGAGGGGCGCGAAGCGGGTACTGGCAGTGGATCTTCACCCCGCCGGTCAGCGTGGTTTTGCTTTGGCGCATGAACTAAGGGGCTCCAAGGCGGAGTATGTTATGGGGTCGGTTTACGACCTTGCTCCGGAAATTCACGGGACTTTTGACGTAGTTTTTTTCTTCGGCGTGTTATACCACTTGCGCAACCCCCTGCTGGCACTGGATAAAATCCATGCTGTATGCCGTGAGTACGCTCTTGTGGAGACCCATGTGCTGGACCAGTATTTTGTCCACCAGGGCAAGATTACCCCGCTTGATACGATCCACTCCTGGTTGAAGGATTCACCCATAATGCAATTCTATCCGAACAATGAGTTGAACAATGATTTGTCGAATTGGTGGGCGCCTAATATCCAGTGTTTGCGGGCTATGCTTGACACTTCAGGCTTTCAGGCGGAGCTTATGGGTCAGTGGGGTGGCCGTGCCGCTTTTAAAGCAACACGAGTCGACTTTACTCCGCCTCACTGGTATTAATGTCAGCCGCTCAATTTGACGGGACCCAACTGATGAAGACCCTAGAATCAACCTATCTTGCCGTTAGCCAGAGCGCCGGCTTTGCGACTTCAACCCAAGAGCATGCAGCAGTCGTTTTCGAAGTTCCCTCCCATAGAAAAGTTTGCGAGCAAGCTTGTTTGTCGGCATCCAGCGATAGAGCCATTCCGCCTCCAACCTGCTGGCTTGAAGATCCCTTTCGAGATTACTGATGACTTCAGCATGGGCGGTGAGATTCTTTGCGTATTCCTTTTCGTTTTCCTTCCGCTGACGCAGCAGCGCCTCAATCGCATCTTGCTTGGCTCGGCGATCATGCTCATATGCCGCCAGGTTTTCAGCGTATTGGTGTGCAGCCGCCTCTCGGTCTTGCCGAAGTGCTTCGATTTCACTTTGATGCGCGGCCAGATTTATAGCATATTGACGAGCGGCCTCATCGCGGTCTCGCCGAATTGCTTCAAATTCACGCTCAATTTCTTCCCGCTGATGCAGAAGGGCGTCGACACCCTTTTGAGTTTTCCGCAGATCCTTCACGATTTCGATCTGATGTTCGATTCCCCCAACGCCCAGAGTTCTAGTGACCGGGACTTGGGTCGGATGCGCGCTGCAAACAGCAATGAAATACTTGGCGCAAGCGGCATTCGCTGAATCTTCAACCAGTTCCGCGGGTGCCGGAATGGGGCCGCTGGTGATCTGTATGGCTGAAGCGCTGAACTCGTGTTGGTTAAGCAATTGGACTTGAGGGAAATGCCGCCCAAGCAGGTCCGTGAATTCCCGTTCTGTAAGCTCTTTGGAATGGAATGGGTTATCTTCCTCGATTACCTTGGTGGGCCGCGCTGTGTTGGGTGTCGAAAGTATCAGAATTCCCCTGGGGTCGAGGATTCGGCGGATTTCAGCGAGGCATTGCTCCTGTTCCGCAATGTGCTCAATGGCCTCATACATTACCGCCACACCGAAGCTTTCATTCTGAAATGGCAAAGAACGGCAATCCCCAACTGAGAAGTTCAGGTTGGGGGAGGAATAGTTCTTGCGCGCGTATCGAATCGTTTCAAACGAATAATCAATGCCGACGACGGACATCGCTTTCTCGGCCAGAATGGAAGAACCATAGCCCGTCCCGCACGCGACGTCGAGCACTCTGCCTCCCTCCACCAACCGTGCCGCGAACCGATAGCGGACAATGTGCTCCAAGACCAACAGAGCAGGGGTTTTGCCAGGCACAACTCGCTCGCCCGTCCACGGCAGGTCGCCTCCGCCATCCTGAAAACCCATTTGCCTGCTCCGCTTGGTTACTACATTTTCAATTGAATCAACATAGTACCACACGCCCCAAAGCCGTCGAGGCGGGAAAGCTGAATATAGCTATTCTACTCAGTTCGGGATTCCAGCGCATTGTTTGAGGAATCGGCATAGTGATGACTATTAAATTCGGTGCCCGGATACGCACCCAGGGGAACGCCGGTGGGGACGCTGGCGCTACAAAAGAAGTCGTCAATTCGTCAGGACACTATCTGGAGCCAAGTTCGGATGCCAAGTAACGCCGAATGGAGTAGAGTAAACATGGGCGAAGGACTTTGACATCGATCGCCCATCAGATAAATGATTGCAATCTAGCTGAGGTTCATGGCGGGGACATTCGGGTTGGAACGCCCGCTTTCCGTGATTCAGAAAGTTTAAAGCAAAAAAATTACCCCAAACCAGACTTTTTCTCTTCCTTCTGCGTCTTTAGAGGTGAAATTGGCGGCTACACCGATCTCTGACCGTCCCGATGCTTCTCTGGTACGCGATGTATTAGCGGGAAGCGTCGAAGCCTTCAACGTGCTGGTTAGGCGCTGGGAGCGGCGGGTTTACAGCTACCTTGTGTATTTGACGGGTCATCCCGAAGACGCTTTCGATTTGTCTCAAGAAGTTTTCATTTCAGCCTATGCGAACATCGGCCGGCTGCGAAGGCCCGAAGTTTTCCGCCAGTGGCTGTTCCAGATTGCCCACAACACGGCTTACTCGCATTTGCGCACGGAGAAAAGCAAAGCGGACGTAACTTTTGAAACTGATACTCACGACGTCCCAAGCAGCTCGCAATTTATGGACGGTTCGCAGTGGGAGAGTGCGGAATCGAAGCTGCTTGTGGATAAAGCTCTCGCTGCACTGCCATTGGAACAGCATGAAGCAATAGTGCTCAAGTTCTATCAGGGATTTAATTTTGATGAAATCGCCGAAATACAAAGTTGCCCGGTCAGCACGATCAAAACTCGTTTCTACGCTGGCCTCGACCAGCTCCGCAAGATCATGAAGTCCGAATGACCTCCTTGTGTTTTGGGGGAAGAGGTGAAAGCCATGGCATGCATTGAATGGAAAGAAAAATTGATGGAATACGCGATGAAAGAGCTCCCATCGAATGAAGCGCGCGAGCTCGAACTCCATCTCGAAACCTGCACGCAGTGTGCGCTGGCTCTGAAAGAATTCAGCGAATTGCATGGCGTGATGAGCCAACATTTTACCGACCTGGAAATGCCATCACACCTGGTCTTGCTTCCCGAGAGGACAGCGCGCGCCCCCTGGAAATTTTTCTCCACTCCCTGGGCCGCAGCCGCTTGGGGCGGGGCTTTCGCTGCCATCTTCGTCGCCGGACTGTTATTGGGCGGTTTGCTGGGTCGAGGCCCGTCGTCTTCCCTTCATGAACAGGTGGCAAAAAATGCTGTGAGCCGCGCCGATATTGAAGCCATGGTTGCGCAAGAGGTCTCCGCCAAGCTGACTGAACAGAAGGTGGAATTCAAGGAACAGAATGAAAAGCTGGCAGAGAGCCTGCGCCAGGAGCAAACGAAAAATCTTGGCCAGATTGCCCACCAGATGCAGGGCTTGGAGCTGGCGCAGAGTGCAGTTTGGAAAGAAACTCAGCAGCAGAATGAATTCGTAGGCTACATTGCGCGCAATTACTTGCCGCCCACCAGCCAGCCCGGCGGTGGATTGAGGAGGTAGTTCAAATGCAATCCGGAACTTTGAGGCTGGTCCGGCTGTCTCCGGTTGTGATCGCGCTGTCGCTCGTGCTGGCGCAAACTCTTGGAGCGCAGACCTCTGCCCCCAATCTCAACCCGCTGAAAGGCGAAATGAAAGTATTTGAGGCAGTAATTAATGAAACTCTAGTCCAAACATTCGCCCCTCCTTTCGGGCTGCTGGAGAAAGCACAAGGGTCGTACCTTTCGGATTATGGAGTGATATTCAGCCTGGAAGTAAACCTTTATCCCGTGCGGATGCCCAACATGTTTAACCTGCAGCCGCCCACCAAAGATGAAGTTGAGAAAGCACGAAAGGCAAAGCTGGAGAGGATTGCGATTATCAAGCGGACCATGCCGCGGCTCCTGGCCGACCACGCCAGTGCGCTGCACGATTTCCCATCGGAGGAGTCCGTCGCGGTCATCGTTCACCTGTTCCACTTTCAGCCTGAGGGTGAAAACCTCCCCACCCAACTGGTCATTCAAGTCAAAAGAAGCGACATTGACCAGTATTCAGACAGGAAGCTTTCGTACGACCAGTTCTTGACCCACGTCAAGTTTTCTGACCTCTGAAGCTATTGCTCCAAGGATTTCAATCATGGGGAGTCAAAAACTCTTGGGCCAGATGCTCGTGGAGCGCGGCCTCTTATCCGAGGCTGACCTGCAACGGGGATTGGCCTTGCAGCGCGAGCAGCGCGAACGATTGGGCCGCGTCCTAATCGACCTTGGCTTTCTTTCCCAGCATGACCTTTATACGGTGATCTCCGAGCAGTTGGGCATCCCTCGCGTTGATCCGGCGGAGCTTCAGGAAATTCCATTTCAAGCCTCAAAGCTCTCCTCTAATTTCCTAAAGCAATTCTTTATTTATCCATTCCGGGTTGATAACGGGACCATGCTGGTGGCCATGGCCGATCCCCTGGACACGGACAACCGGCGCGCCATGGAGGAGTTGGTAGGAAAGAAAATTGATGTGCGGCTGGCCAGCGAAGCGGAGATCGGGAAGGCGTTAGAACTCTCATTTGGTTTGGAAGAGTCCGGAGCAGGCGGGGAGGCACTCCTCGGCGATGCCGACGGCGAGAGTTTAGGCGGTGGGGAAACTGACATTGAACAGCTGCGCGATCTGGCTTCCGAAGCCCCGGTGATCCGCTGGGTCAATCAATTGATTGGCCGGGCGGTAGAGCGACGAGCGAGCGATATTCACATTGAACCCTTCGAAAAAGAGTTGCGGGTTCGCTATCGAACCGATGGAGTCCTTTACGATGTGCAGGCTCCTCCACGCGATCTTTGCGCCGCCGTCACTTCGCGCATTAAATTGATGTCAAAACTTAACATTGCCGAACAGCGACTGCCCCAGGACGGGAGAATCCCATTTCGGGTCTTCGGGCGGGAAATTGATCTGCGAGTTTCCACCCTTCCCACCCTGCACGGAGAGAGTGTGGTCATGCGGCTCCTCGACCGGAGCGCCAGCGAGCGTTATTCATTAACCAGCCTGGGATTCCCGGAGAGTCTCCTCCAGAAGATGGAGCGCTATCTAAGTCTGCCGCACGGCCTCTTCCTGGTTACGGGGCCAACCGGGAGCGGCAAATCCACAACTCTCTATGGTTCTCTGCGCAAACTGAACACCCGGGATAAAAAAATTATTACTATTGAGGATCCAGTAGAATACCAGCTCACCGGTGTAAACCAGATTCAAATCAACCCTCAAATTGGCCTCACTTTTGCCACGGGATTGCGGCACATCGTCCGGCAAGATCCTGACATCATCATGGTGGGCGAGATTCGCGACCTGGAGACCGCAGAGATCGCCATGCGCGCGGCGCTCACAGGGCACCTGGTCTTCAGTACATTGCACACCAATGACGCGCCTAGCGCCGTGACGCGGCTTACGGACATGGGCGTTGAACATTATCTGGTTTCGTCTTCCGTGGTCGCGGTTTTAGCTCAGCGGCTGGTGCGTCTTCTCTGCCCGGAATGCAAAACTCAATACGATATTGACCGGGGAGAAATTCAGAAGTTGGGTTATGAAATCGACGGCGCCTCCATCCCCATGTGGCGAGCCGAAGGTTGTAATCGTTGTGGCCAGACGGGCTATTGGGGGCGGGTGGGAATTTTTGAGTTCATGGAGCTCGACGAAGGAATGCGGCGCGAAGTTGTGAACCGGGCCGATGCCAGCACTCTCCGCTCCGCCGCCCGCCAACGAGGTATGCGAACCTTGAAGGAAGACGGTTGGCTTAAAGCGACATCCGGCGTAACGACGCTGGAGGAAATACTCCGCGTTACTCAAGAGGTTTAGCCGATCGAGTCAGGTTGCGATAAACGTATGCCGGAATTCACCTACAAAGCGATCAAAGGCAGAAGTCAGGTCGTTCAGGGCGTGTTGGCCGCCGCTGCCGAGCCGGAGCTGATGGCAGAGCTGCGGCGGATGGGATTACTGCCCATCAAGGTTACTCTGAAGAATAAGGCCCGGCCCTGGTCCCTTCGCGCCCTTTCGAAAAACCGGCTTTCCTCCCGGGATCGTCTCGAGTTCGCACGACAGCTCTCCACACTGGTGCGAGCCGGGCTTCCGCTGGATCGTAGCTTGACACTTTGCAGGGACTTGGCCGAGAAGGAATCATTACGCGACGTTGTCCAAATAGTCTCCACCGAGCTTCGAAGCGGGAAATCCCTGGCCGCTAGTTTGGAGGCGGCCGGAGAACTATTCCCCGCCCTCTATGTGGCCATGGTACGGGCCGGAGAAGCCAGTGGCACGCTGCCTTCAGTGCTGGATCGCTTGGTGGAGTTTGAAGAGTTTTCTTCGGAACTCAGGGACTACATTATTTCAGCATTGATCTACCCGGCCCTCTTGGTGACCGTCGGCGGCGCAGCAGTTGCCCTGTTGTTGGGGTATGTAGTGCCTCGCTTCGCGCAAGTTTTTTCTGAATCCGGAAAGTCGCTTCCCCTGCCCACCTGGGTGCTGATGCAGGTCGCCGATGCTTTCCGCAACTATGGTTGGTTGGCCGTTCTGGTCCTGGGGGCGAGCGCATGGTTGGTCAACCAATGGATTCGAACGGATTCCGGACGGCTTCTTTGGGATCGCTGGAAGTTAAAAGCGCCACTTATTGGCCCGGTTATTTTGAAACTGGAAGTAGGACGGCTTGCCAAGACTATGGGAACCCTCTTGAACCAGACTGTGCCTATTGTTTCCGCTTTGCGCCTGACTCGAAACGTTCTGAGCAATCGTATCCTGGCCAACGCAATTGATCAGATCGTGCAGGGAGTGAAACGCGGGCAGGGCTTTTCTGTTCCTTTGAAGGCAGTTGGGCTCTTTCCGCCCTTGATGGTGCAATTGACAAGCCTGGGCGAACAGACGGGTAAGCTAGATGCTATGTTGCTGCAGATTTCTGAGATCTACGACAAGGAAGTCCGAACCGCTACGAAACGACTTGTCGCCCTGATCGAGCCGGCCATCATCCTGGTCATGGGGCTCGTCGTCGGGTCGATTGTCGTTTCCACTTTGCTGGCTATTGTCAGCATCAACGAGGTGCCATTCTGATGCAACAATCACGTAAGAATAAAGAGGTGCGCCTGGCCCGGTTCAAGGAGTCGAGGGGCTTCACCCTGATCGAACTGATCGTGGTCATCGTCATTCTTGGATTGCTGGCAGGCCTGGTGGTCCCCCGGCTGTTCAAAAATGTTGGGAAAGCGAAGACTGCGACGGCAGGGGCGCAAATTAATGCTTTCCAGACCGCGCTCGGGGCCTACAAGCTGGACACGGGTTCCTTCCCTACGAATGAAATGGGCCTGTCGGCGTTGCGAACCGCTCCAGCAGGAGTTCGCAACTGGAACGGCCCTTATCTCCCCAAGGAAATCCCTCTCGACCCGTGGGGCAATCCTTATGTGTATAAATTCCCGGGGGACCACGGAGATGAACCCGACATTATCAGTTACGGGGCGGACGGACGGCCTGGAGGCGAAGGAGAAGATGCGGATGTTGTCAGTTGGAAATAGAACACGCCGCCCGAAGCGCCATGCTGCGGGGATGACCCTCCTCGAATTGGTGGTCGTCATCACCATACTAACTCTCATGGCGGGCCTGGTTGCCCCTCGCATGGGCCCATGGCTGGAGGCTTGGAAACTGCGCAGCGCGGCGGAACGAGTGGCGCAAACTTTTCGCTACGCGAGATCGCGGGCCTTGTTTGAGCAGCATTTTTACGTGGTCCAAATTCTGCCCCAACAAAGCCTGGTCAAAGTGCTCCAGCAGAATTCCGGAGTCATCCGTGAGATTCCTCTGCCGGAGGGCATTCAAATCATCGAGGAAGAAGAACTGGCAGCACGTAGGACTCCGGAAGTTTTCAGCTTCATCTTCCCTCCTTCCGGTGAAGTCGAGGAAAAGAATCTGTGGTTGCGAAATAGTCAGGGCAGGACGGTCAAGATTCATCTCAATTTTCTGCTGGGAAGCCCGGGAGTCGAAATCGCGGAGGGCGGTTCCTAAATCATGCAACCCATCGCAAAGCAGCGCGCCAATTCTTACGCCGAAGCAGGCGTGAGTCTGCTCGAGGTTCTGATTGCCATTTCAATCCTGGGGATCAGCTTTACGGCCATTTTTTCCGGCTTGTCTGGCGCCTTGCGAACCGTCGACCGGATAGACCATTACGCCCAGGTGACCGAATTTGCGGCGAATAAACTCAATGAGCTCGCTATTGACTCCCGATCAGAACCGGGGCAGGTACTCTCCGGGACTTCTGACTCGGGGCTAAGCTGGCGAGCGCGAACTGAGCTGGTCGACGAGCGTCCTGGAGTCAGCGCGGACCATCCCGTCCAGTTGGTTCGGGTTGAAATTCAGGTTTCGTGGGAAACATCGAAGGGATCCCAGAGCTATGCACTCCAAACTCTGAGACTTCGAGTTCCACCACCCGTGGTCAATCCTTAGAGGAGATATGAAGTCCGTTCAAAAGGGTTTTACGCTGCTCGAGGTGATGATTGGAATCACGCTGCTGGCGCTCGTGATGACCACGGTGCTTTTTGGGCTTCGTATTGCCAGCCGCGCCTATCAACAAGGTGAGGATCGGCTGAAGCGAACTTATATGGATGCAGAGCGCGCCGACTTCATGAACAAACAAATTGCTTCGCTGGAACCCTATAAGGTCCGTTCCGATGATCCAAAACTTCAGGGAGAATTTGCCATTTTGGAAGCCAAGGCATCGTGCTTCAGATTTCTTAGCACCTATGGAAGCCATTACAGAAACCGCTCAGGTCTGATTCTGGTGGAATACGGCTTGGTGGAAACACCGGGACGAAGAGTTGATTTACTTCTGCGCGAAACTCCGGTGCATGACGATGGAGAAATACTTCATAAAGTTATTCAAGAGGTGGCGCCCGATCCGGATACAGGAAAGCTCGTCACAACCTATCGCCCTTTTTTCAAACAGGACTCCGATTTCGGCCTGCATACGGACTTAGAGGCAGCCCGGTTTGAATACCTGGTTCCCGATTCCGAAAAAGAGGCGGCTCGTTGGGTCTCCGATTGGTTACCAGCGCCAGAAGTTCCTTACCCTTGGGCGGTTCGCTTCTTATGGAAACAGGACGGCAAATGGGTGCAAGTAACTTTCCCCATCCGAGCACACGCTTTTCTCAAATCATCATGAAGATGAATCTGACTTCGATATCCGTGGGCCGATTTCACCAACGCCAGACTGGCATGGCGCTCCTGGTTGTGTTGTGGACAGTGTCGCTGCTCGTTCTGCTGGTCATCACACTTTCGAATACAGTTCAGGTTGAGGTAAAGACGGCGACCTACCGAAAAGAGGCCGCTCAGGCTTATGCCCTTGCCAATGGAGGTGTGGAGGCCGCGATATTTGAAATCGCTTACCCTCCCGCCGAAGATCAAAAGCGTTCGCCGCTTTGGACCTGGCAAAAAGGTCAACGGGATGGCGTGGTTCCTTTCAAAGGTGGCCGGGCGAGATTGCAGTTGGTGAATGAGGCGGGGAAGCTTGACCTTGACCACGTCCCCGCGGATCAGCTTGAGCGGCTATTCGAATCGCAAGGATTGAATCCCGCACGAGCACAGGACCTGGCTGATGCCATCGTCGACTGGCGCAGCCCGCCCAAAAATGATGTCCAGGAGTTGGAAGTCTCCCCCGGGGGGGAGCGTGCTCACCACGCGCTTTTCGAGTCCCTGGAAGAAACATTGCGCGTCCCGGGGATGAGTCGCGGGATTTTATATGGGTCGGCAGAAGTCGACCCAATGGGAAATGTGCGACAGAGATTGGGGATTGAACGAGATTTGACGGTTAGATCGGGATTGGCGCAGCTCAATATCAACTACGCGTCTGAAGTCGCTTTGGGAAGCGTCCCCGGCATGGACGCGGATTTCGCCAACGCGATTGTCCTGGAACGCAGGGGTGAACCCTTCAAGACGGTGGGCGAAGTGAACGACCGCATCGCCCGATCACTTCCGGATGAGGCGTTGCCATATCTCACCACCGCCGAAGTCAACATCTTTACCATCGTTTCTACCGGAGAGCTCGATGGTTCCAGCGTCCGTCGCACCGTCGAGGCGGTCGTTCAATTTGCGCCCGAGGGGGCACTAAGGTATCGAATTCTTTCCTGGCACGACGACGAGTGGAACGACTAGGGAAAGTCATGTAAGGAAGGTGGCTGATGTTTTCGAAGGTCTCAATTGGATTGGACTGGACCGAAGAGGGACTGAGCATGGTGGCTCTGGCCAAGCGCTTCGGACGGTTCCGGATTGTGGATCGGTTGCAGGTGGCCGGATCTCCTGAGGAGGCCCGCCCGGCCGTGGCGCAGTTCATGGAGAAACATCGGATTCGTGATGCCCGGATCAATGTTTGCCTTCCGCGCCGCAGCTTATTGGTTCGGTTCCTGGATCTCCCCGCCGAGACGGAGCCGGAACTGGCCAAAGTTGTCGGATTCCAAATCGATACGCTGCATCCTTTCAAAGATAGTGAGGTTTATTGGGACTGTGCCGTGGTTTCGCGCGATCGTGAAAAGAAATTGATCAAGGTGCTGATTGTCATCGCGGAAAAATCCGGCGTGGACCAGTTCCATCAACAACTGATCCCCCTGGGCCTGCGAACGAGCTCCATGACGCTGGCGGCCGCCTGCCTGGTCCCTATATTAAAGACGGCAATACCCGAAACTGCAATTGTAATATCCGGACGTCCGGATGGAGTGGAATTGCTCGGCTTCCATCGAGGCGACTTGTGTTCGACCCGCGACGTGCCTACCGGTTCCGGCGAGGACGTTGCCGGGCGATTGGAAAGAGAGTTGCACGCTGTGCGCGCTTTCCTGCCCGTGCCTGACCCGACGACAGTCAAGATGTTCAAATGGAATGCATTGCCTGACGCTTTCACCAAACTCCTGACGGAAGTTCCTTTTCTCCCCGCACCAAAAATGGGTTTCGAAACAACCGCGGGCAGGGACTTCGGAAAGTTCTGGGCAGCGCTCGGGGCATCGTACGCCGATTTGAAACGAAAGGCGGCGCCGCAGATCAACCTCCTTCCCGCCGAAAAACGATGGCAAGCAGAGCGGAATGCTCCGGGGATTATTTACGCTCTGGCAGGCCTTGCAGTCCTGTTGACTCTCGTGGCGGGGATCCATCGCCAGATCGAAGGGGCGCTCTATGCCCGCGCATTGGACCGCCAAACTCGCCGCTGGGAGACGAGGGCCGGCGGCGTGCGAAAAGAGATTCAGGAGGAGCAACAACTAATGGATAGCGCCGGGGTACTGGAAGGCGCCCGGCAGCTCACTTGGCAAAAATTGCAAGTGCTTGAAGAGCTGACCAAGCTTCTGCCCGATGGGACGTGGCTTCAGGAAATAGACGTGGACAAGGACAGCGTAGTCGTGATCGGGGTTTCCCAACACGCAGCGGATTTGGTTCAGCCCCTGGAAAACTCACCGTATTTTTCGCATGTCGAGTTTACCTCGCCGATTACGCGGGACGCAGAAAACAGGGAGACTCTCCGGCTGCGTATGAAGCTTAAACAGCCGGTGCGTCAATAAGAATCCGATGCTTAAAAACCTTCAGCCCAGAGAACGAGTTGCCATAACGGTCGCCGCCGCCGGCGTGGGGTTGTTTCTGGTGCTTCAATTCCTGGTATTACCTTTGTTGGATCGCCTCCCCAAAACAGCGGGGGACACTGAAAACAAGGAGTTAACTCTGCAACGTTATCAACGGCTGGTGCGGGAATCGGTGGTGGAACAATCCAGCCTCACGGCCACACGGGAACGATTGAAAGTCCTGGAATCCGGGCTGCTCGAAAGCCCTTCCGCTTCGCTGGCCAATGCGGAGTGGCAGCGGTTGGTGCGGGAGCTGGCCGATGCTCAGGGCGTCGAACTTGGAAGCAGCGAATTCCTGCGCACCGAAGATTTGGGGGGCGGTTACTCTTTGATTGTCGGTCGGGCCCAACTTCGTTGCCCCATGGACAAACTCGTCTCGTTCATGATTGCCCTCGCCAATTCCCCCAAGGTGATGTCAGTAACCAAGATGAGACTCCTGGCTTTGCAAGGTGACCCCCAAAAGCGGCTGAGTCTGGAGATTACGGTCGGGGCGCCCATCTATAAATCCAAGCTCGCGAACGATTCGCAAGGACAAAAGAACTAGAGGACACGGCCATGTTTTCAAGACGTCAAGAACAAATTATCGTGTTTCTGATCCTGGTTGCGGCAAACGCCGCCTTGGGCTGGTATTTGCATCGCCAATGGAAAAATTACCAAAGCCGTGTCGGGTGGATTTACGGCGGCGTCTCCCCGGCGGAAGCATCTTCGTCTTCCACCTCTCGAGCCCGCGCGGCGGAGGCCCAGACTTTCGCCGAGATCGTGAACCGAAACCTCTTTCGTCCGGATCGTTCCAATGAATCGGCGGCCGAAAATGTAAAAATGCCCGAGCTTCCCTATCTTTATGGAACCATGAATTTGGGGAACGGAAGTTTTGCCCTGATGAGTCCGGGGGACCAGGCTCCGGGCCTTTCCAAGCGGGTCGTCCCCGGCGACGAAATCGGCGGTTACAAACTTGTGTCTATCGCCGGCTCTCAGGTGATCGTGCAGTGGGGCGAGAAGAAAACTTCAATCGACGTTTCGGAATCAGCCAGGCGGATTCCTCGAATTAAGGAAGTGGCCGCGGCCCCCAGAACACCGGCGCCAGCGCCGGTAGGCGGGACGTCTGCCGCCCAGGTAACCACCGTGGCGCCCACGGACAACAACTCCGGCCAGAACGGTACCAGCAAAGCAGGTTTTGCCGGGTTCGGCGCGCCATCAGGCGTGGCCGCTGATGCGCCTGTGGGCACCGTAGTTGGAGGGAAGAAAAAGGTTGTGCGCCAGACAATGTTCGGCCCCACTTACTGGTGGGAAGATGTTGCACCGGCCAAGCCTGCGACCGGGAATGAAAACCCAAAGTAAGGAGAAATAGGTGTCCCCGTATGCAGAATTCACTTCCGGCGAATGACAATAGAATTTGGTTGAGATCCTTTCTGGCTGGCAGACACATGCCCCGAAGCCTGAGGGCCTTTGCAGGTGCGTTCGCCTGGGCGATGGCCGGAACGGCCGTGCTGCTCCTGGCTTCCCTCCCTTCATTTTTTTCCACATTCGCAAGTGAGGCCAAGCCCGCGACGGATCAGGTGAGTCAATCATCTCCGAACAAAACGCAGGCCAAAGAATCGGCCAACGTTAATGCTGCCCAAGGTCAGCCTGGTCAAACTCCGCAGCCCGGAACTTCAGGGGCGCCCAACACAACACCGCAAAATGCCCCCCGGAATCCTCCGCAGGCCGCCACTCCGCCGGCATCAACGCCGACTCAAACCCCGACGGGGCCAGCCTCGACAGAACCGCAGAAAAACGCGGTTCCCTCGGCAGCATCCGGAAGCGGAGTAAGCTTTCGCCTGGAGAACGCGGATCTCTTGCAGTTTGTTTCCATCATTGCCGCTCAACTCAAAATCAATTACATCGTGGACCCGGCGGTTAAAGGAACCGTCAGTATTACGACCATGGGGGAATTGAAGCCCGAAGACTTGTTTCCCATTCTTCAATCGGTTCTGGAAATGAATGGGGCCACTGCGGTCCAAAGCGGAGATTTCTATCGCATCGTACCGCTGGGCCGCGCGGCCAAGCTCGCGCAAGGTGTCTTCAGCGATACGACCGGCAAGGGGATCCCCACCGACGATCGCATGATGATGGAAATCCTGCCGCTGCGATTTGTTTTCGCCGGAGACATGGTCAAGATGCTGACCCCATTCCTGACCGAAGGCGGAGTGGCCGCGGTTCACACGGAGGGCAACGTCCTGATTCTCGAGGACACCAGCCTCAACGTCAAACGGCTGATGGAAATCATCGAGCAGTTTGACAGCCCGACCTTTGACCGGCAACGGATTCGATTGGTGCCGGTAACCAACAATGTGGCTTCCGGACTTGTTCCGGAACTCCAGTCGATTTTCTCCGCCTACGCTCTTTCCGAAAAATCCACGCCCCTCCGATTCATAGCCATTGACCGCATAAATTCTATCTTAGTAGTTACCGCCGACCCCTCGGCCTTTGACGAAGTGGAGAAATGGATTACTAAACTGGACCAGCCGGCGGCGCCGAGCGGCATCCAGACCTTCGTCTATCGAGTCCAAAACTCCGAAGCCAACTACTTGGCCCGCCTCCTGACCACTCTCCAGAATCAAAAAGGCTCTTATGATGGGGTGGGAAACCCCTCTGGAACAAACGCCACCGGAGGAAATTCCCCTGGCGCAAACACTGGAGCGCCAATTACAGGAAGCACAAGTGCGGGTACTGCCTCCCCGAACCCGGAAGCCACCAGTTCCGTGGGCGAAATCGTGGCGGGCCAGACCAATGGGGGGGCCAAGATTACGGTCGACCCAGTGAATAATGCCCTCCTTATTCAATGCACCGCGCAGCAGTACGCGGAAATTACCAAAACGCTGGTGGATCTCGACATTTTGCCTCGCCAGGTGATGATCGAGGCTCGCGTCTATGAGGTCACGTTGACCGGCGATCTTGAGTTTGGATTAACTTATTTTCTTCAACAGCGTTCCTCCTCCTACAAGCAGGGACTGGCTTCGTTCACAGGCAGCAATACGCTCCAAGCTTCCGCAGGAATGTTGGTGGGCGATACGCGCGAGTTGATGGCATTCCTTAATGCCAGCGAAAATCGCTCCCGCGTCCGCGTCCTCTCCGCACCCACAGTTTTGGCCACCGATAATTCGGACGCCAAAATTCAGGTAGGTTCGGAAGTTCCCATCTTGACCTCGCAGGCCGTGGTGGGCGGCGTAGCTGTGGGCGGATCGAATGTTTTTTCCAATACGGTCACGGGGAGGGATGTGGGCATCATCCTTTCCGTTACCCCGCGCATCACTTCCACCGGACTTGTTTCTTTAAAAATCAACCAGGAGATCAGCAGCTCGCAGCCCCCTCCCGCTGGAACTATTCAGTCGCCCAGCTTCCTCAAGCGAACCATCGACACTCACGCCGTGGTGGGGGATAGTCAGACGATTGCACTCGGTGGGCTCATCTCCGAGACCGTCAACACCACCACCAACCGCATTCCTCTCCTGGGCGACATTCCCTTCGTGGGCGTTCTGTTCGGGTCGACAACCTATACCACGTCCCGGACTGAAATCATCGTTCTTCTTACTCCTCACATTATTAAGAGCGTGGAAGAAGCGGGGGCGGCTACGCGCCAACTTCGCGAAGGTTTGCACGAAATCCGAAGGAGTTACAAGAAAGATAAAATCTTGAATCCGTAGTTGCAAGTCGGCGGCGCCTTCGCTGTTCCTGCCTGAACTTCAGTTTTAAAATGCTGTCATTCCCGCGCAGCTTGTCCTCCGCGAAGGCGGGGGAAATGCTGTCATTCCCGCGCAGGCGGGAATCCAGTCAATTATTTGGGGTGGATTCTTTCTGGACATCGCTTAGACTGATGTCATTCTCTCGCAGGCTGTCCTCCGCGAAGGCGGGGGAGCGGGAATCCAGAGCAAAGACGATTCAATGAGACGCGAATACTTCGTCTACATTTTGGCCAGCAAGCCTTACGGTACCCTCTACATCGGAGTCACGAATAACCTGGCTCGTCGTGTTTGGGAGCACAAGCAGGGATTGGTGGAGGGTTTCACAAAGAGATACGGCGTTCATCAACTGGTGTACAGTGACTGTTTCCCACGGCCTTCAGAAGCCATCCGAGCGGAAAAACGTCTGAAGAAATGGAATCGCGCTTGGAAGATTCGGCTCATTGAATCGGTTAATCCCGCGTGGAAGGATTTGGGAGAGACTCTGATGCAAATGGGATAGGGCGGCTAAGGACCCATGGATTCCCGCCTCCGCGGGAATGACAGGGTTTCCCGCACGCACTCTCAGGATCCGTCATTACCGCGAAGAAGAGCGGTTGAGTAGGGCCGCTCTTTTGTTTCATAGAACCCCATTGCAGCTTTTTCATTGCCATGCCATTTTCAATCAGGTTCATTGCCAGCTCGACAAACAGATCGGAATTTTGACGGGGATGAATTGGCTTGACCCGAAAAACACTCCCGCCGAAATTATGATGTGAAGAAAAGACTTGACACGCTTTGTGCCCGATGCTAGCTTTGCGTACGAAGTTGGACATTCCCGGTGCGTCACCCAACTTACGGTAGTCATCATGGGCGCGGCGCGCGAGAGTGAAAAAAGGACAAAAAATAGCTTGACACGCCGACGGAAGTGGTGAGAATTATCTGTCGCTAGTCTTTTTGCCGTAAAGTTCTAAGTGCTGCAACTGCGAACGAATTTCAAATACACATGGAGGATCTTCGACAATGAAACGTAATCTGGTGCTTTTTAGTTGCCTTTTGCTTTTAGGTACAAGCGCTGCCTTCGGGCAGTCAACCTACCAAGTGACGACGGTCCCGACCTTTGTTATTAACACTGGCCGGGCTGAAGTGCTTGGAGGTATTCGCATCACGGCCACGAACGCAGGGCCGACCGTGGCTAGTACGATTCAGTATACCTATCAGGGAGTCGCTTGCGACAATACACCGACCACAGGGATCGTTCTCACCCTCGACAATACGGTGTTCACAGCGGCCAACACCACGATTCAAACGGTAACCAACACCTCAGTGGGATGCGTGGTGGCCGTAGCGGTCAACGGAGGCATCGCGACCACAGCGACCGCCTTCATCGAAATTGACGGCGTGCGCGGCCGCGTTGATATGTTGGGCGGCATCACCAACGTCGGCAGCAATATCAACGGTTCGCTCAGCGCGACTCCGAGCAACTCATCCTTGTTCACCGTGCCCAACCAAGGCGTGGTGGGCATCACCGCCGTCGGCCTGTTTGTTGACTCGGTTAAGCCGGGCAACGTACTCCAGTGCGTCGGCAATCCTGCGAACCCGGAGCCTCAGATCAAATTGCATGAAGGCTTCAACGGTGCGTTTGTCCAACACGTGATCACTGTGGCCGGTTCCGCAGTTCCCGCGGCTGCCCGTCCTGTGTACGGTGGGACGAATAACACCGAAATTCATTTCCATGTCGCGAGCCAGCCCACTGGCGTTTCGCTGGCTTGGCCGGCCCTTGTCGACAGCAACGAACTGCCCGCATATGTGGCTGGTGTACAGGGGTCCGAATTGCAATTACTCCCGAGTTCAACTGCCACCGACGTCGTCTATGAATACGCATGCGGTAGCCAGGCAATCTGCGATATCACCACGGAGAGTTTTACATTTAACCTCATCTTGACTGCGACAGCCACTTCGTCATTTGGCACCGCGACCGTGGGAACTCAGCTCTACCCACCGCTAATTACCGGCGACGCAGTGGTAATCACTGACCCGCCGTTTAACGTAGCGGAACCCCGTCCGCGCTTCAACGATCCTCTGCGCGGCCCCAGTGCCATCGACACCAACGGACCTTGCAGGACGAACCTGCTCTTCCCGTGGATGGCGTTTATCTCCGCCTCAGGCTACGACACGGGCTTCGCGATTTCCAACACCTCCACTGACCCGTATGGAACAGTCGCGCAGCAGGGCACTTGCGCCTTGAACTTCTACCCAGGCGCTGCGGGCACCACACCCACGGCGGGGACAGCGGTGGTCGTCACAACCGCGAACATCCCGTCAGGGGCGGTGTATGCCACCAACATCTCCAACATTGCCACACTCAATACGGCGCCATTCACCGGCTATATGATTGCAGTGTGCAACTTCCAATATGGACACGGATTCGGGTTCATTACCAACGCGATCAGTTCACCCAATGCACTGGCTCAGGGTTACATCGCGCTGATCATTCCTGATCCTGTCATCAACGTTGGCCGTCTCACCACCAACGGGTTTAATGAAGTCGGTAACAGCGGTGAAGGCTTGACAGAGTAGTTTGACGCTCAATTACGAAGCCGTGTGAAAGGCGGCGAGGTGGCTCGAAAGGGCCCCCTCGCTGGCACTTGGAAGTTCGCATAGCAGTTCAGCACCGGGTAAGGGGCGGCTCAAATGGGCTGCCCCATTACCTGTTGAGCGTGGGACCTCATTTAGGGAACGCCCTTTTGTTAGTTCGACGCGGACGAACCTCAGTTGTTTTTTCAGCAACGGATAGAAGGATTAACCGTCGAGCACCAGGACCGATTAGAAGATCCCCTTTTAAGGCAGCGCGTTTCCTGCGTTGCCTTTTTTTTTGATTGTTGGGACTTATTCGATTTGCCTTGATTTGTACTCTTGCCCTTGCTTGGCACACGCGCTCCGGGGGCGATAAGTCAATTTAGCCCGGTGGTCATTCCCGCCAAAGCGGGAATCCATGAGGTAAAATTCAGCAGCAAACTATTCCGCACACCACACCACTTGAAATTCCCAAGCGAAAAAATTGGCTCCCCGCTTTCGCTGGAATGACAGCACATCCGAGCGCCCTAATCTGCCAAATGAGACCACTACTTATTCGGTAAGCACTCGTGACGCGGGCGGCCCGGGAATGTTATAATTTCCTTTGTACTTCGGGACTCAGGTCCAAAAACTATTTCGATGGGGTGTGTTGTGCAAAAATACGCTACATTCTTAATGGGTCTTATTCTTGTATTATCAGGTGGGCCGGCATTACCGCAAGGAACTCAAGGGGCGCAGCCCGGCGAAGCCGATGCACTGCGAAAACGCGTGGAGGAATACTACAGCTTGGTGCAGGCCGGCCGCTACACTCAAGCGGAGGATTATATGACCCCGGAATCCAGGGAACCCTTCCGCAAAATCCCCAAGAGTCCTTTCCTGGGATTTGAGATCAAAACGGTCAACCTCGATTCCGATCAAAAGACGGCAGCGGTAGTGGTGCAAGTCAGCGCCTTTATGGCCGGCCTTTCTGCCCAGCCCGTGGACATGCCTTATCACTCCAATTGGCGGCTGGTGGATGGGATTTGGTATCTGGTGTTGCCGAAAGAGATCCCCACTTCTCCAATGAACGTCTTATCGGCCCAAAGCTCCTCGCCCCGACCTGCGCAGGTTGAGGAGTTGAAATTCAAGGGCCATCATTACAATTTTGCAAAAATGGATCCAGGCCAGAAAAAAATTGCGCGCTTTCCCTTCACCAACATATCGAATCATGCTGTGACCATCTCGGAGGTGATTACAGGAACTGCGCTGTTGACCGTGGAGGATTACAAGAAGGAGTACAAGCCCGGGGAATCGGGCGTGCTGGCCATTGACTTTGTGCCTGTCGACGTCGAGCGCGATTACGAGCAAACAATCGTTTTCAGGACGAATCCCGGAAATACGCTTACCTACTTGTTGGTATCCGCCTACGTCACCCCAAAGCCGAATGAAACCTCCAAAGGTCCCGGATCGAACCGGCCGGTTGCAACCCAGTCCCCTCAATAAGGAGATGTTGATGAGTCGACGATACGAACTTGGACTGAAGTCTGCCTTGGTGATGCTTTTGAGCCTTACTGGCCAGCGCGCCTGGCCGCAGGAGCCTTCCGTGCCCGCGCCCTTCAGGCCCGTTGATCCGAATGACCGCATCGTTATAACGGTGGACGACCTGACCATGAAAGGGGCCGACGTCGAAAAGTTCATCGATTCTCTCCCACCCCAATACCGCGCCTATTACCGCGGGCCCGGGAGAGCGCAACTGCCCCAGTACCTGGTGCAAATGAAGGTATTGTTGGAGGCAGCCCAAAAAGATAATCTTCAGGATCTGCCCGAAGTCAAGGAGGCCATCAGCATCGCCACCAGCAGCATTATGGCGGACGCAGAGAGAAAGCATCTGGAGGAAAAGATCCCGGTTTCCGACAAGGATATCGAGGACCTTTACCAGAAAAAGAAACTGGATTATGAAGAGGTTCGCATCCGGCACATAGTGATCCCGACTGACACCAGGAGCATTGATTTACCGGGCGGGGCGACTGGACCGCCGGTGCCTGAAGCAGAGGCTCGCAAGAAACTGGAGGACCTGAGAAAACAAATTGCGGCCGGATCCGACTTCGCCCAACTGGCTAAGGCGAATTCAGTTGACGCGTCCACAGCCAATGACGGCGGCGACATGGGCTACATGAATCGCCAGAATTTACTTCCGCCCATTGCCAATGCTGCCTTCGCTCTTAATCCCGGGCAGGTCAGTGAAGTCATTTCCACACCTTACGGGCTTGAAATCATCAAAGTTGAAGACCGGCACACCAAGCCACTTTCCGAGGTTCGCCAGGACTTGATTGCGAACATTCGCAAAACGAAGGGAGCTCAGGCTTTTCAGGATGAACTCGGCCACCATAAAGTCGTGGTGGACAAGACGTTCTTTTCTTCAACGGGCGCGATTGTTTCTCCCGCCCCCCGCTAACACCAGCGTAGGCGCCTGGGGTCTACTGGCGGTTCCTTTCTGATTTGAAGTCCAACAAAGAAATTTTCACTTTGTTGAAATACGTTCTCCACCTTTGTCATTCCGAACCGTCAGCCGACGGAGAGGAATCTCGCTCTGATATGCTCAGCAATGCGAGCTTCCTCTTCGGTCGCCGCGGCGACCTCCTCGGAATGACCCGCCCAAGCGGGAGCGCGTTTTCAGAAAAACCTTTAGACAAAGGCCAGGATAATCACCCGGTCGAATTGGACGTACTGTTCATGCAGGGAAAGGGTGGGCTGGATCAATTCCGCGCGTTGAAAGCCGGCGGCATGAATGATCTTGAGGAGCGCATCGAGCGACGGAACCAGCGAAATACGGTTGGAGTCCGGCGAGTGCTGCGGATCGGCGTCGATAACCACACAAGCGGGACCCGATCTAAGCTCCTGTTGGTTGCCCCAAGCTGTGGTGATGCTCTCTCGATAGCGGGCTACCTGCCCTTCAATGACGCACACGTTTCGCGTCAAAGCGCGAACAGCGCGGAAGCCTCTGACGGGATCCTCCAAGTGGTAGAAAATGCCCAGGAAGAGAGTCAGGTCAAATATTCCATCCCGGTTGGGACTCAGCGTGAAAAGATCCCGAACTTCGAAACTGGCGTTGGTAAAACCTCCGGCTTCCCTGATGAAATTGGCGCGCTCGATCCGGTCCGGCCTGAGGTCAACTCCCATGACAGTGCGAGCTCCGCGCTGCGCGATTTGGAAGCTGAACCACCCTTCGTGGCAGGCAATGTCAAGGCAGGACACCCCATCCCAACGCCCGTTGAAATGTTTGTCCAGGAAAGGAAAAATGCACTCGACCCGCGATTTATGTATCCCGAGGGCATTCTTGTCGGCATAAGATCGCGTGCCAATGTTGTTATCAAACTCGAAGGAATAAAACCAGGGTTTCAGGGAGTCCACCCTTTCCCTGAGGTATTCGGCGGATAGGGATGTGTGTATTTTCATTGCGGAATGAACGACAGGCGTCTTACTTGTGAACCATTTCGCTGCCTTCCCTTGCTAACCTGGAGGCCCGTGGCCGCCCCCTCCACTGATCGCGGCAAAAAGAATCAGGTTCTGCTTTGAAGCAGACGGCGTGAGTCAGCTGGTTCTCTTCAAGTACCCGTCAAAATTGTATGTGATCAAATACTTTTCCCGGAGCCGTTTATCGTTGATGAAGTTGGAATTCTCGCGCAGGAATTCACTGCACGCCGCTTGAGGTCCCGGAACGGGCTGCCACTCCATCACGTCGCAAATGCCATCCTCGACTATAAAGTAGCAACCGACTGAAACCAATGGAGAGTAGGTTCGCAGTTCCTCGATAACGTGGTCTTTGCTGTGATCGCAATCAGCAATGACCATGGTTTTTCGTCCGTTGCACAGTTCGGTCACCTGTCGTACGGTTGCGGGATCGATACAATTGCTTTCCATCAGCTTAATGCGCGGGTGATGGAGGTCTGTCACGCGGCTCAGATCCGAGTCAATCCCGATCACCCGAGATGAGGAACTCCCTATGAGGTCAAGGAGGCCGGCGAGGTAAAGTGTGCCGCCCCCGTGGGCCACGCCGAGTTCCACAATCATCTCTGGCTTAGTGTCATAAATAATCTCCTGGTAAATCCAACAGTCCAAAGGGTTTTTCCATATGGTCCTACCCATCCATGACTGCTGAATGTCCGGCGCGCTGTTGAGCGAGCCTTGATGCACATACTTCTGGTGGTATTCGAGCCACTCTTTGACTGTCCAGTCGGTTATTGGTTTCATCTCGTGTGCTTGCGGTGTGCTCTCGCGAGGCCGCAGATCTGGGGCAGGTCAATTATTTGCGACCCTATTTGATATTACGCTGACAGCCGTCATTTTTCAATTTCATTCGCTTCCACAATGGAAAGGAAAAATCTTTAGATCCCGCTTCGGCTTGGGAAGGTTGGCATTGTGAGGCGTTGTTAACCAGAAGCCCTGGGTAGTGGGTCAGTTTGTTGTAGCGGCGGCCTCTGACCGCCGGAACCTATTGAATCAAAAGACGGCGGTCAGAGACCGCCGCTACAAGAGAATCAAACTGACCCACCGCAAGCCCTGAATGGAATTGCAAAAATTTGACGCTCGGCATAGTATCAAGGAGGTTCGGAATTTGAATTCTAGTTTCAGCTTTGCAAGCTCCCTTGGATAAATCAATGAAGGCGGCGTGAATTATCTGGGAACACACACTGGACTGTTGAGCTTTCCTGGAGAATCTTGAATACTCATAGGACGACGTGATTCCAGAACCAGGCGTCGCTTACGGGGGCGGCACGCTAGGCCTGGCCAACCTCCGTGACCTTCTACGTAACTCCTCAGCTCAGTTGATCGGGATTAAATCGAATCTGAAACGCGCTACAGACCTTTGGCACCCCCGCATCAAGCTGACGGAAGGCAACTGTCTCGATTGTGCAACGGAAAGCTAGACGACCCGCCGGTGCAAGCGACAAAAGACTTATGATTAAGGTATGGGAACCATTGCAGGGCCTTTATCGGTATCGAAAGTTAATACGCTTGATGGTCAAGCGCGACCTCCTGGGCCGCTACAAAGGATCCTTCGCCGGGATCCTTTGGACAGTCTTAAACCCACTGGCGTTGCTGCTCACTTACTGGCTCGTCTTTTCCGTGATTCTTAAGGTGCCGTCTCCCACCGGCAGGTCTATCGACTTCGTGTTCTTTATCCTCTCAGGACTGTTGCCATGGATTGCATTTTCAGAATCCCTTATCCGCTCCAACACTTGCATTCTGGAAAACGCGAACTTAGTTAAGAAGGTAGTCTTCCCTCTCGAAACCCTGCCAGTAATTAGAACCCTCTCCAGCGGGGTCAACTCATTGGTGGGCGTTCTTCTCCTGATGATCTTACTTCTGGGAAGCCGGGGAAGCTTACCCTGGACGGTGATCCTTCTTCCGGCGATCTTTTTGCCGCAATTGTTATTGACGGTGGGATTCGGATGGTTTCTCGCCAGCCTCGGAGTGTTCGTCCGAGATACCAACACCATCATCGGGTTAGTGCTGACCGTATGGATGTTTTTATGTCCGATAGTCTATCCCCAGAGCATGGTGCCCAAAGGCCTGGTCCCATGGTTCCGTCTCAATCCGTTTTTGCCGATTGTCTCCGGTTATCGAAACGTTCTGATCGACGGTACGATTCCGGGCGTAAAGTCGATGCTCTTTCTGATTGGAATCAGTTTCCTGATTTTCTTCCTGGGCTATTTCTGGTTCATTCGTACAAAGAGGGCGTTTGCCGATGTCGTCTGACGAGAACGCAATTGTCCTGGAAAAGGTCTCGAAGAAATACAATATCTACGCCCGCCCGGTAGATCGCCTTAAAGAAGCGCTCCTTCGCGGCCGCAAGAATTATCATCAGGAGTTCTGGGCCCTGCGTGATGTTGATTTGGCATTTCCCAAAGGAGCCACCGTCGCCGTCGTCGGCGTCAACGGGTCGGGGAAAAGCACTCTTCTGCAACTGGTAGCGGGAATTCTTCAGCCCACCAGCGGAGCTATTCGGATCGCGGGTCGTGTGGCTGCGCTCCTGGAGTTGGGGGCAGGTTTTAACCCGGAACATACCGGCCGGGAGAATGTCTACATCAATGGGGCCATCCTTGGCATTGAGCACGAGGAGATGGAAGAGCGGATGGACGACATTCTGCGCTTCGCCGAAATTGGCGACTTCATAGATCGGCCGGTCAAGACCTATTCCACTGGAATGTACGTTCGGCTCGCCTTTGCCGTTGCCATCAACGTCGAACCGGAAATCCTTCTGATTGACGAAGCTCTCTCGGTCGGCGACATGTATTTTCAACACCGCTGCATTAATAAGATCACTGAACTACAGGCCCGGGGCAGGACCATTTTATTTGTTTCTCATGATGCAGGATTTGTGCTTGCTTTGGCATCCAAGGCTGCATGGATTCATGAAGGGAGACTCGTCCAATATGGCAGCCCGGAACGGATCGTCAACGAATACGCGGCCATGGTCGCCAACCGCGAACTTCGGGAGCGGCGCAGCACAGAAGTGCTTCCCATTGCAGAAACGATCAGTGACACAACGGCGGGCAGCGGAGACAACGCATCGGATGAGATCGAGACCGTGATTCCCAACGTGGACGTGCGCTATGGAAACCGTAAGGCGGAAATCTTGGGAATCGGGCTCTATGATGAACGTGGTCATCGAATTCATTCCGCCCAGGGCGGCCAGACCATCGTGATCCGGATATCCGTCCGCTTCCTCGAGGACGTCGGGCAGCCCCTCATCGGCTTTCTGTTTAAGAATCGGCTGGGTCTCGCCCTGACCGGAACCAATACGCTGATGGAAGGATGTCCCAGCAAGCCACAAATCAAAGGTGAAGTTTGCACGGCGGAATTTCACTTGCAGCTTCCGTTGCTTTATATCGGCAATTATGCTTTTGCCTTTGCCGTTGCGGAAGGCACCTTGGACGACTACGCCGTGTGTGACTGGATCGAGAACGCCTACGTCATTGAAATTACCACATCCAAAATGGTGCACGGTCTGCTCCGCCTGCCCTGTAAGGTGGAATTGAAGCAGAATCGCACTCCTGCCCTCCACCAGATTCGGCGTTGAACCGCTCAATGGGAATCTCAGAATTCGAATGTGAATGCTTGCTTAACCAAACATAATTCTTAAATGACCAGCACCTTCATCCCAAATGAGGCTTTCTTTGAGCGTGGCAAGGCCTGGAGAGTTATTCAGAAGGGAGGAGAGATCGCGGATACATTCAGATTTCGCGGCGGCCTTCCATGGATTTCAGCACGGTGACTTCGTCGGCGAATTCGAGCTCTGAGCCGACGGGAATGCCCATGGCGATTCGCGTAACGCGGACACCGAGCGGCTTGATCAGTTTTGAAAGGTAAATGGCCGTGGCCTCGCCTTCCACATTAGGGTTGGTGGCTACAATCAGTTCCTTTACATTGCCGTCTTTCAACCGTTCCAAAAGACTCTTGATCTTTAATTGCTCGGGCCCGATGCCCTGCAAGGGCGAAAGCGCGCCGTGAAGAACGTGATAGCGTCCGCGAAATTCGCGTGTCTTCTCAATGGAAATCACGTTGTAGGGCGTCTCGACGATGCAAATAACATCGGGGGCGCGCGAAGGGTCTGAACAATATTCGCAGGGGTCAAGTTCGGTGAGGTTATTACAAACGGTGCAGAGTTTGATTTTGTCTTTGACTTCGAGGATGGCCTCGGAAAGCCGCGCAGCGTCCTCGCGCGGGGCGCGCTCCAAGTGGAAGGCCAGTCGCTGCGCTGACTTCTGCCCAATTCCCGGCAAACGTTTCAACTCATCAATCAAGCGAGCCAGTGGCTCGGCAAAATCTTTCATGGGAGAAATGGGAAATCGAAAATGGAAACTCGAAAATCGAATTGCCGGATTCACGAATTTCCAGTTTCGACTTTCGACTTCCGCCGTTAAGTCAGGCCGGGTATGTTCAGTCCGCCCGCCAGGTTTCCCACCCGGCTGGCCATTTGCTCGTCCACTTTTCGCGCGGCCTCGTTGACCGCCGCCTGCACCAGGTCCTGAAGCATTTCATGATCACCGGACGCAAAAACCTCGCTCTCGATGCGGACTCCCACCAGATGTTTCTGGCCGTTCATCTTGACCGTAACCATGCCGCCGCCTGATGAAGCTTCAACGATCAACTCATCCAGTTGCTTTTGCAATTGTTCCTGCATTTGCTGGACTTGTTTCATGATCTGCTGCATCTGTTGCAGATTTTTCATGGCTCACTCCTGGCTCAAGTCTTTGGCATCCACCAAGGTGCAGTCGAACCTTTTTCTGAAAGCCTCTACCTCTGTGTCCCGGCTGGCCCGGTCGCGTGCGGAAGGCTTCACCGGCCTGGCCCCCTCTTCCTTGTCCTGAAGTGTAACATAAATCTTTACCGGCTGGCCTAACACCTGCGAGCAAACCGATCGCAACATTTCTTGTTGTTCGCGGCCGGAAAGCATTTCGGTGAGGCCGGAGTCTTTCCTGGCAAATAGAAACCGCACCTCGCCATTTTCAAACCGCCAACCAACTGCGGGTTCCAAACAACTTCCCAGGAATTTCTGCGTTTTGTATGCCAGAGCCTTAATGGCGGAAAGCCGTGAATCTTCCAGAACGCCGGGGTCCAATGAGGGGACGACGGCGGCGCCTGAATGGCTTGTTGCTGAATGGGGCGCATTCACAGGGGAAAAACCGACAGAAGCTGGGGACACAGTCTTTGGTATGGGAGCGGCAAAGGTTTGCTTAGGCACAGCATGGTCCGGTTTGCTGGGACTTGCCGAGGCTGTGGACGTCCCCGGCCGCCCTCCGGTGGCCGGTTTTTCCCCCGAGCCCGCTCCGCCGAGACCAGCAATAAAGTCTTCGAGCGAAGCCAGCCGACGGGCATGCACCAGTTTCATCATGGCGAGTTCCAGATGGAATTTCGGCTCGCGCGAGTATTTCAACTCCGCCTCCGCGCGCAGGAGAATTTGAAAGAATCTCGTCAAATCCTCTTCGCCGAAAAGCAGTGCCAGTTCCCCCAGCATTTTTCGTTCGTCCTGGGGCACCTGAAGAAGAGGGCTGGCGGCCCCACAGCTTCGCGCCACCATCATGTTGCGCACAAAGCGGGTGAACTCACCGCAAAAGTGTCCCAGCTCGTAGCCCTCCGAGGTCAATTGAGAGACGCAGTCCAGAACGCGCGCGCTGTTCGCGGCGTGGACGGCTTCCACCAACTCCTTCAGGAACTTGGTGGGCACCACGCCCAATAACTGGCGCACGCGGTCCTCTGCCAGTTGGTCTCCGCAAGAGGCAATCACCTGGTCGAGGAGCGAAAGCGCGTCGCGCAAGCTGCCTTCCCCGGCCTGGGCCAGCGCACTCAGCGCACCTTCGTCCGCCTTGATTTTTTCTGCGGCGCAAATATGCTCCAATTGAGAAACAATCTCTCCGTAGTCCAAAAGCCGGAAGGCAAAGTGCTGGCACCGGGATTGGATGGTGGCCGGCAATTTGTGCGGCTCCGTTGTGGCCATGATGAATAGCGATTGCGGAGGCGGCTCCTCCAGGGTTTTCAGCAGCGCGTTGAAAGCCTCGGATGTGAGCATGTGGACTTCATCGATGATAAATATTTTGTAGCGGTCGCGGGCGGGAAGGTAGCGGACTGTTTCGCGCAACTGGCGGATTTCATCAATCCCACGGTTGGAGGCGGCGTCGATTTCCAAAACGTCCACGGAATTGCCGGCCGTTATTTCTTTGCAGGACGGACACTCGCCGCAGGGCGTGACGGTCGGCCCTTGAATACAGTTTACGCCCTTGGCGAGGATGCGGGCGGTGGTGGTTTTGCCTACCCCGCGCCCGCCGGAAAAAATATAGCCGTGGGCAACGCGGTTTTGGAGAATGGCATTCTTCAGCGTATCGGTGATCAGGCGCTGGCCCACCACCTCGTCAAAAACCTGGGGCCGGTATTTGCGGGCAAAAACCTGATAGGACATCTGATTTTGGATTGCCGATTGAAGAACGTCATCGCAGTCAGCGATTGTTCTCGCAAAAACAACCCTCAGAAAAACCGTCGTTGATCAATCATCAATCGGCAATCATCAATCGAAAATGAGTTGGGTCAGACTTCGGGTGATCCGCGGCACACGGAGAGGCGCGCTACCGTTGCTTCCTTCCGGACCTGGCGGGGTTCACGAGCATCCGTTGCACAGAGCCCGAAGTCTGATATGCCGCTTCGCCACATTGGCCTTTGCGGATTTTATTTGCTCCACTCTTAGGTTAGCACGCGCGCTCGTGCCCCGTCGATATTTTTCGAGAGTGTCCTCGTTCCCCTGGGAGCCTGGGCCGGGGCCCCGCGTAATTCACCGGGGCTCGCCCGCAATCAAATGCTCGAGAAAGAGCGGGCGAGACGCCCGCGCTCCCAGCTATGCAAATCAGGCACTACCTATGTTTTCTGTTCATGAGCGTTGTTGCCGCCGCCCAAATGTGAGTTGCTTGTGGTTCCTTTTTTGGGCACACTCTAACCTGCGTATAGCGTGGCTGGGTCATTGCACCTCAGGCGCGTAGAATTTGAAATACATTGGCTTTCCCGTTTCCCAGTTTAATTGAGAATGACTTGAAAGGAGGCTTGCGATGATCGCGAAAACAAAGTGTATTATTTTGATGGGCGGCATGGCTGCTGTTTTGATGGCTGGTTGCAGTTCCAATCCTCCCGCAGGCCAAGCTGATAACACCACTCCAGGAAACGCGTCGGCGCCGGCCAAAAATGGAACGGCCTCGGCTACCATAACGGTTCCCGCGGGGACTGAATTGAGCATCCGTCTGGCCAACGCGATCAGCTCCGGCACGGCAAGCGCAGGATCGGGCTTTGAAGGCACGCTTGCCAGTCCCCTGGTGGTTGGCGGAGTTGAGATCGCGGCTACCGGGAGCAAAGTGACAGGTACGGTTACGAACGCCGTCAGCTCGGGCCGACTGAGCAGACCTGCTGAACTCCAACTGACATTGAATTCACTGACCCCTCAAGGGGGAGCGAATATTGCCATCTCCACGAGCACCTGGGGCGCCAAGGGAGATTCGCACAAGAAACGCGATATTGAAATGATGGGCGGTGGCGCGGCCGGCGGAGCCTTGGTGGGCGCGTTGGCAGGCGGCAAGAAGGGCGCGTTAATCGGCACTTTGATCGGCGGAGGCGGCGGGACAGCGGTTGCGGCCGGAACCGGCAAAAAGGAAATCACCCTGGCCGCCGAGACCAAGTTGGGCTTTAGCTTGAGCCAAGCCATCACTCTACCCGCGCGTTGAAGCGCGCGAATCCCCCGGCGGCCGGCAAGCCCATCCGAACTGCCTGATCGAAGATATGGGCTCCTGTCTGTGGAGGGATCTTAAAGTTCCCGGCCGGGATTCCGGTCTATTAAGGCTGGGGCTGATTTGCCCAGTGGAGGGTTAGCCTATCTTCGGTGATCATAATTTGTAGAGTCATGGCGCTGTTTGAAGATGGGGGGACGGCCGTCTTCCTGGTCAAATCCACTCCACCAGCCGACGATTGCAAGTGAACGGAAATACTGCTTGTCCCCGCCGGTAGGGTGAGTGGCTTCGAGAAACTCCCTCCGACTCCACCCTTGATATGTAGAAACCCACTTTTCTTTTTCCCTTTCAAATCTTCCTTCAGCAGATCGCCGGTGTCGTTTGAAACGGTGAGGGTCCCCTCTTGAAGCTCGAACTTGCAAACCACTTGAATCTTTCGTGACTCGACGTTCGTTGGGCTCTTGGTGGGCTGTAGTTTGGCCGGCTCTGGTTTGGCCGTATTGGTAGAACCGTGCGGCTCTGAAGCATGCGCGGCAGCGCTCGATACAGCTTTTTTCTCGACCGGAATTTGGGCTTTATTTCCAGAATCAGCCGCGGTTTTCCCGACAGCTTTCGATTTTGAACCCGCAGCTTTGCCGGCCTCGCCATCTTTTCGAATTGCCGTGGCGGTATTGACCGCCTTTGAATTTTGGAGTGGGGGCGTCGCTGGGGGAGCGGGCGTCCCTACTGACGGCGGGACGGGCCCGGATCGAACTGCTGTGGAGGGAGTTGTGGGGCGGTGGAAGCTGCGATAGATCAAGGCTGCTGTGCCCAACACCGCAACCAGCAGGACGCCGGCGGCGATCTGTCCCACGGTCTCAAGGGAGAATTTCTTCTCCGCTGGGGAAGGCGCGCTCTGATCCTTCCACGGAAACATAGGCGGTCTCGTCGTTAAGGTACGATCGCCGGTTCGGATTTCGCCGAGCGGAAACTTTGCCTCAGAGCGGGGCGGCTTCATGTTCTGAACGTCGTCGAGATCGTTCAGGAACTCGCGGGCGTTCTGGTAGCGCCGGTTGCGGTTCTTCACCAAACTGCGTAGAGCAAGATAATCGTGCCCGTGATTGAGACTCGATTTAATCTGGCTGGGAGGAAAGGGATCTTCATAAACGATTTTAAACAACACAGCGGCGGTATCGCCCGTAAAAGGCTTTTCCCCGCTTAACATCAGATAGGTAAGAACGCCGAGAGCAAACAAGTCGCTGCGCGCGTCCAATTCGCCGCCCGTCAACTGTTCCGGCGCCATGTAGGCGGGGGTCCCCATCACACTCGTGGTCCGGTGGGACCCGTCGCGCGCCATCACCCTGGCAATTCCGAAATCAGTGATTTTGGCTCGGCCATCTTCGGACACCAGGATGTTGGCGGGCTTCAGATCACGGTGGATAATCTGCTGCTGGTGGGCATACTCCAGGGCTTCACCAACCTGGCGGATGATATTCAGCGACTTCTCCAGGGACGGGCGCGGGCCGTCCACCAGGATTTTTTCCAAAGTGCGGCCCTGGATGAACTCCATCACGATGTAACTGTTCTTGGTGTCAGGATCTTCCAGTGCGTCATGGATGGTCACAATCCCCGGATGAGAGAGGCGGCCGGCGGCGCGAGCTTCGCGCATGAAGCTTTCCCGGGCGCTCGTGCCTCCTTCTTCGCTGGAAGAATCCAGCGATAAGACTTTGATGGCAACCATGCGCCCGATGGTGGGGTCGGAGGCCTTGTACACGATGCCCATTGCGCCCCGCCCCACCTCTTCCAAAATTTCGTAACGCCCGATGTTTTTCATGTGGCTTTCAAAGTGATGACCAATTGAAAGGAGTGCGCGCCAATCCGGAATACGGAGCCGTTGGTGAGCAATGCGGTCTGAATGGGCGCGCCCTCTATGAGCGTGCCGTTGGTGCTTTCGAGATCGCGCAGGAGAACAATCTGGTCGCTGACTTCTACCGCACAGTGAATTCGAGAACTCAACATATCGTTAATGATGACGTCGGAATTGGCCCGGCCTATGGTGATCCGCGGTTTGTGCAAAAGATAAATGGTCCCTTTTTCCTGCCCCTCGAGCACCACCAGACTGATTTCCCGGTTGAGCGGAAGATTGAGCGGGAGCCCCTCCACGCTGAGTTCAGAGGTAATTGAGGGCACGGTCTTGCGGGTAGCCTGGGCGTGAAAGGTGGTCAGCTTGGGGTTGATAATTTGAAAGGTCTCGCCGCACGAGGAACAGTGCACGTCTACCTTTTCGACTTTTCCAAAAACATCATCTTCCACTGTTTGTATTTTCAAGCAGTGGTAACAACGAACTTCCATGGGCGTTTGTCCCTCCTCCTTGCCTTCGGTCACGGCGTGGACCGCGACTGCACCAGACTCACTGCGTCGACCATGGGTTCGCTTTGCAGGCGCCGTCGCAAGTGTTGGTTATTAGATATACCACAGCTTGGAAGGAGGAAATAGGGGAGGATTTAAATCCCAGGCCCACTGAATGGGGATAAAGCCCGGCACGTCCCGAACTGACATCGACACTCCCTCAGGACTGGGGCGGGCGGGCTCCGGGATTCGCCTGTTCGCGAAGCCGTTTGCGCAGTTCCTCAAGCTCTTTTTGCAGTTGCGCCTGACGGCGGGCCAGAACCCAAACGTAGATTACAAATATCGCCCAGACAACACTAAAGGCCGCAAAGAGATACGGATTAACCATATCACTCCTTATCTATGATGCCAGCTCTCGCCGAAGCTGGACCAATTCACGCTGATTTTCTGCCATAGTCATACGCAGCCGCAGCAGGTAAAAGAACAGGCAGAGAAAAGCGCCCCAAGTCACAAAGACCGTCGTCCACATGCGCGGGTCAAGCCCCGATGCCGGACCACCGCCAATCACGGGTTGAGGATGTTGTGTGCGCCACCAGCGAATCGCCATGTAGTCGATCACCGCATCGACGGAACCCAGGATCCCAAAGACGGCCGACAGAACTTCCACGCGCCCGGGATTAGTAACATAACTCCTGAGCATCAGGTATGCGATGTAGAGCAACCAAAGAATGAAGGTCGAGGTCAGACGGGGATCCCACGTCCACCAAATGCCCCATGCCGGTTTGGCCCACAGGGGGCCGGTGATGAGCACGGCGCAGCAATAAAGAAATCCCACCTCCGCCGAAGCGTAGGCAAAGTCGTCAGCGGGACGCGAGCGCTTCAATAAATACCCCATGCTACCCAGGAATACGAAAAAAAAGGCCAGCAGCGAAGTGCATGCCACGGAGAAATGAATGTAAAAAATCCGCTGGGCTTCTCCCATGGTCTCTTCCTGCGGAGCGTAGAGAAAAATCAGATACAACGAGACCACCAGCCACACGAATGTCAGGGCCAGGTGGATTGACGCCGGAAAGACCTTTTTCATCACAGCCCTACTCCTCCAAAACATATTCGAACAAAAGAAACGAAACCGCGGCGAAAATCACACTGATTCCGGCCACGCGAAAAATCCCCTGCCGCATTTCACTGGAGGCGGAGTTGCGAAGCGCGTCGGAGGTCGCGTCCACGGATAAGATTAAAATCCAAAAGGAGACGGGAAATTGCAGGACCGGGAGCATCACTTCGCGCATATGGGTATTGGCCGCAATGGCGCCGAAGATGGTTCCCAGGGCCGCATAGCCCAGAGTGCCAAAAAAGAGAATCAAGGCAAGCCATCCGAGCGACGGCAGAAATGAGAAGTTATACCAAATGGCGGCCGCAAAAACGATTACCGCTTCCGTGACGCCAAGAAATACCAGATTGGCGAGGAGCTTGCCCACAAAGATGGCGCTGGGATCGACCGGCGCGAGCGCCATGCCCTCCATGCACCCGTTCTCCCGTTCGGCCGCGAATGACCGGTTGAAACCGAGGATCCCGGAAAAGGCAAAGGCTATCCAAAGCAGCCCTGGCAAAAGACGCAAGGATTCTTCGTGAGCCGTCTCAAAGGCAAAGTTAAACAAAAACACCACCAGCAGTCCGAAGACACACATGGGGGCGAGGGTCTCCCGGCTCCTCCACTCCACGCGAAGGTCCTTGGCAAATACCGCCCAGATGACGTTTAGGCTATGCATAGATCAGGGGACAGTTGGCAAGAGCCAGAAGGCCGTAGGAAAGAATGGCGAGTGGGACGTGGCAAATTTGAAATGGTAAACGGACCAGATAACATCAGCCATTTGCCATTTGCAATTTGCCATTTGCCATTCTTCATCGATCCTGCCCGCTGCTCGCTTCCCTTCGAATCCCAAGCTCCGCCAGAGGCGCATTCCTCAATACTCCATCGTAGCGCACTGATCCTCTTTCCAGGGCAACAAGACGGTTGGCGATGGCGGCGCCCAATTCAAAATCGTGAACGGAGAAAACCAGGGCTTTGCCTTGGCCGGGCAGCCCGCTTAGAATCGATTGGAGGTTGTCCGTGGCCCGCGCGTCAAGCCCCGTGAAGGGCTCGTCCAGCAAGAGGAAGTCGGGATCGTGGAGAAAGGCCCGGGCGAGGGAAGCGCGTTGTTGTAAACCCCGCGAAAGCTGCCGCACGGGTTCATCGTCCCGGTCTTGCATGGCGAAGAGTTCTAGCGCCCGGTCGATCTTTTCCTCGAGGGCCTTAAGGCCAAATAGTTTTCCGGTGAAGCGCAAATTTTCGCGCGCCGTCAGCTCGCTATAAAGAAAAGTCGCGTGGGAAACAAATCCGATGGCTGCTTTTGCGATCTCCGGATTCTTGTAAAAATCCCGGCCTCCAAAATGCACTTCCCCTTCGCTCGGGTGCGAGAGGGCAGCCAGGGTGCGGAGCAATGTGGTTTTGCCCGCCCCGTTGGGTCCGAAGAGGAGGACGGCATCGCCCTGAGCCACTTGAAAGCGAACTCCTTTTAGGGCTTCGAGGTCGCCAAAATATTTGGAAACGTTCACAAGCTCAAGCGCCTGATTAGCGCGGGTTGCGGCGAGAGGCATAGGGCTCGTTGCGTATGGGCGGGCCTTTCTTCAATACGGCCATCAGTTTTGCCTTCAAATCCAGGCGTTCTTTCCAATACTTTTTCTTTTCGATTTTTCCCTCGGCAAAAAGTTCATCCAGGTCCGCGAGCGAATTAAAAAGCGCGTCTGCCTTGGCCTCCAATTGTTTGCGCCCGGGGCTCGACGCCTGGCGGTCTTTCCAGCGCCCCCATTCCTTGCTGGCGCGAACGCCGAGCGCCCAAAGCAGAATTAGCAGGAAGCAGATGAATAGAGGAATTCCCAGCCTCGTCATGTTATTCGGAACGGCCTTGACTTCCCCTTCCGGCGCACTGTCCGCCACAGGAGGGCTGGCGCTGGCCTCGCCACTCACTTGAGCTTCAAGCGGCGTGCCACGCGCAATGTTTTCCGCTTCGAACTTCGCGATGTTATTTTTTGTGTCCAAACCGGTGGGTTTGAACACCTGCGATTCCACCTGAAGGTTGGATGGAAACGCAAACAAGCTGGCCTGGTCGATGGGCAAAGCGGAGTGATCGCTCAGCGTGAATTGAGTGTTCGAATAGTCGGCGTCGTAGCTTATCGTCACCGGAGTGACGCCGGGCTTCAGAGCGTACGCAATGTGGTATTCACCGGGGGCCTTCCCGCGCGCAATGGCCTGCGGCAATGCCATATTGGCCAGTCCCGTGACGCTTACCGTGGGTTCCGCGGCCTGAGGAGACACATAAAAGACGAAGGTTCCATTCGTGTTCGAATAAGTCCGCGCCGGACTGCTGGAATTGTCGACCTGATATTCTTCCTGAACCCGTAATTTCGAACCCTGCGCGCCCAACAACACGCGCAACTCGCGAACCCGAAGCGCTGAGGCGTCGTGACTTGAATCGTAGACCGTGATATCGGCGTTGGCGTTCCCCGATGAATCAAACTGCATGGGTGGGACCGCGGCATGGTAGGCAACTTCCTGCAAGTTGGCCTGGAGCAGGTACATGTTGCCGGGTGCAATTCCAGTTTGGGTAAAGGCAAAGTGGCCGTTGGCGTCGGTCAAAGTATCCGCCACTAATTGCATCCCTTCACCGGGCTTCGGGGTGAGCAGGAGAACCTTTTGGTTCGCCATCGGCCGTCGATTGGTGCCGTTTATAACTTTCCCCTCAATGCGCCCCTGAGCGAAAAGAATTGCCGGTCCCAGCAAGAAAATCAGAAGCATTGAGAGGGCAAATTGGGCGAGGGGTCTAGTCCGGAGTCTTATCATTGGTCTTCTAAGAGAATTGTGATTTTCCCGCCATCCATACTGAATTGCGCCTGGCATCATTCATTTCCGTTTTCGCGGAACAATTTTGGCTCCACATTCGCCGCAGAATTTTACCGGTAACGGATTTTCGAACCCGCATTCTCCGCAAACGTAATCTTCTACTGGCGCGACCTTGCGTCGAGCGCGCCGTTCCGCCACTTCGCGCTCAATCATCACTTCCTCGGGCGTCAAAACCTCAGCCGCCTGCGAGTCTGCCATCAGCTTTGCAGCTTCCATCCGGTATTCCTGCTTGAGAGCCTCATAATCATTTTGGGCTATTTTCCCCGATTTGAATTCGAACTCCAGGTCCTGAGCGTTTTCGTAGATCACCATGCGCCGCCGCTTCAAGTCACTGAGTTGCGTCACGTCTACAGGCAGAAGGCCCTCGCCCGCCGCCTCAACCGTAAGCAGGGGAGCCGCGACAAGCACAGCCATGGCCGCGGCGATAAACAACGCAATTCCCAAGAACATTGTTGATTACCTCGTGACCTTTCTCATTTCTTCTTCCACCGCCGCAGCGATTTTCGGGTCGATGCCCTCTTCCGGTACCATATTAAGTTCGGGCGACGGCATTCGCCAGCGTCGAACGAAGAGCACTACCACGGCTAAACCGATGAGCATACCCAAGCCCGGGAGAATCCAAACCGTCAGGTTGAATCCTGACGCCGGCGGTGAAGCCAGCACCTGGACGCCGTACTGCTTCACAAAATCCTGAAGGATGGTGGTCTCGTCCTTGCCGGCCTGGATTTCTTTTTCGGTAATCGCATTCATTTCCGCGCGAGTCGAACACTCAAAATGGTTGCATTCGGAGACCGTTTGCGTGCAGCCGCATTGGCAAATAATTCCGTCGCCAATCGATTTCACCGTGGGCTTGGCGGCTCCCGCCAAATTCGCAGCACTCAGCATCACCACAAACATCAAGCCCGGGATAGGCCTAGAAGACACGGTCTTCCTCCACGGCCTCTTCGCGCTGACGCTGGATCTCCGCCATTTCACGCTCCACACGGCTGGGCACCATGGCCAGCAAAGTGCCAAAGAACACCACAACCCCGCCGATCCAAACCCATTCTACGAGAGGATTCACAAAGACTTGCACGATGGCTTTGTTGGAATCGGTATCCGCGCCCGCCACTACCACGTAAAGGTCTTCCACCAGTGAATCCCTGATGGCGACGTGGCTGATGGGTTCCTGGCTCGCCTTATAGACTCGCCGTTCCGGCTCCAACACGCCCAAGGCTCGGCCGCCTTTCGTCACCGTCATCACCGCGCGCAAGTATTGGTAGTTGGGATTCTCACCCTCGGTCAGCGAGGAGCACCTGATCGTATAATCCTTGACGCGCAACAGGTCACCTTCGGCCATCAGTCCCTTGGACTCCGACTTGAAGGCCAGCCCGGACCAGCCAATGAAGAGCAGGACGATTCCCAAATGGATGACATAACCGCCGTAGCGCCGGGTATTGCGCATGGTCAGATTGTAAACGGCCAGGAAAAAGTTTTCCGTGTAAACCTGCTGCCGGGTTCGCGCGCCCTTGTAAAATTCCTGGAAGATACAGATGCCCACAAACGCACTGAGAAAGAGGGCCATCCAGGCATATAGATCGCGCACACCGATGGCGAATAGAACTCCGCCCGCCACCAAAGATAGCGCGAGGGGAACGGTAAAATTCTTTCGCAAACTCAGGAACGAAGTCTTGCGCCAGGCCAGCACCGGCCCCACGCCGGTTAGGAACAACAGAAGCAGCCCAATGGGAATGGTGGTCTTATTAAAGAACGGCGGGCCCACGGACACCGTGGTATTCTGCACCGCTTTGGAGATGATGGGGAAAATGGTTCCCCAGAGAACGGCGAAAACCGCCGCCAGCAGAATCCAGTTGTTGAAAAGAAAGCCGCTCTCTCGCGAGACCACGGAATCCAACCTGTTTTCACTTTTCAGATAGTCCAGGCGCAGGAAAAGCAGGGTAAGCGAGAAAAACACGATGAGGGCTAGAAAGACGGCAAAAAAAGTCCCAATGTTTGATTGGGCGAAGGCATGCACGGAAGAGACGATGCCGCTCCGGGTAAGAAACGTGCCGAAAATACAGAGAAAGAATGTGGTGATGATCAGTACGATGTTCCAGACTTTAAGCATGCCGCGCTTTTCCTGAATCATCACCGAGTGGAGGAAAGCCGTTCCCGCCAGCCAAGGTAACAAGGAAGCATTTTCCACCGGGTCCCATCCCCAGTATCCGCCCCATCCCAGAACTCGGTAAGCCCAGTGCGCGCCCAGCAGAATGCCCGCTCCCAAGAGCATCCACGGCACCATCGTCCATCGGCGCGTGACCCGAATCCAATTGTCCCCAAGTTGCCTGGTAATCAGCGCGGACATGGCGAACGCGAAGGGCACCACGAATCCCACATACCCAAGGTAGAGCATGGGGGGATGAATAACCATGGAAGCGTATTGCAGCGAGGGCGTCATGCCATTGCCATCAACGGGGGTGAACGCGGTAACGCCGGAGGCACTGGCAAGGGTGAGTTCGGTAAAAGGATTGGCTACAAAAAATACTAGAGAAGTGAAAAAAGTTCCAACGCCCATCATGATGGACACCACGTAGGGCATGAGCTGGCGGTTTTTCTTGTGATTCAACAATACGGCCAGACCGCTGTAAATCGAAAGCAGGAAGGTCCAGAATAGCAGCGACCCCTCCTGCCCGGCCCAAAGAGCGGCGACCTTGAAGGGAACGGGCAAGGCCCGGTTGGAATGGGTAGCCACGTAGGCGTTATGAAAATTGTCGGTGAGGATCAGGACCTCAAGCACGACCACGGCCACGGTGATCATTACAAAAAAGGCGAGGGTGGCGCGCTCCGCGCTACGCACCACTCGAACACTTCGCAAGCGGCCACCAACCACTCCGGCGATCACTCCGTAAACCGCAAAGGCAAGCGCCGCGACCAAGGCCACAGTTCCCGCTTGATTCATAAACTCTCCCCGATTCTGCTCGATCGCTCACGGCGTTGGATCGAATGAGCCGGAACGGATGACGAAAGGGCCTTATCTCCGGGCGGGGGTGCTAGCGCACTCCGCCAGCGTCCGCTATCTTGGCGGGTTTTTCCGGCTGCCCGGAATTTGCAGGTGCGGCCTGATACTTGGAAGCGCACTTAGCCTGGATTTTCTCGGCGCGAAAACTCCCGTCCGATTCATAGTCTCCCTCGACAATAGCCTGGGCCCCGGACCTGAAAGTGTCCGGCAAGGTGTCCGAGCCGATGTAATTTACAGGAATCGCCAGGGCATCCTGGGCGAGACGAAATGAAACTTTGTCTCCGTGGCGCTCGATGGAATCCGCCGCGATCACGCCGCCCACCCGGACGCGGTGGCGCGCCACTTTGCCGCTGGTGAGTTCGCTCACTGTAACGTAATAGGTTTTTGATTGCTGAAAACCGGAAATCGCTTCCCAAGTCACCACCACCAGAATGACGCCAATTCCAACCCCAAACTTGAGCTTCCTGTATTTCATTGACCGGCTGCCTCTCAAACCAGCGCTTCAAGCCAGACCGCTGGGATCGACTTCCGCAGTGTTCTGTTCATCTGGTTCGCCTACTTGAAATTTTGCACCCTGCCCACGTCAGAGTCAATCGTTTTTGCCGTTCACAAGATATTGCCCTGTGGTAACGTCTGTCTGTGACGGCGGTCATACCCTTAACCGGTATTTTTAAGGGTTAACGCCGCGTCGAACCGTCGCCCAGCGAGGCAACAAAATATGCCAGCGCCCCAATCCTGACTGGGCAGAAGACAGGTCTGTCTCATGATAAGATTTCACCTTCGAGATTCATGGGCTAAAATCTGAAGGTACTCAATGCCTGCGGGATATTCTAAAAAGTCTTTGCCGGAAAAACTTGGAATCAAGGAAGGGGCGAGGATCGCTGTCCTCGAGCCCCCCCAGAATTACTCCTCCACGCTCGGTTCCCTGCCGAAAGGTGTGTTGGTCTTAAAGAAACTTCAACCCCAAACCGACTTCATACAGTTTTTTGCCTCGAAGCGCGTCGACCTGGAGAATATTTTTTCAAAACTCAAAACCGCGCTCGCCACGGACGGCATGCTCTGGATTTCCTGGCCGAAAAAGGCGTCAAGAATGGCCACCGATCTGGACGAAAATCTGGTGCGCGAAATCGGATTGCAACACGGCCTGGTGGATATTAAGGTCTGCGCCGTGGATGATATCTGGTCGGGCCTGAAATTTGTCTATCGAATCAAAGACAGAAAATAGTTTCACCTTTCCCGCCTTTCACTCTTCAACTATCAGTGTCCCGTGGGGGGATGTAGTTCGGGAAGCCGTGCCTCCACAGGAGGCAGAGGCGGAAATGCAGCGTGCGGTTCGGTCTGGTACCAATAGGCCACCGAATAAAAATTGTCGGCGCGATCGTTGGCATGGCCGTGCTCGATGGTGGCGCGCATTGATTTGGTAAACGGAATGGGTGAGTCGAGATGAAAGCGATAAACGGACCAGCGCGCCCCTGCCCGCTCCTGGCCCACCACAGGCGCGCCAAATAATCCGTAGGCAAACGCCTTTCCGCCAAAATCCCACGCGCCAAGAAAATAATCTTCCGTGCCCGTGCCATTGATGGAGGGCAGCGTTTCCCCATCCACAAAAAACATGTCGTCGCCCTCGCCCCACCACCCGTCCGCATTTTCCAGGACGGACATGGTGACGCCGGCAAAGTGCCCGCGCCCGGTGGCCGTCATCCAGACGTAGTTATCCTCACCCTTCAGATTCTTACCATTGCTTTTGATTGGGGTGTTGGGCGTGCCCTGCCGGTATTGGGCGTGGAAGTAAAGCGTGTCCCCCGGCAACGGTTTCGATAGGGCGCGGTAATCAATGTTGAAATAGAACGCGTCCACCTTACGCTTGCCCTCATTGGTCACGGTCACCCGGGCGTGCCTGGCGAACGGCATGGGGAAAAAAGAATTCAGAGCTTTGTCCCCGCCCACCGAAAGCGGAATCGATTGATAGAGAAAATAATCACCCAAGCCTAATCCGAAGAAGTCGCCGATGGGCGCCTCGACGCTGGGTTCGCTTTCACCATCCCAATACATGCGCAGCACCAGCCTCTTCAGATGATAGTGTTCGTCGCTCGCAATCGTGACCCATACATGGGTCATCACGCCGGGTCCGTCCTGATCCAGCAAAGTGAAAGTTTGCCCGGGAGCGATTTCGCGGTAATCCGCGTTGCCGCCCGAGCGGTCATAACTCGAAACACGCTTCTGAACGTAATCGTGGGGTTCAGTCAGATTGGAGAGCGAGCCGCTCATTTCCTGGCCGCGGCAAAACGGTAAAGAAAGTGTGATGGAGAAGCAGCACGCGAGCGAAAGCAAAATCATCCTGCGCATGGAAACCTCCAAGGTATTACTGGAATCGAACTTGCGGGAGCTCGCGGGGATTCTACCACAGTGAGGGGGCCTCACGATGCGCCCCTACAAACCGCAAACGAACGGTGAAACCGTGCCAACTACCCGGTGCTTTTCATTCCAAACGCTATACCGCCCACGGTGATTTGGAGCAGGCGCAGCATATCGCGCTGCGGCCGGCGCGCGCGGCGCCATTCCTTGAGGAATCGAAGCTGAAGGAAATTCAGCGGATCCACGTATGGATTGCGCAAGCGGATGGATTCCGCCAGCACCGGTTGGCGCTCGAGAAGGTGGCGCGCTCCGCTGATGTCAAGCACCGAGCGCACGCTGCGATGGTATTCCTCCTCAATGCGCCGGAAGATTCGCTCGCCCAATTGTTTCGGCTGGACGAGCGCCGCGTACCGTCTGGCAATGTAAAGATCAGTCTTGGCCAGCGAGACCTCAGCGTTATCAATAAGCAAAGCAAAGAAGGGCCATCCCCGATACATCTGGCGGAGGATGTCAAACCCCGTCGTCCGATGGGGCGCAGCCAAGGGGGTGCCGCGTTCCTCGGCGGCGAATTTCTCTAATGCGAAGCCCAAGCCGTACCATGATGGCAGGAACTGGCGTGATTGCGTCCAGGCAAACACCCAGGGAATGGCCCGGAGGTCGTGCAAGTGGCGCGCGCCATTCTTCCCCGCGCGCCGGCTGGGCCTGGAGCCGAGGGTTAATTGTTCAATCAGGTCAATGGGCGTGGCCTGGCGGAAATAATCAGGAAATTCCGGCGTCTCGTAGACCAGTTGCCGATAGTACGCGCGGCTATCGGCAGCCAGCTCAAGGGCGAATTCTTCCCACTGGACGAGCTGGCTCCCGGGCAGATTCTTGTGGCCGAGCAGATGCGCGTCGAGAACCGAGGTAACCAATTGCTCCAGGTTCCGCTCCGCAATGGCCAGGTGCGAATACTTCAGCGAGATGACTTCGCCCTGCTCGGTAATACGAATGCGGCCTCCGGGCGCGGCATACGGCTGCGCCTGAATGCTGCGGTAGGATTGTCCGCCCCCGCGATCGATGGTTCCGCCCTTGCCATGAAACAATCCCAGGCGAATGCGGTGGCGCTCGGCTGTCCGCCCCAGGCGTTTTTGCGCGCGGAACAACGCAAGGTTGGCGGAGAGATAGCCGGAGTCCTTGACCGAGTCGGAATAGCCCAGCATGACTTCCTGGAAATTGCCGCGCGCGCGAAGTATGCGGCGATAGAGAGCGTCGGACAGGAGCTGATCCAGAATATCCGGGCAGGCTTCGAGATCGATTACAGTTTCAAATAGAGGCACAACGTCTATGGAAGATCGCCACCTTCCGCCCTCCGTGGGCGACAGCAGGCCGGCGTGACGCGCGAGGAGCAGAACGTCCCAGACGTCTGCAGCGCTCGTGGTCATGCTCAAGATGTAAGGCGACGCTGCGGCGCTGGAGAGATTTTGTATTTCCTTCAAGGCGCGAAATTCGGCAAGGACTCTTTGCGTGGCGGTAGAAAGTTTGGCCGCTTTCAGCCGCCGCGGTGGACCTTCAAGCATCTGGTGCACTGATTGGATTCGAATGTCTGCCGGAGCGTCAGGCAGTCCGGCGGCAGACAACAATTCCGCGGCAACGGCGCGAGTTGCAGACACGTGCTGGCGGAAATCGAGGCGCGCGGCGTGGAACCCGAAAACCTGGGCCGCCACGCGAAGCCGGCCCGGCCCGGCGCGGGCCACTCGCGGGCTGGGGTGCTTGGCCAGGAGGCGCTCCAGGGTTTGAAGGTCGCGCACAAATTCTTCCGGCCCCAGATAGGCGCCGCGTGTCCCCACCGAAGTTTGTTCGAGCCGCCAGATCATCACTCTCAATTTCCGCCGGTAAAGCTCATGCGGCTGATCCAACTCCTGGAAGGCGCGTGTGGCCGGGAACCTTTGCATGTCGCGCTCGATGTCGCGCTGGATTTCCCTGGCCAGCGACTCGCGCCGGCAAGGAAATGGAAGCATGGCGAGCATCTGCTCACAGGCGTTCCGATAATAAGCGAGGATGCTTTGCCGCTGGCATTCGGCGGCCTCCAAGCTGGTCTTCGGTGTTACGTGAGGATTGCCGTCGCGATCGGCGCCGACCCAGGATCCGAATCCTATAAAGGGCGCAGGCAGTTTGCGGGAAGGCGCGAAACGCGTCCATTCCTCGCTGAATTTTTCCCAGAACTCCGCCGCCAGTGCGTAGATGGTCCTCTCCAGAAAAATCAGCGTGCTTTCGATTTCTACCTGTGGCGTGACGGAGCGCTCGCGCATCTCGTCGGTAAGCCACAACGCCTCGATCCATGGGTCCATTACGTGTGCGGCGTGCGCCCCGTGCGAGGAAGCATCGCCCAGTTCGCCGGCCAGGGCGTCCATGGTTCGCCCGATTCGCAGAATGTGGTTGAGGACGCTGCGCCGCTTGGCTTCAGTGGGATGAGCGGTGAGAACTGGTTCCACACGCATTGAAGCGAGGAGCCGGGCCACGCGCGCGGAGGGCACACGCTGGCGCCCGAGCTGGTTAAAGGTGTTGCGCAGCGACATGGAAGCGCCGGTCTCGTGCTTCTCGTAAGCTTCCAGGCGCCGCACGCGCTGGCGTTCCTCGCACAGGTTTACGAGATGAAAAAACAGGCTGAACGCGTGGGCCACCTCTTCGGCGCGGGCGAGCGTCAGTTGGGAGGCCGCGCGCTCCTCAGCCGCAATTAGTTTCGCTTCGGGGCGCTGACGGATCTGCTTGGAAAGCTGCCGCAACGTCTCAATGGCGTGAAACGTTTTGGGGCCACATTGTTCCTGGACAATGGCGCCCAGGCGGGTGGTCAGAAAGCGAACTTCGCGGCGAAGCTGTTCATCCATGACTTGCGGTGCTCGGCTTTAGGTTGAAAGTTACTTCGATCGGGGAGTGGTCACTCAACCCCTTTTTGCGCATTTCTTGAAAAGTATGAGTGTACCGGCAGTTTTTCACATTCAATGAGTCGGACGCGAAGATATGGTCAAAGCGTCGCCCTTTCGCTCTGTCCTTGCGCACCAGCCACCAGCTATATTGCCCGCTACTATAGTCGTTGTGGCGACGGTAAACATCACTCAGCCCAAACTCTCGAAGACCATCCAGAATATCGCGTTCCGCTTTGTCATATCGCGTACCAGGCATCCCTCGCCACGTCTTCCTAGTCCTAACCTCATTGGTCTGTACATCTCTATATTGACCCCATGTGACTATCTCGCCCTTGGGTCCCTCATCTTGAGGCGCGTTGAAATCTCCGCAAAGTATCCTTGGATCTTCGACAGTTCTAGCTAGTGCTCTATATATGCCTTCCAAAGTTTCCAACTTCAATTCAGCATCAGAGCTTCCGGGTTTTATATAAGCAGTGCTAACTTCGATTAGTCCGATCGGAGTGTCGACTTTTTGGGAGAGGAGGCGTTCCGGCAATCGAAAGTGAGGATACAATCTCGCTGACTCGAGAGGCCACTTACTGGCTATAAGTACGCCGTATGCCCGAGGGGCTTTTGCACTCCTCAAACTGTCTTCGGAATACTGGAGACCGATCCTTTTCAATTCTCGTCTCAAATCGACGGCGGTCTTCGCAGTTACCTCCTGAAGAGCGACCAGATCTGGTCGTAGGGATTCGATTTCCCTCACTTGATCCGAACAACATTTTCTGTGTGCTGCGTTCCATGAAACAAGGCGAATCGTTGTGGCAGTCATCATATCTTCTTCCTCCCGTCTCGCATGCACCACCTACAGATGAGGTCACGCTGGCACTCCCAGCACCTTTTCCAGCGCGCTTCGCAGCGCATCAAGATTAGGCTCGACGCGAAGGCGCTGTTGGGATTCCTCGGCCTCGGAGCGGTGGCGCATGACGTAGTCAGTATCTTTCAACTGATTTCCAGTGAGCACCACCACCACGTCAGCATGGAGGTCAATTTTTCCCGCCCGCACGAGCTTGCGCACGCCCGCCACCGTGGAGGCGGAAGCGGGCTCACAACCCACGCCATCCTCGGCCAGCGCGGCCTTGGCCTCAAAAATTTCTTCATCGGTCACGGACTCGCAGAGGCCTTCCGTCCACTCCAGCACACGCCGCGCTTTCTTCCAGTTGGCCGGACGGCCGATGCGAATAGCGGTAGCTTCGGTGGCGGGGCCATCCACGGGAATTAATTCCGCGGACCCAGCAGCGAGCGTCTGGTAGAACGGGTTGGCTCCCGCGGCCTGAACCACCACCACGCGGGGCACCTTCTCAATAAATCCCATTTCCTTCAGCTCGCGCAATCCCTTGCCGATGGCCGAAGCGTTGCCCAGATTTCCGCCCGGAACCACAATGTAATCGGGCGGGCGCCAGGCGCGCTGTTCAAGCATTTCCGCCACAATTGTTTTTTGGCCTTCGATGCGAAAGGGGTTGATGGAATTCACCAGATATAGGCCGAGCTCGGGCGCAATCTCGCGCAGCAACTGGAACGCTTGATCAAACGTGTCGCCCACTTCCACCACCAGTGCGCCAAAATCCAGCGCCTGTGCCAGCTTGGCGGCGGAGATTTGCTTGTAGGGGACAAAAAGCAAAGCTTTCAAACCGGCGCGCGCCGCGTAGGCAGCCATGGAAGAAGACGTATTCCCGGTGGACGCGCACGCTACCATACGAACGCCGCGGGCCACCGCGCGGGTGATGCACGCCGTCATGCCCAAATCTTTGAACGAGCCAGTGGGATTATTGCCCTGGTGCTTGATGGTGATGTGAACGGGCCCTGCCCACCACCCCGCGCGCCGCGTGCCCACCAGAGGAGTCGAGCCTTCTGAAAGCGAAATGATTTTGTCGCCTGGCTCGACAAAAGGAATCAGTTCGCGAAAGCGCCAAACGCCGCTGCGGTCGATTGGCTCGCCGCTCAGCCGCCGTTGATGCCAGGCGCGGCGAAGATATTCCGGATCGAATGGCTCGAAGTCGTACCTTACTTCGAGCAGTCCGCCGCACATAGGGCAAAGGTGCCCTTCCTTCTTAGGCTCCAGGCGTTGGCCGCACGTTTCTTCAATGCATTGTAAGTAAGCAGACATAAGAAAAAAACGTCCTTCGTCCGTTGTCCCGCGACAAAGATTGAATCATTGAGTTATTGAACCATTGATTCATTGAAAAAAAGTCCGGCAATGATTCAATGAACCTATGACCCAATGATTGAATTCTTACAAAGCAAACTCCTCATGAATCGCCGACACCGCTTCTTTGACGTCGGCCATCTTCACGGCGAAAGAAATGCTTAATTCCGAAGAGCCTTGGGCAATGGCGATGATGTTGATGTTGCGCCGCCCCTGGGCGCTGAATGCCCGGCCCGCGAGCCCGGGAGTGCCCTTCATGTTTTCACCGATGGCCACCACGATGGCAATTTTGGGCATCACTTCGAGCGAGCCCACGTATTCGTGCAGCATTTCCAGCTCGAAAGTCTTTTCCAGCCTGGATCGCACGCGCGATAGGTCCGCGTGATGGATGGCAAAGCACAGAACATTGTCCGCCGAAGACTGGGTGACCATCAGCGTGGATATATCTTCCAAGTGCAAGCCGTTGAAGACTCGCGAGGCGAGGCGCGGAAAGCTCAGTGTCTCCTTACCGCTAATGGTGATGAGGTCGGCGCCACTAATGGAGGTTACAGCTTTCACTCCGGGCCGCTCATTCTTGGAGGCGTGAACGATCTTCGTCCCCTCGCAAGAGGGGTTGAAAGTGTTTTTGATCCAGACCGGGATTTTTTTCTTCATCACGGGCTGGATGGTCTTGGGATGCAGCACCTTGGCGCCGAAGAATGAAAGCTCGATGGCCTCGCGGTAGGAAATCTCCGGAATGATGTGCGCCGCCGGAACCAGTCGAGGGTCGGCGGTCATGACGCCGTCCACGTCGGTCCAGATCCAAACTTCCTCCGCGTTGAGCGCGCCCCCAAGGATGGTCCCGCTGTAATCGGAGCCGCCGCGTCCGAGCGTGGTGGTGTGTCCATCCTGAGTGGAACCGCGGAACCCCGTGACCACCGGAATGGCCCCGCTGCTACGGATGCCGGCCAGGCGTTGTTCCGTCCTCATGTCAGTATGCTCAAACAGCGGAGCGGCGTTGCCAAATGTGTCGTCGGTGGTAATCAGTTCAGTGGAATCCACCGCTTCCGCAGGGCAACCCTTGGACCTAAGGATGGCGGCCACGAGCGTGGCGGACATCACTTCTCCCAGGCTGGAAAACATGTCCATGGCGCGGGGCGTAACCTCGCGAACAAGTGAAAAACCGGAGCAAAGGTTTTCAAAGTCCGCCATATTTTTGGCCAGCCGCGGCAGTACCACCGCCTGCTCGCTGGCGGAGAGCAGCTTGTCCGCCACATCACGATGCCGGCGAGCCAGCTCCTGCCGGACGCTTTTCCAGTGCTCGCGGTCGCCCTGGCTGGCTTCATTGGCGGCGCGAACCAGCATATCCGTAACGCCGCCCATGGCGGAAACCACCACCACAATTTCGTTATGCTTGGAATGCTCGGCAACGAGGTCGGCCACACCCAGCATGCGCTCGGCGTTGCCCACGGAGGTGCCGCCGAATTTCATCACGATCAGTGGTTTTGCCTTCTGGCTCTTGGTCAAATTTTCTCTGCCTTTCGCTTCAACGCCGTGCCCGAACAAAACTTGGCCCCCCTAATCATGCTGAGGAGGCTCACCGGGGAGGCCACTTCAGCCCACTAGCTAATGGAAGCTGTCTTCGTGGTAGTGGGGGAACTGGAATTCGACGCCCGCGTGGAATCGCGAACGACCTCGATAAAAACTTTCGCCGGCAATGAAAGGTAACGGTCGCGTCGGAAAATCAGGCCCAATTCGCGATAAAGTTTCTGGCCCTCGAGGGGAATCAATTTCAAAACGCCGGCGGCCACTTCGGGCTGGCCATAGGTGCGGCTGATTAGCGAAATGCCCAGGCCCGCACCCACAAACTTCTTAATCGTCTCCACGCTGGCGAGCTCCATCGAAATCTGCACCGTGTCGCGATGGGGCCGCAGCAGGCGGTCAAAGACAATCCGCGTGTGCCCCGTTTTGGGAAGGATGAGCGGGTAATGCGCCACTTCCTCCACGGTTACGCTCTTCTTTTTCGCCAGCGGATGGTTTTTCGGCACCACCACTTGAACCTCGTCGCGAAAAACGGGAATCACTTCCATGTTGTTGGCCGTCTGCGGAAGAGTGACGATGCCCATATCCACCGCGCCTTCCTGGACCTTCTGAAGTATCTTGTGGCTGAAATTCCGGTAGATGCTGATCTGCACCAGCGGATAAAGCTGCTTGAAGCGGGCAAACGTTTTGGGCAGCACGTAAAGGCAAGTAGCCTCATTGGCGCCGATATAAAGTTTGCCCCGCGGGGTCTGGTTCAATTCAGCAATGGCCTGGAGGGCTTCTTTCTGGGTTTCCAGAAGTTTTTCCGCGTACCGGCGCAGGATCTCGCCCGCCGGCGTGAGCAGGACTTTCTTGCCGCTGCGGTCGAAAAGTTTTTCCCCGCACTCCTGCTCCAGCAGCCGCACCTGTGCGCTGATGGCCGGCTGGGTTCGATATATTTTTTCGGCCGCGCGCGAAAAACTCTGCAATTTCGCGACCTCAAGGAAACTTGCTAACTGATCGTAGTCCATTTTTGTTTGCCGTGAATCGCGTTACATTCTATCAGATTCGGCGGGAACACGGGACGGGAAATGATTGGCCCGGGCTTATCGGTGGGATTTAATGTCGAATGTGGCATGATGCCAGGCCTTGCTTTTCAAAATATCGCTGGTGATATTCTTCAGCGCGGAAGAAAGTTGAGGCGGGTGTAATTTCCGTGACAATGGGCCGGGGGAAACGGGACTGCGCTTTTTCTTTGGAAGCGCGCGCCGCAGCTTCCTGGGTGGCGGAATGGAAAAAAATCGCGGACCGGTATTGCGTTCCTACGTCGGGACCCTGGCGATTGGGAGTGGTGGGGTCGTGCATGCTCCAGAATGCCTCCAAAAGCTGTTCGTAGGTGACCGCCGCCGGATCGAACGTCACCTCAACGGCTTCGGCGTGGCCGGTACGGCCCGTGCATACTTCGCGGTAAGTCGGGTTCTTGGTCGTCCCGCCGGTGTAGCCGCAGGGCGCGTCGGTCACGCCGGGCACTTCGCGGAATGCCGACTCAACGCCCCAAAAACAGCCCGCCGCAAATGTTGCTTTTTCCATTGCTCTCCCTCCAAGCCGCATCTTTGGGCTGGTTCCTAACTGCACGCCCAAGCGGAATCGCCGATCCCAGCGCGGCTCGCACAAGGGTTCCATGATACTACGGCCTTTTGTGTTTCTCCAGAAAAGCTTCCTCCGTTGGGCGAGATCAGGCAAGTATGAAAGAGCGCTGACTGCCTAATTGTGAATTTGTCGGATCCAGTGTGCCTTCAGATAATCACTTGATTTGGGAAAACACCCATGGCGGAAAGACGGCGCCCACTTGGATTGGGAGGACATTGATGAGCGCGGGGGGGGCGCGGCGTCGAGCTGGTCAGGCATTTTCACTGGCATTGGATTGCAACCGCCCGAATCCGGCGACCGCATCCAACAGTTTCTCAACGTCAAATCCGACCTCGCGAAAGAGGTCAATCAGACTGCGCCGGCGGTCAGCCGGGCTGAGCGGAATAAATTTCTCCGCCGGAATATAGAAAGGATTGTCCCGGACCAGGGTGTTTTCGATCAGCAGATGGCGGTGGGTGGCAATCGCCGGGAAAAGGCGGTCGGGCTCCAGGCCGTCCAATGAATACTGACACAGGGCGGCGCTGGGATAATGTTTGACCTTGTAATTCAGGAGGGCATGAAACTCGAAAAACTTTTCATCGGGGAACCCCGCACCATCCGCCCAGCCCCCTTCTTCCAGCCAGCGCAGGGCTGGGACGTTCGCGTGCTCGGCGTCGGCAAAAATCTTTTGAGTCTTGTTGCACAGATCGGCAAAATCGGGAAAGCCCTCACTGAGCCGCAACATTTGAGAATGGAGGTAAGTGTCTGGATCAGTCCCGGCCGCTCGAACGGACGCCACCATTCCTGCGTGAAATCCTGCCGGCGCAAGGTATTGGCATAAATCTCCGCGCTGCAACCCCTCGGCAATAAATGAAGCCAGACGAAGGGACGCGCCCTTTCCACGGTAGAGAACTGCCACGTGTTCGTGGGTGAAGATGGGAATGCGGCCATCGAGATGAGCAAGCAGCGGCGTGGGCATGGGGAATTGATTGATTTGGCGATTGAGAGAATGTGCGATTGTCGCGCGCGCCCCCAATTTCTATTTTCCAATTTCCATTTTCCCTGGCACCCTCAATCACACAATCACCTAATCACACAATTATCCAATGGCGCTCTAGGTTCCCCGCAGGCGTTCGGCGCGGGCAACGCGATCGATGGCGATGGTGTAGGCGGCCTCGCGCAATGTGATTTTGTCCGTGGCCGCCCGCTCCGTCACCTGCCGGTAAGCTCGCGTCAGGATCTTATGCATTTCGGAGTTCACATGCTCCTCTTCCCAGAAAATCTGCTGTAGATTTTGCGCCCACTCAAAATAGGAAACCGTGACGCCGCCGGCGTTGGTCAAAATGTCAGGCAGGATGGTGACGCCGCGTCGGGTCAGAATGGCGTCGGCCTCGGGTGTGGTGGGCAGGTTGGCGCCCTCGGCGACAATGCGGGCGCGAACTTTCTCCGCATTGCCTTTTGTAAGGACGCATTGCAGGGCCGCGGGCACCAGGATATCGCAATCCACTGCAAGAACTTCCTCCCCGGAAATCTCCCGGGCCCCCGGAAAGCCCGCAATAGTCCGGTGGGCGCCAGAGTAATCGAGGAGGGCTTTCACATCCAGACCTTGCTCGTTCAAGAGGCCTCCGCGCACATCCGCCACCGCGACCACTTTGGCCCCGGCCTCCGCCAGGAAGCGGGTTGCAAACGAACCGACGTTGCCGAATCCCTGAATGGCCACGCGAGCGCCAGCAATCGGAATCCCCATGTCTTTGGTCAGCGCCTCGATCAGATAAAAGACGCCGCGACCGGTGGCCGCCTCCCGGCCCAGCGATCCTCCCAACTCGACTGGCTTGCCGGTGACACAAGCCGGTGTATACCCATGCTGCGCGCTGTACTCGTCAAAAATCCAGGTCATCACCTGCGCGTTGGTATTCATGTCGGGCGCCGGAACGTCGCGAAAAGGTCCCAGAAAAAGAGCGATACGGCGAATGTAGCCGCGGGTAAGACGCTGCAATTCGCCCATGGACATGGTGGCCGGATCAACGGCGATGCCGCCCTTGGCGCCGCCGAAAGGTATGTTGACCAGCGAAGTCTTCCAAGTCATGGCGGAGGCCAGAGCTCGCACTTCGTTCAAGTCAGTGGTGGCATGATATCGAATGCCGCCCTTCGCCGGCCCACGCACGCCGCTGTGTTGCACGCGATATCCCACAAATACTCGCAACGACCCGTCATCCATGCGCACCGGAATTTCCACCCGGAGCTCGCGGAAAGGCATAGTGAGCAGAGTCCGCATCTCGCCATCCAAACCGAGACGGTCTGCGGCTTTCTGGAAATTGTATTCGACAATTTCGCGTGGGTCTTCAGTCGCCGTGGATGCTCGTTGTTCCACTTTTCTCCCATCCTTTTCGGGAACCAGCCCCTTTGGGATTGGTTCCCGCCCGACCTTAGTTTATGGCGAGCGTGTGGATTATCCGTTTGGTTTTACCGGGTGTCAAGGAAAGGCATGGAAAGGTCGTGGCCGGTACTCGCTGGGAGCGCGGGCCGGGGCCGCACGAAATGCAATGGGGTCCGCCCGTAATCTGATGATAAAGAAAGAAAAGGCGGTACGCCCGCGCTCCCATTCAAGGCTTGCGAAGCGCGGGATAATACTGGGTGAAAACGTTGTCCGAAGCAGCGTGAGCTGAGTGGCAGGAAAAGCACGCATCTTTAGGGAATGCTTTGGCTTTTTCGGCGAATTTCCCATCATTGAAGTCGAAATTGAAATAAGCCCAACCCTCCGCGAAGTGTTGGTGATCTTTCACCGAAACGTCCATGCCCATGCGCTCCCCTTCGGTAAAGCCATGCTTGGCGATGGAGACTTCCTTCTGGGAATCGCGCATGTCAATGATGAACATGGTTTTCTCGGGGAACTTTCCCGTTTTCAGGAATTCGCAGTAGGCCTCGGGCTGGGTGTAGACGTTGTGAAACATCCCAGGCCCGGAAGGGTCGCTGTTTTTCGAATAGCTCAAGCCGATCGACGAACCCACAAAGACCCAGGTGTAAAAATCCTTGGGTCGAATGAGTGCACCTTCTTTATCGTATTGCGGTACGATGGCGGGCCCCGTCCCGATGGGTGGAACAAGTGGGGACGGCGTTAGCGTGCGCACAAAGATCCCCGATAATGTCGCGAACACTGCGGCTGCGAAGAGTAATACTCGACGATATGATTTAAAAAACCGATTGGATCTTATTTCAAGCCAATTCATGTCCCCCCCTCTTTTGTAGGGCCGGGGTCGCCTAGGCGGACTACACTTTAGCGAGCTTGCCCCGGCCTTGTTGTTCCAGGCCCGCGTAAAGTATCCCATTGGGCACATCCCGGTGCTTAGCACATAAGAGGGCGGGGCGAGCCCCGCCCCTACGGCCGAGATTCCATAACGCGGCATTCCTTCAATCACCAAATCACTCAATTACAAAATCATCAAATCGCCCAATTACCAGTTCTTCAAATCATTCGCATCGTAGGGCGGAGATCGGATCAATCCTCGCCGCGCGGCGGGCGGGCACGTAACACGCCACAAAAGCCGCTCCGGCGAGCACCAGGGCCACGGCGCCGAACGTCACCGGATCTGTAGGTGTCACTTCGAAAAGGAAAGTTTTCAGCAGCCTGGTCAGCCCGAAAGCCCCGGCCAATCCCAATCCCAGTCCGAATGCTACCAGCATCATGCCCTGGCCGATGATCATCCTGAGCACGTTCCACGGCCTCGCCCCCAGCGCCACGCGGATGCCGATTTCGTGCACGCGCTGGCTCACCGAAAGCGCCAGGATGCCGCCGATCCCAGCCACCGCAATGACGAGCGCCAGCGCCGCGAACAGGCCCAGGAAATTGGCAGTCAGTTTGCGGGCGGTCAGGGAATCGCTGCGCGCCTGCTCAAGAGTCTCGACGTTGGTGACGGCGGTTTCCGGATCAAGATCTTGAATGGCACGGCGAATGGTATTCGCCAAATTGACAGGGTCGCCCGCGGTTCGCACCAGCAAGCTGCCCAAAGCGGGAGTCTGGGCCATGGGAAGATACAGTTCATCGCCGGCATCCTTATCCAGGCCAAATTCCTTGACGTCGCCCACCACGCCGGCGATGGTGATCCAGTGCTCGCCTTTGTCAAAGGTAATCCGCTTGCCGACAGGATCATCGTCCTTCCACTGGTGGCGGGCCAGCGACAGGTTGACGATGGCAACCGGGAGCGCTTTGTCATCGTCCGTTTCGGCAAATGATCTGCCCTCATACACCGGAATGCCCAATGTCTTGAAGTAATCCGAACTGGCTACTCGGATAGCCGCCACCGGCGCCAATTCGCCTTCGGGCAGGATCTGGCCTTCGGCGGTGAAGCGGCGAGTCCACGTGTTGCCGGTAGAGGAGATCACATCCGGGTCAAGGGGAAAACTGGAGGAGGTGGCCACGGAGATGACCCCTGGCTGTGAATGCAAATTCTCGATCAAGCGCCGGGAGAAGTTCAGAAATTGCTCCGGCTTTTTGTATTTGGCCCAATTGAGGAAGAGGGACACGTTGATAACGTGCTGAGACATGTACCCGGCGTCCACTTGCTGAAGTTTGGCCAAGCTTCTCAGCATCAGTCCGGCGCCGGTAAGCAGTACAAAGGAAAAAGCGACTTGGGCCACAATCAGCGTGCTGCGCATTCGCTGCCGGGTTCGGCCCACGGTGGCCTGGGAGGTTCCTTCCTTCAGCCCGGAAGAAAGGTCTTCGCGGGAGAAAAGCGCGGAAGCGGATCCGAACACAATGCTGGTGCCCACCGAGGCAATCAGGGCAAAAAGGAGCACGTAACCATCCATGGTGATCTCACGCGCGCGCGGAGTGAACTGGGCTGCAAATGCCACCAGAAGTTTCATGCAGCCGGAGGCCATCAATAGCCCGAGGACTCCGGCAATCAGCCCCATCAACGCGCTTTCGGTGAGCAATTGGCGCAGCAGCCGGCTCTTTCCCGCACCCATCGCTGAACGGACCACCAGTTCGCGCTCGCGCCGGGCCATCCGGGCAAGGATCAGGTTGGCCACGTTGGCGCAGGCAATCAGAAGCACAAACACCGCGGCGGCGAGGAGGACAAAGAGGGTGGGACGCGCCTGGCTGGTTAGATCATGCCGCAACTGCGTCGAGTTCGCCGTATAACCCGCGTTCTTCGGATATGACTTGGGATATTGCTTGGCGAGCCGCGCGGCAATCACCGCCAGGTCGGCGCTCGATTGTTCCTGCGTCACGCCGGGCTTGAGCCGTCCAAACACGTGCATCATGCGCATATCCCGATCAGTGATCATGTGCTCCGATGAACGGAACGGGCAAGCGACGGAGGTCATATAAACGTCATTTTCATCGGGATACTGCGGCACCGGCGGCAAAACGCCAATCACGGTGTGGACCTTGTCATTCATCTCAAAAGTTTTACCTACAATATCCGGATCGCCGTGTTGGCCGCGTTGCCAGTATTCGTAGCTGAGGATCAAAACGGGAGGGGAGTTGGGCAATTCGTCCGAGGCCACAAAGGACCGGCCCAGAACCGGCTGCACGCCAAACAAGTCGAAGAAATTCCAGGAGACCACGCCGGTCGCGACGCGTTGCGCGTCACCATGCCTCAGCAGGGTAAATGTCATGCTGTGATATTCCACCAAACCGCTCAGAGTCTGGTTCTGGTTGCGGTAGTCATTGATTTCCTGCACCGAAAAACTCATTTCGCCCGACTCCGCCTTGGTCGCCATCTGGTGAATCACCGCCAGCTGATTGCCCTGGCGGTAAGGCAACGGCTGCAACAAGGTGGCGTTGATGATGCTGAAGATGGCCGTGTTGGCCCCGATGCCGAGCGCTAGCGTGACCACTGCGATGGTGGTGTAACCCAGGTTTCGGCTCATCATCCTTAACGCGTAGACAGCGTCCTGACGCACCATGGCCCAGTGCTCGCGCGGCGCGGTGGCGAATATTCCAAGGATTGTTTCCCACCACAGCCGCAGCAGCCCCATGTGGCCGTGTCGCTCCGCATCGGCCCGCTGCTGGCGGAAAACCTGCTCCATCTCGGAATCGAAATCAACCCGAAAGTCAAAGGGGAGAATTCGCATCAGCGTCCGAAAAGAACGATCGGCGAGTGAGCCCTTCTGCCGCTTCATGAGTTTCTCCTGTCCGTATCAGTTTCAGATCCCTCAAGCGGGTTTTAGTCTCTTCAGCAACTTTTTGACGCGCGCCATGGCGATCAATTTTTCCATGCGCTCTGCTTCCGCTCTGGCCACTTGCCGCCCCCAATCGGTAAGCCGGTAGTAGCGCCGGCGCGAGTCATCCAGTTCGGGGGCGGGCCGCTCGCTGCACTCGGAAATCATGCCTTCGGTCAGCAGGCGCTTGATAATTCCATACAGAGTTCCGGCACTAAGCCGCACTTCGTTCTCGGTCTGTTCGGCCACCTCTTTGAGGATGGCGTAGCCGTGCTTTTCGCCGTCCGCCAACGCCGCCAGCACGTGGAACATGGCCGGCGTCAGGGGTAGCGGAAGCTCTGTCGGTTGTTCTCGCATTTTCATCCAGTTTCCTCCGTCCTGCTCGATTACCCGGGGCGCCGATTCGAGACCAAAGCATCGTCCCACAGTATAGCGCCTCACTATATAGCGTTATACGTTATAGCATGTCAAGTGAAAAAATCGGCGCGAGAGGAAACGGGATTTCCCCGCAGCAGTATCTTCAGGGCGGAGTCCTGCCGGTGTTTTGGTTGGATTTACGGTAAAAAAAATATATGCTACGCATCCTTTATTCCTACCCCAAGCACAGACGGACCACGGCTGATTTGTGAGGCCACCGAAGAAAGGCGGAACGTGATGGCAAGAATCTTCAAGTCTCTCCCTCTGGCATGGGCGCTCTTCGCAGGCGCCATGCCGATACTCGCTCAAACTCCCGCTGAACGCGCGTGGAAAATTCTCGATGCCGGGGTCGCCGACAAGAGCGGCGATAACCGAGCCGATGCGGTACGCACGCTCGGGATCATTTCGGGCAACCCGAAGGCTGAACAGCTTGCCGAGGCCGCTCTGAAGGACAAGATACCTGGGGTGAGAAAAGCCGGCGCCACGGCCCTGGGTGTAATGGGGTGCACCGATTGCATTGGAATCCTGAAAGGGGTTCTTTCAGACAAAGACGCCTCCGTTGTCCTGGCCGTCGCACATTCGCTTTGGACTCTCAAAGACACTGCCGACGCTTACGAAATCTATTACGCCGTGCTCACCGGAGAGAGGAAGAGCAGCGGCGGCCTTATTTCAGAGGGGATGGACACCCTTCGCGATCGCAAGAAGATGGCCCAATTCGGCCTTGAAGAGGGCATCGGTTTCATACCCTTTGCAGGGTTTGGATATTCCGCGGTGCAGGTCCTCCGCAAGGATGATGTTTCCCCGGTGCGCGCCGCCGCGTCTTCGATTCTGGCCAACGACCCCGACCCCAAGAGCGCCGAGGCATTGGTCAAAGCAGCCAGTGACAAGAGTTGGATTGTTCGCGCAGCCGCTCTCGACGCCCTCGCCAAACGCGGCAATCCTCTGCTGGTGGACTTTATTATCCCCTTGATGGATGACAAGAAAATGTTGGTGCGATATACCGCGGCAGCCGCGGTCATTAAACTTAGTTCATTACAAAAACCAGCCATAAAGCCGAAACCGGCCTTGCCCAAACAAAAAAAGAAGTAGCGTCCGCAATTCGACCGGCAATCTCTAATCCTGGGCAATAGCCGGGGCGATCTCGTCCAACGCGATACACCCAGGAGACCCTGGCCCTCCAAGCCCAAAACTTAACCTACACTTCATCCAATTCTCATCGAGCATTAACAATCGGGAGCTAATGTGCCAGCATGCATAGTTTCTTGAGCGCGTTTTTCGCCCCCGACGTATTGGGACTGGTCCTGCTCGCCGTGGTTGGAGTGTTTGTTTTCTTGCTGGTTCGGCCCCGCGAGCAGGACGGCCAGGAGGATTCTTGGCTGGCATTTATGCAACAGAATAAAGGATCAATTGACCCCAGGCCGAAGGCAGTCAGCAAGCCGGGCATGCCCAAGGTAGAGGTCTCTAATCATGCATCGAGTGACCGGGCCGCCGGGCTTTCCAGCTAACCGCCGGGCATAGTCACCGCGCACTTTGAGTCTTAGGCAGGAGGCAAAATGGTCATGGAAATCAAAGGGTTAATCGGCGAAACCGCAGGGCAAGTGTGGCATTTGCTTAATACTGACGGCCCCCAGAGCCTGCCCCAATTGAAAAGAAAGCTGGACGGGACTGCTCCCTTCCTCGACTTTGCCGTGGGGTGGCTGGTCCGTGAAGAAAAGGTCAAGATTGAAGTGGACAAGAAAACCTACCGCCTACAACTGATTTAGCAGCGCGGAATGGCAAATGGTTTGAAAGTGCGGAAGATTTATGGCTCAGGACCGGGAGCGCCCCTGGGGAGGGAAAGCATGGCGGATGATATTCGAGCGCTTTTGTTGCACTCTTACGACGTCCCGGGGACGGCGCTGAAACGCGCCCTGGAAGACCAATTCATCGCAACGGAAATGGCACGGAGCTTCACCGAAGCGACCGAGAGGATAGCCTGCTCGAATCCTCCCCATCTGGTGCTTACCGAAACCGACTTGCCCGATGGTACGTGGAGTGATGTCGTGGACTTGGCTGCCCGGGCTTCACGTCCGATTAGCGTGATCGTGGTTTCGCCTGTGGCGGATATTCCGCTGTACATTGATGTAATGGAACGGAAGGCGTTCGATTTCATCACGCACTCCTTTACTGCACCGGAACTCAGGCACATTTTCCGCTGCGCCGTGGATGATATCGTTCGGCAGCGCAAGGAGTTGCCGTCCTTTCCACCCGAAAGCGCGAAAGGAAGGAATGGACCTAGCCAGAGTTCGTTTAAGAAGACTTAATGCTCTCTTAACCTTGATGTAACATTCCGACCCCAAGATCGACCTATCTGACAGGAGGCAATCACGATGCAAAGGATATTTAAGTCATATGCGGGCTATGTATTGAGCCTGCTCGTCTTGGGGGCTGGATTGATTTTAGTCACCAGGCCCTCCCTGACGGCGCCGGCGCCGACCCCCGACAATCTGCAAATAACCGCCGCCGGCGCCACCTTCCCCTTTCCGATCTATTCGAAATGGTTCGATGAATACCATAAGATGCATGGCGACATTGAAATCAACTATCAGTCCATAGGCTCAGGCGGTGGAATCCGCCAAGTGCTTGCCGGCACGGTTGATTTTGGCGCCTCAGACGGCCCCATGTCCGACGAACAGTTGGCCCAGGCCAAGGTCAAGATTCTTCACTTCCCCACCGTTCTCGGCGCCGTCGTTCCGACGGTCAATATTCCCGGCGTGAGTGCAGAATTGAACTTCACACCCGAAGCATTGGCGGGAATTTACCTGGGAAAGATTACGAAATGGAATGATCCAGCATTGACGGGCCCCAACCCGAAAGCGAAATTGCCGGCCGATGAAATTGTGGTGGTCCATCGCGCCGACGGTAGCGGCACCACTTACATTTGGACTGATTTCCTGTCCAAGGCCAGTGATGAGTGGAAGAATAAAGTGGGCAAGGGTACTTCCGTGAATTGGCCCGTGGGTCTGGGTGGCAAAGGCAATGAGGGCGTAACCGGCCAGATCAAACAGACGCCCAACTCCATCGGCTATATCGAACTCATCTACGCTGTCCAAAACAATATGCCCTATGGCCGGGTTAAGAACTCTTCCGGCGCCTTTATCAAAGCAGATCTCGATGCAGTCACGGCGGCGGCGGCTGGCGCAGCCAAGGACATGCCGGCTGACTTTCGAGTTTCCATCACCAACGCCCCGGGAAAAACAGCCTATCCGGTTTCCAGCTTCACCTGGCTTTTAGTTCCGGCCAAAATCGACAACGCGGCAAAGAAAAAGGTCATCACGGATTTTCTGCACTGGATGATGACGGATGGCCAGAAATTCTGCAATAACCTGGCCTATGCCGAACTTCCCAAGCCCATCGTGGCCAAGGAATTAAAGGCAATTTCTCTGATTCAATAAAATGTCAAGTTCCGTCGCTACAGTAAGCATACCCACCCGTCCCGCTCCTGTGGGGCGGGTGCGGTCTTTTCTGCGCCGCCTCCGAAGCGGGGACGAAATAGCGCATATGTTCACTTTCGTCTTTGCCGCCAGTATTTTTCTCATCACCGTGCTCCTGGTCTATGAGCTCTACCACAATACGGCGCTTCCCCGGCACAAATTCGGCTGGAATTTTTTCACCACCCAAACATGGGATCCGGTCTTTGACAATTTTGGAGCATTGCCGTTCATTTATGGAACGGTCGTGACGTCTGCAATCGCGTTGCTGATTTCAGTTCCATTAGGGGTAGGAGCCGCGATTTTTCTAGCCGAACTGGCTCCACGGGGCATCTCCGATGCGTTGACTTTTATTATCGAACTGCTGGCGGCGGTCCCCAGCGTGATCTTCGGCGTGATTGGGGTCTTTGTGTTGGTTCCCATTATGCGGAAATACGTGGAGCCCTTTCTTAAGGCCACACTCGGCTCATTGCCTATATTTAAGGGTCCTATCATTTCGGGTTACGACTTACTGACCGCCGGCGTGGTCCTGTCCATCATGGTCGTCCCCTTTATCATTTCAGTTTCCCGGGAAGTCTTGCTGGCGGTCCCGGTTGACCAGCGCGAGGCGGCGCTGGCGCTGGGCGCCACGCGTTGGGAGACTACCTGGAAAGTGGTTGTGCCTTATGCGCGAATTGGAATCTTCGGTTCTGTCTTCCTATCCATGGCAAGGGCTCTCGGTGAAACCATGGCCGTCACCATGGTCATTGGAAACGTGGTAAAAATCAGCACCTCCCTCTTCATGCCCGGCTATACCATCGCCGCGGTGATCGCCAATGAATTCACCGAAGCCACCGGCGACCTCTATACCCAGTCTCTGATCGAACTGGGGCTGGTGCTCTTCCTGCTCACGATTATCCTGAACGGCATGGCGCGCATCATGATCCTGGTCACCCAGGGACGGGGGACATCGCAGGAATGAGCTTCCGCTACGCCTGGCGAAAATTCGTGAATGTGGTCATGCTCAGCCTTACGGGTGTATGCGCACTGTCGGCAGTCTTTGTCTTGATTTTCATCCTTGGTAATCTTGTTTACTATGGCGGCAGCAATTTGAACTGGGCTTTTCTCACCCGGCTGCCCAGGCCCGTCGGAGAAACCGGGGGAGGAATGGGCAATGCCATTGTGGGCAGCGCGAAATTGCTTTTCCTGGCGGCCATCACCGGCGTGCCGGTGGGACTCATCGGCGGCGTTTATCTGGCTGAATATGGCGGGAAAACCTTTTCGTTTCTGGTCAGGTACACCGCGGACCTGCTGAACGGCGTCCCTTCGGTGGTGATGGGCATTTTCATCTACACCGTGGTGGTTATTCCCATGAAGAAATTCTCGGCTTTGGCGGGAGGATTGGCCCTGGGTGTGATGCTGATGCCCATCGTGCTTCGGAGCACGGAACAGTTTTTGCGCGCCGTACCCGGGTCTTTGCGCGAGGGCGCCATGGCATTGGGGGCGCGTAAATGGAGAACGGTTCTGACAGTAGTGATTCCGGCCGCGTATAAAGGCATTGCCACTGGAGTTTTATTGAGCTTGGCGCGCGTTGCCGGGGAGACGGCCCCGCTTATTTTTACCAGTTTCGGCAACCCGTTTTGGAGTCACGGATGGAACGACCCCACCGACACGCTGCCCGTGGTGATTTGGCGGTACGCTCTCTCACCCTATGACGATTGGCACCGCCAGGCATGGGCGGCAGGTTTTATATTGCTTGGGTTGGTCCTCTTGGTTAATATTAGCGCGAAGTTGATACTTTCACGAGGAATGTCCTCAGGACGTGCATAAGTCATGAGCAGCATTGCAAATCACACGGCGATGGTGAAGCCATCCATGGAGAACAAAACGACCGAGCCCAGCCCCAAGGCTCCCGCGCTCGCAGCCCAGAAGATTGCAGTGAGCAATCTTAATTTCTTTTACGGGGCTCGCCAGTCATTGTTCGACATCAGCCTGAAGATGGGGGAAAAGAAAGTGACGGCTCTAATCGGGCCTTCCGGTTGCGGTAAATCAACTTTTCTTCGGACCCTGAATCGGATGTATGAAATGATCCGCAACACACGCGCCGAGGGCGATCTGCAGCTCGACGGGCAAAACATCCTGGAAATGGACGTCGCCAAATTGCGCCGCCGCGTGGGCATGGTGTTCCAAAAGTCGAATCCCTTTCCCAAGTCGATTTTTGAAAACGTGGCTTATGGTTTGAGGGTGAACGGCTGGAAAGGCAAGCTGCCGGAATTGGTGGAAGCCAGCTTGAAGCGCGCCGCAATTTGGGACGAAGTAAAGGACCGCCTTCACAAGTCGGCCCTTGGCCTTTCCGGAGGCCAACAGCAACGGTTGTGCATAGCCAGGGCATTGGCGGTTGAGCCTGAAGTTCTGCTCCTCGACGAACCGTGTTCGGCGCTCGATCCCATCGCCACCGCGAAAATCGAAGAGCTCTTGTTTGTTCTGAAAGACTCTTGCACCATCGTGATTGTGACCCATAATATGCAACAGGCCGCCCGGGTGGCGGACGACACAGGTTTCTTCTTAATGGGCAAGCTCATCGAATTTAACGACACGGCGGTTATCTTCAAGAATCCCGCCCGAAAAGAGACCGAGGATTACATTACCGGGCGGTTTGGGTAGGAAGAAAGTAGACAGCAAACTGTAGACAGCAGACAGGAAAAGCAAGACCATGAGATTCGGCAACCAAGCCAAAGATCGTTTGCGGCAAATTGAGCGAAGGAGAACTTTAGATAGCTTACGGTGAATTTGGTTAGAGACTGGAGTTTGTTCGCGCCTGTCTACTGACCGCAATCTACTGTGTACTTGATTTATGCGCCACTTTGACCAACAACTCGATGACCTCCGAAAACGGCTGCTGGAAATGAGCGGCCTGGTGGAGTCCGGAATATACCGCAGCATCCTTTCTTTAACCGAGAAGGACGAGCAGCAGGCCATGCTGGCCCTGCAAAACGAGTCCCGCATCAATCAGATGGAAATTGAAATCGACGACCTGGCCACCGGCCTGCTTGCGCTTGAAGCGCCGGTGGCCAGTGACCTGCGCTTTATCACCGCCGCCATCAAAATCAATAACGACCTGGAGAGAATGGGCGACCACGCGGTGAACATTGCTGAACGCTCTCTGAGCCTGCTCCACGAGCCGTTGGTTAAACCTTTGGTGGACATCCCGCAGATGGCCAACCTGGTGGAGTCCATGGTTCGGAAAGCCCTGGATGCTTTCGTGAAGAGGGATGCTGACTTGGCCCGTGACGTCCTGGTGTCCGACGACGCCGTGGACCAGATGCGCGACACCGTCTACCGGGAATTGATCGCCTTTATGGAAAAAGATCCCACTTCCATTCGCCAATGCCTCGACCTCATGTTCGTTGCGCGCAATTTGGAGCGCATTGCCGATCACGCCACCAATATCGCTGAAGACGTCGTTTTTCTCGTCGAGGGAATCGATGTCCGCCACCACGCCGAGGCCCACAAGGAATCCTCCGGCAGTGTTCGACCTGCGTAGCCGGACTTAGTCCGCTTGTCGCGCCCCTTGCCCTGGGAGGTCCGAACATTGAACACCGTTCTTACATCACCGGAAAGCGCCCTCGCCGAAGCCATCTTTGCGCGGGGGCGATCCATAGCGGAAGTCATCGAAAATCAGGTGGCGCAGTCACAGACCTCCATTGACGCCGCGGTCCACCGTTTGAACAGCCAGAGGCTTGCCCGAGCCCTGGCCGACGCGCGGGAGAGGGGGGTGCGTGTACGCCTGGTGATCGATCGGAGCAAATATGAAAAGAGCGTGGCCACGCGAAAACTCTTATCCGCCTGTGCCCTGCCCTTCCGCATCGGCTGCGGGCGGGATGGACCGGAATCGAAAATGCACCATAAGTTCGCCCTCCTGGACAACCGGCTTGTGATCACCGGAAGCTACAATTGGACTTTTGCTTCTGAATCACGGAATCACGAAAACATTCTTCTGCTGCGCGAGCGGGGACTGGTCGAGATTTTTCGCCGGGAATTTGACGCGCTGTGGACGAGCCCTGAGACTTCCGATTCAACCGAAGGCCGTTCCTGATCGCTGGGTCGCGATCGATTTATTAATTTGGAATCGGGCAACCACATTCACTGAATAATCAAGCTGACCTTCCGCCTTTCTTGCCAAGTGAGCTCGAACTACCGAGAGTTGTTCTCTGTGACCTCCACAGCTCAATAACAAAACTCAACACGGAGGAAAAGGAGTTTCTCCTTGAGCTCGGTGTTGGAATCTTTTACCAAAGGAGATGATGGGGGCACCGAGCCGCGTCCACCTGACCCGCACCCAACCCCTAGAGCACGGTCACTGAAACAGTCGTGGTCTGCGTAATGGTACCGCTGGTTGCTGTCACGGTCACCGAATACGTTCCGGCAGGAGTCCCCGGGTCGGTAGTGGTGCCGCCACCACCGCTACTTGACCCTCCGCCGCAGCCAACGGCCATTGCCGCCAGCAAACAAACACAGGCCATTCCAACCGCCAGCTTTACTCGGCGGCGCTGGACGGAGATGCTCAGCAAGAGCAGGGACAACGCCAGTATTCCTCCTCCACCTAACGGGAACCAGGTTGAAGGAAAACGGATGAGGCTGCCCACAACATGAGGGCCGGTTGTGGTGACGTTGAGCGTGGTGCTGCCGGATGTTGTCACGGAGGACGGGGACATCGAGCATGTAGATTCCGTCATGGTCGCAGGAACGGTGCAGGTGAAAGTAACCGCTCCGGTGAATCCGTTGGTGGGGGTCAAAGTGAGCGTTGTGCTGCCCGACTGCCCGGGGCTGGCAATGCTGATGGAGCTTGGACTGGCGGCGAGCGTGAATCCGGGCGGCGCGGATGTCACTGTCACCGTGACGGGCGCGGAGATCGAACTCGCGTAGTTCGGATCGCTGCCGAATTGCGCGGTGATGCCATCGGATCCGGCAGCGGAAAAGGTCGTGGTGAGTGTGGCCTGTAAAGAGGCAAAGGCGCTAGCTGAGGATGCGTTCCTCACGTAATTCACAGTCCCACTGATGGGCGAGCCCCCATTCAGGAACGTGACAGTGCCCGCGGGCGCTGCGCCGTTACTCTGCGTCGATAATGTGGCTGTCAGAGTCACATTTGTGTTTATGGAGACAGTGGACGTGCTGACCGCCAGAGCAAGAGTAGTGACGGCTGGAGTGATAGTCACAGGGTCGGTTGGAGATGTATTTGGGCTAAAACTTACATCACCGCCATAGGCCGCCACGAGGTTATGCATACCAGTCGGGAGTTGGATCAATATATCTTCAGTAGCGCCTTGGCTATTTAAACCAAATTCCCCGCTGCCAAGCTGCGATCTATCGAGGAGCGCGCCATTGTCTGTGATCGTTACCGTGCCGGTCGGGCAAGCATAGGTTGGGAGTTCGCTCACTGCTGACGGACACACTGTCCCGGAACCGTTGGTGACGTCCGCGCGCAGCACGTAAGGCGATCCATAAGCTGCGGTGGTGGCGGTGGTGCTCGTAACTAGGCCGGTGTTTATGTCAAAGGTTACAAGGCCGAGGTGAGTCTGGCTTGACTCCGGGCTCACCGTCACTGTAATGCCAGGGGGATTTGAATCACTCGCTCCAAACTTTCCGTCACCTGCGTAATGGGCTTTCACATTGTAAGTTCCGCCGGGGAGAAACTTAGTCTGGCCGTTGAATGTGCCGCCACTCAGGGTGAAGGGAGGGATTCCGAGCGCAACATTGCTACTGTTCGACAGGGTGACGTCGCCCGTGGGTGTTCCTGCACCGGTGACCGTGATACTTACGTTCACAGGCTGACCATGAGTGATGGCAGTTGGAGTTAGACTGACCAGTGTGGTCGTGGTAGGTGTGAACGTTGCCGAAGTCCAGTTGTTGACCAGATTTGCGGCATTCACGGTGCCGAGCCCGGTGGCCATATCGTACCCCGGGGTCGTAATCCATGCCAGAGAAGTGAGGGCGGCTGGATTTACCAAGACTCCGAATTGATTGGCAGCCGTGCTCGTGTTGCTACAGTTGGGCGATCCGCCCACGCAGGCCACGTCGATGTTGCCGGTTGTGGTGTCATAAAAGATGCAAGACGAAGTGGGGGTGTTCGTATCACAAGTGTTGCCCGATTTCGCAGCCAGCGGATACAAAACGTAATTCGCGTTACCCTGGCGCACGCCCGTTTTCTGGTTCACCAGCGCCATGATGCCCGCGAAGGCGGGTGAGGCGAAGGACGTTCCTCCCCCCCCTTGAAAATCTTGAAACGGAGCGCTGAGATCACACGAAGTAGTATTGGAACCTGTGTTGGCATCGGCCTCGCAGAACACTAAGAAATTGCCATTCAGCCCGGCGCCAGCGAACAGAGAGACGTCAGGCGAGTGGCGCTTGCCATCATTCGGCACACTGGTCCCCGTCCCCGTCTGCCAACTCGGTTGGGCATAGATGGCGCTGGTCCCGCCGCCTCCCGCGACAAGATCCTGGCCCTGGTTGTTGCTGCTGACAGAAGCACACCCCGGCGCACTGGCGAGCAATCGTGCACAGGAATCATTCCAGGGTACCTCAGGGATATATGACTTGGCGGAAAGTTGAGTTCCGCTGGCGTTCGACGCATTCCAGTATAGGGTTGGGGTTGCAAGATCATTAAAATCAGTTCCGCCCACCGAAACGTTGAACGGCGTAGAGGCAACCCCGGTAACGGCCAAGCCCTGCGTCGCTGCACTCTCAGAATTCGGATCATCGCACTCGGCGGAGCCGCTGTCACCGGAAGCCACCATCACGGTGATCCCTTCCGCGGCGGCCTGCTCCCAAAGCGAACTGTAAAAAGCATTGCCGCCACTTCCAAGTTGCGCCTCGCAAGCTCCAAAACTGTAGCTCATAACCGGCGCCAGGTTGTTGTCCACAATGTAGAGAGCGGAGAGATCAGGGCCAAAACTGCTTTCCGTGTCTGCGGAAACCACCAGCTTGATCGTCGCATTCTTGGCCACCGCTCCCGCCCACTGAACATCAAGGTCGGCCTCACTTTCGGAGAACGAGCTGATCCCGGGATCGGGGCCATCCAGGACGATTACCGGGTCATTGGCAGGCAAGCCAAACATGGCGCGAAATTCCCTCGCGTCCTGAATATTGATGTTTGAATCGGCCACAATGGCGATGGTCTGCCCTGTTCCGTCGATTCCCGCCTGCCAAAGCGGCAGGACGTTGTAAATGGTTGCGAAATCCGTAGGGCCGACAGCGTAATTTGTTCCCGTGTTATCGGTAAAGGTAAAGAGCGGTCTCACTTCACCGGTAATCTTCGATCGGGAAAAAGTGCCCAAACGGCGGCCAAAAGATTTTCGGGGGAAATTGTTCAATGAGGCAATGCCCGCGACGGCGGGGGAAAGCGCGGAGGGAATCTGCGGGTCGCTGGCATTGGCCCAGTGCTCCTCCCCGTTGACCGTAAATTTGTGGATCTCAGTGTGAAGGGCCTGGCGCACTTGACCGGCCGTGCCCGAGAATTCGATTACAGTGCGGCCCGCGGTAATTCGATTCACCTGAAATCCCTGCGAAGAGAGCCAATTGCTGGTGGCTTGCACGTCCGCGTCCGAGGGCCCAAACTGCTTGCCGAATTCCTCTGGGGTGAGCCATCTGTGATAATTGGGGGAAGATTTGATTTGCTGCTCATCCATCAATTGCCGCAATGCCGTTTCCTGCTCGGGCGACCGCTGCAAAACCAGGAGCATGCGATTCATGGGCAAGTTATCGGGAGCGGCGCCGCGGTCATTTTCAGGCCGCGCCAGAGGGTGAGTGTTCCCGTGAAGGGTGGTTACCTTTTCTACATCCAAAGCTTCCGTTATGCGCGGCGCAACGGAATTAGTTTGGCCAATTGCCGCAAGCGGCAGAGCCAAAACCACAACCGCTAAGAAAGCAACCTGCCTGGCCGGAAACCGATGGAATTTCATGTGCCCTCCGAAATCGAAATCAACGGCAGACCTCCAAGTGCTTATTCCCCTGCCGTCAGGAAAGAGTTCCAATCCTCACCGGCGTGCCGTGTTTGGCGGCCAGGCTGCGGCAACGAATCCTGTCGCTCGCTTTTCCGCCTTCGAATTCTAGTGACATGCAAGGATGCGCGGGATTGCCTCATCCTGAGAAGCTTTGGCAGGTCGCGCGGGTTCCGGATACAGGGAGTTTGATGCCGGAGATTGTATTCAAGTTGGTTTACCGTATCAAGTAAAGCATACTTTGAAATACTAGTACCCCTTCCTCGGACCCGGCCACCTATCGCCCATGCCCCATTGCGTCTCGCACGGGGGGGGTCAAAAAATTGCCTGAGTGACAAAAGACCCTATCGCAAAAGCGCGAAGCCGCAAAGAACGCCAAGGAATTGCAAGTGTATCTCTTTGTGGAGCTTTGAGCCTTCGCGCCTTTGCGAGAGGGTGTTAATTATCCGCAGACTGACGGAGAGTCGCCATCACCGCACGGTAACCATCACCACGCCGTGCCGGCTGACTTCCGCGGAAAAGCTGTCGGTATACTGGCCCATATCCTTTTTGGCCCAGAGATCGCGCACCGTCCTGGTTCCGCTCACTCCGATATCTTTGAATTGAACGGTAATTTTTTCGGAATCCTCTCCGCGGTTGATCAAAAGCACGGCCGTCGAGCCATGGGCGAGCGGCCGGGCCCAAATCTCGTAAGGCCCACATTGCCTCACCCTGTGGCTTTGAAACCCCTTGGGATCTTGATCAACTGCGATCACTTCTGGATTGGTCAGGATGGCCAGCGTTTCGGCGCTCATGCTCGAGAGATCGTTTCCGGCCAGCAAGGGCGCGGCCAACATACACCACATGCTCATGTGCATCTGGTATTCGTCCGGTTTCATTTGGCCGTTGCCCACTTCGAGCATGTCCGGGTCGTTCCAATGGCCGGGGCCTGCATATGGCGACAATCCCTCCTGGACGTCGGCGATGGCATTCATCTTGTCAAAACGGTCTGAGATATCCCCCGTTGTCCGCCAGGAATTTCCGCCCACGGAGGCGCCCCATTCCCACACCGAGCGGAGTCCGTATTGGCACATGCTGAAAAAGATTGGCCTTCCCGTAGCAGCGAGCGCGTCGTGCATTTTCTTGTAGACGGCTGGCATCTCCTCAGGCTTATAAACGGTACGCGCGCTGCACCAGTCATACTTCAAGTAATCCACGCCCCAGGCCGCATATTGCTTTGCGTCCTGCTCCTCGTGCTGATAACTGCCCTCATATTTAGCGCAAGTCTTGGGGCCGGGTGACGAATAAATTCCGAGTTTCAGTCCTTTGCTGTGGATGTAATCGCCCAGCGCCTTCATGTCCGGAAATTTGGGGTTGGGTTGGATCATGCCCCCGGCGTCGCGTTCACCCTGCCAGCAGTCGTCGATGTTGATGTAAACGTAGCCCGCCGCCTTCATGCCATTGCTGGCGATGGCGTCGGCGGAGGCGCGTACCACCGCGTCGCTCACGTTACAGTGGAAGTGGTTCCAACTATTCCAGCCCATCGGCGGCGTGGCGCCGAGCATCGAGTTTTGCGCCCGCGCCGGTGCGATCAGCGCGCCACAAAGAATTAGCAACACTCCCGAGTGACGGAATGAATTTATGATCGATTTTTCTCCCAAGGCCGTATTTGCCTCCTATTGCCTCCCGATGATGATTCACTGCGTAGCCAGTTCGGTCCCGGCAAACTAGGCCCCGGCAATAAAGGCATCCACTTCGGCGCGCGAGGGCGTGGCGATTTGAGTTCCAAGTTTGGTCACCGAAAGCGAGGCCGACCGGTTGGCAAAAGCGCACGCTGCGGGCAGGTCCAACCCCTCGCTGAGGGCGACGGCGAGACCGGCATTGAAGACATCGCCCGCCGCAGTTGTGTCCACCGCTTTGACTTTGGGAGCGCGGACCAATTGAGTTTTCTCCCCCTCGACCAGCATGCAGCCTTGCTCTCCAAGTTTCACAATCACCGTCCTCGCCTTGCGCGCCTGAAGTTTGCGGGCAATGGTCACGGCTTGCTCGGGATTCAGGCCGCCAGGCGGGAGGTCTGTAAGGATGGCCGCCTCAGTTTCATTGGGCGTGATAATGTCGCACAGCTCAAATAGTTCCTCGGGCACGGGCCGCGCCGGAGCGGGATCGAGAATTACTTTCGCGCCCGCTTTCTTACCGGCGCGCGCAGCAGCGAGCACGGTGGGCAGAGGATTCTCGAGTTGAAGCAGGACCAGGGCCGCGCCTTTCAGATATTCCTGGCCCGCTTCCACATCGGCGGGCGAATAAAGATCGTTGGCGCCGGGAACGATGATGATGGAATTCTGGCCCGAGTCGGCCACAAAGATCAGGGCAATGCCGCTGGTAGCCCCTTGGATGGTCAGCAGGCCGCTCACATCGCAGCCCGCTTTTTCAAGATTGGCGCGCATCTCGCCGCCAAACCCGTCGCTCCCCACTCGTCCCAGCATCGCCACGCGCCCACCGAGGACAGCGGCCGCATACGCTTGGTTGGCGCCCTTGCCTCCGGGCTCGGTAAAGTATTTATGGCCCACTATAGTTTCGCCCACCACGGGAATGCGCGGGGCACAACCCACCAAGTCCATGTTTAAACTACCGATCACTACAATTTTTCCTGGCATGAGCGTGCTCCTGTAAATGATTTTCGGGGCGGATGGCTGGCAGACCGGGCGGACCCAGCCAACCCCTACTGTGCGCCCGGCGTGGGGCTGGTCATCAGGCGCACGAAAAGCTGGTAAAGCTTGTTTGTGTCCAAATCAACCTGCACGTGCACCAGTTGTTCGCCAAGCCCGGGGTTGTACCCGGGAGCCCAACTCAAAGTGTTTCCGTAACCCGCTCCATGGTCAATTTCGCCGTCCATGTAAATCATTTCTTCCTTGGTGATAATGCTGGGGTCGATCCACGCCGCGGCCGCCAGTTCATCCCACATGTAACTGTAACCATAGGTCCGCGTGTATTTTGAAATATACTGCGCCACCGGCAATTTTGATTTTCCAATTTCGTCGAGCATTTCCTGGCGCACCCGGGTTTTCACCGAGATGTCCACCGTAGTGCAAATGATCTTGGGCCAATGCGCGTGCAGCACGGCGTGTGTCGCTTCCGGGTCGCACCAGAAATTGAATTCGCGTTGCGGATTATGGATGAATTCCGGATTGTCCGTGGCAGGATTCATGCTGCCGCCCATTACGATTAATTCTTTGGTCAGCTCTGGAAAATGCGGATCGATGGTGAGGGCAAGCGCCAGATTGGTGAGCGGCCCCGCGGCATAAATCGTGATCTGGTGCGGATACTGACGCACCATTCGAACCAGAAAATGGGCAGCGTCTTCATGGGACGGCCTGATTTTCGGATTCCCTTCTTCCAGCTCGGGAACGACGAAGGGATCGTGGTATTTCCATCCGGGATATTCAGCATGCCACGCACCCATGTAGCGGATTTTCCCGTATTGCTTTTGCCAGTTCTCCATGCCCTCCGGACTGTTGACCAAGGGGAACACCGCGCCCGGAACCACGGGAATGTCCGTCCTGCCTATAATCTCCAGCAATCGCAAGGTGTGGGCCACTTCTTCATCACGCCAGCCGTCCCCGGAAACCACGGTGATGCCAAGCGTTTCGACATCGGGCGACTGGAGGAAAATTAGAATTGAATTCAGGTCGGTTCCCGCCGGGCCCAGAGCATCCTGATCGAGGATCACTTTGCGTTTGCCCTGCGCCCTTGCGGGCAGGGAGCAAATGATGATGATGGCAACAAACCATAGAATACTACGACGCTTCATTTGTGTTCCTCGGCGTAGGAGTCGGGACTTCAACCCTGGTATGCGAATGCAATCATGGTGACCGCGGCCAGATAGAATACAAACATAAGGCCGAGGAAGATCCAGGATTTCGTCCCCGCCCCGGCGAATTCTTTCCAGGCCAGCACGCCCCACAGGGCGGCAATCATGGGCGCCGATTGGCCGATGGCGTAGGAAATCGCCACGCCCACAAATCCTCCGGCAATAAAGTTAAACGAAGTGCCGAGGCCCCACACCATTCCGCCTGCAATCCCAAAAAAATGATTACGCGCACCCGCGGGCAGGAATCCTGAGAAGTCTACCGGCTCGCCCACCAGCGGATGGCGCATGAAATAAATGTTGACGAAAAAGCAGCAGACAAATGAGCCCAGACTGAAAATGGCGGCGATGCTGTAAGGCGTGAGTGAATGTCCCGCCGTCATGGCCTTGGTCACGAGCGGAGCGAAGGCGCCCATCAGGAGGCCGGAGACCACGTTCACTACGATTCCTTTTGCCGAGACCTTGCGGCCGGAGCTGCTGAGACTGCTGTACGCCATGGCATCACACAGAATGGCGGCGATGGCCAGTGCCACGCCTGCTCCTAGGTATAGCGCACTGCCCCGAGGCTGGAGGACATAGCTGAGCACCACGCCCTCAACCAGCGCGATGCCGATCGCGATGGGAAAGGCGACGGCAAGTCCGGCGATGTCAATGCCGGCCACCAGTAACAGGTTGGCAATGTTGAATATAAATCCGGCGCTGAGCGCATAAATATAATTCGATGACGTCGCCTGGCTCAGGTTCGCGATAAAACCCTCGCCGCTCGCGCCCATGCTGCCCAGGGTCAGCGCCAATCCAAATGAAATAATCACAACCCCAAGGATGTAATCCCAATAAAAAAGTTCAAAGCGATAGTTCTTCGCGCCTTTGTAGGTGTTCGCCCAAGATCCCCAGAAGACGGCGCTCATCACTGTCATCACCAGTGCTACGGTAAAAGAACCCGGAATAAACATGTGCTCGCTCGTTTCGCCCCGCACTCTTGAGGGCTGGGCGGATCAAGTTGGTAAAGGAGTCGTTGCCTTAAGCAAAGTCTCCAAACTAAAAGGGCGCCTGAAAGAGCGCGATTATACATCTTTGCCGGATCGAATACCTGTGGATTGTTAGATCAAGTGAGGCCGGACAGGAGGGGATTATCGGGCAAGTTCTTCCAACATTCGCTTGGCCAGGACATGATCGGGATGACGGGCTAGGAGCTGACGCAGAGTTTCCGCGGCGCGGCCCGCCTGGCCACGCTGCGCGTAAACTTTGGCAAGGTTGATGTAACACTGGTCGAAGTCCGGCGCCACTCGAAGGCAGGTCTCAAAAGATTTCACACCCTGGTCGATGCGTTGGGTGTTGAGGTAAAGAACGCCGAGATTATTCAAAGCTTCCGGGTAATCGGGACGCAGCCGGAGCGCGGCGTCAAAATATTTCTCCGCATTCTGCGTGTCACTCTGCTGGGCAAAGGTCATAGCCAGCCCGTAGTTTGCGTCGGCGTCATTAGGATCGGTTTCAAGCGCCCGTACCAGTGTGGCTTGCGCCTCCGCCCAACGATGCTGCTGGCGATAAACGTTGCCGAGATTTTCCAGCGCCACCGTGTAGCTGGGATTCAGACGGATCGCCTCTTTAAGATTTGCAATTGCGTCTTCGTTGCGCCCTTCCTGGGCCGCCAGCATTCCCAGGTTGTTCCACGCGTCAGGCCAGGTGCTGGGCTGGGTGGGCGCTGTGTGAACTGTGCGCTCAAAACTCGCGCGCGCCTCGCTGGTCATTTTCTTATTCAGATAAATCATTCCCAGCAGATAATGCGCCTCGGCATTCTCAGGCTCTTGCTGCAAGACAAGCTGGCAACTTGCGAGAGCCTGGTCCACGTAGCCTCTCTCCATAAAAACCAACGCATAAGTGAATTGATTTCGGTGGAATTCCGCTCCGTAGAGCCGGCCAGGAAACGGCAGGCCATTTTCCCCGCGTTCGGCGGCAGTCTGGGGAATGTGCACAAAGTCTGCTTCGATGCTTTCCGCCTTCACCGGACCCTGATAAACCTTGACGATGCGGCCCATCGCATCCACCAGAAAAGATGTGGGAATGCCGAGATTGCGCCGCCGGTCGAAAAGGTGGCGGTAGATTATGTTGTAAACTGCCTCGGTCTCCTCGATGGACAGAAGGATGGGGAAAGTATAGCGTTTGCCGCGCACCAGGCTACGAACCTTCGCCGCTTCCTCACGCCCATCCAGATTAATGCTCGCGCATTGCAGTCCCTGCGCCTCCCATCGCGAGTGCCGCTGCTCGATAAGCTCCAAATCCTTCCCGGAGGAAGACGAAGTTTTCCAGAAATGAAGTAAGAGTGGACGTCCGCGAAAGTCGGCAAGCTTTTGCATCCTGCCGGTAACATCGGGAAGAGAGAAATCCGGAGCGGCGACGGGCGCCAGCAGCCATGTTTCCACTGGGACCGTGGCCATCCTGTCCGCTTTTGAAATTTCAGCGACGGGTGGTACGGCCGCGTTCCCAGCAACAAATGGTTCTGCACGAAATGCCCCTGCACCTTCCTCGATCCGAATCAGATTTCCAATGGGCAATTTCTCAAAAGTTTGCACCAGGCCGCTCGGCCAACGCACGGTCGCATGGACGGGATCGCGCGTGCTTCCCAGTCCGAAATGAAGGTCTTTGGTATGCTGCGAAAGAAACCCCCCGCCCGCCTGGACGAATTTGACTTGCCGCAGTCCCCCGACCTCGAGAGTGACATCCGCTCCGATCGCGTCGCGGTTACTTTTGTGCCCGACCAATCGGAGGGCGATGGAGGTTCCGAGGTTCTCCATTTCGTTGTGCAGTATGCGTAGTTGCGGACCACTTCGATTCTTCAGGAATACTTCAAGCCGCCCGTCGCGATCGAAATCGGCCAGCGCAAACGAACGGCTATCCTCAATGAAGTCGAGCCCGACCGTGCCCGCTATCTCGGAAAACGTTCCATCGCGATTGTTGGCGTAGAAATTGTTGCGCTCGTATCCCGCCCAGGTTCCATCCGAACGAATCAATTCATTGATGGCGTTCCATCCCAGCTCATACCTGGGCGATGGAACGGGCTGCTCCTTGGGGTCGAGACGCACAGGCGTTTGGGCCACGGTCTGCCGCCAAAAGAAGCTGGAGAGTTCGCGCCTGTCCGGGCCCGAAATCATTCCGTTGGCGATGTAGAGGTCGGGATAGCCGTCGTGGTCAAAGTCCCAAGCGTCACTGGACCATGACCAGCGGCCCATTTGAACGCCGGCATCCGCGCTCGTGTCCGCGAAATGGCCGTTGCCGCCATTGTGAAACAGCGAATTGCCTCCCGCGTGTTTGCGAAGCAACGCGCGTATGTCCTCCGGCGCGTCCTCCAGAAAGTTCCCCTGCGTACTCACCCTGCCACCGGCTGCCGACCACATGTCAGCAACATAGAGGTCCTGCTGGCCGTCGTTATCGTAGTCAAACCAGCAGACGCTCATGCCCGCGCCCACGTCCTCCACGCCCGCTTCGCTCGCGACATCGGCGAACGTCCCATCACCGTTATTGCGATAAAGATTTTTCCGGCCGAAATCGTTCACTACATAAAGGTCCGGGCGCCCGTCGCGATCAAAATCGACCCAGCCGCAAGTGAACGTGTACCGGTTGTTGTTCGCGTTCATGCCAGAGGTCTCAGTGACGTCCGCGAAGGTCCCGTCACCCTGATTGTGCATCAGGAAGTTGGGCGGGCCGTTCTGCGCGTCATAGTAAGGCGTGGGGTATTGGTATTGGTTCAGGCCCAGATAGTAGCTGTAGAGGCAGAAATAAATGTCGAGCAGACCGTCGCCGTCGTAGTCAGCCATCGCCGCGCCGGTGAATGTGCCTTGCGGCGGCTGGGCGAATTTGAATGCGTCCGGCTTCAATTGAAATCCGGCGGCGCCATCGTTAAGGAAAAGCAACGGCCCATCCACGCACACCACAATCAAATCCTGATGTCCGCTGTTTCGCACGTCGGCAAAGAGCGCGCACGAGGTGCTGTCCAAAACGTCCACCCCTGCGCGCTCGGTTACGTCTTCAAACGTGCCGTCACCACGATTGCGATAAAGACGATTCGGCAAACCCGACGGTTGACAAACGTAAACATCGTCGAAGCCATCCCCATCCATGTCCCCAACCGCGATACCGTTGTTTCCATACACATCGATGCGGCTGGCGCCGTCCAGCACCGTGCGCCAGTGGTCAGCCCCATAAATAATTTGTTGCTGGTAGGACGCAGCGGAGCCGAGCGCCCGACCGGTAATGTCCACGAAGACTGCAGCGGACGTCCGGCTTTCGGTTTCTTCGAGCGCTTGCCAGTTGATCGCCCGCCATGAACCTGCGGAATCGCTCTCCCATTCGAGGTCCCAATAGCCAACTCGTTCGCCACGATGAAAATCTGTGCCACGACCCACCAGGTCATAGCGTATGCGCGTTTGGATTTTCCCCGGTTGGTCGGGATTTCCGGTCAACGAGATTCTCGTCACTTTGAATTCGGCCGTTTCTATTTTTGAGTAAATACCGACAAACTTTCGCAGCCCATCGATAAATTGAGATCGGCCCAGGTCAAGTGTGCCGGCAAACTGGTTGCGATAAACTTCAAGGCCTGCCAAGGGCCGCATGGGCCGGCGCTGCGATGGAGCCAGGCTGGACGCGCGCAGATTCTGTGAAATTGAATTCTCAAGCGCGCCCGACAAGGCCGACGATTTGGTGAGCGCCTCGCTCCATTTCTCCAGCACCGCTTTGATCTGTTCGGCATGCTTTTCTGTGATGAACGCGTCCAAGCCCGGCTCGACATGGCGGAGTATCGCGTCTATGGGTGCTGGTTGACGATAGTGAGGCGAGAGCCGATCATCCAGCTCGTGGGGGGCAGAATTCGATTCAGATTGAAAAGAGGCAGCAAACGGAAAACTTCGCAACGGCGAATCCATCAGTCCGGCGGATGCCCACTGGCATGACTTGGATAAAAAATCCCGGCGTCCAGGGTTTGGGAGCCGAAACGTTTTGGATTTTCTACCCAATCTATAACCTCTGTGCGTTAGCGAAGCTCAGGGCAGCGCGAATTCGTGTGTTATGCTTCCCCTCCGGGGCTGAAGCATTGTAACTGAGGTTGGTGATGAATCGCGACGCTCGCATCGCCGTGGTGGGAAGTTTTGCCGTCGGGCTCACCATGAAAGTCGAGCGCTTCCCCGAATCCGGGGAGACGCTGCTCGGCGCCGGCTATCGGATGGATCACGGCGGCAAGGGATCGAACCAGGCCGTGGCATGCGCGAGACTTGGCGCCCAAGTCAGCTTCGTAGCTCGCATCGGCACGGACGCGCTCGCTGACATGGCTCTCAAGTTGTACCGGGATGAAGGCGTGGATTCGGCCTGGCTGCGGCAGGAGGCTGACCTTCCCACGGGAGTGGGTTTTATCCTGGTAAAGTCGGGCACAGGCGAAAACTGCATCGCGCTCGACGCCGGCGCCAATAATCTGCTCACGGCCGAAGCGGTCTCGGCGAGCGAGGGCGCGCTTTCCTCAGCTCAAGTAGTCCTGACCCAGCTTGAAATTCCAATCGAGGCTGCGGAGGCCGCTATGAAACTTGGCCGCGCCCACCGAGCCGTCACCATCCTGAACCCTGCACCCGCGCGGGCCGTGCCCCCGACCTTGCTGCAACAGGTTGACGTCCTTACGCCCAATCAAAGCGAAGCCCGAACACTCTTGGGCCTCGAACCGGGAACAAAAGCGGATCCTGCGGAAATGGCGCGGGCTTTGCTGCGGCGCGGTCCCCGGCAGGTAATTGTAACGCTCGGCGAAGAGGGCGCGTTTATTGCCACGGCGGATTTTGAAAAACACATTCCGGCGATTTCGGTGACCTCCGTCGATTCTACGGGTGCGGGTGACGCGTTCAATGCCGGGCTGGCGGTGAGTCTCGCGCGCGGCGAAGATTTGGAATCCGCGGTGAGATTTGCCGTTGTCGCGGGCGGCTTGGCGGTCACAAGGGAAGGCGTGATTCCTGCGTTGCCACGCCTGGCGGAAGTTTTGGAATGGTGTGAAAGATTGGGGCTGAACATTCCAGCCTGGGTCGAGAACAAACGTAAGGACCAGTGAAGCGAGAGTCAGTCTCGCAAACATGAATCACCGGACCTTGGGGGAATGGTAAGATGGAGGGGAGATCGGTTTCTGCACTCTGATCGAGCATTAAAATTTAAGTAGCATATTAAAAAGTTGGATTTTGCGTGAGCCAGGCCAATCCTTACCTTACGAGTCGAAGTCCCCGCGCGCAATGGATGCGCGAGGACACGGCGCAGAGCCTCAAACGATTCTTCTTCTGCGAGCGCTCGCTTATAATCAGCACGGCGGCGTGGCTTCCTCTGATTGAGTCCATCGATATCAAGACCGCGCTTCCGCGCCTAATCTGGCAAAACGCGCAGACGGCCAACGCATTGCGCGAGCGGGTGTTCGAGCTGCGATTTCCCAACCGGACAGTGGAGGAGGAAGGTCCGGACCGCGCTTTGGTGGCGCTGTTCGATCAGGCCGAAGATTCTCCTTCCGTACCCGCGTTTCTTCTCGGTCTTGGAAAAGTGTTGTTGCCCGCGTTGCGCGATGCCTATGACGATTATCTTGCGGCGTCGGACTTCATTGCCGATGGGCCCACTCACCGTTTTTTGAAGCTGGCGCTTAATGAAAAGAACGAGCAGATTCGTTCGATGCAGCGTTGGGCGGAAACTGCACTCGCCGCCAACCCGGAAGAACGCAGTACAGCCTCACGCTGGTCCGCTGCCATGAGCGCCCAACTTGCCGCTCTCGGAGGCGTAGGCGCGAATTCCTCCTCCCTGCCTCACGAGACAGCCGCTATTCCAGGCTCACGAACTTATGCAATTCCCGACAAGCCAGCGCGTGATCCGCGCTTCTGGCCCTGCCGTTTTTACTGGCCTGATATCGTCGATCCTTCTTTTCCCTATGGCGAAGGCCTCAAGCTGCAGCTCCGGTCCGCCATCAGCCACATCAATGAAGTATGGGCGGTGGAAACGGGAGGCATCATCCTGAGCAGCTTTGCCCACCTCCTGCCCTGGGAATGGATTAGCGATGCGGCGCGATGGACCTACGACGAGGCTCGCCATTGCCAGATGGGCTATGAGCGCCTGACGGAGTGGGGACTTGATCCGGGCCGGATTCCCCTGGGCACTTACATCTATGACAGCGCGGCGGGCCAGGACCCGATCTACAGGCTGGGCATGTTGTATTTCTTTGAGACCAAGAATATTCGCCATAAGCCGGTGCGCGCGGGATTGTTCCATACCTACGGCGACTTGCTCAGCGAGCACGATATGGATTTCGACTGGGCCGATGAAACCATCCACGCGGGCTACGGCAAACATTGGCTGAAAGAACTTCTTCAAGTCCGTGGCGGCGACCCCGCGCAAGCCGAGGCCATCCGCGCGCGTTGCGGAGAACTTGTGGGAGCATGCGTGGCCAGCGCAACGCCGGACGAAATCGCCGGGATCACCAAAGTGGCGAGCGGCTTGATTGCTGAAATGGGCCGGGCGGCATGACATGGTCACTCGCCCACAAAAGATCCATCCCTCCTCCATTGAAACCTCCGGCATCGTTCTGGCGGCGCTGGGGCACAATCCCACCCTCGAAGATATTGTGGTAGAGCTTCCCGGCCCGGGCGAGGTCCGCGTTCGGATTGTCGCCAGCGGCATATGCCATACCGATCTGGACGCCACACGCGATGCGCGGGCGTGTCCCGTTCTGCTTGGGCACGAAGGCGCGGGCGTGGTGGAGGCCGTAGGCGAAGGCGTTGCACGGCCGAAGCTTGGCGATCACGTGGTCATCAACTGGCAAGTGAAATGCGGCAAGTGCCGCCGGTGCGTGTCGGGACGCGCGGACCTTTGCGAAGACATCCAGGGAACCGCGGCTCCCCGGGTCTATTGGCGCGCCGGACCGCTGAACGTGCTGTTGAATGCCGGAACTTTCTGTCCCTTCGTAACCGTGCCGGCGGCTGGAGCGGTGAGTATCCGGCGCGACATGCCGCTGAACCGGGCGGCGCTGCTCGGTTGCGCCGTGGCCACCGGTATCGGCGCCGTGTTTTACACCGCCAAAGTTCAAGCGAGTGAGGGTGTAGCCGTGTTTGGCGCCGGTGGAGTGGGTTTGAATGTGATTCAAGGGGCCAAAATCGCGGGCGCATCATTGATCATTGCCATCGATGTGGATGACGACCGGCTGGCTCACGCGGCACTGTTGGGCGCCACCCACATTCTGAATAATCGCGTGGACGATCCCGTGGCGGTGGTTCAGAAAATGACAGCCGGGCGCGGTGTGGAGCACGTTTTCGAAGTGGTGGGCAAGCCCGCGCTCATGGCCCAGGGGATTGATATGCTGGCGCGTGGCGGGGCCTTGACTCTGGTGGGCGCGGCGCCCCGCGACGCGCTGATGTCTTTCAATCCTCGCCAATTCATGAGCCGGCAGCAGACCGTTCAGGGATGCATCTATGGCAACATCGACCCACAAAACGACCTGCCCAAATTCGCAAACTGGTATATGGACGGCGCGCTGCAACTCGATCAATTGGAAACCGCGTCGGTCCGTCTTGAAGACGTGCCGAAGATTTTTGCCCATCCCGAACCGAACCACGGCATCCGTACTATTATCGAATTCAATCATCAATTATGAGCATCCATCGGCTGGAACGGCTATTCCCAAACGAAATCACGGAGCGCATTGCCCGGACCCCCATCCTTGTAATCCCATTGGGCACAATCGAATGGCATAGCCACCACCTCCCATTGGGGCTGGATGGCCTGGTGGCGGCGGCGGTCAGCGAGAAAATCGCCGAACGCGCTGACGCTGTTCTCGCGCCCGTATCTTATTGGGCGGTGGGCGGCATCCCATTTCCTTACACTTTGAATTTGTCCGCGTCGATTGTTGAGCCGGTGCTGGAAGCCGTCTTCGAACAATATGCCGCCATGGGCTTCCGCGTGATTGTGGCCTTTACCGGACACTTTGGCCTGGAACAGACCATCAGCGTTAAGCGCGCGGCGCTCGCGGTGATGCGCAAGTCTGATGTCGCGATATTGGCCGTGGCGGAATATGATTTCACCACCGACATCGGGTACACCGGCGACCACGCGGGGGTGGGGGAGACTTCGCTTTTATGGGCGGCAGATTCCACTCTCGTTCGGCTCGAAAGCGTTCCGTCCACTTCGCCACTCGAAGGAGTTATTGGAGAAGATCCGCGCGGAAAAGCCAGCCGGGATTGGGGCAACAAGTTGATGGATACAATTTCATCCTGCGCCGCCGAAGTCGCTCTGCGGTTCTTGCATCAGGACGAGAAGACTCGCAAGGCATTCATGGAGGCGCTCGACGCCGGTGTCCTCGCGTTGGAACTGATCGCCGAACAGCGGCGGCTTTTTGGCCGTGAAAATGTCCCGCCCATCGCCACGCCCAGCTACCGGTCGCACCTCGAGGCCATCTACCAGGGCGACTACGCCGCCGCCAAGATATTCGCCGCCCAAAAACTGTCAGACCTGTCGTCATGATGGGATATGCACAAAGCGGCATTAGCAGTGATGAGTTTTTGCCGACACCAGGCTTTATTCTGCCTGAGCACACCTCAGGGCACCCGACCCCTCCAGCGGCTTGCAGCAGCTTTTCCGTGCTTCGCCACTCTGGATAAGATAATATCCATCTCCAGATGCCATGGCTTTTCAAACTGCTTTGATCACGGGCGCATCGCGGGGAATCGGTCGCGGCATTGCGATAGAGCTGGCGCGTTCGGGATTCAGCGTCGCCATTAATTACGCCAGCGGACACGATGCGGCTCTCGAATGTAAGCGGATTTGCGAGCAAGCAGCTCCGAGGGACTGCCCATCCGGGTTCGAGATATTTCAAGCTGACATTTCGCAGGGTTCGGATCGCGCCCGACTGCTCAAGTCCGTGGTGGAGCGATTTGGAGGGATCGATCTGCTGGTGAACAACGCCGGAGTGGCTCCCGAAGCGCGCCAGGACTTGCTGGAAACGAGCGAAGAGAGCTTCGATCGGGTGATGAGCATCAACGCCAGGGCTCCCTTTTTCCTAACCCAGGCCGTTGCTAATTCTTGGATTGGCGCCATGAAGGCGACGGAGGGTGGCGGGAAAAAGCCCAAGATCGTGAACATCTCTTCAGTTTCCGCTTATGCGGCGAGCGTCAATCGCGGCGAATATTGCATGAGCAAAGCGGCACTCTCCATGATGACGCAGCTCTTCGCCGTCCGCTTGGCGGAGTATGGAATCAGCGCCTACGAAATTCGTCCGGGCGTGATCGAAACCGACATGACAAGTCCGGTAAAGGCGAAGTATGACCAACTGATCTCGAGCGGACTTACACCGATCCCAAGGTGGGGGAAACCGGAAGATGTGGGCCGCGCCGTGGCTGCCATCGCTCTCGACCGGTTTCCATTCTCCACCGGTGAGGTTATTAATGTGGATGGGGGATTTCATATCCGGCGTCTGTAAAACCCAAGTTGTCACCACCCCTTGGTCCCCTCCTCAATGAGGAGGGGAGTGAAACGAGACTGACCAACACCTTTTGCTCCCCTCCCCAGTGAGGAGGGGATTTAGGGGTGGTTGACTAACACCATGATCCGCATCCTCGAAGACCTGACTCCGGAAAAATTAAGGCCTCGAATTGAGCGACTGTTCGATCTTTCGGCGCAAAAGATCCGCGCCATCGAGGCGGCCTGGGACGCGTCCCAGGGCGCGCCGGTGATAACCGTGCGCGGCATTTATACGGCCCGCGAATGGACCCAGTGGACAGAAGGATTTCTGTATGGCTCGGCGCTTCTGCAATATGACGCGACGGATGACCGCTGGTTTCTGGAATATGGACGCCGGAACACCATTGAGCGAATGGCCCCTCATGTCACGCACATGGGCGTGCATGACCACGGGTTTAATAATGTCAGCACCTATGGGAACCTCCTGCGCCTGGCCGCCGAAAAACGCTGGACTGTGAGCGAGACTGAAATTCAATTGTACGTTCTGGCCCTCAAGGTTAGCGGCGCAGTACAGGCGGCACGATGGACGGCCTTAAGCGACGACCGCGGTTACATTTATTCATTCAATGGTCCGCACTCGCTTTTTGTGGACACGATCCGTTCCCTGCGCTCGCTCGCCCTTGCCCATTCCCTGGGCCATGTTCTGATGGGCGAAAATGAGCGGCGCATTTCGCTTCTCGATCGCCTGTGCCAGCACGCCGATGTCACGGCGGAGTTTGCCGTGTATTACGGCGAGGGGCGCGATCTTTATGACGTGCGCGGGCGGGTGTCGCACGAATCGCTCTTCAACATCAACGCCGGCGGCTATCGATGCCCCGCTACTCAGCAAGGGTATTCTCCTTTTACCACCTGGACTCGTGGCCTGGCGTGGATCATCTGCGGCTACGCCGAGCAGCTTGAGTTTCTTGAAAGCGTTGCCGATCGCGATCTCGAGCCGCAGGGTGGCCGAGAAAAAGTGGTGGCCATGATGCGGCGCCCCGCCGAGGCAACCTGCGATTATTATTTGGATCAAGCGGCGCAGGACGGCATACCCTACTGGGACACCGGCGCGCCGGGACTGGAAAAGCTCGGAGACTGGCAGCACCAACCCGCAAACCCGTTCAACGAATATGAGCCGGTGGACAGCTCCGCAGCCGCCATCGCCGCCCAGGGATTGTGGAGAATGGGAAATATTGAAGCGCGCTCGGGGTCCCCGGGCAAGGCGAAACAGTACCGGCAGGCGGCTCTAACGATTGCCAACACCTTGTTTGAGGAACCTTACTTATCCACAGACTCCAAACACCAGGGATTGATTCTGCACTCCGTGTACCATCGCCCCAAAGGTTGGGACGAAATTCCCTCTGGACGCCGGATACCCTGCGGCGAGTCATCGATGTGGGGCGACTATCACGCCCGCGAGCTGGCTCTCCTGCTTCTGCGGGAAGCAAAAGGGGGGCCTTATTTGGACTTCTTTCACGCCGCCTCACACCTGCCGGCCGACCTCATGGGAAAGTGAGAGAGTGTTGACTTGCGGGCGGGACTATTCCGGCGCGCCTGGATGGGCGCCGGGCAAAGACATGGTGTCGACAAACAGCCGGTTAAACTTTTCATTGTTCAAGTCCAGCAGAACGTGCGCCGGCGAACCGCTGATTTTGGGCTTGTCGCGCTCGAGCCAGGTGAGCGTGTCGCCGTAATTGGGGCCGTGTTCGATGTTCACATCCAGATAAAATTCTTTCTCACTGGTAATGATGCTCGGATCGATCCACGCCGCCGCAGCCAACTCATCCCACATGTAATCGATGGTAGCGAAATAATATTTGAGCCAGTAAGCACCCAGGGCGGCGCCGCTTTTGGCAATCTGTTCAGCCATGGCATGGGTAAAGTGCGTCTTGATGGAAATGTCCACCGGTATGCAAGTGATCTTGGCCCAGCGGGAAGTGAGCACGATGTGCGCTGCTTCAGGATCAAACCAGAAATTGAATTCGTGGCGCGGGTCGGATTCCCATTCCGCGTCAGTCGAATGCGGGTCGAGGCTTCCACCCATGAAAACCAATTCCTGGGCGAGCGTCGAAAACTCGGGATCGATGCGTATGGCGATGGCGAGGTCAGTCATCGGGCCCACGGCGACAAGGGTGACCTGGTGGGGATATTGGTGAACCATGCGGATCATAAAGTGAGCGGCGTCTTCGACCGATGGCTTGGTGTGCGGCATGCCTTCCGGAAATTTTTCCGCAGGCAACGCGAACGGCTCATGCCACCAGCGCGGGTCCCACGCACCCATGTAATTGATCTCGCCGAAGAGCTTCTCGTCGAGCAGCGCCTGTTCACGCGTGTGGACAAGAGGAAAAGCTGCGCCGGGCAGGACCGGGATGTCCGTCCGGCCTTCGAGTTCCAGCGCCCGCATCACGTGGACCAGTTCTTCATCCCGCCACGCATCGCCGGAGACCACTCCGATTCCGAGCGTCTCCACTACAGGCGATTTAACCAGTAACATGATGGCCTGAAGATTGCTGCCCCCGGGCCCCGCCGCGTCCTGGTCCACAATTACTTTGCGGCGCTGCTGGGCAAATGCCGGCGCCGCCAGCAAGCATATCGTCGAAAAGAAAAGTAGTGCGGGGCGGATTGAAGATTGACGATTGATGATTGACGATTTCATGGAAAAGAACCTTGCGCTTGAGAGCTGGTCAATCGTCAATCGAAAATCGTCAATCGGCAATGAACGCCGGGAGATCAAACGAGGTTGGTGGATCCGCTGAATTCCCCTGGTCATTGCTTCCCGCGTTCTCGTGGCGGGCGGGTCATCAAGTCAATGTAGATGCGATAAAACCGTTCGGCATTCAAATCAAATTGGACGGTGGACAATCGTTCGTACGGGGGCACAGCGTTGGTCGCCTCCCAAAACAGCGTGTTGCCGTAGCCCGCGCCGTGGTCAATGTCCACGTCCACGTACATTTGTTTCTGCTCGGTGATGATGCCCGGCTCAATCATGGCGATGCCGGAAATCTCGTCCCACATGTAACCGGGCAAAGAGTATTTCGCATGATAGCGGGCCACGGGTGTATCGGCTTTGGCAATTTCAGTGCGGATTTCGTCGCTGAGGCGAGTCTTTACCGAAATATCGATGGGTGTGATCGTAACCTTCTTCCACGGAGCGCGCAGGGCAATGCGCGCCGCTTCCGGGTCAAACCACCAATTGAATTCACGGCGGGCATCGGTCACTCGAATGCCGCCTTTATTCGGATACATTCCGCCGCCCATCAGAACGAACTCTTTGGCCAGGTTTGCGAATTCCGGATCAAGCCGCAGCGCCAGCGCCACGTTGGTAAGCGGCGCGCCGGACCAGATCACAACTTCGCCGGGATACTTGTGCACCATCTCCACCATGAACTGGGCCGCTGTTCCCGGATGAGGCTTGATCTTGGGTGACCCTTCCGGAAGCGGAGGGACGATATCCGGCGGATGATAGAAAGTCTCGGTTATCGTCGAGCGCCCGGCCGCGAAGTGCTCCGTCCAGCATCCCTTATATTCGATCTTTCCGTAGAGAGCTTCCCATCGTTCGGTTTCCTCCTTCGAATTGAGCAGGGGATGATCGGCGCCTTGAATCACGGGCACGTCCGTGCGCCCGGCAATTTCCACCAGGCGCAAAACGTGCTGGGTCTCTTCCTTCACCCACTGATCGCCGCTGACCGTGGTCAGGCCGAGAACGTCGAAGGCATCGGATTGAAGAAACACCAGGAGGGCCTGTTGGTCGCTGGTCCCAGGACCGCGCGCGTCCTGGTCAACAATAACTTTGATTTTGGGCAATATGGAATCTCCGTATTGGGAAGGTGGGACGGCGAGCAGGGGCCCCAAAATGAGGGCCCTGCTCGCGCAAAGGGTTGGACTGCTTAAGAGGTCTAGAAGCGCAGTTTCAGCGCGAACTGAATCAGTCGCGGGTTGTTGACGGTCGCGGTAATCGCCGCTGGGTTGACGCCGTCGATATCCACGATGCCGGCCGTGCCGCTTAGACCCGGGGCCTGGAATTGCGGGTGATTCCAGATATTGAAGAATTCCGCCCGGAATTGCAGCGACATTCCCTCCCGGAAGGAGAGAGGGAAATTTTTGACGGCTGAGAAATCCGAATTCACCAGGCCCGGGCCAAAGAGCGGGGCGCGATTCGAGTTGCCGAGCTCGCCGGGAATGGGGTCTACGAAGCAATTCAAATTGAAATACTGGGCCACCGTCCAACCGCTTATTCTTCCGTTGCAAATGCGGTCCGGGCGGGCGTAGTCGTTGCCGTTATTCGAGAATCCCACTCCCGAATTACCGCCTCCACTGCTGGAGACAAGAAGCATGGGGAAGCCGGAAATAGCGCGCTGGATCACGTCGAATTCCCAGTCGCCAAAAAGGGCGTTCACGGGTGCACTCCAATTGCTACCATACTGCCGCCCTTTTCCAAAGGGCAGGTCATAGATAATGCTGGCCGTGAAACTGTGAGTGAGGTCGATTTGCGACAGTCCCTTGTCCCCGGTCCCGATGTTCGGCAACGGGTAGTACATGGCGCCAATGTTGCTTCCGAGTCCGTCGGAGAGCCCATTGTCCGTGGCCTTGGAGTAAGTATACCCCACCAGGGCATACACCCCGTGCTTCCTGCTCTTAGTCTCTGCCTTGACCTGGAGGGAGTTATAGGTGGCGGAACCGTTATCAAAAATATCGTTGATCGTACCATCTTGTGGATAAGGGAAGCCCGGCTGCCCACAGCCAAAAGTGTATCCGGGGACGACGCCGCATGCGGAAGGAGATTGGAGATTAATATTTTGCCCCCCTTCCAGGATATGGGTCCCCCGCGATCCTGCGTATCCGACCGTCAGCAGAACGTCGCCGGGAATCTGGCGCTCTATATCGAAATTGTACTGGATAATCCGGCCCTGCTTGAAGTTGAGGTTCTGGGTTTGCAGGTTCCCCGTAAAATTGGTCGCACCGCTGGGCGGCGGGGAAAGAATGGGAAAGCCCTGGCTGAATGTGTTGCCGAATGGAACAAAGGAAGAACCAAAGTAGGGCGGGTTTTCCCACAAGCCCTGCGCACCTTGATTCCAGGAGGAGTCATGATAAATTGCAAATCCGGCGCGGAGAGAAGTCTTCCGGTCCCCGTGCGGACTCCAGGCGAGCCCAATTCGGGGTTCAATGGCTGTCATGTCGGTTGAGAGGCCCACGGTCGATCCACCATTCCCGCCGCCAATCAAAAACTGACCGGTTTTGAAATTGAAATTCGACTGTCTATTGTGCGCCTCGGTAATCGGTGTTACGAAGGCCCAGCCCACACCCAAGTTCAGGGTAAGATTCGGCTTGACGCGCCAATTATCCTCAAAGTATGGCCGATACATCTTCCACCGCCGGCCTGTCACCGTGCCTCGAAATGTCTGATCGTGCTGTCCAAAGACGGGTGTGCCCATCAGAAGGTCTCCAATAGTGTTCCCAGTGAAAACCGGGGCTATGACGTAGAAACCGTCCTGGAAAGCATTGGTAAGAACATTCATTTGATTGTCGCGGATTTCGCCGCCGAACGTCATGTCGTGATTGCCACGAATCATGTCAAATGAATCGGCAATGTGAAACACGTTGGTCCCGCCCTGGAAGGGTGCAAACCCGCGATCCCCCAGGGACCAGAATCCGCTCGTGACCAGCACCGAGGTCAGGCCGCAGCTCACGCCGCCCAGATTCGCGCCCGGGATCCCGCCTCCGATTGTTGACGCCAGGCAGGACCCGCTGCCATATGAAAGAATGTGATTAAAGATGCGATTGTAACCCGCTGTCACTTTATTTACCGTGGATGCTGAAAACACATGGGTCTCGCCGAGGGCGGCATTTCGCCCGTGGTCGGTCAGGCTCTGCGTGCTGGCAAAGGCACTGGGTTCGGCAAATCCCGGCGATCCGCCCGGCAGGTATTCAGTGGCTTGGTCGTAACTGAAGCGAGCATAAAGGGAATCCTTGCTGGAGAAATTATGATCCAGGCGTATATCCGCTTCGCCTTCTTTAAACCGCTTTACCGGTGTGTTGATGTAGTCTTCCGAAAGAAGGTTTGGCCCAAGGTTGTCAGGAATCGGATAAAGGTTTAGCAGTGCGTGCCCAACGGAATTGAATAAGCTTGCTGGGATGATGTTACAATTCTGACCCAAAGGTTGAACTCCGTTAGGGGCGGGTTCAGGCGTTTTGGTTCCAGGCACACACTGGAATGGGGGGCCACCCGGGAAGCCGAAGTTGGCGGCGGGGTTAAAAATCTGGGACGGCGCCCCGCCATTGTTGACGTCCTTAAAAGTCTCAGTGAAGTCGCCATTCCGCATGGCCATGGTCGGAACCTGACCCACAAAAACCTTACCTTGCCGGGTTTGCTTACCTTGAAAATCGAAGAAGAGGAAAGTCTTGTCCTTCTGCACCGGTCCGCCGATGGACCCGCCGTATTGGTTTTGGATGAAGACTTCTCGGTTTTGAGCAAAAAAGCTGCGTGCGTCAAGATCGGTGTTGCGGAGGTATTCAAAAAGGCTGCCGTGAATTTGGTTGGATCCGGACTTGATGGTGAGCAAAACAGCCGGCCCGCCACGCGTACCATACTCCGCTGAATAATTATAGGTAAGCACCTTGAATTCCTGCAGCGCGTCAATGTCGGGCAGAATCGCGATCCCACCGGCCGTCAATTCGTTGTTGTCCACGCCGTCGAGCAGCCAGTCCGTACTGTTGGGACGCGAGCCCCCGACCGAAAGCGAAAAGGACCCGCGAATCCCAACCTCACTACTGCCGCCGCCATTGAAAAAGCTATTCGGATTGGTTTCCTGGACTGTGCCCGGCGTTAACGTGGCCAGTTGCACGAAGTCGCGCCCGTTTAAGGGAAGCTCGGCCACCTGTTGCGCCGTAATCACCTGGCCCAGAGATGCGTTGGAGGTTTCCACAGCCACAGACGTCGCCGACACTTCAACCGTCTGCTGGACGGTGGCCGGCGACATGGAGAAATCCACCTCCTTGCTCTCATCCACTTGCAGCGTCACATCTTTCTGCTCGATCGCCTGAAAGCCCTGGGCACCGACTTGGATCGAATACACGCCCACGGGCAACAGGGGGATCAAATAGTGGCCCGTCTCATCGGTTGTGGCCGCGCGTGATGCGTGTGTTCCCTGCGATGTCGCGGTAACGGACGCACCCGGCAATACTGCGCCGGAACGGTCCTGGATGGTGCCGGAGAGGCTTCCGGTGGCTTGGCCAAAAAGGGATGAGCTCGCCAGGGCAAGAGCGCAACAGAAAAAAGTGGCGATGGTAATTCTCTTACAGTTCATTGGGATCCTCCACTAGGGACAATTTGACCCGCGCAGTGACTTTTTGATGTTTAAGGTTAGAAGCCTCACCCGACGTAGAGACATCTTATACCTTGCCCGAAAATATAAGTCAAGAATTATTGGGCTGATTTACTCTCGATAAATATTATTGATAGTTGATTTGAATGAATTGAAGGGAGGGTGAGAGGGGTTTTACTGTGAGATACATTAGTTCTGCTTGTTTCCATCAGATTTGCTTAGTTGCCCGGCCTGGCGCCGCTCATCCGCGGCTTCCGATTGCCGGCCGGTAGCATCATAAATCTCAGCCATGAGGCGATGGGGTTCCGGTTCCTGGGGACGCAGCCTGGAGGCTTCCGTCAAATACTTCTGCGACTCCGTGTACAGTTCGCCAGCCAAGCCCCTCTTGGCAAGGCTCAAAGTTACTTGGTAGAGAGAATCATTCGCTCCGGGATCCTGGGGATTGAGTTCGTGCGCGTGACGGAGGGCTTCATACGCCGGACGTTCTTCGCCCAGATTATAAAGCACGGCGCCGTAGAGGGCGTTCAGGGGAAACAAGTCGGGCCAACGGAGCACCGCTTTAGCGAGCGCCCCTCGCGCCTCCTCGAACCGATTCAGGCGCACGTAGTCAAAAGCCAGGTTGTATTGCATCTGGGGGGAACTGGGACTCAACTCTGCGGCCCGGCGCAACGGTTTAAGCGCGTCTTCAAAATCGCCGTGTTCACCATAGATAGTTCCAAGCATCGTCAGTCGATCGGCGTCATCAGGATCAAAGATCTGATCGCAGACCGGGCGGGCTTCCTCCAGGGAACCATGATTGAGCTTCTCGACGCAGTCCAGCCGCGCCTTGTCCACTTCAGCGTCGCGCTGCCGCAACTCTTCCGACCGCACAAAAGCCTTTTGAGCGTCTTCCTTTCTTCCTGCCTCCTTGTATAACGTGCCCAGGCGAAACTGCACGGCCGAATCGTTAGGCGCCAATTCCGCAGCCTTGCGGAGCCACTTTTCCGACGAGGCCAGATCGTGGCGCTTGAGGTAAGCGGATCCAAGGTAATAGGCTGTATCCGGAAAAGGCGGCTTGGCGGCCGCTGTGCTTAACTCCAGAATGGCAGCGTCTGCGTGGCCTTCCTCCAAATCCAGCCGCCCCAAATAGTATTCGACGTTGGGATGGTTCCCCACCGCGCGGCGAACAGTTTCAAACTCGCGGCGCGCCTCGTCATTCCGGTGCAATTCAAAGAGCGACACCGCCAGGGGAAAACGCGCTTGAAGAACAAGCTTCGGATCCAGCTCCAAAGCGGCCCGAAATTCCCGCACTGCCGCATCGTACCTGTTGTTTTTCAAGTTCTCGTAACCCGCGCCCAAATGAGCCTGGGGTGTGTTATCGATTTCAGATTGCGCGTCGGAATTTTCGGCGTGGTCTTGAGCAAATCCGGCTGGACAAAACGCCAGGGTAAGCGCCAACGCGCAAATTGCCGCATTCAATCCAGCGTGGAGTCGACAGTTTTTTGCAATCCTCATGGCGGCGTATGAGTCCAGATTCAGAATAGTCAGGAATTCACCAGGATGGCAACAACCTTTGCAGGATACCGTTTCGGGCCGCGTATCGCGCGGAACGCCTGCCATGGTATTGGGCGGCGACATCGCAGGTTTCAACGCGTCTGCAAATTAATGCGTGCAGGGACGCGGCGCATGCGCGCCTCAGGCGCGATCGAATCGAGCACGGCCTGAGTGGCGCTCCTTTGGCTGATAGGCGCCTTCTCCATCTCCACCAGCACTGCGGAATAAATGTTGGACAGCTTCTCACCGGACATGACCAAGCCCACCAGCGCGGTTTGCAACGGGGACAAGCTCGGATTGTAGGCGGCGCTTTCAATGTAGGACCCGGTGTACACGACTTTGGACAAGGAAAGGATCGCCACCCCCGCCCACGCTTTGGTGTAGGGCGCGTAGGCTTTGCGCGCCGCGTCCAAAGCCGCGGTGGACAGCATGTCCGCCGTGGGCGCAATCATTTTCAAGTCAGCCTTTGTCCCTTTGAAAAGTCTATCTCTCACATTCAGATTGCCGGGCCCGAATGACGCCGGCAGCAGAGCCCCCAATGTGGTTGGCGTTTCATTCTTAACGTAAATTTTCAGATCTGCGCTCTGCTCGAGCTCGTTCAGAAATTGGCGGCAATGCCCGCAAGGCGGTGCGGTGACCGCCAGGGTGGTGAGTCCGTGTTCCTCGTGCATGAACGCATTGGCTACTGCCGCCTGTTCGCCGTGGACCGCGAACCCCAACACCTGACCGGGCACTTCAATGTTGGTACCGAGATATAACGAACCGCTACCGCCGCGCACGATCGCACCCACTCGATACTGCGAGATGGGTGATTGAGAATAGGTTTGAGCGACCGGCAGCAATTCCATCATCAACTTCTCCACCGGCCAGTTTTCCCCTTCAAGAACGGAATCGACATCGGCGGCGGGAATGTGGCCCCGCAATTTCGAGTCATTCAAAATTCGCAACAATCGATCGTAGGAATCCGGACTCCGAAAATGCACCAGCTTCCGCAAGGTGGAAGAATCGAGCCGCAAATTGACTGAAGAGTTGATTTCCTTCGCCATCGTCACCCCCACCGGAAACCCCGCCAGAAAGAACAATGCGGTTCGCCTGCTCAGCAATTCATGCGGACCGATTGGCCGCCAATCAATCATTCCTTAATCCTAACAAGGACCTGCCGGGCCAACCCGGGCCATTCCAATTCTGCCACGATTTCTGGGCAGGTCAGCGCAGAGCCGAAAAAAGAGATTCCTTCCAGCGCTTCACATCAATTGTCCAGCAAACTTTGGATTTCGTTGCGCGAGCCAGGGATTCCGACCAAACCGCGCGATTGCGATCATTGCCCGCGGCGTTCAGGCGGTCCACCACGGTCATGCCACGCGTCAATTCGCTCGAGGTTTCCACGTCCACCCAGTGCTCACTCCAGCTTGTTCCGACACTCGGGTCAAGGGCAATGGACATGGCCACCGGGTCGGGAAGTGAAATTCCGTGCATGCCTGTTTGCTCCAGATAAGCCTTTTGCGCGTGGCTGTTGCATTCGATGGCGAAGCGGGCGCGCTCGGTTTTCAATCCCAAGACGAATTCGATTTCGCTCAAATTCAATGCGGCATCGAATCGGCAAAGATGCCAGCCGACTAGTTCGATGGGGAGGCCGCTGCGCATCACCATGCGCGCCGCTTCCGGATCAACCCAAATGTTGTATTCAGCCGCCGGAGTCACATTGCCTTCGCAGCAGGGCGCCCCGCCCATCACCACACAACGGCTGACCTGGCGCGCGATGGCGGGCCGTTTGGCCAGAGCCAGGGCCACATTGGTGAGCGGCCCCAAAGTAACGAAAACCAGTCCGGGATTCGCTTCAATGGTCTCGATGATGGCGTCCACCGCATGCATTCTTTGGGGAGTTTTGCGCGGGGGCGGATAACCGTGATCGCCCAATCCATCGCGGCCGTGAAACCAGGTTGCATTCTCGTATTTGCGGACCAGCGGTTGCGTCGCTCCCGCGTAAACCGGAACGTCCCCGCCGCAGAGCTCCACCGTGTAGAGCGCGTTACTCGTGGCCTGTCCCACATCCACGTTCCCGGCTACCGTGGTGATGGCGGCCAAGCGGACGTCGGGGGCGCGGCAGGCCATGATGAGCGCGACGGCATCGTCGGACGCCGTGTCCGTATCAATTAAAAACGTTCGCGGCATCGTCGTAGCATAACAAACAGCCGAGAGACTGTGCTGAGAATCTTACATTCGCCGTCGACCCAATTTGAGGTTGACATGGCCGGGCGCAGGGCGTATCGTCTAGTTATACTTTCTGCTGAATCCGAAACTTCGAGTAAAATCCAGCGGACAGGGTAGAAAATCTCTATCGACGGATTGGCCGAAGCACATGGCGCCGCAAACCGCTGAAGACATTCGGGAAAATCAAGGTTTCCCTCCTCTTGGACCCGCACTCAAAGTCCTGATGATTTGGCCCCGATTTCCCTCCTCTTTCTGGAGCTTTGACGGGATTCTGGACCTAGTTCCCATTGAGACCGACCAGCCGCCACTCGGGCTGCTCACCGTCGCCGCGCTTTGCCCCAAGAACTGGACGATCAGGTTGATCGACCGGAGTTTCGAAGAGCTGCTCGATGCGGACATCCTGTGGGCTGACCTCGTCATGGTCAGCGGCATGCGCGTCCAGAAGGATGATATTCGCGAAATACTCCTACGGGCGCGGTCGCTCGGCCGGCGCACCATGATCGGCGGCCCCTTCGCCAGCAGCGAGCCCGAACTTTTGCTTCGGCTGGCGGATCATGTGGTGGTAGGCGAGCCCGATGAGGCTTTCGCGGAAATTGCCGCTGACATTGAGCGCGGCTCCGCCCAACGGCTATACACGATTACGGACAAGCCCGACGTCAGCAAGACCCCGCTGCCGCGCTTTGATTTGCTCAAAATCGGGAAGTACGCTTCCATGGCGGTGCAGTTCTCCCGCGGCTGCCCCTTCCAATGTGAGTTCTGCGACATCATCACCATTTACGGAAGGAAGCCGCGAACCAAAAGCCCCGCCCAGTTGATGGCGGAGCTGGAGGCGCTCTATAACCTCGGCTGGCGCGAACAGGTTTTTATCGTAGACGACAACTTTATCGGCAACCACAAGCTGGCTCTTCAACTGGCCGTCGCGCTGAAAGAGTGGCAGGAGTCGCATGGTTATCCGATGCTGCTCTACACCGAAGCTTCCATCGACCTCGCCGAGCGGGCTGAACTCATCAAGGCCATGGTGGATGCGAATTTTTTCTATGTCTTTATCGGTATCGAAAGTCCCTCCTCGAAATCCCTGACCGAAGCCAAGAAATTTCAAAACCTGCGCCGCGATCCATTGGAGAGCATTCGCTATATTCAGAGCGAAGGCCTTTGGGTCACTGCGGGCTTCATTATCGGATTCGATTCCGACACCGAGGATATTTTCGACCAGCAAACGGACTTCATTGAAAAGGCCGCCATCCCCTGGGCCATGGCCGGATTTTTGCAAGCGCCTCCCACGACTCCGCTTTTTGATCGGATGATGAAGGAAGGCCGGCTGCTCATGGAGAGCCAAGCCACCAGCAACTTCGATCCGCCCAATTTCAGGACTCTCATCCCCTTGCCTGTCCTGGTGAAGGGTTACCGAAAAGTTCTTGCGTCGCTTTACGCCGCTCCCGCCTTTTACGAGCGGTGCTATCGATCGCTCTTGCAATGGAAGTCCCGCAAGCCGCAACGCGCGTCGTCAATTCCCCTCTGGCCCCTGATGGGCATCATCGTCCGCTCCATCCTTCATCAAGGCATCCTTTCCCCCTATCGGAAAGCCTACTGGAAGTTCCTGCTGCGACTCATTGGCCGCTGGTCCTTCGATCAAGCGAAGTTCAGCATGGGTGTTGCCATGCTGCTCTCCGGACACCATTTCATCCGCTATGCCAAAACCGTGGTGAGCAATCTAGACAACGAGCTGGTCAGAATCGAAATTGAGAACGTCGCCCCGGATTTGCAAAACGAAACGGTAGCCAGTTAAACCCTCTCGCAGACCTTTCCAAGGAATCGCCCACAATATTACAGGCATACCAAAGATGGAGCGTTCCGTCGGCTGACGGACACCCCTGCGACATTTATCGGATAAGGATTGCTCCGGACAGGGGGACTGCCTAATAGGCGGCAGCCCTATCTGTTGTGGCAATATTGCCGGTTAAAATGGAAAAGTTTACTTGGGATTTGGTGAAAATTACCAAAACCGGGCGTCCCTACGCGGCGGAAGTCCTTTGTTTGGAGAGGTTCAAACCCCAGTCTGATGGCATGGAGTTTGCATCAGTCTAAAATGGAGGAATATGTTAACGGGGGTAAGCACCTTAACTTATGCAGTGAGATGTTGCCCTCAATTCTTAAATTATGAAGAAAGACCATCGAATGCAATTTTATAGTTGGAGGTGAAAGATGCAGATGAATCGTTTTCATCGCCTTCTTGCGGGTGCTGCTCTAATTCTTGGCCTGCTTGCCTATGCGTTTGCCAATGCCGACGTTTCGCCACTTCAGGAGAACCATCACCACGGGCAGAAAATGCCCTCAGAGAAGATTAAAACCAAAGGGCACTCGTCGATCCCAATGTAGAAGCAGGGTCGCCTGGGCGGACTACGCTTTAGCAAGCCTGCCCTGCCCTTTTTTCTCTCAGCCATTGCAAAGGGGTACGGCAATCCATACCCCTACAGCCCCTCCGTTGCAGAGTTGTAAAGAATCCGACATATTTCTACGGCTATATTGACTTCATTGGAATATGAGGAGTAGAAATGTATTGTTGCTCGTTCTGTTTAGGAGAAAAGTCCATGCATTTGAGGATTACGCGTTTCGCCTTGCCCCTCTGCGCCGTTCTTGTTTTCACCCCCGTATTCAGCAGAGCGCAGAGTGGAGGTGAAGAGACGAAATCACTGGCGGACCTCGCGCGAGAACAACGCGCCAAGAAAGACAAGGATGGGAAACAACCCGCCAAAGTATACTCAAACGAGGATATGCCTTCACATCCTCCCGATGAGCCGTCCTCACCATCTTCGACCAAAACCTCAGCTAAGGGAAAGGCGAACGGCGACGCGGACGCTAAATCAGATGCTTCAAGTTCGGTGCCCCACGATGAAAAGTATTTCCGCGGCAAGATGGATAAGTCCCGGGCTAATTTGGCATCCGATAAGGCGCGCCTTGCAACCCTTCAGACGGAGATGGATGATCATTACCGGGATGCGGTGGCGGCCGGCTACGTAGTTCACGGCCATGAAATGGTGACAACTAATAAAGTGAACCAGCATTTTAATTACGATTCGTGGGTCGCCCAGGGCGCGGGATTGCGCGCCGATATCCAATCAGAGAAAGAAATGATCATCGCCGATGAGAAGGCCATTTCGGATTTGATTGACCAGTGTCGCCACGAAGACTGCCAGCCGGGATGGATTCGATAAGGCACGCTTCCCGCCAACCCCCGGATACCCGACGCAGATAAAGCCACTTTTGAATCCCCGCCCAATTATTTCGGCGCCAACTCCGATGACCGCCTGAATTAACCGAGCGCGCACGCCCGCGCGCGTTGACCACACCGCGCCCAAAGTTTATACTCCCTCCTCTTTCTCTAACCCAATCGAGGACCCCTTGCTCGAACGCTTATTCAAACTAGCTGAAAACAAGACCACCGCCCGCACCGAACTACTGGCGGGGTTGACCACGTTCATGACCATGGCCTATATCGTCGTGGTCAATCCGCGCATCCTCGCTGAAGCGGGGATGCCGATTGAGGGTGTGCTCTTTGCCACATGCGTTTCTTCAGCTCTGGCCACATTGGTGATGGGACTGTGGGCGAATTATCCCATTGCGCTCGCGCCCGGCATGTCGTTGAACGCCTACTTCACTTATTCCATTGTGCTCGGCAGGGGCGTCCCGTGGCCGACGGCGCTCGGCGTGGTGTTTCTTTCCGGCCTGCTTTTCCTGGCGCTGACCCTAACGCGGGTTCGCGAACAGATTGTGAACGGAATTCCCGACTGCCTGAAGCACAGCACGGCCGTGGGCATCGGATTGTTCATCGCCTTCGTCGGCCTGCGCAACGCCAGGCTGGTGGTGCAATCCAAGGCGACGCTGGTTACGCTCGGCAGCTTCTCCGATCCGGAAGCGCAACTGGCCACTTTCGGGCTGATCCTCACCGCCGTCCTCATGGCGCGCAAGGTACCGGGCTCGATTCTGATTGGTATGGCGGCAGCGACATTGGTGGGAGTCCTCAGCAGGCACGCCCAGTGGCCGCAGCATTTGTTTTCCCTGCCGCATCCTGGGGGTACGTTCCTGAAACTGGATCTTGCCGGTGCGGCCAAGCTGGGGCTGGTGGAACTAATTTTCGCTTTCTTCTTTGTGGACCTGTTTGACAACGTGGGAACCCTGGTGGGCGTGTGCGAGCAAGGAGGATTCATGCGCGGCGGTCAATTGCCCCGCGCCGGCCGTGCCCTGCTGGCGGACGCGGTGGGAACAATTTTCGGCTCGTTGACGGGAACCTCCACCGTCACCAGCTACATTGAAAGCGCCGCCGGAGTGGCGGCGGGCGCGCGCACCGGCCTCGGCAACATTGTGATTGCGGCGCTGTTCCTGGCCGCACTGTTCTGCTCGCCCATCGTCAGCGCCATTCCCGGTTACGCCACCGCGCCGGTGCTGATCCTGGTGGGCGCGCTGATGTGCCAGTCCGTGGCGCGCATTCGCTGGGACGATTTCACCGAAGCCTTCCCCGCTTTCCTCACCATTCTGGCTACCCCGCTTACCTTCAGCGTGGCCACCGGGCTGAGCCTCGGACTGATTTCCTACACCTTTATTAAAGTGGGCTCCGGGAAACACCGCGAAATCAGCCCGCTGATTTGGATCCTCACACTGTTGTTTGTGCTCCGCTATGCATATCTTGCTGTCGAATAATTTTCTCCACCGCCATCTATATATTCTCTTCTGGATTTCGCCCTCAGACTTGCTATAGTTTGTATATAAGTTCAGGTTGGGATGGCTGCCTTCGCGGGGGACCGAATTTGAAAGTCAAGCTGGTTTCTGCTCTCCTGATTTCAATTACCCTAGCCTCGATACTCGGCGCCACGCGCATGGCATCCGCGCCACCGTCGGAGACCCCGGCCAAGCCCATCGATTTCGATCGCGAAGTTCGCCCCATCCTTTCCGATACATGTTTTGCCTGCCACGGTCCGGACGAAAAGCAGCGCATGGCCAATCTGCGCCTGGACGAAACCGAAGGTTTGTTTGTGGACCGCGGCGGATACAAAATTATCGTGGCGGGCAATTCATCGCAGAGCAAGCTCTATCAGAAAATCAGCTCCAAGGATCCCGCCTTCCGCATGCCTCCGATTTTTGCCAACCGTACCCTAACTGACGCACAGATTGAATTGATCAAAAAATGGATCGATCAAGGCGCGCACTGGGAAAAACACTGGGCATGGCAAACGCCCAAGCGCCCTGCGGTTCCGGAAGTGCAGCACAAGTCCTGGCCGCGAAACCCCATTGATCATTTCGTGCTGGCAGGCCTGGAACAAAATGGATTGAAGCCATCGCCCGAAGCCGGCCAGGCCACGCTCCTGCGCCGCGTGACGCTCGACCTCACCGGCCTGCCACCCACGCCCGCCGAGCTTGATTCCTTTCTCAAGGACAAATCACCCGACGCTTATGAGAAGCGAGTGGACACGCTTCTGGCCTCGCCTCATTACGGCGAGCGCATGACCATGGGCTGGCTCGATTTGGCCCGCTATTCGGACACCCACGGCTATCACATTGACAGCCTGCGCGACATGTGGCCCTGGCGCGATTGGGTGATCAAGGCGTTTAACCAGAACATGTCTTACGATCAGTTCACCGTCGAACAACTGGCCGGTGACCTGTTACCCAACGCGACTCCCGATGACAAAATTGCCACCGGATTCAGCCGCAATCACATGATTGATTTTGAAGGCGGCGCGATTCCGCAGGAATACCAAGTGGAATATGTGGTGGACCGGGTCAGCACCACCGGCGCCGCGTGGCTCGGCATCACCATCGGTTGCGCGCGCTGCCACGATCACAAATACGATCCCATCAAGCAAAAAGATTTCTACAAATTCTTCGCCTTCTTCAACACCGTTCCCGAGCGCGGCCTCGACGGCCAATCCGGGAACGCGACGCCCGTGCTCGAAATGCCGACGCCGGAACAGCAGCATCAACTCGCGGATCTTGATGCGCGCATCGCCGCGACGCTGGCCGCGATTCCCGAAAAAGATATGGTGAGCCATGAGAATGATTGGCGCCAAGGGCGTTTGGCCTCCATGCCGGCGCCCCCGCAGGATGGATTGACCGCTCACTACGAATTCGAAGGAAATTTGAATGACTCCAGCGGCCATGGCCTGAACGCCAAAACCGCGCGTGGCGACGTGGTGTATGACGACGGCGCCGTGGGCAAGGCCGTCGAACTCAGCGGTGAGACTCAGGTTGATTTTGACGGGGCGGGAGATTTTGACCGCAACCAGGCTTTTTCGATGGCGCTTTGGGTGAACCCTTACGGCTCCAAAGGCATCGAACTCCTGCAAAAGCGCGACGCGTCTGCGAACTGGCGCGGGTACGAAATATCTCTCGATGACCCCATCTACACCGGCCTCTTCACGCGCAACACGCGCCTTTATGTTCGTCTGGCAAATCGCTGGCCTGATAATGCAATTGAGGTCGAGTCCAAAGACCGCGTTTTAAGCACCACGCCTTTCTTCCTGACTGGAAATCATCACCTGGTGATTAATTACGACGGTTCGGGGAAAGCTTCCGGCCTCCAGATCTTTCTCGATGGCAAGCTGGTTGTTATGGAAGCGGTGAAGGACCAACTGGGCGGAACAATCCGCACGTCGCCCCCGCTTCAAGTCGGAAACAAAAATATCGGCCGGCCCATCAAGGGACTGCTGGATGATTTTCGCATCTACAATCGCACCCTGACCGAAGCGGAGGCGGAAAACCTGGCCGTCAGATTGCCGGCCCGCACCCTGCTCGCAGACCTGGCGGGAAAACCTGTTGAAGAAATTGACAGCCTCAAGCCGGAGAAGCCGCCGGAAGAGGTGAAGATCGGCGAGACCGATAAAGCCGAGAGCAAGGAGAAGCAAACCGAGAATCAGCTTAAAAACCATCAGGCTCGGCTCAGCGAGTACTTCCTCAGCATCGAAGCTCCCGACCAATATCGGAAGCTCTACGCGCAATTGAAGGAACTGCGCAAGGAAAAAGAAAAACTCCAGAAGGCCATCCCCACCACCATGGTGATGGCGGAGATGAAGACACCGCGCGACACGTTTATTCTGGGGCGCGGCCAATACGACAATCCAAAGGAGAAAGTGTCGCCGGGCGTGCCCTCGTTTCTGCCTCCCATGCCGCCAAATGCTCCGGCAAACCGCCTCGGGCTGGCGCAGTGGATTGTGGATCCGCGTAATCCGCTCACCGCGCGAGTGGCTGTCAACCGTTACTGGCAGGATTATTTTGGCATCGGCCTGGTCAAGACATCGGAAGACTTCGGGTCACAAGGCGATCCGCCAAGCAATCCTGATCTGCTCGATTGGCTGGCCACTGAATTTGTGCGCACCGGTTGGGACGTAAAAGCAATGCAACGGCTGATTGTGACTTCCGCCACCTATCGCCAATCCTCTAAAGTAACTCCGGAAATGGAGGAGCGCGATCCCGAAAACAGAATGTTGGCGCGAGGCCCGCGCGTGCGTCTGGCAGCGGAAGAAGTGCGCGATAATGCTCTGGCTATCAGCGGACTGTTGAGCGAAAAGATCGGCGGGCCCAGCGTCTATCCCTACCAGCCCAAGGGCATTTGGGAAGAGATGGCGTTTGGCGAGGGATTTTCCGGCCAGACGTACAAGCAGGGCACGGGGCCGGACCTCTACCGCCGCAGCATGTATACAGTTTGGAAACGCACCGTCCCCCCGCCGGCACTCACCACCTTTGACGCCCCCGACCGCGAGAAATGTACGGCACGGAGAATCCTCACCAATACACCGCTCCAAGCGCTGGTGCTGATGAACGATCCCACTTACGTGGAAGCCGCGCGCGTCCTCGCCGAGCGCATGATGAAGGAAGGCGGCAAGTCACCAGCGGCTCGGGTGGATTTCGCCTTCCGGCTGGCTACGGCCCGGGCGCCTTCGCAAGGCGAAGAGGCAGTGCTGGTGGAGACTTATCAGCAACAACTCAGTGATTTCCGCCGCCAACAGACGGACGCCGCCAAATTGCTTTCGGTGGGCGACTCCAAATATGATCCGCGCTTGAAGAAGCCCGAACTGGCGGCGTGGACCACGGTGGCCAGCATGATTTTGAATTTGGATGAGACGATTACGAAAGAATAAGTGTTAAGAGGTTAGTGGCAAGTAGCGGAAAAGAGTGTGTCAGGTTTTCAGTGAGTCAGTAAAGCATTTGCTGACCAACTGAAATACTGGCCTACTGAATATCCTTTTTGCCGCTGGCTTCCGGTTCAACGAGGTGCCCAATGATCCCCGACGCTCTCCACCTGGCGATGACGCGCCGCCAATTCTTTCGCCGGAGCACGGCGGGGGTCGCCATTGGCATACCCGCCCTGGCCGGACTATTAGGGCGGGACGGACTGGCTGCGACTGAGGGGCGAGATCCGAAAACCGGCGGGTTAGCCGGCTTCCCCGATCTTGCGCCCAAAGCCAAGCGCGTGATTTTTCTACATCAGTCGGGCGCTCCATCGCAAATCGAACTTTTTGATTACAAACCCAAGTTGAAGGAGATGCACGGCCAGGAACTTCCCGACTCCATTCGCAACGGCCAGCGCATTACCGGCATGACCTCCGGACAATCTTCATTCCCGGTGGCCGCGCCCATCTTTAATTTCCAGCAGGTGGGCAAATCAGGAACGTGGCTGGGTGAACTTTTACCGCACACGGCCAAAATCGTCGATGACATCACGATCATCAAGACGGTCTATACTGAGGCTATCAATCATGATCCTGCCATTACGTTTATTCAGACAGGCTTCCAGCAGCCCGGCCGCCCCAGCATGGGCGCGTGGGTGAGCTACGGCCTGGGGAGTGACAACCAGAATCTGCCCGCCTTCGTCGTGATGATTTCCCAGGCCAATGCGTTGAATCCGGACCAGCCCCTGTTTTCGCGCCTTTGGGGAAACGGCTTTCTGCCCTCCAAATATCAAGGCGTCAAATTTCGTTCGAGCGGCGATCCCGTGCTCTATCTCTCCAATCCTGCGGGCATTTCGCCCACCACGCGCCGGCGCATGTTGGATGGCATCGCCAAACTCAATGGCATGTTGGCTGAAGATTATGGCGATCCCGAAATTGAGACCAGGGTGGCGCAATACGAAATGGCCTACCGCATGCAAACTTCCGTGCCCGAGCTTACAGACCTTTCGAAGGAGCCCGAATCCACGTTCCAACTCTACGGTGAAGACGCGCGCAAACCGGGCACCTACGCGGCCAATTGCCTGCTCGCGCGGCGGCTGGCCGAGCGCGGGGTGCGTTTCATCCAGCTCTACCATCGCGGGTGGGACCAGCACAATGACCTTCCCCGTGACATTGCCCTTCAGTGCCAGGGCGTGGACCAGGCGAGTGCGGGCCTGGTACAGGACTTGAAGCAGCGCGGCATGCTGGATGACACTTTGGTGATTTGGGGCGGTGAATTCGGCCGCACCGTTTATTGCCAGGGCAAACTCAGCGGCACCAACTATGGCCGCGACCACCATCCTCGCTGCTTCGCCATGTGGATGGCGGGCGGGGGGGTCAAGCGCGGAGTCTCCATCGGCCAGACGGACGACTACTGCTATAACATTGTCGAAGACCCGGTTCACATTCACGACATCCAGGCCACCGTACTTAATCGCCTGGGCATCGATCACACCAAACTCACCTACAAGTTTCAGGGGCGAAATTTCCGGCTTACCGACATAGCGGGAAACGTGGTCACCAAAGCGCTGGCCTAATCCCGCTTCATGAATAACGCACATTCAGAGAGCTGACTCTCAAATCAGCCCCGGCCATGGCCAGTGCGTTGGAGCTTTCTGAAGAAAGGTTACTCGCCGGGGCATGGTGTCTTTTTCTCAGCTTACTTCCGCGTTTTCACGTTCGGGGCAGCGTACTGGGGATACTTGGCCGGCGCGCGGCGACTGACTTGGCGCGCGAGTTTTCGCAGCCAGCGCAACTCTACCCGAAATTGCTCGATGGTCAAGCTAACCATCCAAACTGCTTCATGAAAACTGTGGCCTACTTCCTTTCGGATCCCGCGTAGCGTTGCAGTTTCGCTGGCGAGTTGCCCCTCCAAAAACTTCTGGCGGCGGTGAACTTGCCGCAAGAATATACCGGGGCGCGCCTGCCACGAGAGCGCGATCCAGGTGAGGAATACAGGGCGGTCGCGTTGCGCAGTCCATTCCTCCCTTTCCAGTGCGCGCGCTAGAGCCGCGCGGCCGGAGGCCGTGGTTTCAAAAACGCGCCGGTCCGGACCTGGGGCTGGACCTTTACCCGGGACGGCGCGCAATAGTCGGCGCCGGGCAAGCTTTTCCAGGGAGTAATAAATCTGAGGCCGTGAAATTCCGGCCCAATCGCGCACCTCGCGGCGCTCGAGTTCCATGTTCGCCTGGTACCCGTGCATCGCCCGCTCGGCGAGCAAGCTGAGCAGAACCAGGTCGGGCGTTGTCAGATCGCGGACCTTAGTCGCGGGCATGCTTCCCCTTCCGTTTGCGGCTCCAATACCACCACTGCGATTCCCCGGCGGGCAGCAGCGGATCGCGCGCCTGGGCCACGGCGGCGCTGAAAGTATCCAGCACGCAGATATCCTGCCGCTGCCCGGTCTTGCGGCATAGCGCCTCATAGAGCTTCTTCGGGTCCCGGCGCGCAAGCTGGGCAACAGTGCGAATACCCAGCAACTCAAAATCGCGGAGCATGGCTGGTCCAATGGAAATCAGATCCCGCAACCGCCGGTCTTCGGTTCGCATAAATTCCTCCTTGACACAGTCCCCCACGGCTCTGTATTCTGCCACTAGTCTAAATTAGAATAGTTGATGGGGCAAGAGAAAACTTCATGACAAGTCCAAAATATTTCGCACCGGCCCCGGAGCCGCTTAAAGGAGAAGACTAATGCAAAGGCTGACCGTAAAAAAAATCACGCCCGTGTTGTTCGCTCAAGAAGTGGAGCCCTGCGTCAAGTTCTGGGTGGAACGGCTTGGCTTTACGAAAATAGTTGAGGTGCCGGAAGGCGACAAGCTCGGTTTTGCCATGCTGCAAAAGGCCGAGGTGGAATTGATGTACCAGACCTTCGCCAGCGCCGACAAGGATGTTCCGGCCGTAGCTCATTTTGTCCGCCAGGGCCCGACGTTTCTTTATGTGGAAGTGGAAAACCTGGAAGAGTTTATGGGCGCGGTTCAAGGGGCTGAGGTGGTGGTTCCGGTGCGGACAACATTCTATGGCGCCAAAGAAATCGGCATCCGGGACCCGGCCGGACATTTTGTGACGTTCGCGCAAATGGGCGCGCCCACGGCAGAGCTTAAATAGATTCAGGCTGCATGCCGAAACGGACAATTTTTCAAGAGAACCGGAGCGATGCGCTTTAGCTCCGTGCGCTCTGGGTCGGGTGGTTCTCGGCCACAGAGTACACGGAACCAGGAAGCGAGCGTTTAGGGTAAAGAGGCTGGATTTACGGTCAGGGGCAGCGTCCCACTGCTGACCTTGAATGTACTATCCCCGCTGTACGCACCCGTGATTGTATCCGCGCCCTGCGCCAACGCAGAGGTGGCGAAGTCCACCCAGCCGTCGGTCAGCGTGCCGGTAAGTGTCACACCCCCACTGCTGATCGTCACGGTGCCCGAGGGCGTGCCGGAGCCCCATACGTCCGGCGTCACTATGGCTGTAATCACCACCGGCTGGCCGAAAACTGACGGGTTCGGCGATGCGACCAGGGTTAAGGTGGTGCCGATCGGGGTTACGGTCTGGACCATGGTGGTGGTGTTCCCGCTGTAGTGACTGTCCCCGCTGTATGTGGCCGTGATGGTGTCGTTGCCCTGCGGCAATGAGGATATCTGGACGGTCACCCAGTCGCCTGTTGGTCCGCCGGACAGCGTGACGGTCTGCGTCACGCCTCCACTGGTAATAGTTACTGTGCCCGTGGGATCGCCGAAGCTCCAATCGGCCGGAGTCACCGTAGCTGTAAACCATGCCGGCTGCCCGGCTACGGATGGGTTTGGCGAGGCGGCCAGGGCGACGCTGGTGGTGATCTTTCCGGGCGGTTGATTCACTTGCTGCGTTACCGTCGCGCTGGTGCTGCCGCTGTGGTTGCTGTCTCCGTTGTAAGTTGCCGTGATCGGATCGCTGCCCGGCGGCAACGCGGAGGTCTGGACGGTCACCCAGTCGCCTGTTGGTCCGCTTGACAGCGTGCCGGTCAGCGTCACGTTACCACTGGTAAATGTTACCGTGCCCGTAGGGTCGCCGAAGCTCCAATCGGCCGGAGTCACCGTGGCTGTCAGCCATACCGGCTGGCCGAAGACCGATGGGTTCGGTGAGGCGACAAGCGCGGTGCTGGTAGTGATCTCTGGGGGCGGTGGGTTCACTTGCTGCGTCACCGGCGCACTGGCGCTGCCGCCATAGTTGCTGTCCCCGCTATAAGTCGCTGTGATTGTATCGGCGCCCTGTGGCAACGAGGTGGTTGTGAACGTCAGGAAGCCGGCTGGGGGCAGCGCGGCGTTGAAAAGCGTGGACTCTTGGCCGCCCGTGGTCGTCAGCGTTATCGTCACTGTGCCGGTAGGGTCGCCGGAGTTCCAGTCGCTCGGGGTTACCGTGGCCGTCAGCCATACCGGCTGGCCGGCTATGGATGGGTTCGGCGAGGCGACAAGCGCGATGCTGGTGGAAATCGCCGTCGGTGAGTTCACCTGCTGCGTCAGCGTCCCGCTGCTGCCGCCGTAATTGTTGTCCCCGCTATAGGTTGCCGTGATCGTATCGGCGCCCGGCGGCAGAGAGGAGGTCGCAACGGTCACCCACCCCGAGCTCAGCGTGCCGGTGAGCGTCACGTTCCCACTGGTAAACGTTATGGTGCCCGTAGGATTGCCGAAGGTCCAATCGGACGGAGTCACCGTGGCCGTCAGCCATACCTGCTCGCCGGCTATGGATGGGTTCGGCGCAGAGGCCAGCGCGATGCTGGTGGTGATCTTCGCGGGTGCGGTCACATTTTGCACTAAAGTGGCAGTGCTGCCGGTGTAGTGGTTGTCCCCGCTATAAGTTGCAGTGATCGTATCGCCGCCCTGCGGCAACGTGAAAGTATTGAAGTCCACGTAGCCCAGTGAGTTCAGCGAGCCGATGAAGAGTGTCGACGTATTCGGAGCCGTCCCGAGGGTGAACGTCACTGTACCCGTGGGTGGGCCAGAGGTATAGTGGGCGGGCGTCACGGTGGCTGTAAATGTCACCGACTCCCCGTCCACCGAGCCGTTGGGCGAAGAGGAAACTAGCGCCGCGGTGGTTTGGATGGGGGAGGGCGTGCCGACCACCTGCGTATACGTCTGAGAGGTGCTGTCGGCAAAGTCCGTGTCGCCGCCGTAGATCGCTACCACGGGATAGCTGCCACCATTCGGGAAGGAGGTTGTGATGCTGGCGCTGGCATAGGCGCTGCCGCCATCGCCGCCGCAGGGCGAGGGTGGGACAACCTGTACAGGGGCGCCATAATTCGTGCCGTTAATTTCAAACTGGACGACGCCATCGGGGCAGTGCTGGTTGGACTGACCGGACTGCTGAGAGGTCACCGTGGCCGTGAACGTTACCGACTCGCCTGAAGTCGATGGGTTTGGGCTCGAAGTAAGCGTTGTGGCCGTCTGCTGTTTAGCCACCATGCCAATGCTGAACAGCAATATGACTGCGAATGCTCGAACGCCGCAGCTAGTTATCCACCGCATGTCTTGAATCTCCTTGAAGCCCGCCAGGCTCGATTTCCTAGAAACCCCTGCCACCTCTCACCGATCAAGCCCTTGGCCGCGATTAACTTTCGAGGGCACACAAAGGATTCCCGCCCCCTGTACCCACAAATCCCTGAATGTCCTGAGAATTATTCGACAGCACTACAATAAGCGCTAGAGGGAATGCTGTCAAGACGGAGAAGTGAGAGGGCCGTTAAAAAAGGAGGATCCGCATCGGATGACGACTGACGGTAAGAAAGTGGGGCCGCGTTCGACTGTCAGGCCGAACGCGGCTGAACTGAGTAATCATTTCAAAGGCCTGCGGGATGATTCGATATCGGCAAAAGTCTTCACTCGCCATCCGGGCACAGTCCTGCATGGCGCGCGGCAGAATTCTCCAGACAACTCAACATAGATCAGGACGGCAGTGTAATCAGTCGAGTTTCGCCGCGAAAACGGAGTGCCTGCAACACCTTCCTAGTTGGCGTCTCCTGGTCGAAAATAACCGCATCGGTGTCGAACTTCTTTTCCTGCGGGATGCACTTGCAGTGATGCTTGACCACCACGGTCCCGTTTTGGATAAACTGGACTTGGTCCAATTTTTGATCCACCACCACTGTGTAAACCCCGGCCTTCAGCGTTTGGCCATCGGGGAGGATGGCATCCTTGTTCAGGTTGATCGTTTTCGCTCCTGCCAGCGCGAGACTTGAAAACAAAAACATCCCGAATCCCAGCAACAGGGCGACTCTGACGGTTCTTGAAAGCATATAGTCTTCCTCCTTGAAATCTAGCTCGATCGTGTGCCTATTAACTCATTTTCCGCTTTCCACGGTCTGTGACCATCGTCACCCCAAGTCGTGATGCCAGGCACACTCTCCATCCTAAGTGGTGTCTTAATTTCCCTGGGAGCGCGGGCCGGGGCGCCACGTGATGCACTTGGGCTCGCTCGCAATCAAATGAAAAAGCGGGCGGGACGCCCGCGCTCCCAGCGATGCAATCCCAGACACTACTTCATCCATGCGAGTGCATCGAGCGCACACTCATTGCCCGCGAAGTATTGGATTGTTTCTCCGATTGCTTGTCGAATTTGCTTGGAACTAGCCCCAAGGCAGGCAGGGGTGGGTTCTGCCCTCCCGCGTGAGCAAAGGATGGACTTCGATAGCGTGTATCGGGCTCCTGAAAGCGGGAGCGCGGATCGCTCCCCTACTGTAACGCCCCAAGGGGAGGGCAAGCCCTCCCCCTTCGTCGGTATTGAGGCTGCACTTGACCTCTAATGTTTCTCGACCGAAGCATTCGCGTGGCCCTGGCGCGGTCCCAGTTCAGCCGAAGCGGGCTGGACGTTCCACCCGTCCGCCTCCACCACTGCGCCCGCTCCCAACCCGTTCGGGCCCATGTAGGTTGCAGTCAGTTTTCGGCTCTCGCGGGGCATCAGTTCGAAGTAATTGTCCTCCCACAGAACGGGCAACACTTCATCGCCGCCTTTCTTCTTCATCACCTGAAGGTGAACGAAGAAGGCCAGGTGCGAGCTTCGATTTTCAACCATGACTTGAGCCACCTGGTCATTCCCCTTGCGCTCGAAACTGCCCGAAACCTTCACTTCGGCCCGAGGCAGGTCTTTGAGACTGGTGAAGTCCGCATAGGACTTCACGGGCGTGTAGTACCACTTCGTTCCGGCCCAGTCCTGTTCATCCGGTTTGGTTGAGAGCCAGTAGAAGTTTGAACTCACGAGCGCGCCCAGGTGGTCTTCCAGGCGTAATTGTAAGAAGTAGGTTGTGGACAGATCCGCAATCTTGGGAATCTCGAGGACGCGAGTGGAGCTGTCCGGACCAATTTCCACGCGGACGTCGCGCGAAAATTTGGGTGTCAGGTCCAGATTATAAACCTTGGCGGTCACCTTGAAATCCTTGAAGTCCTGATAAAGCGAGTTCACCACCACCACGGAGGCGTCGTCATAAGAATATTGAACGTGCAGGAGCTCGCAAGCTTTCTGCGTGCCGTAATAGCCTCCCGCCGGACGCAGGTAATAGTCAAACAGATGCCAGATCAGCGACGGCCAGGCATTGTTCAGCATCCACTGAATCACGCCGGTGGAGGTATATTTGTTGCGCCCATAACTTTCAAACATGGCGCGCTGGCCCTCGTAGGTCATTATTTGTGATTTTTCCGCGTAGTCATCCAGGTTTGCAGCTTTGCCGTAACGCCGCTCGAGCGCGGTTGTAAAGACGTCGAGGTTTTTGAACTCACCCCCGCCAGTATGGAAATTCCAAAAGTCGTCGATGGGCCAAAGGTGATCGGCCGGCAGCATCATGCGAAGGCTGGCCACAGGAGGGATCGCGGGACCCGGACTGATCTCGGTGCTGAAGCCAAAGCCTCCGCCGTTTTCGGTGTCCTGAAGCCAGTAATCGGAGGAGACGTATTCATAAGGGCCGTTCATTTTCACGCCCGAATTTTCCAGGCCCTTGGTGGGCTTGGCGGTGGCGGAAGACTGATAGGGATTCGGCCAGAGCGTTTCCTTGATCACTTTCAGGTAGCTGGACTCGACATCAGGTGGAGGAGGATTGTCGCTGCCATAAAGCCAGTCAAAAACGCAGGGGTGAGCGCCCAACCGGCGGAGCTGATCACGCAGCGATTCGGAGGCCACCGTATAGTCCTCCGTCTTCCAACTCTTCCATTTTTCCCAATGGTCGCAGCAACACCAGCCCGCCAGCACCAGGATGCCGTACTTGTCGCAAAGAGAGAGAAATTCTTCCGACTCAAGCTTTCCCTCAAAACGGATCGCATTCAGGTTCATGCCCAACACATAACGGAGTTGAGCTTCGTCGCGCTCAGGCGAGGGACGCAGCATCATGTCCGGACACCAGCCTCCCCCGCGAATTAAAATATTCTTGCCGTTAATTTTAAATAGCCGGTAACCCTTATCCGTAAGTTCCGAAGTCACCTGGCGGAGCGCAAACATCTGGTCGGCCTGGTCGGAGACCGCTTTTCCCACTTCAAATTGCAAATGCAGATCGTACAACGGCTGGGCCCCGAGTTTGGCAGGCCACCACACGCGAGGGTTGCCTATATTTAGTTGAGGGAATGCACTCGGGGCAAACGTCACCAGCTTGGTTTCTTGCGCGCCCAGTTGCACGGGCTGCGAAAATTGAATAGTCCCGATGCGGCCGCTCAAAGTTCCCGACACGGGCTGGTCCGTCGCATTATGAGCCTCGGCCACCACGGTCAGGTGCGCCGTGTCGAGTGAGGGCAGGTCAAAATTAGTGATGGTGCGCGGGTAGCGCAACGTCACCGGCCCGCTGGTGGTCACATACACGTTCCGCCAAATACCCATGTCCTTATCAGCGGGCAGCGGATTCCAGTCAACCCAGGTGAGAGCGAGATCGTCCGGTTTGGGCGGAAAAATCTCCACGGCAAGCGCGTTTTTCTGTCCGGCCAGAGCCGTGTCCGTGATGTCCAATTCAAAAAGTCGCCACATGCCCACCAGCTCAGTTGATTTCGCGATCTGATGTCCGTTCAGCCAAACGTTGGCCCGGTAGTTGATGCCGTCAAAGTGCAGCCAGAGGTGACGGCCGGGAGCAGTCTTGGGGATCATGAAGCTGGTGCGATACCACCACGAACTTCGGAAGGGACTGTCGGGCGGCATTTCAATATTGGAAAAATTCTGCCCGATGGGGTAACTGGTCCCGGGAATCGAACGCAGGTTCATTCCAAAATAAGGCTCGGGATAGACTTTGTTTCGCACCAGCGCGGCAACCACCGTGCTTGGAATGGAAGTGGGATACCAATTTGCGGGTTTGTATCCAGCCGTTGAAAGCGCCTCGCCTTTTTCCGCGACCTTGGCAGAAGATTGAATGGCCCAACCAGCCTTTAAGGAGATGCGGCCATCCGGCGGATTAGCCGCGAGAGCCGTCGATGTGCCGGCGGCAATGACAAACATAAGAAATGCAAATATGGTCTTTTTCATGGTCCTCCCCGAACTTCGGCATCCTACCACAAGGAAATCAAATCCACGGCGAAATCCGCGCTGCGATAATCTCCTGAATCTGTATTATTGCCTTTCTCCAAGTGAGACTTGAGAGCGTCTCCACTATGGCTTTCCCCATTCCTCCCATTCTACCCATCATGAATAAAACCCTTAGTTCCTGAGTCTTAGCAATTAGTCGCGGGTTGGCGGACCGTGGCAGGCCAATTGCTTTCCTCTCTGTGACTATGCCTAACGATGTCCAAGTTGATGGGCTGCATGTGAGCCCCGAGGCTTCCCCAAACGGGGAGCCGGTCGAACAAAAGGTAGAAGCGCTGCCCAAACACCAATATTGTCTGTTCCGCTCGGGCCGCGAACGCTACTGCTTGCCGGTTGCCGAGGTTGAAGAAGTGGTGGAATGGCCTGCGCTTACGCGAATTCCTTTGGTCCCACCGTTCTTGAAAGGCATTTTCAACCTGCGCGGGGTCATCGTTCCTGTCCTGGACATCGCCTATCAGGAAGCACGCCGGTCCGATTCAACGCCCACTCATCTGGTGGTGGCGGCCTGGGGACGAGGCACGGAGCGGGGAATTCAGCGCGTAGGTCTTACCGCTGATGAAATGTTTGGCACTTATTTGACATCTGAACCGCTGCTGGTGGAGGAAGCTCCAAAAGACGCGTTGCATTGCCGTGGCATGTTGCGCCACGAAACCAAGTTGGCTCTGGCGCTTGATCTCAGCCGCTTGGCCGAAGCTTTTCCGATTCCAATAATTTAGGTGTTCGCCAACCGGCGAACGAGTTTCAGGAGGTTCGAATGAACGGTCGTTTACGAAACACAATCTGGACGTTATTGCTGGCCGGGGTCGTGTGCCTCATCGCCATGCTGGGCTTCGCCTACAGCGCGGGCTCAAAATCAGGCGGGCTATCCATGTTCGACTTCGGTTCCCTGCCCTCGGCGGCGGCCGTCCCGCTTGCCATCGCGGCGGTGCTCTGCCTGGGACTGGTGATCGCGCTCTTCACCATTCTCGGCGGGCGGGTGCTGGCGCCGGTGGAGCAATTGGCCGAGTACTCGAAGAAAGTAGCCTCGGGCGACACGCGCGCCACGGTGGATTTGAAATCGGAAGATGAGTTCGCGCAGATCGTGGAAAACTTCCGCCGCGCCGCGTTGAAGGTTACTTCGGTGGCGGCGCCCTTGGCTCCTCCTGAAGTGCAGGGGACGTTGCAGCGCAGCATCTCTCAGTTCCTCACCGTGATCAGCCAGGTGGCGCAGGGCGACCTGAGACTTCGCGCCAAATCGACCAACGACTCGTTCGGCAACGTAGCCGAAGCTCTGAACTCCATGCTCGACAACTTCACCCAGGTACTGGAGCGCGCCAGCAAGGCGGCGGGCGATGTATCCACCAGCGCCAATGAGATTCTTGTGGCCTCGGAGCAAATGGCTTCCGGCGCCACCCAACAGGACCAGGAAATCACCAACACTTCTTCCGCCGTGGAAGAGCTCACGGTTTCCATGAAACAAGTTTCGAACAACGCCGAGGCCAGCGCCGAGGCCGCGCGAAGGGCTCTCGAAGCCGCCGAGCAGGGCAACCGCTCCGTGCGCGACACTCTGGAAGGCATGCAGCGCATCCGCGCTTCCGTACAGGCCACGGCCAAGAGGATCAAGTCCCTGGGCGACCGCTCACTCGAGATTTCAGAAATCATCAACGTGATTAACGACATCACCGAACAGACCAACCTGCTGGCACTGAACGCGGCGATTGAAGCAGCCCGGGCCGGCGAAGCCGGCCGCGGGTTTGCCGTGGTAGCCGATGAAGTGCGTAGACTGGCCGAGCACTCACGCGCCGCCACCAAGGACATTGCCGCTCTCATCAAAGCCATCCAGGCTGAGACAAGCGAAGCGGTGGTCGTCATGGAAGAGGGCACCAAGGAAGTGGAAGTCGGCGCCCGCCTGGCCGATCAGGCCGGCAAAGCGCTGGAGGCCATCTCCACCGTCGTCCGTCAATCCGCCGAATTGGTTCAGGAAATCTCACTCGCTTCCAAGCAGCAGGTGCGCGGCACGGAAGGAGTGGCCAACGCCATGCAGATTATCTCCAACATCACGCGCCAGACGTCGGAAGGCGCTCGCCAGACCACCACGACGGTTGAACACATGGTGAAGCTCTCTGAACAATTGAACGGAGTGCTTTCTCAATTCCGGATAGGACCGGCTGAGGCTGATCACGCGCCCCAGGCGGCTGCCGCCGGCCGTTAGCGCGGCAGAACCGGTTACTGCCCGCCCCGGCGAGATACGCCGGGCGGGCAGTTCAAAATAACAAAGGGGAGAGATGAACAGTACCAGCACAATCGGCGAGCAGAACCTCAACGAATTTCGCGAGCTAATCGAGCAACGCTCGGGCATTCGCTTTGACAGCTCACGCGAGCGCTTCTTCAGTACGCGCATCCGCGACCACGTCCAAGCCAAGGGCCTGGCGGGGCCGGCCGAGCTGATGCCCATTCTTCTTTCCTCCAACGTCGAGTACGAGGCGCTCTTGCAACGGATGCTCACTCACGAAACTTCATTCTTCCGATATCCATCCGCCTTCAAGGCGCTCAAGATGCGCGTGCTGCCCGAGGTTTACACCAAGAAGCTTTGGGCCAAACCGCGCAAGCTGCGCATCTGGAGCGCGGGTTGCTCCACCGGCGAAGAGCCTTACTCCATTTCGATCGCTGTCGCGGAGAGTCCGTCATTTGCCACGGGTTGGGAAACAGAAATCCTTGCCACCGACGTCAGCCGCCAGGCCATCGCCCGCGCCTCTCAGGCCGTCTATTCGCCCCGGGCTGTCGCCAGCATGACGGCGCAACAAATCGAGTCGTGTTTCACGCCCGTGGCCGGCCAATATCAGGTGAAGCCGGCGATCCGGAGCAAAGTTTCATTTGTGGTGATGAATCTGGTGCAGTGCCTCTATCTCGGCCGGATGGATTGCATTTTTTGCATGAACGTCCTGATTTACTTTTCCGACGAGAAGCGTGAGCAACTGATTCGCTGCTTTTATGACTGCCTGGAGCCGGGCGGCTACCTGATGCTCGGCCACTCGGATTCACTGGGCAATGCGCCCACCAAGTTTGAAAGGATTGTCTTCGACGATTTCATGCTCTATCGCAAGCCGGGCGGAGAAACCGCCCCATGCAATTCAAGGAGCCAGGCGTGAGCGCGTCCGCATCAGACAATCTCGAGCTTTTCTCGCAGACCGCGTTCGAGCAGTTGCAGATCCTGCGCGAATACGCCGGCGTGCTGCTGGACCCCTACCCGGCTCCGGATGTGGTGGAACTCCTTTTCAATTCCTCCCAGTCGCTCACCGACAGCACGGCGCAATACGGCCTCAATTTGTTCTCCGAAATCGCCGGCAAGCTCGCCCGCCTGTTCCAATTTGCACAGAACTCCCCCATCAGCCCCGAGTCTGCTAATTCCATCGTTGAATTTGTTTACGATGCCGTCGCCCTGCTCGAATCCGACCTGCTTCAGTTGAGCACCAACGGCATCGAAGCGGAAGACGATATCATCGCGTTCAAGGAGAAATATCCGTTTGCATTTCAGGCGGCGGAGCCCAGCCAGGAAGAAACTCCGGAGCCGGCAGTAATTGAAACTCCGGGAGCCGCGCCGCAGGAACCCCAGGCTGAATTCGCGGCCGCGCCCGCCGAGGACTTCGCTCCTGCGGAGGCGATTGCTCCCGCGTATTCGGAAGATCCTGTCCCCCAATCTTGCAAAGAGACTATGCAACCCATCCCGGTGGAACCGGCCCCAGACTGCTCCGAGCTTTCGACTCCCGAGTCCACGGAGGCGGGCGCGGAAGAAACGATACCGGAAATCTCAGTGGCAGCGGTCGATCCTCTCCCCGAAGACAGCGAGGTTCCCTCCGAGATACTCGACTTCTTTATTCCCGAAGCCGAAGAGCACTTGCAGGCGGTCACCGAATGTCTGCTCGAACTCGAAGCCATTCCAACTCCCGAAGTTATTAATCGTCTCTTCCGGGCCATGCACACGGTCAAAGGATCGGCGGCGCAAGTCGGCCTGCAACGGATCGCACATGTGGCCCATCGCGCCGAAGATTTGGTCGGCCTCCTCCGTGAAGGCCAACTGCGTCCCAGCGCCGAAATCGTGGACGTTTGCCTTGAAGTCGTTGACGTTCTCAAGAAATTTATCTATTACCAGTGGCCTGATGAGGCGACCATCCAAAACACGGTGGCCATGCTTATTGGCCGGATGGCGCGGATCGCATCGGGAGAACAAGCCCACGAACAATCAATCAAGGAGCTGCCCGTTGCTCCCGTTGAAACTGCGGTTGAGCAGGCGCCCATGCCTGAGCTTTCCGCCGATGTTGAAATCGCTTCAATCGAACCCCATGAAATCGTGGCGAGCCCGGTTGAGGAATTCCCGTCGGTGGTCGCCGTGGATCCTCACGCGGCTTCAAACCAGCTCGCGGCGTCATTACCGGCGCCCGTCAAGGATCTGACTTCCGCCTCTCAGTCGAAATCCGTGCGCGTCCCGCTCGAGCGTCTGGACAGGATGATGAACGCGGTGGGCGAACTGGTCATCAACCGTACCCGCATCCTGGGACGCCTGGGCGAACTCGAACGCCTGGCCGAAGTGCTCAACTTTTCCAAGGGCCGATTGACGGACAAAGTCGGCGAATTCCAGGAGCGCTACGAATTCACCCATATGGCCTCCGCCTCGCACGGGGAGCGCTCCGCGGAAATCCGTCCCGCGCTCGCCGCCAGTTTCTCTTTGACGGCGCAATTCCGCGATTCAGCGGCGCCCGAATTCAGCGACCTCGAATGGGACCGTTACGACGACTTCAATATTCTTTCGCGGTCGCTCACCGAAATTTCCGCCGACCTCACCGAGGTACTTACCCAGCTCGGGCGCTTTGTGCGCCACGTGGACTCCGACATCGATGAGTTCACCAATCTGGCCCATCGCCTCCAGGACGAGATCACGGAAGCGCGCATGGTGCCCATCGGCAACCTTTACACGCGCCTTTCGCGCACCGCGCGTGACGCGGCCAAGGCGGCGGGCAAGCAGGTGGAGTTGGTTCTCGCCGGCGCGGAGACGGATCTTGACAACGGCATCATTCAGCAGATTTCCGATCCACTCATCCACCTGGTGCGCAATTCAATCGCCCACGGCATCGAATCCGCCGAGCAGCGCGCCGCAAACGGCAAGCCCGCGCAGGGCCAGGTGGCTCTGCGCGCCTATCACCGCGGCAACCAGATTTACATTGAGGTGGAAGACGACGGCGGCGGCATCGACTACGAAAGGATTCGCAGCACGGTCACCGCCCAGCAACTGGCCTCGAGCGAAGAGGCCGCGCGCTTCACCGAGCGCGAGTTGCTCGAATTCCTCTTCCGTCCCGGCTTCTCCACCGCTTCCCGCAAGACCGAACTGGCAGGGCGGGGCGTGGGGCTGGATGTGGTGCGCGCCAACCTGACCGCGTTGAACGGCGAGATATCCATCGAAACCGAGAAGGGCGTGGGCACTCGCTTCACCCTCAAGGTGCCGCTCACACTGGTAATTACTCAGGCGCTTTTCCTGCGCAACGGCAAGTGGGTGTTTGGAATTCCCCTGGCCTGCGTGGAAGAGATTCGCCGCTTGCGCGTTTCAGAAATCGAAGAAGTGGGCGGCAAGCTACTCACCCGCGTGCGCGATCAAGTCACCGAAATCGTGCGCCTCGACGCCCGTCTGGGCCTGGAGCGGGTGGAACCGGTGAACGGCTACTATCGCATGGTCATCGTCAACGTCAGCGGCAGGCAGGTGGGCATCATCGTTGAGGAAGTGCTGCGTAAAGACGAAATTGTGATCAAGGGCATGGGCGATTTCATGCGCAACATCAAGTTGTTTTCCGGCGCCACCATCGCCCCCGACGGCAGCCCCATCCTCCTGATCGAGGTTTCCCGGCTGGTGGGTGCTGACGCCCAGGAACAAGGCCTGATCACCGCCTCCATGATTCCGCAATTTGCCGCCCCGGCGCCCGACAGCCAAGTCAGCGAGGAGCCGGTGAAAGTGGAGAAAGTCGTTTTGCTGGCGGACGATTCCATCAGCGTGCGGCGCTTTGTGGGCCGCATGATCGAGAAGGCCGGATACAAAGTCAAGTATGCCTCCGACGGCCTCGAAGCGCTGGAAATTGCCAGCCAGGGCGAATGCCACATGGTCCTTACCGACCTCGAAATGCCGCGCACCAGCGGCTACGAATTAATGGCGCATCTTCGCCAGAACCCCGCCACGCGCGGTCTTCCGGTGGTGGTGCTCACCTCTCGCGCGGGCGACAAACATCGCGAGAAAGCATTGAAAGAGGGCGCGGCCGGATTCCTCACCAAGCCGGTGCAAGAAGATCAGTTGATTGCCGAAATAAAGAAGTACCTGGGCGCCGGAGACACAGCGTCCCACGAAGCGCCCGCAGCATCGGGGAAGAAATTATGACGGGGAGCGAAAAGAAAATCCGGGTCCTGGTAGTGGATGACTCCTCCTTCATGCGCAAGGTGGTGCAGGGCATCATCGCCGCCGATCCCACCATGCAGGTGATTGGCGAGGCCGGCGACGGCCGTGAAGCTGTGGCCATGGCCGAATCACTGCGTCCCGACGTGATCAGCATGGACATCAACATGCCGCACGTGGATGGTCTCGAAGCCACGGAAATCATCATGTCGCAGAACCCGCGCCCAATTGTCATCGTCAGTTCGGAGTCGCACGAAGGCGCCAAGGGCACCCTACGCGCGCTTCAACTGGGCGCCGTGGATTTTGTCAGCAAGCCTTCGAGCGCCATCAACCTTGACATGGGGAGCGTGCGCAGCGAACTGCTGACCAAATTGCGCATCGCTTCCAAAGTTCGCGTGGTGCGAACCGCCACGCGGCCTACATCGCCGCAGGCACGGGCGATCATGGATGCGCCCCGCCCCGCGGAGCGCGTGGTGGCGCGAGTGGATCAACCGGCCAAAGAATTGCCGGGCGCGGAAAAATGCCCGTTGGTTATCCTGGCGGCTTCCACCGGCGGCCCGGTGGCGTTGATGAAGCTGGTGCCGATGTTCCGCAAGGATTTGTCCGCCGCCATCGTGCTCGCTCTGCACATGCCGGCCAACTTTACCGGCCAGTTCACCCAACAACTGGCCAACGCCTCCGCTCTTCCGGTCAGGGAAGCCGTGGCCGGAGAGGCCATCCGCCCCGGAGTGATGCACGTCTGCCCCGGATCTCACCACCTTCGAATTTCTCCCGGCGGCCGCATCCTGCTGGATGATGGCCCGCGCATTTCCGGATATCGCCCCTGCGCCGACGTTACTCTGGAGAGCGCGGCGGCATGGGCCGGCCCGTTGAGCATGGGCGTGGTCCTGACCGGCATGGGCAACGATGGTTCGCGTGGCGTGCAGGCAGTGAAAGCCGCGGGCGGATATGTGATCGCCCAGGACGAAGCCACCTCGATGATCTTCGGCATGCCGCAGGAATCCATTCGCACCGGATCGGTGGATGCAATCCTCCCTCTTGAGGCCATCGTACCCGCGCTCGAAAAGCGCGCGCTCTATTTGCGCGGAGCCGTCAAGGTGGGTGCGCTATGAGAAACGGACGACTGGGGCACGCGCAGCCTCCCGCGCGCAAAACTCATGCCGTGATCATCTTCTGGGTCGGGCCGTACCGAATGGGAATTGAAGCGGGCGCATTGAAAGAGATTCGTAATGACCATCGCCAGACGGCCACTGAAATCTGCGGCGCCACCATCGTTTCCTCTCATACGATCTTTGGCGTGACTTCCGGCAAGGAGGAGCGCCTGCTCGTGCTTCGCCCCGGCCGGGTGGCGATTCGCGTGGACCGCGTGGACAGGATGATTGAAACCGGCGCCATTCTTCCCCTGCCCCTTGCTTTTCAGGGCGCGGAGCGCGAGTGGTACCGTGGATTGATTTTGGATGGCGAAATCATTTTCCCCATGTTGAATCCGGAAACGATTGGCCGCGAGGGCGAGAAGTTGGAGGCGGAAATGCTGGCCGCCCGGCCGGCTCCAGAGATTTTATCTCCCGTGGGAGCGAGCCTGTGAGCATGCCCATCTCAGCAACGGAATCTTTTGTGATCTTTCCCCTGGGCGCGCGCCGCTTTGCGCTGCCCACCGTCGATGTGGTGGAACTGACGCGTACGGGGTTTGTGCAGAAATTTCCCCACACCACTTCGGGGCTCAACGGCGTGCTGATGCGCCGCGGCGATGTGTTGCCGGTTTGGGATGTAACGCGAATACTCCTGGGCCCGGGCAAGGAGACTTTGAAATTCTGGTTGGTCACGCGCCGCAATTTCGCCGGAAACGAATTAACCGCCATTCCCGTGAGTGGTGAGTGCCAGATGATGAACGTGGAAATGCAGCCCCCACCGCCGGGTTCGGCGCCACACGTGCGGGGTGTGTTGCCGATTGAAAATCAGTGGGTTGAAGTGCTCGAACTGGCGCAGCTTGTGGCGCCCCGGAAGTCAGGCGCGCTTGGGAGCGCGAAACAGCAATGATCAAAGAGGGAAAGAGTATGAATACCGTTGAAGGCTCAGGCAAGATTTTTGTGGTGGACACCAATCTCTTTTTCGTCAAGCGGCTCACTGACGCGCTGAAGCAAAAAGGGTTCGAAGCCATCCACTGCTCCGATGCGGCCTACGCCCTCACCATGATTGAGTGGAACATGCCGGTGGCCGTTCTCTGCTCCACTGCCTCGCGCGGCCCCAACACCTTTGAAATTCCGGCCATCCTGCACGCCGATTCCAAGACCAGCCACATCCCCGTGATCGCCATTGGCGACCGCGGGCAGCAATCGCAGCTCGAAGCCCTGCGCGCTGGGTACGAAGATTTTGTGGACCGCCGCCTGGGCGCGGAGGAAATTGCCGCCCACCTGGTTTCGCTGCTCTCCAGCCACAAGGATGGCTTCCAGCCCACTCAAATGCTCCCCCGGGCGGAGACGGCTCTCGACGGACGCCTTTCCATGGTGGATTTGCCCGGCGTGATCCAAATGATCGACCAATCCCGCCAGACCGGCGCCCTGCATGTGAATGCGGGTTCCACCGACGGGATCATTTTCTTTACCACCGGAGAAGTGATCCACGCGGAGAGCGGGCTGCTGGCCGGGGACGATGCGCTCGTTTGCCTGATCAAGAAGTGCCACAACAAAAAGGATGGAGTTTACAAGTTCATTCCCGGAAGCGCACCCACCCTGCGCACGGTGCATTGCAACCTGAGCGGATTGATCATGGACGCCCTGCGCGAAATCGACGAAGAGGAACGCGATAAGGGATTGCAGGAGGAAGTGGAAACGGAGCCCGGCGCAGCCGCGCCCATTGAGAGTTTTGAACCAGAGCCCGCGGCAGCCGCCCTAATCGAAGATGTTGTACCTGAACCTGAAGCCTCGATGCCGGTGGAAAGTCCGGAATCGCTTTCCGAAGTGGCCCCAACGATCGAAGATGTGGTGCCGGAACCCGAGGCCGCGATGCCGGTGGAAAGTGAAGATTCGCTATCCGAAGAGTTCCCTAAGATCCTGGATGTCGAACCGGAACCCGAAACGGAAATCGCAAGTGAAGATGTGCCCAGTTTGGACCTGCCGCCGTCCCGTCCCAGACTGATTGACATGGCTGACCCAACCATCGAGGTTGAGCCCAGCTACCCGGAAACTCAGTTCGACCCATTGCCCACCTCGGACAAATGTATGTTTGATTCCGCGGCCGTTGATAGCGCCCTGTTCGCGCTCGACGGGCATTTGGTTGACGTGGCCGCGGCTAAAGAGGAGACCCATGAGTGAAACCGCTGTGATTGAAAATCTGCAGTCGCCCACTGTCTTTTTTATCGACGACAGCGCGACCATGCGCGAGGTGATGAAGATTGCCTTTCGCCGCGAAAACATCGGCGTGGTAGCCTGCCACGATGCGAGCGAAGCCTTGCTGCAAATTGAAGAGTCCATGCCCGACGTGGTGATCACCGACGTGATCATGCCGGACAAGGATGGCTTTGAAGTCTGCGAGTTCATCAAGCAGCATCCCAAGCTGAGCAAAACCCCCGTGGTGTTGTTGAGCGGAGTGGTCAATCGCGAAGTTGCGGACAAGGCGTTCCGCGTTAAAGCCGACGAGCTGATTCGCAAACCATTTCAGCCTCAGGACCTGATCGCGCGCGTCAAGCAATTGCTGGCGCCGAAAAACCCCGCACCCGTCGCCCCCGCGCCCGCCCTGGGTGCGCCCGTGGCACCACCACCTTCGAACGGCGGCGCCCCACGCGGGGCCGGATTGAGTGGGATTTTTGGCACCGCTCCTTTGCCGGCGCGCACCCCCGCGGCTCGTGTGGCGGCGCCACCCGCGGCCTTGCCGCCCACAGTAGTTCCATCCGCGCCGCGAAATGCTCCGGCGGCGGCGCCTGCCGCGCCCCAGGGCCGCAACCTTTCGGTTGACATGGCCAAGTTACGCCTGGAAGTCGGGCGACTTGAAAACCTGGTGAAGAAGTTGCAGTCGGAATTACTGGCCGAGCGCGAGTATTCACGCGCCCTGGAAGCGCACGTGAAAACCCTGCAAGAAAACGACTGATCAATCCCGCTGAATATTTGTCCTCGAGGCCGAGTTGGCGCTGGACGCCCCTCGGCCTTTTCCGTTCTATCCAGACAAATGAAGCCTTGATCATGGTGTCATTTGAAATTGGATTCATATCGAAGCCCGCCGCGGCGGGTCATTCCCGCCAAGGCGGGAATCCAATCCCCTAAATCATTGGAAATTCGCGGACGAAAAACTGGACTCGCCTTCGCGGGAATGACGGCGCACTGGAGCGCCTGCGTCTGGCAAATGACGCCACTGCCCAGGTCATTGTTGATTTTCTCGACAGGCACCCATAGAATGCGCCCGACACTCCCAGTGGTATATCGGGAAGGAGGGAACCATGCGTAGGACACGGTTCATGAGCCTGCTGTTCCTGGTCTGGTCCATTGCCTTTTTCTTTGTCGCGGATTTTCGTCAGGCCTTGGAAGCTCCCGTCTTGGCATTTGGATATGCATCGTCTGCATCTTGGTTTTGGCGCGTGGGGACGGTTCCTCAGCGATCGCTGGATGAGGCGGTTAAATCGGCGCGCCCGCAGCGTGCCGCTCGAACCCTGGCATTCGCGGCCATGCACTCGTCACAAGTTGGACGCGAGCAGGCGGATCTCGCCGCCCAGGCCGTGACCATCGATCCCGACTTGACCTGGATCTACCTAAGGGTCTTTAACCGTTGGAAATACCAGGGCGGCACGAATTCGGACATAAAACCCTTGCTGTCGCGTCTGGAGGGCTGGGACCCGGACAACGCATATCCCTATCTCATTGAAGGGGAGGAGATCATCGAGCAGTTAGGCCCGGAAATTCGCTATTCGACTAACCTGGATGCCCTGGCTCAGCAGACGGAATGGCGACGCGTGATGGATAAGGCGTTCACGGCGCCTCACTACGATTCCTACGCCCTGCGCGAGTTTGACCTCGACCGCACCTGGCTGACCAGTCACGACCTTGCAAAACCCCAAATTGTCCTCCTCATGGTAGCTTCATACCCGCTACCAAATCTGTTGAATATTCGAAGGTATTCGCTTCTTCTGATTAAGAAACTGGGCAAGGAAGCCGAGGCGGCCGGCCACGAATCCGAAGCCCTGGGCTACTATTGGAAGGTCGCTCATATGGGTGAAAGAATGCGCCTGAACGACCCCTCGTTGATTTGCCGCCTGATTGGTGTCGCCCTCGAAAAGGATGCTTACGAAAAATTGATCCCCATTTTGCGTCGAAACGGACAAACGGACCAGGCCGCGACCATCGAGGCCACACTCAATCAAACCCACCTTTCTATTGAGGAAGAAGTCGGCAGAGACCCGATGGCCCAAAGTGCAAACGCATATTGGGCGTCAGTGACGGTCGCAATGTTTGCCATGTTCGTCATGGCGTTTGGCTTGCTCACCGGTCTCTCCGTGATCTACGTTAACGCCAAGCGCTGGGTGCGTGTCGAGAAGAAGGGGCGCATTTTCCGCTTCGTGACTGTGGCTGAGAATTACCTGCCCATCGTTCTTTTTCTCGCTTGCCTGGGCCTTTACCTCAGCTATTACCCCTACGCTATAAATTTTCATCATTACATGACTGCCACCGCCCCTATTCACGATCTGGAGCCGATCTTTTCAAATATTATTCCGCTGCTCGGACTTGAGGCTGGCGAAAAGGCGTTGCAGGCCGGCAACCCTTTCGTGCCCTATTTCTGGTATGCGCTCCTGGGCCTGGCGGCGCTGATTGTCCTGGCGGTAATTACTTCGCTACAGCCCGCTGGCGAGAGAGGCCCCAAGAGTGGGAATTGAATAATTACGTAACGGGAGAGGCCCAATTGAAGCTCTTCAACCTTCGAGTGGAGTCGAGGTCTGGGTGGGCGCGCTGGGCAATCTTCTTCTTAAGCTCCATCGCCATCTCGATAAAAGCGGGAGCCCAAACAGGACAGTCCGCGCCTCCTGACCCCAACCAAAAACTCATCACCGATCTTCGCGCCCACGTCAAACACGTTTTTGTAATCTACCAGGAGAATCGCTCGTTCGATTCCTACTTCGGGTCGTTTCCGGGAGCGGACAACCTGGCCACTCCCGAAGCGAAGCAGCATGGATTTCGCCAATACGATCCGATGGGGAAAACCTGGGTGACGCCATTCCTGCTGAGGGCATCGGACACCTCCGACGTTGTCCACTCGCGTGAAGATTTGATCGCCAAATCCAACAACGGCCGCATGGACCATTTCGTCTCTTATGAGGAAGACGAGGTGAAGGGCACGGGAGCATCCCCGTCCATGGCGCACCAGCTTGGCCTGCTGACCATGGCGTTCGAAGATTGCCAAACGATTCCTTTCCTCTGGATGTATGCCCACCGTTTCGCCCTCTACGACCATATCTTCCAGGGGATTTATGGGCCCTCGACGCCGGGGAATATTGATTTGATTGCTGCGCAAACCGGACAAACCCAAGCGGCGCGCCATCCGAAAAAAGCTCCTTACGCAAAGGTTGGGAAGGGCGAACCGGTGGTCAATGACGCTGCTCCCGCCTTTGGGCCCTACGCTAACAATCTCCCTGGCCGAACCCTTCAATTCGACCAAACTTACGCCACGCTGATGCTGACGCTTCTCGGGCGCGACGCGGAAGATGCCAAGGAGGACAACGAAGACGTCAAGCAGGACATCGGAGCTTTGGTAAAGCTCAACCATCAGGCTGTGCCCTGGGCCTGGTACCAGGAGGGTTTTGGCAACGGCGAGGGCGATAACCATCCGGCCTACATCCCTCACCACAACGCGCCGCAATATTTTGGATACATTCGCAAGAATACCCCGATGTGGAGTGGTGTACACGATCTGATGGATTTTTTCGGCGCGATGGAGAAACAGAAGTTGCCGGCGCAAAGCGTCGTCTTTATTAAAGGTGGACGGATGAACCCTTTTGGGTGGAAACCGGCGGAGCCTAAGGCGCCCAAATTCCTGGGTGACGACGACCATCCCGCTTATTCCGATTCGCAACTGTCGGAGTCGCTGGTGGCTAAAGTCGTGAACGAAGTAGCACGCGGCCCTTACTGGCGGGATTCGGCCATCGTTATTATTTGGGACGACGAAGGCGGGTTCTATGACCACGTTCCGCCGCCCCGATTCGAGCGTTGCCCTGACGGCCATCCCTGCGGCGACGGCCCCCGGGTTCCTCTGATTCTCATTTCTCCCTATGCACGATCGGGCGGCATTGTCGCCGACCCGGGAGACCATGCCTCGTTCGCAAAATTCGTGGATGTCCTTTATGACCTTCCCGCCCTCGGCGCCTTGCCCGACGAGAAACCCTATCTGCCCCAGGGCCCGCGCGATACCAACTCGAGACTGACAGATTTGCTGGGCGGGTTCGATCCGGCGCGCCTGGCAGGTTCGAAGCCCCCCATTCCACCCTCGGAGGCGGAAATACCTGACGATGTTATAAATCATTTTCCGGCAGCCATGACCTGCAAGGATACGGGCGTAATTCCGGTCATCATTCCGGGCGCTTCCTTGACTCCACCGGCGATCTTCACCAATCCGCTGCCTTGACGCTAGTAGGTGCTTAGAGGAAATGGCAGGCATTGATAAAGCTCCCGTCCCGCGCGCGCACCCATGACCCCATTACGGCAAAGTCGAACACGCTGGCTTCTTATTTTTTGGATCTTCATTCTAGGCGCCATCGCTTTTCTCGATCGCGTCAACATCTCAATTGCCGGCGCCTCCATCGCCGCCGAATATCACCTCAGCAACGTGCAACTGGGCTATGTATTCAGCGCCTTTCTTGTTGGCTACGCGCTGTTCCAGACTCCCGGCGGACGCCTGGCGGACCGCGTAGGCCCGCGGAGAGTCATGGCGGTGGCCGTGATCTGGTGGGGCGTTTTCACGGTGCTCACGGCGAGCCTCCCCACGCGAGTGAGAGTGGCGCTATGGCTTCTGATCGCCGTCCGTTTCTCGCTCGGGGCGGGCGAAGCTGTAATGTATCCCGCCTCCAACCAATTCGTCGCCAAATGGATTCCCACCCAGGAGCGCGGCATTGCCAACGGCTTGATCTTCGCCGGAGTGGGTACCGGCTCCGCCATTGCCCCGCCCCTGATCACTTACATCATGGTTCACTACGGGTGGCGGACTTCTTTCTGGATCAGCGCTGCCCTAGGGATTGTCGCGGGAGCGGTGTGGTTCCTCATTGCGCGTGACGCCCCGCGCCAACATCCCTGGGTGTCCGCATCCGAGCTCACCCACATCCAATCCGGCCTGACGGTCGATCCTGCGTTGCTCACCGCCGGCGCCGCGCCCGTCGTCCCCTGGCCCGCCATCCTGCGAAGCAAGGACGTGCGCGCCGTTACGCTCAGCTATTTCAGTTACGGCTACATGTCCTGGATTTTCTTCAGTTGGTTCTTCATTTATCTCTCAACAGTTCGAGGCATGAGTTTGAAAGACAGCGCGGGCTTCACCATGCTGCCTTTTCTCGCCATGGCCATCGGCTCGCCGCTGGGAGGGCTGATCAGCGACGCGCTTACCCGCCACTTTGACAAGTGGCGCGGCCGGTGCGTTTTTTCCTGCGTGGTGATGGCGCTCGCCGCCGCCTTTCTCATCCTGGGCGCATACTTGCCCGGCGCGCGCTGGGCCAGCGTGGCGCTGGCTGCGGGGGCGGGAGCGCTCTATATGTCCCAAAGTTGTTATTGGTCCGTCACCGCCGATATTGCCGGGCCTTCGAGCGGGGCCGTCTCCGGTTTGATGAACATGGGCGCGCAATTGGGCGGCGCTGTCACCGCTTCGCTTACTCCCGCCATCGCCGGGCGCTATGGCTGGACCGCCTCGTTTCTGGTCGCCGCCGCGCTCTGCGCCGCGGGCGCTGTGGCGTGGCTCACTGTCGATCCCACCCGAACGATTTCACCACAGAGGCACAGAGACACAGAGACTATCTTTCCTTAAACCACTCAATCTCTCTGTGTCTCTGTGGTTTCAAGGAGTCTTTCATGACTGAACAAGATCCTCTAACGGCAAAAGTGATTGGCGCGGCGATTGAGGTACACCGCGGATTAGGCCCCGGTCTGCTCGAATCCGCATATGAAGAGTGCCTCTGCCATGAATTGAATTTGGCCGGAATGACCTTCAAACGCCAAGTCTCTTTGCCTGTGGTCTATAAAGGAGTGCGGCTCGATTGCGGCTACAGTCTGGACGTGGTGGTGGAAGGCAAGGTTCTTTTGGAACTGAAAACAGTGGACCGCCTGCTGCCGATTCATGAAGCGCAATTGCTCACATACCTGCGGCTGGCCCAGATCAAAACCGGACTGCTCCTCAACTTCAACGTCCCTGTTCTGCGCGATGGGATAAAACGGATGGTGCTTTGAACCACAGAGGCACAGAGACGCAGAGACTATCTTTCCTTAAACTGGTCATTCTCCGTGTCTCTGTGTCTCTGTGGTGAATGATCTCTCCTTAGCTGGTCACGCCGCTCCGTCTCTAATAGAGGAACTCGTCTCGCAGCAGAGACTTCCGCAATTAAGCAAAATTATTAACCCAAGAATATAAGCCTGCCTCAACCGACAGATTCTACATGGGTTACGGTCCATCCGCGTTTTAGGTCATTTGGCAACCAGCGTGCCATATTCGTCCCGGCCAGTCACTCTGCTGAACGCTTGCAATGAGGACTAAAGGCCGGAGAAGAATTTCGGAAAGAATTGGGGTGACCCCCCATTAAAAAGGAGAATTCGAGAATGAGAAAGCAATTAATGATTCTGGCAGCGGTGGCCCTGGTTTTTGGCGCGGTCAACGCTTCAGCCGCAACCCAAGCAACAAACACCAACACGATTTCGCCCACATTGAAAATTAACGTGACCGTGCAGGACGCCATCCAACTGACGCTCTCTACGTCTGCTATCGCCGGAAGCTGCACCGTCAACGCAGGCGGCGGCGCTGACTATAACGTGAGTTTCGGGACCGTTGACGCTCTGGGCATCAACCCCGCAACCTGCGGCAGTTTGTATGCACCGACTACTCCGGGCGTAACCAACTCCGCCTACTATTCCGCCTACGTATTGACACCCGTCTACACCAGCCAGGCAGTGGCGACCAACACTGTGAAGGCTTACGTATCCACCAACTTCGCCAAGGCTAATTTGTCTGTCGTGTACTCCACGGCGGCGCCTGCTGGAATTGGAAGCTTGAGCGCAATGGGCACCACGCCAGCGACGGCAAACACTCTGTTGACCAACGCGGTCAGCGGCACTGCACAGACACAGTACGTCGGTGTGGAAGTCGCTCCAACCAACGGTTCAGCAACCTACACGGGTGCGGACTCGGCGATCGTTACCTACACTTTGACTGTCATCTAGTTGTCCATTCTGTGCGGGTGACCGGTAGCGGAACCCCACGGAAAGAGCAGGAAGATCGAACATGAAGATCGTAAGGCAACAAACTAATGGACACCCACGCCTTCCGCAAGTCGGGACAAACTCCCGGCCCCGGAAGGCGGGGCTATTTCCATTCCGGTTTTTGCCTGCGGTTCTCGCATTACTGATTGCGGCCATCATTTCATCGAACGCGAAAGCCGGCGTTATTACGATAGCCCTGAGTACGGCGCCAGGAGGCGTGACCGTGAGCGGTGCGCAACCAACTTATTCAGCGGGGTTTGGCAACGTGAATAGTCTGGGAATCGGATCACCCGCGGCGGGCGTCACCATTATCACCACGGGGGTTGCAGGTGGAGTCATTTATTCGACCAATTTGAATCTCACCCTATCGGGCGAGCCTACTCCGCATGCAGCAACATTTTCTGTTTATATGAGCTCTAATTTCAGCAAGTCCGCCGCACTCATCGCGCAAAGTTGCTATACCGGTTGTGGTACCGGCACCAGCTATTCAACCATATCCCTCAATTCCGGAGCGCCCACTCCCATCGTCCCGTTGCCCGGAGTGAGCGATGGCACCTACACCATCAGCCTTGGATTGCTGGTTGCCGACGCCAATGGAGCGGGAGCGACAACCGGCACGGACTCTGCCACCGTGACATTCGTGGCCACGGACACCAGCAACGGAAAGACGAGTTCGGTCACGCTCAATTTGAATAACCCCTCTGAGAACCTGCAAACCGCAGTCGGCCTTACCCTAGCTTCGGCGGCAGGCGGACTTTCCGTGGCGCCAGGCGCCGACTATTCCATGGATTTCGGAAGCGTGAATGGAATTGGAGCGTCCCCCGCTGCGGGTCTGACCATCGTCCCTGCGGGCGGGGGCGTGATCTATAGCACACCTTACTTGTTACAACCGGTTTTCTCCGGTTTCGCTTCCACCACGGCCACCTTGACGGTCTACGTGAGCATGGACTTTGTTCACCCGGCCATACTCCAACTGGACGATTCGGCAGCTGCTGGTGGCCCTTACACCGCCATTTCGAAATTGAGCGGCGCTCAGACCTCGATCACGAGCACGGTGGTAACGAACACCATTTTGACGCGATACCTGGGACTTTTTGTTTCCGGCGTGAACGGCCCCTCGGCCTTCACAGGGTCGGATAGCGCGACCCTAACTTACACACTAACGGTGCCCTAATGAAAAACATGAGACTTGCAAAGACAAAGTGGTCCGTATTCCCGCGAGTTGCTTCCACGCTGGCAGCCTCTGCGATGTTGGGTGCGCTTGCCGCACTGCCCGCCGGAGCGCAGACGCTCGGGCTGGCTCCCGCGCAAGTGCAGTATAGGTTCGAACCCGGCCAACCCTTTCAATTTGACCTGTCGGTTTCAAACAACTCGAAAACCCCGGCGAGCTTGAGCGTTTCCGTCACCGACTTCTGGTACAACGAAAAGAACGAGAAAGTGTTTGGCGCGCCGGGCTCATCACCGCGCTCCGCCGCCAACTGGATCGAGGTCGTTCCGCGCCATGTGGCCGTCCCGGCCGAAGGCACTGCGAAGGTTCAGGTGATCGTCACTCCCCCGCGTCAAGTCTCGGGAGGGTACTACGCGGTTATCTTCGTCGAGTCCAAGCCGGAGTTGACCGAGGCGGCGACAGCAGAAAAGAGAGCCGTCTATACCAACATGCGCCTGGGCTCACTTATTTTGCTGAGCGCGGCCAATACGGAAAAGTACCAGGTTGGCGTTTCCGATGCCCAATTCGCGCCCCCGCTGGCGAGCCAAACGATGAAGCTCGATTTTCTTCTCGCCAATGAAAGCAACACGCATATCTTCCCCCTGGCGACGGCGGCGATCGTGAACTCGCGCCATGAGTTGATTGCCAAGGCGGAGGGCGACAAGAAGCGATTTCTCCCCGGTCAGAAGGACCGCGTTCCCGTTTCCTGGACCGGAACGCTTCCACCCGGCAATTACTCGGCTATTCTCACCGTCATGTACGGTGAGGATAAGAACTATACCCAGGAGTTTCCATTCACGATTGCCGGCGGCCAATAAAGACGGAAATCCGATAACCGGTGGGACTGAGTAGCAATGATGCGAGGACTTGCACAAACATTCCGAACTAAAACCATCGCCTGGCCCTCCGGTCTGGCGATCCTTTTCGTCATCCTTCTCGCGATTACCGGGACGGCGGCGAAGGCGCAGGATTCTTCCTCGCAATTGGTGGAGGTTTACTGGCAGAGATCGAGAACGTTTCCCGTCGCCGGTGTCACGGGAGTGACCATTGTTGACGACTCGATCTGCCAGGCCCATGTGTCAACGGACAAAATTGAATTGGTGGGCTTGGCTAGAGGCGAGACAGTCGCCTTTATCTGGACCAACGATCAACGAACCACAATTCGGATCCGCGTGGTCGCTCCTCCCGAAGAGCTTCCGCCGCCCAGGCTTTCACAAAGCGCCCTGGACGCCCTGGGGACGGGCATGGTTGGGTCGTCCATGCAGACTTTCATCGACCCGCAGGGGAAGGCGGACTTCTTCTTCACGCATCAATTTGACTGGCAGCAGAAAATAGACGACGGCCGGTTGAGCATCCACGGTCAAGCGCAGGATAGTACCTCTCCCGGCATGCCTCTTTTTAACGCCAACACACTTTCCATCCGGTATTCAACTCCTATGAGCGACTTGAAGCTGATGGACTTTCCTCTTTGGCTTAATGGAGGCCCGGAAACCAAGATCTCGACTTATTCCGGCTTCAATGTCTATGAAGTTCGGGGCGCCGATGAAACACTGAAGCGCGGTGACAACCAATATGAGTTCTTTGCCGGAGCGACCATTCCCTCCTATTACTTGACGCTGACCGGCACCCGCGATGTGGCTGGATTCAATTTCCATCGGAAGCAGAGCGAGAAGCTCTATCTTTACACCACTACGGGCTGGGTAAATTCTCCTTTTCAGCGGCCCAATCTTCAATCGATTAGGGAAAACAGCTTTTATCAAACCGCGGGATGGGTGTACCGCCCGGATTCTGAATGGGCATTTCAGGGATCCCTGGGTGGCAGCACGCGCGGGGAAATGGCGCAGGGGGCTCTCTCGTATTCAGGAGAGAAGCTGACCGCGTTTGTGGCGGGAAACAGCTCTGCCGCCAATTTTCCTCTCAACCAGCTTCAACTTTTTTCGGGCGGGGGCTCATCCTTATCCGGCGGCACAACCCTAAAGGTGAGCAGCCGGATTGCGAGTTCGCTCTTTCTCCAGCACAGCAGCACCGAGTCAACAGCTTTTTCCCCTTTCGCAGGCAAATCCGACTTCGCCAATCCCAACCTGAGCTTCACGATTACGCCTCATGAATCCGTTGTCTTGAACTACACATACACGCGCAATAGCGCCGGACAAGCATTAGTGGGCCAGAGCCAGGGCAACCGGTTTGATGTCGCTCTCAATTCCCGCATGTCCCGGGGAATCTCGAACACCGCCGAAGTGACGTTTGGGGCCCTCAGCGATCCATTGCAGCTTAATGCCGCAGGCAAGTTCGAAGTGCGTGACGATTTGAGCTTCCGAGTGCGCGGGGGTTACCTCAGCGTAGGCGTCCAACACAACCGCAACAGTCCTTCGCTGGTTAACAACCTCAAGCAGGAAATCGGGCTTTTGCCGTCCAACCTCCAGCAACTTTTCCTGGTGAACCCGCTGGCCTTTACGGATTCGACGCAATTGGATCCCCAGCTTCGAACCTTGCTCGAGAACCTGCGGCCCGCGGATACGGAAATTTATCTCAGCGGACAGTTCCGCATCAAAAAGCGTCTGAGTCTCAGCCCTAACTTGAGTTACATTCACAATGTTGCGGGACTGGGCAACAGTAACAGCTCAAAACTCCTCGGCTATTCCTTGAACTACCAGGTCACTCCCAGTTTGCAAATGATCTCGTCGCTTTCGAGCGTCTACCTTCTCAACTCGCAGCAGTTGCGGGAGCAGCGCACCACCGTTTTCACCATAGGTTTCAACAAAACACTGCGCGGAACTCCGCGGTGGATGGCTCCCTTTCGCCCCCAGAAGCGAAACTTAAGTGGCCGCGTGTTTCGCGACCTCAACGTGAATGGAGTCTATAACGACGGTGAGCCGGGCCTCGCGGGCATTCGCGTGGACTTGAATACCGGCGAGTCCGTACGTACCGACACTCATGGCGATTTTGAATTCACCGGGCTGGCTCCGGCGGCCTATCGAGTGAGCGTGCCGATGAATCAATTTACCCAGGCCGTGCGCGTCACCACACCGACGGACGTCCGCGTTGACTTGATCGAACAAAAAGAGGCGGAAGTGGACTTCGGAGTCGTCAATTTTGCGCGCTTAATTGGAAACGTGTTTAACGACTACCGGCTGGATGGAAGGATGCAACCCGATGCCAATGGAATCCGGGGCATCGAGCTGATCCTGAGCGGCGGCGGCGTGAACCGCAAAATTGTCAGCGATGGATCGGGAGACTACGAACTCTATGAGGTTCCTCCGGGCGACTACCGGTTAAGCCTCGATCGCTCCACCCTTCCCCCCAATTACATTGCCTCCGCCGAACCGGTGGATATCCACGTCGAGCCGACAGCCACTGTAGTGCAGGATGTTCCGGTCGAGGCCCTGCGCTCGATCTCCGGCCATGTCTATTTCAAACTCGTCGGTGGCAGCATTCTCAAGACCAGCGCGCACGGCAATAATTCTGCTGGAACCGGCGGTTCGAAGTCCGCACCGGGCGCCGATGATTCCAATGGCAACCCCATCCTCCAGCCTCTACCCGGAGTGCAGATTTCCATCGGAGACGCCCGCACCACCACCGACTCACAGGGCGGTTTCGTTCTCAGGAATCTGCCCGCGGGCGACTTGATGTGGACCATCATTCCCAGCTCGCCCCTTCCACCCGGCCTGGCTGCGCCGCGAGGTAGGGTTCGAATGCCGCGCGATCCCATCCAGGTGGAAAACGCCACGATTGTAATTTCCAATCCCGAGCTGCTGAAGTACCTGGTGCCCAGCCCGTCAGGAGTTTCCAGTGGAAAATAGTTCGACGCCGCTCCCTGCCCAACATTTCAAAGGCGCCCCGGTTCAGCCCCGGGAGCCTCTGGCCATTTCGCGGACACTGGGCGCGCTGGTTCCCGCTTGCGAACCTGGGCTCCCACCCGTGCAAAGGCAAGGCTGGATCAGGAAATCGTGGGCCAAACTTGCGGAATGGCTCGAGTCCTTTCAGATCTTGTGCACCGTTTTCATTTGCCAGAGGGGCCCGTTCCTGCTGCGCATTTTGGGGCTGCAATAAATTCTCTCAGCCCGATCTGGCACAAAAAGGGGACGGCAAGCCGTCCCCCTACACTCCGTGGTTGCAACGTAGGGGACGGCTTGCCGTCCCCTGCATTCCGTGGTTGCAATTTCTTGAAGTAGAGGGCTTGGAAGCAGTTGGTAGCGCACTGTTTCTGTTTTTGAAACTCTGCGGCCCTTCGATTTCCTGACCTAGAATAATATAACTAATCGCATAACCTATAATAGGATTATTTAATGTAGCGCAGCGGCACAAGCCGCAGAGTCTGAACCCCACAGACTCTGCGCTACCCGCTGCGCATTTTTGGGGCTTCAATAAATTCCTCGTAATCTGTAGTGCGCACCGTCGGGTTCGCAGGCTTTTCGACCATTCGCGAGACGTTTCCGGTAGCGCAGACTGCCGCCTTTGCAGTCTGCGGCAGTTCACCCGGCTATTCCAGCGGTAATATTGTTTGTATGATTATGTAATATGAAGCGGCATTAAAGGCCGAATACATTCCATGATGCGGAACGTATGCGCCACCCACATGTCAATCGAAGTTCAGGTCAGTTCTTGGAGGGCTGCCACATTTCCCTGCAGCCAATGACGGAAACGACATTTGGATTTCGGAAAACGGACAGGTGGTCCTGTTGTGAGTCGCACTGGCCATCGGCCATTCGGAACTCGTAGATGATAACTTCGGCTTTCCTCGGATTTGGACGGAACTGCCACTTTTTGGCATTAGATAGGGCTTCGGGTACCAGAAGTTCTGCGCCGGATATCGCGACCGCCGACGTCACCTTGCCGGCGTCATTGATCTTAACTCTCACTACGACAATGCCCTGTATGTTCGCTTCTCGAGCTATGGGCGGGTACCGCATATCCTCAAAGAAGGTAACATTGATATCCTTGTCATAAATCGTTTCGTCTTGTTGGGCGGCCAGCGCGCGGGCAAAAACGATGATTAACACCAAGGTAAGTCCCGTTATTAAGAGTTGTTTTTGAGGTTTCAATGAATTCCTCCAATCAGGCATTTCGATTTCCGGACGCAGGGTATCATAAATCATAGTAATACCCTTCACAGAATTGTTTACTATTGGAAACACCGCAAGCCGAAGATTCGGAAAAACCGCAGGCTCTGCTCCACCAGCTTCTCTGCTTGCTAATTGGCGGACATCACAAGCCGGTGTCTGGCCCATCCGCCACCCGCCTCGAGAAAAGCCCACGGTCAGAAGCGCACTGACCGTGGCTACAGTTGCCAGCAAGAGCCCTAGCTTCTCTTCAGCACATCGCGCACGGTGCGCGACAGCACATCCATGGTGAAAGGTTTTTGCAGGATGGTTGACTTGGGATCGGACGGGCCGTGGTGAATGATGGCTTCGTTGGTATAACCGGACATAAAGAGCGTCTTCATTCCTTCCCGCAGGTGTTCCAATCGGCCCGCCAATTGGCGTCCGCTCATTCCGGGCATCACCACGTCGGTCAACAAAAGGTGGATGATCCCGTCGTAAGCTTCGGCCACGCGAAGCGCTTCGCGGCCGTCCGGGGCTTCCAAAACATGGTAGCCTCGGGCTTGCAGCACCCGGCGCACCAGGCCGCGAACCTTTTCCTCATCTTCCACCAGCAAGATAGTCTCCGTTTCGCCGTCGATGGCCGATGCCGCTTTCACTTTCGGCTGAACCGTGGACTCCTTGGCGAAGGGAAGATAAATATTGAACGTAGTCCCCTTTCCCGGTTCACTTTGCGCCCAAATGTATCCGCCGCTCTGCTTGACGATCCCATAGACCGTCGCCAGTCCCAGCCCCGTACCTTTGCCTATTTCTTTGGTGGTGAAGAAAGGCTCGAAGATCCGCGCCTGAGTTTGTTCGTCCATTCCCTTGCCCGTGTCACTCACAGACATCAGCACATAATTGCCCGGCGTCATCGGGAAGTGACCGCGAGCATAGGAACTGTCCAGCAGCACGTTTGAGGTTTCGATCTTGAGTTTGCCTCCGCGCGGCATCGCGTCCCGAGCGTTGACCACCAGGTTCAACAGCACCTGGTCGATCTGTCCCTGATCGGCTTTTACAGGACCGAGGTCTCTGGCCGCATGAATTTCCAGTTCGATGTCCTCGCCGATCAGGCGGCGCAGCATGTTGGAGAGGTTGGTGATGGAAGCATTCAAGTCCAGGATTCGCGGCGACAGAACCTGTTGGCGGCTGAAGGCCAGCAATTGTTGGGTCAGCCCGGCCGCCCGCTCCACCACGTTCTTGATTTCCTGGACATGTCCCCGCGACGGATCTTTCTCAGTCAGTTCGTCAAGCGCCAATTCGCTATAGCCATTGATGATTTGAAGCATGTTGTTGAAATCGTGCGCCACCCCGCCCGCCAGGCGTCCCACCGCCTCCATTTTCAGAGCCTGGCGCAATTGTTCGTCCAGTTCCTTCCAGTGGGTGATATCAAATCCGGTCGCCAGAAGAGTTTGGCCTTCTTTTTCATTCTCGATCAGGCTGGCGCTGATCAGCACATGGGCTTGTGTCCCATCCTTACGTCGCGCCTTCATTTCCACACCCACCACCCTCCCGCGCTGGTCCAATTGGTCGAACAGGTTTCTCCGTTCCTTGTCCTCGAAATAGAAATCCTTCGCGTTCGATGAAAGGACTTCCTCCGGGGAAGCGCAGCCCACAATCCGCGCGAAGGCTTCATTACATTCGAGAATGCGTCCTTCCCGGTTGGTTCTCACCACGCCGGCCAGACTCCGCTCAAAAAGCAGCCGGTAACGTTCTTCCGAAGCGCGCAGCTCATCTTCCGCCCGCTTGCGATCCGAGATGTTGCGCTGAATGGCCAGGAAACCCAAAATCTCACCGCGATCACCCAAAATGGGACTGACGGAAGTTTCAATATTCACCAGACGCCCGTCCTTGGTCCGGTTGATGATCTCGCCCTGATACTGGCGCTTATCCAGAACCGACTCCCACAATTCTGCGTGCTCTTCAGTGCTGGTACCACTGCTTTTCAGAATGCGCGGTGTTGCCTTGCCCACCACTTCCTGAGCTGTGTAGCCATAGAGGCGGGTGAATTCGGGATTCACCGACGTAATGACGCCCTCCAGGTCTGTCATAAAAACCACTTCACCCGAGGTGTCCACGGCTTTTTTCAATTTGAGGAGAGTCTCTTCCACTCGTTTCCGTTCCGTAATGTCGGTAATGCTCCCCCGAACGAGGTTGCCCTCACTGGCGGGAAGGCGCACCATCCGAACCTCGCAGGGAATATCCTTGCCGTAGGCGCTGCAATGGACCCAATCGAAAACCGGAATCTCCCCGGCGATGGCCTGCTTGAGGTAATCGGCCGCCGCCTGGGAGGAGGGGCGTCCGTCGGGTTGGAAGGGTGGGCTGGCTTCAACGGGTCCCACCTTGAGTAACTCTTCCCTGGACAATCCGAACAAGTGCATCGCGTTCTCGTTGAAATCGACGAACTTGAGAGTGTCCAAATCGACCACCACAATGGCTTCCGGCGCTCTTTCGATCAGGGTGCGGTACCTTGCCTCGGAGACCCGCAGTTTCGCCTCCGCCTGCTTGCGCTCGGTCACGTCTTGCGAGGCCCCCACCAGGCGAATGGCATTCCCGGCGGCATCACGGATGATCTCCGCGCGCGCCTGAAACATGCGTACGGCGCCGTCGGCACGGATCACCCGGAATTCATATTGGTAGTTTTGCTGGTCTTTTAGCGCTTCATCTCCTGCCCGGTTAACGCTCTCGATGTCGTCGGGATGGACCCAGCTGAGGAAGTAATCCTTCGTCGGGTGCGCGCTTCCCGGCACCGCGCCCACCAGGCGAAACATTTCGTCGGACCATCGCCCTTCCTCAGTCAGTATGTCCCAGTCCCAGCTTCCAATCAGCGCAATGCGTTGCGCCTCGGCCAAACTCGCTTCACTCCTCCGCAAAGCTTCTTCGGCCCGGGTGAGTTCTGTGATGTCACGCGTGATTCCCCAGATTCGTCTGACCTTTCCATCCTCGACAATCGGCACCTCCGTCCTGAGCAGCGTTTTATTCACACCGCCCCGGATGACATCCTTCAACTCGACCGTCCTGGTTTGCCATCCTTTCCAGAGGCTATATCGCCACGAGTCAGCCGTCTTGGTTTCCGTAGAGGGAAGCACGTCTTTAAGCCGTTTCCCGATCAGATCTTCGGCACTGGCGAAGCCGGAAATTCGCGCTAATCCCTCGTTACATTCAGCGATGTAGCCGTATTGAAACAGCAGTTCAAATGCCTCATCACCCGGCAGGTCCACGGGAATCGGTTGCTCCAGTTCAACGCGCCATACCGCGTCGTGGCTTTGGGAAATAAATGCCCGATACCGTTCGTCGCTGGCGCGGAGGGCCTGTTCTGCCCGGCGATGCTCGGTTACATCACGGCCCTGGGCCAGAATGCAGGGCACGCCGCCAATCTCCGCCGTCTCAAAAGAGATCAGGGCGCTTCGTGCTTCCCCTGTTTTCGTGAAAAGTTCCACCTCCACGTCATGCCACGCGTCCTGCTGCGGCGAACGAGACAGCTCTTCATTCAAACCGGCGAGGGGATCGAGCCTTAGGTCGTACGCCGTGCGGCCAATCACTTCCCCGTGTGCGTACCCGAGCTGGTCCGTAAAAGCCTTGTTGACATCGATGAAACGTCCCTCCGCCAGAGTCAGGATGCAAATGGGTTCAGGACTGGAGTGGAAAGCCTTATAGAACATCTCGCGGCTCGACCTTAACTCCTCCTCCACTTCCTTGCGGATGGTGATGTCCTGGGTGGTGCCGCGAAACCGCACGGGATTTCCATGGATATCGCGCTCGATTTCACCTTGAGAAACCACCCATCTTTTTGTTCCATCGGTGAGGTTCAGCTCGCCCTCAAGCTCAAACGGTTGTCCGGTTTCGGAGCACTTCCGGCCCGCTTCCTGAAACTGGGCCCATGACTCAGGCGAATAACAACGCCCCATTCCCTCCAGGGTTGGCGCCGGCCCTTCAGGGTCAAGCCCGAGGATGCGGAAATGTTCCTTGGACAAAGTGACTTGTCCTGATTGCAGCTCAAACGCCCAATTGCCCACTTTCGCCAGGCGTTGAGCCTCTTCAAGGTCGCGCTCCCTTTGTCGAAGAGACTCCTCCGCCAGCTTACGCTCGGTGACGTCTTGCGTGGTTCCCACCATGCGCACGGCATTCCCTGCCGCGTCACTCATAACTTCGGCGCGTGATTGGAAATGGCGCACCACGCCGTCCGGCCGAATTCCCCGGAATTCCACGTTCACCGAGGTTCGCTCCTGTCGACCTTTTTGGGCCGCCAAAATCACTCTTTCTCTGTCATCGGAATGGACCGCACCCATGAAGAGTTGGAAGGTCGGAGTCACGCTTCCCGGCTCCAGTCCGAGAAGCCTGAACATTTCGTCGGACCACCACTCTCCGTTGGTGACCAGGTCCCACTCCCAGCTCCCCATCAGGGCGATGCGTTGGGCCTCGGCCAGGCTCGCCTCACTCGTCCGCAGGGCGGCCTCGGCTTGCTTGCGCTTCTTAATGCTATGCTGGAATATACTGACCCCAATTACCTGCCGTCGGCGCGAATGGGGTTAAGGGACGTTTCCACCTCATCCGTTCGCCCGTCAACCTCAAACCGCTCTTCAATAGCGAATTGTTCCCCCGCCAAGGCCCGATCGTGAAGTTTCTTCGAAACATTCCATTGGCTTGGAGGCAGAAGATCGTAGAGGGCAGCCCCCACTTTAGCCTCTTTCCCGAACAAGGCCCGCAATGAGTCGCTGAAATTCTTGTTGAATGCTTGAAGCCGGTAGTCCCTGTCCAGGGACCAAACGGCCGAGTGCGTGTTTTGAAAAATGGCCAGTAGGTTCGCTTCGGCTTTCTTGCTCGCCTCCTCGGCCCATTTCTTTTGAATCGCCAGCCCGATCTGGTCACCCACTGAGGCCAGGAATTGCAGATCCCGCTGATCATAGGCACGTGGATCCTGGTAGTGCTGCACCGCCAGCACGCCGAGGATTTCCCCTCCCCCATGCAGCGGCACGCCCAGCCAGGCGGGCGAAGGCGCCCCCACCAGATCCACTTCTCCCTGGGTCACCAGACTTTGAAATTCCTCCTCGCCGATCAGCATGGGTTTGCCGGTCCGATACACGTAGGCGGCGCAAGTCCGTTCCATGGCTTCGGGCGGGGGCGGGACGGCATCGAACTGATCCACAATAAAGGGAATTTCACACTCCTTCGTGGTCGAGTTGCATAGGAAGATGTAGCAATTCTCCGCGTACAACACCCGGCTGAGAGATTGGTGGATGGCCGCCAGGAGTTCCTGCAAATTGGGAGTGGTGCTGACCGCGGCGATGATTTCGTAAATGGTCTTGCGCTCGCCCTCGGACCGCTGGAGGTCGGTGATGTCCAGGCTGCATCCGAGAACAACTGGATCCTTTCCCTCCTCCCGGCGCAGAACATTCCTATAGAGCCAGGATCGCTTTTCGCCGGATTTGGTGATAACTTGCATCACTCCGCTATCAGAGTTTTTGGCGCGAATCCGATCCAGGTATTCGGTAAAGTGGTCTCTGCTGGACGGCCCCATCATGTCTTGAATTCTTTTTCCCACCAGCTCGTCCGGAGCGCCTCCCCAGGCGAGAGCGGCGGGAGAATTTACTGAAAGCAGGGTCCCATCCATGGCATGGGTGCAAATGAGCGTCAGTCCGCCTTCCACCAAGGCCCGAAAGCGGGCTTCACTCTCGGTAAGCGCCAACTCTGTCCGTTTCCTTTCCGTCATGTCGCGGACGATGCAGGTAAAGGTATGTTTTCCGTCCTTCACTACCTCGCCAAAAGAAACTTCCAGGGGCACTCCTATGCCATTCTTATGCAAACCTTTCAGCTCAACTCCGCCCCGGTTGGCGGGCTCGAGCGCTGTTATCGGGTCATGGGAAACTTCGCCGCTCCGAGCCTTGCACCGATACTCAGGCATCAGCCGAGTGAGCGGCTGACCTGTTATTTCAGCCACGGAATATCCAAAAATGTTTTCGGCGGCTGGATTGGCGTACAGAATTGTGCTGTCACCGTCGATACTGAAGATCGCGTCGGTCGCCGTCTCCGCCACCACCCGATAACGTTCTTCGCTCTCCCTCAACGCTTCCTCGGCACGTTTGCGGTCCGTGATGTCGCGCGTGATGCCCAAGGCCGCCGTCACTTGACCCGTTTCGTCGAAAAGCGGAGCTTCGCTGGTCTCCATCCAGTGCCGCTTGCCATCCAGCCCAACCACTTCAAAATCCAGGCGCCCGCTTTTGCCTTCAAACACCTCTTCGGTGAGCCTCTGAAACTCCGCCCGATGCTCCGGAACCACCAGTGGGAATACGCAATGCCCCTTCACCTGGTCGAGGGAGTGCGCCCCGATCAGCGTCAGGCCGGCGGGATTCATCAAAATAAGTTCGCCATCGCGCTTGGTGAGCTTCACGCATTCCGGCTCAGTTTCAACAATAGCTCGCAGCAGGTTTTCCCTTTCCCGCAACGCCTCCTCCGCCGAATGCCGCTTGGCCTCAATGCGGTCCAGGGAAATCGCAGTCAAGTAAAGCAGGACTGAAAAGACTGCAAACGTCGCGGTTACAAAAATGGCTACCCCTAAAGCGCCTCGGAAATAGCCCGCTGCCTGGCCTTCAGACCGGATCCATGTCATGACCAGCGGAACGATAATGGCGGCCGGAAGAAGCCTTCGCAAGGTAACCGCGCCGATTCCTTCGCGGAATAAGGGGCCCACCAGAAGCGTGTCCGGCCTGGACGCCAGCATGCCAAAGGTTAAGAAGAGGCAGATTAACGGCGTGAGAAGGTTCATGCCGATGAAGGCTGACGAATGGGGATAGAAGGAGATGCTCACCAGAAAGCCGAGCGGGAACGCGAGCAAAACAAAACTTCCGCCCAGGCATAACAGTTGGGAATATCGAAGGTATCTCGGTGACTTTGTCCGTTCAAATAGCAAGGCGCATCCGAACAAGAACAAGACGGCCGCCGTCAGGAGCGACATGCGGCCGGGAGCGGAGATCAAGACAGACGGCGAAACGTCGCGAAAGAAAAGTTGGTCCAGATGCAAGTTGACGCCCAGCAGATATTCAAGAAGGGTAAGCAGTCCGATCAGGCCGGCGATGAATGCCAGCAGCTGCCCGGCTCGACTCCGCAAGGGTTTGTTATATTCCTCACCGAGCAGCCAGAGCGAGGCGCCCGCCAGCAACAAACCGAGGGCAGTGTTGGCTTTCATCGGGGCGCCGCCGAGCATCAGGGTTTTCAACCACTCCATTCCCAAGCCCCACCCGCAGGCAAATACAAGGCCGCCAATGAATGTGACTCCCGCGGCCACGATCCGGGAATAAAGCCGGAATTTATCCGTCCGAATTGAATGAGTTGGCGTGTCCATAATTATGCGACTATTGACAAAACGCGTCCTGCAAGTTTTTTTAGTGCAGGCTTAATCGAATTGTGTAATTTCGCCCCTCCCCCAGTCCTTCATATTCGCTTGAGTACTTCGCGGACTTTATTCGCCAATACATCTGCCGAGAAGGGTTTCTGCAACAGCTCAGTGCCCGGGTTCAGTGTGCCATGATGGTGGACGGCGTCATCGGCATAGCCCGACATAAAGAGCGTCTTCAACTCACCCCGCAGGCGGATCAACCGCTCCGACAACTCTTTCCCGCCCATTCCGGGCATCACCACATCGGTCATGAGCAAATGGATAGGACCATGGTGTTGGCGCGCGACACGCAGAGCGTCCTTCCCGTTCTGTGCTTCGAGCACGGTGTATCCCTTGGCTTGAAGCGCGCGGCGCACCAGCAGACGGACATTTTCCTCGTCCTCAACCAGCAGCACGGTTTCTGTCCCCCCTTTCAGCGACCGAACCTCCTTCACCTCATTCTTGGTGGCTGCCTCCTTTACCGGCGGCAGGTACACTCTAAAGGTTGACCCGCGGCCCACTTCACTTTGCACCCAGATGTATCCACCGCTCTGCTTAACGATTCCATAGACCGTGGCCAAGCCCAAGCCGGTTCCCTTGCCTTTCTCTTTGGTGGTAAAGAAAGGTTCAAAGATGCGCGCCTGAGTTTTGGCATCCATGCCAACGCCGGTGTCACTCACGGAGATCATCACGTAATCACCCTGCGTCATGGGAAAGTGCCCCTGGGCAAATGTATTGTCCACCTGGACGTTGGATGATTCGATGATGAGTTTGCCTCCTTGAGGCATGGCATCACGGGCGTTCACGGCCAGATTCATAATCACCTGGTCGATTTGTCCGGGGTCGGCTCTCACCCGGCCCAGGTCCCGGCCTTCGCGGATTTCCAAGTTGATATCTTCGCCGATCAGGCGGCGGAGCATTTTGCTGAGATGAGTGATGGCGACGTTCAGGTCCAAAACCTGCGGTGACAAAACTTGTTGGCGGCCGAAGGCCAGTAGTTGGCGCGTCAATCCTGCCGCACGTTCAACGACGTTCTTGATTTCCTGGACGTGCCCTCGCGACGAATCCTCTTCCGAAAGTTCGTCCAGCACCAATTCACTGTACCCGTGAATGATCTGGAGCATGTTGTTGAAGTCGTGCGCCACTCCGCCCGCAAGGCGGCCCACTGACTCCATCTTCTGTGACAACGTCACCTGTTCTTCCAGCCTCTTGCGTGAGGTGATGTCACGGACGATGCTCGAAAGCCCAAGAATTCCACCCTGGCGGTCTTTGATGGGCGACATGGTTATGGAGACAGGGAATTCGGTTCCGTCTTTACGGACGCTGACAGCTTCAAAATCAGAGATTCTTTCTCCTTGATTAATTCTCTCCAGGAGGACCGGAATTTCGCTCGTCCCCCCGGAAGGCGCCAGGAATGAGAAGGGCTTGCCGTTTATCTCCGCTGAGGTATAACCGTAAACGCGCTCCGCGGCGGCGTTCCAATCCGTGATCAAGCCTTCCGGCGAGGCGCCCACGATGGCGTCACCCGAGGATTCGACGATGGAGACCAGCCGTGACCGCTCTTCCTCCGCCTGCTTGCGTTCAGTAATGTCGGTGATGCTTCCCCGCACCAGGTTTCGACCGGCCGCGGGGAGGCGAACCAGGCGGACCTCGCAGGGGATATCGTTGCCATAGGCGCTCCTGTGGACCCATTCGAAAACGGGGTTTTCGCCAGCCATCGCTCGCGTAAGGTAATCCAAAGCCGCTTCGGATGAAGGCTGTCCGTCGGGCTGGACAGGAGGGCTCACTTCCGCCGGGCCTACATTGAGAAGGTCTTCCTTATTTAGCCCGAACAGGTGCATGGCATTCTCATTGAAATCAATGAATTTCTGCGTATCCAGATCGGCCACAACGATGGCTTCCGGCGCGCCCTCAATCAAAGTTTTGTACCTCGCCTCCGAGACCCGCAATGCCTCCTCCGCCTGCTTGCGTTCGGTGACATCCTGAGTGGCCCCAACCATTTTCAAAGGTTTTCCGTCCGCATCTCGGATGACCTCCGCGCGCGACTGAAAATTGCGGAGGGAGCCGTCGGGAAGGATGGCGCGGTATTCAGTTTGAAGCGGGTGTTGCTCTTTTTGAGCTTTTTCCCCAGCCAGAATAAGACCTTGCCTGTCGTCGGGATGGACAAAACTCAGGAACGTCTCAAGATTCGGATCCACCTGACCTGGTTCCATGCTCAGAAGCCGGAACATCTCATCGGACCATTTCTCTTGATTGGTCAGGATGTCCCACTCCCAGCTTCCCATGCGCGCGATTCGCTGCGCTTCTGCCAGGCTTGCTTCGCTCTTCCGCAGGGCGTTTTCAGCTTCGGTGAGCTCCGTGACGTCGCGCGAAATACCCCAGATTCTCACCATTCTTCCGTTCTCGATGATCGGCACTTCGGTTCTGAGTATCGTTTTGGCTCTGCCGGACCTGACGACACCTTTCATCTCAATTGATCTGTTCTTCCATCCTCCTTGGGCGGCGGATTGAAATGACTCGATAGTTGATAAATCTGCCGGGAAAACAAGATCCCCAACATGTTTCCCGATAAGGTCCTGAGCATGGGCATATCCGCTCATGCGTGCCATAGCGTCGTTACATTCGGCGAAGACGCCGGATTGGAGTAGCCGCTCCGCAGCCTTATCCGCAGGCAGATTTAAAGGAATCGGCGGTTCCAATTCAATTCGCCAGACGCCATCGTGACTGTGGGAGATAAAATCACGGTACCGTTGGTCGCTGATCCGAAGTGCCTTTTCGGCGCGCCGATGTTCTGTAATATCGCGGCCCTGGGCAAGAATGCAGGACACTCCGCCAATCTCCACGGTCTCGAAGGAGACGACCATGGTGCGGACTTCTCCGAATTTCGTAAAAAGCTCCAATTCCAGATCGCGGAGGGCGCCTTGCTCCCACAATTGGGATTGTTCAGAGGTCAGGCCGGCGAGCGGCTCAAGTCCCAGATCGTCCACCGTGTGGCCGATCACTTCCACCCGCGTGTACCCAAGTTGGTCGGAGAAAGCCTTATTAACGTCGATGAAGCGCCCTTCGCCCAGCGTCATGATACTGATGGGTTCCGGGCTGGAGTGGAATGCTTTATAGAACATCTCCTGGCTCGATCGCAGCGCTACCTCTGCCTCTTTGCGCTCGGTAATGTCCTGAGTGGTGCCGCGAAACCGCACCGGAATTCCATTTGCATCGCGCTCGACTTCGCCGCGAGTAAGCACCCATTTTCTTGTTCCGCTACGCAAGTTCAGTGCGCCTTCAACTTCAAACGGCGTCCCAGTTTCTGAAGTCTTCCTGCCCGCCGCCTGAATTTCCTCCCAGGTTTGGGGCGAAAAGCATTGGCCGATGGTTTCAATATTGGGCGCGGGGCCATCGCGATCAAGGCTCAGGATGCTGTAGAGTTCGTTGGACAAGATGGCGGCGCGGGTTTGAAGGTCTATTGACCAACTGCCCACCTTGGCCAGGCGCTGAGCTTCCTCCAACTCTTTTTCCCTCTGCAGCAAAGCTTCATGCGCATGGACGCGTTCGGTGACGTCCAAATTCGTACCGATCATGCGCACAGTTTTTCCAGTAGAATCGCGTACCACCTCCGCCTTGGCTTGAAAAAATCTCAGCGCGCCGTCTGGTCGGACAATTCGGAACTCGGCCCGGAACGTCGGTTGGTCCTTCTGCGCTTTTTCCGACGCAATGATGAATGCTTCCCTGTCATCAGGATGTAGAAGTTTGAGGAAGGCCTCGCTGGTCACTTCCTTCCCTGTGGGCGCCAACCCGTAGAGGCGAAAAAGTTCATCCGACCACATGGCGCTGTCGGCGGGGACATTATATTCCCAGCTCCCCATTTGTCCGATTCGCTGAGCTTCACCAAGTGAGGCCTCGCTTGCCTTCAATGCGAGATCCGCTTTCTTGCGCTCGGTGACGTCCTGGACAATCAGACCGATGCGGTAGACTTCCCCGGCTTCATTGCGGACAGGAAACCTGTGCATCTGAACCCACCGGACGGAGCCGTCGGGGCGAATAATGCGGAATTCATCTTCGATTCCCTCTTTTTCAGGGTGCGATTGAAAGTCGCCGAGGACGCGCCTTTCCATTCGCTCCCGGTCGTCCGGATGCGCGGACTTTTTCCAGCCTTCAACGTCTTTATACAAGCTCTCGGGAGCAAGTCCCCAAATGGTTTCATAGGCGGGACTAACGTAGGCGTGCCGCCGGTTTTTCACGTCCCAGAGGATAAACGCGTAGGGACTATGCACGGCCATCTGCCGGAATCGCTCTTCGCTCTCACGAAGCGCCTCTTGGGCTTTCTTGCGCTCCGTAATGTCCCGAATGGCGGTTACGCGGACGCGCTTTCCCTTCCAAGGCAGGTAGCGCGCCTGCGTCTCAACCGGGAAAATCGTGCCGTCCTTCCTCAAGATTAAATTCTCGTAGGGGACTTCCGACTGCGAACGGATATGCGCCATGACCTGCGCCAACACTTCCGGCGCCACCAGCCGCGACACCTCCATCCCGATCAACTCTTTCTGATCGTATCCCAGCATCTCGGCAAGCTTGCTATTGACGTCGATGACTTTGCCCTCATCCGTGATGACGATTCCTTCAAAAGAGGCATCGGATAAGCGTCGGAATCGCTCTTCGCTTTCCCGTTGAGCCTCCTCCGCCCGCTTGCGCTCGGTAATATCGTGAGTGATGCCCCAGGTCCGCACCAGCATTCCATTTTCGATCTGTGGGACCTCAGTCCTGTGAACGTCTCGGGGAACTCCCTGCCGGTCGATATAGTGAAACTCAATGCCTCGGGACTTAAATCCGGAGCGAATCATGGACCGGACGCGTTCAACCCCTTCCGGATCGGAGGGAGGTGTAATCTCGCGCAAGGGAGCGCCTATTTTTTCTGCGGCGCTGCTCCAGCCCGCCAGGCGGGCCTGCGCCTCGTTGCATTCCGCAAGGTATCCCGTTTGATACATACGGGCGGCCACTTCATCTTCGGGCAGTTCCACAGGAATGGGCGGTTCATATTCAATGCGCCATAAGCCCTCCTGGCTATGGGCAATAAAATCGCGGTACCGTTGTTCGCTGGCGCGCAGCGCCTCCCTCATTTGCTTGGGCTCAGTGATGTCGCGAGTGATGCCCCACATTCGCACCACGGTCCCGTTCTCGACGATGGGAATTTCAGTTCTCCGCACCTCCTTGGAATTGCCCATACGGTCTATGAAACCAAACTCCAGGGTCCTTTGCTCGAATCCTGATCGGATCAGCGATCGGACACGGTCATTCCACAATTCGTCCGCGATGGGAATCAGATCACTAAAACGCGCGCCCACAATATCGGCAGCCGTATTCATTCCCAGAATGCGCGCCAAAGCGTCATTGCATTCCGCCAGGTACCCGAACTTTCGCATCTGCCTGAAGACCTCGTCTTCAGGGAGGCCCACGGGGATTGGTTGCTCAAATTCGAGCCGCCAAACACCTTCCGTGGTGTTCGAAATAAACTCCCGGTAACGCTCCTCGCTCTGGCGGAGGGCTTCTACCATTTGTTTGCGCTCGGTGATGTCAATGCCTGTGCCGATCACATAGACGTTCCCGCCTATGACGGCGCGGTCCGCCGTAAACAGGTAGGGAATCTTTTTTCCGTCCCGGGTTACAAGGCGTGCCTCAGCCATGGAATTGCCTTCGATGAAGGCTTGTTCCCGTTTCGCGGCAATCAAGGGGCGATCCTCTTCGGCAATGAGAGCGTCGGGTTCCAATGCGGTCAGTTCCTGGGCGGAGTATCCCAACCTCTCCGCTGCCTTGTTCCACCGGATCAACCGCCCCTGCCTGTTAATGACATAAAAGGCTCCCGGCAGGCTCTCCATCACCACGTCCGAGAATGCCTTCTCCGCTTGCAACTCTTCTTCCGCGCGCTTGCGTTCGGTAATGTCCCGGGCGATGACCTGGATCCCGACCGGCTGGCTTTCCTTGTAAATCAACTGCCGGTTGACTTCCACAAAGACGCGCTGACCGTCCTTCGAGACGATCGCGAGTTCGTGTAGTGGAACTTTCTTTCCCTCGAGCAGGTATGGGACGATTTTGCGAATGTATTCGTGATGCTCCGGAGCGATGATCTGCAAAATACTTTGGCCTTGAGCTTCGTCTCTTGAGAATCCGCTGATTCGTTCCGCGCTCTTGTTCATCGAAACGATTTTGTTCTCGAGATCCATGGTGAGAATGGCGTCGTTGGCGTTTTCAAATATGTCCCGGTAGCGCTGTTCGGAAATCTCAACATCATTCTTGAGGGCCAGCAGCGCTTCCTGTTGTTTCACCTTCTCAATCAGTTCCTTCGTTGCCGTATGCCGGTGCACACTCAAGGCCAGAAACCCGAAAAGCACAATCACCAGCGTCCCGGCGAGCGACTCCAGGGCAAACCGGCGGTAGAACTCAGCCAGAGCCTCGCCCCGGTCCATCACCCGGGCCAAATGGTCTCCTGCCAGTGGGATTTGTTTGGCAACGCCAAATACCCTTACGCCGCGGTAGTCCGTGAACTCGCCAAAAGCCAGTTCACCCCCGGAGGCGGCGCGCGCTTCAAACGTATTGCCGCTCAGCGGCTGGACGGTCACCGCTTTTTCGCCGTGCGCCGCCCGGGCGGGATAGAAAACAACAGTGTCTTTTCCGCGAGACCATACCACAGCAGTTTCAAGACTTTTCGCGGGTTCGCCCCCAGGTACGAAAAAGGGAAGCAAAGTCTTCCATGGATTTGTGAGCAGGAGAACCATGCCCACAATGGGGTGGATCTTTTGTCCGGAGGGCCACAACTTCGTTTCAGTAAAAACCGGAACCGCAATGCTGAGGCGGACATCACCCGTGTCAAGACCGGATGCAATGACGTGGAACTTCTTATCGCTGTATACTCTTTGGCAGACCGGCCGAAAATCCAAGTCGCCGGCGCCTGCGGCGCTCCCACTTGCCACCACTTGACATCGAAGATCGAGCACAACTCCGGCCAGGAGTCCACTGGCGGAGGCCATTCTATTCAGATCGTGTTCTACGTTTCGTCGCCCTTCCCCGTTGATTGGGTGGCGTGTGCTGGCGGTCAGCAAACCGGCCCTCACAGAACTTGAAGCAATGAACTCGGCATTCATTTCCCGTTCATTGAGCCACATGGCGGCCTCGCCCACCTGATTGTTCGCCGACTCGGTCAACAACAAGTTCCACTTTGCGATCGTGCCCTCATAGGCCACGCGCAAATCGTGCCAAACGAGGCCCGTCACGGTCACGCCGAGAAACACGAAGGAGATAATAAGAAGCCACGGCGTCTTATGGCGCGGAGTCAGCAAAGTCCGGTCGAGTTCTTGGTTCCCAACGTGATTCACAGGCATTTGATTGAGGTTTTCAGAAGACTCCATCCTCAAATCTCCAAAGGCAGTAGGCGAGTCCAAATCAAGCTTCGAAATGGGCAACTTCGATGGTTCATCTTAAAAACGCGGAAATTTCGTCCGCCCTCATCCAGCGCGCGGCGACCTCGATAGTCACCCATCGGCCGGGGTTGGATGAATTTGACACCACCGGCTTTGCATCCCAGGGTTGCATGCCCATTCTGCCCAGGTGGAACTTCCGAACGTGACCCCTGTTTTAAGTGATTATACACCAACGAAATTTAACCTTCCGTGTTGCGGAACAGCCTGACTGGGTTATTGCGATCGAGCGAATTCCGACGAAGCCTGCAAAGTATTTCTTGCGCTTGCTGTCGCCGGGCGAATCCTTTCCAGAATTTTCGGGTTCAGACTCGCAATCGAACACACTTCATGCACCGCGCCTCGCTCAATGGCCTCCTTGGGCATGCCAAAAACAACGCACGAAGCCTCATCTTGGGCGATGGTCCAAGCCCCGGCTTCTTTCATCTCCAACAAGCCCGACGCACCGTCATCGCCCATGCCGGTCATGATGACGCCGATGGCGTTTGGACCTGCCGCCTGCGCTGCGGAACGGAACAAGACATCGACGCTGGGCCGGTGGCGGGACACCAACGGACCGTCCGTAACCTCCACCACGTAGTGACCGCCGCTTCGCCGCAGGACCGTGTGACGGTTTCCGGGGGCGATCAGTGCGCGGCCTTGCAGGACGCGGTCTCCGTTCGCCGCTTCCTTAACTTCGATTTGGCACAGCGAATCCAGGCGCCGCGCGAATCCCGCCGTGAATACTTCCGGCATGTGCTGCACGATGACAATCGCGGGCGAGTCCGGAGGCATGGGCGCCAGGAATTCCAGGATGGCTTCCGTGCCACCCGTGGACGCGCCCACCACCACTACCTTGTCCGTGGTAACTCGCAGAGCAGGATTCTTGCGGCTGGGGAGGATTGCATCCGCAGAATGTTTGGGCACCATGGGCAGGTGAGGAAAGGCGCGGCGGCGAACGCGAGCCTTGGAAGCGGAGCGCACCGTGTCAATCAACAGAATTGCCGACTCATAGAGAAATCCCTTAACGCCGACTGTCGGCTTGGTGATCACATCGATGGCGCCATCGTCAAATGCGCTCAGGGCGACGTCCGATCCGGGGGGCGCAAGCGCTGAGCAAACCACCACCGGGATGGGATCCTCCGACATAATTTTGCGAAGGAAGGTGAGCCCATCCATGCGCGGCATTTCCAAATCCAGCAAAATGACGTCGGGCCGCAACCGCTTCATTTTGTCCATGGCGATCAGAGGGTCGGCGGCCACCGTGATTCGCATTCCGGGCTCCTGGGCAAGGACCGTGGCCATCACTTGCCGCACCACCGCTGAATCATCCACCACCAACACTTCGATCTCGTGGCGCGAAGATGGGCCGGAAGAATTTTCATGTTGGGAAGCCGGGCCGAAACCCGCCAATCTGTTCAGGTTCTGTTCTGAAGCCACTTATTTCCCCTTTAAAGCCGTGGTTTGGACGTAAACCGTGGGCACGATACTGCGCACGCAATCGGTCAGGTGGTTCAAGCTTTCGGAATGTCCCACGAACAAGTATCCGTCCGCGTTGAGGTGGCTCAATAGTCCGCGGACGACTTGAAGCTTTTTTTCGGGCTGAAAGTAAATCAAAACGTTGCGGCACAAAACCATGTCGTAAGGCGCGAGGTGCGGCAAGGTGGCCTGCTCCAGCAGGTTGAGGTACTCAAAGCGGATCGCTTCACGGATTTCAGGGCCCGCTTTCATCTTGCCCTGCTGCGAACCCGTACCCCGAAGCATGAAGGCTTTCAAATAGTGAGTGGGGATATGCGAGGCCTTTTCCACCGGCCAAACGCCTGCGCGCGCGCGAGCCAGCACGCGGGTGGATATGTCGGTGGCCAATATTTCGATCTGCCATCCTGCCGCCGTAGGAAAGTGATGGAGCAGGGTCATGGCGAGCGAATATGGCTCTTCGCCCGTCGAGCAGCCGGCGCTCCACACCCGGATTCGCCTCAGCCGCTCCCCGGCGTCGGCTTGTTCCTTCCATCGTGGAAATATCTGGCGCTCCATAAACTCGAAGTGGAGGGGCTCGCGGAAAAACTGGGTTTCGTTGGTGGAAATGCAATCGACCATGTGGGTGCGTTCAGCCGGGTCGGCCTGCACCAACTTGTAATATTTGCGAAGGGTGGGCAGGCCGAGGTCGCGCAAACGGCGGGAAAGCCGCCCAATCAGCAGGGTTTTCTTGACCGGCGCCAGAAAGATGCCGGTCTCTTTTTCAATCAGCCTTTGAAATAGTTCAAAGTCAGCATCGGTGACGGTTTGCGAAACCAAGGCAAACGTATCGGCGCGGGCTTGTTGCATATCGAGGTCGGAAAAAATTTCGCTCACCTTGCTTCACCTAATCCTATGGGCCGAAGATTTTCAAACTCCAACCGAGCGCCACATGCGCCCGTCCATCGCTGTGTCATTCAGGACTTGTTCTTAATGTTGAGGGTGGGCCCCGCGCCCTGGGTGTGGCCTCTCAGCCAGACCCAGAGCCGGAGCTGGAAGGCTCGTCTGATCCGGGGTCGCTCGTCGAGCATTCCGCCCGGATCAACCTCCACCTTGACGAGCCTAGTTGACTGAGGCGCAGGCCGTCTGCTCAGCGCCCTCAGCCGGTTGAACCTTTTGGACTTCAGCTACATCCAGCAGGTCAGTGTTCGACAATGCGCGGTCCAGATCGAGGATCAGGACGAATTTCTTCCCGATCTTTCCAAGGCCCTTCAAGAAGTCCACCCGGACTCGAGTCCCAAAGGCGGGTGGCGCTTCAATCTCAGAAGGCTGGAGGTCGATAACTTGGCTGACCGAATCGGCCATCAGCCCCATCACCAATCGCTCTCCGCCTACTTCGACTTCGGCGATGATCACGCAGGTCCGTTTGGTGATTCGGCTATCGCGAAGACCAAAACGTACCCCCAGATCCACCACCGGAACCACCGCTCCGCGCAGGTTAATAACCCCGCGAATGCTGGTGGGCATGTTGGGTACCCGGGTCAGGGTCTCGTATTCGATGATCTCCCTCACCCGGAGAATGCTGACCGCGTAAGATTCATCGGCCAGGAGGAAAGTCAGGAACTGAGATTGTTCAGCTGTTTCAATTGTGCCAGGCATGTGGGTTCCCCCTCCTTAGAATTGGACGAACTCGCGTTCGCCAGAGTCGCTCTTGGGTTTACCCGAGCCATTGGGTTTGTAGGCCGCGCCCTCGGATTTATTTTCCGGGGAGGACGGGGTGTCGCCATACGTCTGATTTCCGTTTCGAGGCGCCGCTGTGCGCACCGAACCATGTGGTGCAGTTGTCCGGGGTTGCGTAAATACGGTCCGTGTGGACGGTGCAGCGTGTTGCCGGTTGGGTTGTGTCAGGTCGTGATCGCCCAAGCGGAAGAAGCCCATCAGTTGCTGTAACGATTCAGCCTGCGAGGCCATTTCTTCAGACGTCGAAGCAAGTTCTTCCGCTGCCGACGCGTTCTGTTGAGTCACTTGATCCACCTGGCTCATGGCGCGGTTGATCTGGCCGACACCCGACGATTGCTCGTTCGAAGCGGCTGAGACTTCCTGCACCAGCTCGGTGGTTTTCTTGATGGTGGGTACGAGTTCCGCCAACAGAGTCCCGGAGCGCTCGGAGATCTTGACGCTCGAGCCTGCCAAGCCGCTGATTTCCTGAGCTGCCGTCTGGCTGCGTTCCGCCAGCTTGCGGACTTCTGTTGCGACCACGGCAAAACCTTTGCCGTGCTCGCCGGCACGGGCCGCCTCAATCGCGGCGTTCAGTGCCAGGAGGTTCGTCTGGTAAGCTATTTCTTCGATGATCGAAATCTTCTCGGCGATGGCTTTCATCGCGTCCACGGTTTCTTTCACCGCTTTACCGCTCTCTTCGGCATCCTTGATGACCTTAAGCGCCATTTGCTCGGTTTGGCGGCTGTTCTCCGCGTTCTGAGTGATGGAGGCGTTCATCTCTTGCAAGCTTGAGGTGGTCTCTTCCACCGACGCAGCCTGTTCGCTGGTGCCGCTGGAAAGCTGCTGGGCTGAGGCGTTGACTTGCGACGACCCGGCTGTGACTACGTTTGCGGCTTCGCGCACTTCCGCGATGACCTGTTTAAGTTTCGAGGTCATCGAAAAGAATGCGTTACCGAGAATGTCTTTTTCCGACTGGGGTTTTACATTGGTGGACAAGTCGCCGGCGGCAATCGATTCCGCCAAAGTCGCCATGCCACGCAAGGAGTTGACCATTTCCTTGTTGGATTTGAGCAATTTGCCGATCTCGTCGGTGCGGTTCACCTTGACGTCGTGGGCCAGGTCACCCGCTGCAACGCGGTCAGCAACCTCGATGGCTTCCGATAAAGGATTGACGATGCTCCGCCTGAGCAGAATGGTAATGAAGACGCTCAGAACAATTGCGGTCACCAGGAAGCCTACAAGCAATACAACCGTTCGTCGTTCCACTCCGGCAACGTTAGCGCCTTGAGAGTTCATCCGATCAATGTTGTCCATGGCGAATGCCTGAGAGGTATCTTCCATCGTGTGGACGGCATCTTTGTATTTCGAAATGAGGTGATTGGCGTCCTGGGGCGTGCGAATTTTTCCAGAGTCAACGCCCGCCTTCATCTCCTTATAGCCGGTGATGTAGGTGGTCAGGTCGTTCTGCATTTCCTGGATGACGGCTTTGTCCTGCGGCGTGTTGGTAAATTTGTCAAGATCTGCGATCCGGTTCTGGAGATCATCCAGTGAATCGGACCACTTGGTAAAGTATTCCGCTTGCGCCTTCTTGTCCCCGATGTTCAGCTCGTAATCTTTTTCAAAACGGCGCAGGTCAAGAATCCGAACGCGCGCAAGCAGGGCGTTCGTAGTCAGGTTTGAGTCTTTGCTCAGAATGTTCTTGATGGTCCCGTTGGTGACACTCAATCCCCAATAGCCTGATCCGGCTACGATGACCATCAAGGCCACCACCAAGCTCAAGCCGAAGGCTATTTTCTTTCCGATTCCAAAGTTCCTCATATCGATCTACTCCTTATTCTCAGATCAGTTTTCCTATTGCCACTTCAGGGCAAAGGTCCTTACCGTTTCCAACTAATTCCTTGGCGTAGGGCCGCGTGTGGGCGCCGGCATTCAAATCCTTCTACTCCTCACGGCGGCTGGCGCGCCTCACTTCTTCAGGCCCAAAACTTCAATTGGCGGGGTCTAGAATTACTTCATCCCTGTCCTTAACCCTCGCGGCAACGGCCTCCATCCCTTTAGCACTCGAAGGAATGTCTGCCCTCGCTTCCCAGTTAAGCAAGCCACATACCAGACTGCGCCGCGACGGCTAATTGGCTCCAGGTCGTTCGCACGGCGTCACTTAGCAAAAGCAGTGGGCAGCCGCCTGTCGCGCGGTTTCGGGCAAATCGTCCATAGACTGGACGGGAGCCATCTACCGGTGAGAATTAAACCTGAAGCGCAAGCTGGTCCAGCAGTTTGCAAGCGCAGTCGATTGAATACCCTGGCGATCTTCCGGGCGCGGTCCCTACTTTGGCAACTCCGGTGCTTATGTACCCAGCGGATGATCACGCTCTCGAATGGGGTGAATGCCAGCCCAGATCGAAAGCAGTAACAGTTGAAGAAATCCCGAGGAGGCTTGCAATGCTTCCTTGAACCAAATTAGAAGAGGAGATTAAGTAATGAGAAATCGAAAGTCTTTGATTCTGGTTGCACTCGTTGCAGGCGTTTGTCTGCAAGTTGCGACCTTGCAGGGCGCTGAAACTCGAAAGGCCAAAAAGATGACGCAGCCCAAGTATCCCGAGATTGCGCTCAAGATGCATGTGGAAGGCACGGTGAAGGTCGAAGCTGTCGTTGGCGCCGACGGAAAAGTCAACAACGTCATCGTGGTCAGCGGCAATCCACTCCTGAAATCCACCGCGGTCGATTGTGTCAAACAATGGGAATACGAGCCGGGAAAAGACACGGCCCTGGTATCGATTGATATCAGCTTTAAGTTGCCCAATTAGTCGGGGCGCATCACGAGACGAAGACTCGGACTAGCCAGGGCGGCAACGGATGGTTTCCGTTGGCCGGTTCCCGGCCTCCGACCAACCCCATGTCGAGGCAACCTCGCCCTGGTGCCTGAAGAATAATTTCGGGCACAGGCAGGTGACATCCCGGGAGCCTGGCAGAACTTCAAGCCTGCTAGGCTCCTGCTGTTTTTTGTCAGTCGAACACCTAAGGTCAGCAGTTTGGGCGTCGTGGCAGAAAGATAATCGTGCAATAGCGGATGCCAATTAATTGTTCCATTAGACCGTCAATTCAGCGTATCGTCCCTTAGCAGGCTTAGGAAAAATGTCATTCTGAGGAGGTCGCCGCGGCGACCGACGAAGAATCCTGGTAGCGCTTAATGCCTCAATGCTGGGATTTTTCTCTCGCGACTGCGGGATCAGAATGACAGGTTAACAGGCTTTTCTTTTCATCCTGTTAGAGTGGTTGCTTTTTCTCTATGAATTTCTAAACGCGAGCGTGCACAATAAGTGGCGGCGGGAAAGTCGAGACCTGTCCGGGAAGGGAAATCTGATGAAGGAATCCAATAAGTCAGTCGAATTACTGACGGATGAACTTCTGGCCCAGGTCGTTCAACCCCTGCCCGTGGTGGATGTTCATACTCACATCAACGGCCAAGATCCCTCGGCGCACGACATTACCGAGATCGTCTTCTATCACTATATTGTGAGTGAACTCGAAGCTGTTGGTCTCAGCTCCGCCATTTTGAAAGCGGCGAAGTCGGTGGAGGAAAAGCTGGACCTCTTCCTGAAGAATTGTAAACAACTATCGAATACCATCACTTTCTGGTGCCTGCGGCGCGTGCTGGCGTTGTACGGGGTGGAGGTTGACGCCGAGCTTACGCGGGATGCGCTTCTCCATGCGAATGCCAAAGTCCAGGCGACCCATGCCGATCCGTCGTGGCCGAGTCGCACCCTGGCGGAAACCAACCACGTCAGCAAGACCGCACTCACTTTGAATATTACGGAAACAATTCCCCACTTTGATGCCAAAACGTTTTTTGGGACGCTTCGCCTTGACGATGTGTTGAGCACCGTCACCGCCGGCACGTTGCGCCAATTTGGCGTGATGGCTGGGAAAAAGCTCAAGACCATGGCATCATTCGAGCGCGTGGCGGCGGAGCAGGTGTCCGGGTTTGCAAAGGTCGGAGGCAAAGCCCTTTCACTTTCTTTGTCACCGGACGAGGATTATGTTCCCGCCGGGCGCGCCAAGGCTGCCAAGCTTTACGAGCGGGTTCGCAAAGGCGCGTCACTTTCCCATCATGAACTCGAATCTTTGCACGCCTATCTGCTGGAGTTGTTTGCCGGGCTGGCCTGCGATGCGCATCTGCCTCTACAGTTATTATTGGGGGTTCAGCGGCCACTGCCCGCCCAAGCTGCGGTTGCGATCATCAGTCCCCGCTTGGTAACCCGCTATGCGCTGCTCTTTCACAAATTTCGGGATTTGAATTTCGATTTGTTCCTGGCCGCGGCAGCCCATTCGCAGGAGGCCGTCGCCACAGCGAAGAGCTATCCCAATATCAGCCTCTCGGGTTTCTGGTGGTACGGATTCTCGCCCCCGTACATCCGCGCCATGCTTACAGAACGGCTGCTGGCGCTTCCGGCGGCAAAACTTCACGCCTTTTTTTCCGACGCGTACAATGTGGAATGGTCCGTTGGGAAACTGGCCCTGCTACGCCGGGAATTGTCGCGCGTTTTGGCGGAGTTGATGGTTTCGCACTATATCTCCGAGTCCCAAGTCCCGGACCTTGCCCGGGCCTTGCTTCACGACAATGCCACGAGCCTCTACAAACTCTAAACAGGCGCGTCCTTTTTCGATTTGAGTTTTATCATGCCTTTGCATGATTACCGGGAGGGGGAGCAATGCGGTTGACGGGGTGCTTTCTGTGCGGACTGCTGGCGGCCGCCAGCCTGCATGCTGAATCCGGCGCCGACGCCTGGCTCCGCTACGCTCCTCTTCGGTCGGCTCTCGCCGTCCAATACCAGAAATCCCTGCCCTCCGTGGTTGTAACCTTTGGTGATTCGCAAATATCGAAGAGCGCGCGCGACGAATTGGTTCGGGGAATTCGCAGCATGCTTGGCCGGACTTTACGCGAAGGGTCCAAGGTTCCATCGGAAAGCGCTATCGTTATTGGCACCCTGGCTGAGTTCCAGCACGCGGCGCCGCAGTTTCATCTTTCGGCCACCCTCCCACCGGACGGCTACTCGCTTAAAACGGTTCGAGTATCTGGAATTTCTTACACGATCATTAGCGCGGAAAACGATCGCGGCGTGCTTTACGGCGCCTTCAATTTGCTTCGAGAAATCGCTTTGGGCAAACCGTTAACGGACCTCGACGAAAAGCAATCGCCCTATGCGCCGGTGCGGTGGGTCAATCAGTGGGACAACCTCAATGGTTCGGTCGAGCGCGGTTATGGAGGCCGCTCCATCTTTTGGGACCAAGGCCGTGTACGCGAAGACCTCAGCCGCGTCGGTAATTATGGGCGCTTGCTTGCGTCACTGGGCATCAACGGCTGCGCCATCAACAATGTGAATGCGGACCCGCGAATTCTCGCGCCAGAATTCATTCCGCAGATTGCCCGCATCGCCGATGCTTTCCGGCCCTGGGGCGTGCAAGTGGTACTGGCGGTCGATCTTGGGAGCCCGAAAACGGTCGGCGGCCTGGACACCTTCGATCCCCTCGACCCCGGCGTGATCGCATTTTGGAAATTGCGGGTGGACGAACTCTATCAGGGAGTTCCCGACCTTGGCGGCTTTGTCCTGAAAGCCGATTCTGAAGGGCGCGTGGGGCCCTCTGCCTACGGCCGAACCCACGCCGATGCCGCCAACGTGCTCGCGCGCGCCCTCCGGCCCCATGGAGGGCTGCTCTTTTATCGCGGGTTTGTTTACGACCACCACATGGACTGGCGCAATTTGAAGAACGACCGTGCCCGCGCCGCTTATGACAATTTTCACTCTCTCGACGGCCAGTTCGATTCAAACGTCGTCATCCAGATCAAGAACGGGCCCATTGATTTTCAAGTGCGCGAGCCGGCCTCTCCGCTTTTTGGCGCCCTCGAAAAAACAAACCAGGCGATTGAATTGCAAATCACCCAGGAGTATATCGGCCAGGCGCGGCACATGGTATTTCTGGTTCCCATGTGGAAAGAGACGCTCGATTTTGACATGCACGCCCGCGGCGCTGGCACTCTCGTCAAAGCGCTGGTGGCGGGAAAGGTTTTTAAGCGGCCCGTCGGGGGGTTCGTCGGCGTCGCCAACGTGGGGCTGGACGACGACTGGATGGGGAACCAGCTTTCGCAGGCCAACCTCTACGGATTCGGGCGCCTGGCGTGGAATCCCGACATGAGCTCGCAACAAATCGCCGAGGAATGGACGCGGCTCACGTTGGGCGACAATCCCATTGTCTTGAAGACGGTCACCGCCATGCTCCTGCAATCGTGGCGTGTTTATGAAAATTACACCGGGCCGCTGGGCTTGCAAACCCTCACCGACATTGTGGGGAATCATTACGGCGTCAGCGTTACAGCGTCGGAGAGCAACGGTTGGGGCCAGTGGCACCGCGCCGACAAGGATGGCGTGGGGATGGACCGAACCGTCGCATCCGGAACCGGTTATATCGGCCAGTACCGGCCCGAAGTCGCGAAGATTTACGAATCGCTCAAAACCTGTCCGGATGATCTTCTGCTTTTCATGCATCATGTGCCTTACACTTATGTGCTCCACTCCGGCAAAACCGTTATTCAGGAAATTTACGATTTGCATTACGCCGGCGCGGACGCCGCCGCGACCTACGTCCTCGAGTGGAAGTCTCTAAAGAGTTTTGTGGACGACCATCGCTATGAACAAGTGCTCGACCAACTTTCATACCAGGCGGGACAGGCGCAGGTCTGGCGCGATGCCGTTTCCAATTGGTTTATGCGCGAGTCCGGCATCCCGGACGCAAAGGGCCGCGTGGGCCAATACCCGGGCCGCATCGAAGCCGAACAAATGAAGTTGGAAGGTTATTCTGCGATCGACGTAAAACCGTGGGAAGGCGCCTCGGGCGGCAAGGCGGTCACATGCACTGCCGCGAGTTGTGCCGCCAGCTTCCAATTCGAGGGAAAGCCCGGGTGGTATACGCTTCGCGTGGAATACTTCGACCAAAACAACGGCGCCTCCCATTTTCGGCTCGCGGTTGCAAACCAAACCATTGACCATTGGATCGCCGACGGTCACTTGCCGACTGACAAAATTGATTCATCCTCTTCAACGGCCCGAGTCATCTCCGGCATCGCATTGCGGCCCGGCGATGAAATTCGCATCGAGGGCGTGCCCGATGGCGGTGAAACCGCCGGGCTCGATTATGTGGAAATCCTGCCGATGGTGGAGGTGTCGCGGCAACCATGATGCCCGAATTGGTTTTCGCCTTGGCCTTGCTCGCCACCCAGAATCCCGCGAACTCGACGCCGGACGTCTTGCACGGCCAGAAACTTTACGCATCGAATTGCGCCGGCTGCCACGGATCGGATTTCCGGGGCACCGACCAGGGACCAGGATTAACTGCAAATTCCCGGGTCCGCAAAATGTCCGTTCAGCGCTTGGGAACTACCATCAAGAATGGAATTCCAACCTCGGGCATGCCGCCTTTCGATCTCTCGGCAGAGGATTTGGATGCACTAATCACCTTCATCCGCTCGTTGAATTCGGTGGCGGCAGAAAGCAACGTGCCCGGCAGTCCCGAGGCGGGCCGGCAATTTTTCTTCGGCAAAGGTGAATGTGGCTCATGCCATATGGTCCTTGGCCAAGGGCGCGCAATCGGCCCTGATCTGTCGAACTTGGGAAATGAGAAGACCGTTGGCGAAATACAATCAGCATTGCGTGAACCGAGCGCTGATATCACGCCCGGCTATGAAATGGTTACGGTCAAAGTCCGCGATGGGAATTCGGTCCGCGGCTTCGCCAGGAACCGGAGCAATTTTGATATTCTTGTGCAAGACCTGGAGGGGAAATTTCATTTGCTCGAGGAAGGGCAAATCGTTTCGATCTTGGATGAAAAACAATCGGTCATGCCCCCTGTGCAAGCCACTCCCGAAGAATTGCAAGACCTTGTAGCCTACTTGAGCCGTCTGACCGGCGTGAAGCCGGGCGCCCTGCACGTACCCCGGGCCTCAAAAACTGGCGGCATTGATTTCGAACGCATTCTGCATCCCAATCCCGGAGACTGGCTTACTTACAATGGAAACCTGAACGCGAACCGGTATAGCGAGCTGAGTGAAATCACGACCACCAATGTTCGCGCATTGGAGTTGAAGTGGATTTTCACCGTACCTCTCTGGAAGAACCTGCTCCCCGACAACGCCTATTTTAACGAGAACATGAAGTACTTCGGCCTGGAGGCAACGCCCCTGGTGGCCGACGGCATCATGTACATCACCGGCCCGAATTCGGTCTACGCGCTAGACGCCCTGACCGGGCGAGAGATATGGAATTATTCCCGCCCACGCACTCCTGCTCTGGTGGGCGACGCATCACTCGGCACAAATCGCGGCGTGGCGATTCTTGGGGAAAACATTTTCAGAGTGACCGACGACGCTCATCTGATCGCCCTGAACCGCGTCACGGGAAAACTGGTTTGGGAACAAGTGATGCCGGATGAGCTTCAGCACTACGGCTCCACTGTGGCTCCGTTAATCGTCAAGGATTTGGTTGTCGCCGGTGTTTCCGGCGGAGACTGGGGCATTCGCGGATTCATCGCCGCATTCAAGGCCGCGACGGGTGAACGTGTTTGGCGAACCTGGACCATCCCTGCGCAGGGGGAGCCAGGAAGTGAAACCTGGGGTCCCAAAGGACCGGTCCTGGGAGGCGGCGCCACCTGGTCGACGGGCTCTTATGATCCCGAAACCGACACGCTCTATTGGCCGACGGGAAATCCCTGGCCCGATTCCGACGACCGCGACCGTCCCGGGGAGAACCTTTACACGGATTCCATCCTGGCGCTCGATCCCTCTACCGGCAGGATGAAGTGGTACTACCAGTTCACTCCTCACGATACTAAAGATCAGGACGCGAATCAGCCGCCGGTTCTGGTGGATACTCGTTTTCAAGGGCAGGACCGCAAGCTGATGCTCTTCGCCAATCGCAACGGATTCTTCTACGTGCTCGACCGGATCAACGGCAAGATTCTGCTGGCCAAACCCTTTGTGAAAAAACTGACATGGGCGAGCGGCATCGGCGCGGATGGGCGTCCCCAACTTCAAAAAGAAGGCGACCAGACCTGTCCGGATACGGCTGCCAACTGGAACGCCACGGCATTCAGCCCGAAGTCCCGCCTTTATTTTGTAGTTGCCCTTGAGAAGTGCAGGGCCAATGTAAACAATGAAAGCTGGAAAAGGAGATCCACGCGCGTCGAGCCCGGCAGGAAGTATCTGCGCGCGATTAACATCGATAGCGGAGAGATCGTTTGGGAAATGCAGCAGACCGGGCCAACCGAGGGTAAGAGGGATGCCGGAATGTTGGCGACGGCCGGGGGACTGCTATTCTATGGGGACCCGTCCGGTGATTTCGTGGCCATGGATGAACGAACGGGAAAACCTTTGTGGCATTTTTCGGCGGGCGCGGAAAACAAGACCTCGCCCATGACTTACATGGTGGGTGGCAAACAGTTCGTGGCGATTGCCATCGGCCCGAACATTCTTTGCTTTGGATTGCCGGGGGAAAGAGCTATGAGAGAATCGAAATAATAGGTATTCGCCGAGGTACATCTTCATGCGGCCGCGCTTCTCCATTTGGTTAATTTGTTTTCTGGCTTGTGGTCCCTGCTTCGGGCAAACCACTTCGCATTCCGCCGAGAATGAGTGGCGGAACTATGGCCACGATCCGGGAGGGATGCGCTTCTCTCCTCTGAAACAGATCAACACCACCAATGTGCGGCAACTGCAAAGGGCCTGGACCTATGAAGTGGCGCCAACTCGCAACAGTGGAATTGATGCTTTTGAGACCACACCTTTGATGGTGGACGGCGTGCTTTACTTCACCACCCAGACGAGCCGCGCCATAGCCGTGGATGCGGAAACAGGCAAAGAGCTTTGGGTATTCGATCCCTTTCGAGACGAGGCTGGCACGCGCCGCTCCGTACCCAATCGAGGCGCCGCCTACTGGGAGGGACACTCGGCTGTAAGGTGCGGAGACGCGGTTTCCGAGCTTGACCAGCGCCTGTTTTATATCACCCTGGACGCGCACTTATTCGCTTTGGATCCACGAACAGGCAAACCCTGCAATGGCTTCGGCGACGGCGGAGGCATAAATCTTCGTGAGGGGGTCGCGGACCAATTCCCGAAAGCGAGGTACGACTCCAGCTCACCTCCAACGATTTACAAAGATCTCGTCATCACCGGATCGGAGCTTCAGGAATTCCCGTCGAAAGGTCCGAGCGGCGACGTTCGCGCCTTTGATGTTCGCAGTGGCAAGCTGGTCTGGACGTTTCACACTGTCCCGAGACCCGGCGAAACGGGGCACGAAACATGGGAAGGTGATGCCTGGAAAGACCGTTCGGGAACCAATGTGTGGTCGATCATGAGTTTGGACCAGGAGCGGGGAATGATTTTCCTTCCCATTGGTTCGCCCACCTACGATTTCTACGGCGCCGACCGCAAGGGTCAAGGCCTGTTCGGCAACTCGCTGGTGGCGCTCAATGCCGCCACGGGAAAGCTCATTTGGTATTACCAAATGGTGCATCATGATATCTGGGATTACGATGTTTCCGGCCCGCCCAATTTGATTACCATCCGCCGCGACGGGAAAGATATCCCGGCGGTGGCGCAAGTCACCAAAATGGGGTTTGTATTTATTCTTGACCGGCTCACCGGCAAGCCTCTCTTCCCGGTGGAAGAACGTCCCGTGGCGCCGAGTCAGGTTCCGGGGGAAGCAGCGTGGCCCACCCAACCCTTTCCCATCAAACCCCCGCCGCTCTCCAAAATGTCCGTCTCGCGCGACGAGATCACGACCGTCACTCCGGAATCGCGAAGTTACTGCCTCGAAAACTTCGGCGCCGCCTTGCCTGGGGGGATCTACACACCTTGGGGCCTTGCCAATATGACCGTGGAGATGCCCGGAACTTTGGGAGGCGGCAATTGGTCGGGCACTTCATTCAACCCCACCCTGAATTATCTCTTCGTCAATGTGAGCGAGGTGGGCGCCGTAGGCTACATGCAACCGCAGCCGGCGGGATCTCCCGAGCCCTACGTTCGCGCCAGCAAGTGGGGAGGCTACGCGCGCTTTTGGGATGACCACCATTATCCCTGCCAGCAGCCGCCCTGGGGTGAATTGAATGCAATCGATTTGAAGACCGGGGAGGTCGCCTGGAAAGTGCCGCTGGGCGTGGTGGATGAACTAGAGGCGCGCGGGATTCCCAAGACCGGTATCTACAGCCTTGGGGGTTCAATCGCCACCGGAGGAGGACTGGTCTTTATCGGCGGCACGGCGGATCACCGCTTCCGAGCCTTCGAAGCGCGGACGGGAAAAGAACTCTGGGTCGACAAACTCGAATCCAACGCTCACGCCACGCCCATCACCTATCTGGGAAAGAAAACGAAGAAACAATTTGTGGTGATTGCAGTGGGGCCGGGCGGATATTTCAATCCCGACACCACCGCCCCCACTGTTTTGGCGGCCTATGCCCTGTTCCCGGAAGGAAAAGCTCCCCCGAGAATAAATCTCCAGGGTCAGCGAAGGACGATTTCGGCGGGCCCGGGAAGCGAGCCTTACAACATCCCCGCTCCCGTCAAAGCGGTTACCCAGCCTGTCCCATTCAGTCATCGGCAGCATGTTCAGGCAGGAATGAAATGTGAATCCTGCCATCAAACCGCGGTAATAAGCGGCAAGATGTCGATCCCCGGGCTCAAGGAATGTATGGCCTGCCATCAAAGCATCAAGACCGACAGCCCGGCGATCCAGAAACTGGCTCAGTTCCAAAAAAACAACAGCCTTCTTTCCTGGACTGCCGTGTACAAGCTTCCGGACTTGGCTTTCTTCAACCATCAAAAACACATCAGCGCCAGCGTGGAATGCGCGGTATGCCATGGCCCCGTGCAAGAACGCGACTCCCTCTGGCAGGAAAAGGATATTTCCATGACCGCCTGCGTCGATTGCCACAAGCTGGGCAAGGCGCGCTTGAACTGCGATCTTTGCCATAACATCGGGCACTAGCCTGTCACTTCATGCTTCCGGCCCGGCGAAATATTTTGATTACATACTTACAAGTTCAACCACGGCCCTGCGCGGCATTCGCTAAGTTCCATAAATCATTTAAGAGGGAAAGCGATGACATTAAAACTTTCAAGGCGCGACTTTCTAAGCACCTCGACTGTGGCTCTTTGCGGTGCTTCGTCGCCGGCGGCCCATTTCGAGCCTGATGTGCGGGGCCCGTTTAAGGGTCCGCTTTGTATCTTCTCCAAACCTCTACCGGAAATGGACTGGCGGGCGCTGGCGCAGGCTTCCAAGCGGATCGGCTTCGACGGTATCGATCTCACTGTACGGACAGGAGGACACGTTCTACCCGAGCGCGCTGCCGAGGATCTTCCCAAGGCGGTGGGCATGATTCGCGAAGAAGGGCTGCAAGTCCCGATGATCACCACCGAACTCACCGATGCAGAGGATCCGACCGCCCGCCCGATTCTCTCCACTGCCGCCAAACTTTCCATTCCATTCTTCAAGGCAGGTTATTACCGGTATAAATTGGTTAATGTGCGGAAGGAGCTCGAGGAGGCAGGCGCGAAATTTCGGGGACTTGTCGAGCTAAGCCGGCAGTGTGGCATCCAGGCGGGGTACCATAACCACGAGACGTACATCGGAGCGCCGGTTTGGGATATGGCCTCGGTGATCGAGACACTTGACCCGAAGTGGGCCGGATACTATTTCGATCCTCGTCACGCCGTCGCCGAGGGTGGCGTGGGTGGCTGGAAGATCGCCACCAACCTGGTGATGCCGCGCTTGAAGATGGTGGCCATCAAGGACTTTCGCTGGGAGAAAACAGAAAAGGGTTGGAAGGACAATAACTGTCCGCTGGGCGAAGGCATGGTGGACTGGAAGTACTTTGCGAAAACGCTGGCCGCGAGCGCATACCACGGCCCGATCTCGCTCCACATCGAGTACGAGGTGCCGGGGGACACTCCCGCAGCCCGGGAAGAGAATATTCTTGCCGCACTCAAACGTGACTTGCAGTTCCTGAAGGCTCGATTAAACGAAACGTACGGCACCTAACGTGATGCACTCGAATAGGTGGGATAATCGCGATGGTCCACGGGAATAAGACGAAACGCGGCAAGGTCAGCCGGCGCATATTTCTGCGAACTGCGCCTTGGTCTCCTCTGCTGGCGCCGCTTGCGTTCCGCAGTCTGAACATGCTCATTGTTTCCGCGCCTAAACCCGGCAACATTCGGATTGATTCCGTAACGCACGAATACGAAGAGTATCGTTATCGCACTCCCTACAAATTCGGCGGCCGAGAGGTGGATCGCGTCACCTTGTTGAACGTCCGCTGCGTGGTGCATTTAGCCGATGGGCGTTCGGCCCACGGTTTTGGCTCAATGACGATGGGGAATGTCTGGTCATTTCCCTCCCAACAAATGTCGTATGACCAGACGCTGGGCGCCATGAAGGCACTCGCCGGCGAAATTCAAAACATCACGGCAAATTATAAGGAGCCCGGCCACCCTATTGAAATCAACGTCGCGCTGGAGCCTGAATATTTGAAGGCGGCTAAAGAAGTCTCGCAGCGGCTGCAATTGACAGAGCCCATTCCCAAACTTTGCACCCTGGTCACTGCCAGCCCCTTTGATGCCGCCATTCACGACGCGTATGGAAAGGTTTATGGCGTAAGTTCCTATCACACTTATGGACGCGAATTTTTGCCGCACGACTTGTCGCATTATCTCGGGAAGGATTTCACCAGTGAGTATTTGGACCAATATGTGTTGAGGGAGCCCGAGCCGCGCCTGGCGCTCTATCATTCCGTCGGGGCCTCTGACCCCATCGTGGCCGCGGACATCAAAAAAAGAATCAACGACGGCTTGCCGGAAACCTTGCCCGAATGGATTCGATACAATGGGCTGACGCACATCAAGATCAAATTGGACGGCAACGATTTGGTGTGGGACCTCGATCGCATGGCGCGGATTGACGGCGCGGCGACTGAAACACAAAAAGAACACCGGGTGAATCAATGGGTATATTCCCTCGACTTCAACGAGAGGTGTCCGAACGTCGAATATCTGCTGGAATTTATGCGCCGTCTGAAGGAAAAGAATCCCGCTGCCTTTGAGCGGATCCAGTACATCGAACAACCCACCGCGCGGGACCTCGAGAAGTACCGGGAAAATACCATGCACGAGGCGGCGAAACTGAAACCGGTGATCATCGACGAATCGCTGACCGGGCTCGACATGTTGCTGCTCGCGCGGGAGATGGGCTATACGGGCGTGGCGCTGAAGGCGTGCAAAGGGCAGAGCCAGGCCATGCTGATGGCGGCCGCGGCGCAGAAGTACAAAATGTTTCTATGCGTGCAGGACCTCACCTGTCCGGGCGCGTCGCTGGTGCATTCGGTGGGACTGGCCGCACACGTGCCGGGCGTGAAAGGCGTGGAAGCGAATGCCCGCGAGTATGTTCCTGCCGCCAACAAACCGTGGGAGAGTAAATTTCCCGGAATCTTCTTGGTGCGCGACGGGATGTTGGACGCCAGTGGACTGCGAGGACCCGGGCTGGGCGTGGTCCCCACTTAGGCGGCGCCGGGAACATCTGCGGTAAATTCAAACGCATTTACGATTATTTTGAACCCCCTCACCCCTTCCCCTCTCCTCCAAGGGGGCGAGGGTATACGCGATTTTTGAGGGGATAACGCTCGCTACGTTTCAACTGGCAGATCGCGCATCGCCGGCCAGCCTTCAATCGAGTGAGCGGCTCCGACCGCGCGAAGTACCGCCTGAGAGACAACATCTGCTGCCAGCGCTCCCACCACTGAGATTCCGAGATCTGATTTCACCCGGTTGGTTGACAAAGCAAAAGTAGAATCGCCATCCCCGTTGGTGTGATAAGGATTTATAACCCGCGCCGCCCCGGTGGAGGCCATCATGGATATTTTGGTGAGAGCCGTTTTGTTGAATTGGGCGTTGGTCGCAACCACCGCCAGGGTTGTACTGTGCAACACCGGGTCATGAACCTGCAATCCAGACCGCAGCGACAAACTCTTGAGAGTCTCAATGATGTTGGCGAACCCTTTGCCATCGGCGCGTCGCGCCCCGGCCACAATTTTGCCGCGATGCCAGTCAATGATGTCACCGACCGCATTCACCACCACGAGGGCTCCAATCGTGACCTGATCCACGCGCAAGCTGGCCGTGCCCAAACCCGATTTCATGCCCCGCAGTCCGTGGCTTTGCAGCATTTTGCCGATGGTCGCGCCGGCCCCCACTCCCACGTTCCCTTCCTCCACTGGCGCCGAGGAAGCAGCTTGGCAGGCTTTGTACGCCGACTCGGCGTCGGGCCGGATTCTGCCGTCGCCGAGGGCGAGATCATCAATCACGGCGCCGACGACGATGGGAATGCGGATGTTGGGTATTCCCCAGTCAAATCCGATCTTGCGTTCCTCGAGATATCGAACCGCGCCAGGAACCGCCGCCAGCCCCATGGGGCCGCCGCCGGTCAGCAGCAATCCATGGATTGTCTCGATGGGACTCACCGGCTGCAACATTACCCCCAGATAGGAACCGGGTGCGGAGCCATCGTAGTCGACGCCCGCCGTTACTTCGCCGTCAAAGAGTAATGCGGTGCAACCCGTCGGGCGGCGTGAGTCCGTAAAATGTCCCACCCGAATTCCCTCGACGTCGGTGATGCTGCCACCGCGCGCGGGTTGGTCACTAGGTTCGTCAAAGGCCACAATCTCGCAGGAGAGAGCGGGTTTCACTCCCAAAGATGCCATCATGACCAGTTCAAATTTCCGGCGGCTGATATTCGACATGATATTCCTCCTCTACCAAGTTGCCGAGAAACGGTCTTAAGGACTGTCATCCTGAGCGCATCGAAGGATACCCGAATTTGTTTTCCAAGAAATACAGAGGCGCTTCGCTCAGCATGACGATTCGACTTTTTCATCATCTCGCCAGGACGCGGTGACCTCAGTGTGGGCACGAAAATAATTCCTGGGCCAAAACGGCTCTGAATGTTGTCAGTGTATACAACCGGCCACCCGGTGGCGTCCCTATCTTCATAATTAGTGTGCCGCCAGGCTTAAATTGAGTGGCCCCCTTTTTGTGCGGCAACCTCAAGGTCCATCGATACGGCGTTCGAATAAGTAGATGATGGCTTGTCGCTTTGTCTTTGTGGACGATTACGGAATCCAAGTCGGAACGTGGCCGGGTGGCGGCTTATGCGAAAACTACTTCTGAGACGGCGACCATCTGCTCGGAATTTGGCATGCGCGAACGGCACGCCTTTCTTTGGTGGGTTTTTCGACCCCCATTTGGGATCAACGGACTTTGATTCTTTTGACATGAATGCGGTCCTTCCCGACGCAAAGCCCTCATGCGCCTAAACGCGGAATGCGCAATCTGGATCTTGCAACGAAAATCATAATTAGCTTGTCTTGTCGTGGAGCCGTGCAAGGGCGCGTTTTTTCTGGAGGGGTGTCAAAGCAGGGCCGCACTTAGTAACTGCAATTTGGTAGTCCGATGACGCTTTTTCGTGGTTGCCAGCAAGATCGTAAACCTGTCCCCGATTGTAATACACCCAAGCATTTTCTGGGCACAACGCTATAGATTGCTCGAATTCTTCCATTGCTAGCTCATTCTTGCCGACGCCAGCAAGTGCAACTCCCCGTCCGTTGCGTACAAAGGCTTGACTATTCTTCTTCCATTCGATCCAACTCGGATCGAGGGCCGGAACAGATTCAAGTGCCTGCAACGCGAGATCCAGATCGTCTATCGCTTTCTGATATTGGCCAATTTCTGCAAAGACCTGCCCGCGACCGGAGAGTGATTGAATATTGTTTGACTTCAGTTCAAGCGCCCGCGAGTAGTCCTGGATGGACTCCTGAAATCGGCCCGAGTACCACAGTGCCGCAGCGCGTTCACAATAAGCCGCCCAATCGCCCGAGTATTTAGTTATATCTTTGTTGAAGAAGCTAATCGCCTCGTCATACTGCTCCTGCACCAGCCAAGTCCAGCACAGCGATGTCAGAATGTAGTCAATCATTGCTGTTCCTTCAAACCCGTCCCGAAGCTTTAGCGCTCGCAAGAGTAGCCCGCGAGCTTTTTCGTACTCTTCCGCACGTAGACGGTCATTCGCCTTATGGAGGATGGCAGACAGGTCACTGACGGAATCTCCTTTTTCTTGCGGTGGCAGCAACTTCGCCCGAATCCATGTCAGGAACTTCATAAGAGTGAGTCTAACTTGGAAAACAAGTTGCGTCAAAAATCAAATCCGGTGGGGAATTTAATTCATGAGAGAACGCACGGAACGTGGCATACAAGCTCGGAGTCTACTCAATGCCCCTCTTTTAACGAAGATGGATAATCGAAACCCCGCATGTAAATGGCTGCATAACCGGCAATCCGGAGACATGGGCCGTCTGGGTGCGGTGACGGAATTCTGAAATGTAGTCGTTATGCGATGACAGGGGATTCTTCAGGCGCGGATTTAGACAGCCCGGCGACGATTGCCGGAACATCCAAAATCAAAGCGACGCGTCCGTTGCCAAGGATGGTGGAGCCGCTCACGCCGGGAAGCCCCTGAAAGATTTTGCCGAGAGGCTTGATCACGATCTGGTTTTCACCGTAGAGCGAATCCACCACCAGTCCGGCGCGCATTTCGTGGTGCTGGACCACGACGATCTGTTCGCGCGCGGAGTTTTCGATATCCCCGCCGAACATATGGCGCATTCGCACGTAGGGAAGAGATTTGCCGCGAAGGTTAATGATCCCTTCCGAGGCGCCATTGCCCCGTTCGCTTTCGGGCAGATCAACGCACTCAACCACAACATCCAGGGGGAGCACGTAGGTTTCAATTCCCACCCCCACCAGGAATCCTTCAATAATGGCCAGGGTAAGCGGCAAGCGGATGGTGAGTGTGGTTCCCGCGCCTTCCTTGCTTTCCGCGGTCACCGTTCCACGCAGGGCCTCAATGTTGCGGCGCACCACGTCCATGCCCACGCCGCGGCCGGAAACATCAGTTACCTTGTCGGCAGTGGAAAAACCAGGCTCACAAATGAGCCGAAAGAGTTCGCTATCGTTCACTTCAGCCTTGGTCGCAAGGCCTCGAGTTCGGGCTTTTTCCAATATGCGTGTGCGATTCAATCCGGCACCGTCGTCACTGATTTGGATGACGATATTCCCCGTATCGTGGAAAGCTTTCAGGCGGATGAGCCCGCAGGGATCCTTCCCCGCGGCCTGGCGCGCCTCGGGCGTTTCCAAACCGTGGTCCACGGCGTTCCTCAGCATGTGGGTGAGCGGGTCCTTGATCAGGTTGACCACGGTCGTATCCACTTCCACTTCTTCCCCTTCAATCTCAAGCCGCGCCTGCTTTCCCGAGGACGTGGCCAGGTCGCGCACGGTGCGGGAGTGCTGGCGGAACGTGGGCCCAATCGGGACCATGCGAATCTTCATTACCAGCTCCTGAAGATCCAGGAATAGGCGGTCCGAATCGCGCTGGACTTCAAGCGTCTCTTCGCCACTCCTGCCCTCGAGCTCCGCCAGCATCTGGCGAATGCGGCCGCGGGCGATGGCAATTTCGCCGGTCAGGTTGAGCATGCGGTCCAGCTTGTCAATGTCCACGCGCAAAGTTCTCGTTCGCTCGCTCCATTCTGTTTGGTCTTCTTTGCGGCGGCCAGGAGAGTTCCGCAGCGGCGCTGCCGGATGGGCAGGCTCCGCGGGATGGAGGGTGCGAGGGATGACTCCGGATTCTTCCGCCAGGACCTTCAACAATTCCTGGTGAGCATCCTGCATTTCGACATTGCCCGCCAGCGAGGAGGAGAGTAACTCCCGCATGGCGTCGACGGACTTCAGCAGCGCGGTGATAAGTCCGGTGCCGGCTTGGGCGGTTCCTTTCTGGAGCCGGTCAAGGCAGTCTTCAAGCCGGTGGGCAAACTCAGTGAGGCCGGTAAAGCCCAGCGCCGCCGCATTGCCCTTGAGCGTGTGGGCCACGCGGAAAATGGTGTGAAGCAGTTCATGATCAGCGGGGGCATCCTCCAGCGCGACCAGGGACTCTTCCATCCGGCCCAGGTTTTCTTCGGCTTCGGCCTTAAATGTTTGGATTAGAGCTTCGAAATCGAATTCCATTTCCTCTCCCTCAGCTAATGGGTCAGCTTGGTTTTGTAGCGGCGAGTTGCGGGGACCCCAGGTCGTGCTTCGGGGCTCGCCATATGGGGTCCCCGAGCCGCCGCTACTCAAACTAACCCATTACACTCCATCAAAGTAACTTGACTAATGCACTCCCCTCATGGGGGTGAAAGATCAGCTTGCGGCCGCGGCCGCCGCCTACATCGGAAGCCACCACAGGAATCCCGGCTTCGGAAAGCATTTTCCTGGCGATATCCACGTTCTTGTCGCCCAGGTGATTCTCTTTACCGCGCATAGCTTCCAGGACGCACGCCCCGCCAAACAACTTCGCGCGCAAATTTGAATGAGTGGCCCCTGCGCGACTCAGTTTTTCCAGCAACTGTTCGATGGCCACGTTTCCATAACGCAGGCCCGTGGAGGCCGTCTTGACGCCCGCCGGCAACAGGTAGTGGTTGATTCCACCGATGCTCAGCACAAGATCCCAAACGCAAACGGCCACGCACGATCCGAGGATCGTAGTGACGGCGGCGGGCTCGGTGGCCACAAAGAGTTGGCCGGGGTGCAGATATACGCTTTTGACGGCCGGTGTATCTTGAATCATATTGGACTGCCCAGCCGAAAAGTCGTGTTCCTGCCCGCGTTGCTCGGCAGAGATTTTCACGCCCCAACTCCATTCTTTGCGCCCGCACTTTGCTCCAATTCAGAGCAATACAGTGCATGGGCCAGATGGGTCTCGAGTAAACGGAACAGCTCGCGATCCAGGTTTTGAATCTCAAACTTCTGAGGCAGCAATCGAAACAGGGCGATGGCGCCGGTCACGGCGCCGTTGTGTTTCAAGGGTATGCACACGGTAAGGTTCGATTCCAATTCCGTGGCCCCGCTTCCACCTTCTTCATTCTGGCAAATCTCACCGGTGGTCACGGCGCGCCCGATGATCCCGGCGCCCGGCGGAATTTTCTTGTACGCGTCCGGATCGAGTCCAAAGGAGTCCACCTGGTCAAGCCAGCCATCAGGCCCAACGCCGAACAGCACATACTCCTCGCAGCCAATCAAATTGGCGATGATCTCACGCGCGATCAACAGAATTTGTGGCCGGTCGAGCGAGCTATGCAGGCTTTGGCAGGCGACGTAGAGCGTGGTGAGTGCGGAATTCTGTTCTTCCAACCCGACGTATCGCTCCAGAAATTGTTGCTGCTCGGTTCTGAGATCAGCCAGGGTTTGTTCGAGAACTTTCCGTTCCTCTTCCCAAGGACGAACGGCCGCCGCTGCGCTCTGCGGCCCATCCTGCCGTTCTGTTTCCTCCGGCCGAGGGTTGGCGGGAAGGCTTTGAACGCCGGAATCGTGAGTCCCGCCCGGCTGGCCGGTTTCTGTTGCTCGAGTGCTCATCGTGTCGTTTCCTCTCCCGCACTCATCAAGTCCTCAATCTTGGTGATGAGTTCTGCGCCATTGATCGGCTTGGTTACATAATCGTTACAGCCGCTGGCATATCCAATCTCGACGTTCTCGGGCTCGCCGCGAGTGGTAACCAGGATGATGGGGATGTGCCGGGTATGGTCCTGCGAGCGAATCTGCTTGCAGGCCTCGATGCCGGTCATGCGGGGCATCACCACGTCCATCACGATCAAGTCAGGCAGCTCGGCCAGTGTTTTCTCCACGGCCTCCTGACCGTCACGCGCCACGATCAGCTCAAAGTCGGCGCGGTTCCTGAGGATCATTTGTTCCATCAGTAAAGCCGTGGTGGAGTCATCGACAAGAAGAACTTTTTTATTCCTCATCCTTCAGACCTCATTTGTATGCCTACTTGCTTCGATTTGGGCTCCGGGAACCGTGGCCAACAATTTCGCCTCGTTCGTTCGCAGCAGCCCGGTTTGGAGCAGGTTTTGAACTGTCATGGGCCGGCCCAGCATGTAACCCTGGATCAGATTTATGCCCATTCCCAGAAGCACTTCCAGATCGGCGGCCTCTTCAATGCCTTCGGCGATAATTTGGGCGCCAAACCTGCGTGCCAGGGTGGTGATGGACTCAAGCACGGCCACCCGATGCTTATCCGCGTGGCATCCGCGGACTACATAGGCGTCAACTTTCAAAGCGTCCGGACAGCAATCAAGAATCATGTTGTAGTTGGATTGTCCCGCGCCCACATCGTCCACGGCAAGGCGCATCCCGTAGCTTCTCAATTCGTCAATCGCCCGCCAGATTCCGGCGACGTCCCAGAAGGGTGCGTGCTCGATCAATTCAACGGTCAGGCGATTGGAAGAAATGCCCCAATCATCCGCCAGGCCTTTGAGATAGCTCACAAACCCGGCGTCGCGGCCGAGCGTGGAGGCGTGCACGTTGACGGAGATGTGCGGTTCAAAGGGCAGCATGGAAGTGGCTTGCAGAGCCGCCCGCATGCAGGCGCGGTCCACCGCGATCTCTTCCCGCTTGCGGCGTACGTACCCAAACAGAACATCCGCGCGCTCCACCGATGTCCCCTTCGGGCCGCGCATCAAACACTCGAGGTAATACAACTCGCGCTCTTCCCCGTGGACTTCAAAGATGGGTTGGAACACCGGCATCAGAGAACCTGGCTTTAAGATGGTATCGAGCAGCGTCAACATGATTACGTCAGCCTCCTAAGGCTTTCCTGGACAGTTTGGCGCAAGAGGGGCAGGGAGACCGGCTTGCGGAGAAAGGCTGAGATCCCGTAGCGGTCCGCCTCCTTTTCAACTTCCTCATTGTCGTAGGCGGTCAGCATGATGACTTTCGTCTCCGGCGATTCGTGATGGAGAAGCCGGACGATTTCCAGCCCTTCATTGCTCCGGACAGGCGTAAGGTGCAGGTCGGTAATCACAACCGAATATGAGTTCGCGCCGATCAACGCTTCCGCTTCTTCTCTTTCCGATGCGCAGTCCACTTCGAATCCGTGAATCGCGAAGTACCGGCTCATCGTCATTACTATTTCTTTAAGATCGTCAACGATCAGGATCTTCGTTTTCATGACTGGGACAAAAGCACGGGAGTTGCCAAACTTGGGCCGGGGGCCGGGAATTGGTAACTTATTTTAATTGTGCGATTTAGCTAAAATTTGTAGGAGTTGGATGGGACAAAGACGGGGAAGGTTTCTCTCTTAGAGAGATGCCGAAGGCCCTTTTGAGACATTGATTCCCATGGCTTTGATCATTTTATAGAGGGAGCTGCGCGGGACGCCAAGCCTTTGGGCGGCACGCTCGATGCGGCCGTTCTCTTCCTGAATAATTTTCTCAATGTAGATACGTTCCATGTCGGACAAAGTAAGTTTTGTGTCGCCGAACGCGGAGGGCGATGCGTCCGAGGGCTGGCCATCAGTTTCAAATTCAAATTGAAGGTGCCTGGGTTTGATCATCCCATCGTCGGCGAGCAGAGCGGCGCGCTCCAGTACATTGCGCAACTCGCGTATATTGCCCGGCCAGGAATATCTCTGCAAAGCCGCCAGCGCATCCGCGGTCATTTCCATTTCCGCGTGCTTCAAGTTCACCGCAATCTTCTCCAGCAAGGCCCTCGCGATCAGGGGCATATCCTCCAGGCGCTCGCGCAGGGAGGGAATCTTAAGCAGCACGGTGCTGATGCGGAAGTAAAGGTCGCTGCGGAATTTCTTTTCTTTGATCAACTCGTGAAGGTTATGGTGGGTGGCCGCAATCAAGCGCACGTCCACATGCCGGTCGCGAATATCGCCCAGGCGGCGGAAGCTCTTGTCCTCAATCACTTTCAGCAACTTGGCCTGGACCATGAGGTCGGCATCACCAATTTCGTCAAGGAACACCGTCCCCCGGTGGGCTATTTCCAGCAATCCCATTTTGCTGGCAATCGCGCCGGTAAAGGCCCCTTTTTCGTGGCCGAAAAGTTCGCTTTCAAGTAACTCCCTGGATAGGCCGGCGCAATTTAAATCAACACAGGCTTCCTTGGACCGGGAGCTGTTATTGTGCAGCCACATGGCCAGGGTGCCCTTGCCGGCGCCCGTCTCTCCCTGAATCAAGATGGGGTTTTGGGTGCGAAGAGCGTTTTTGGCAAGGTGTGCCAACTGGTGAATGGCCGGCCCCTGACCTAAGAATGCGTCCTGAAAATCGCGTGCGACCCTGGACTCGTTGGCCACCACTTTCAACCGGTTGCGCTGATTTTCCAGGGCACGTTCGATAATCAAATGAAGAGCCGCCAGCTCTACCGGCTTGGTGAGGAAATACTCGGCCCCCAGCTTCATTGCCCGGACGGCCAAATCCACTTCAGCGTGGGCAGTTAGAATCAGGATGGGGGTGTCGGGAACAACTTGTTGCAGGGAAGGCAGGAGACTTAAGGCATCGCCATCGCCCAGGTTGTAGTCGAGAACGATGGCGTCAGGCCGGGAAGCGCGACAGGTTTCCAGGGCAGCCTTGCAGGAGTCTGCTTCCAGAATGGCGTAGTCCCTCGATTCCAGGAAACGCCGGACCGTAAAACGAAGCTGGGATTCGTCATCTACCAGCAGGATTTCAGCTTTTGACAATGCCAACCTCGCTCAAGTGCGGTGTTGCCCTGGCAACATGAAATGGTCCGCGAATAAGACTGGAAATTGCAATGCTATCGCCCGCGGAAGGATTTTGATCCGGAACAAACTTACTATAGGTCAGGGGCCATTTCACTGTCAATGACCTCAATTGCCGGGTCGAGTCCGGGTTTGAATTGCTGGGAGCGCGGGCGTCTCGCCCGCTCTTTTCTCTCCATTAGATTGCGGGCGAGACGCCCGCGCCCCCAGGGGAATTAGGACATTACCAATTGCCGGGTCGAGGGTCAGTTTGATGCAGAGGCGGCTTTACGCCGCCACTTTGGCATAAATGCGGCTTTACATCACCGCATGGCGGGGCCCAAAGCACTACCTGGGGTCCCCACAACCCGCCGCTACAAAACCAGGACCCATTACCAAATGCCGGAGAAACTCTTCAAGAGCTGAAATGGTGCGAGGACTCGTGATGCGTGTGATGCCGCCTCAGTTTGTGGGCCCAATGAGGCCTGGCGAAACCGAACAAGTGGACCAGCTTGCTGTGAAGTTGTTTTTCCACGTGGTCGTTTTTGACCAGGACGGCGTCCGCCCACTTCTTAACTTCGCCCACGCACTGGATTTCATTGACCAGGAGCAGTACGCGGACGGCGGGAGAAAGCAATTGCCCCTTGAGCATGCGCACCAGTTGCAGGCCGGGGACCTTCGAGGGCTCCGGCGTCATTACCACGAGGTCAAAGTGCCAGGTGCTTGCCAGCATCAGGGCTTCGGCGCCGTCCGCGGCCCCAATCACTTCCCACCCGTTCCGTTGCAGTAGAATGACGATGGCGCTGCGGGCCACCGGGCTGTTATCAACCACCAGAGCGCGTTTGATGTCAGTCTCCGCTTCCAAATTGAATGACGACCCCGATTTTGAATGCATATAAATCTCCTTATCCCAAAGACTCTGCGGCGCTATATGCCCTTTGATGGCTGTAATCGAGGGAGATGTTCAGATAAACCTTCCCGCTTGGAGTCTCAAAACACATCACCAGCGCTTCGCTATCTGGACCGCCGGCATATCCTGTTTCGTCGGTGTGGATGCTCGGTGGAAAAACTTTAAAGCTGTGACCCTGGTCGTTGAGCAACGTCACTGCGTTGCCCACAATGATGTTGGCCAGCTCACAGAGGGTTTCGCGCGCCAGTTGCTCGGTGGGTTCGATTTCTCCCCCGGCCAGAACCTGTGCCACGCGGAGAGCTGTCTCCGATTCAAGATCGAAGATGACGCGGCCTTCGATGTCGCCGCGAATAGCCACGCTGGCGGCCACGCCTTTGCGCCGGTACACTTCCTCGTCCATGCTGACATCGTTAATCGTCGCCGGCCCTGGCAGCATTTCGGCCAGCACCGCGTCCGTGGCGTTGATGAAGGGTTGGATCAACTCAATTCTCATGGGAGTCGTTTTTCTCCTTGGTGGCTGAGGCGGCAACGGCATCCTGGCCCAGCACGCTTTTGATCACGTCGTAGAGGATCTCGGGCTTGGGTGGCTTTTGGACGAAATAGAGCGCCCCCTTGCGAAGAGCCTCCGAGACATTTTCCTGATAAGCGACGGATGAAACCATCACAATGCGCGCGTCAGGATGCTGATTGATGATGTTTTCAGCCGCTTCAATCCCTTCCATGTCCGGCATCGTCACGTCCATCAGCACCAGGTCGGGCAGCAGGCGGCCATAAGCTTCGATGGCGGCTCGTCCGTCCCCGGCTTCGCCCACCATCACTCCGCCGAACATCGAGATGATCCTTTGCAGGTTCCTGCGGGCAAAAACCGAATCGTCCACAATCAAGTACTGCAATGGCAGGCCGTCCTTTCTTCGGACCAAAGAATCAAAATCTTGCATATAATCCTCCCCGCATTTCCTTCCCAGCCAACGCTCCTGCGCTCGATTGCTTTTTCCTGGCCCGCTCCCGGCACAAGGGCGTTTGGTGCATCGTGGTCATATCGTCTTCTCGATTCGCTGATACGCGGTCCCGTTGTCTTGATGAATCATGCGGAATTTATCGGTAAGCCCGAACAGACTCTCCGATTGCCCCACAAAGAGGTACCCGCCGGTATTCAGGCAGCGGTAGAGCTTATCGATCAGACGGCTTTTCTCCGCCTCTTCAAGGCGCATCATGGCATTTCGGCAAAAAATGACGTCGTTATGTTGAGGCAGGAATTCCGTCTTCAGGTTGTGCAAGTCAAATTGCACCAGGCTCTTGAGAGACTGCCTCACCGCGTACCGCTCGCCCATCTTGTCGAAGTAGCGGAGACGGTGAGTGTACTCCACACCGGCCATGTGCTTTTCCAGATAGACTCCGGCCTGCGCCGTCTGCAATGCCGAATAGCTCATGTCCGAGGCCATAATTTCCACGCGCCAGGGGGGTGGAACCAGCGGCTTGACCCGTGAAGCTTCCTGAGGCAATGGATTGCTGAGATAGTAGTAAGCCAGGGCGTCGGCAATCTGGATGGCCATGGTGAAGGCCTCTTGTCCCGTGGAACAACCGGCGCTCCAGGCCCGCAAGGTCCAGTCGCGGCGCGTATGTTTGCGCCTTAACAATTCCTCCAGGATCACCTTTTGGAACAGGTCAAGCTGGGGTTTGTTATTGAAGAAGCCCGACTCACGGAGAGTGACATTCTCGAGCAATGCGGACAATTCCTGCTTGCCCTCAGAGCTGGTCAGTAAGCGGTAATAGTTATAGAAGGTATCGATGGCTTTGGCTCGCAAGCGGCCCCGTACCCGTTCTTGAAGGAAGGGGATACAACTCTCGTCGTAATACACTCCGCACTCTTGAAACATCAGCGACTGCAACAGCTTCAGTTCCGCTCCTGATAACTCAACTTGTGTCGGCAAGTTCATAGTTTCCTTGTCACAGCTGCAGTGGGCACGGTTTAGAGTCAGCCTAAGAAGGCTATTGCCATAATTTGCGGCAACGTGCCCGTGTCCGACTCACTCCTATGCAAGGCACGTACCAGACTCCTGCCAATCGGAGAAAAACATTTCAGAACGCGGTTTGACCGCATCAATACTGCTACTTAGCGCGGTGTCCTTCTTAACCCGGCGGCATGAGAAACCAATTCATGTCTATGGACGGGACTGGAAGCATCCACGCCTGAGATTAGTGGGCTCAACGGCCAATCGCCCGGCTATCACCTAAACACCTTGAATTGAGGCTTTTGGCTTACCCCAGAAGGTTTGGCACCCTCCGTGCATTACTCACTTCCGCACGACGACGGTGTTAATGGAGGCTTAAAGTGCTGCAACTAGAAAAACAGATTTCAACGACAAACCGCGATTTCATTCCCCCTGCCGCAATTGGATCGAACGATCCAGCCTTGGGCAGGTTACTCCCGCTCTTCCCCAGCGCAAAGCCGGCGAACATTCCCATTCGCCTCGGGTTACCGACCAGAGCCAAGGGCGCCGCTGAGAAAACCACTATCATGTTTCGCGGGCACGACACCGTCATCTTCATGGTTAATTATCCTCTCTACGGAGGCGAGGAAGTGCAATTGCGCCAGTCCGCCGGGCCGCGTGAGGCCTCCGCTAAGGTTGTGGCGTTGATGCCCAACGAGCGGGGAGCTGCGGTGGCAGTTCGGTTTTTTGAAGAGATTCCCAAGTGGATCTTCAAAGCATAATCGCCGAGGAATGAATTTCGAACGCAAATTAAATGAGGAGATAACGAGATGCTCGAAAAAGAATGGATCACCAACGATAAAGGTCAGATCGAAGCCATCTGGTTTGAGCGTGATCGCATTTCCCCTGCGAAAATTGAATTCGCTGCCGAAACGGCAGCCAATTCCACCGAACCGCGGGACATTATTGCTGACCATCTCAGGGACATTCGGATTTCTGCCGCTTTCCGGCGATTACAATCATTGCGCGCCACTGCGAAGCAATCCGCGCCCATCGGCTCCACCAAGAGCGGCCATTGGAACAGGTTTTATACGATTTTAAGAAGCGTTTTGCCCTAATTGACGGAGCCGCAAGGCTCTGTCTACTTCAGTTCAATCCTTCCAACTTTCCCGCCCAACATCCCCCAGGGCCTTGGACGACCACCCAAGGCCCTATTCCTCCCTTTAGCTTGCCAGCTTTTTTGAGGTCGACAAAGTTCCTGGCTTACTTTGACTTTGCTTGTGCCCTCGTGTAAGAATCCACGCGTGGGTGACTCCTATACATCCCCTACACCCGAGTACGAACAAGCGCCTCAACCACCTGTCCCTCCCTACACTCTGTTCGATGCCAGTTCAGTGACAATCGCGACGCTTCTGGGCGCTCCCATTGCCGGGGCGATCTTGATGGCGGTCAATTACCGGCGGCTGGGAAAAGAAGTTAATGCAGCGGTGGTTTTTCTCTCCGGTCTGGCGGTGACGATACTCGCCATGGTCAGCGCAAATTTGATACCAGCGAGCGCTTTGTACGCCGTTCCTATCGTCCTCCTGGTGGTGATGAGGAGCATCGCCCAAAGCCTTCAGGGTCCGGCAGTGCAACAGCATGTAAGCTCCGGGGGCAAACTCGGGTCGCGATGGATTGCCTTCGGCGTCGGGATGGCCGCTCTAGTAGCCATTTTCGGTGCTCTCTTTATCCTTTTCTTCATACAACAGGTCTCTACCATTTCCAGCTCCAAAGTAACTATTGGGGCTAACGACGTGGTCTATTTCTATGGGTCCGCCACCAAAGAGGATGCCCAGGGACTGGGTGACAAACTGAAGAACGTCGGGTACTTTACCGGCAAAGGCTTTACAGTTCTCCTCACAAAGGGTAAAGGAGGCACCGTGGTGTCGTTTGCAGTCAAAGAAGGAATTTGGGACAGCCCACGAATGGTTTCCGCCTTTGAGGAAATCGGGCGGGAGGTCACTCCTACGGTCGGCGGTTTCCCTATCAAAGTTCGACTAATGAACAACCAACGCGAACCGAAAAAAGAAATGACGGTCGGCAAAGCAATCATAGGAACCAAGGACGAAATTTATTACTTCGGCTCCGCCACGGAGGAGGACGCCAAGGCTCTGGGTGACGTTCTAAAAACCGCCGGGTTCATGTCTGACCGGGGAGTGGCCGTCATGCTGGCCAAGGGGGACGGCAACATAATTTCGTTCATCGTCAGGGAAGGCACATGGGACAACCCGGTGACAGTCGCTGGGTTTGAAAAGCTCGCGCGGCAGGGGGCATTGGCAACCGGCGGGCTTCCCGTAAAGCTCCGCCTGCTCAATCTAGCGCTTCAAATCAAGAAAGAAGTCACCGTGCAGTAAAACTACTTTCATCTCATGGGTGGCCGGTTAACCGAGCGCGGAGGATATCGCGACGCTGAAGAAATCTGAAATCAACTCCGAACCCAACCCGCCGAAAACGCAATGTTCAAAAAAATCCTAATAGCCAATCGTGGTGAAATCGCCGTGCGCGTGATGCGTACTTGCCGCGATATGAACATTCAGACCGTAGGCATTTATTCGGATGCTGACCGAAGCGCCCCTCATGTCCGTTTTGCCGATGAAGCCTATCACGTCGGCCCTTCGCCCTCCGCGGACAGCTACCTGCGCATCGACCGCGTGCTGGAGGTTGCCCGGCGCAGCCGCTCGGAAGCCATTCATCCCGGGTATGGATTTCTGGCGGAGAATCCCGAGTTCGCCCGCGCTTGCGCCCAGGCGGGAACGGTTTTCATCGGCCCGCCGGTCGCAGCCATGGAGTTGATGGGATCGAAAACGGCATCACGCCGCGCCGTAATGGATGCCGGCCTCCCCGCTGTGCCCGGCACCAACCACAACCTCGAATCGATGGAAGAGGTGCGCCGCATCGCGGACGAAATCGGCTTTCCCGTAATGCTCAAAGCGTCGGCGGGTGGAGGCGGCAAGGGATTGCGCCGGGTGGCATCATCGGCGGACCTCGAATCCGCCTACCGCAATGCGAAATCGGAAGCCCAAAACGCATTCAACGACGCCTCAATTTACCTGGAAAAATACATCGAGCGGCCGCGTCATGTGGAAATTCAAATCCTGGGCGACCAGTTCGGCAATCTGATCCATCTTGGAGAGCGCGAATGTTCGCTACAGCGCCGCCACCAAAAAGTGGTGGAGGAGTGCCCATCACCTTTGCTCGACGAAACCCTCCGGCAGAAGATGGGCTCGACGGCGGTGCGCGTGGGCAAGCTCGCCGGATACACCAATGCCGGCACGGTGGAATTCATTGTCGACCAGAATCGCAATTTTTATTTTCTCGAGATGAATACCCGGCTCCAGGTTGAACATCCGGTCACAGAATGGGTGACTGGGATTGACCTGGTCAGGGAACAAATCAAGATTGCGGCGGGCGAGCGCCTGACATGGAAACAAGAGGATGTCCGCATGCGAGGTTGGGCGATGGAGTGCCGAATTTACGCCGAAGACCCCGCCCAAAACTTTTTCCCTTCACCGGGATTGATCACCAGGCTAAAGGTTCCTTCCGGGCCGGGCGTACGGGACGATGGCGGCGTGAACGAAGGGTTCAGGGTGCCGCTTGATTACGATCCCATGCTATCGAAATTGGCCGTGTGGGGGAACGACCGGCCGGAAGCGATGGCGCGCATGCGTCGGGCGCTCAGCGAATACGAGGTCTCGGGAATTCAAACCAATATTTCCTTTTTCCGCCGTCTGCTCGATCACCCGGAATTTGTGGCAGGCCGGATTGATACCGGATTTATTGACCGGGTGCTGGAAGGCGGACTGTTGTCTGCAAAAACGTCTGACGATTCGCAAATCGAGCAGGCGGCCATTCTGGTTGCGGCCCTGGAGGCATTGAGGAAAAACAATCCCCATGGCGCGCGGACGGCCCCCGCCAGTGGATGGAAAATGGCAGGGCGCAAATCACTCTTGAATCATTGGCCGGCGGGCGGCCGGTAGCCCCCCCATTTATGAAGCTGGAAATTAAGCTCCACTCAGACTCGGGCTCTCACGACCACCAGATTGAGCTGAACCCGGCGGAGGTTCGCCAATCGGCTGCGGGGCGCATCGAGTTCGTGGTGGATGGCGCCTCGCGAGAAGCCGATTGGGTGGAAATTTCGCCGGGCATATATTCAATTTTGATCGACGGGCGTTCCTTCGAACTCCACGTGACTGGGCGACCCGGCGAGCCGGGCGGGCAAGCATCCGCTTATGATGTGACGTGCGGTTCGCGCCAGTATCAACTGGAAATCAGCGATCCCCGCCGCCGCCGGCATTCCGGGCCGGATGGAATCCACGATGGTCTCCAGGAGATCCTGGCCCCCATGCCCGGCAAGATCGTGAAGATTCTGGTGGCTGAAAACCAGGAGGTCGTCCAGGGCCAAGGACTACTGGTGATCGAAGCAATGAAAATGCAGAACGAGCTGCGCGCGCCCCGAGCCGGCCGTGTGGAGCGTGTTTACGTCAAAGAACTGGCGGGAGTCGAAACCGGATTCAAGTTGCTTCGCCTGGCCTAGCGCCAATCAATGGCGGCTAATCAACAGCAGTGGGATTGCCGGCGGCCGCGACAACTTTCCGCGAGAGATTGTTAACCACCTTCACCTGGTCGCGAAGGTCCTCAATGTAGGCGGATTTCATGAGCTCATTTTTTTCATTGGTCAGGTTTCGCCGGATGGCGCTCTGGACCGACGGATCGGAAAGAAGGTGCTGGCCCGGCTCTTCGACCGCCAGGAGCTTGAAAATATGAAATCCCGCCGGGGTCCGAACAATCCCTGAAATCTCGCCCGGCTTGAGGGAACTCAAAACTTGCTTTAAAATCGGGCTGCCCGCCAGTGAAGAAGCCGGGACAAAACCCATGTCGCCCCCGCCCACTGACGTGCGGGGATCCTCGGAATACTCCTGAGCCACAGTCGCAAAATCTTCACCATTGCGCAATCGGGCGTACAAGGCCTGAATCTTGCGCTCGGCCGCCGCCGGCGTTTGCGCGTCATCGTTTTTCAAATTGCGAACCTGGGCATCCTTGACGGGCGTCACCTGAATCTGGGCCATGTGGTATTGCGTCTCAGGGACGTTGAAGCTGGCCTCGTTATGCTTATAGAAATCAGCGATTTCTTCATCCGTAATCTTGATTTGTGAAGTGATTTCTTTATTGATTAATTTCTCGATGATGAGGGACTCGCGCAGCTCGTCGCGGACGTCGCTCAACTCCAACCCCTGTTCCCGAATCTTCTTCAGGAATTCATCCGGGGTAAAGGCCACCTGAAGCTGCGCCAGCTTGGAATCCACTTCGGTTTCCGCCACCGAAATCCGCGCGTGCGAGGCGTGATCCACCAGAATCTGGTTGTTGATCAGTTCATTCAGAATGTTTAATTTGAAAGTAAGCGCCTGAACGGGGCTGCCGGCGTCCGAGCCCGCCTGGGTCTGGCGGCGATATTGCCTTTCAACCTGGTCGCGGTAAATCGGCTTGCCGTCCACCTCCGCCCAAATCTCGCGGGTCGAGTTCGTCTTCTGGTTACAGGCGGTGAGCAGCGCCAATCCAGTGAGTGCCAGGGCGGCCATTGCGGGTCGGGCCCGGCGTGAAATTATATTGAATTTGTGCATACTTTCATTGTATCGCGGATTGCGCACCAGCCTAAGAACAGAATTGACTGCCGCGCTCCCAGCGATGCGAATTCGGAAACCACCTTTCGCGCGAAAAAGTGGGCAAAAGAGCTGGTTTCTGGTAGAATCTTAGATGCAGCTTTTGAGTTCAAACCCTTTGAGGTGTTTCAATGGCACGTGAATGTGAAATCTGCGGGAAGACCGCGCATTTTGGCAATCGAATCAGCCACGCGCACAACGTTACCAAGCGCCGCTGGAATCCCAATCTTCGCCGGGTGCGAGCCCTGGTGGACGGCGTCCATAAATCGCTTCGTGTCTGCACCGGATGCATTCGTTCCGGGAAGATTCAGAAAGCTCCTTAAGCCTTCGCCCGTTGCTGCACCGAAATAGGCAAACCGCGAGAATCCCACCAGCCGGGCAGCAAGTTCGCTAACCCGCTTTTCAAGCCTGCATTACCCGCTCCACTTCAAAGACCCCTTCGATCTTTTTCAGCGAAGAGACAATTGTGTCCAGATGTTGCATATCCACAATATCGAGCGTCACGTCAATCAACGCCTGGTTATCTCCGGTGCGCGCTTCGATATTTTGAATGTTGGAATGAACATCGCTGATCGCCGAGGTCACTTCCGCCAATAAACCCTGCCGGTCCGCGGTGATTAAGGTCAGCTTGACCGGGTAAAGACTGTACTTGGGCCCCGCCCATTCCACGCTGATGCGGCGATCGACATCGTACAAAAGATTTTGGACGTTGGGACAGTTCTTGGAATGGACGGCGATCCCTTTTCCGCGCGTGACGTAACCCACAATGGCCTCGCCTCGAATCGGCTTGCAACACTTGGCGCGGTAGACCATCAGGTCATCATATCCATTGACCTCTATGGCGGCGTCGCGGTTCAAGCCCAGCACCCGCTTGACGGCGCTGGTGATACCCGAGGGTTTGTCCGTTTCAGTCAGGACGGAAGGAACGAGTTTCGCCAGCACCTGGCGGATGGCAAATTTTCCGTAACCCAGACCGGCATAGAGGTCATCGCCGGTCGTGCATCCATATTCGCGCGCCACCCGCAGAGTGTCTTCCTCCGTCACTTTTTTAAGGACGATGCTGAACTTTCGCGCTTCCTTTTCAAGCAGCTTCTTTCCAATTTCCACCGCCTGCCGGCGCTGGGCGAGATTGATCCAGTGTTTGATCTTGTTACGCGCTCGCGAGGTTTTCACCAGGGTCAGCCAGTCGCGGCTGGGCCGGTGATTAACCTGGGTCATGATTTCAACGATGTCTCCGTTCTTCAGCCGCGATTTGAGCGGAACCACCGCGCCATTCACCTTGGCGCGCACGCAGCGATGGCCGACTTCAGTATGGATGGCGTAAGCAAAGTCGATGGGCGTGGCATCGCGCGGCAGCACAATCACTTTGCCTTTGGGCGTGAAGGTATAAACTTCTTCCGGGTAGAGGTCGATTTTAAGGGTGGAAAGGAACTCGCCGGGATCGCGCATTTCCTGCTGCCACTCCACCAAATGGCGCAGCCAGGCGAAGCGCTCGGTTTCCTGCTGGGCAGGGCTTACCCCACCCTTATATTTCCAGTGTGCGGCGATGCCTTCTTCGGCAATCTTATGCATTTCTTCGGTGCGGATCTGCACCTCGAACGGTTGGCCATGGGGGCCTATTACCGAAGTGTGCAAGGACTGATATAAATTGGGCCGCGGGATGGCGATGAAATCCTTGATGCGTCCCGGAACCGGCCTCCAAGTATTGTGGATGACGCCGAGCGCGGCATAACAATTCTTTACTGAATCGGTGATGATGCGGATGGCCAACAGGTCGTAAACCTGATCGATGGTAATGTGCTGGCGGGTTAGTTTCTGGCGGATGCTGTACAGCCGTTTGATCCTTCCCTCGATGCGCGCCGGAACCGAGTGCTCCTTCATCTTGGCTTCCACCTGCGAGCGCACTTCGGTGAGAAATTCTTCGCTCACTTTCCGGCGGCTCTCCACGGCTTTCTTGACTTCCTCGAAAGCTTCGGGATCGAGGTGCTGGAACGCCAAATCCTCCAGTTCGCTGCGGACCTTGCCCATACCCAGGCGGTGGGCAATGGGCGCGTAAATGTCCAGAGTCTCGCGGGCGATCCGGGCGCGTTTTTCCGCCGACAAAAAGCTCAGCGTTCGCATGTTGTGAAGCCGGTCCGCGAGCTTCACCAGCACCACGCGAATGTCATCCACCATGGCCAGCACCATCTTGCGGAAGTTCTCGGCCTGCTGCTCCTCCGGGCTCGAAAACTCGATGCGGCTGATCTTGGTAACGCCTTCCACAATTCCGGCGACTTCGGGGCCAAATTCCTGCCGCACCCGGTCGATGGTTGTGGGCGTGTCTTCGACAACGTCGTGAAGCATCCCCCCCGCCAGACAGACAACATCCAATTTCATATCCGCCAAGACGTCGGCGACCTGCAAAAGATGAGAAACGTACGGTTCGCCGGAAAGGCGCTTTTGCGCCTTGTGCTCGAGGCAACTGAATTCGAAGGCCTTTCGCAGGAGGCTCACATCGTCCCCGGGACGGTAGGCCTGTACCTTCTTAACGATCTCTTCAAATTGCTGGATGGACTGCATACACAATCATTCTAGGCTACGGATGGAGTTTGGTACAAGCGCTACCAGGTTGAACTCGGGCGAGCTCAGGCGCTTGCAGGTAGTTCCGGGATTTGCAGCGCAGGGAGCGAGGGAGTCTTGCCCGCTCTTTCCTGATCATTTGATTGCGGGCGAGACGCCCGCGCTCCCAGGGAGATTAGGACGGTACCCGCTTGCACAAATACGCGCCGAAAATATTATGGTATGCTTCGCTTCACGCAACATGGGCATTGAACCGGGCGCCTTTCTGAATCAAACGCCCGGGGCTTCTTCAAAGTCCGCGCGAGGACGGGAGGTGCAGATGAAAGTCGGCATAGCGAAAATTGTAAAGGTTGGCTTGCTCCTGATGGTTGCACTTCTCTCGTCGTGCCAAAAGCCTTTGCACGACGAGAACGAGCTTTACATTCTGGTGGCGGCAAACATATCGCTGCCCTACTGGCACGAGGCGCAAGCTGGATTCGCGGCAGCCGCGCATGGATTGGGGGTGAAAGCTGATTTTGCCGGACCTGAATCCTATTCGCCGGACGATGAGTTGAGCGCTTTTCAGAAAGCCGTCGCCCGTCATCCATCCGGAATCCTGATTTCGCCCGCCCAGCCGGACAAGTTCAAAGACGCCATCGACGCCGCGATCAAAGACGGCATCCCTGTAATCTGCGTTGATTCCGATTCGCCGGCGTCAGGGCGCATCCTGTTTGTGGGCACGGATAATTATCAGGCCGGACTAGAGAGCGGAAAGCGGATGGCACAACTTCTACATGGAAAAGGGAACGTGGTACTGATCACGATTCCCGGCCAGCTCAATCTCGACGAACGCGCGCGCGGCGTGACGGAATCATTCCAAAAATTTCCCCAAATCAAGATTTTCAAAACATTCGACGATAAAGGAGACCCAAGAAGCGCCAACGACCAAATTTCCGCCCTACTGGAGAGCAAGAACCCGAAAGATAAACCCGACGGGATTGTCTGCGTCGAGGCTTCGGGTGGCCCGGGTGCGGCGGAGGCCCTCCATCGCATCAATCTGGACGGCAAGATTCCCATCGTGGCCATGGATGACAATCCTGAAACCTTGGATTGGATCAAGCGTGGAGTGATCTCCGCTACCATCGGCCAGAAACCTTATACGATGAGTTTTTACGGCCTGAAACTTCTCGATGACCTCCACCACAACGCAGTTCATGAATTTAAGGATTGGCAGACGTCTCCGGTTTCGCCGCTGCCCGCCCGCGTTGACACCGGGACCACGGTGATCGACGCTTCCAACCTTGCCGCTTACCAGGCTGCGATGGTGGCCCATCCCACAGAACCTTGAGTGCGACCTGATGCAGGAACGCCCACCGCATGCAGAGTGGAAACAAAAAAGCCCCGGGTATTATCCCGGGGCTGGGGCTGAACAAACGGCCTGACTTTCGAAAGTTCGCTCCCAACTCATGCGAGCGTGGAAGCCATGTTATTTGGTGGTTTGAGCGGCCTTTTCCTGCGCTTGCTTCATCAGATTGTTGGCCTGCGCATTCAAATCATTGGCTTTGGCAACGTCGGCGTCGCGCGCGGAGGGATCTTCCTCGAGATCGGACTTCTCGCGGTACATTAAATTCAAGTAGGCGATGGCATCGACGTAGTCCGGTTTCAGGTCGATTGCTTTTTGCAGCGCTTTGATGCCATCGTCCACCAGAGCCGCGTTCTCCTGCGCCAATTGAGCGCGATCCTTTTCCGCAAGGGGCGGCAAAATGTCAGGATGGTTCGGATCTTTGGGATTGGCAATGTTCTTATCTTTTCTCAATGCCATCCGCTTGGGGAAACAGATGGACCAATCCAGTTGGCCGATCCAGTAATAGCCTTCGGGATTGTTGGGCTCAATCTGGAGGCGCTTCTCTTGCAGCTCTTTCGCTTTCTCGAATTTGTGCATGTAATAATAAATCGTCGCGATGCTGGAAATGGCGTCTACATTGTTAGGATCGTATTTCAAGACGTCTTCAAAGGCGGTGATCGTCTGCTCTCCCTCTTTGATGTTTTCCGGTGAATCCCCGCTCGGAACATAGAGTTGAAAGTGGGCCGTAGCCAGATAGAGGCGGGCGGTCATCAAGTTGGGATCGAGGTCGATCGCTCTTTGAAAATTCTCGATGGCCGCCTGATACTGGGCATTGCGGAAGGCGCTGACGCCTTTATTCAATTGGTCGCGCGCTTTGAGCTTGTTGCATCCGCAGGATAAGGCCGCCAAGAGCAACACCCCGGCAAGAGGGGCGAGTCTCTGAAGTTTCATCTTTCCATTCCTCCGTGGAAGATCCGGTGGGGGAGTTAATTGCCCTCTTCCAGATTGTGCGTGATCAGACCTATTTTATCAATATTGACGCCTTTTGCAATATCTATCACTTGGGCGACATCGGCAAAGGGCAAGCTGGAGTCCCCCTTGATGAAGATAATCCTGTCATTGCGTGTCTTGAATATGTCGTCCAGTTGCGAGCCCAACGCGCTGATGTCCACTTGAGTCTCGTTAATCTTAATGTGATTGCCCGCCTCAACGGATACCACGATGGTGTGGGTGTCCACTTCCTGGGTTGGCTTTTCGTTTTGTCTTGATTGAGGAGCGATGGCGTCCAATCCTTTGGGGGTCAGGTTGGTCACCACCATGAAAGTGATAATCAGCACGAGCAGAACATCGATCAGAGGTGTGACGTTCATATCCACCATGGGTCCCGCATTGTCACCGCCAATATGCATCGACATATCAAACACCTCCCCGAAATCATTACTGTTTAAAATTCATTTCGGACTGCTACCGCCGTGTGATCCTCTACGGCCCTTGGTTCCGAATCCCGTTCCTGATCAACCTGCCAGGCGTTCGGGGGGCAGCAATCCAATCTTATCGATGCCGACTCCCTTGGCGATATCAATCACGCGCGCAACCTCGCCGAATGAAAGTGTAGAGTCGGCCTGAACGAAGACGATGCGCTGATTGCGGGTCTTGAAGATTTCTTCAAGCCCGGAACCAAGCGCATTCAGGTCCACCGGAAGCTGGTTAATTCTGATGTGATGGTCCGCACCAACCGACACAACGATGGCGGACTTGCCCGCATCTTTTACCCCTGGATCAGGAACCTGGGCATCCAGGCCACCAGGCTTCAGGTTGGTCACCACCATGAACGTGATGATCAGGACCAGCAAAACATCGATGAGTGGAGTGATGTTCATCTCCACCATGGGGCGCGCGTCATCGGCCCCAACTTTAATCGCCCTCTTCATAACTCCCTCGAACACCATTGACTGGCAACTCGGTCTCACCCTTCCAAACCCATGATTTTGGGCAACTGAAAAGGACTTTCACTCCCCGGCTTGCCTATCAGGGGGCGGGGGAAGCGGGGGGAGTGCCCTTCTTTTGGAGCTGTTGGGCCAAAAGTCCCAGTTGTTCAACCCCGGCCGCCCTGATGTTGTCCACCACCTTGACCACATCGCCGTATTTGGCCCGGGCGTCGCACCGCAAGTACACCGTTTTAGGTTCGCGATTTGCGATCTTATCCTTCACTTTAACGGTGACCTCGTCCAGTTCCAGGGGGGTGGAGCCGAGAAATAATTTGCCGGTGCGGTCCACTGCAATGACAACTGCGTCTTCCTTATCGGCGTCGGCCATATCCCGGGGAAACTCGGCCTTGGCCATGTCAACGGGATGGTCTTTTGTCAGCATGGGCGTGATGACCATGAAAATGATCAACAGCACCAGCATGATGTCCACCATCGGCGTCACGTTGATGTCGGATACCGCGCCCTTACCGCCAACCTTGATAGCCATTACCGCTTACCTCGCTGAGAACGTTTAATGAAGTAGTCGATCAATTCGGAAGAGGAGTTGTCCATTTCCACATCGAACGCTTCAATTTTTCCCGTGAAGTAGTTGTACATCCAAACCGCGGGCACGGCCACGAAGATTCCGAAGGCCGTGGTGATCAGAGCTTCGGCGATACCGCCGGCGACAGCCGTCAAGCCTGTTCCCTTGGTCGCTTGAATCTGGCTGAACGCGTTGATGATGCCGAGCACGGTCCCGAACAGTCCGACGAACGGGGCGGTGGAACCGATGGTGGCGAGGCTGGAGACGCCGCGCTTCAGTTCCGCATGCACGATGGCTGCCGCGCGTTCCAAGGCGCGCCGGGAGGCTTCGATTTCCTCACCGGGGATCTCGCTCGAAACCTGGTGAGCCTGGAATTCCTGGAGGCCCGCCGTAACGACCTTAGCCAGGTGGCTCCGCTTGTTCTGCTCGGCAATAGATATGGCTTCATCCATTTTGCCGTCCTTCAGGGCCCCGGCCACGGAGGGCGCGAAAACGCGCGATTGCTTCCGGGCCGCGCTGAAGGCGATCCAGCGATCGATCATCACTCCAATGGACCATGCCGACATGAAGAACAGCAAAATCACGACGCATTTTGCCGGAAGGCCCATTAAATGCCACATCTCAATGGGATTGAAGCTGATCGTGGCGCCTTCTTCTCCCTGAAACAACAACATACCGAGTGTCAAAAGGTGTGCCCCTAGCATGATTTTGTATTTCCTCCTAGAAAATTTTCAAAGCCTGTGTGCTACTCAGAGAGCGTAAAATTCACATCCACTTCGGTGACCACTTCCACCGGCTCACCGTTCAACAGCGTTGGTTGATATCGCCATCGCCCCACTGCGTCTATCGCGGCTTTCACAAGAAGCGGGTGGCCGGACACGGCTTTCAAGTCCTGGATCGTACCGTCCTTGCTGATGACCGCTTCCAATCGGACTGTGCCCTGGATACGGGCCATTTTGGCCAGCGGAGGATACTCGGGATTGGGATGAAAAATCAACTTCGCTTGTTCCACCTGTCCGCCCAGGCGAATCCTCTTGGGAGTGGCCGCTTTGGGTGGAGGTGGAGGCGGTGGTGGCGCGGCCCCGGTAATAATGCCGCCTAAAACTCCTCCCACCGAACCTCCCGGCATTCCGCCCGGCACGCCCCCCACCACGCCTACGGTGCCTGTCTGCGGGGGAGGCTCGGGTTCGTCTTTGACTTTCGCGATGGTCTTCGGAATCACGGTCGGGGCCTTCATCAAGTCCTCCGCCGAGAGCCGCTTGATCACCTTCACCGGCGCTGCGGGAGCGGGTGGAGGTGGAGGAGGCGGTGGCGGTGGCGGGGCCACAAGCGCAACGCTCAACATGGTCTTGGGCAGAGCTTGGGTGATGAGCAATGGAATAAGTATAGCAACGCCGATCAGCATGAATTCCGCGATGTAGGCAAGCGGAATGGTCGCGCGTTTCCAATTGTCGGTTTTAGCGGCGGAATAAATCAGGTAAATTACAAATCCGACAATGTTGAGGATAAGAACAGCGCCCACCCAGACGATTGTGTTTAAGCCCAGATGACGCGTGTCCGAGTACGTGTAGCAGAGGATGGCAGCGTAGGAGAAGAATATGGCTGCCAGGAAGGCAGACTGGATTACCCCCGCGCTCACCGATTCCGGTGGTCCGTTGAGAAGGGGCAGCACGAAGTATCCCACCAGGAAGCCTGCCACGCCGACCGCAAACGAAATGCCCCAATGTGTGCCATTCAGGACGGGCGCACGTGAGGGTGAAGAATCCAGCAAGGTTTCATCAAACATGGATGCCACCTCCCGTAAAGATCAGATGACGGTGCCAGAATTCCCGCGTGAATCTCGCCAGACTAGCGGCGGGCCGCGGGTTCGGCCTCGAAAACTCAGGCTTTCGTGCCGGCCTGTGCACGGCCACCCAGGCCGCTCCGTTGCTGCCAAAACACCAGGACCGGACTGGCAATCGCAATCGATGAATAAGTGCCAATGATGACGCCGACCACCAGGACCAGGGCAAAGCCGTGAATCACTTCACCGCCGAACAGGAAGAGCGACAGGACGGCGAGAAAAGTAAGTCCCGATGTCAGCATGGTCCTGCTCAAAGTTTGATTGATGCTTCGATTGACCAGGGTAAAAATATTCTCCCGCTTATTCAGGCGCACATTCTCTCGTATTCGATCGAAAACTACAATAGTGTCGTTCATCGAATAACCGACGAGCGTCAGCAGCGCGGCAATTACGGTGAGCGTGATTTCTGTTCCGGCATATCCTACTGCGTTTAGCAGTGAAAAGATACCCAGAGTAATCAGAACGTCGTGGAACGTCGCAATGACCGCCGCGACGCCGTAGATTAGCTCAAACCGAAACCAAATGTAAACAAGCATTGCGCCCAGGCCCGCCAGCGTAACATAGAGCGCCTGGCGGCGCAGGTCGGCGCCTACCTTGGGCCCCACCACCTGCGTTCCGCGCGTGCCATAGCTCGATAGATAACAATTTGAGTCCAAGAACGAAAGCAGCGCGGGCGTCACGCCGGGAACCGTCTTCAACTGTTGAAAGTCGGAGATCAGCCCGCTTTGGGGCGGGTTATTCTTAAAACCGATCAAGGCGTCCGCCAAATTATGATAACTTTTGTCCGCAGCTTCCGAACCCTTGAAGGCCAGTTGCAACGGGTCGGCAGCGATCAACTTTTCCGAAAGCGCCTGGGGACTTGAGTTATTAAAATCAATTTTGCCCGCCGGTCCCTGGCCGTAGAGTCCGTTGAGCGCACTCACAATAGCCTTCTCACCCGCATCCAGGGCGTCGCTTGATGCCGTCGTTCGCAGGTCCAACCCGACAATGACCTCATGGTCCGCCTGCGCCCCGATTTGCTGAAGGGTAGCACCCTTCAAATTCTGCAAGTCCAGTTGTTTGCGGATTGCATCCAGGGGGGGATCTTTGGCAAATTTTACCGTGACTTCAGTGCCGCCGCGAAAGTCAATTCCGTACACCAATCCTCGATGCGCGGCGATGGATATCAATCCTGCCAGAAGTAGAGGAATGGACAGGCCAATGAAATACCACTTCTTGCCCATCCAGTCGATTTTGGGTTCGTGAAAAAGCTCCATGAGATCTACACCACACTATGTCATTAAATATGGACACCGAAGGGCGCCCAAATGTTCCAGGAACTTTGTAAGCCCGGCAAATCTAGATCCCGTAGCGGGTCAGTTTGGCCTTTATGTAGAGCCGATCTTTAGATCGGCATCTTGATTTTGAGCGCCTTGCCGACCTGAAGGTCGGCGCTACATAAAACTGACCAATTACCCTAAATGCTCAGCGCTTCACCTTTACCCCGCCTGGAAAGCACATACTCAAAGATGGAACGGGATACATACACCGAGGTGAAGAGGTTGGCGACCAAGCCGATGGTCAGGGTCACAGCAAACCCTTTGATTGGGCCCGTTCCAAAGGAAAAGAGGATTGCCGCCGAGACCACGGTGGTCACGTGAGTGTCGATAATCGTCGTAAATGCATGGGAAAAGCCGCCCGAAACAGCAGTCCCCACAGCTTTTCCGGACCGCAATTCCTCCCGGATGCGCTCAAAGATCAGGACGTTCGAATCCACGCCCATGCCCACCGTCAGAATGATTCCGGCAATACCCGGCAGGGTGAGCACCGCATCAATGAAAGCAAAGGCGGCCATGAGAATGAGCAGATTGAGGATCAGCGCGATGTCCGCGTTGATGCCAGCCCCTTTGTAATAAACCAGCATGAAACTCATGATGGCCACGAAGCCCACAATGGAGGCAACCACTCCAGCGCGAATCGAGTCAGCGCCCAGCGACGGGCCCACAGTTTCCTGCTGCTCGTATCTAATGGACGCCGGCAGGGCCCCTGAATTCAATTTCAACGCCAAATCGGCAGCATATTGTTGGGTGGGCAATCCTTCGATGATTCCCTGGTCCTTGATCTGACTCTGAATCACAGGAGCATCCACCACACCATTATCGAGAACGATGGCGAGCAACCGGCCGACGTTTTGGCCGGTGACCCGCTCGAACCTTGTGGCGCCGTCCCGGTCGAGGTAAAAGTTCACCCCCGGCCTGCCGTTCCTGTCCACCGTGGCTTGCGCCCCGCCCTTCAAATCGCGGCCGGTGATGGCTGCAATCCGGTCCACAATGTACCAAACATCCGACTGCGAGTTTTCACTCCCGCCCTGGGCCTTTCCAGACAAAAGTTGTGTATCCGGGGGGAGCACTCCGCCGTGAGCCGCCAGGGCCTCTTCTTTGGAAGCATAAGGATGATCGTCATGAACTATCTTAAGCTCAAGCAAGGCAGTGGACTGAATGATGTCTTTAACCCGGTTGAGATCGTCAACTCCGGGAAGCTGCACGACCAGCTCATAGTCTCCCTGCCCATAATCGGCAATCTCGGGCTCCTGCACGCCCAACTGATTGATGCGGTTGCTGATGGTTTCCTTAGCCTGCTCGAGCGCCTGGTTGCGGAGGGTGGCCGCAGCACTGCTCTTCATACTCAGTGTGTGAGCCTGCAAGTCCCCGGGCGCCTGGCCGGAATCCCAATCGGTGAATTGGGAGGCCGCCATATTTTGGAAGTCACCTGACTTTTCCTGTGGGATGCCCTTGATTAAAATATGAGTGCTGTCGGTTTTCTGGACTTGATCGTAGGGGATGTTCTTGGTTTTCAGCTCGTCTTTCAGCCGGTCAATGGTCTGGTCGGTGGTGATATTGACAGCATCCTCGACGTGGACTTGCAAGATCAGGTGGGCCCCGCCGCGCAAATCCAACCCCAAGCGAATACGATTGCGGAGGTTCTCGCGTAACTCGGTTATATTACGCGGGAAAGCGGTGAGGCTGTTTCCCCATACCAGACCGAGGACGCACACCAGGACCACACCGAAAATTATGAGAAAGCGTCCTCTGATCTTAGAATCCATAAGAAATCATTGAAGGCCCTTCCTTAGAATGTACAAACCAGTCTAGTTCTTACCCTTCGCCGCCCCCTCCCGTTTGCCGGAGTCGCCACCGGCGGGCGCCGGTGAGGCGCTCTCCGTGGATTGGAGACTCGTAATGGCGGAACGGGCTACGTCAATTTTCACCTGGTTGGCCACTTGTAACTGTACGATTTCTTCGCGAAAGCCCGCAATGGTACCGTAGACCCCGCCGCTGGTCAGCACCCGGTCGCCCGTCTTAAGATTCGCCAGCATTTCCTGGGTTTTCTTGCGTTGCCGCTGCTGGGGCATGATGACGAGAAAATACCAGATGGCGAACAAGGGCACGAAGAGTATCACAAATTGCATGATCCCTTCGCTGGCGCCCGCGTCCGCGGCCAGAGTCATTCTCAAAGTTGACAGGTATATCCAGCAAGCAATCGCCATCAGGCTCAATTCGCCAGGGTTTCAGACTGGAAAAAAGAAATCCCGCCTGTGAGCAGCGGGATAAGCAGGGTTCGTCGGATTGGCTTTCCAGCATCGCAAAACGATCGAGTGGAATGTACTACGGCCCCGCCCGTACCCTTGAATAATACTTTTCAAATCCCCCAGAAAGAATAGCCTGCCGGATTTTGCGCATGGTGTCAAGGTAAAAGTACAGGTTGTGCAGCGTGGCCAGCGTCGCTCCCAGCATCTCGCGGGCTAGAAACAGGTGCCGGATGTAGGCGCGCGAGTACCGCCGGCATACCTCGCACTCACACGCAGGGTCAAGTGGCAATGGATCGCGAGCGAAACGGGCATTCTTGATCACCAATTTCCCCTGCGACGTGAACACGCTGCCGTTGCGCGCATTGCGAGTGGGCATCACGCAATCAAACATATCGATGCCGCGTTTCACCCCCTCCAGCAAGTCTTCGGGCGTCCCCACACCCATCAAGTAGCGCGGGTGGTCCGCCGGAAGCAACCCCGCGGTGTGTTCGGCCACATCGTAGGTTTCGGCTTTGGGTTCGCCCACGGAGAGACCGCCGATGGCGTAACCCTCAAATCCGATTTCCATGATCTCCTCGGCACTTTCGCGGCGCAGGTTCATATCCATACCGCCTTGAACGATGCCGAATAAGACGGGGTGCCGGGAGCCGGGCGTCGGGAGTGATGCGGGAACGCCGGTTGAATTGCCAGCCCCCAGGTCTGAATTCGGGTTTTCCGACACCCGACCCCCGACGCCCGACGCCCGCTCTTTCTTCCATGCTTCTTTCGCCCTTCGCGCCCAGCGACTTGTAAGCTTCATCGCCCGGTGCATTGTCTCCGTGCTGGCGGGGTACTCCACGCATTCGTCAAGCGTCATCATAATGTCCGGACCCAGGGCCATTTGAATTTCCACGGCCCGCTCCGGCGAAAGGAAATGAGCCGACCCGTCCAAGTGCGAGCGGAACTGGACACCATCTTCAGTGACCCGACCAAGTCCCTTCAAGCTCATAACCTGATACCCGCCGCTGTCGGTCAGGATGGGATGCGGCCAACTCATGAACCTGTGCAAGCCTCCCATCTCGCGAATCACCTCGTGGCCGGGACGAAGATAAAGATGATAGGTGTTCCCCAGGATAATCTGCGCCCCCAACCGCTCTAATTGCTCCTGGGTAATCCCCTTCACCGACCCTGCCGTGCCTACCGGCATGAAGCAGGGCGTTTCGATAGTCCCGTGCGCCGTGTGCAGCAAACCGGCGCGGGCGCGCGTGCCGGAATCACGTGATAGGATCTCAAATCTCAATTCTGTGGACAACGGCAAGTCCCCAATGGATTGGAATGGGAAAAATTAAGGGAGCGAATTGAGGCGGTGCAGCGGAAAGGCCGCCTTTTCCATGACCCGGAACTCGGGCGCTATTGGACCAGGGCCAAGCCCATCTGGGCGCACAATAGAAGGGCCCGCAGGCCAAAAAAGCATAGGAAAATTGTTAATGCCTTCACTTTTTTTCCCGAGGCTTCCGAGAATCCGATGCCGAGAAGAATCATGAACCAAAAGGAAAAGATATCCAGCGCGTTGGCGAAGACCATCAGGGGCTTGGAAGTATCCGGGGACAGGAAAAATCCCAAACTGGCGGGCACCGGACTCTGGGGGTTATAGTGTTCAGGATCGCCGAAAAAAATAAGCGCGATCGCCATGATGCCACCCAGGACGCCGGGCAAGTTTGCATAGCAGGCAACCGCGAGAGATTTGCCGAAATTAATCTGCCCTCCAAATATGGCGTTCACAAAAAGCAGCCCCAGCGCGGCAATAATCACAAGGAAGATCGGGACGCCAATAACCCCAGCAACGTGGGCAAAAATCCCGCCAATTCTGGCGCCTTGGCTCACGGCTTGATCCATCTGCTCGGGCGTCATGCTTGACGCCCGTGAACTGTGTTCTATTGAGGAGCGAATGATACGCTCCATGCCGATCTTGGCCAGCATCGTTTCCGTAACCGCAATGGCTCCCACCATCCCAACAAGCAGCGGCGCGATGAAGTCCGGCTTGCGCGCGATGTCGGCAAAGGTCTCACCGGGCGAAATAAACACGCCGATGAAGCGCTCCAAAAATGATTTGGGTGGTTCTGCGTTCTCAACAGGAGTTGCCACGGCAGGGCTGCCCATAAACCAACCTCCACAAGAATTTTTCTGGCCTGATGGTAAGAGCCCGGCGGCGCCGGACTTAACAGTGGGACAAGATAGCAGGCAATCGGGGACAAAGCAAGGATATCAGTCGCAAATCCTAAGTAAGGACACCAAGGGATTGCCCTGGCCAGGGAGAATTGCCTTTGAACCCGAAATCGATTGCTGAGACCCATTTCGTGTCAAAATTTACTCACGGGACAAACCATTTAGTGTGTCAGGCTATACCATTTAGTATAACGGAGCCGAACCGGTAGAAGACCCTATGGGTCGCGGTCGTGCTCAAAATGACTGGAACGCATTGTGAATCAATAACATACAATAAAATGTAAAGCTTCTAGGGTTTTTGGTATATGCCGTGCTTATTAGAATGCAGTTGTTATCCCAACAGGAGGACTTACCCTGATGAAGAAGTTCATGACTCTGTTGTTCAGTTCCATGCTCGTGTTCTCGCTGGCGATGCCTGTGTTTGCACAGGATGCCGCCCCAGCCGCGGACGCGAAGCCCAAGAAAGAAAAGAAAGCCAAGAAAGAGAAGAAGGCAAAGAAAGACAAGGACGCCAAGGGCGACAAGATGTCCGACTCCAAGTAGTTTTACCAGTCCCGGCATATCGGGACTTTGCAGAACCCAACCCCCGGGCAATGTTTCCCGGGGGTTTATTTTTTTCAGGCCCCGCAAGCAATCTCATTCGTTCGCGGCGTTCGAACCCGCCCCGTAAATCCACGCAGCCCCACTCTGGTTAAGGGCCATTCATATCTACAAGGGTAGCGCCTCGCAAAACTTTACGACCCTCTTTTACTCCACGCATTCATTGGGTGTCTTCGCCGGGAATTAAACAATCCAGCCAGAGTTCGAAAAAAGGAAGGCCAGAAAATTGAGGGGGAGTGGGTTGCCGCGGCGATACCTTATACCCAATTCAAAATCCACCCGATGAGATACATCAAAGCGCCACCGTAAATAAACAGTGGCTCGAGCAAACCTCGCAAACCTGTTAGGGTGGGATTGTCCACTACGGGCCATGGCCCGTATCCTCCCCAATAAACTTTGATGAGCAAGCCGAGAACGAGGAAGGAGAGTGCTTTGCGGCGAATATCGTGTGCTCTTACTGGACCAAAATGGTAGGACTTTACTGTTTGTCTCTGGCCAGCCACCGCGACGAAAGAGGCCTGGCATTTTCGACATTCGGTGGCTTGGTCGTAGTTGGCGAAGCCGCAGTACGGGCAATTTTTCATGAGGTCAGCCCGGAAAGCCGTAACTAATCCGCCCTGCGCCAAGCGACCCCACCTATAAAGATGGCCCGCTCGCGCAGGTCAAAGATTACCCTCTCGATTAGTCGCGAACCGTGGCATCGAGGAAAGCCCTAAGCTTCCGACTGCGCGAGGGGTGGCGCAGCTTGCGCAGAGCTTTCGCTTCAATCTGCCGGATGCGCTCGCGAGTGACGGCAAAACTCTGGCCCACTTCTTCCAGCGTATGCTCGCTGCCATCGTCAAGCCCAAAGCGCATTTTAATAACCTTTTCTTCGCGCGGTGTCAATGTTTTCAGCACCGCCTCCGTCTGCTCTTTCAGGTTGATGTTGATGACGGCTTCGGCAGGGGAAATCACTCCGCGGTCCTCGATGAAGTCCCCGAGATGTGAATCTTCTTCCTCACCGATCGGGGTTTCAAGCGAGATCGGCTCCTGGGCGATTTTCAGCACCTTGCGCACTTTGATTACCGGAATATCCATGCGCTTGGCAATTTCTTCCGAGGTAGGTTCGCGTCCATATTCCTGCACCAGTTGCCGCGAAGTGCGGATCAACTTATTGATGGTCTCAATCATGTGCACCGGAATGCGGATGGTGCGGGCCTGGTCCGCGATGGCGCGCGTGATGGCCTGGCGAATCCACCAGGTGGCGTAGGTCGAGAATTTATATCCCCGGCGGTATTCAAATTTATCCACCGCCTTCATCAGGCCGATGTTTCCTTCCTGAATCAGATCGAGGAATTGCAGTCCCCGGTTGGTGTATTTCTTGGCGATGGAAACCACCAGGCGAAGGTTGGCCTCAATCAGTTCCTTCTTGGCGGCATCGGCTTCTCTTTCGCCGCTGTTAATAGTCTGGTAAGTTCGCCGAAGCTCGGGGGCGGTGGATTGAATCCGATCCTCGAACTCGGTCAATTTGGCGCGATGGAATCGCAGTTCCTTGCGCAATTCTTTTTGGCCGTTGCCGCGCGTGTTTTCAACCCGCCGTTCCAGTCGATTGACTTCGCGCTCAATGGGGCGCATCTCTTCCACGCCCTGGCGAATCTTGTCGATCAGCCGTTTTCGCTCGAGGTGGGTGAATTCGATGGACCGAATCAGTTTCGAGATGATGATGCGGTGGCGGGCCACGGCAAAAGCGTAGCGGCGGAAATCGCGGGGCCGCTTGCTGCGCGGAATGGAATCGCGTTTCGTCTTTAGCTGGATCAGTTTTTTGTTGAGCCGCTCGATTTCATCCACGGCCGCCACCAGGTCCTTCATGCGCTCGGCTACGCGATCGTCGGTCAGCTCGTCGTCATTAAATACCACCACTTCTTTGATGGAGCGTTCGTCATTTTTCAGGTCTTCGCGGATCGCGAACATTGCCTGAATGACGATGGGCGAGCGGGATTGCGCTTTGAGGACATTGAGTTGGCCGCGCTCAATGCGCTTGGCAATTTCCACTTCGCCTTCGCGCGTCAGGAGCGGAACCGTTCCCATCTCGCGCAGGTACATTCGGACGGGATCGTTCGTCTTGTCGAGTACGCCGGGGGTCAGATCCAATTCGACGTCGTCGGCAGCCTCTTCAGGCTTGGCGTCGTCGGTGGGATCGAGCGTAATCTTGTCCGCGCCCTTCGGCTTGGGAGATTCAAGAACTTCAATGCCCGCGTTGTCAAACATCGAGAGCAGGTTTTCGAGATCCTCGGCCGAGTGGAAATCGGATGGAAGAAGGTCGTTCACCTCATCGTAAAGGAGGTATCCCTTCTCCTTCCCGAGCGTAATCAATTTGTTCACTTGATCGAATTTCTCGTCAAACGCCAAAGTTTTAGCCCCCTCGTTGGGAGAAGAAGGTTGCATTGATCACCTTTTTTCGATGGATGGACACACCCCGTGCCCGACTGGGCGGGGTACCATGCGGCATGTCTCTTGTTACCTCTCGGAAACCAGCCAACGGCCTATGACTCCAAGAAATTAGATGTAATTCTACACCAATTTGTTTCATTATTATAAAGATTTTTCAGGCCCCGCGTAACTTCACCAACTCCTTGGCCAAGTTGGCTTTGGCCTGAAGCAACTCACCGAGCCGCGTGGCGTCTTTTTCCCGCTCCGCCATCCGGATGGACGCTTGCAATCGTTCCGACTCCCGCTCCAGATTCCTTCGCCGAAGGGCGTTGACGCACCCTTGCACCTGATCGTGGTCTGCCGCCTCTCCGGGAGATACCAGGAGTTCGTAGACCAACCGCCGCTCCTCAGGATTGAGCGAGTCCTCCAGTTGCGACGGGTCAAATTTCTCTGCTTGTGAACGCGCGCTGAGTATCTGCTTGAAAAGGTTTTCCGTCGCCAAACCTGCTGTGTCGCCTTCAGCAATTAGTTTAGGCAGGAATTCGAGCGCCATTTCTTCGTTATCCATGAAGACCTTCAAAAGTTGCTTCTCAGCCGGCGTCGCCTTGGAGGCCGGAACTGCGGCGGGAGCCTGTATTTCCCGGCGGCCTGCGCCGGCCGCGCGCCTTAATTCGTCGCGCAGCAAGCGCTCATCCAGGTGCAATCTCTCGGCCACGCGGTTTCCGAGTTCGGCGCGGAGCATTGCATTGGGAACGCGGGCCAGATAGGGCAACACGGCGTTGGCCGCCGCTACCTTTCCCTCCGGCTTATTCAAATCGTGCTTTTTGGCGGCTTGGTCTGTGAGGTAATCGAGATACGATGGCGACGCTGCCAACCGCTCGCGATACTTGGCCGCGCCCTGCTTGCGAATGAATGAATCCGGGTCCAATCCTCCCGGCAGCGCCAAAACTTTGGCCTCAAATCCCTCTTCGAGTAAAAGTGTGAGCGATCGCTCCGTTGCGGCCGTGCCGGCGGAATCCGGATCGTAGTTCACCACCACCCGCTTGCTAAATCGGCCGAGCAGCCGGATTTGACTTTCAGTAAGACTGGTTCCGCAGCTCGCCACAACATTCTCGATCCCACTGGAAGCCACGGCGATGCAGTCCATATAACCTTCCACCAGAATGGCGTAATCGAGCTTGCGGATTTCGTTCCCCGCGCGATCCAGATGATAGAGCACGCGGCTCTTGGTATATATCGGCGTTTCGGGGGAATTCATGTACTTTGGCTGATCATCGCCCAAGGCGCGCGCTCCGAATGCCACCACTTTGCCCGTTTCGTTTAGGATGGGAAAGATGACGCGCCGCCGAAAACGATCGAAGCGGCGATTCCCTTCCTGGTCGCGCAGAACGAGGCCGCTCGCCTCCGCCATCTCAGGGGCGAATCCGGCATCGGCCAGTCGCGAGGTTAACGCCTGGCCTTGCGCCGGAGCGTATCCCAGGCGGAACTTGGCTACCACTTCGTCTGTCAGTCCCCGGTCGGCCAGATAGCCGCGCGCGGCGCGTCCCTCGGCGGTGCTGCCCAATTGTGCGGCATAAAACTTCGCCGCCAAGTCGTGAATCTTTTGCAGCACCGTGCGCTCGCGCGCCGACGCGTCATAGGTCGCATCGCCTGCCGTTTCCCGCAGAGCAATGCCCGACTTTTCCGCCAGGCGGCGCAGCGCTTCGGGAAAAGTCAGGTTCTCAATCAGCATGATGAACTTGAATACATCGCCGCCCACACCGCAGCCAAAACAGTGGAAGATCTGCTTGCCCGCATGAACGGTAAAGGAAGGCGTCTTTTCCTGATGAAATGGGCAAAGCCCTTTCATGTTTGCGCCCGACTTGCGCAGCTTGACGTAATCGCTCACGACTTTGACGATTTCAGATGCTGCTCGAACTTCATCCACCTGGCTCATGGAAAAAAAGTTGAAAGTCGAAAGTTGAAAGTCGAAAATTAAGAGTCGAGGAACAATTCTACAACGGAAGAGTGTACCTCACACGTGGCCTGAACAAATTGTGGTTAGTCAGTTGGGAAATGTTAGGCCCGGAGGGTCGAAAGAACTTAGCCCAGGGCGTGAGCCCTGGGTCATGTGCCCCCACCCCGTCCTACGACCTTGCGCGAATGTCGAGGCGCACGCGTAGCGGCGGCTTTACGCCGCCATCTTTCGCCGCAAATACTGAACACATAGCGGGGTAAACCCGCCGCTACGACCCTTCAGGAGTCTGTGTGATAACTTGCTCTTTCTCGTTGTAGCGGCGCTCTATAAGCGCCGAAGGCCCTGAAAACTCAATGACGGCGGTCCCCGCCCTGCGGGGCAAGCTCCGACCGCCGCTACAATCCCAGTTATCACACAGACTCTTTAGGGGACAATGCGGACGGTGGCAACGCCCTTGATGAGTTGCCCGGCGAAGGTTTGGCCCTTTAGGACGGCTTGCGTGTCGGTGTTGGTCAGTTGCAGGTCCCGCGCCCGGAAATGAACGATTAGGTCGAGGATTCCGTCACCGTTGACATCATCAAATGTGAACAGCGGCGTGCCATTCTGTTCGGTTTCGACCGATGCCCCGGCCAGCGTGACCGTTTCGGGGTTCACCGAGGTGGCGTCAAAGGTGTTCGAGGAGAGGATGACAGCCTCAATCTTCCCGTTCGATTTCAGGTTGATGGTGTTGGGTTTGATTTCTATTGCGACCGCGAGGAAAGGAGTAAAGGCTTCATTGGTCGCGAGGAATTTGTCATTTCCACCACCAACAGCGTAGAGAACATCTCCCACAACGCCAGCTACAAGACTGGCCCGTGGCGTCAGCATCGGCGCTTCGCTACTCCAAGTGTCGGTCTCCGGCTCGTATGTATCCACCGTTGGAGTGAGAACCGTGTCACTGGAGCCTCCGACCGCATAAATGATTCCATCGATCGCAGCTGCAGAAAAGATGCCCCTTGGCGTCGGCATCGAGGTTCGTGTGCTCCAGGAGTTCGTCTTAGGATCATATACTTCAACTAGTCCAACTTCGATCTGGAAATAGGGCGGCGTCCTGGTGGGTACGAAGCCGCCCACGGCGTATAACAAACCGCCCGACGCAATGAGAGCCAGGCCATCACGGGGGGTAGGCATAGGAGCCAAGGAAGCCCAAGTGTTACTCTTCGGGTCATAAGCCTCCAAAGTCCCTACATCTCCTCCAGGAGTTGTTATGGGAATTTTAAATCCACCCACGGCATAAAGGATGCCATCCAACACCGCGACTGCCATGCCATCACGGGCAGTGGGCATGGGAGTTCTTAGACTCCATATGTCGGATTTGGGGTTGTACGCCTGTACTAGATTCAGCTCTAGGCCGCCCCCGCTCGGTCCTGTCGTCACGCCACCAACAACGTATAGAATTCCGTTGACCACCCCGGCTGCGGCGCCGTTCACGGAAGTCGGGATCGGGGCTTTCGTGGTCCAGGAATTCGTTACGGGGTCGTAGGCTTCGACGGCGGAAAGCGAAGGCCAAGTGGAATTGCCTCCACCGACGACGAAGAGAGTGCCGCCCACTACCCCGCTCGCCGAGCCCGCGCGCGGCGTGGGCATCGGGGCCTCAGTGGTCCAGGTTCCGCCCTGCCCCAGCAGAATCTGGCAGCCCACCAGCAGGATTGATATGCTTGTAGATGCAATGCTTACGGTCTTCTTCATAGGGTGACACGCTTTAATGATGTGATTATCATCCTCCCGGACGCGTTCCCAGTCAATGGCACAACAGTGCCCTATGAAACGGGGACAGAACGCCCGGAAGGGGTGCAACAACCCTCAACTTTCTCGCGCACTAAATCCCCAAGCCCAAGTCTGAAATCGTTACCTGCGAAAGAGTAGATCGCTTCAGTCCCATGCGCGGCCTTCAAAATGGGCGGGTTGAGGCTAAGGAAGATACTCGATTCATGGCAAAATCCACCAACTTCGGCTAGATTGTCCCCGGAGGCTACGACGATGCGCCAACAACTCTTTGGAAAACTCTTCCTCATCTTCATCGCTGCTTTCTTCGTTTTGTTGGCCACAACCCCGGCATGGGCTGCGCCACGCGACGTCGGCTTTACGCAATCCGCAACCACGGTTGACGCCTACGACTTTGTTGAAGTCACGATGAAAGTGGATGCGCCCGACGCGCACAATCCTTTTGTGGACGCAACCGTGCAAGGGCATTTCGAAAAATCCGGCGGCGCGGATCACGTCGCGGTGGAAGGCTTCTGTGATTCTGCGGATGGCAGCCTCTACCGCATTCGTTTTATGCCTTCTAAGCCCGGCGATTATTCCTTCGCCGTGACTTTTCGCCAGGGCGATTTCAGCAAAAGTTTTTCCGGCGCCTTCAAAGCGGTTGACGCCCATCGGCGGGGGATTGTGCGCGTGGACGCCAATTATCCGTGGCACTTTGTCTGGGAAGGGACAGGCGAGCATTATTTCCTGAACGGGACCACCGCATTTCTTTTGATGGGCTGGACCGACGAAAAAGTGATCCAGGCCAGCATCGATCGCCTGCACCGGTTGAAGATCAACCGGATTCGCGTGCTGCTGGCCGGACGCCCCAGCCTGAGTTTTTGGAGCGAGCCCATTATTCCCTCGGGTGAATTTCATGCCTGCCTCAATCCGTGGTTGGCGCAGCACCCCGACTCGCTCGACAGTCCGGAGTTCGACTACAGCCGCTTCAACCTCCCCTACTGGCAAAAATACGACCGCATGTTGCGCTACGCCCGCGAACGCGACATGGGCATCTCCATCGTTATGGATTGGAATGATTCGAAGGCCCACCCCGCCCAGTTGAGCGAGGACGAAAAACGTTATTACCGTTACGCCGCCGCGCGCCTGGGCGCGTTCTCCAACATCACCTGGGACCTGGGCGACGACATCAGCGCCTATCGCAGTCTCGATTGGTCTCACCAGATGGGAACGTTGCTCGAACAATGGGACCCCTACCACCATCTCGCCACCGACCATCCGATTGACAACACGCAGCAGGACCGCGCCGCCGATTGGTTCGGGTTCACGTCATTCCAGCAATGGCCGCGCCCGCTGCACGAATGGATGCTGAACCAGCGCCGCGAGCAAGTGAAAACCGGCAGGATTATCCCGCAGGTGGATGAAGAGTATGGCTACGAGGACCATTACCCCAAGTGGAGTCCGAGCTTCCCCGATGGCGCTTCCGCCGACGCCAATCGGCGCGCGGCGTGGGAGATGGCCATGGCAGGAACTTATCAAACCACGGGTGAAACCGCCAAGCGCGGTACCGGAGCCTGGCCGGATACCGGCGGAGGCTGGGTGAATGGGCGCGGGGATGACAGCATGGTGATGCTGGAGGGCTACGCTCACATGGTCGATTTCTTTACCAGCTTCGATTGGTGGAAACTTGACCCGCACGATGAGTTGGTTGACACCGGCGATTTCTGCCTGGCCGAAAGGGGGAAGCTTTACGTTGTGTATTTGCCCATGGGCGGCAAAGTGACGGTAAAGCTTGCGCCCGGCCGTTACCAGGCCGCCTGGTTCAATGCCCGTAGCGGGAAGTTGACGGCCGCGCCCATGGCCGAGGGACCTTCATGGACTTCGCCCCCCGCGCCAGACAGCGGCGATTGGGCACTGCTCCTTAAGAGAACCGACGCCGGAAACCAGTGAAGAGGTTTTCCTAAACTTGTCACTCGTCAATCACCGCTCGTCACTGTTCCTAATCTACGCTGCCGCTCTGCTGCGCTCGCTCGGCATTGGGCTTACTGGCGTAATTTTGGGAGTGTATGTTGCCCGCGCCGGATTTTCAGCCACCATCATCGGTTTCGTCATTTCCGCTGGCCTGGCGGGTTCCGCCGTCGCCACCCTGCTGGTTAGTATGCGGGCCGATCAACTGGGCCGCCGGATCACGTTGATCGGCCTTTCACTTTTGAGCGCCCTCGGTGGGTTGGGGTTTGCGTTTACCGGAAGCGCGCTCAGCATTGTCCTTCTCGCCTTCTTCGGAATGTTAAATGGGATGGGCGCCGACCGCGGCCCCATTTTTTCCATCGAGCAAGCCATCATTCCGCAAATGGTGTCGTCCGAGCGCCGAACCATAGCGTTTTCCTGGTACAACGTGGTGATTGAAACCGGCCAGGCCCTGGGCGCGCTGGCCGCCGCCTTGCCGTTGGTTTTTCAACATTGGTTTAATCTTGATGTCCTCTTTGCCTATCGCGTAACTTTCGGGCTCTACGCCGCGCTCAATTTATTGAGTGCGCTTCCCTATGCGTTCCTTCCCTCTGAGATTGAGGTGGCGCCCGGCGCGCATCGCTCGAAGCCTGGCCAGGTACGGCTCTCTCCCCATTCCAAACGAGTGATCACCTGGCTTTCCGCGCTTTCTGGCCTCGACAGCCTGGGCGGCGGGTTGATGACGGACGCGTTGATTGCCTATTGGTTCTTTGCCAAGTTCGCCGTATCCGAGCAGAATCTGGCCCTGGTTTTTTTCGCCGGGCACGTATTGAATTCGGGATCATATCTGGTGGCCGCGTGGCTCTCGCGGCATATTGGATTGCTGAACACCATGATTTTCACCCACATTCCCAGCAGCCTGTTTCTGATGGCGATGCCGTTTGCCCCGTCATCGGGCTGGGCGATTTTATTTCTCCTCTGCCGCGAGGCTCTGGTGGAGATGGATGTACCGGCCCGCCAATCCTATGTGGTGGCGGTCGTCGAGCCGGAGGAGCGCACTTTTTCCACCGGGGTCACCAACCTGACGCGCAGCATCGCGCGCTCCATCACGCCGTCGTTCGCGGGGGCGCTGATGCAACGTGTCGCCATGGCCACGCCCTTGTTCATTGGCAGCGGGATGAAAATTGTTTACGACGTGATGTTGTTCGTAGCCCTGCGCCGGGTGAAACCTCCGGAAGAGCGCGTGGGGGGGAGTTAGTATTATCTTATTGGGTTATATGAATCAAGGTACCCCCTCACCCGGCCCGGCGCGGCGACAGAGGGGCCCGGGGTGAGGGAATCTTTCAGACTCCAAAGTCCGCATCTATCTTATTAAAATCCACTTCATCAAAGTTGTTGTAAACCCAATCCGCATGGGACAGAGCTTCGCGCGCCAGGCTATGGGCCAGGGCCATGCATTTCATTCCGGCGGCGTGTGCGGCATCGACGCCCGCGGCAGCGTCTTCGATCACCAGACATTCGGCAGCCCGCAGGGGAGGGTGGCCCACGCAAGGATTAAAAGCGGCATGTTGAAGGGCGGCGAGCGTCTTATTGAAAACTTCGGGATCGGGCTTTGAATGAGCCACATCGTCCGCGGTAACCATCAACGTGAATTTGTCGCGCAATCCGATTTTCGCAAGCAAGTGTTCGATCTCCGAGCGGAAACTTCCGCTGGCGATGGCCAAGGGAAATTGCGATGCCACCTTGCGGACGAACTCATTGGCGCCGGGAAAGGTGGGGAGGCCATCGCGAATCTCGTCCATATATTTCCGCGCTTTCCACTCCACCAATTCCTCGCGCCGCGCTTCGTCCAGTGGGCGGCCATGACTGCGAAATAAATGCTCAACGATCCCGCGGTCATCGAGGGCGAGGTAGGTTTGGTAGTACTCTTCGTCGGTCAGAGTCCAGCCTTCAAGCCCCGCCATCTGCTGCGTGAGCTTTAAAATCAAGGGCTCGCTATTTACAATGGTTCCGTCAAAATCAAAGATGATGGCTCGTAGCAATTTCTTCTCCACGGATTAAATCTGGGCGGCAATTTGCCCCGGATATAGGGCAGCGCGCTATGATACACTTGAAGAGTTTAAAGCAACCAGTTAACTCTTCCCGGCCGCCGGTCTTGCGTCAATCGACGGGCGGTCCGGTGACAATGCGGCACTTCTCTGCATCAAATAGAAGGGCGGCCAGTACGAGGATGTCCCACCAGAGGATTAACGTCCGATGACCGAAATCAGTCTCCCTATCGCCTTTTTGGCCGGCATAGTTTCCTTCCTGTCGCCTTGCGTGCTGCCCCTGGTTCCCGGTTACGTTTCCATGCTATCGGGTGAGTCCATCGAGCAGTTGCGCGCGGGGGCGGAATCCGGCGTGGGCAGGAGAATCTTTTTCAACTCCATTGCTTTCGTGGTTGGATTTTCCACGGTCTTCGTGTCGTTGGGCGCTTCGGCAACATGGGTGGGGAATTTCCTGGCCTCCGAGCGAAGGGCTTTCGATATAGTGGCTGGAATTCTTATTATTGTTTTTGGACTGCACTTGACCGGTCTGGTGAAAATCCCCTTCCTTTACCGTGACACCCGCTTGGACACCGGCGCGCCCAAGCGAGGCCTGGCGGGTTCATTTATTTTGGGGTTCGCATTTGCTTTTGGCTGGACGCCCTGCATCGGCCCCATCCTGGCCGGAATTTTGGGTCTGGCCGCCACGCGCGACACAGTCTTCGCCGGCATGTTTCTGCTGGCCATCTATTCGGCGGGCCTGGCCATCCCCTTCTTGCTGACGGGTCTCGGCCTGGGCCAATTTCTAAAATTTTATGGCCGTTTCCGTAAGCACTTGCAAGTTGTGGAAGTAGCTTCAGGCGTGTTGCTGATTGGCATCGGAATCCTGATGGCCTTCCACCGATTCACAATCCTTTCGGGATACTTAACATTCTTGAACAGGTTTACGCTTTAAGACCAGTGACTGGTGACGAGCGACAAGTGACGAGCGGGCAAGATTGAAGGGCGGTGAGATGATCGAGGGCATGACAATGATGAAGCAATACAGAAAGGATTCTGATTTCTTGCTTTTTTCTTGTCACTCGTCGCTGAATTTATGCACCCCATTCTGATCGATTTCGGCTGGCTTCGACTTCCGACTTACGGAACACTCTTCGCCACAGCTCTAATCGCGGCGATTTACACTGTGATTCGCCTGGGACGCCGCGAGGGACTGGACACAAACCAGTTACTCGATTTCAGCACCTGGCTGCTGATCGTTGGCTTGCTGGGATCGAAGTTGCTGCTGATTTTGACCGATTGGAGCAGCTTTGGAAGTTTGGGCGCGGTTTTCAGTTGGAACACTCTCCAGGCGGCGGGCGTATTTTATGGAGGGTTTGCGGCGGCCACGTTTTTCGCGATTTGGTACATCAAGGTTTACCACCTGCCCATGCTGAAAGTTTTTGACGTCTACGTGCCCGGGATTGCATTGGCGCAAAGCGTTGGGCGCCTGGGATGTTTCGCCGCCGGATGCGATTACGGCAAGCCCACCCAATCGTTCCTGGGAGTGGTCTTTACCAATCCGATCAGCCACGACTTTACCGGAATACCGTTGAACGTTCGAATTTACCCGACGCAAATCATCGAATCGCTAGCCACTTTCTTGATTTTCGGAATTTTGCTTTGGCGATTCGGAAAAAAGAAGTATGACGGCCAGATTTTTGTGATTTATCTTACCTTGTACGGCCTGGCGCGATTCTTCATCGAGTTCCTGCGCGGCGACGAGGATCGCGGCTTTGTTTTTAATCATCTCCTCTCCACATCTCAATTTATCGCTATAATAGCTTTGGGAGTGGCGGCGGTGATGGCCTGGAAGCTGGGCGGCCGCGCCCGCGAAGTTCGGGAAGCCGCGCTGCCTATGCAAACCAAACGCGCCCGGGGATAAGCGGAGCGCCGAAGGGAAAGTTTGGATTTTGGAGTTGAGATTGATGAATAAAGGAAAAATCATAATTGGCGCGTTCGCGGCTCTGGTGCTCGCCGGCGGGCTTTTCTTCGTCAACAAACTTTGGATCGCACCCGTCCTGGTGCGCCAGGCGCAAGCCAAGGGCATGGCGGCAGCGGGCAATCATCCCGTGGCTCCCGGGTTTTCGTTGACCACCATTGCCGGAGAAAAAATCAATCTGGATCAATACAAAGGTAAAGTCCTGGTAGTGGATTTCTGGGCCACCTGGTGCGGGCCGTGCCGAATCGAAATCCCCGGATTCGTGGAACTCGAAAACCGTTACCACGACCAGGGATTGGAAATCATCGGCATTTCCAAGGACGAAGGCGACGATGCCACCGAAAGCGTCAAGAACTTTTACAAACAATTCAAAATGAATTATCCGGTGGCGTTGGCAAGCGATGACGTGGATCAACTTTATGGTGGAATTATCGGACTGCCCACAACTTTCCTCATCGGACGCGATGGCCGCATCTATGCCAAGCACACCGGCACCACGGACATCTCTGTTTTCGAGGAAGAGGTCAAAACGCTTCTCGCCGCCCAGCCCGGCACCGAAGTGGCGAGCTTCAAGCCTGCAATTCAAAGGTCTGATGATGACATTGAGGTCAAGTCCCCCGAGGAAGTGAAAGCGGAGAATAACCCGGATGTGCCGGGTGTAAACCTCTCGGGAATCACTCCTGCCCAGATTGCGAAACTGAAAATTGATCTCAACAAACAGCAATGCACTTGCGGTTGCAATATGAGCGTGCTCGTGTGCCGCCATAAGGACCCCGGTTGCGGGGTAAGCCGTAAGCTGGCCAAAGAAGAAGCGGAAAAACTAACCAAAAAAACTGTGTAGCATGTTGCTTGGCCAGGCGCTGAAAGTCGATTTTGGTTGAGGCGAGCGGTTCCGTGAAAAAAAGTCGAATCTTACTTATCGCCTGCTTGGCTGGGGGAATCGCAATGGGATTGTCCCTTGCCAACTACTTCTGGATTGCCCCCCTGACCTCGAATCATCCGCGCCCCGGCGCCATCGCCGCCGGCGGGAAACACCCCGTGGCTCCGGATTTCTCCCTGAAGGACATTAACGGCCAGACCATTCATTTGGCGGATTACCGCGGCAAAGTCTTGATGATCGATTTTTGGGCCACTGATTGCGGCCCATGCCGCACCGAAATCCCAGGGTTTGTTCAATTGCAGGAGCGCTATCGTGATCAAGGGTTCATGATTGTGGGCATCTCGCTCGATTCCGGTCCCGAACCCGTACGGGACTTTTACAAAGAGTTCAAAATGAATTATGCCGTGGCACTAGATTCGGGTGATTTGGACGAGCGCTTCGGGGTGACTCTTGGGGTTCCCACCACGTTCCTTGTGGGGCGCGACGGGCGCATCTACGCGAAGCATGTAGGCGCCCAGGATACCTCTGTATTCGAGCAGGAAATCAAATCGCTGCTGGCGGCAAACTCTCAAACAGAATTGACCGCTCCTCGACCGACGGTTGCCCAAATAGCGGATGCCATGGGCGTGACGAACCCGATCGTGGAGACAGTCACAAGATAGCGAGCAATTAACCCGGATTAAAACCCATCCATCAATTGCAACCCAACCTTTTTGATCTCCTAATAAATTGGGCAGTGGCGTCAATTGGATTTAAATTCCTTTTGAGGAATTGGTCATTCCCGCGAAGGCGGGAATCCAGTCTCTTTTCGGCGCATTTCTACTGATTTAGTGAAATGGGTTCCCGCCTTCGCGGGAATGACAGTGCGGCAGAACTCGCATCGGGCAAAAGACACCGCTACCACAAATCGTTTTACCTTGCTACTCTCTCCGAGTTAACATACTCCGCTTTCAAACTTACAGGAGGCTTTCCAATGTTTTCATTAAGGCGCTCGTCTGCCTGCGTTTTCCTGCCCGCGGCTCTTTCGACAGTACTTGCTTGCGGCGCCATTCTTCATGCCCAGGAACTGAATGTGGCTAAAGATTCCCAGGACAATACTTTTAAGGGGATGAAGTGGCGGCTGATTGGGCCTTTTCGCGGCGGGCGGGTGCTGGCCGTCTCCGGAGTTCCGGGCGATCCGAACACTTATTATTTTGGCGCGGCGGCCGGCGGCGTCTGGAAGTCCACCGACGCCGGTCTTGACTGGACGCCCATGTTCGACAAGGAACACATTTCCTCCATTGGCGCCATCGCCGTGGCCGAGTCCGATCCCAACGTGATTTACGTGGGCACCGGCGAAAGCTGTTTGCGCGGCGATATTTCGTTTGGCGATGGCGTCTATAAATCCGTTGACGCCGGCAAGACCTGGACCCACCTTGGCCTCAAAGATTCCCGCCACATCTCGAGCGTCATTGTCGATCCCCATAATCCCGACGTGGTATTTGTGGCCGCCCTCGGCCACGCC
>DATGFN010000059.1:0-81131 GCA_035308965.1 Terriglobia bacterium | reverse complement strand
CGAGACTGAAGGCTGGTCGGTTTGAGTCTTCTTGAACTTCTGCTTGCAGCCCAGTATTGTAGTTCTGTGTCGTTTCCTGAAAATCCAAGCAAGTTGCTAGCCGCTATCGGGTGAATACCGCGCGTGGTCAGATTGTCGCGGTGCTACACCGAATTGAAGATCCATTAAGAGCGCGACATTTGTGTTTGTCTAATGATATGAATCTATCTATCTCAATATAAAAAAGTAGTTGACACGTATAAATTAGTTGCGCTAAAATGTTTTCATGAAAGTGCAGAAACAACCAGCGCCTTCAGCCGAAGTCGTTCGACGTCTAGACCTAATCGTCGCCTTGCTAATCGACAGAAGTGAGACTGGATCGAGGGCTACGATGACCAGCAGGATTATGAAGCTCAGCGAACTAGGGGCGTCGCCTTCAGAAATTGCCCAAATCTTGCATAAGCCGATCAGTTACGTTACAGCGGCAATGGCAATGAGAAGAAAGGCGGCGCACAGTGAATGATGCGCGACTTGACGCGATTTCAAGGAAATTGGATACGATTGTGCAGAGGCTCAATTCGGTTATTCGACTCGGCGTCGTAGGCATGACCCAGGGCAAGAGCCAGTCAGAGCAGATTTGGCTCTTCTCTGTAGCGGGATTGCAGCCCAAGGACATTGCTGAGCTTGTGGGCACCACGCCAAACACAGTACGAGTGGTACTTTTCAATTTGCGGAAATCGAGGAGACCTAGGCAGCGTATTGGAGGACTTAAATGAACAGCGACGAAATGATCTTGCGAACGCTACGTCTGCTTTCATTAACCGCGCTGCAGGGCATGAAGCAGAAGGAGCAGGTGGATTTAATGGATAAGGCTGGATATGGCCCAACCGAGATCGCCGATATGTTGGGCTCGACACCGAATACGATTAGCGTAAGGCTTGCCGAAGCGCGAAGAGCAAGGAAGAGTTATACGCCTGCAAAGAAAGCAAAGAAATGAGAACCGGCGGAGTCGTAAAGCAAATGATTAACAGAGAGCTTAGAGCGGCGTTGCTCAGCAAACTGGGTGTTACACCTCAGCGTCTTTCGCAACGTGCGCAGGCACTCAGCCGACAAGTGCCTATGAGCACGGAAGAAGCCACGTATTGTATAGCTCACCACGAAGGTATACGGCTTCATAAGTTTTTGGACTCCGAGGCCGTCGCCCGAATTCGAGAGCTCGTTTCTGCCCTGCAAGCGGGTCGTCAATCGGGCCAAGAACATAAGTCAAGGACAAAAACAATAACGAAATTGAAAGAGATTCGCGTGGGGGGAAGCCTATCGATTACTGACCCTGTTCTGCCGCCCCGTATGATCGCGGAGGCGAAGGAGATGGCAGAGAGGGTATACCCCATCCTCTACATCTTCGAAAATTCAGTGCGTGAGGTAATCAGGCGAGTCTTGAGCCAAGAGATAGGCAAGGAGTGGTGGGACCGATGCGCGCCCGAAGGCGTCCGACGATCTGTCGCAGACAGAATGAAGCAGGAAAACGAGGCTCCTTGGCATGGTGCACGAGGTTCAGATCCCATTTTTTACACGGACATCAAGGACTTGGTTTCGATTGTGCGCAATAGAGAAGCTTGGCAGAGACTTCAGCCAATCTTGAGCAGGATCGAATGGTTCAGCGAGCTCATCAACTGCATCGGTGCGTCGCGGAACCCGGTCGCACATATGAACCCTATTTGCGGGCACGATCGTCAGAGAGTCGTGGTGAACTTTCGTGATTGGGAGCGTGTAGTAAAAGCCAAACGCGCGCTAATTCCTGCATCATAGAGATGAGAAAAAGGTGGAATGACATGCCAACCAAGAATGAAAACAAGCAAACTGACTCAAACACCGAACTCCTAAAGGATCTCCTGATTACCGAACTCGCGAAGGTAGGCGTGCCTCAGCTTGAAATTCGCAAGATCGTCGGATGCGACATCTACAAGGTCAGTCGTATCGCAAGGTATATCAAAAAGGAGAAGGAACGATGAATAAACCTTCGGACCAAGACAGCGTAGGTCGTAAGCTCGACAAGATTGTGCAGCTCTTGGAGGACATTTTTATCTTGCAGGCTTCAAGCGTCAATATGAAGCGCCAGGAGCTACGGAAAGTTCTGGGCGTAGACATGAAGCGGGTCAACAGAATTTCAAAACACCTCGAAGTGCTTCAACAAAAAGCGTGAAGGGCACAGCGATTCTAGCCAGCAACAAGCACAATCGTGGGAAGGCGCGCGCCAGCCAGTTGATGGGGAGGAGGACGAATGGCAAAAGAAAAGGTGCCAACTAGCGAGCAGAAATTTTCGAAAGAAGTTAGACAAATTAGAAACCTGCTTATTCTAATCGCCCTGAAGTCAGGGGCAGCGTCCGACGAAGTACATTATGCTACGGGTATGGGGGCCGCAAACATCCGCGCCATGTTTCAGGTGATGAGAGGCAGAAGAAAGAAAGGGACTAAACCTGTTCCCACAATCGCAAAGCAATAAATTAACAAACGTATGGCGATACAAGTAAGCGACACAGCATCGCATCGAAGGGATCAGATTGCGAACTTCGCCGAGCTCCTGCGCAATGCCCCTATAAAGCAGCAAGTATTCAAGGCGGTTTACACTGGGAAAAAGAAGGTTAAGACCTTAGACGAGATTGCTCAGGTTACCGGGATCGCAACTTCAAAGAGGGTGACTGAGTTCGCAAAGCCTCTCGCACGGGAGAGAATCTTCCTGCAGGAAAAGCAGAGAATCGACGGCAAAGTGTGCACTGTATATAGAAAAATAGACTTTGTTGAGCAAAACAAACGTAAGATTCTTCAACTTGCACGCAACAGCATGAAGCTGGGGGGATACCACACAAAAACGAATCCGGAAAATGTTGGGACGAAGACGCAGCGCGTGGTTATCCAGGTTCCGTTTCGATTTAAGATCAGATTCGTCTCGATAGAAGATGTCAATCAGTTTGAACGCGTAAAGACAATTAGAGACATTCCTCAGAGAATGACTCCAGAACGGCTTCCAGAAAAGAAGTTCAAGAAAGGAATTCTTCGGCTCCTGAAAGAGGTTTATGACCCAAAAGATTGGGGCGGCGAAAGCAATGATGTTTTCACGACGCGATTGAAGATTCGCGGTCGTACCCTCCGTGCTGCATTTGCTCTCAAAGGGCCAGCGAAGAAGGGGCCATTGGTTCCTGCAATGATGGGTAAGAATGGCGACCAGATTCAGCGTCTTTTCAATAGTCCCGCGGAAGTGTTCTTCGTTCAGTACGAGGGCGAGATTCGAGAAAGTGTGATCGATCTTATGGAGAAACTTTCGACTGCAAAAGCTATTCTTGGAAAGGAGGTTTTTTTCGGCGTGATCGCTCTGCAGGATTCTTATCGACTACGTTTAGCATATCCCACGCAATTTAATTCAAAGTGATAACCGAGCGTAGGGGACAGCGAGTAGCCAGCGTGAGCGCATTTCTGACATTGGATTCTTCGAGCCCGACAGTCTTCCCTCCCCAATACTTATTTCATCGACGATAACAGCGGCATAGCGAAGAAAGTGGTGGTCCAGGTAAAGAGCGGCCGTATTGGCGTGAATCACGTGCGCGACTTGAAAGGCGTGATCGAGCGCGAGAAGGCCGCCATTGGGGCGATGATCACTTTGCGAGAACCCACGGCTCCGATGCTCACCGACGCGGCTTCGGCAGGTTTCTACCAGTCCGAGAATTTCCCCGAACAATATCCCCGTTTACAAATCCTGACCATCGCCGAATTGCTGGCCGGAAAACAACTCCGCTAATCCCGCCTGCGCGACGACACCTTCCAAAAAGCTGAGCCCCAAAAGCAAGGCGAAACCAGCCAATCGGGTTTGTTCCGCTGAGTGTAGCGACCCTCAGAGCACAGCCCTTCAAAACTCGTCCAACCGGAACTTGCGCCCAACGCGGTCGGCGACCATCGTCTCAAGCCGCTCTGCGACTTCCGCCATTCCATTTTTAATTCTGGCGCGCAGCTCAGCCGTGGTGCGGATTGCGTCTGTGCTCACACCGCCAAGCAGTTGTCGCGCTCTTTCGACTTGTTCCTTCAATTCCAGGTCGTCCGTCACGTTCCGAAAGTCGAACGTATCCAGGAAGTTCCGCAGCTTCTGGATTGTGGACTCGCGGATCCGCTGCGGCTTGCCGTCAGCCTGATCTGTCAGACGGTCTCGCAGGTGCGCTACCATCTCAGCCATCGCGGCTCGGAGTACTTGCTGGATTTCGGAAGAAGCCTCCGCCATCATTTGGGATGCCTTCTCGCGCTCGTCTTCGAAAATGCGTGCCGAGATCTCCTTCAACTGGCCCGGCACGCCAAAACTTACGTACCGCCAGTCGAAGGTGAAATGTGATCGGACGATGTCTACCGAAGGATAGTCGTTCGGGTTGTGCAGCGTCCGCAGTCGAGGCGCCGCCTGTTCGCACAGCCTTGGGTAAGCGCCAATGAAAGCCTCAACCAACTCCAAACGCTTCAGCGCGTATTCCCGAAGCTTCTGATCCACGGTCTCGATCTGGGGTAGGGGCACCAATTGGATCCCGGACTCGAACGGCAGGCAATTGTCATAGAGATAACGGCGAACCTCGCCGTCGAGGGTTTTAATGGCCTGCAATTCGACGGAATCAAGCAGGGTCTTGGACACCCGAATGAGCTGCTTGTCCGCATCCACCTCGACTTGAGAGTTGCTGACCTTCCGGCTGTTGCCAACGAGCCCGAGGTGAACTTTCAGGCACACCGTTTTCTGAGCCAAGTCCTGGCCCCTGTCTTCAATTGCAATGATTGGCGCTAGTGTCGCCACAGAATGATCCTCCTTCTCTTGAAAGCAAATTAAGCGGGCTGCCGGCCCGCTTTGGTTCAACGTCAAACCTCCAAGGTTATCGGCGACCCACCCGGTGTCACTCCTGCTTCTCAGAGGCTTTTCAGCCCTTTCGTTCAATCAGCGGGCCCTTTATGTGATGGTGCGCGTCATGATGATGAGGCTTCACGTCGGTGCGCCGTTCCCGCTTCGTCTCACCGCCGGCAAGATGGGCCATCGCTCGCAGGAACCGCTCCGCGTTATCATGGTTGGCGGCGCTCACCGCGTCCGTTGTCGTCTTGATCGTGCCATCTTCTAATATTTCGATTGTGAATCGGTCGATTTGCATGGCATCACCCTCTCCGGAGCACGGTAGCCTCGTGGCGACCGGCCTTGTTCGTGCCCCACTGCAATTGCCAGCCGAACTTGCGGGCTTGGCTCTCAACGGTCTGCTCGGAGTACGCTCGCTTGATTTCGTTGATGTCCCACCCGCTGTAAAGCTCCACTCGTCCCGTCTTAGGATTGTAGGAACCTGAACGGTAGTAACCGTTGGCATCCTGCTTGCGAAGAACGAGCCGATCACTAAGCGTCGCAACCTCGAAACCAAGGCGTTCGAGTGCCAAGGTGAGCAGGCGTGTATCGGTACAATTGGGTAGGAACTCAATTTCGGATCGCTGAATCGTGTCACACGGCATGGTTTTGAACCTCACAATCCAAGGAGGAATGGGGATAGCCAGGGTGCCCTCAACGAGCGCAAAGGCCGAGCTACGCTAAATGGCCTGACCCTCAATTACGTGAGACGGCCAACGCTTATGCCGTCATGTCCCGGAAGACGCGTTTCACGCCCTTGGGCATTGCTGCGGCTTCTTCGTACTTGTAAACGCCCGGCGCTGAGGCACTGATGAATTTGCCCGAAGCCTGCAGCCGCAATGACTTAATCTCCTCGCTCGCAGACCGCGACACTGGAACGATATATTGGGCCGCTTCCTGGAGGGATATCTTCAGGCGGTAAGCTTTCCGGCAACACTCCTCGATTTCCGCGCCGGTCCAGCCCTCGTCGTCCGGGGGCTCACCCGAATTGACGTATTTGCGTGTATAGATTTTCCAGATCGTGCCCCGTTCCTCTACCGAAGGCAGGTCAAAGAAGAACGTGCCTAGCGTAAACCTCCTCCGTAGTTCGGGCGGCAGCGTGGCGATCTTGTTGCACGTGGCAATGAACAAGGTCCTGCCTTGCGACACCGCATCAACAATCTTGAGCGCGGTCCGCAACCGGTCTCCCGAAGCTCCCACCAACGAGCTCTGCATCCCGGCCAAGTCAAAGGCAATCGTCGGAATACAAGCAGTGTTGCCCGTGGCCTTTGCCACTGCCGACTTGGCGGCTCCAGGCGGACCTATGAAAATGCACCCATCGGCCCTGCGGTCCTGCATCCAGGTGAGAAGCGCGCCGGTCATTTCCGTCTTGACGCCGCTCAGGTCTGTGCCGGTGCCCGCCAAGTGTTTCTCGATCTCGTCAATGAACACTACGACCCGGGGTGGCTCCGCCCCGGCAACGACCGCGCGCAAAAACGTCTTTACGTTTTGGACTCCACCAATATGGTCGAACGTCTCGCCGCCACGCCATACACTGAGGCCCGGCGTCTGCTCGATGACCTGCCGCTTCCGTTCCCACAGTCCTGCCATATCGAGGCCGTTCTTGGTTACCGACATTGCCAGGGCTTGCTCTGCTGGAAAAGCCGCCAAGCCGATCACGGCGTCGATTGCCTTCCCACTCACCTCTGTATCCGGCTCCGGCAATCCAGCCGAGGCGAAGGTCGATGCGACGATCCCACCCAAGTCCTCTGCTGAAGGCAGTGGCTCGTCCATCAAAAACACGTCTTCCGCCAATTCGGGCGGTAGGGTTGACCCCGACGTCATCAAGAGCGCCAGCATGCACCCCTTGGCCTTGAACGAGTCCCGGAGGTTCCAAATGCCCTGGGCAACGACTGCATCGGAAAAGAATCTCTGCCCATTGGCGAAGAACAGAATTGCGTCCTGACCAAGCTTTTCGGCAAGAGTCAGGGCATCCGAAGGCCGAACTGAGGCCATGGCGGGATCGCCGCCGTCGAGCACGCGTCGGGCTTCGGCTTTGCCAGCGTCGTTAAGTCCTGCAAGACCGCGCATGACGTCCCAGTGGAGCACCGGAGTTTCATCCCCTTTGCCGTTGAGGACTCCGAGGACCGTCTGGACGGTGCCGGCGGGGTCCGGTGTGCGCACTGCGACGAGCGGCGTTGATACGCGCAGCGCAGCCTTCAGTGTTTCGACAAAATCCTGCATGGTCCGAATCATGATCAACAATCCTTTATTTTTGGATTTGGTCCTGCCAGGCAGGGGGGAGTAACGAAGGCCTTTACAGTTTCAGTGCCTGTGCTCAGCGAGAGCTGCAGTTTGTGGGCTTCCGGTAAAGATGGAGTTCTTTGGTGTCCTGATTTCAGACCAGGTTGCGCTAGCTTCAATACTGCGCTGTTCGCTTTTCTGAGACCAAACGGCGAGTCCGCTCCGCCGCGATCTCGGCAGCTCGGTTGTCAATCTGCGCCCAACTGATTTCAAGGGTGAAACGTCTACCTTTTTCCCTCAATCGCAAACCCGCCGCTTCAACGTGGGCAATCATAGCCCGGCGTCGAACAAAATATGGCGTTTGAAGGACTAACTGCGTTTTACGCTTCATTAGCTCAGTCAAGGTTTGCTCCTATCTCTTCGCACGCAGTACGAGCGCGAGATTTCAAACGGCTGTCTTCCGGAGTTTTCGGAACTGTTCGTGCGCGCCGCGGAGGATTCCTTTAAGCTCTTGTTCTTCCCGCGCCGACAGATGAACAGGGGCTGGCAGGTTTGCCTTAAAAGTATCGAAGCACCGCTCAAGCAACTCGGCCCATTGCGCGGCCTCAACTAACTTGGCGCACTTGTGGCACGCGGCCCAGCCGCCCGTCGAATTCAGGAACACCGGGCTCCCGTCCGGCGCTTCGAGTTCCACCGCGGTGAAGTCCTCGGCCATGTAGACCTGGAAGACTTCCTGCGACGAGCAAAAGTCACAAATCGCACCTACGACGGGAGGCGCGAGTCCTTCACCGACTGGGGGCATATGAAAACCTATCCTTTTTGTACTCGATGTGACGCAGAATGCATCCGCCCGTTGCAGGTTTGTCAGCTCCGGCTGGATTCATTTGGCCTCGGAAGCCGTGTGGGCGCAGAATGGTTGCACCGGTTCGGTGCAATCCGTAAAAACCTTTGTAATTTGAACCGCTGGCGTGGATGGGATGTGGCTGTTTGAACAGATTTTTGCACAGTTCTGTGGAAATCAAAAAACCAATGAAGGAAGATGTTCGTCGAAGTTGACCAACCCCGCCGCCTAGCTTGACCTCAACTCAGTTGCAAGGTTTCTGGACGCCGCCAATCGTGGAAACCTAATGGCCGAACATTCTGGAGGGCTTTATTGAGAGCTCTGTTACTTATTGTAGTTCGGGTACTCTGGGCGCTTATACACCGGCGGAGGATTTTTTCTTAGCAAATCCAAGATGACTTCCACCGCCTTTTCGAGCTGGGGGTCATGCCCCTGGCGAACGAGCTTCGGGTCGAGTTCCACTTCGTATTCCGGTGCGATACCGCGGTTTTCGACCTCCCACTCACCCTTCAAACCGTAAATGGCAACCTGCGGCGTGCCGACAAAACCTCCGTCAATCAGGGGCGCGCTGCCGTTCCATCCCACCAGTCCACCCCAAGTCCTCTTCCCTACTAGGGGACCGATTCCCGCACGTCGGAAATACCACGGCAGCGCGTCGCCCCCGGACCCGGCCATTTCGTTGATGATCATTACTTTGGGACCGTATATCGCCCCCATCGGGAAGGACAGGTCCTCCCCTTCTCGAGTTGCTGCGCGGCTCGTAATCGGTCGGCGCAGGTAGTCGATGATGTAGTCGGCCAGGAAGCCACCGCCGTTGAAGCGCTCGTCGATGAGGGCGGCCTGTTTGCCCACTTGCGCAAAGTAGTAGCGGTTGAAGTTGGTGTAGCCGTCCACGAAAGTATCCGGCAGGTAGACATAGGCGACACGGCCGCCGGTCAGTTCGTCCACCTTGCGGCGGTTGCCTTCTACCCAAGCCAAGTTGCGGAGGCCAGTTTCATCCTCTACCGGCACCACCGTGACCTCGCGCGAGCCGGCCCCATCCGGGTTCGGTCCCACTCGCAGCACCACCTGCTTGCCCGCCGTCTCCTCGAAAAAGCTGTAAACCTCGTCGAAACTGCGCAGCTCGCGCTCGTTCACCGAAAACAGATAATCCCCGGCATTCACGTTGACACCCGGCTGCGTGAGTGGGGCCCTGAGTTTGGGGTTCCAGTTCTCACCGTCGAAGACCCGGGCGAACCGGTAGCGCCCATTCTCAATCGTGAAGTCGGCACCCAACAACCCACCTTTCACTTTCTTGACTTCGGGGAGGTCACCACAGCAGATGAACAAGTGCCCGACCGTCATGTTGCCAAGCATCTCTTCGAAAAGGTAGTTGAGATCGCTTCGGCTTGCGACACCCTCCAAATAAGGGGCGTACTTTTTTTCGGTTGCATTGAGGTCAAGCCCGTGGTGTCCGGGGTCATAGAAGAAGTCACGTTCCAGCCGCCACGCCTCGTGGTAGATCTGCTTCCACTCGGCACGCGGGTCAACATAGACCTCAAGAGCGTCAAGCTTCAGTGCGCCCTGCGGCTGCTGAGGAGGCGGCGGAGCGGCTTCGCCAAGCTTGGGCGCTGGTGGGATGGCAGTGATAAACCACTGCTCGCCCTGCCAGTAGAGCATCTTCTCGCCGTTGTGCGACACGTCAAAAGACTTGACACCGTCGAGGAGTTTGTTGGTCTTGCGCGTGGTCAGGTCGAACCTCTGGACCGTTGACGACGGCGGACCCTCGAAACTAATCGAATCAACCTGTGGGCCCTCCACCAGGAAGAGTGTCCCTTCCTTTCCCACGAGCAGCCCATGATAATTCTTTGCCGGCACAGGCAATGCCAGGATTCGCTGGTTGATCTTTTCAAAGTCGATCTTAACTGTGACCGGCTTCTTCTCTTCCTTGCCTTTCTCCTTATCCGAGTCCTTTCCAGACTTCGCACTGTCGCCGGTGGCCACCGTCCCGTCGCTCTTCTTCTCCTCGCCGACCTTCTCCTCGTCACTCTCAGGAGCGAGGGGTGAGGGCATGTCTTTTGCCAAGACCGCGATGTAGACGCTGCGAGTCACGGGACGGTCCATCACGGACATATCGCCTTGCGAGGCCGCAAGCCCCACATCAGTGCTGGCGGTGAAGTAGAGGTATTTGCCGTTTGGATCGAACTTCGCGAATCTCGCGTCACTCATGCCGTCCGTCACCTGCCGGCTTTTCACTTGCTCCAGCGAATAGACCCATACGGCATGCAGGTAGTTGTGAAGCTGCTTGGTGTAAGCCAGCCATCGGCTATCCGGCGACCAAGCTGGCTCCAGAGCCTGGTTTGCCATATACGTATCGGAGTCTACATGCACCGGCGTGGGATGCTCCAAGTCCAGGTACCAGAGATTCAAGCGCTTGTCCGTATAGGCGATCTTCTTGCTATCTGGCGACCATGTGGGGGAATAGAAAAAAGAGGGAGGTTTGCCGAGGTCGATCTTCCGCACCTCGCCCATGCCGTTCTGGTCGCGAAGGTGCAAGGCGTATTCGCCGGACTCGTCCGAGAAGTAGGCAATCCACTTCCCGTCCGGTGACCAGGCGGGGTCGCGGTCCGCCACGGCCGGGCTACGGGTGATGTTGCGGACGTCTCCTTTTTCTGCTGGCACCGTCAGAATTTCTCCTCGCGTTTCGAGGACGGCACGCATTCCTGTTGGAGAAAGTCGGGCAGCGTTGATCTTCTTGGGGTCGATCTTCACAAAATGAGGCCTGACTGCAGGGAAATCGCCCTGAACACCAATCTGGAGAGTCCGGCTCTGCCCAGAGTTCAGATCAAACAGGTGGAGCGACCCGAACTGCTCGTAGACGATTGCATCGGGACAGGCCGATGCCGACTTCAGGTCCAGCCCATTATTCTTGACCACCTGCTTTACGGTCTGGGTTTTCGTGTCGTAAGCGAAGAGCGTCACTGGGCCGCTGCGGTCTGAAAGGAAATAGATGTTATCGCCCACCCACATAGGGTTGAAGTCATTGGAATTGTCGCGCGGTATCTTTGCCTCTATGCTCGAGTCGGAGAGATTGGCAATCCAGATGGGTCTCGTCTGGCCGCCACGGTAGCGTTTCCAGGCTCGCTGCCACTGCACGGTGGGCACGTAGGCCAAGTGCGAGCCGTCGGGCGAGAATGAAGCCTCAGCTCCTGTTGGCAGTGGGACCTCCGCTGGGAAGCCGCCTTCCGCTGGGACCGTGAAAAGCCTGGGCACACCCGAATAACTGTCGCGCGCGGAGGCGAAGAGCACCCGCTTGCCATCGGCGGTCCAGCCGACCACTCGGTCGTCGCCGGGATGGTAGGTGAGCCGTCGAGGTACGCCGCCACTCGCCGGTACTACGTAGATGTCTACATTACCGTCGTACTCACCGGTGAACGCGACTTGTGTTCCGTCTGGCGAGAAAACCGGGTCCGTCTCCTCTCCGGGGGCGGTCGTCAACCGTTGTGATTCCCCGCCCTCGCGTCCGACAATCCATAGGTCGCCGGCATAACTGAAAACGATCTGGGTCCTGCTGACGGCCGGCTTCCGCAGCAGCAGAGGCTTCGCATCATTTGCGAGGCAGAGTGCCGATGAAACGATCACACAGACGATCACACTTTCGATCCTTCTCAAGACACCCTCCCATTCCGTTCATACGCCCCACGGTCGAGCACACTTCCCCCCCGCTCCGCGCGGGAACACCTCGACTGGGATTTCCGTTTTCATTTTCCGAACGACCGGTAACGTACACCCCATTGCCTCTGAATGCAAGGTCGAGTCGAGTTGTTGTCGAGTCGAGTTTTCACTGCTGGTTGCTTCCACGCGCCACGGAAGGGGTCAGTTTCACCTCTCCGTAGAGTCCCAGAGCTCGAAACTGCCGCTTCTCCGACCGATTCCTCTGACACTTTTCGTACCCCTAACCCTCTCGCGGAGCCAGCCGTTCGCGATCCGGTCCTGAACTTTGTGGTGGTTCTCGACCAGGCACTCTGCTAGGTCGCGCGTCGGAAAAGAGTGCGCCGGTCCAGCACACTGATTGTAGGGTTAACTTTGACCTCCATCGTCGTAGCATCTCGCCCCGATTACGCCCGCATCGGCATCACGACATACCGATACCGGTAACCATCCTCTTCAGTGGGCCGAAGCTCTGCCGCACTTTGGCCATCCTTTAGCTCCAGCCGGACGGCCCCTGCTTTCCCCACGGCGTCAAAGAAATCCAGTAAGTACCTATGATCGAATCCGATTTTCAAAGCCTCGCCGTTCCGAGCATCAAGAACCTCGCTTGCCTCTCCGTGGTCACCGCCCGAAGATGTGATCTCCAGTCGGTCTTTATCCAACTGAAACCGGACGGCGTGGGACCTTTCGTCCGCCAGCACTGCGACTCGGCGCAGCGCCGCGCTGATCCGCTCCCGGTCCAGTTCCACAACTTTGTAGTTTTCACGGGGCAGGACGGTTTCGTAGCTCGGAAACTGTCCGGTGAGCGATCGAGAGATCAGGAGACGATCCATGATCGAGAAGAATAGGTGACTGTCGCTACTCGCGGTCTCCACCGTTGCCTCTTCGAGGCAATCAACGAGAAGGCGCCGGAGTTCGACCATGGCCTTGCGCGGAACGAGCATCCGCAATTCTCCGCCGAGAGCCGCGATTTCGTTGCGGTGCTCGGCCAACGCCAGACGGTGTCCGTCAGTAGCCAATAAGGTCACGGTCTCTGGCTTCAACACCAGCAGGGCTCCGTTCAGGCTGAGGCGGCTTTCCTCATGTGAGATGGCAAAGATGGTCCGGTCGATAAGGTTCTTGAGAACACTTGCCGGAATCTTCGCTTGAGGTTTCGGGACGGTGGGCAAAGCGGGAAAATTGTCTTTGGCTATACCCACCAGCTTGAACGACGACCGCCCGGAGGTGATATGAACCCAGTTGTTCTCCAAGACGCGGAATCTGATTTCTGCGTCCGGCAGTGACCGAACGATTTCGAGCAGCCGACGCGCCGGCGCCGTGACCGCACCTGCGGTTTTCACCTTGGCCGGGCTCGTGCATTGTGCGCCTAACTCCAGATCCGTCGCGGTTATTCGCAGTTGGAAGTTTTCAAACTCCAGCAGCACGTTTGACAGGATTGGGATCGTACTCTTTTTCTCAACCACACCTTGTACCAGGTCGAGCTGCTTGAGCATGTCGGATTTTTGTGCAAAGAATTCCATATTGAACCTCGATCAGTGATTTCACCGAGTCGATTTAGACATCGGCCTTACGTTTCTTCTTCGTCGCCATCATAGCTTGCTTTTTGTTGGTGGATGGTTGTCTGTTGCAGTTCCATCCCTCTTAGGAGAAACAGATCGAGCATCCAGAGACTGTCCACCTTGCACAAATTTATCTCCCGGGGATGCCTTTTAATAAAGTCGAGAATGTCCCTTTCACGGAAGCAGTGGATGCTGCGGCGATTGGCGTCGTCCCTGTGTTTGCGAAGCGACCGGGCGCGGAGCCAACCCTTTGCAATCCACTTCTGTATCTTGTGATGGTCTTCGCCCAGACATTTCTCAAGGTCGCCCGTGGTGTAGCCTTCGCTGACGCGACGTGAGTAACCCAGGGCGGTAATTTTCAGTATTACAGACGCTTCCGTCCGCTTTAGGCGCTTGGCGATGGTGGCCGTCGAAACTTTTCCCAGCAAGCCACCGAGAGTGTCGAACTCCTGCTGTGTCCACGGACGTCCGTCCGGGTGCATGGTTAATCCGAGGCGACTCGCCTGCCGTTTGATGTACCAGCGCGGAAAGCTGGTTTGCTGGATAAGGGCGCGGATCGCCCGGCTCCGCTGATGCAGGCCTCCGTGATAGTGCGCCCGCAGGTAAGCCTCGTGCTGAGGCAGCCAGACGTATTTGAGGCTGTGCAGGCGCCGTCTCTCCGACCGACACTTGAGACAGAACTTGGCGAGGACCGGAGCACGGCCTCTCCGACCTTCCTCGATGGCATTGCCGCACTGTTGACAAAGCATGGTCACGCTCTCCCGTACGCGCCGGAGTGATTGGCGCAGCCGATGAGTTCTCGAAACTCGGGCTGGAATGCGTCGAGTAAACGGAGTGTGTAGCCCAAGCCCTCGGCTTTCAGCCGAAATGCCTGGGCAGCTTCGGGATTTGACTGGCGACCCGCTTGTCGATTCCATGATTCAATTTGCACTTCAACGTTGCTGACCAAGTTCTCGTACAAATAACGGTTGAATCGCGGTGTTGTTCTCTCAGCACCATTACGCATGCAGACTGAGTGGCCCACTCGGCAAGACGGGCCCGCACTCGTCGCCTCCGGTGCAGTCTGCTGGATTGTGATTTTCTCGGTCATGTGTTTTCTTGTTTTCTGCTTGGCTTTCTCGCAGGACACTCAAGAGCGAGTTGGGTGCGATGAGCTTTTTAATTACTCGTTGGTTCTGTGTGGGGTAAAACTCTCTGTTCGATTGGAATTATTTCAACGTGAATCTGTCCGTTTCGCTTGCGTTTCTTCAAGCGTCCGTCAACGAAAAGCTGTGACATTCGTCGGTGTTCGTTTATTTGCGTGGCTTCATGGGCGTCGGTTATGCTTTGGCACAAGTCCCAGACAAGTGGCGGCGTGAGGGGCATACAGATTTGCTCCCAGCGCTCGGCGTAGCCTTGCAAGTAGTACCCCTTAGTCCCAGAGCCGTTACTTTCGATGATTACGGCGCGGTCGTGGGCTGCGCAACGGTGGCGATAGATGCCGAAAGCGAAGGCGTCTCCGGTCCACTTCGTACCATCTGGCCTCGATAGGTCGCATGGTCGTCCTGGACCAAAGATGCCTGCGGCGATAAATTGCAAGTCTGCAAGTTTAACGGTTCTGAGTCCGTGTCCGTTGAAGGCGTCGAAGTGGTCTAAAACAGTGCAATTTACCTCGGCCGGCGCCTCAGGCTGGCGGTCGGTTTTATACCAGTATAATCCGGCCTCGTCGTCGGAATTCCAGCCGTATCCGTGCGGTGCAAGTCTTAGATTCAAAGTAGCCTCCTTTGTGGGTTGCTCCAAGGACAAGCGCGGCTCTTTGGAGTAGAAGTGTCTGCGAATACGCGAAAGATCAGTACTCCGGGCACGCGCCCGACACTGTGCGCTTGTCTAAGCAATCGTGGTCGGCACAATGGACGGCGCCTTTGGCTGAAGGTAGCAGTGACGACTGAGTGTCGTGTTTATTTTCAGAACAAAGTCAATTGGTCGGGCGTCACTGCGAGATTCTGCCTACGTGAGGCCCTCCGCCGTTTCGCGTCCTCCAACGACGCGCCGAACATCAGCAACTGATCCACCACCGCAAGAGTCGCTTGCGGCGAATCCGTGACGTCAGGCACTGTGTCGATCAAAGACTCCGGCTCAGGTTTCGGTTCAACTTCAACCCGCACTCCGAATACTTCCTGCTGCTCTTGTTGGAGTCGTTTCCACACGGCTGCTGCATTTTCACCGATTCCCTTTTCCGTGACCAATTCCCGAGCCATCGCCATTAGGATATCTTCACCTTCATCCATACCCTGAAGTCCTTCGGCGGAGAACTTTCCTTCCATGGCCAGGGACACTAGCAGCTTCCGGCCCATGAGCCGCAGGCAGGTCTCTTGCATGGTGCCTGCGTATTGCAGAAACTTGACTGTCACGTTACGGTGCTGGCCGATCCTCCAGGATCGCCGGCTGGCTTGCCGAAGCGTGTATGTCGAATATCCAGATTCGTAGAAGAGAATCGTGGGAAACTCCAACAGGTCGAGACCAGTCTGCACGAGCCTCGGATGCGAAATCACTGCTTGCACGCCAGCGCGCAACTGCCGCTCGTACCAAGCTTCGCGCTGTTCCGGTGGCACTTCCGTCCGAAGCACGGCGACACGGACGCCTTCCTTGGTAAGGATTTGCTCGAGCCTATGGGTCACGTCCCTTTTTTGGGTGTAGACCGCGTAGATCTGGCAGCGTCGCCCGCGCTGTAGTTCTCCTTTCACCTCGTCAACCAGGTACTGCTCTTTCGCGTAAACCTGCTCTTGATCCAGGTCGGTGGTTTCGGTAATCAGGAACGGTTCTCGCCGCTGAGTTTCCGGGTTGTATTCCCGCCCGATCAGTTCACCGAAACCAAATGGCCGGTCCGGGTAAGCCAGCAGCGTGTTCAGCGCCACACTGATTACCGACTGATTCCCGCGGTGCTCCTGCAGAGCTTTTTTCACATCCCCTTCCAGTTTCTTGTAAGCCTCCTTCAGCGGCGGGTCCATTTCCACACTGACTACTTCTTCGCGGTAGGGTGGAAGCGCATCAGAAATATCTTCAAGCGACACGAACGCCCCGAGGCTCATCAGGAAACGGCCAAATAGCAACGGCGAGGCGCCCGGCCGACGACGGACTCGCTTCGTTTCACGACCGTCCGAGCAGACGTTATCGGCGGGCTCAATGACCGTGATTTTTTCGAGCAGCCCATAGGTTTCCGTGAATGCACGCACCCCCGCTTCGCCGTGTTCGAACCCCTCCCCAACCATCTTGGCTGGTTCGAGCCGATAGAGGATGTTGAAGAGCTCGTCGGCGTAACCGCCGATCAGAGTCCCGGTAAGAACGGCGATGCGCTTGGCGCAGGCCGCGAGCGTACCGAGCGCGTTACCCTGGGCGGTGTCGCCCTTGAGCTCGTGAACCTCATCAGCGATGGCGTAGTCGAAGAAACCATCACTCATGTACCGCCCGATAAAGTCGATGGGTGCGTAACGCCGGATCTTGTTTCCGTCGGCTTGCCAAAGGGCACTATAAGACGGCCGCCGCGCTCCGTTCAGAACTTCGCTCAATTTGGCTTTCTTGAAGTCGTCGGCCAGGAGGCGGTTCTCATCTTCTCCGTCGGTATACACAGGGATGCCACTTTGCGGGTTCACTACGCTTCCCTGGTAGCGGCCGCAGCGTGCAATCTCGTACGCGTGCCGCCAGAAGTAGCTCAACTTACCGCGGTCGCGCCCCGCTATGAACAACGCCGGTGAGTTGCAGATCGAATTCCACCGCTCCCTTGCCGTGCGAGCTGTTCCCCGCAGCCGCAGGTCCGTCAAACTCGTCCGCAGACCTTCACGCACTATCCGTCCGTTCCGAAGCTTGACCTCGTTCACGCCATTGTGGCCCGTTGACTTCGTGGGAGTCCGCAAACCGTCAATCATGAAGACCCGCATCCAGGGCACGGTGCGAATAGCCTCTCGCGCCCACTTGTCGACCAATTGCGGCGGCACCATCGCCAGCGCAGTATAGGGTTTGCCCTCGGCGTGACAGTGGACCGCACCCAAAGAAATCAGTGTCTTTCCAGTTCCGCATTCTGCGATCGCGGCGGCGGAACGCGCCTGCTTCCAGCGCTGCAACAAACCCATGATCGCGGCTGTCTGCGCGGGGTACGGCCTCCGCAGGAGCTTACTGATGAGCGGCGACGGGGCGCTATCGACTGCGTGCAGTGGCGGGTACGAGGTAAGGATCCTTTCACCTAGCTCGGCAGAGTACACGCGGAGATATGTTGGGATATCGCTTATGTTGGCATTTTTCATTAAGTGCTTTCCCTTCAACTCGCTGCCTACCATCATGGCAACATAACCCGCATACTTGGCTGATTTCAAATTCACTCCAAGGAGCCAGCCAAATGTTTAACCAGTTAATGAAGCGAAGTAATGCGGTTTGGATTTACAACACGGGCCGTTTTGCCGAAGAGCGACGCACTTTTGTTTGCGACCTGATGGAACGCGGCTATGGGTGGTACACCCTTCGACAGACCAATAAATTCCTGCTTGATATCGCGGAGCGTGTGAACGTACGGCAACGGACGCCGATCACAGAACGGCAGATCGTACGGGCAGCTAGAGACTGGGCCTCAAAGACGTGCTCGCCGAGTTGCACAGACGAGTCGCGTGACCAAGTAACGAAAAGGTTCATCTTTGTGGCCAAGAAGTGGTTTCGTTTTCTGGGCAAGTGGCCCGAAACGACCCGTAATCCTCAGTTCAAACCAGAACTCGACAGTTTTCTTAAAGAGCTGCGAGACGAAAGAGGATACACGGACCAGACCGTTACGAGCCGGGAGGAAGCGCTGAACCTTTTCTTTGAGTGGCTAGGAAAACAGGGTGTCTCGCTGAAGGAAGTGACCCCAGAAATCCTTGCAGCATATTTTGTCCAGAACAAGGCACGTGGCTGGAAGAAATCAACAGTCAAAGCGTATGGTAATTCCCTCCGCGTCTTTTTTCGTTACGCAACCCGCCGCGGTTGGTGCGCGCAAGGGTTGGCAGAGACAATTGAGAGTCCACGAATCTATTCGAACACCGGACTTCCGGAAGGCCCAAGTTGGGAACAGGTCCAGCGTTTGATCGCCAGCCTCGACACTGAGCGCGTTAACGATATTCGCGATCGTGCCGTCATCCTGCTTCTGGCGGTCTACGGTCTGCGAATAGGCGAAGTCTGCCGGCTAACTCTGGATGACTTTGACTGGACCAATGAAAAGCTCCGCATTCGACGACTCAAGAACAAACGAATTCAGGAATTTCCACTAACCGCCGAAACTGGAAATGCGATTCTGAAATATCTCCGGAAGGTACGGCCGCAAACTTCTTTGCGCTTTCTTTTTCTCACGCTGCGCAAACCGCATCGGCCCATGCGGGGGACGAGTGCATCTTCTACCATCGCCCGGCGCGTTCATGGGCTTGGTCATTTACCACACTATGGCCCTCATAGTTTGCGCCACGCGTGCGCCAGCCATCTCCTGGATGAGGGATTTTCGATTAAAGAAATCGGCGATCACCTCGGTCACCGCTCGCTCAGGTCGACGCAAATCTATGCCAAAGTCGAGCATAAGAAACTGGCCCAGGTTGCTACCGGGAAACTGTCGAGATTGACGGAATACTTTCGGGCACAAACGCAGCCGATTACCGCGGACTGGGCAAAAGAACGGCTGCGTTCACTTCGGGAAGTCTCCAATTTCGGACTAGGAGGCCTCCAATGAAACTCGCTCCCGCCATCGAAGAGTTCATCCAATACAAACGGGCTCTGGGCTATTTGTACGTCGGCCCAGCTAATATCCTTAAGGCCTTTCTCCGAAAAACAGGAGATCTCGAACTGGACGCTCTCACAAGCCGACATTGTGAGGTGTTCCTGCCAAGCAAAGGTGGCGAAGTCACGAGCTCTTGGTTCCACAAGCACACGGGACTCAGTCAGTTCTTTCGCTTTGCAGCCAACCACGGTTATATGCAGCATCGAGTTCTCCCCACGTCTATGCCTGCGCGACCGCCACGCTTCATTCCCTACATCTATTCGATCGAAGATATCCGTCGCTTGTTGGGCGTGCCTGACTCGCATTACCCGCGCACATCTCCAATGTCGCCGGACACCATGCGTACTTTCATCCTCGTGCTTTACGGGACCGGATTGAGAGTGGGTGAGGTGAGTCGTCTGACGCATGCCAACGCGGATTTCAGAAATGCGACCCTTCTGGTTCGGGAAACGAAGTTCGAGAAATCTCGACTGGTTCCGATAGGAAAAGACCTTGTCGGCATTTTGAGACTATACCGATTGCGTCATCGCCCCGGAATTGGGTACCAACGCCCGCCGACACTCCTCGCCACCAAGATAGGGATGATGATCCGAAATGATCATGCCGACCACCAATTCGATTGGCTGAGAAGGGAGGCCGGGGTACTGCGATTTGACAATGCCCGCTATCAACCGAGGCTGCATGACTTTCGCCACACTTTTGCCGTGACCCGTCTTTTGACCTGGTACCGCGAGGGAAAAGACGTACAGAGAATGCTCCCCTTGCTGTCCACATATCTCGGGCACTGCTCCGTGGAAGAAACGTCCGAGTACCTCCAGATGACACGGGAACTGCTCAAGGAAGCCAACCGCTGCTTTGAGCGCTATGCCTTCACGGAGGTGCACAATGGCTGATCATGCATCCGTTGGCTTTTGGGTTCGCCGCTTTCTATCAGAGCATCTAGTTCATGAACGGGGCGTATCGCGAAACACGCAGCAGAGCTATCGCGATACTTTCTGTTTGTTCCTTCCGTTCGTCGCCGCCCAGCGCAAAACAGGCGTTGATAAGCTCGTGATCGACGACCTTTCGCCCCACATAGTTTCTGTGTTTCTCTCGCATCTGGAACAGGCTCGAAGTTGCTCCGTAGCGACAAGAAATCAGAGGCTCGCTGCGCTCCATGCTTTCGCGCGATATACGGGGAACTGCAGCCCCGAGCATGCGGAATGGTGCGCAGAGATCCGCAATGTCCCATTCAAACGGGCATGGAGCACCCCGATTACCTATTTAGAAAAAGAAGAAATCGACACACTACTTCAGGCGCCGGATCGCGGAAGCACATTGGGCCAACGCGATTACGCCTTGCTGTTGTTTCTCTATAACTCGGGGGCGCGCGCCAGTGAGGCAGTCCGAGTCACGATCGAAGATTTGACTTGGGACTCAACCGGAACCGGTTCTGTAAAGATTCATGGGAAGGGCCGGAAAGTTCGGCTCTGCCCGCTCTGGAAAAAGACAATGACTGAACTACATTGTCTCATCCGAGGGGGAGAGCCGGGCCGGCCATTGTTCCTCAACCGAGATGGCGACGCCATGACGCGCTTCGGGGTTCATGGACTTGTGGCGCGTCATGCGGAAGTTGCGGCGGAAGAGATCCCTTCCCTCAGGGCCAAACGTATTAGCCCACATACGATTCGTCACACGACTGCAACCCATCTACTCCGTGCCGGTGTCGATATCAACACAATCAGAGCGTGGCTCGGCCACGTTTCACTGGATACGACAAATATCTATGCGGAAACAGACTTGGCCATGAAGGCAAAGGCTCTGGCTGCGTGCGACCCGGGAGGCGGAAGTCGCCGGAAAAGGAGGTGGCGAGACGATCCAAACCTCATGGAATTCTTGCGAAAGCTTTGAAGGCGAGCTTGCAACAAATCCTCCCTTAACGTAATCATGGACAATCGACGGGGAGCGTCGTACTGCATCGGGCGGGGTTGGTCTGCGATCGAGCAGGCGTTTGAGGTGGCATTGCAATCTCACCTCAGTAAACATATGGAGGGGGGTCGTTGGCCCGAGTATCCTTCGCGATGCCGTGCTGCACAAGCGCCAGGTTCTCCTCGCTCCAAGGGATCACGCCGCAGGGGTAGGGCCACTCTCCATGATCCGGCATCGGCCCATTCAAAAAGAATAGCAAGATGAACCTCTTCCCTTGGGGCAGCGCGAGCGATCGGCCAGTGGAGGTGTCTGCCAGCGCCCAGGGAGATACCCAGAAGTCACGTTCATCGTTAATCTTCCAAGATGGATCGCCGCGAAGCGGCTCCACCAAGCGAACCGTTGCCACTGCATGGTTCTGGCCGTCGAAGGAATCCGTTCGGTTTCCGCTGACCTCCACGATGGCCGCCAGTTGGGCATTGCCCGCTTGCGCCTCCACTCTTTCCGGCGTGCACTTCAGTTGATTTGCCTCAGCCAGCACCCGCGTCTGGTCCCGCTGGTACTCGGCCCAGGCCGTAGGCATCAATTCCGCTACGTTGCGGCACGAAAACCAGCGCGTCACGCAGGAAAAATCGAAATTCTCAAGATGACGGACCACCGCCGGGTCGGCGTATTGCGTCTCGTGAACTCCCAATGTCGATGCCTCGACCAAGGCCGCAGGAGTGTCGGCATTAAAATTGGCTTGCCGCTGCTCAAGGATGTAGTCGGGATGGATAAGGGTTTGAACAATCAGGCCGTCGAGTCCCGCCCTGCTCAAGTCGTCGTAAGAACGCGACACCGTGTCGACTGAGCCAGACAAGGCATGATACGGCCACCCTGCGGACGGAGTCTCCAGGTACACGGAGAAATATTTTCCCCATACCACGCCTCTCTGAATACATATCTGAGCTTGAACCTCTGCTACACGCCGGCCAAAGAACTTGTAAGCCCAGTCCATGAAACTCACTGCGGCATCACTCGTCGGCCAGGCACGTCTTTTCTTCGGGATGGCATTATCATACAATGAGATGTCGAACTTGCAGCGGTTCTCGTCACATCCCTGAACAAGTATCAGCTCTGGCCACTTCTGTAAGACGCGCCGGGCTTCCGCAAAGGTGGTTTTACGTATTTCCAGGCTTTTTACATCCGCCAGCAGACGCTCGCTTCGATGCCGAAGCGCATAAGCTTCCAGCTTCAGTGCGGCGGTGATGGCCAGGAAAATGCCGATGGCGATGGCCGTGTAAATTCGCTTCCGCCGGCGAGGCTCGCCCGGAAAAACGATTAGCCCCAGCAGCGAGCCCGCAATGAGGGGTGCGCGCCAATTCGCCCAAAACACCAAGCCCAAAAGAACCCCCAAGAGCAGGAGGTACCTGATCAAACGTCCCAGGTTTGCTCCGGGCTGAACGAGCGGAGGCCAGCCGCGATGATCTGTTCCCAACCAGAACAGTGCGAACAGCAGGAGGAAAATTGACCAGCCCATGAGTCCAGGCAGCAGAGACCACGCCCAATGGTTGAGGCCAAACGGGATCCAAGCCAGGCAGGCTGAAATCGGAAACAGATATCTGAGCAGCTTCCGGCGACGGAGGGTGAAGAAAAGGATAACGAAAGGAGCAAAAAACAGAAACGTCAGAAATGCCGAGATGGAAGCAAATGGCGATTCAAACACGCCGCTGCCATCCGCATGCCAGGCGAGATAGCCCGCGAAGGGATAGGTCATGCAGAAGGCTACGAAAGGCAAGCACGCCAAAAAGATCATTCCTGCCAGGCGCCGGCGGCGCAAGGCAACGTTGCTGCCAACAATTAAGCACAGTCCAAGCAGACCCGTTCCGGCTTGCACCAGAAATTGCGGCAACTCGCCCGATTGGTATGAGCCGGGTCCGCCATTTCCAAATAGCACCAGCGCCAAGAGTCCAAGAAATGAGCCTAACACCACGACCAGCCAGCTCAGCTTAGTTCTTTTTGTTGGTCCCATGGGATCTCAGGCCTTCTTGGCCGGAATTATTCCTTGTGGAGCGGTATTCTGCGCGCTTTTATAGGCCTTGGCAAGGGTCGGGTTTTGGGCGATTTAAGCACGAGTTCCGATGGAGGGAAGGGTCGAGTTACTCAAGCGCGATGTGGGCCGAACGGCGGCCGGGCCGTAGGACCACACCATGGGGTGCCCAGGGGAATTCGGAAGTTGAGAAGTTGCGACCAATGCAAACCTCAAGTTCAATCTCCCCAAACAGGTTGATCTCGTGGCCCCTTGCGACTCAACACTCTTCTCTTCAAACACCATAGCAAATCAAAACGGATGGCTTGCAAACGACTGGGTGCACGAAGCCCAGTTTTATGTGGTCACCAGGACATACAGCGAACTGAAGGAAGGACACTTAATGAAATATGCCAACATAAGTGAAATCCCAACATAAACCTTGTTATGTTGTCCACCACATAATCTGAGGTAGTCGGACAGGCTGGGAGGTACGGGCACAGTTCTCTCCTTTCGTTTTTATGATTGCTTGTGCGTGAGAGGCTTTTGGTTTACGAAGCTGTTTTCTGGAGGGTTTCGTTTTTGTCGATGCTCGCAGCCTCCTGGAGTACCGACACGGGAATCTCCGCAGTGGTCACGTAGAAATCGCAATGCTTCGGGATCGCCAGAAATGCGATGCCGTCTTCGCGCACCACCATCTGGCTGCACTCAACAGCAATTTGAGCTTCTACCACTTCGAATTCGGCGGGCGCCGTTACGAGTTCATTGTCGTCAAGCGCAAGAGCCTCCACGATTTCTGCCACTGTCAGTAATGTGGTTTTCACTTTCTCCGGCATATTGGTGAAGTCGGCGCGCAGACTGAAATACTCAGCGTTGAAATCCCAGTAATACGTCTCATAAACCAACTCGTCGGTCTTCTTGAGCTCTTTCAGCACTTGGATGCGTCGCAGTGCGTGGCCCGCGAGTTCTTTCGTGAGGTTGCCCACGAGCGCAAAGTGAGTGCTCACTGGATCGGACACACCGCGCAAACTTCAGAGTGCCTGCTTGCGCGGCGCAAAGATCAGACTTAGGATGTTGACTGTTATCCGTTGGGTTCACCGGATTTCTGGACACGCACATGAAACGCCGCACTAAGCTCAGAGGAGTTCTTTATCGCGCCTGCCTCCTTGCGGGCAAGGAGATCTTGAGACATTATCGCAGTGGGATGCGGCCAAATAGAAATGACAGCCGGGTCGTTAAGAGTTGGAGCAGTCGAATAAAAGATTCTAGAGACCCAAGAACAATAGTTACCTCAGCGGACATCGACTCAGACCGCGTGTTGATTTCGGAGCTCAAACGATCAGGACTGAACTGCGCTGTCTTGAGCGAGGAAGGGGCTACGCTACCCATCGAGCGCAACCACAGATATAGGGTGATTATCGACCCTTTGGACGGATCAAAGAATTTTGCCGACGGCACTCTGGGCCTCTTTGGAATCTCAGTCGGGGTAGAGGAGGCGGGTAGGCTTGTCGCAGGTGCGATTTACCTCCCATGCTTCGGTGAGATGCTTCTATCGGAAGTAGGGGAGGGCACGCTCCTCAAACGTCGCGTCACAGGCGACCACTTCCGTACAATAAAACTAAGTAGACTAAGTGTTTTGAATCGGAAGGTCGCGCTATCGATGGCACGGATTTGTGTGGGCCGGGGCTCTGCTGATCCAAAGGTGCTGACGTCAGGCCCAGTTGCCAGACTCATCAGATCTTGCAGTGAGGCCGTAAATTTCGCGAGCTGTTCGGTCGGACTTGCTTGCGTCGCGCTGGGGAGAATTCAAGGTTTGGTCCTGTCCAACCAGAAATACTGGGACTTCGCAGGTGGTTGTGCGATCTTTCGCGAGCTTGGCATGCCGTTCGGAATCTGGCGAAGTCGGGGAGGGCAGCCTGCAAGCGAAGGGAGTCTCGGTGGCCCCCGTGGCGATTCGGAATACGATATCGTGGCAGCTGCTACATACCCGCTGTTCCGTGAGATTGTTGGCACTTTGAATGGCTATAATTCCCGGCGTGACCCCGAGACCTGGAAGACGTTTGCTCGGCGACCTCGTGCTCGCTAACGAAGGAGTGAGAGATGGCCCTGACGATTGTGATGGAGGGGATAACAACTCAGTACGCTGGAGAGTTGCTACTTGACGCTGCGACGACGGGGAACGACCGTCGTGTATGGCGCGCCACATACTTGCGGAGTCTCATGGATTTTGCATTCGCCGCTATATTTGCAGACGTGCTAGTCGTGAGCGGCAATATGCCGTCGGTGGGAGGCGAGCACCCAGGCCGCGACTTATTGGAGTTCTTTAAGGGGCTTCCGGCCACGACCGGGACAGCGAAAAGAGTGATCGAAATTGAACCATTGGCTGGAATTACGCCTAAGCAGTTATTAGAAAGCGAGAGCGAATGGAAGATTGTACGAGGGCTCATCGATCAACTCGCCACAGCGATTCAAGCAGATGGCCAGTTTTGGAAAGAGTACATGGCAAGAGAGGTTCTGATCAACCTCGGTGATGATTCTAGCTTGTCTTTGCCAAAGCAAAATCCACTCGACTACAAATTTAGGAGAGAATTCTTCCCCGACGAAAAGCTCCAGGCTGCGGTTCCCCAGGAATACGTTTCTGCCATGCTTCACTCCGCCTCATTGCCAGCCAATGTATGCCAGGAAGCCATGAGGGAATTCATCTCACGTGACGTTGTCGCTCACATCGTGATTTACCGCTGGTATCAGAAAGCGACTATTTCTCTTGAGGGTTCAACGTTAGCACACCTACCACACGCAACACGGGCTTCCCTTCGCGCAACTAAACCTAAGGATCTAGAAGGCACAATTAAGAAACTCATTATGCCAGCTGTGATGTTGAGAATCCTCAAGAGATCCTGGAACAGACAGGAAGTGCTAAAGGCAATCCTCAACGAGGCATGCGACAACAGCTACGCCAGCTTCAAGGCCAAGCTTGCTGAGACTTTTGACCTTTTGCGAAACCGCGATGAAAGATCAGCCCAAAGCCTAATTCGTGATATCGAGATGCAGGCAGGGCAAGTAGGAGTGGAGACTTTAAGAGTAGGGTACTTGTCTACCGTCCCTGCCGGCATGGACTATCGTGAATCTTTAGGTTATTTGCTCCGAGGACCCGGAACGACCGTTGCAGACTACGAGGAATCGGCAGGCCGACTCTTCCCGGAGCTTGGTGGTATTTATTCGACGCGAGCGATGCTAATTCCTCCAAGCACCGCCGTAGCGCTGCCCACAGAAGGTGTCATTCCGCCCGACCTCTTGATAAAAGCTGCAGTGACGGGCTTTAGCCAAGAAAGCCTTGAGCTGTTGACGCCGGTAGACCAATTTTTGGCGGCTAACGAGCATCGCATCTCTGCTTTGGCTAATTGCTTTCGAACGCACCAAACAGCAGGAGAGGCAATTGCCATTTGTGAGTTTTTACGGCAGTTCCGGAGCACGGAATGGGTAGAGCTTGGGTTAACTCTTCTGGAGCATGTGAATTACTTTCACCGTGACAGATTCGTGAAGATATTCAGTGATTTCTATGAAGTGCTGGCTGAGGAAGTCAGAAACAAGGCAACGTTCGCCGTTCTTGGAGGTCCACAAGATAGCTCAAATGCGCTTGCATATTTTTGCAGCAAAGCTTTCGTCAGAGTCGATAAGGAACGGTTCCAGACCTTGGTCGACTTGACACGCAAGTACAAGAGCGATGAGGTCGTCGTTTTCTTCATTGATGACAACTTGGGGAGCGGCGGAAACGCTATGCAAATCTTCAAAGGCTGGCTCGGGATAGAAGAACGTGGAAATGTGGCGAAACTAAATGTTCTTGAGGAGGCTTGGCTCAAAAGTGCTGACTTGCGATATTTCGTGCTGATTGATTTCATGGATAAGGGCGATGCGAAGCTGAAGGAGTTCCTTGCGGAACAGGGCGTACGACTTCAGGTACACCCCGCAATCGCGACTCAGGAAAGTGAAGGGTGTTTCAAGAGTACTGCAAACGTGTTTCGAGATGACCGTACGCGAGAGGTCGCCCGCCAGATGGCTCTTTCCATCGGATACGACTTGCTGGAGGATGAGCAACGACCGGAGGAAGAGAGACGCCTGTTCGCACTAGGGTTCGGGGGATCTCAGAAATTGATCGTTTTCGAATGGAATACTCCGACTTGCACACTACCCATCCTTTGGAAAGCCGGAAGGTGGCAAGGTAACCCGTGGAAGCCACTGTTTCCGAGACGCTAGTCACGCACTCACTCAGCCCAGTTCTACCGCCACGAAGCCCCACATCATAGATTCATCAAGAACTCGGCAGGCGAGATTTGAGACAACGATTCACTCTCGGTTGGCGGCTAAAGTCTGCTCAACTCGACAAATGCGTTCCCGCCGTCGGTCATTCTGAGCCTTGAACCATGTCCCTCTTGTTCGTGAATTTGTTGTGGGGTGCCCCGCAGTGAATGCCCTCAAATGTGCGCGGGGGGGCGAGCAGAAGAATGGACATTTGTTCTTGTCGGATACGCATGATCCGTTCTTTCGAGTACTAGTGGGATGGGTTTTCGGCAAGTGATATAGTGGTACGATCAACACATGACCCGGCGTGGAAAGTGGTTCCTGTTGTGATAGTCATGCAAGTTTCGGGGGTCAAATTAGTGACAGAAAAATTGGATGCTCTAGTGGTTTTTGGACGGGGAATAGAAAAATCAGGAGAAACGTGGGTACCTACAGCGTATCTTGAATGTCGCGGGCCATCAGAGCAGGGCGGCCGCTTTCGTGCAGCAGGATTGACATTAACAAGTGAGACGGCAGTCGTTGCAGGTGCCCATGCGAATGTTTTGGCAGCTGTGCATCTGCTTACGGACATCCTTGCTAAAGGGGAACTGCCCGTACTTGTCTTTGCCGCAGGCCGACCGGTGTACCTTGAGAAGGAGCACGATGAGTTGGCGGAAGGCGATGTCCTGTTCAATACCCTTAAGGCGTCGATTGGATTAGCTGGAATACTTTCACGACTTGATGTCCAAATTCAGAGGAACAACAAAAACACGTTTGATGATGTCCGCGAGACCTTGAGGATGGCGGTCGTTCGCGGATTCTCCCACATCGCGGTAATAAGCGTCTTAGTCCATCTTCCAAGGATCGTGGAATTCCACAGGCACCTGGTTCTGCATGACTTGTCTTTTGCGAAGGTCAGTGTCGATTTTCGTGCCTCCGAGTTTGTTTTGCTTGGAAAGGGCCCAGTTGCAAGCCTTCTCTGTCTTGAAGATCCTAGTATCCAGGGACCACTCAATGATGCTGCAGTAGCGAAGATCCTAAATTCTCCTGCATATCGTAGAACGGCCGACATGGAGGCTAATGGAATACAAGACTTTCGTGACGGTCGCTATCGATTTTCTTTATAGGGTCTTGTGTTTGATTGCCCGAGGCAAGCCGTGGCAAGGAATATTTCAAAACGATGAAACAAAACGCAGAAGAGCTGGGGGGAGCCTGTGCCACGCTGTTAAGCCTAAACCGCGTAAGCGGTAGGGAAGAGAGATAAGCCCTTGTTGCACTTCTTGTGGGGCTTCTGGATGTGCCTGCCGAGTCTGACAAAGGCAAATTCGCACCCACCATCGCAATACTCGTTGCTGCTCGATACTCGCAAAAGAAGTTTCACGGGTAATCCTCCAGGCGAAATTTGCGTGCCGGCTTATCGGCTGCGGCTTGATTCGCCAAGTCTGGCGGCCACGGTCCGCCCTCTTCCTCGGGTTCCGACGCGACCACTCGCAGGAAAGTTTTTGAGATCGCCCAAGTGAGAGGCCTGTTGTCATCCGGAAACCAGACCTGTTCGCGCTTGAGTGCATTACCAATCCATTTCAAGAAAGTCTTCTTTGTTCCCAAGACGAGCACGGGCGAGCAAGCTACACCTACAAGAGGTCGGATCGCTTGCCGTCGGGTGAGTTCTTCCTTAAACCAACCTGCCCACTCCGGCACGACCGGCAGACCGAATCGCTGCGCGACGCGGTGCAGCACGAACGTCGGGTCATCATCGCAAAGGACTGTGCGCCTGCCATCCGGGTCTGCTCCGGGCCGCGTCTTCGCCAACTCTGATGAGATCGCGACAAGGTGGCGTACAGGCCGCTTGCGGCCAGGGAGGTTCAAGGATCCGCGAAAACACTCCGCGCCTTCGCCGAGCGTAACCCACATGGGGTCCAGGCCAGGACCGGAAACCGTAAAGAACCCTCCTTCGATCACGGCAGCCCACACCGCGGCCACGTCCTGGTCGCCTCCCACAAAAGAGATCACGTGGGCTTTCCCAGGCTCGCGCTCATCCGTCGCAGGCTCGCCAATGAAGCGGTCAAGACGAAGCCGGATGTCTGTGGTAGTGTCTTTCATCCGCTTGGTAAATTGCAGGGTGCCGAACCGCTGGTGAGCGTTCTTCATCTTTTACCTCTGAGCTTGTGCTACGCATTTTCGGAATCGAGTCTCCAATTGTCGTTAGCGATTCGAGCGACTGGAGTTCAGCCAAAGGCCCAAGATAACCTGCACTTCATGAACACGCCTGCTGCCCCGTGAATCGAGGGAGAGGAATCAGGATAAGAAACTGGGAGGAAATGAAGGAAGGCTCTTGGAAAAGAAGGGGGCCTTGGTGAGGGAGGTCTGCAGGTGACTTTCGTGCCCCACTCACTTCAGGATTGCAGTCTCTCCGGTTGCAAATACCAAAGTGAGCTCGTTCGAAAACGACTCTTTCTCGCGAATGGTGATCGTCCCGTCCTCGCCTTCTTCTTCGGTCTTGTCCAGGAGCTTCACGGACTGCCAAAAAGATAGATGTCGGTTCTCCTTTGCGCCGAATGTCCCATTGAGCAGACCGGCGCAGGCCAAAAGTCCAACGTGTCCGGCGTGCAAAGGAGTCAGCGGCCGCCCGATAATCGACGATTGCTCCGCGAACAAGATGCGTCCAGCCTGTCGGTATGCGGTCGAGCGAGGCAATAGGTCCTCGATTTCATCGAGCGGCAGGCCGCGATGTACCAGTTGCACCGGCCCGCTTTCCGGCACGAGATACTGCGCTTCCGGCTCCGCAGGGAGAACGGTGAGCCGCGCTGCGTTGCTCGCCAAGTTAGCGTACTGAACCAGCGCGCGTGTGATATCAGCGTCCTTAAGCCGTTCCCGTTCCCGTCGGCTGCGGCGTACAGCGAGCACAACCACCTGCTTGTAGCGGACGCACTCCGGCTCGCTCAAGCGGTAAAAACGAGTGTCTCGGAACTGCGCCGCCAGCGTCTGGCTGCACTCGCCAATGCGTTCCCCGGGAATGACCAGGACGAGAATGCCGCCGGGTTTGAGCCAACGATAGGTGTGCGCCAGGAAAACCGGCTCCACGCGTTGGCTACGGCTCTCACCAATGCTCCAGTCATAAGGTGGATTGAGGTACAGCAGCGAAAAGGATTCAGCCGGGCAATGTACATCCAGGCAGTTCGCCTGCATAATCTGGCCCGCGATCGCTGAAGCTTGTGCAGCGCGATAAGAGTCCAACTCGATCCCATATCGTTGCACTGACGCGTCCGCTGTAATAGCAGCAAATGCCGCGCCATCGCCGATGCATGGATCAACCGCAGCACACGGCGTCGCGGGAAATTGCAAGAATTTTCTGATACGCTGGGCCTCGGCCAAAGGCAATGGATAGAAGCCGAGACGCTCGCGACCGGCCATCCTCATAAATCTCGTCTCCTTTTCTGTGTCTCGAACATTGTGTGACTTAAACCATAAGTTTGGCGTTTGTGAAGGTTATATCTTTTAGGTTAGCGGGCGGGAGTGGGAGGCCTCGCGATTTTTTTGTGGCTCGTTGACCCGATGGGAGCTTTCGGAAGGGGTCAAGCGGTCCGCCCCGCCTACTTTCCGGTTTGCCGACTACACGTCAGGTGAGCACTCCGATTGCTTCCGAGTCGCCGACGGACCGCTCGATTGAAGGGGAAAGGCAATCACGCCTGCTAAGAGTGCTGCCGGGCTTGGACGGCACCGAGATGTCAGTCTTGCGTTCAGCCATGTCCAGCAGCGGGAGGAGAAGTGGGCCATCGACTTGAAGTGAAAGACTGGGGTACACTCCCTCAATGCGTAAAACCGGTAACCTATTGCTGATCCTGTTTTCGCTGAGTTTGGTGTCTGGTCAGGTGTTTGGTCAGGATTCATCGTACCGGATAGTGTCTCAGCTTGATCCACGCTTAGGAACTAACCTTACGACCCCGCATTTCGGCGCCATAAATCCGCCCGATGCTGCGAGTAGTCCACTATCGCCTTTAATGATCGAAACGGAACCCGACTCCTTCACGGGCGGTCTCGCACTGAGGATGCGCCTGGCGATGCCTCTCGCAAAAGGCCGGTCACTGCCGGATCTAATGTTGGCGTATCACAGCCACCGGTCTTACGGCTCTGTCGGCGTTGGCTGGCTTTTGTCGGCAGGATCTATTACACGAAACAGGGCGCGCGGCATTAACTATTCTTCGAAAGACTTTCTAATCAGTTTGGGAAGCGCGACTGTCGAGCTCGCAAATGTGAAAGACGATGTTTACCGAGACAAGGAAGGCGACCTTCGCATCGAGGCCCGTTACAACTCCAGCGCTGACACCTGGATAATATTCGATTCCTTAGGCACCTCTTATTCTTTCGGCTCGACCGATACCAGTCGCGTGTCTGGCGGAAGCGGAACAATTCAGTGGAATCTGGATCGGGTGCAAGATCTCAGTGGAAATTATTCCGTGTTGATGTATGAAAAGGTCGCGCAAGATGTGAATTTGAGCGGCCTTTTATTCAGTGGCAATAGCAGTTCAGGGCTTCAGCCGCGAAACCAAGTGAAAGTCACGTACGAAGCCGAGCCCCCCGAAGCTATCACCATCTCCTTTGCCGGTGGTATCCATCAAGAGAACTCGGTCAGGGTGCGCCAGATAACGATCACTGCGAATGGGAGTCTATACGCGACGTATAACCTCAAGTATCAAAGCAGCCAGCAAACGGGCCGTTCTTTGTTGATTGCGGTAGCTAGGGAAGCTGGCCCTCTAACTTCATCTCTAACACTTTCCTACTCGGACAAAATCAAGAGCGACAGTTGGCCAGAGGTGATGGTCACAGGTCCAACCAGAACCGCCACGATTTTCAGTCAGTGCCTGATTGGCGATTTTGACGGCGATGGAAAAGCCGATCTCGCATGTGCACTGGATGGAAACGGACAGTGGCAAATGGGATTGTCTAAAGGCTCTGTTGACAAGAGCGCTGAAAGAAGTCAGATCAAACAAGACTTTGGTGGATTCCAAGCGGTCGCTTGGACAGGACCAGCCGTCAGCAAACAAATAGAAGTCGAGATTCCATTGTCTGGTTTCGCTCAATCGGCACTCGCGCCAGACAAAAAAGAGAACATCGCGGATGTTCGCGGTACATGTCTAGCAGGCGATTTTAATGGCGATAGTAAAGCCGACATTGCTTGCTATAACCCCAGCAATGGAAGTTGGAACGTGGGCTTGTCGAATGGTCATGGATTCGACGTGACCATCTGGCAGAACGGCCCCACTCTTGCCGGTGGAGCGGGCGACGACAAACCCTTGGGCTCGAGATGTGTCTTCGGCGATTTCGACGGGAACGGCACTACCGACCTAGCGTGCTTAGTCTCATCGACGGCAGTCTCGGAAGAAGGAAAATGGTCTGTCGCGTTGTCGAGCGGCAAAGGATGGAACACGGGCACCTGGACAGGCAGCAGTCCCACTGGAGCCTCTGAAGCGGTATCTGACGCGTGCGTTGCTGCAGATTTCAACGGGGACAGAAGGCAGGATATAGCATGCTACGGCGCGACCGATCACGTATGGCATGTTGCTGTCTCAACCGGAACAAATTTTCAGTCCTCGGCATGGGTAAAAGGCCCGGTCATCACCGGCGATCTCGGTCCCTCGGTTGTCCCGTCGCACTGTGTCGTGGGCGATTTCAATGGAGACGGCGACGCCGACATAGCGTGTTACGAAGGAGCGAGCGGCTCCGATGAGTTTAACGGCAAATGGTCTATGGGCTTTTCGACCGGCTCAGGATGGAGCACTCTGGAATGGATCGGAACTTCAGTCCGAATCTCAAAAAACACTGGGTGGACTATCGGAAGTGAATGCATTGTCGGCGATTTTAACGGAGACGGTCGAACCGATATAGGCTGCAACTACGATGGCGGTCGACAATATACCGATCCATATCTAGTAAACACCGGTGGTATGGTTCCCCTTCGTCTCGTTTGGGGACAGTCGCTCTCAACAGGCAACGGCTTTGCGTCGTCACTGTTTAGCCCGAACTTCGATGCTGCCGCTAACCATACAGCATATGGGTTGCCGTTGGCTTCGTGTGTTGTCGCCGACTTCACGGGCGACGGAAAAGCTGATCTGCTTTGCGACTTCGGGTGGCAAACAAATCAATACAGAATGAATCTGTCCGATTTCAGGCCAACCGATCTTGTCACGGATATTAAGGACCCGCTGGGCCTAACAGAACAATTCTCATATGGATTCTCCTCTTACGAACCAAATACTACGCTGGGTTTTGCGATTCCGATTCTCAAGCGGAGCGCGCTCTCCGATGGGTTTACTCGTGCCAGCAAGAGCTACAGTTACTCGGGAGGTGCCTACTTCAAGGCGGGCAATCAGTTTCGCGGGTTTCGTCAGATTGAGATTGCTCATCAAGCCGACGATGCCGGAAGGCAGCTCACGGAAGCGCTGTGGTTTCATCAAGGTGACGGGCTAGCGCCGGACCAGGGCTCGTCATCTGATGCCATCGGCCTGACGGTCGGAAAGCTGTATCGCAGGACCTTGCTAGACCGCCAGCGACGCCCCCTGCTGAACACGGCAATCGCCTATGGCCTGGAACCGACTATTGTTGCGAATGACAAGGCGCCGCGACCCGTGCAACAGACAACGGAAATCGGCAGCTCAACGGGTCCGGTGATCAGGACGGTTTTACTTTCCTACGACGGAGTAGGGAATGTCAGCGAGATCTCGGTTCGCTCCGGGCTCGACCTTGGCAGCCTGGAAACACGAGAGCGCTTAACGTACTCAAACGACAGTGGGGTACACGCGTTTGCCTATCCTCTATCGGATGAAATATCGGACAACCAGTTCGGAAAGCTTCGCTACGTAACCTACTCTTACGATACGGAAGCGTGCGGCAAGCCATCTGAACCCACCCATCGGTGGCAGATTACCGGAACAAAGCGGTGGATCGACATGGATAGCAGTGTCGAGCAAAAGCTTTCCCGCTCACCTTCCGGGAACATTATCTGTTCTGAGGACGTACTCGGTCACAGAACGATTTCAGCGTTTGACGCTCAGGATGAACACGTATCTACAATCACTAACCCGTTGAATCAAAGTGTGACGTTCCAATATTACGGCATCGACTCAGAGACATCAGGTGCAAATGCCGGACGTATAAGTTCCTCAACAGATTTTTCTGGAGACGCAGCACAGTTCGTTTACGACAACTTTGGAAGGCTAGTAGGGGTCACCAACCCGGACTCTTCCTCAATGAAAGTTTCCTACAATGATTTCGGCGACCCAGCAAAGCAGTACGTCTTGTCAGAGTCATCGGTGGGGCTGGCGACCAAGCGCCTGGTGGATGGATATGGCCGCCGCTACTCATTCAATCAGTCCGCGCCGCTGGGCAACGCCGCGGGCTTCTCAACTTCGTACGACCAGTACGGACAGCTCGTAAAGGTGAACTTGCCCTCGGTCGTACCGACGCTCGGTGACAAGCTTGGCCCCACGGCGGCTGAATATGAAATCGAGCGCGATGAACTGGGTAGGGTACTCTTGCTGCGGGATGCGCGCGGGGCCCTTAGTCGGTCTTGCTATGACGGACTTCGCGCGGCCAGGATTGATGCGGACGGTAATGGATGGGTGGATAACTTTGACATCTTTGGCAATCGTGTTTCGACCGCGGAGTACCCTCAGCATTTTGCGGATTGTAGTCGAGTGCTAGAGTTCGATCCGCGATCGTCCGGCAATCTTATCACCGGATATCGCTACGACGCTTTGGGCAGGGTTCGAGCGGTTAGCCGACAGGGGAAAGTGCTGACATCGATTGGCTACGATGGACTCGGAAATGTTACGTCGCTCAAAAATGTCGACCGCGGCACCAGTCTCTATTCATACGACGCGCTAGGTCGGCTGAAGCGCTGGCAACCTGATTCTGCCCGTGCGATTAACTTTAATCGAGATGTCTTAGGCAGAGTGACCGAAGTATTTACGGTCGACAAGCATGGAAAGCCACACACATTGCAGACGTTCGGCTACGACCGTGGCCAACATGCGGTTGGGCGGTTAAGTGAGTACAGTGAAGGGAAAGTTCGAACCGACCTCTCATACGACGAGATGGGACGGGTTGTTCGTCAGGTCAATAAAATAAATCATCATGAGTTTAACCTTGAACTGAACTACGACGGCCTTGGACGAATCAAAGGCATTCATTACCCCGATGGGGCACAAATCCAGAACAAATACGACGGTTCGATGTTGGCTGCCGTGGAGAGCGAAGAGCACAGGCTGGTCACTCTTCAGGGATACAACGGATTTCTTGAGCCGACTGACCTACACTTTGGAAATGGTGTCCGGGAAACTAGGACGTATGGTCAAGCGCACTCAGAGTCGAGTCTCGACGATACCGCATGCCAATCGGCGCCAGCGAGTTATTTATGCTCCGTTTTGGCGAGTAGTATTCCCGTCAATCGGGAACTCAACTTGTTGTACCACTACGACCCCGCCGCAAACGTCCTCGGAGTTACCGGCTCGACGTCCGACGACTCAAGTTTTTCCTACGACAGCTTTGACCGCCTTGTGGCCGAAACTCGGCCGTCTTCTAGCCGACTTCCAAGTGTAAATTATAGATATGATGAGATCGGACGTCGCATATCAGCGTCGGACGAGGGTGGCTATCAGTATCGCGACAATGCAGCGACAGGATTCTCGGCGCCGTCTGCGGTGGGGCGAAGCGGAGTAAGCTACGACGAAGGCGGACGTCGCCGAACCTACGGCAAGGAACAGTATAAGTTCGATGCTCTTGGTCGACTTGCTGAGGTCATAGTGCCAGCTTCTTCAAGTTGGTCGTACTTGATTTCTTGGCCCCACACGACCAGAACGCAGTATAGCTACGATGCTTTGAGTAATGTGATCTCGCGGAAAGTGGATGCGAACCATTGGTTCGGACTCCCGTTCCGCCGACGGACGGTTTACTTTGTTTCTCAATACGCTGAGTGCGAGATCTCGTCGAAAAAAACCGATTCGACGCACTCCGGAGCGGAATGCCGTGATCTGGTCTTTGGTCCGGCGGGGATGACAGCGGGTTTGCGGTTGGGCACTCCCGAGTACTACCATCTTGATCGCGTAGGAACTCTCAGTTCCGTCAGCGATCAGAGCGGGGCGACGGTCGCGAGCTTTTCCTATACAGCCTTTGGAAAACCCGCGCCCACTGACCCGACGAAGCGCAAGCCATCGCCGAGATACGCCTTTAGTAACCGGTATTATTATTCCGGCCATCGTTGGGATGCGGATGCCGGGCTTTACTATTTCGGAACCCGCTTCTACGACCCTCGGATCGGACAGTTCCTTTCGCCGGATGCCGACCCAATTATTGCTTCCGGCGGAATCAATACGTACACGTACGCGCGAAGCAACCCAAACCGATGGGTAGATTCCGACGGTCGGCAAGACGCAACAATGACCATGAGCCTAGGTGGTGGGAGCGCCGGCCTAGGGAGTAGCCTAGGTAGTAACGGCTTCTCAATTAGTCTGGGAGGAGGTCCTATCAGCTTTGGCAGCGGCTTTGGCGGGGGCGGGGTGTTGGGCGGGTTTGCTGCGCCGTTCTCTGGTGGACACGTACCCAGCATTTTCGGAGGGCCTGGTCTAACACACTTTGGCCTGTTCTCCGGCCCGATGCCGTCCCTTTCGGGATCGAATGCGTCCTATGCGCAGGACCAAGTGTTTTCGGAGGCCAATCCGCTTGAACTGTTGATTCCGTTCGCCGGCGCTCTTCGGGCGGGTCTTACATCCGCGGGAGAGGGCCTTCTTCAGGTGTTTGCTCAGGAGAGTGTGGCGACCGGTGAAGGAGCGGTTTCCGCGACCGAAGAGGCCGCTCAAGCATTTGAGTTTGCCTTCAAAACGGAACATGCCGCGCCGCATTTCGCGGGCACGGGGCTGTCTCAACCTAACATCGAAATGCAGATCGAGAGCGAACTGCAAGAACAACTGAACATTACGCCGAATCCGAGCGTATCAGGTTCGTTTTGGGGGAGGACCAACTTTGAGGGTGTAACTATCGAATACCGAGGCTTCGGGTTTCCGGAGAATACGATTAATATTGGCACCTATTACCCTCTGATTCCCTGAGAGAAGCAAGATGCCGGAAGCATTCAGACCGATAACGGCCTCCGAGACGGCACTCTTGGAGAGGCTATTAGAGCTTAAGGTTGCAGGTCGCGACGCATTACTTCAGCAACTTCCAGGCCTTCAGGCTCAAATCATCGACGCGGAAGGCAGTCTTAGGTTTCGAGTTACTGGAGGGCCGCTTGCACCCATGAAACGCGGTGTGATAGCGGAAGCTCAATATACTGATACGCCAGAAAGTGGGTCTCTTGGCGTACAGGTCAATCTATTGCTCCATGTTTTAGACGGCAGGCTTTCCATCCTGGAGTTCTATAAGGACGATGGTACTCCTATCGCGAGAACGCCAGATCCATCCGAATTGCGGCTGTTTTCTTCACACATCAGATGATCCGAAAGCACAGCCGATCGCTCCAGGACCACGGAAACCGGAAGTTGGCTTCTAGGAAGCCTGACGCTGACAATCGCTGAGATTCCTCCCGAACGACGGTCCACTCGGAAGTAAGGCAGGGGCGGTCAAGTTGCCGGTTAACGGCCTACACGTAGACGTGCTCCGCGCGTGATGGTGAACTGCCCCTTCCCCCGGCAGGCATCGTTTGAAGTCCTTGCTCCCCACAATTTTTTCTCTTTTCGACCCCAACTTACATGCGCGTGACTCGATTTTCTGCTAGGTTGAGAGCTGGAGGTTTGATATGCAAATTTGTCCTGATTGCGGGTTGCGCGTAGACGATGACGAACTGAACGAGTCCCAGCCGGGTTGTCGCTGCGACCGTGACGAAGAATTTGAATGCGACTATGAGGGGATACTGACGGACGGAGAGGCCTTTTTGCGCGCCGTGCAAGAGTCGCGGCCGATCGATGCCAACACCCCGCTTAAGATCATCCGATGTGAAGGGTGCGGACGTACCGAGACAGTCGCGCCGTGGGAGATCATACCCTGCGACGGCTACACCTGTGCCAAGGGTGGCTGTGAGCAGAACCCGGGGTTTCGGCTGCCTTGCCCGGAGCGCGGCCCGGTAATTGAGATCTTCCCGGACGCAGCAGGTTCCTTCTGGGGGTACATCATTCGTGCCTGTACGCCGGAGGAGCAGGAGCAGCGAGAACGGGTCCAAGCGATCCTTCTTCCTGCCCTGACCAAGATCAACTAATCTCAACCCCGCCGCCGCCCTTTCAATTTCGTGGCGGTGGTGCGCCATGCTTCGCTCTATCCTCATGTAAATACTGGTGTTGCTCGATAGCCTGCGCGCGTTTGACAATTCCGCCTTCCGTGCTTACCCTCCGAGATAGTTATGGAAACGGGGGCTGAGAATCCGCAGACGTCGGCCAGCACAGTTTGGCACGAGCAAGTGCTTCAGATCGAGCCACATGGAGAAAAGACCGCCTGTACTCTGAGGGAGGGTGGCCGGATTCTGGTATCGAACTTACTCGCTGCGCAACTTCGCCCCGGCGACGAAATCGACTTCTCTTTGGCCTTCGCTTCCGACGCTGAAACCGAGATTTACATCCACAAGAACACGCCTTCACCGCGCCAGCGTGATGTTTATCAGGTCTCAATCGGCTACGCCGCCCAGCCAAAGAGCGACAAACGCGAGCAGTTCTATATTCGCGCCGAAGTGCCGCACGGATGTCTTGGCATCTCGGCTCTTTACTTTCCGTGCGAAGTGCTCCGCGACTACTTTTACGCCGCAGATCGGCGCCTGCCGTGGGTGAAGCAGAAGAACCTCTTTGACATCCTGCGCATTCCTCCCAGCGCCTCTCCGGCCGAACTGCGCCTCGCTTTCAGGCTTGGAGAGCTTGAACTGCGCGCCGCCGGAGCGCCGACCCGGGATTTCAACATCCTGGAACGGGCCTTCAACATCCTGGCGCAACCGGAGCTGCGGGCGTGCTATGTGACCTTGTCCTCCATCTTTTCTGCGGTACCAGCACTCCTCTCATTTAGCGGTTTTGGATCGATTGTCGTGTCAGGTGAGCGCTCGCGTGACGGCCAAACTTTCTTTGTCAGGCGCATCGTGTCTTTCATCCCTGAGCACCGGCAACGTCGCTTCCATGCTCCGCTACGCAAATTCGATTTCTACAATGACCACGCGCTCTACCGCGACGCGCGCCGAAGGCTGGAAGTGCTCGTCGATCCCGCACTCGTCCCGCTTGTTTGGGACGCGACTTGGAACCAGTGGAAGCACCTGCTCGGCGCCAAGGTTGAGATCAAGGCCACATTTGTGGAGATTGGTAATTACCGTCGCCGCTGCGGCGCGTGGCATCTCGTGAAATGGGAGACTGCGCTGCCGAGCCGCATCGAGGTCAAACTCCCCGCTGATATTGCCGATCAGATCGAAACCGCCCGCAAGACCTACCATCGCTTTGGCCAGTTCTCCGATGCCCTGGACCGCATTCGCGTTCGTATTCAGAGAGAGCCCGTCGAGAGAGATGAACTGCGACGTCTCTGCTGGGACCTTTGCATCCCGGGAGATTTCGACATCGCTCAGATTAACTGGAAGCCGGACTATGATGCCTTTTTCTACCGCCAACTCTGCCGGCGAGCACGGCGACTTTATCTCTTCCGCGACGAGTACGTATTCGATCTCGAAAAGGCAGTCGTGGTTGAAACGCCGCAACTCGGCCACGCGACGTACCTCTTCGCTAAACCCAGCCGAATGGAGGAATTCCTTCCGGTTTACGTCAAAAGCACGAAGAAAGACATCCGGCAAAATCGCGGCAACGTTGCCGAGATGCTCGGCTTCGCCGGCCGTATCGTTCACGGCTCCAACCCCCGTTTGTGGTTGAAGAGTTTGAAATCACGTCTCGGCGAGACGATGGATCAAGCAGAAACAATCGAGGCATGAACTAAGGAGACCATTTCAGTAGGATTTTCACACACATCGTTATCGTCGGAGATGCATCCACATCCTTTGACGGAATTCATACGGTTCCTTGCGAGCCTGTTAGCTTAGAGGGCGGCGGCTCGATTTCCCAGAAGCCCGCTTCTCGGGAGTTTCAGGCGACAGTACTTCCACTGGACGATGGAAGTGTGTTGCGGCGAACAAGAACGTTCAACCATCTCCACCGCTCGCGGCGAGTTGTCGCGTCCGAATTGGCAAATGTCCAGAAGCCGCGAACGCGAAGTTGGCCGCTATGCGGTGGTCCAAGCTTCCCAGACGTCCAGCGAGCTCAAAGGCAATTCGCCTGAGATGACCTTCGAGAGAGGATCAAGCCACGCGCCGAACTGGTTCCCAGCTGCGACCGATTGGGCAGTGCTCCTCGGCTGGCGAATGAAGCCCATTGACTCCCCAAAGTGCTCGCATAAGGATTTCAGCAAAGTCAGGGCTCGCAACTGCTCCTCGGATGTCGCATACAGAACTCCGAGCCAGGCGCCAGCTACCAACAGTTGAGGATTATTGCTGGTGATACCCTCGTTCAAGATCCACATTCCCACCTGTTCTGGATTGGCAAAAGTGCCAGCCACTATCTTGTGCATCACGGCTCTGACCTTCGCCTCAACCGAAGCAGGTGCCAATGCCAGCGCTTTGTCGTACGCTGCGATCGCGTCGCTCTCGCGGCCCGGCTGGCGTTCGAGCAAGATAGCATAGGCGGCCCACAGCTTCGCGTCATTCGCTCGGTTGGCAAGGCCCTTTCTGTATATGTCCTCCGCGCGGGCCATGCCATCTGGAAGAGACGTGAGGAACCTGCCGTATCGCTCCCACCCCAAGGCGTGGTTCGGAGAAACACGCAGCGCGTGCTTCCACATGAGCTCGGCACGGGCGACGTTGGATGGCCGTTTCGAGAGCAGGAATGCAAACGCTTCAAGGACGTGCGGGTCGTCGGGATTAATGTCCAAACATTGCTCAAAAGATGCCGCTGCGTCGGCATCCCGATTTGGCCGATCTGTGAGATATAACCCGTAATAGAACTTTTGTCTGATGTCGCCTGGATCAGCGTCGATGGCCCGCCTAAAGTAAGGCTCCGCGCAATCTGGCTCGCGCGTGAATCGATAGAAATTCCGCCCCAACAGCCTTAGGGTCACGGGATGATTCGGTGACGCCAGGTCAGCACGAAGCAAGGAATTCGTTGAAGTTTCGACTGCGTTCGGGATTCGGGCTTCCGCAGAGTGATACCACAAGTGGGCATGGGCCCACAGCGCAGGAAGATAGGCGGGGTTTGATGGCGTGTTGCCGGCCTCAAGAAAGGGCAAGAGAATGTTTTCAACGCGGTCGACCGAAGCGACCCATTGGTCCTTGCCAGGCTTCCAGTCGCTGCCGTCCGACCGGGGCGTCATCGCTCGATCCATTAGCGCATTCGCAAGGGCAACAGTCCCAAATCCGTCGGATGGCTTCAGTTCGTGCGCCTTCTCGTAATACTGAATTGCTTCTTCCACCTTTCCTTCCGCATTAAGCAAGTCTCCTTCGAACAAGGTGTCGGCAAATTCATCCGCCGCTTGTTGAAAATGATCCAGAGCTGGACTTATCAGCCGAAGCTCTTTTTCCAACTCGTGGGTCGCTCTAGCCATGTACGTATTACCACAAGCTAAATAAGCCGCCCGTCGGCGTTCGGGATTCCGCGAGGTAATCGCCTCTTTGATCGTGTGCCGCTCTTGAACGCTCTGACTGGGTTCGATTCCCGCGGCTTGCCCAGCAGAGACCTCGGCTAATATCCTAAGCAGGATTCTTCGATCCTCTTCCCGTGAAGACGGGCTCTCTGGAATAGCATTCAACACCAATACCGGGTCACGGTACTTCGGTATTTGTGCGACTTCGATAAAGAAACGGTTCGCGACTGTCGTAAGAACGGCGGTTATTTCGTTTTCGTTAGCCGCGAAGAAGGGGGACGCTTCGTCCTTTGACAGAGCGTGCTTTCGTTCGCGCCAGCCCTCAAGGAGCACCCTGAGAATCTCCTCCGGAAGGGGCAAACTGATCCTCTCGGCGTAATTGCTCATCCGGCGGTCAAGCGCGGTCGGCTGAAACGAATCCGAGCCACCCCTTGCTATCGCATCAGCCGTGTAAGACTCGACTACGTTCTTGCAGGCAGCGGACCACGCTTTTCGTAGCGGCTCTTCCTCGAAAACCTTTATGAGTTTCTCGCGGCCAATACCGACCAGCTCGTCAACCAAAGCACCGCCGAATATCTCGAGCATAAACCCTAATTATCCCACGAGATCTGATACTTACCAAATTACGCTATCACAAATTCTGGTCATGTTCCAAGCGCGAGTTGCGATTTGTGGGGGGGTAACGGCTTAACCTGAATTTGACATTGCTCGCGTCCCAGATGTCCCCTTCGAGGAAGTTTAGCCCATACCACGCGCGAGCAGAACGCTTGAAATAGCTTAGGCGCCAGTTACAGAATTCACATATTGAAGCGAATACGTCAGCGATCCATTAAAATGAGGGCCTAAGCCACGCGGCGCTGTCCAGCACCGGCACTCATGCCTCGCGCCGGCCTTTCCATGGAACGCCGCCTTAACCGCCTCCAAACTGCTGCGTCAACGGGCAAGCGTCCGCTTGAACCCGTTTCGAGGCTGATTAAACCGCCGTGATAAGAAACCATCGCATAGCGGAACAGTCGCGCCAGTAAAGCCAGAGCGTGGTGGGCGAGCGTCGAGTTTACAAACGGCTCTTGCCGCTCCAACGCTTCCGCCTCGCTGCAACTGGGTAGGCCATCGTCGTCTAGTTGTGGGTCCACTATTTCCGGGAACAATTCAGAGACGGTGCGAAGGCGCGTCCTCGATCGCCGGTTGGTCTGATTCAACGGCTCACCGAGCACGAATTGGCCGCTATCCGTGTTATTGCCTATGTCGAGCCAATAGTGCGTCCTGCTCCAATTGCTCGTGCAATCTTGGATCACGGCGCGCGCAGCCCGCGTGTCTACACACCCGATCACGATGTCGGCTTCATCAATTCTCGCGCCCTGTTCCAAGTTTCGCGGGACTGCCTGCCAATCCAAGCCCCAGAACACATTGAGCCTATTCACCAGCACAACTGCTTTATGCAATCCGACCTCAGAACGGCTGAACGGTTGCCGCACGCAGTTGGTGGGAGAAATCACGTCACCGTCCATGAGTGTGACGTTCAGACCTGCGGGGTGGCCGTTGGCAATCATGGCTTGATGCAGATACGGCAGCCCGGCTGCGACCGCGCTGCCCGTTCCGCCACTGCCCACCACCAGCACCCGCACGCGGCGCCGAAGCAGCTCGCCATGGATGTTGTGAAGATCCATTGGCGTTAACCCTCCTCGTCGCCTTCAATAAATTCCCGCAGAGTTTGCTTGGCATCCGTTAGGAATTGAGTTGGAAACTTTTCCGCACTGTCCGCGAGGCTCGACCAGAGACCAAAGAATCCGCCCGGATGGCTCGTGAGCCGCGCGGCTCCGGATGCGTGGGTAAATTCACTCGAAAAGTAAGCGTCTTCCCAGCCTGCAATCGAACCCACCCTCACATCGTCAGGCACTCGCATGTTGCCTTGGCACACCAGCCCTTGGCCGTCGGTATTCCAGTAGGGAGCAGTCTTGAGTGGCGTGGTCGCTGAGGGCCGGGCGTCGGGCCCGAGCGCACGCACGAACAGTTCTTGACCGGAAATTTTGAAAACCAAAGGCGGATGAGGATACATGCGTCCGTTCAGCTTCTGTGCTTCTTCGCTTCCACCACCGAAAAACATGACGCGGCGCTGGGCCTGACTCCACCACACGACCATGTCCGGCGTTCGCGCAAGAATGTTTTCAGGGAGTATCTCCGGCGCCACTCGCGCTCCGAGGCCATGTGCCAGCGCCCGTAGAAATGACGTGGTGAGCGATTGCCCCGGCCCGAGATAAGGTGTTTGACCTTTTTCAGCTTGAACCTCGTGAAGCGTGGCGAATGCAGCCGGGCCATCCCCATAAACAAGTACTGCAGACTTCAGCGCGAAATGTCGACTATTCCCGATCCTGACTTGGGCCTCCATTCCCGGCCTCCTCCCGCTTAATCACCCCTTGTTCATTCCCCGGCATAATGTCGATCAACTTGCTGGCTGCGGCCAGAGTTTCACAGACCACGCCGAGCGTGCGGAAGGCATATAGCACGCTCTCTCGGTCAAGGGCGTTGAGCGGGATGATCACGCTAGGCTCCGGCGTAACCTCCATCATGTTTTGTGCCTCTTCGTCGAAGCACCCCTCGATGGCGTCGTTCTGTGCGAAGACTGCAAGCAGGCTGGGTAATGCGGGATTCGTGTCGCACAACTCCTCGCGCATCTCGTCAGTCAACTCGGGCCGCTTCGCCTGGTCAGAAATCTCCGATAGCTCAAGCAAGGCGGTCAGAATGGCCCTCACTTGCTTCTTCTTCGCCTGGTATGCCACCTTTCGTAGTCCCCTTCGGCCAATTTGGCGGCGATTCATGTAAGGCGGAATGGATCCTTCGACGTTGGGGATTTCATACTGGTCCTGGTCTTCTTCGCCCTCGATCCAATCGCAGAGCGTTGCGACACGGTCCTGTGCGTCGCGGTAGTCATAAACACGAACCCAGTTGTTCAAGGCCCCAGCGAAAAGTTGAAAGAAAGTTGCTGGGGCTCGCGGGTGGGTTTGGTCTAACAATTCGAGGGTTGGCTTGAATACCACGTAACCTGCTTTGTCAGCATCGATCGTCAGGTATAGGCGACTGCCGTCCGGGTTGTCCTCATTCCCCTCAACGTACCCGTCTAGACAATCGGTGAGCGTGACGTAGAGGTCGAAGCGACGTTTAATCGATTCACCGCCGTGCGCTGCTATCCAGCAGTCGAGCGTTTTGAGAATATAGGCTCTCGGGTCGTGGCCCGCCGCAACCCAATCTTCGGCAATCGCGATGTCCAGTTCCAATAGAGTTTGTGCCAGGGTGATGGAGGCCAACTCGCCGGCAGAGAATCGGTGTTCGAGCGGCACTCCGTCAAGCCTGGGGATCGCCAATTGATCTCCCACTCCCATCAGGTCGGCGGCAGCCACCCGGGTGGAGGCGAGAGCGGCCTTCCGTTTCGCCGTCGGCTGATTCCTGCCAGAGCCGTTGCCAGCACATAGTTGGCTTTTTGAAGGTCTCCGCATCTTGCGAACCTCGCGAGTAGTGTTTGGTTTCGAGGGTGGCGGTCCTGTTCAAGCTCCGCAAGCTCTCGCAGGACCGCCGTCTTGCCCTCCTCCCTTTTGCGTCCACGCTTCTTGCTCATGGGCGATCATCCCTTCGCGCCGATCGCACGGACGAAGTTGTAGCGGAGTTTGTTGCCAACCGCCTCCGGACCTGTGATTGAGGCGGTGGCAATATCCGGATAGAGCGTACTCAACACGCCCCTCACTTCTTCCGGGCTTAGCGACTTGCCTGGATCTGGGATTTTTACCCCGTTGAAGGCGAATTCGCGTTCAATTACAGTGCCAGCCTGCATACGCTTTCACCTCCTGTCGGTTTGGTTTCGGCGGCGGGTGCGGCCAGTTTGGAGCTTTCGAATAGGCTATTGCTCGTTGCTGGCGCCTCCGCAGTCTTTTCCGGAGCGGCGTAGTTGTCGGTTGTGGCAGCACTAGTCCTCTCGACCGGTTTCTTGTTTCGTTCTGCGCTCTTCTTGCGCGCTTCTTCCTGGGCAGCCTTGGCCGCGGCCTCCATTTCAGCTTTGGCCTGGGCCAACGTGCTACCCAGTTGGGTGTGGCACTCGACGTAGCTTGCCAAGTGCTTTCCCAGTTCCGTATCGAGCTCCTCCGGAGTTCCGGTGTAACTCAGCGGTGTAGTGAGCGCCGGGTTTTCGTCCTCCTTCACTTTCTTGGGGATGACGTTCACTCGGAGCATCTTCTCGTCCTCGCGGGCGACGGTGATCATGACGGTACGTCCGGCGAGTAGTGGCATTAATTCGACAAACACAGTTCCTCCTTTGTTGTTACACGGGTTGATTAAAGGCGTGGGTCTTACAAACTAGAAGGGTGCAAGACAAGCCTGGCAAGCGGGTCGGGCTCTGTTCTTCTGAGCAATTCGGCGTACGCGACTGGCGTGAAGGAACAAAGTAGAAAGAGCAGAGACTGGTCCCGGGAAGCATAGAAAAACTGAAGACCCTTCGAAGACCGTACCCTAAAACGGTATGTCTTCAGAGTTCTCCGGTCGGCCAGTTCCTGCGCTCGACGGCGGCTCCCCGTGTTCCGCCGCGGCCTGGCCCGATCCATTTCTCGAACCGCCCAATAGACGCAACGTGCTGACGACCACCTCGGTGACGGTCCTTGCATTGCCGGCCTTGTCGTCATACTTGCGTGTCTGCACTCGGCCTTCGAGATAGATCTGCTTCCCGCGCGTCAAGTATTGACCGCAAACTTCGGCCAGGCCGTTCCACGCAACACAACGAAACCATTCCGCGCGGTCAACCTGATCACCGTTGCTGTTTTTGAACGATTCATTCACTGCGACGGAGAAGTTTGCGACGGGCTTGCCTCCTGCCGTGAACTTGACCTCCGCGTCGCTCCCAACATTTCCGAGAACGATCAACTTATTCACACCTTGCTGAGACATGAGTTTTTGCTCCTTTTTATTGGCGGCTTTTGCCGCTGATTAAACGTGACAAAATTTCAAATATTCTTACTCGCTGGAGCGGCATCATCTAAGATGGGCATTCACTACACTCGGGGAGGCAGGCCATGGCAATCATCGGCGAAGTCCTGGAGGCGAACGAAACCTATGCGAAGAACTTCAACCAAGGAAATCTTCGGATGCCCCCGGCCAAAAAGCTTGCGGTGGTGGCCTGCATGGATGCCCGATTAGTCCTGTCTCAACTTCTGGGCACGGGGATTGGGGACATTCACATGATTCGAAACGCCGGCGGTATCGTAACGGAAGACGCGTTGCGCACGCTCATCATCTCCCATTATCTGCTGGGCACGCGGGAGTTCATGATTCAGGGGGGATTATTCAGTGAGAATTGAATATTCCACGTGAAGTGTGTCATGCTGAATAGGCTCTCAGCGCACGCGCTGGAATACATTCAGGACCCGCCCGGAAAGAGAAAGTTCCTGGGGCTCTCTCTTTCCGGCGGCGGATTTCGGGCCACACCTTTCCATTTTGGCGCGGTTCGACGGCTGAACAAACTTGTCGTATTGAAGAAAGTAAGCACTCTATCTTCCGTCTCGGGCGGAAGCATTGCTGATTACATGACAGAATTCACTGAAGGAAGACCGAGAGCGCTGTGGCTGGATAGCGAGATGCCGGTACGGATTACGGTACGGTTAAGGCACGGCTTGTGCGGACTACCAACGACTTACAGGGCTGCCCGCCTCTTGCATGTCATTGGTTTTCTTTCACGGTGCTGTTCTTTCACGGCGGTAACACGGGTTCAAATCCCGTCGGGGACGCCAATACCGCTCAATACCTTGCGAACAGATGTCCGATTTTGCGCTGGCACAAAATGGGAACAACTTTCGCTCTAGCTTTCCACCCCTTCAATCCGAGTCAACATCCCTATAAACAGGCTGGCGACAGAACTCCGGGCTTGCCGCTTCGCAATATTGAAAAGCACTCGCATCAAGTTTCGGATTTTGGCGCAACTCGCTCACGAGAGTTTCAAGCCTCTTAGCCAGGACTCGACACCGATTGGTCATATGCAGGACAAGGTGCGGACCCGCGTCATAGGCGAATGCCGCCGATGCTGTCTTGAACCGAATTTCGTCGTAGAATGGAAGGCAGTTTATCGGCTTGGGAGATCCATGCAGCTGACGATTCTTGCCATGTTCCTTGAATTCTCGAGTACCGCCGTCGCGATGTCCGCCGCCGGCCTCGCGCTGCTCGTGATTGGTCTGCTGGCCGCGAAGAACGACATCATCCAGGCTCGGGGCATAGAGAAGGTGGTAGCGCTGACCCCATTGTGCTTCGCCATCCCGTTGGCGGCCTTCGGCGCAGAACATCTTTCCGGTGGAATCCCCCTGCAAATGGTGCCCGCGTATATTCCTTGGCGTTTGTTCTGGATTTATTTCGTCGGATTCGCGCTCATCGCAGCATCGTTGAGCATCGCCACGAGTATTCAGGTGCGCTGGTCCGGCCTGTTGTTGGGAATCATGATGTTCCTGTTTGTGGCGATGTTGCATCTTCCGGGAGCGGTGAGGGGCGGCGGCCGAATCGCATGGACGGTCGTCTTCCGGGAATTGTCGTTCGGCGGCGGCGGGTGGGTTTTGGCGGGAATAGCGCTGGGCGGAAGTGGCGATGGGCGGCGTAAGATTCTCATCACCGTGGGCCGCGTATTAATCGCGATCGCCGCGATTGTTTTCGGCGTCCAGCATTTTCTGCACCCGCTGGGACTTCCCGGGGTTCCGCTTGAGAGACAGATGCCCCCGTGGATTCCCGCCCGCGCCTTCATCGGCTATTTGACCGGCGCATTCCTTATCGTTGCCGGCGTCTGTTTTCTGCTGGCACGGAAGACGCGCATGGCGGCTACCTATCTCGGGACGTGGATTGTGCTTCTGGTGGTGGCCATCTACGGGCCTGTCCTGATTGGGGCGCTGGCCGACCCGAGTGCGGGTGCGAAAGTCGAGGGGCTCAACTATTTTGCCGATACGCTTCTATTTGGCGGAGTGATTCTTTCGCTGGCCAGGGCCACGGCGCCGCGCAAATCGGGAGGCACCTGACCCTGCCCTATTTTCGGATTGCCAACCATTCGGGCACTAAAGCCTTGCCGCTATATTCATACCACGGAAGAAGCGGCTTGCCTGGCATTCATCATTTCTCAATGCAAGTCCGGCACGCAGCCTCAGAGCTACGGGCTCGACAGGCATCCCATAATTGTTCAGCCGAAAGCTGAGACTTGGCTTGTCTGAGCGCTTTGCACAACTCAGTGGACTCCGGATTCGCAACCGGAGGTTCGTGGAACGCCACCTTCTTTTTCCGGACCGCATGTATGCTCGGTCCATCCTCATCGGAGCGCAAATCAACGGCGTCATCTTGCCAATGGATGCGCAACCCGGCGCCCCCGCTGGGACCCGCAATGAATTCCGCGGTTTGGCCGTCACGATTATCCAGCGTCAATCCCACATTTCCGGAAGGTGCAAAAGTCACGTAGCCGCTGCGCTCCTCTCCTGTTTCGTCATAGAGCAGAATGCCAGCGGCCCTTTGCCCACGCGGCAAAGTCTTTCCGTTTACGACGGCGTCAGGTAACTGCGCGCCGATTCGCACTCTGACCGTGCCGTGATCATCGACAACAGAGAGTTCGGACGCGCTCAGAGTCTTCGGGTTATTTTGGGCGGCTACCTTCGTGCCAAATGGTGGGATCAACAGTATCGCAATGGCAAGCGCCGTGATCACGGCGCACCATGCCGTGAGTAACCGATTTCGTCCTTCCAGACGAGAAATCCGCTCCAAGTCAATATCTGGCATTATGCACCCCTTTGAGATCGAATCCTGTTTAGTTCTATTTCGTGAATACGAGCGGCAAGCCCATTTTGTTCGATCTCCCGCCAGAAATGCCTGCCTGGCTGAACGCAGTAATCTTTGACTGGGCGCATGAGGGGGTGCTCGGAAAGAATTCGCTTTAACGTGTAACGGCCCAACCGTGCAACTACCTAGTCCCAACAAACGCCAAACGCAGGGGCGAGGAGCCGACTGCACAGCCAATTCACCTCTGCCTGCAAAACAGGAACTCCACGGCGTTGGTCTGGTCTCTGAGTTGGCGACGATACAGGAATGGAGCGGCTTCGTTCTACCCTACTGCATTAAACAGGGTCCAAATAGGGCGTTGGCTTTTCTTCGGAAAACTGAATAAACTTGTCTCGAAGAACATCGAAAGAACATGCTCGCAGATCCCGCACTCCTTCCCGCCGACACGAACGTTCGGCCAGCTTCGACCTTTCCCACAGCTCATTTCCATCGCAAATCCGTTAGGCCAGGAATCAAGCAGGTTTCTTACAATGGTGCTCGACAAAAATCCCCCTAAGTTCCGCTCACAAAAGCGTCTAAGTGAATTGTTACACTAAATCAATTTCATACACATTTTCTTTCTGTGCTCACAGCTCAGGTTGGGTGATGGGCAGAATAAATTTTCTTGATTGGTAGAAAACCTTAGGAGTCGCTTTTCATCCAATTACAAAGGGGCAGACATTGTCTGCGCCATTGTGAGTCTACGCGTCGGTCGGGGTCCATGTATCCGAAAGTTACAAAATCCAAAGGGGAGGATTCTGCATGCGTGATTCACGTCCTTTCATTCTCCGTTGCCTGCTGGCCTTGTCGCTGGCATCGGCATTCATAGCAACCAACGCACACGCGCAATACAACGCAGGCATCGAAGGCACAGTTTCTGATGCCTCTGGCGCCGTGATCGGGGGCGCCTCGGTTCAAATCACCAATCAGGATACAAACATCGCGAAAACAGTCTCCACCGGCACCGACGGGTTCTACCAAATCTCCGGCCTTCCACCGGGCAAATATACCGTTGCCGTCACATTCAGTGGATTCAAATCCACCTCGGTCAAGGATGTAGAAGTCACGGCTGAATCGGTTAAGGGCCTGAACGTTACGATGGAGCCGGGCGAGGTAATTCAGACCGTCAACGTGAAAGGAGAGTCGGCCCCGCCAATCGAGACCGAAAATGGCACCCTCAGCGGGACGCTCTCCAAAGAGGAGATTCAATCGCTGCCCCAGTATGGCCGCGACCCTTATGAGTTGGTGCGCCTCACGCCGGGCGTATTTGGCGATGGCTCGCGCCAGGCCAATGGAAACTCGAACCTCTTGCCGAATACCGCAGGACCGGGGGGATCGAACACCTCGATCTTTCAAACCGAGAATATGGTCCAAATTTCCTCCGCGGGCCAGAGAATCTCGGACAACAACTTTACCCTCGACGGCGTGAGCGCCAATAGCCTCACTTGGGGCGGCGCCGCCGTCGTTAGCCCTAACCAGGACTCGATCCAGGAAATCAAAGTCGTCACCAACGGCTACGACGCGGAGTACGGCCGCAATTCAGGCGTAACCGTGCAAGTGATCTCGAAGACCGGCACCAATAAGTTCCATGGCAGCGGGTTCTTCAAGTATGACGATCCGGGGCTGAACGCCTTCAACAAATACAACGGGGAAAACGGCGGGGTTCCTAATCCCACCGTCCGAGTCCCAGACGCCACCCGCCAGTTCGGAGGCAGCCTCGGAGGGCCGATCAAGAAGGATAAACTGTTCTTCTTTTTTTCCTATGAAGGGCTGCGCGACAATAAGAGCGACGTCGCCAACGAGTACGTCTTTACGCCTCAATACGTGCAATCCGTTATTGGCCAGCGTGCTGGCGGCGTGACAGCGCAGATTTTCCAGAATAAAGGCTTCCAGCCGAGGATCATCCAAGTCCTTACACCCTCATGCAGCGTTGGTTTTTCCGCCAACCTGTGCCAGGTGGCTGGTAACGGCTTGGACCTCGGTTCCCTGTCCGGAGGTATCGGGACTTACGTCAACGACTTTAACACCTCAACCGGCGGCGGGTTTGATGGGATCCCTGATATTGAGTTGGCGCAAGTCGCCGTCCCGAGCAACACCAAGGGCAATCAGTACAACGGCCGCATCGATTTCACACCCACCAGCAAAGACACCTTTGCGGTCAGCACCTACGTGAGTAGCTTGAACAGCATCGCGGCGGACGCTTCCACCGGCAGCCAGCCGATGGCCGATGTGAACTTCCAGCCTCTCAACTCGGTCACCACCGTTTTGTGGAACCGCACCATCTCGCCCTATTTGCTCAACCAGGCGCGCGCCAATGTTACTCGTTATGCCTTTAACCAAGTGCAGTCCAATGCCGGCCAGGTGAACTGGGGAATTCCCCGCGTTGAAGTGCAGGGGTTTCCATTCGGGCGCATTTATTTTGGTGCAATGCAATCGCCCAACGAGCCGGGCATCCAAGCCGAAAACACAATCGCCTTCAACGATACGTTGAGCCAGGCGCACGGAAACAAGACATTTAAATATGGCGTGGACATCATCAAAGAGCAGAGCAACAACAACCTGTTGGGAGCCGCCCGGCCCGACATCGTTTTCCAGTACCTCTGGGACCTGCCCAACGATGCGCCCATCTTCGAGCAAATCCAGGCGTCGCCCGTTACCGGCGCTCCCACTTCCGCCCAGCGTTATTTCCGAACCAGCGATTACTCACTCTTCCTTCAAACCGACTGGAAGTTGCGGCCCAACTTTACCCTGAACATGGGATTGCGATGGGAGTACTTCACACCCTTGACCGAGAAGAACGGCGAACTGAGCAATATCGTTTTCCCATCGGGCGGAGGGCTTGCAGGGGCCAAAGTGGAGCCGACAAGCCAGCTCTACAACTCGGACAAACATAGCTTTGGTCCTCGCTTAGGTTTTGCCTACAGTCCCACTATGTTCGCGAACAAGCTGGTGATCCGGGGCGGTTTTGGCGTTTTCTTCAACCGCCTGCCAGAGCAGGTTTTTGACAATACGCGCCAAAATCCGCCCTTTACGGCCGATTATGGTATTTGCTGCGGCACTTCGGGAAGCCCTTACGTCAATGGCCAGATTATTTACGCGCTGGGGTCCAGTAATTCTCCCACCAGTTATCCTGCCAATCCCAACCTGGCTACGGGCATCGACCCCAACACCGGCACGCCTCCGGGCGTCGGAGTTCAGGTCTACGGCGCCCTCCCCAACACGCCGAATCCATATGTGGAGGAGGGGTCGTTGGGATTCGAATACAGCCTCGCTCACAATTGGGTGGCGGCCGCAAACGTAGAGGTCAGCGGCGGTCACAAAATCGGGCGGCTGCTGAACTTGAATTACCTCTATCCACAGCCGGTTGCTCCGAATCCACTCCAACCCGGCCAAACCTACCAACCGTTTTCCAACGGCATTTTTGTCCTGATCCCGGACGTCAATAGCGCCTATGACGGCCTAAATACGCGCCTCAGCCACCAATTCGCTCACGACCTGTTCGCCCAGTTCACTTATCGCTACAGCAAAAGCATCGATGAAAGCTCCTGGGAGGGTCCATGTTTCTGCACCAACGAAACATTTCCGCAGAACCTGAAATCGGAGCGCGGACCGTCTGACTTTGATGTGACCCACTACTTCACGGCCACCGCAATCTACCAGTTGCCCTGGCTGAAGGGGCGTCACGATCTTTTGGGCCGGACGCTTGGTGGGTGGGAATTGGACCCTATCATTACCGCTCACTCAGGCTTTCCCTGGACGCCGGTTGACGGCCAGTCAGTTCAGACGCCGGGAGGCCCGACCCTGGCGCCGACCCGGCCAGTCGCTGAAATTGGGACTCCACTCAATGATCACTCGAACGACGCCTTCATCAGGCCGGGGGGAGACTTCCCCAATGGCCCCCTTAGTTACTTCGCCATTCAACCATCCGGACCGCCGGGAATCGGCCGCAACTCCTTCCGCGGGCCGCATTACTTCGGTACTGATTTGAGCTTTGCGAAAAACACTCGCCTGCCCGAGGCACTTCACCTGGGTGAGGCAGCCAACCTGGAAATTCGCGCCAACTTTTTCAACGTCTTTAACAAAATGAATCTTGCGCCATTCGGATTCAGCAGCAACAGCACTTTCCTCGGCAACCCCGGCAACCCGCCCACGGCCAACAGTAATTTCGGCCTGGCCTCGGCAGGCCTCGCCGGTCGCGTAATAGAATTCCAGGCACGGGTCAGTTTCTAACATTTCAATCGACAACTTTGCTCGATCGGCTCGCAAGAGCCGGTCGAGCATCTCAAATCCAGGATCCAAGGGCGGGGCGACAATTTGGAGACTCTCCCCGTCTCTCTTCGACTTCCATATCGCCGCATGGCGTTTCGTTCTAACCGTAGCGGATTGCTTACTTAGGGCCATTGTGTTGTTTGGCAGAGCTTCGACTTCTTTTAGTGATGTCAGGGTTTGCATCATTGGGAGCGGGGCCCCGGCCCGCGCTCCCAGGAAAATCAGGACACTACTCTCCTGTCGAGAGCCTTAGCGTCGCTCAAGATGGGGAACTGAGACCTTCTAATTCAATCTGGCGCGGCATTGCATAATAATCGTGGAGCACTCCGGCATTCGGTCACCGCCCTGTGCCCTGAAGCTACGAAGGCTTTGCGGATGATTCTCATCACTTACCTCAGACATCTCCCCGGCTGCATTTTGCGCGCAGGGATGGGCTTGCTCATGGTGGGTTTTGGATTAATAAGTGCAAACGCTCAAGCGCAGGCCGCGGATGATCGCCGTCCTGGCGCACACAAGAATCTTAGATCAGAAGAACAGGCCATTCTCGACGATCTAAGTCATCGTGCCTTTCTCTTCTTCATGGAACAAGCAGATCCAGGGACTGGCCTGGTGCGTGATCGCGCCCGCACGACGGGTGTGGTCGAGAGCGAGCACGATCGCGACGCAGCCAGCATCGCCGCCACAGGTTTTGGGCTGACAGCTTTCTGTGTGGGCGTTGAACACGGATGGATTTCCCGCGACGAGGCGCGAAAGCGCGTGCTGGCCACACTGCACTTTTTCGCTGAGCGCGCGCCTTCCGAACACGGCTGGTTCTACCATTTCATGGACGCCGGCAGCGGCAAGCGCAAGTGGAAAAGCGAACTCTCCTCCATAGACACGGCGCTCCTGCTGGCGGGCGTTCTCACAGCGCAACAATATTTCTCAAGCGATCATGAGATCACTACGCTTGCTGACACGATCTACGGCCGGGTAGATTTCAGCTGGATGCTTAACGGAGACCGCTACCTGCTCGCGATGGGCTGGTTTCCGGAGAAGGGCTTCATCCCCGCCCATTGGGACCATTATTGCGAGCTGATGATTCTTTATCTGCTGGCCATCGCTTCCCCCACCCACTCCATTCCCGCCGAGTCATGGTATGCCTGGAGCAGGCCGCCCATTACCTACAACAATTACCATTACATTTACGGCGACCGTCCTTTGTTCGTTCATCAGTTTGCCCACGCCTGGATCGATTTTCGCCATCGTCGTGAATCGAGGGCGCCGCACATCGATTGGTTTGAAAATTCCGTGACCGCGACGCTCGCGCACAAGGAGTACTGTCTTCGCCTCCATTCAAAATTTCCCGGCTATTCTGAGGATGTCTGGGGCATCACTTCCTCGGACAGCGTGAAGGGTTACATCGGCGGCTGGGGTGGTCCGCCGGATGATCATCAAGTGGACGGCACGGTGGTGCCCTGCGCCTCAGCCGGTTCGCTGATGTTCACGCCTCAGGAGTCCCTCGCCGCCCTTCTTAAGATGAAGCAGCTTTACGGCGACCGAATCTATGGCCGCTACGGCTTCGCTGATGCGTTCAATCCAAACACCGGTTGGGTTGACTCCGACGTGATTGGAATCGATGTCGGCATTACGTTGCTCAGCGCGGAGAATCTCGCCACGGGCAAGGTGTGGAAATGGTTCATGCGGAATAGGGGAATTGGTGACGCGATGGACCGAATCGGCCTGACTCTGACGCCAGGTGAACAAACCTCTCCTGGGAGCAAATCCAAACTCGGGACTCTGCGCTCCGGGTCCCGGTTAGAATGAACTGAATCGAAATTGGAAATACGAAGAAGGGACTTCAAAGAGTGACATTGCCGCAAAGGAACGCCTTGAGTGTGTCACGAGACGCGGTAAGTGAATTTTTTTGATAAGCGGTTAAGCTGATCGCTCACCCGATCACCTTCAGAGACAAGACGTTTCAAGTCGGCAATGCAACTGCGTATTTCCAGTTGCCGCATCACCTGCCGTTTTAATGCGTTTAATGCTTCACGCTGTTGTTCGGTTAACTCGCGCCGCCTGCGGTCGATGACGCACAACGTCCCAATCGCCTGACCTTCGGTGGTGGTCAAGGGGGCGCCAGCGTAAAACCTGATGTGGGGTTCGGCGGTTACCAGCGGATTGGTTGCGAAGCGGACGTCCGTTGAAGTATCGGGGACCACGAATAGTTCAGGCTGAAGAATGGCATGTCCGCAGAAAGATATTTCTCTCGAAGACCCTTCCATGGTTGTGCCGATTTTCGATTTGAACCATTGGCGGTCACTGTCCACCAGACTGATCAAGGCGATCGGCACGTCGCAAACTTGAGCCGCCAAGAGTGTCAGATCATCAAATTCCTGTTCGGGGGCCGTGTCGAGAATTTCGTATCGACGCAGCGCCTCCAACCTGGCGGTTTCGTTGATCGGAAGATCAGGTTTCCAGGCCCAAGCAGAATTTTCCGGCATGGGGACCCCCCTTCAAATAATCTTTGTGATCACCCCATGTGTATCATGCCATGCCGGCCTAAGACAAGAGGAACCCAATGAATATCGAGGCTATCTCCAACCCTCACCGGAATTTCATGTTCCGTGCTGATGTTCTTCCCCCAATCCTCGCACCAGAACGAGTCACCCAAATCTGGGGGGCTTCAGAATCAGGCGCCGTGATGGGAAAACCCGCGGCGCGGATTCGTCTATTCCCCGCGCGCGCTTGATGAATTCTCTTCTGTTCAGTTTCTTGGGGTCAGAAAAATGAGTCAAACAGCGGGAGGAATTGATCCGGCGTACACACTCCCTTTTCTAAAAGGAAAATGCCACCGCCGTCGGCCGGAGCCCGCCATATTCTCGGCATTCCGCGAGGAAGAACCAGGGCCTCGCAGTCAGCCTGAAGCCATTCCCACGCCGTGATGTTCCACGCTAGAAGTGTCAATTCCTGGAAATTTATTTTGGGGGAGGCACTTGGTTTTGCACTCCGGACAAGGGATCGCCCATTAGTTTCCCCTGGCAACTCCATTCACCGAAGGATGTTTTGAAACAGGTGCCGGTAAATGAAGCCGCCTTCCTGACGTTACAATTCTTTCCGGGCGGAAACCCCATGGAGCCGGGGGGCCGGCAAGAATAGCTATCAACCGCTCCCCGAATCGGGTACACCGGCTGGGTATTGTCGATGTCCCGCCTTCCTGCGTCAGACCAAGCCGAAAACGGCCGTGCTTTGCCGATTTCAAACTCCGCGTTTTCATATAAATAAATGTAGCCCCCCGCAATACTCTCCCCGCTGATCTTGTTGCATCGAACGTAGTCTTTCACCTGGCTGGGCGATGGAGCGCCCGTGGCGGGTTCCTTCATCGACTTGCATTCAAAGGGATCCCTCGTATCGTACTTTTTGCCCGCGCCTTCCTGGCCGTACGCCAGTGTGAGGGCGCCCGCAAATACAAAGATTGTCAACAAAGTGCTTTTCATCATGTGTCCTCCAAAACAGTCAATGTTAACAATGATATTACTTTATTCGGTTATTTCTGTAAACGTATAATCCCCAACTCCGGAGTGGAGTTGATCGCTATTCCAGGGGTGGACCAATAACCATGCGCATAAAAGCCGCGCCATCGCGCATGGAACAGTGCCAGTCGCCAAAATTATTCTTGTAGCACATCCCTTGAGCCGCCGGCTGGGGTCCTCTGCTGCAATTCTTGCCGGCCACCGTAACCGTGCCGTCCACTTTTGAACAATAGGCCCAGTTGTAGCTGCCCCGAATGTTGAACACGAGGGCGGAAACATCAATATCGGGAATTGAGTCGGTGTTGATATTGAAGGGGCGTCCCTTGCCGACTTCCACTTTGACATCGGTGACCTGACTTAGCTGTCCGAAACCATTGATGACTTCCATATCGCAAGTCAAGTACTGTGCGGCTTGCGCTGCGGATATCTCCCCTTTCTCCGGCGCCTTCCGCGAATCGCAGGTTTTTGGATCTCGCGCCAGGTACGGCTTCCCGGCGCCCTTCTGGGCAAAAGCCAGTGGCAAGCCGACGCACACCACTAGCACGACGAGCAACAAAAATCGCTTGGTCATAATACTCTCCAGTTTTTCGATTGATCGACACGTCGCGGAAGGGAAACCTTTCTGGAATCCCCGCAGGGTTCGCGGGCGGCGCATGCAACGGTCTTATGCGGGATGCGGGTTGAAGAATAGTCGAAAAGGGACGAGATAAGCAAGAGCTATTCCGGGCTTATGCTGACATGGGATTGGCATGACAACTCCGTTCAGTTTGAGCCAACATCTAAATCCGGAGCTATTCTGAAGAAATCGCTCTATTCCACATAGCGTCTACTCGGTTCGAATTACCCTTTCAGGGTGAACACGGATTCAAATCCCGTCGGGGACGCAATACTTCCATACCATTGGCTATTACGTGCGCCTGGTCAGGTCCCGGCATGCTCAGTTTCTTGGGTCAAGTCGGACTCAGTTTCTCATTTTAGGCATCTTCCGCGGCTAGCTCGTCGAGAAGGCTCGCCGCCTTGGTTACCTTGTCAACCCCGAAGACCAACAGCCCCAGTGTCGAGCCGGGCTCCAGGCCGCAGTAACTGTAGTCAACGTTAATCTGATTTTCTCCCAGCTTCGAGGCGGCGCGGGCCAACTCACCCGGCCGGTGCGCCAGCCTGGCTACGGCGACCTCCGTCTCTTCGAAGATCATGTGCAGGCTCCCCAGAACCGCCTTGGCGCTGTCCATATCATCGGCCAGGAATCGGACCAGACTTTCGCGCTCCTCGACAAACGATTGGAACGCCAGGACGTTCACTCCGCGCTCCGCCAAAGCGTGAAAGCACTTTCCCAGGGCGCCCGGTTTGTCTTCAATCGTTACGATAAACTCCTTCGCCTTCGCCATGTGACTAGACTCCTTCTGACCTGCCCCCTGGTCGAATAGTCCAAATCATAATATGAGTCGATTGGTTTGGGCTAGCTCTGGTTTTGGCGGAACGAGAGGCATAAAGAGGGGCCATTCTTTCATTAAGCCGCTTGCCGCGACAGCAGACGAGGAGAAGAATGGGCGGCCGCAATTATAAAAGAGGATAGTAAAATTCAATTTTGCCGGGAACAGTCGGATTTTTTCATCCAGGCAGGAAATAAAAACTTAAATTGCAGTTGACATCACCCGGGCGACTTTTGTAAAAGTATTGCCTTCTCGAGGAGGAAAACCACATGCGAATGTTACTTAGAGTCTCTATTCCCGTCGATGCCGGAAATGCCGCTGCCAAGGCTGGAACCCTGGGTTCTACTGTCGAGCGCATTCTGGCCGACCTGAAGCCGGAAGCGGCGTATTTCTATGCGGACGACGACGGACAAAGATCGGGCTCCATCGTTTTCGACATGAAGGATTCGTCGGAGATCCCGGGGATTGCCGAGCCCTGGTTTCTGGCATTCAACGCGAAACTTTCTTTCCGGCCGATTATGAATCCGCAAGACTTGGCCAAGGCCGGTCCCTCGATTGCGAAGGCTGCTAAAGATTACGGAAAGTAGATCACCCCAAGGCCAGCGCACAAGAACGTAGAGTCGAGTATGGGACCCGGGTCCTGAGGGAAACCATCACACGGAACTCAGGCCCGGGTCTTTCTCTTCTTCCCCCAGTTATTTTCAATGCAACCTTCAATCAACTATCCCATCCCATCCTGGCCGCGCCTGCCAAGTTCAATAACCGGCAGTGGCCTCACACCTATGGTTTCAATCCCCGCCTTCCTCCTGGGCCCTTTTCACAACGCCCGGGCTGCTTTTTAGTTCCCTTATGAATACGAAATCTCCAAAAGACTCAGTGCTGAAGACGGCAATGGCGATGAAAGGCCAACGAAAAAGCCGCTCCCCAAGCCATTCAGCTAAAGAAAAGCATTGGCAAAACTAATTGAAAAGAGAAGAAAAATGGTTGTGGTATAATTCGCCCCTATCGCGAGGCCTTTAGGGAAAAGCCGACCCTAGCAGGATCGTGCGTCTGAAAAAACACACGACCAACGGAGGCGAAGTCTGAAGAGACTGAAAGCTGCGCCCGGAGCCCTCGTGAAGACCTGTCAGCACTTCGCGAGTGTCGTAATGGCGCGGTGGCTCGTCTCGGAGCGCCAACGCGATTACCGGTTATGCCGCACCTCAAATTTTCCCCGGGTGCCGCATAAAAGGCGGGGCCGCGTCTTGTGATGATGAATTAAACTGGGAATCAGACGATGGAGCACGTTGAATGGTGATGTGGACGGAGATGGCGCGGTTTCTCGTTAAATGGAACTTGTATTTCCCCTGCCCTCCTGGGACACTCTGCCAAATTTTCTGGAGCGCTGTCTGATTTAATGGCGGACGAATCACAATTCGATTGGCTTAAATTTCTGCTCGGATTCGTCCGAGTCACCCGGCTGGCATTTATGTTTGGCTTGGGATTTCTGGCCGGAGTCTTTGCCCTCGACTTCCTCATCAATTCTCCGCTGGTGAATTCAGTCCAGCTCAGCCAGTACGCGATCTGCCATTTCGTCATCAATCTGGCGGAACCCGTGGTCAACGGCCTCAAGACCGTCATCAAAGCCAATACAAAATTCCACGACTTTGAGCTTCTCCCCTTGATGGTCGCCGTGGTGATTTACTTTGCCATGAGGTTCGTAAAATTTCAGGGGATCAGAGTGGTGGCCATGCTCCAAACCAAGGACAAGATTCGGCAACTCAAACCCTCCCGGGCCAAGACACAATCGGCCGACGGATTAACGTTTTCTTCCACGACCGCCGATAAGGCAGGAAGGGGATTGTTCAAGGGCATCGCCTTCAAGCAGGAAGATGAACGAGACAAACTGCTGCGCGAACTTGCCAAGGTCAAAAAGAGGCTTGAGAAAACCAAGCAAAAACTAGCTTTCTTGTCAGTGGATATCGTTGGCTCCACCCGCATGAAGGTGGGGCAGGACCCTCTGGTTTTGGAGCACCTCTTTCGTGAATATCGGACGATGATAGAAGGCATTTTCAAAAAGTACCGTTACCGCACGGCCAGTTGGACTCCGGATGGGGTGATGGCATGCTTTCCTCAGGTTGATCTGGCCAGTGCTGCCGCCAAGGAGCTCTTGAAAAAACTCCCGATATTCAACAAGGAAAAAAATCGGATAGGGTTTCCCATTCAAGTGCGCTGTGGATTGAATGCGGGCGAGGTGAATTATGACGAATCCACCCCGCTTGAATTGTTGTCCAGCCGGGTTCTCGATATTACGGGGCACTTGCAAAAAGCTGCTCTTCCGGATAGTATCTTCGTAACTGAAGAAATTTACAAGGAGCTTCGCGATAAGAACGGCCATCTGCTCTGTCCGGACGAGGTGGATGGCTATAAGGTTTACCAGTGGAGTGCTGGCGTTCCTCAAACTACGTCCGACACCAAATAGGCGGCTAAGATTCTATGATACTAACTGGCTTTGACGGATTGGATGCAATTTCGGGCGGACTTCAGGAAAAGAAGAACTATCTGGTCTACGGGGACATTGGAACGGGGAAAACCACCTTCGCACTCCAATTCCTCTATCAAGGCCTGATCAGCGGTGAAAACGTGGCGATCATTACCCGAAGATCCGCCCCCACCATCTTCGAACACGGGCAGGCCTTCGGCTTGGATTTGGAACCGTTCGTCCGCACCGATCAACTCATCGTTTTTGAATACGTCTCCAAGGTGGTCGAGAATTCCACCCGCCTCAAAGATGAGGACCAAATCTGGCGGGAGTTAAACGCTTTCCTGGGGGAGGGCACAATTCAACGGCTTGTTTTCGATCCGGTTACGCCACTGCTTTCAACCCCTTCGATTTCCGCCGCCATCTTTCGGGCGCGCACCCTTGTCCATTCGTTTAACCAGCTTGAAGCAACTTGCCTCTACTTGTTCGACACCCCCGAGGGGGAAGAATACCTGGGCAATTGCAAAGACTTTGTGCTGGGAGTCCTGCGCCTTGAAACCGCCGCCGGACAACACAACCAGGGGAAGATGTTTCTGGAACGCTTTGCCGGCCAGAAAGGCCGGGCGAACCAGATCGATTTTGAGATATCGCCCGGGGTCGGATTGGCGTCTATGGCGCCAGCCCAGCAGGCCAATGCGCCCGGGGCCGCACCCGCGGCGCAACGCAAGGTTTTGATTATTGAATCTGACGACGAACAACGAAAATTTCTGGCCGGTCTGTTGGAGAAGCAATACACCGTCCTTCAATCCGCAGAGCCGGCGGACGGTCTGGCCAAGGTGGCCGCGGAAGAACCCGACCTGATCATCCTGGACAAAGAAATCAAGGGCCTCGATGGTCTCGAGATTTGCAAGAAGCTTCGCCACAACAAGATGAACGTCCCCATCGTCCTGGTGGCCGATCAAACCCGGCGGGCGCACGACCGGGTAAAAATGATGAAAGCCGGTGTGGACGAGATTTTGGAGCGGCCCATTGATGGACGAATATTGAAACTCAAGGTCCAAAACCTCTTGCACCGCTATGACGGGTCCAAGACCCGCCGGGATTCCCCGGCGCTCGACACCAGCGTGACCACAGAAATTGAAAGGGACCAAACCACCTGCACCACCAACCTTGCCTACTTTTACGACCGGATTCGCTCGGAAATAACCCACTCGACCGAAAACGGGTTGTCCCTGGTGGTCCTGGCTCTCCGTCTATCCAAGGAATCGCCAGGGCACAAAGAGCTCTGCGACCTGGGTGCGAGCTTGATGAGAGAATACGATCTGCTCTATGCCGATGAGCAGGGAGTTTATGTCCTCCTCGCTGAGACCGAGGAAAAAGGTGTGAAAGCCTATTTGGCCAGGCTGGAACAACGCTGGAAACTTACCCCAACGCCACTCGCCGAATATGAAGTCTTTAATCGCAACCCGGACTTCCTTTCTGTCGCCAAGCGATTGGTGGAAGGTCCTGTGCACGCTGCGAGTTCGATGGGAACAGGGGAGTCTCCAAGTGTTTGATGGCTTTCGGAATCTGCGATTGCCGGGTACCGCCCTCCTGGCCGGACTGGTTTGCGCCGGCGTGGCCAGACCCTCCTCCGCTCCCGGTTCGGGCGCACAGAATGATCCTGACCATGACACGATCATCCAGTCCCTGGATTACTACCGTCACGGGGACTGTGCGAATGCCGAACCTTTGTTTGAGAAGATTCTCCTCCACCAACCGAAGGACATCGCCACCCGCAAGTTGCTGGGGAATTGCTATCTTCAAGACAAGAAAATGGATGAGGCCAGGGCTCAATTCCAATTGGTTTTGGACACCGCTCCCCAGGACGTGGAAGCCTTTGAAGGCCTGAAGGCCTCGATGACCGAAATTCAAAAGCAAACTCTGCTCAAGCAAAGCCTGGCCATTCAGTCCCGTCAAGTCACCGCAGAAGAATTCCGGTCCAGCCACGAATTTACCGACGCGGAGAAACTCATTCGGGCGCGCCGCTTTGATGAAGCGGAAAAGATATTGGATGGAATTGTGAGCCGCCACCCGGACTCGGTGCCCGCTCGTGAACGGCTGGCAGAGATCTATTCCACCACCAAACGTTTTGATAAAGCCGCCGAGGTGTATCAGGCGCTCTCCGATGGGAAACAGGCTTCGCCCCAATTCATACTTCGCCTCGCTCAGAATCAGGAATGGGGCAGAAATTTCCCCAAGGCGGCGCAGAGTTACCGCCTCTATCTTCAGAAAAAACCCAATGATTCCGGAGCGCAATTGGCCCTGGCGCGGATTCTAATGCAAGGGGGCGACTACCCGGAGGCCGCCAAGTACTATCGCATCTATCTTTCCAAGAACTCCCGGGACTCGGACTCACGAATGGCGCTGGCCAACATGCTCATCTGGGGCGGAAACTTTGCCGAGGCGGCGCCTGAATTCGAAAGCCTTCAAACTGAAAGACCCAACGATCTCCACGTTCGGCTGATGTTGGCTCAATGCTATCAAGAACTGGGGAGGAAGGACAAAGCTCTGAAGGCTTACCAGGATGTCCTCGATCTGGATCCTGGGAATGCCGCTGCCCTTAAAGCGAGAAATGATTATCTAAGATACTTTGACGAGTTGCCGAGGCAGCAGGCCTACGCGGCCCTGGAGCGGAAGGACTACGACGCCGCCATCCAGGACTTTAACCAGTATTCGGAGAAACACCCTGACGACACCCAAATTATCCTGCAAATCGCCCGCGTCTGTTCATGGGACAAACGCTTTTCAGACGCTATCGGATATTACAAAAAGTATCTAGAGCGCGCTCCGCAGGACCTTACTGTCTTGCGAGAGCTGGCGCAAATGGAGTTGTGGAACAAGAGATACCCCGAGGCCAGAAAAGACTACGAGCTTCTTACCCGGAGCCCTTCGGCAACTCCGGATGATTTCGAATCACTGCTACAAACTTACACTTGGTCCGGGGACCTCGTGGGCGCCCAACCCATTGCGGAGAAACTTGCACAGCTCCAGCCCACTAATGAACTGGCACTCCAGACTCTGCACACCTATGCCGAGCAAAAGAGGCTGGCGGCACGGACCCAGGCCGAGGAACTGGCTGCCGCCCGGCGCTACCCGGAAGCCATCGAAGCATATCGCCGCTACATGGATACTTACGGCAAAGACGCACAAATCGAATTATTGATCTGCCGGTTATACAGTTGGGGCAAAGATTACGGGGCATCGACCAGGGCGTACCGCGACTATCTCATCCAACATCCGCAGGATGCGCAGGCCCGGCTGGAATTGGCGAATGTAGAAAGTTGGGCAGGCCAGTACGGCCCCGCCGAGACCGATTACCAGGCGGTGTTGCAACTGAGCCCCCATGACGTGGATGCGCTGGTTGGTGAGGCGCAGGTCCTGGACTATCAACAGAAAGATCCGTTCGCGGTTCGAGATAGCTATTTGAAAGTCTTAAGTGCCGATCCGCGAAACTCGCTGGCGGGAAAAAGAGTTGCAGAACTCCATCCCCTCTTGGCTCCGCAATTGGCTTTTAATTCAAAAGAATTCTCCGATACCGACGGCGTATTTTGGACCACAAATTCCGGCGAGTTGACCATTCCGATCCCCGGCCGGCTGAAAGTCACTCCTTTTTACAACTTCGGTTATTTCAAACAAAATGTGAGTGGCTTGCATTTAAGTGATTTTGGAAATGGCGGGGGCGGCCGCATTGAGATGACCGAACCCACCGGTGTCTCGTGGCTGGGTGAGGTGGGAGGGGTATTTTGGTCCGACCGCCAAAGTTCGGCAAGCTCCATCTCTCGAACCAACCGTACCAGTCTTGACGTGCGCGCCGAGGCGAGTTTCCGCCCCGACCGGCGGGGAGTGATGGGATTCTCTTACCTGCACAGGGACGCGGTTTACGACCTGACCTCGATTCAAGTCCTGGCTGCGGGAATCATGGCAGATTCTCTTTTCGCCTCCTATCAACGCCCCATCAGCGAGCGGGTGCGCTTCTCCACCATCGGTGGGTTCAGCCATTACACCGCAGGAAACCTTCCGACATTGCAAGGAAACACCCAACCCAGATTCTCCGCCCGCTTGGATTATCAGGCGAGGCCCTGGATTACGGTTGGGTATTCGACCCGGATTTCGGGCTTTACGTCGGCGTCCCCCATTTATTTCAGTCCTACTTTGTATCAAACCCATGGCCTCGAGTATTCATTGAGCAAAACCGTTGCCAGGAACCTCTACGTTACTGCTGATGGGGAAGTCGATTATGGCAGAATCGGGACCCATCAAATGGCGATACCCGTGGGAGTCTCAGCCAGCGTAAACGGCGCCTCCGTGAATACATTTGAGATGGCCGTGGTCCCTCGATTAAAGTGGCGCATGGGACACGGGACCACTTTGCAGATGGGTTACAGGTTCTCGCAAGGTAAGGGTGGAAGCACGTTAAACGTGCCCGGAACCCTTTACCGGACTCAAGGCGGCGAACTGAATTTGGTCAAGGTTTTTTAGGATCAGAAATGATCAAGCGGACAAGAGTCGGAAGCATGAATACGAGGAGATAATCAAAGTGTTCCAGCGGATTTACCGAATTTGTACGGTAATTACTTTCATGTCGGCGGGCTTGGCCGTTGCCGCGCTCCTCTTCAACATGTATTTCAATCGCCTCACTGCGGCGAATTTCTTTGTAAATTTTTCCAGCTTCATTCTGCTCCTTTTCCTGGGAATTGTTACCATCCGGTACGGAGTTCTGATCTGGTTCGCCTACCTCCAGCACATCGAACACATGCAGGAGCCTCCCGAGACACAGGAATACCCTTTTGTCACCATGATCGTTCCGGCTTATAACGAAGGAATGGGACTGGAAGCTTCGGTTGAGTCACTCATCTCGATGGACTACCCGCGGTATGAGATCGTGGTGGTAGATGATGGATCCACCGATGATACCTATCCCCAGGCGGTTCGATTGGCGGGGGTTTACGGAACCGAGCGGATCCGCGTGATTACGCAGCCCAATGGGGGCAAAGCGTCCGCGCTGAATAATGGCATCGCCAACGCGCGCGGCGAACTGATTGTGTGCATGGATGGGGATTCGCGCCTGGAATCACAAACCCTTAAACAAGCGGTCAAACATTTCAGTGATCCCTCCGTGGGTGCGGTGGCGGGCGACGTCAAGGTGGTCAACCGCCTTAATATATTGACCAAACTCCAGGCCTTGGAATATATCGAAGGACTGAGCTTGGTGCGGACGGCGCACGCCTTCTTTCGCCGGGTCATGGTAATTCCCGGTCCCATCGGGGTTTTCCGCAAGCAGGTCCTCCAGGAAGTGGGTGGGTATTTTCAGGACACTTACGCGGAGGACTGCGAGTTGACCCTCCGCATCCTATTTGCCGGATGGAAAGTGAAGCACGAGAGCCGCGCCGTCGCCTGGACCGAGGCTCCGGAAACCCTTCAGGCGTTCTTCAAACAACGCTATCGCTGGTCCCGCGGCACCCTTCAGGCCGTCATCAAGCATAAAGCGCAGCTTTGGAAACCATTCCCTAACGTCGTCGACTGGTTTTTCTTGTGGCTGGTGGTTTTCGAAAGCATGGTGTGGCCAGGAATGGACGTATTTGGCATCGTCTTCTTTGTCTTTGTGGCGGGTTGGGTCGGTCTCTCCACCGTGATCATCCTTTGGTGGGCGCAGCTTACGGTGCTCGATATTATGGCCGCTCTCTTCTGCCTGGCTTTGGAGAAAGAAGATTTGCGCCTGGCGCTTCAGGCGGTACTCTACCGCCTTTGTTTTATTCCCTACCTTGACGTCATCAAATTTTTTGCCTCCCTGGATGAAATCTTTGGCGTCAAAATGGGGTGGGGCAAGCTTGAACGATTCGGAAGAATCTAACTTGGTTTGGAGTGAGGTTATCCCATGGAACTGATTCCCCTGCTTTCAACCGTGATCCTGGTGGCGACCATTGTTACCCTGTTGTTCGCGGCATTTTCTTATTTCGCCTATCGAGCTCGCGAAAAGAAAGTGCCCCGGGTGACAACCTCCCTTATGGACAAACAGCAAATTCTGCTGGAGCCCCAATTTTTTAAGCGTTATCACTCTCCTGAATAATTATGCCCGTCAATCCCTCTACCCAAGTCCGTCAATATCCAAAGTCCGCCTATGGCTTTTATCTCGCAGCCACCATCATGGTGGCCGTCTGCCTGGAGACCATTATCTATTTAATGATGCTGGGCAATACCCTGGGCCCATTTACCGTGTTCAAGAAGGAAGCACCGGTCAATCAGGCGATGACGCATGAGATCAAGGTGGCGATTTTATACAGCCAGGCGTCGGCCAAGATGTATGCCGAGAATCCCCAGGGCTTCGACGGTCCCGAGCAACTGTGGGAACGCATATTGAAACTCGGTGGAATTCCGTACCGCGTGATTTCTGACGCCGTATCCGCCCAGGGTCTGGGAGATGCCACAGTTCTTATCCTGCCCGGCTCAGCCTGTCTCGGAGATGACCAGCGAAATGTCATCACACGTTTCCTGGAAGATGGGCATGGAGTTGTCGCTTCCGGTGCAGTGGGGACTCGAGATAGCGACTGTAGTTGGAAGGGCTGGAGTTTCCTGACAAAACTCACGGGAGCGCAGAGCGCCTTGACAGTTACGCCGCCAACGAATATTAACATCACTTACCGGGGCCAACTCTTCTTCTCCCAGCAAATTCCCTCCGGCCTCAAGCTGGAAATGCCGAGCCAGGAATTGACCTTGCTCACTGACCCTGAACCGGATGCCTACCTGAGCGACTGGATGCTTCGCCCGGTTGATAACAAAAAGATATCGGACCTTGCTGTCGCTGTTCATCACATGACTTCTTCAGGGCGCGTGGTCTGGTTTGGCTTCAGCAACATCCTGCCGGCGGACCGTGACATCGACCAGATCCGGTTGAATGGCTACCTCACCTCTGCCGTGGATTGGACAGGGAAACAGCCCCTGGCTGTATTGGGCAATTGGCCGAAAACGGATTCCTCCGCGGCCCTGGTCGCCATTGGAGTCCAACAGAACTTTAACAACGCCGCAACGCTTTCAAAGCTGATGAAAGATGAAGGCGTGCCGGCTACGTTTTTTTGCGCCTCTGCCGCAGCCACTAAATCTCCCGACCTGGTCAAGGAATTCGACAAAGTTGGAGAGGTGGCGTCCCTGGGAATTGCCGGCGAACCGATTCAGGGGTTGCTCCCCAGAGTGCAGGGTGAGCAATTGCATCAATCGAAGCTGGATCTGGAAAAAATCGTCCCCACCAAAGTGGTAGGGTACGCGCCACCGGAAAGCCTTTCGGACACGGCGACTATATTAGCCCTGAACGACGCCGGATACCGATACGAGCTCAACGAAATGGCCGTGACTCGCGCCGTCCCCGAAATAGTGGATTTCACCAGTTCCGTTTTTTTCCCCCTTCAAAAGGCGGAAGTCTCCAAGATTTTCCGCGCCTCACTCGATGATTATGGTGTGTTGGCGAATTATCGCGGGCCCGATCCGCCCGGTGATGAATTGGCCGAGGGCTTTCTTTCTGACTTTCGCAGAATAAATTACCTGGGCGGCGTCTATACGCTCTACATCCACAGCTATCTCATGGGTAGCCCGCAATATTATCCGACCCTGAGAAAAGTGTTGGACCACATCCGGTCCCAACCTGTCTGGGTAACCTCCGGACAGGAAATGGTTGATTGGTGGACAGCGCGCAACAAGGTTGAGGTGCAAACCTTCAAAGTAGGAGGCAGCGCTCATCGCATTCGCCTGGATGTGGCCAATAAAGGGCAAACCGATGTGGAGAACAGCAGCGTGTATCTCTACCTTCCTTACCATCCGAAAAAGATTCAAGTCAACGGCATAGTTTTCCGGCTCACCTCGCCTAAATTTGAAATGCTCGACCATGACGATGTTTTGCGAGTCGATTTCCCGAGATTAAGTTCGCAAACCAACTACACCTACGTTGTGCAAATGGATGAATAAGTCATTCTCCAGTCGGGCGGTCTTCAAAGCCCATGGCCGCCTCGCCTGCCTGATGCTGTCCGGTGTCCTGATCGTCCTTGCCGCTGCTGCGCCGTCCGCCCAAGGCCGGGATCCTAAAACCCTGTCACAGTTTTACCTTGTCAATGAGCCTGCATCCCTCCAATCGATTCAGCAAAACTTCGCCAAGATCAGCCTGGTTTGTCCGCAGTGGTTAAGTGTGACCGAAACCGGCGACCTGGAATCCACTGTGGATTCCTCGGTGGTGGAATGGGCGGCGGGAAAAGGTGTTCCGTTAATGCCCGTCCTGGTGAATGATAAGTTCCTGCCCGCGGTCGCACACTCGGTACTCGGCAATGAAACCATTCAAATAAAATTGATTGGCCGCATCATTGACATGGCCAAAGCCAATCATTTTTTCGGAATTCAATTCGACTTTGAGAACATCCCGGACGATGACCGCGACCGTTACTCCCAGCTAATTCGAAATGCCGCCAAAGAATTTCAACGAGAACACCTGAAGTTGAGTGTGGCCGTTGTCCCCCCCTTCGCTCCCCCTCCTGCGGTGAGCCCCCTGGCGCCGCCGCCGACCACCGGATGGATCGCGAATCCGCATTCCGCAGCCTACGATTATCGTCGTCTGGCCGAGGCGGCTCTTTTCATTTCGCTGATGACTTATGACGAATACGCATCGCCCGAGCAGCCTGGACCCGTTGCGGGCGCCCCATGGGTTGAAGCCTGCCTGATGAAAACGCTTGAATCCGTCTCCGCCAAGAAACTCTTGTTGGGAGTTTCGCTGTATTATCGCGAGTGGAGTGGAAAATCGGTTCAGGAAGGGTCCATTCAGGAGGCCAACGATCTTGCCGCAAAATGGAAGGCTCAGATTGGTTTCGATCCTGACCAGAAGGAAGGCTTTTTCAATTTCAATGACGGGGCGCAGCAGCATCTCGTATGGCTGCAGGACGTCAGAAGTTTGCAGGTGAGATTGGACTTGGTTACGCGATACCATCTGGCGGGCTTTTCGGCATGGCGGCTGGGATTTGAGGACCCCAAAGCGTGGGGTGTGGTCTTCCCACAGGCCGTCAAGAGAATTCACTGACCCCAAAGCAAACCAAACTGATAAGTCCTGCCGGGATTGAGGCTCCCCAACTGTAAGTTCAGGCCGGAATCAGCACTCGTCGTCAAAATCTTGACTGAGGTTTGTGGCAACTCTCCCAGGACCACGTGGGCAGTCTTGATGTCCCCTGGAGGATAGACAGTAAGAGCGGCATCTTCCAAGGGTGCGCTGCCAGTGTAGTGGACGATCAGCTTCACGCCTCCCTTTCCGACGTCTGAAATTCCAACGGAGAGATGGCTCCTTAATTCCCACCAATTAGCTACATCCTCGGCTGTGGCAATCCAAGTTCCGCGCTGACGAAACTGATCGACTAATTCCGGAAGTATGCCCACATATTCCGCGGAGCTGAATCCCTGGCTGTGAAATGAAAAAACGTACAATCCTCCCAGCGCGTGGATGTCCTCGAAATCAGAAGCTGCTCTCTGGACAATCATGGCAGGGGACAGACCCACGATCCCCAGGGGGGAGTAATGGAGATCATCTTCCATGGTGCGGCTTAGCTTCACCAGGCTCATCTCGCGGTGGAACCACTTCAATGATTGCGAAACGAGAATGATATTCGGCAGGACGGAATCGGCGCCTGTGCTGTTCTCGCCGCCAATCAAAATATAGTGAAAGCCCGCCGCCGCGAGGGCTTTTAAGGTTGTGTCATTAAAGTCGTCGGAAGGCGGATGAAATCCCATCACAGGGCTGCCGCCTAGTCGCGTCAGCCGCCATTTCGATTTGGCCAAGCGAAGGTATTGGGACAATATCCCCGCTTGGCTGAATCCGGCGTGAGTATCGCCATGGGAAGCCACCTCTCCAACGCCTTTCAGTTGCGGAATCAGGTCCGCATCCTCCTTTACCAATTCTGACTGGCAGAAAAAAGTCCCTTTCTCTTTTGACTTTCGTAGGGCGCTGGCCGCATAACTGGAATTAAAATAATTCTCCTCCACATCGCAGCCGAATACGGTGGCGGATTCGTGAGGCGCGGGCCACGGATTCACCGCACATACCGTCTTTTGAGCCGTCCATGCCAGAGCGTTGGTGAGAGCGAAATCCAAGACGGCCTTATTGTTTCCTCCCGCAACGGCGGAATTTTCCTGGAATCCGAACCACGCCACACGGCCCTGGCCTGCCGACTTGTGGAGCGCCGCACCCTGGAAGATGGTAGGTATTTTGGGGTCGACAGGGAAAAGACGACTATCGCTCCAGTACCCGTCCACGCTGATACTCTTGGCCTCCAGCCGTTCGGGTGAATCCACTTGAATCCGCGACCCGCCTGGCGCGCCCGCCGAAATGGGGTTTCCGCCCAGGAAGCTGATATACCAGGGAGTGCTTCGTTCCGGGAAGTCGAAAGTGTCGGCTCCGGTCAATTGGGTGAGGAAATCCAACCCTTTCCATGTTCCGTTCTCATCGCGAGCGCCGGTGGCCCAGGTGCAAATCGCACCGCCTCCATTCAGAACGAAATTACGAATACCTTCTCTCTCTTTCTGGCTAAGGCATATTGCCGATGGCACTAGCAGGACTTTATACCCTTGAGGACCCGCCTCCAGTTGAGCATCGTCAATCAGGTCGACCGGCATTCGCATGCTCTGGGCGAGATTTCGCCAGTACTCAATGTGAGCGTAATAATTGGCCGGCTTTTCCAGGTATTTGGAGGTGTAATCGCTGCGCAGAATTGCCACTCGACACTCCGGGCCGGGCGCAGAAACACCTGCCGGATCCGAAGATTTTTGAATAAGGGAAACCGTGCCAAGCCAGCATGTTTCATAGCCCAGATAAACCGCTGCTCCCATGAATAGCAGAAGAGCAACTCCGCAAATCTTCCATCCCAGTCGTTTGACGTGAGCCATTATCCCTCGGCACGCAATTCAAGCGCCGTGTGCGGCTGTTCGGCTTGATGCCTGGCACTCGTTTCAAGACACCGCTCAGGATTGTAATCGGCTGAATATCCGGAGAGGCTGAGAAGAGAAAGATTATCAGAAACAGCACGATCCTGAGCAGGTTTTCTGAGAATGGGCGAATTTACACCCATCGATTGCACCCTGAACGAATCATGAGGAGAAGAATGGGCGAAGCTCCGAAATTTCCCAAACTTCCAGTTCATTAGAGGGGAGATGGCAAAAGAGAGCCCCTTGCGAACGCCTGAATGCGGCGGCGAGAATCCATGGGGGTTCCTCGAAGGGAATCGCCACGCCGGGTCAGCATCCTTCATCTGAAATTAATCCAACCCAGCATCTTTCAAAGTAGCATCCAGTTCCCTGCAAATATCGGCAGTTGAGAGATCTTGTGATTGCAGGCGCGCTTTCAGAAATTTGATCCGCTTTTGAATTATGGCAAATTGCTGAACGCTTCCAGTCGAAAGCGAATCCAATCGTTTCGCCAGCCTGTTGACCACCTCTTCGAACTCGCGAAATTCATCCCCTTCGCGAAAACGCAGGCGCATGGTATTGCCCTCTGCGTGTTGTATCAACACCACTCTAAGCTTGTAGAGGGGTCCCGCCAGCCGGTTTGACCAAACCAGGGTGTAAAGGGCCGCCAGGGCGCCTGCCAGGGCAAACGAAATCCAGAAGTAAGCGTGGAGAAACGGGAGGCGCGCTGAAAGCAGGCCCCGGATGGCGGGGCTTGGATCATTATTCGCATCGTGTTGAAATGGAATAAAGACGAAGATCACCAACAACAAGGCGAGGATGCCGCCAAAGATGACAATCGGTCTGAGCGTTCGGTACTGGAAACCGGGGTTAACAATCAACTGGCGCTTAGCCATAACCCGCGCCTTGGCGGCGATTCCCCGAGGTTTCCCCGTTACCGGAGGCTTCCCCATCCGACACCTCCTATTTCGAAGAGCTTTTCTTCGGCACTAAATTGGCAAGAGATTGAAATGTTTTTCCGCTCTGAAATCCCGGGTCATTGTACATAGAAAATGGATTTCTCGCCAGAGAGGAAAGCTCGGTCTCAATGGATTATCCGGCTCGATCCTGGTTTTGGTGCGAAATCACGCTCGGATTTCAGTCATAGGTTTTTACCACGCGAACGATCGGGATAAAGAGCATCTCGCGAGCACACTCAACCCCTATATCCCTATCCGTCAACTGAAATGGCAGTGGGCCAAGCAAACTTTGCGCTCGCGATTCAACATTAGATTTGTAATAAAAAGACGCACCGGAAAGGAGGTCGTTCGAGCGGATTCATTTCTTACGGCACGCAAAAACAAAGGCCGGAGGTATGTTTCGCCAGACCGTTTTGCATCGCACGGAACCAAAATATTGGCGCAGCAGCGGCTGAATGCTGAAGCGGCGGAACCGGCCATGCTTAAGTTCCAATCCTTGAACGTACTGATATTGAGTGTAAACGCTGTTTTCACTCATGAAGGGCGGAAACGATTCCAGCAGGTCGCGCCGCTGGGCGTCTGAAAAGAACCCCAATGCAAGTGATGAAACAATGGCATCAACCTGATTGTAGCCGCGCTTGTGCAATTCCTTCTTTAGATTCTCAGCTCCCGTTCTTAGGATAACAAGACGCTTGTCGGAAATTCTCTCCTTCAAATACGAATAGAAGCGTTCGCTGATTTCGAAGGCCAGGATGGTCCCATCGGCGGGAAGGATGTCCAGCAAGGCGCGCGTCATCACTCCGGTTCCGGGACCCAATTCCACAATCACGGACCCTGGCGTCAGCTTGAGTGGCTCGAGCATGGCGCGAGCCAGAAAGCGGGAACTGGGAGCCACTGCGCCAGTCGTTTTGTAGTCCGCCAAAGCTTCAGCAGCGAATGTCCGGAAACTCATCGCGATTCCAGCGGCCGGGGAAGAGGGAACCCGATCATTTTATGACCTACGGGCGCATCCTTTCATCCGATGTGAGAATGAAAGTGCACGCCTTCGGGCAATACATGGCGCGAATGCCATAACCATCCTGAGTAACGACCCACGGAGGAGTTGAGTCGGATTCTTTCCTCGGACCTATCTTACTCTACACGCGTCGTCACGGGGCCAAGAATTGTTGATGGCATTTTGCATCATCAAACCGCAGATCACCCTCCCGTAGTTGTGTCCTTTGCCCGCCGAGGGAACTCCCGCGCGCCGTCATTCCCGCCCCGCGTCTGCGGGAGGAATCTAGCGCCGGCAGGCGTCCGCGCTTCCAATGATTTAGGAAAATGGGTACCCGCTTTTGCGGGAATAACTGCCTATCGGAGCGTCCGCGTTTGTCAAAGGACACCAATACCCTCCATCCCATTACCTATACGAATTTCGCCGGAAATTGTTACACTTGGTTTGGAAATTGACGGAAGCCGGGGGGGTACGGCAGGCAGCATCAAAAGTGGTCTTCAGTTCCCTATCGGCGTGTCTGAAGGGCCAGCGGGAGCATTTGGGTTCTGACGGATCACAGCGGAGGGGTCAGTAAAATAGTAATTGCCGTAGCCAACTCCGCCCATCGGATTGGCGCTGACCTGAAAAACGCTGATCGGCACCGCGCCGCACGCCCCCGGCGCGAGACTGCCGTTATTGGCCACCGCTGGGGACACACAAGGAACGTAGTAAAAGTTGTACCCGCTCTTCCCTCCGCTGGCCAGCACACTGTCAATCAACCCCGCGGAAGTAGTGGTGGATGGAACGGCGCTCCCATCCAAGTCGTCCAACGTAGCTGAATATCCGACAGTGAAAGTCGAGTTATAACTGACTTCTGAGGTGACAATCACGCGAAGTGAACCAACGGCGGAGGCCTGATTCGCCGCGGTTTTCGATTTCAGGAGATCGGGGATGGCAATCGCGGCGATGATCAAGATAATCGCAACGACAATCAACAGCTCGATCAACGAAAAACCGCGCCGGTTCCTTACCATTCTCGCCTCCAGGGTATGGCAAATTGACTCAAGATCCCTTTAAAATCAACATAGCAATATCGAGGGCCTGCGTCAATGGGTTTCGCGCCGTTTCAGGCAGGGATCGAATCAACCGTGACACGGTCGTCCCGGTCCCACCCAGCGTAATAAAGCTCGATTTGAAGCTCCGGAAAGTCTTTCATCAATGAGTGGTGGGCACGCCGCAAGTCTTGCTCCTGGCGTTCGCGCGGGTTGCTGGAAGAGTGAAGATGCAAGGGAAGGCTCTTGTACCAGCCACAGTCCTGGTGGGCAATCAGTATCAATCTCTTCAATTCGTGGTGTTCCAACAGATAGCGGAACCATCTTGACCCTGCCCACGAAAACTTGGGCAGGTATTCCACCAGCGTCAAACACTGCGGGCCGCCCGGAATGATCAGCAGATCGAAGTTCTCGCCCAGGTTCAAGCCGCGATTGAGAAATTCGCGAATCCCGGCCTGAAACCTATGGTCGCTGCAATGAACTGCAAGCACTTCCGTGTCGGCGTGGTTGACATTAGAGGTTGCGTGATAGGTTAGCATAGTCGATCTGGCGAAACGGTCACCAGCCCGTCGGCGCGAAACAAGTCATGCTGCGCTTGAATGATCGAAATCTCGGGCGAAGCGACTCACGGATGATCCAGTGAATCGCCATTATTTCCATTTTGATCTCCACGCAAGAATGAGGCCATAAGGCTGCGGCGGGCAAGCCGACCCTCTACCTATCTTCCGCCTCGCCTTTCTTCGAAGTTGTTTTGGACTCAGTCACGACTTCAGTAACAGCCTTAGCCACTTTGGTCACAGTCCCACCATTGCCTCCGCCAATCTGCGCCATGATGGTGGGGATGTCCAGCCCCAACGCCTGCAATTGCTGGAGAAGCCCGAACACTAGGGCGGGCCCCGTGCGCGCCACGCGTCCAATGCCGCCCGTGCCATCACCACTTGAGCCGTTCCCTTGCTCGATCACCACAACTTTGTCAATGTTCCCGAGCGGCGCGGCCACAGCGCCGAAGATGCCCGCCGAAGCCTGCAACACGCTGGGAAGTTTCTCCAGAACGGTTTGAAGCTTGGCAGCGTCATTAAATTCGCGCCATGCCTCAGCCTTTTTTAATATAGCCTGGGCCTCGGCTACGCCCTGAGCTTCAATGGCGCGCGCCTGAGCCAGGCCCATGGCTTCGATTTTGGAAGCCTCGGCGCGGCCTTCCGCCTCCACCGCGGCAGCGCGGCCCATACCTTCCTGTTTCAATTTTTCCTGCTGCGCTTCCGCCAAAGCAATTTGCGCTGATTTCTGACCTTCAGCCTCCAGGATTGCCGCTTGTTTGCTGGCCTCTGCTCGCAGAATCGCTGCTTGACGGTCGGCCTCTGCGGCCTTGATGACAGTTGCTTCCAGTTCCTTCTGTTTGCGTAGGACTTCCTGTTCCTGAACCGCGATCTGCTCCTGCGTCCGAACTCTCTCGATTCGTACTTCCTCCGCCACCACCGCTTGCTTGGCCGTCGCGTCCGCCAGAGGCCCGGCCTGGGCCGCTTTGGCTTTTTGCGTCTCAACCTCGGACAGAAATTGTGCCTGCCTCAATTGGAAATCGCGTTGCGCGGCGGCAATATTCCCGTCGGCATCAAACTTCGCCTTCTCCCCTTCCTGCATGGCCTCGGCCGATTTTATTTTGGCGTCGCGCGTCGCCTCCGCTTCACCGATGGTCCCGTCCCGCTTCACTTCCGCCGTCCTCTTCTTGCCGAGCGCGTCGAGGTACCCTTCTTCGTCGCTGATTTCCTGGACGGTCAAAACGTCAACGCCAATGCCCATCCTCTCCAGGTCCTGTGCCGCCTCGGAGGTCAATTTCTGCGCAAAGCTGGCCCGGTCGCTGTTAACCTCTTCCACGGTTAACGTCCCCAGGATGGCTCGAAGGTGGCCTTCCAAAGTTTGAAAAATAACTTTCTGGATTTGATCCGCGGGCATACCCAGGAATCGTTCCGCCGCCGCGCCCAGTGATAAGTCATCACTCTTTATTTTGACGTTGGCAACCGCCTTAACCGAGATAGGCACGCCTTTCAGCGTGTAGGCTCTCTTGATCTCGAGGGGAATGGTAAAAACATTCAACTTGAGATAATCAACCTGCTCGAGCAAAGGGAATCGAAAAGTCGCGCCGCCCTTCACCATCCGGTAGCCCACCCGCTTGCCGTCGGCGGTCTTTCGGCTGCGCCCGCTTAAGACTGCCACGGCGTTGGGTGGAACCTTCAGATAGTTCCGGCTGAATAGGGCCATGGCCACTATGAGGGCCAGGACCACGAACATTACAATGATCGGGATGGATAATTGTTCGACCATTTCTTCCCCCTTCTCGCAAAACCTCGAAGAATTTAACTCGGTCCAACCGATTTCGGGAATTCGTAGTTCAATCCCTATCCGGCGCGCCGAACCAGGATGGCTTCACCTACAATGGATTCGATCTTGACCAAAGTGCCGATCGGTATTTCGCCTCCGTCTTGCGCGCGCGCGATTTTCTCCACCACGGATTCCCCCATGGTCATGCGCACCTGGCCCACACCCCCCTGGGGAATGGCGACGGTCACCTGAGCTGTGCCGCCCACCAACTCACTCATGCGGATGTCGCTCGAGGCCTGCTGGCTATAAAGGAAGCTCGCGAAAAGATAAATGATTGCCCCGAAGAAGAGCCCGCCCCCCAGGCCCATCAGGGTACTCAATCCGATGGAATAGCCAAGATTGGTTCCGATGGCCCCAAAACCGCCGAAGGCAGTCACAAAAACGCTCAGTACCCGGCTGCTAAAAAAGCTCACTCCTCCGTGAACTTCCCCGTGAACGCCGAGATCATGCCCACCGATATCGCCATGGCCAAAGAGGTCGCCGGCGAGGAAACTGAACAGCAAGAAGAAAAATCCGAGCGCGGCGATCCCCAGGAAGACGCCGAAGGCAGAAAAGCTCAACAGTATGAACATAGGTCTTGACTCACGCCGGCGCTAGCTCACGATTGTCTAGACAGAGACGCCCGCAACAAATTCGGATGTTGGGCAGTACGCTGCATCGTGTGTGGCCCAATCTATACTGCGGAACCGGGGAAGTCAAGAACTCGGTGGGCAGAACTCGGTGGGCATGAGGCGATCAGTCGAAATACCGAAAGAGAAACACCCCGTCAGGACAATTTCCAATGGGTTTTCCTCTCAAAGAGCCCGGAGGGCGGATGGGTTTTCTTACTTACCAACGGAGGACGTACATAATCCAACCGAGCAGGACGGCGACCCCGACAAATGCCCCAAATACCCGGGCGCCGTAAATCACGCGATCACGCGGGGTGTTCTTGGTGACTACCCCAAACACCACCGAAGTCAGGAAGGCAAAAAGGAGCAGAGCTGGAAAATGTGAGATGACCATTTTGGGGAAATGCAGAATGATGAATTATGAATGAAATCCGGACTCTCCGCTCGATGTCTTTCATCCGGCATTCATCATTCATTATTCATCGTTGCTTTTCTCCTCCATTCACGGCTTCCGCCCCATGGCAATGTCGTAGGCATCGAGGATGGCGAGCACGTTCAGCATGCCGGCGGTGATCAGGAAAGCTGTGCCGTAATCACCGCTCACGAAAAAGGGGTCGCCACCCGGATAGCCGAAGAATTTGGCCACCGGCATCGCCGCGCCCACGCACAATTCACCCAAAAATCCGAGCGACTTCAAGTAGGCGCCGGGCTCCATGGCGTAAAACTCGCCCTTCATGACGAGTCCAAAGAGAAACATGACGATGATCGTAATTCCGAGTATCAGCGCCCGTCCCTTTTTGGCCAGGATGTAGTGCCCGCATCCCGGAATCAGCCACGCCGCGATGCACAGCCATACTAATTGGCCGGTCTTTGGCCGTATGGCGTCCTGCGTCGCGACCGCCGGTTTCGCTTTGGCGGCGCTCTCCGCCCCTTTGCTTCGTTTAACCATTGAATTCTATCTTAAGCGGAATTATAGCGCCTAGCAACTAAAAGGCGAGACTCCGTGAGGCTGGTAAGAAGCCGGCAAAATTACCCCCAGGCTTTCAAGCGACACTCTTCATGACGGGGACAACTTCCTGTTGGATTTCACCCGTCACTCGAGCGTCGTTTTCTTCCACATAAACATCCACTTCGGTCCGCACTCCAAATTCCGGAAGATAGATTCCCGGCTCAACTGAAAAACAGGTTCCGGCGATAATCTTGCGGGCGTCTCGAGTTTCGAAGTTGTCCATATTGGCCCCGTTGCCGTGCACGTCTTCACCAATCGAGTGTCCGGTTCGGTGCACGAAATAATCCGCGTAACCATGACGCGTGATCACGTTCCTCGCCGCGTCGTCCACCTGGTATCCAAAAACCGCCTGGCCGGACCGCTGCCCTTCTTTGGCCACGGCAATAGCGGCGTCCCTGGCTTCGCGTACGACGTTAAAAATTTCGACGTAATGAGGCGGAACTGTTTCACCCACATAGCCCGTCCAGGTAATATCGAAATAAACCGAGCCGGGCTTGCGGCACTTGCCCCAAATATCAATCAGGACGAAATCGCTGGCGCGGATGGGAAGCGACGCATTCTTTGAGGGCGAATAGTGAGGATTGGCGCTGTTCGCGTTCACGGAAACGTTGGGAGCTTCATCCGCCTCCAGGCCGCTCTTCTCCATGAGCAGTGCCATTGCCTGTTGAACCTCGTATTCCCCAATCGATTGGCCGGCCTTTACCGCCTCGCGAATCATGCGAAACCCTTGCCGCACAATTTCGTGGATGGCTTTCCCCGCCTCAAGGTGCATGGCCAGGGCTTCCGGCGACCACCGCGCTTCAAACATCTGCACCAGGTCGGCCGAGGAAGCGACCTCCACGCCAAAGCTTTTAATCAGCTCAATAGTTCCGGCATCCACCAATCCGATATAAGGGATATCGTTAAATTCGGAATACTCCATCGCCACGCGCCGCTTCCCTTCCAGGAGTTTCTTGAGTTCCTCGCGTTGCTCCCGCCAGGAGGAATACACCCGCACCCCTCCGGGCAACCCGTCCAGGTTACCTTTTTCTATGCGGTGGACAAGCCGCACCGGCTCGCCCGTTGCCGGGATAAAGTAGTACCAACGGCGCGTGCACATCGCCGGTGCGATTTTTAGGATGCGATAGGCGATTGGATCGCGGCGATGATGATCGTAGAAAAGCCAGCCGTCCAGATGGGATTCTCTGAGCGCAGCTTGAATCGATTGCAGGTCCATTCTCTCTCCTCAACTTTGTCCGTTTATTTGACCTCGATTAATATACCAAAATCCCTCCTGCCCCGCGCTTTCCTCGATCCGGAAGAGTTTCCAAGTGGAGTTCGAAAAATCTTCTTCCCCTTTTGCTCGCGCAAGCTTAGGATGATTCACTCACCAACAGCACAACGGAGGACTTTCATGATTAATTGGAAATCATGGTTTTGTCGCGGAGTAGTTTGTTGCGCCCTGGCGCTAAACCTCGCTGGCAGCAGGCTTCGCGCCCAGGATTCGAAAGCCGACAAAGATTCCCAGGACAATACTTTTAAGGGGATGAAGTGGCGGCTGATTGGGCCTTTTCGCGGCGGACGGGTGCTGGCCGTCTCCGGAGTTCCGGGCGATCCGAACACTTATTATTTTGGCGCGGCGGCCGGCGGCGTCTGGAAGTCCACCGACGCCGGTCTCGACTGGACGCCCATGTTCGACAAGGAACACATTTCCTCCATTGGCGCCATCGCCGTGGCCGAGTCCGATCCCAACGTGATTTACGTGGGCACGGGCGAAAGCTGTTTGCGCGGCGATATTTCCTTTGGCGATGGCGTCTATAAATCCGTTGACGCCGGCAAGACCTGGACCCACCTTGGCCTCAAAGATTCCCGCCACATCTCGAGCGTCATTGTCGATCCCCATAATCCCGACGTGGTATTTGTGGCCGCCCTCGGCCACGCC
>DATGFN010000058.1:0-3710 GCA_035308965.1 Terriglobia bacterium | reverse complement strand
CAAGTGGATCCGGCATACCCACCTGAAGGACTCGGTGATGGTGAACGGCGAAGCCCATTACGTGTTAACCGGAACCGGCAGCGTGCCGGTGAAGCGCCAGATGCAGGCGCTGGCCGCAACGGGATATAAAGGATACTTCTGTTTCGAGTGGGAGAAGCTGTGGCATCCGGACATTGCCGAGCCCGAGGTGGCCATCGCCAATTACGCAAAGGTGGTGCCTACTTATCTGGAGAAGCCGAAGCCCAGCTGAGTCCGGGCGGCGGTTGGAAAGTGCGCTATACTGCACTTTTGGCGAGGGTGGTGGGCTACCCCCGGGTGTTTGCGTAAGAGTGGCAAACAAAGGACTTAGAGGTTTAAGAGTGGCTGAAGACTCGAGATTCGTGACTCGAGTTTCGTGACTTGTGACTCGTGTGCCCCCCGCCCGGTCTTTTACGTAAGTATTCATTCTAAAGAGGTTAGCGGAGCGACGGTTTGTAAGTATTGATTCTGCGGGAGTTAGGAACGCGCGTTTTGCCGGAATCCCGTTGGATGAGGCGGAGGCTCTGTTGGACGTCTGGGGCATGACTTCCCTAATTTCATTTGCGGTGTTCCGGTGGTCTCGCAGCAGGATGAGCGGGCGAGGCGAAAGTCCGGGTCCCGTTGGCCACGACATGGAATCGCGGCTAGCTGGCGGCTGTGGGGCCGCCGGTTGGCAAACTTGAGGAGCGCGAGGATCCGGCTCGCTCAAGAACTTCGAAAACGATAGGCGCGAGGGAAAGAGAAATCTACTGGTCTGAGGGACAGTGTTGGAACTGTACTTGCCTCCGAGTTTCCGACTGCTTATGACCCCGCAAGCCGTAAACAGTAGATAATCACGGATGCGGAAGCTTCTCGTAAAGGTCGAGTAGCTTTTGTAATGAGGGTAAAACGCGTTCCTTCGGTCGCATGTTCTCGACAGTGAACTTCAGCCAATAAACGGGATTCCCGAATTGGTCATTAGCGACTTTCTTCATACCAAGTATTTCGCAAAGCTTCCGTCCCTCGGGCGTCCAGCCAACCCCTACAAGCTCTGACAAACGAATACCCTGCGAATTGGCGTAGTGTATAAGCTTATCCAGCAATCCGTGGAGAAGCTTTTGCAAGGCCTCGTTGTAGAGACCCTCTCCCACGTTGCGAGCAGCACGAGAAATGGCGACAGACATCAGGTAGATTTTGAGGCAGGTGCCCGGAGAGATGGGCTCCACGTCTTCAGCTCTGATCTCATTATCTTGCACCCGGCCTTCCTTTATTTTCTGAAACAAGCCCTCGGTAACCGGCATGGCATTGATGTACCCGGCAGCCAATCCTGTGTCGCGGTCCATCAGAAACGTATAGATGTCTGGGCAGACTTGGATCCACTCAAGGGATAGGCCCCGTGGAATCTCGACTTCCGCGTAGTGTGGGAGTTCACCGTAGGATTCCGAATCAATTTGAGTGCCCGTGTAGTCAAGCGTACGCTCGAATTCGTTCCGATCGGAGAATTCCCTGCCGTGTTTGATTGTGAAGGCAGAGGGTCTCTTCCGGAGAAACGGAAGCCACGAGTTTTCCATATGCTGGCGATCGAAGTAGTCGCTGTGCTTGCGGAATTCGTACCTCTTTTCCTCAAAATCCGCTAGATAAACGTGGAAGCCCTTGGCTCCGCCAGGCCCCGTTTTGGGGACGAATTTGTCAGCAATGCCGGCCCAAAAGTCCTGAGCGCTGTATTCGTTCATCACACGATTGACCTGACCGCGGCGAAACAGGGTCGCCCAATCGAAATTCAAGGGGAGGATCGAGCCACAGAAAATGATCTTGTCGAAACGAATTTCTTCGTACTTTAGCATGCTATAGCCGACTAGGTAGGTTCCAAAGCTGTGGGCAACAACGGAGGGTCGCTTGTCGTGACTCTGTACGCTAAGTTTCGCCCTGTTTTCTCGAACAATAGCTCCATAGTCGCTATAGAAGTGTTCCACCATCCGGTCATTCAGACTCTTGATTAGAAACTTGTGGAGACCATACTTTCCAAAATCGTAGCTCCTGAAGGGAAACCCATGGTCTCCCCATACTTCACTTGCCGTCTTTTGCCATTTTGCCCAGGTCATAATGCCGTGAATGAAAATCGTGAGCGGTGGTTTGTAATCAGGGGCCCTAGTTTTGGCGCGGCTAATTCGGGCTCGCATTTTTCCTCGCTGGACAAGTTACCGTACGGGTAATCTATCAGTAAGAATTACGAAAAGAAAGCGAGAACGGGGCGTGATCAAACGCGGAGACGCGGAGTGCACTGGGGTTGCGCTGAGGGATGCTGCAGTTGTGGCGAACGGTTGGAATTTTGCCAAGGCGGGCGCAACAACGCGAAGAGGCTTCCGCGCTGCGCGAATACGCGGTGCTGGTTGCGAAGAAAGCAGATTCCACGCTGCGCTCGGAATGACAATTGCCAGAGAAAAGGTCGGGTTAGTAGGCGCGGGCGAAGATGGCGCGTTCTGTGGATTCTTGGCCGCAGAAGACGCATTTGCCGGAAGTGGGGGCGGCGCCTGGGCCTAAGACGGCTTCCTGGTCCAGCGGGATGCAGCGCATGGTGGCGCGCGTTTCTTCCTTGATTTTGGCTTCGCAGTCGGCGCTGCCGCACCATCCGGCGAAGGCGAAACCGTTTTCCACGGCTTTCTTGAAGTCGTTGTAGGTGGCGGTGGCGTGCGTGTTGGCGCGGCGGAAGGCCAGTGCTTTGTCGTGAAGCGCCTGCTGGACTTCGACCAGCAGCCCGGCGATGGTTTGCGGCAGGTCAGCGAGTGAGGCGGAAATTTTGCCTTCGCGACCGGGACGATCGCGGCGGGCCACTACCGCGGCTTGTTTGGCGACATCTTTGGGGCCCAGTTCCACGCGGACCGGCACACCGCGCATTTCCCAATCATTGAATTTCCAACCCGGGCTTTGGCCTTCGCGTTCGTCAAGGATGACGCGGATATTGGCCTTGACGAGTTGCGCTTTCAATTCCTTGGCGACGGTTAAGACGGCGGATCTCTCCTCCTCGTTTTTGAAGATGGGGACGATGACGCACTGATACGGCGCAATTTTGGGCGGCAGGATTAGCCCCTGATCGTCGCCGTGAACCATGATGATGGCGCCGATGACCCGGGTGGAGAGTCCCCAGGAGGTGGTCCAGCAATGCTGTTGGACGCCGGTATGGTCGAGGTATTTAACTTCGAAGGCTTGCGCGAAATTCTGGCCGAGGAAGTGCGAGGTTCCCGACTGCAGCGCCTTGCCGTCGCCCATCATGGCTTCGATGGAGTAGGTGATGTCGGCGCCGGCGAATTTTTCGGCATCGGACTTGGCGCCGGGAATGACCGGGATAGCAGCGTCGTTGACGGCGAAATCGGTGTAAACGTCGAGCATCTGGCGGGTTTCGTCCATGGCTTCCTGGCGGGTGGCGTGGGCCGTGTGGCCTTCCTGCCAGTAAAACTCAAGAGTGCGAAGAAAGAGTTTGGTGCGAAGTTCCCAGCGGATGACGGAGTTCCACTGGTTCATGAGGACGGGAAGGTCTCGGTAGGACTGAATCCATTTGGACCACATGTGGCCGATGATCGTTTCGGAAGTCGGGCGGAGGATGAGTGGCTCGGCCAGTTCTTCGCCGCCGCCGATGGTGACTACGGCCAGCTCGGGTGAGAAACCTTCGACGTGGTGCTTTTCTTTTTCGATGAAACTTTTCGGGATCAGCAGCG
>DATGFN010000057.1:0-82252 GCA_035308965.1 Terriglobia bacterium | reverse complement strand
GGAAATGGTGATGCCGGGCGACAACGTGGCTCTGGACATCGAGCTGATCACGCCCATCGCCATGGAAAAAGGGTTGCGCTTCGCCATCCGCGAAGGCGGCCATACCGTGGGCGCCGGAACCGTAACCGAAGTGATGAAGTAGACGAGGGATAATGCTCCATCAAAAGATTCGAATCCGGCTGAAAGCGTACGACCACAGGATCCTGGACCAGTCTGCGGCGGAAATTGTTTCCACCGCCAAGCGGACCGGGGCGCAGGTGGCGGGACCCATCCCACTGCCGACGCTCAGGAACCGGTATTGCGTGCTGCGTTCGCCGCACAGCGATAAGAAGTCGCGCGAGCAGTTTGAGATTCGAACCCATAAGCGTCTGGTGGATATTCTTGAGCCGACTACGCAAACCATCGACGCGCTTACCAAACTCGATTTGCCCTCGGGCGTGGATATTGAGATCAAGGCGTTTGGGAAAGAACATACGAAATAGCTGAAGTGCTCATTATGGTCAACGCAATTTTGGGAAAAAAGCTGGGTATGACCCAGATCTTTAAAGCCAACGGGGACATGGTTGCGGGCACCGTCCTCAAGGCGGGTCCTTGTGTGGTGATTCAGCGCAAGACCGTGGCGAAGGACGGATACGAGGCGGCGCAAATCTGCCTGGTCGAACTGCCGGGTCCGAAGCGGGTGACGCAGGCGGTGGCGGGCCACTTCAAGAAGGCCCAGGCCAATCCCTCCCGGTTTCTGCGTGAAGTGCGGCTTAAGGACGGCGCCGATGAAGTCAAGGTCGGCGATAAAGTTCTGGTGGAACAGTTTGCCGTGGACGAACGCGTGGACGTGATCGGCATTTCCAAAGGAAAGGGTTTTGCCGGATTCCACAAGCGTCACCATTTTGGCGGTGGCGGCGCGGCTCATGGGTCCATGTTCCATCGCGCTCCCGGATCCATCGGCGCTTCGGCGTTTCCTTCCCGGGTGTTGAAAGGGATGAAGGGAGCCGGACATATGGGTGTGGACCAGGTCACCATCCGCAACCTGAAAGTGGTGAAGGTTCTTACCGACGATAACACGCTGATTGTTCAAGGCGCGGTGCCGGGCCCCCGAGGCGCATACGTGATTGTGCGCAAGGCCAAGGCGCCCCACCGGATGCCGCAGGTTCAGAAGGAAGTAGCGGCGCCCAAGAAGAAGTAGACAGCAGACTGTAGACAGTAGACAGGAAAAAAGACAATGGCGACGGTTGATGTGAAAAATCTCGAGGGCGCGACGGTCAGGCAAATTGAGCTGCCGGATGCAATCTTTGCTTCCCGGCCCAATCAGAGCTTGCTCTGGGAAGCGACGAAATCCTACCTGGCAGGTCTGCGCCGCGGCACCCACTCCACCAAAAGCCGCGGGGAAGTTTCGGGCGGCGGCAAAAAGCCCTGGCGGCAAAAAGGCACGGGCCGGGCGCGAGTGGGCAGCACGCGAAGTTCGCTGTGGCGCCACGGATCGATTGCCCACGGCCCCAAGCCGCGCGATTACTCGACGAAACTCAATCAGAAAATGTTGGCGGGTGCGCTGCGTTCGGCTCTGGCGGCAAAATTTCAGGATCACAAGCTGACCGTGGTGGACGAATTCAAATTGGCCGAAGCCAAGACCAAGGCTTTTGTAAACGCGCTCAAGAAGCTGGAGATCGGGAACAAAACGCTGATTGTGGACAATGCGGCCAACCGCAACCTGGAACTGTCCTCGCGAAATATTCCCGGATGCGACTTGATGCGATACCACGTGGTTCATCCCTATCACGTGCTCAGCCATGACCGGCTGGTGATTTCGGAAAGCGCTCTGGCGCGACTGGGGGAGCGGCTGCGATGATTAAAAGTCCTTACCAGATTTTGCAGAAGCCGATCATTACCGAAAAAGGTCTGGATGTTAAAGAGCGCGCCCGCACCCTTTGCTTTCGCGTCGAGCATCACGCCACCAAAAGCGAGATCAAGGCGGCGGTGCAACAGGTTTTTAAAGTCAAAGTGGAGTCGGTTCACACGGCTCTGTATCACGGCAAGATTCGCCGGCGCGGCAAGACCTTCGGCTTTCGCGCCGATTGGAAAAAAGCTTACGTCAAATTGAGGGCGGGCGAAAAAATGCCCGAATACGGGTTGGAAAGTTAATCGGCCGATCTAAGCGTAAGTCTGAAATTGGGACAGAACTGCTATGGGAATTAAATCATATCGACCTTATACGGAAACGCGCCGGTACCAGACAGGGCTGACGTTTGAGGAACTCACCACCTCCAAGCCCCACAAGCCGCTGCTCGAGAAAAAGGATCGCATCTCGGGCCGCAATAATATGGGGCAGTTGACCATCTGGCGCCGGGGCGGCGGTCACAAGCGGCATTACCGGATCATCGACTTCAAGCGCGATAAGATTGGCATTCCGGCGCGCGTGGCGACGGTGGAATACGATCCCAACCGCTCCGCCTTTATCGCTCTGGTGAATTATGCCGACGGCGAGAAGCGTTACATCCTGTATCCGCTGGGACTGAAAGTCGGGGACAAGATTGTGGCCGGGCCGGAAGCCGACATTGTGGTGGGCAATGCGCTGCCGCTCAAGAATATCCCCACCGGCACTATGATTCATAACATTGAAATGAGGGTGGGCAAGGGCGGGCAAATGGTGCGCAGCGCCGGCGGCGCGGCGCAACTTCTGGCCAAAGAAGGTGAGTATGCACAGGTCAGGCTTCCCTCCGGCGAAGTTCGGAAAGTGCATATTGACTGCATGGCGTCCATCGGGCAGGTGGGGAATCTTGACCACGAAAATATCACGATTGGAAAAGCGGGCCGCAAGCGTTGGATGGGCATCAAGCCCACGGTTCGCGGCGTGGTGATGAACCCGGTCGATCATCCTCATGGAGGCGGCGAAGGCAAGACTTCCGGCGGCCGGCATCCGGTCACGCCGTGGGGACAGCCGACGCGCGGATACAAGACGCGTCACAATAAGCAAACCGGCAAGTGGATTGTGAAGCGGCGCGAGAAGAGGTAAAGGGGAGGGCAATTTGGGAAGGTCGCTGAAAAAAGGTCCGTTCGTGGACGACCATCTGATCAAGAAGATCGAGCTGCTGAACCGGCGCTTTGAGAAGAAGGTGGTCAAAACCTGGTCCCGCCGTTCGACCATTCTCCCCGAGATGGTGGGCCATACGATTGCCGTCCACAATGGCAAGAAATTTATTCCCGTGTACGTCACGGAAAATATGGTGGGACACAAGCTGGGCGAATTCTCTCCCACGCGGACATTTAAAGGACACAGCGTTCGTATAGCCGCCGAGCGGGCGGCCGCCGCCGTGGCCGGGCCCGGAGCCGGTGGTGGAGCGCCTGGTGGCGGTGGTGGAGCGGGTGGCGGCGGCGGAGCGCCTGGCGGAGCACCGAAGCCCGCGGCGCCGGCCGGCGGGGGCGCGTAAGTTTTTAGTTTGACGGTTTAAGATCGAAGATGAGCGGAGTTTATCGATGGATGCGACAGCGACAGTAAAATTCGTCCGGGTTTCGCCGCAAAAAGCCCGGCTGGTGATTGATTTAATCCGCGGCAAGAACGTGGGCGACGCCATCGGCATTTTGAGTGTGACCAAGAAAGGCATTACCCACGAAGTGGAAAAGGTTCTGCGCTCGGCGATTGCCAATGCCGAACAGAAGTCGGACCGCGTGGATGTGGAACAGTTGGTGGTTTCCAAGGTGTATGTGAACGAAGGTCCGCGCCAGAAGCGGATTCGCCCGGCCCCCATGGGCCGCGCCTATCGCTATCAGCGACGCACCAGTCACATCACCGTGGTGGTGACGCTGCCCGAAGAGAACTAAAGTAACTTTCTTCGGACATCAAGGAGGCAAGCGGTGGGTCAGAAAGTTCACCCTTTTGGATTTCGCCTTGGGTACACCAAGACGTGGAAGTCGCGGTGGTTTGCCAAAAAGGATTACGCCCAGATGCTGCACGAAGACCTGAAGCTGAAGAAGCAGCTTAAGGACCAGCTTCGCAGCGCCGGCGTGGCCTCGATTGAAGTGGAGCGCCCGGGTAACAAGTTGAAGGTGACTATTCACACCGCGCGCCCCGGCATCATCATCGGCCGTAAGGGTGCGGAGATCGATCGATTGCGCCTGGAAATCCAGAAGCGGACGGGGCGAGAAGTTCTGCCCATCAATATCCAGGAAGTGCATCGGCCGGAACTGAATGCCACGCTGGTGGCGGAGGCCGTTTGCCTGCAACTTGAAAAACGCGTGGCCTTCCGCCGGGCGATGCGCAAGGCGGTTGATTCCGCGCTGAGGTTTGGCTGCAAGGGCATCAAGATTCGCTGTGGGGGCCGCTTAAACGGGGCGGAAATCGCGCGCACGGAATGGTACCTCCAGGGCCGCCTGCCTCTGCACACGCTGCGGGCGGACATTGATTACGGCACCGCGGAAGCCATGACCACTTACGGCGTGATTGGCGTGAAGTGCTGGATTTATAACGGAGAAATTCTGGAACAAAGACACCGGCCGGAAAAGGTGGAAGAGCCGGCGGCTGTTCCGGCAGCGTGAGAAAAGTAGTCAGTTATCAGTAATCAGTTTTCAGTCTGTAAAAACGACCAAGCTTTCTCGACTGATGTCTGACCGCTCTTAACTGACGACTGAAAACTGATAACTGAGAACTCTTAATCATGTTAATGCCAAGCAAAGTGAAGTACCGGAAACAGCAGCGCGGCCGCCGGCGCGGTAAGGCCTGGCGTGGATCAGACTTGTCCTTCGGCGATTTCGGCCTCAAGGTGCTGGAAGCGGGTTGGATCACCGACCGCCAGATTGAAGCCAGCCGTGTGGCCATCATGCGCTTCATTAAACGCGGAGGCAAACTCTGGATTCGCATTTTTCCCGACAAGCCGGTAACCAAGAAGCCGGCTGAAACCAGAATGGGCAAGGGAAAAGGCGCGCCCGAATTCTGGGTGGCAGTGGTTAAGCCGGGCCGGGTGCTTTTTGAAATGGAAGGCGTGGCGGAGGCCGATGCCCGCGAAGCGATGCGGCTGGCCAGCCACAAATTGCCCTTGCCCACGCTTTTTGTGGCGCGTACGGCACTGTCGTAAACGAAAGCGGAGAGCGACACCAACATGAAGATTGAAAAGATGCGGGAATGGGCGGGAGAAGATCTTAAAAACAAAGAGCGGGAATTTGCCGACCAGCTCTTTCGCTTGAAGTTTCAGATGGCGAGCGGGCAAACCGACACCCTCGAAAAAATCCGGGTGTTGCGCAAGGATATCGCGCGCGTCAAGACGCTCCGGCGGCAGAACGAAATCGCCCAGAATCAGGGCGCAAAAACTTCCGCCAAGGAATCTAAAGCGGCAGGGAAGAATTAACTATGGAGACCAGACGTCAGGAAAAGGTCGGCATTGTGACCAGCAACAAAATGCAGAAAAGCGTGGTGGTCACTGTGGACCGCCAGACCAACCATCCGCTTTACAAACGCGTCGTGCGGCGCTCCATCAAGTTTCTGGCCCACGACGAAAAAAATGAGTGCAAGGTGGGCGATACGGTGCGCATTCTTGAGACGCGCCCGCTGTCGCGGCGCAAGCGCTGGAGGGTGGTGCAGGTGATCGCCAAGGCCGCCCAGGTCGCGCCGCTGCCGGAGGGCGTCGTATGATTGGGATGCGGACAATTCTGCAGGTGGCGGATAATTCCGGCGCGCGCCGGCTGGCCTGCATCCTGCCACTGGGCGGCGACGTGGGCTTGCAGGCGGGCCTCGGCGACGTGGTTACCGCTTCGGTCAAAGAAGCCGCGCCCGACAGCGCGGTGAAAAAAGGCACGGTGGTCAAGTGCGTGATCGTGCGCATGAGGAAAGAGCAGCGGCGACGGGACGGAAGCTACATCCGGTTTGACGAAAATGCCGCCGTGCTGATCAACGACGCCAACGAGCCGGTGGGCACGCGCGTGTTTGGCCCGGTGGCGCGCGAGCTGCGCGAGAAAAAATTTCTGAAGATCGTTTCCCTGGCGCCTGAGGTTTTGTGATGCGGATAAAAATCCAAATTCGGAAAAACGATACGGTGCGGGTGATGGCCGGACGCGACAAGGGCCAGACCGGCCGGGTGCTGGAAGTTCACCCGGAAAAGAACCGCCTGATTGTGGAGAACGTCAACAAGATCAAGAAGCACGTCCGCCCCAACCCGGGCAAACAGATCCGGGGCGGCATTCTGGAAGAAGCGGGCCCCATCCACGTTTCCAACGTGGCGCTGATTTGCGGCGATTGCGGCCCGACGCGCATTAAGCACCAACGCATGGCGGGGGGGCCGAAGGACAAAGGCAAGACCGTCCGCGCCTGCGCCAAGTGCGGCAAGACGCTGGATTGATCGAGCCGAGGAGGAAGTTAACGCCACTATGGCGCCGCGATTAAAAGAACGCTATCAAAAAGAAATTGTTCCGGCCTTGGTGAAGGAATTCAGTTACCGGAACACCATGGCCGTCCCGCGCCTGCGCAAGGTGGTGGTGAATATGGGGCTGGGCGAGGCCATCCAGAACGCCAAGATTCTCGATTCGGCCACCTCCGAGCTCGGCCTGATCACCGGCCAGAAGCCGGTCATCACCCGGGCCAAGAAATCGATCGCCAATTTCAAGCTGCGCAAGAACATGCCCATCGGGGCCACCGTAACTCTGCGCGGCGACCGGATGTACGAGTTTTTCGACCGCCTCACCAGCGTGGCGCTGCCGCGCGTGCGCGACTTTCGCGGATTGTCCACCCGGGCTTTTGACGGCCGTGGAAATTACACCCTGGGCTTGCGCGATCAGCTGGTGTTCCCGGAAGTGGATTATTCCAAGGTGGATAGAGTCAAGGGCATGAATATCTCGATTGTTACCGATGCCCGGTCGGATGCCGAAGCTCTGGCGCTTTTGCGGCGCATGGGCATGCCGTTTCGGGCGGAAGCGCAGCGGCGCGAAGCGGGTGGAGCATCGGCAAACCAGCCGGCGGCAAAAACAAGCGAGCCGACGGCAAAAAAGGCGGAGGTATAACCTTTGGCGCGAACTTCAATGATGGCGAAGCTGGTCAAGAAACCTAAATTCAAGATTCGCCACAGGAATCGATGTCGCCGGTGTGGGCGTCCTCGCGGCTATCTACGGAAATTCGATATGTGCCGTTTGTGTTTCCGCCAGTTGGCGCTCCTCGGTGAAATTCCCGGGGTAACCAAATCAAGCTGGTAAGCAGGCGGGCGGAGAATGAAACCGGGATTCAGGAACGAAGCCGGAATGTGCCATGAAATCATATAGACAGGCTTCGCGGTTATGGCGCCTATTCCCGAATGGGGGACTTAGACAGAATGGCAGTACCGACTGACTCGATTGCTGACATGTTGACAAGAATCCGGAACGGCCTCCACGCGCGCCACCAACGCGCGGACATGCCGGCCTCCAAGGTGAAGGTTGAGATCGCGCGCATCCTGAAGGAGGAGGGGTATATCTCCAACTTCAAGATTGCCGAGGAAGGCAAAAAGAAAGTTTTGAAGGTTTTTTTGCGCTATGACACCGAGGGTGAGAGCGTGATCACCACCATCGATCGGGTCTCGAAACCCGGCCGCCGGGTTTATGTGGCATCGACGGAAATCCCCAAAGTCCTTGGCGGGCTCGGAATCAATATTTTGACCACTCCCCGCGGTGTAATGACCGGCAAGAGCGCTCGAAAAGCCCGGGTGGGCGGCGAGCTTTTGTGCAACGTATCGTGAAAGGAAAGTCGTCAGTATTCAGTCTTCAGTTGTCAGTGATTGCTGACTCCTTTTCCGCCTGTAGATACTGAAAACTGAGAACTGACAACTGAAAACCTAAATCATGTCAAGAATTGGAAGAAAGTTTGTTGAGATACCCTCCGGAGTAACCATCCAACCGGAGGCGCAGGCCGTGGTGGTGAAAGGCCCGAAAGGGTCTTTGCGGATCGCCATGCCCGAGGGCATTCAGGTGGAAAAACAGGAAGGGCGCCTGGTCACCCTGCGCCAGAGTGATGAACAATCCGCTTTGCATGGCCTGGTCCGTAGCCTGATGGCCAACGCCGTGACCGGTGTTAGCAAGGGATTTGAGAAGCACCTGGACATTGTGGGCATTGGCTACCGGTCTGAGGTCAAAGGGAAAACCGTGGTGTTTACGCTGGGCTACTCGCATCCCATCGAGTTTCCGATTCCCGAAGGCCTGTCGGTAAGCGTGGAAAAGCAAACGCACCTGGTGGTCAGTGGCACGGACAAGCAGCAGGTGGGGCAGTTGGCGGCGGAAATCCGAGGATTGCGTCCGCCCGACCCTTACAAGAATAAAGGCATCCGGTATACCGGCGAGCGGTTGAAGAAGAAAGTGGGCAAGGCCGCGGCTGCCGCGGGTGGCGTAGCCAAACAGTAGGAAAATGGATTGAACGGGGAAACATCATGTTGACAATATTATCCCGAAACGTGGTTAGAAGCCGGATTCACTTGCGAAGCCGCGCGCGCCTGCGAGGCGTAACACAAGCTCCGCGGGTAAACATCTTTCGATCGTCGGCGCACATCTACGCACAGATCGTTGACGATACCAGGGGCCACACGCTGGTAGCGGCCTCATCACGCGACGCGGAAGTGAAGAAGACACTGAAGAGCGGCGGCAACGTGGCGGCCGCCAAAGCGGTGGGTAAGGAATTGGCCAAGCGCGCCCTGGCTGCCGGAATCACGCGCATCGTTTTTGACCGGGGTGGGTATGCCTATCACGGACGGGTCAAGGCGCTGGCGGATGCGGCGCGTGAAGGTGGGTTGAAATTCTAGGATGGATTAAGTAATGGAGGATCAAGTTGGGTAATCGGATCGATCCCAATAGTTTGCAATTGAAAGATCAGGTGATTGGCATCAATCGTGTCACCAAGGTCGTGAAGGGTGGCAAGAACCTCAGCTTCGCAGCCCTGGTGGTGGTGGGCGACGGGGCCGGGCACGTGGGCTATGGGTCGGGCAAAGCGCGCGAAGTCCCGATGGCCATTCGAAAGGGCATTGAGGCCGCCAAAAAGGCGATCGTGAAGGTGAATCTTACCGTGACCTCGATTCCTCACGCCGTGACTGGCACTTACGGAGCAGGTAGGGTTTTGCTGAAGCCGGCGCCGGAAGGCACGGGCGTGATCGCGGGCGGCACGGTTCGGGCGGTGGTCTCGGCCGCCGGCATTCAAAACGTGCTGACCAAATCCCTGGGCACCACCAATCCACAGAACGTGGTGAAGGCGACAATGGATGCGCTGATGAAATTGCGCGATGCGGCCCAAGTGGCTGCGTCACGCGGAAAAATCGCGGAAGAACTATAGAGGGTGACGGAAACTGTGACCGATTCAGCTCAGAAGACGATTCACATCAAGTACGTGCGCAGTGGGATTGGTTTTGACTTTCACACCAAGCAGATGATTCGCAGCCTTGGATTGCGACACCTGCATCAGGTGGTGGAGCGGCAAAACTCGCCGCAAATTCGCGGCCTGGTGGCCAAGATACCCCACTTCGTGGAAATCGTGCAGCCCCAATCGAAACCGGCATGGACCTCCACGCCGGAATTTACGATTTTTCCGCCGGAGCCCAAGCCCGTCCCGGCCAAAGAGACTGCGAAAGTCGAACCTGGCGCAGTTGAAGGCTCGGAAAAAGCTTTAACTGAAGCTGGCACCGCGGCTGCTCACAAGCACGAAGCGTCGAAGAAGGCAGATGCAGCGCATGCCGAGCACACCAAGCAGAAGAAATCGGCGAAGCACGCTGAGACGGCCAAGCATGGTGCTCACGCCACCAAGGAAAAAGGCAAGCCTGCGAAAGCGGAGCATGCGAAAAAGAAGGGCAAAACTGCGGATGCGAAGCACGCCAAGCACGCTGCCCACGACAAGAAAGGCAAGAAGTAAGCCAAAAGATTATGTCCATTCACATTGGAACATTGCGGCCGCCTCGAGGCGCCAACAAATCGCGCAAACGGATTGGATTGGGAATGGGGTCGGGGCATGGCAAAACCGCCACCCGCGGGTCAAAGGGCCAGCGTTCACGGGCTGGCTCTCGCTTGCGGCCCGGATTCGAAGGCGGACAGATGCCGCTCCACCGCCGCGTGCCCAAGCGCGGGTTTACCAATATTTTTAAGAAGTATTTCGCCCTGGTTAATTTGAAGGACTTGGAAAAGTTCAGCGCCGAAGAAGCCATCACCCCTGAGTTCTTGATCAAGCGCGGCGTGATCAAGAAATTGCTGGATGGGCTGAAGGTGCTTGGCGAGGGCGAATTGAAGGCGCCGCTCCAGATTTCCGCCCATCATTTCTCCAAGACCGCCAAAGAAAAGATTGAAAAGGCGGGCGGTAAAGCTGAGGTCATTCAGGGATGATTGATTCTCTCAAAAGCCTGACTGAGATTCCGGAGTTACGGAAACGCATCTCATTCACGCTCTTGATCCTCGCCCTCTATCGCCTGGGCTCGTTCATTCCCACTCCGGGCATCAACGCCGATGTCTTTGAGAGCATGTTCAGCCAGTTGGCGGGGTCCTTGTTCGGATTGTTGTCCATGTTCTCGGGCGGAAGCTTGCGGCGCTTGACCGTGTTTGCCCTCGGGATCATGCCTTACATCACGGCTTCCATCATTCTTCAGTTGATGGGTGTGGTATCTCCCACCCTGGAGAAATTGCAGAAGGAAGGCGAGTTGGGGCGGCGGAAGATCACCGAATACACGCGCTGGTTGACGGTGGGCCTCAGCGCGTTTCAGGCCTTTGGTATCGCCATCGCTCTCGAGCGCCAGACCGGAATGGGAGCAACGGCGCTGGTACCCAATCCGGGCGCCCTGTTTATTTTCACCACCGTCCTGACATTGACGACCGGGTCCATCTTCGTCATGTGGCTGGGCGAACAAATTACTTCGCGCGGCATTGGCAACGGAATGTCATTGCTGATCTTCACCGGGATCGTTGCCGGACTGGTTCCGGGCGCGGCCAGCCTTTATTCAAAGGTTTTTGTGACCCATGATTGGAACCTGCTGCTCCTGCTGCTTCTGCTTGTCTTCATGGTGGTGATTATTGCCTTTATCGTATTGGTGGAGCGCGGCGAGCGCCGGGTCCCCATCCAATATGCCAAGCGGATTGTGGGCCGGAAGGTTATGGGGGGAGTTTCCACGCACCTTCCCTTGAAGGTCAACAGCAGCGGCGTGATGGCCATCATCTTCGCCGTATCGCTGCTGACTTTTCCCCAGACGATTGGATTGTTCGTGGGCCAAACGGGAATACTCGCAACCGGCCTCAACTGGTTCAAGGATAAGTTTGCCTGGGGCGAGCCTTTGTACACGATCAGTTATGTCTTTCTGATTATATTTTTCGCCCACTTCTATCTATCGATCGTTTACAACCCCGATGAAGTGGCGGATAACGTTCGCAAACAAGGCGGCTTTATACCCGGCATTCGCCCCGGCAAACGAACGGCGGACCATTTGGACGATGTCTTGACCAAGATTACCTGGGTGGGTGGATTCTACCTGGCGATTGTGGCGCTGATCCCGGAAATCATGCTGGCGGGCCTGCGCCTGAATCATCTGCCAACCGTGTTGGGAGGCGGGTGGTTTGAGACTCACATGCCCCTGTGGCTGCTTCACGGGCTTAATCTCAATTTTTATTTTGGCGGCACGTCACTCTTGATTGTGGTGGGCGTGGCCATGGACACGGTGCAGCAAGTGGAAGCACAACTCATTATGCGGCATTACGAAGGCTTCCTTAAAAAGGGGCGGGTGAGGGGACGCAGGGGCGCGGTCTGAACAAGTTAGAAGCTGGATTGAGGGTTGGATGAAAGTGCAGGCGTTGATCTTCCTTGGCGCCCCGGGCGCAGGAAAAGGAACACAGGCGCGCGAAGTCTCCCGGGAATTCGGCATCCCACAGATTTCAACCGGAGATCTGCTGCGCGACGCCGTCGAGAAGAAGACGCCCTTGGGCCTGGCGGCTAAAGCGAAGATGGAATCGGGAGAATTGATTCCCGATGAAATCGTGACCGCCATGGTGGACATGCGAATTGATGAACCTGATTGCAAGAAAGGGTTCATTTTGGACGGTTACCCGCGGACCTTGGCTCAGGCCGAATCCGCTGACCGCATGTTCCACGCCAAGAACCGGGGAAACCCGCTGGTGGTGGATATTCAAGTGGAAGAGTCGCTGCTCCTGAAGCGGCTGACCGGGCGGCGCACTTGCGCGAAGTGCGGGGAGATTTACAACGTTTACTTCAATCCGCCCAAGAAAGAAAATGTTTGCGACAAGGATGGCGGGGAATTACTCCATCGGGCGGATGACAATGAAGAGACCATCCGGCAGCGCCTGGTGGCTTATGATAATCAAACCAGCCCCTTGGTGGAGTACTACCGGAAAAAAGGCTTCCTCCAAGTGGTGGACGGAAGCAAGGATCCGGCAATTATCGCGAGGGAATTGATTCAATTTTTGAGGAGTTCATGATTATCTGTAAATCGCCGGCCGAGATCGAAAAGCTGCGCAGGAGCGGCCGGCTGGTAAGAGAAATACTTCACGAAGCGCGAGACCGGGCGCGGCCGGGAGTGAGTACCCGGGAACTGGAAGACTTCGCGGAAAAAAAACTGAGTCAAGCGGGGGCCAAACCTGCTTTCAAAGGATACCGCGGTTATCCCTGCTGCCTTTGCACTTCCGTGAATGAGGAGCTGATGCACGGCATCCCTTCCGGGCGGCGCTTGAAGGAAGGCGATATCCTGGGCCTGGATTTGGGAGCGGTTCTGGATGGTTTTTACGGTGATTCGGCGCTCACGGTTCCGGTGGGCGAAATAAATGAGTCTGCGAAAAGACTCTTGCAAGTGAGCGAAGAAGCGCTGGAGCTTGGAATTGTGAAGGCACGCCTGGGGAACCGGATCGGCGATATCTCAGCGACCGTGCAGGAATGCGTGGAGAAAAACGGGTATTCCGTGGTTCGGGAATTTGTAGGCCATGGAATCGGGCGCGCGCTCCACGAAGACCCGCAGATTCCCAACTACGGGCAGCCCGGGCACGGCCCGGCGCTTAAGGTAGGCATGGTGCTGGCCATCGAAACCATGGTGAATTCCGGACGCCCCGAGTTGCGCATCCTGAGTGACCACTGGACCGCGGTGACGGCGGATGGCAAGAATGCGGCCCACTTTGAACACATGGTGGCCATCACGAATAACGGGCCTGACGTTTTAACCAGGATTTAGCCGGTACGGTACAGTTGGAACGGGACATCCTGAGGAGGAAGGGACTAGCAGCCCCGCATGGCAAAAGAAGAAGCCATTGAGGTCATCGCGACGGTCATCGAGCCTTTGCCGAACGCGATGTTTCGCGTTGAGCTGGAAAACAAGCACAAGGTTCTGGCGCACATTTCCGGCAAAATGCGGAAGAATTTCATCCGCATTCTTCCCGGCGACAAAGTGGCGGTGGAACTTTCGCCCTACGACTTGACCCGCGGACGGATTGTTTACCGTTATAAATAGGCGGCAGGCGGCGGGGTGCTTAAATTAGATTGAAGCTGGAGAAGGAAAATATGAAAGTTCGTTCATCGGTCAGAAAGATTTGTACGAAGTGCAAGATTGTCAGGCGGAAGGGCGTGGTTCGCATTATTTGCTCGAACCCCAAGCACAAGCAACGCCAGGGATGAGAACAGTGACGTGTGACAAGTGGCGAGTGACGAGCCGGGAGAATCGCAGAAGTAAGTTTCCGGAAGCGGTTATCGCAGGAGGTTGTAATGGCTAGAATTGCGGGCATCGATTTGCCGCGCACCAAGCGGGTGGAAATCGGGCTGACTTATATCTATGGCATTGGCCGGGCGCGGTCTCTCTCCATCCTGATGCGCACGGGCATTGACCCCAACAAGCAAGTGAAGGATCTGAGCGAGGAAGAGGTTTCCAAGATCCGCACCATCCTCGAGGAAGAGGGTGGGATTGAGGGCGATCTCCGCAAAGACGTGGCCATGAATATCAAGCGTCTGATCGAGATTGGGTCTTACCGGGGATACCGCCATCGGCGCAACCTTCCCGTGCGGGGGCAGCGCACGCACACCAACGCCCGCACTCGCAAGGGACCGAGAAAAGGCGCGGTAGCCAATAAGAAGAGGGCGACGGCCAAAACGTAAAGGCGGAAAATGGAAGCTGGAAGATAGAAACTGGAATCATGCTGGCTCAAGCCCAGTTTCCAATTTCCAGTTTCTAATTTCCAATTTCCAACTGAGGTGATATGGCAAAAGCGGCGGCTAAAACGGGAAAGAAAAAGGTTTTTAAGAAAAAAGAGAAGCGCGTTGTTCCCAGCGGCGTGGCTCACATTCAGGCGACCTTTAACAATACTTTGGTGAGCATTACCGACGTCGAAGGGAAGCTCATCTGCTGGTCGAGCGCCGGGTCGCTCGGCTTCAAGGGTTCGCGCAAGGGAACACCGTTTGCCGCTCAGCAGGCCGCCGCGCGCGCCGCCACGGGCGCCCGCGACCACGGCATGAGGTCGGTTGAAGTCCGAGTGAAGGGTCCGGGGTCGGGCCGGGAATCGGCGATCCGGGCGCTGGCCGCGTCGGGATTGGAGATTCGTCTGATCAAGGATACGACTCCGATTCCGCATAACGGCTGTCGTCCACCCAAGCGTCGGAGAGTTTGATTAATTGGAAACTAGAAATTAGGAAATTGGAATTCAGCACCCGCAGAGACGAAGCTCAGGCGAATGTGACAGATTCTGATTTCTAATCTCTGATTTCTGCTTTTTCGTGAGGAGGAAGTTTTGGCGAGATATCGAGATGCAGTGTGCCGGCTTTGCCGCCGGGAAGGAATGAAGCTGTTCTTAAAAGGGCAGCGATGCTTGACGGATAAGTGCGCCATCGAGAAGCGCAATTTCGCTCCCGGACAACATGGAAAGTCGCGCCGGCCCAAGCTGGTAGGCTACGGCCTCCAACTCCGTGAAAAACAAAAGGTCCGTCGCGTCTACGGTATTCTCGAAAACCAGTTCCGCAGTTACTTTGAGAAGGCCGTGACCATGAGCGGGATTACGGGAGAAAACCTCCTGGTGATGCTGGAGCGGCGGCTCGATAACGTGGTCTACCGGTTGGGTCTGGCCACATCGCGCCCCGAAGCCCGGCAGTTGGTGCGCCACGGGCACATTCAGGTGGCTGGCCGGAGGGTTAATATTCCGTCTTATCAGGTTTCACCGGGCCAGGAAGTGGCGGTGCGTGAGAACAGCCGGAAAATGGTCACTGTGCAGCGCGCGCTGGACCTTGCCGGCAGCAGAACGCTTCCGGCCTGGCTGACCATGGAGCGCGAAAGCATGAAAGGGCACGTTGTTTCTCTGCCGAAACGCGACGACGTGAATTTCCCCATTCAGGAACAAATGATCGTTGAACTTTATTCGAAGTAAAACCCGTTCCGGCAAAACGGGATGAGAAGTCCGCTCGAGCGGCCTTCAGGAGGCACACAAGAGATGCTTTGGAAAGGATTCCAGAAGCCTAAAAGGCTTGCGAGTAATACTGAGACTCTAACCGACAAGTATGGCCAATTCTCCGCCCAGCCGTTCGAGCGTGGCTTTGGTACCACGATTGGCAACGCCCTGCGAAGAGTTTTGCTCTCTTCGATTGAGGGCGCTTCCATCACCGCGGTCAAGATTGAAGGGGTACTGCACGAGTTTTCTTCCATTCCGGGAGTGGTGGAAGATGCCACGGACATCATCCTGAACCTTAAACAAATCCCTCTCAAGATGAATGTTGAGGGGCCGAAAAGCCTTCACCTGCACGTCGACCGTCCCGGAGAGGTTACCTCGCGGATGATTCAAGAGGACGCCGACGTTGAGATTCTCGACAAGGACGTCTACCTGGCCACGGTCAGCGAAGGCGGGAGCCTGAGCGTCGAGATGCGGGTGAAAATCGGCCGCGGATACGTTCCGGCGGAAAAGAATTTCGATGAGGACTTGCCCATCGGATTTATTCCCGTGGACTCGGCGCACTCGCCCATCCGCAAGGTGAATTACACGGTGGAAGCCGCGCGGCTGGGCCAGATGACCGACTACGACAAGCTTACGCTCGACGTCTGGACCAATGGCGCCATCGCTCCCCAGGATTCGGTGGGCTTGGCGGCAAAGCTGGTGAAAGACCACATGACCATTTTCATCAACTTTGAGGAAGTCCCCGAGGCCGAAGAAGTCCACCAGGAAAAAACTGTGGAAGGCCGAAACGAGAATCTGGACCGCTCGGTGGAGGAGTTGGAGCTTTCCGTCCGCTCCTATAATTGCCTGAAGAATGCGAACATCACCACCATCCGCGAGCTGGTTCAAAAGACCGAACAGGACATGCTCAAGACGAAAAACTTTGGGCGAAAATCCCTCAATGAAATCAAGGAAATTCTGGGCGTCATGGGCCTGGGCCTGGGTATGAAATTTGATGACAAGGGCAATCCGGTGATGCCACCCCCGGAAGCGTCCCACCAGGAAGCTTAGGAACAGGGAGACTGGATGCGGCATCAGAATTATGGCAGGAAATTAAGCAGGAACACTTCTCACCGCCGCGCCCTTTTGCGGAATCTGGTGACTTCCCTCATTTGGGAAGAGCGAATCTCAACCACCGTGGCCAAGGCCAAGGCGGCGAGGGGCATTGCGGAGGAGATGATCACCCTGGGCAAGCGGGGTGACCTCCACGCGCGGCGCCAGGCAGCCGCTTACTGCATGACCCCGGAATCCGTGAAGAAACTTTTCGGGGATATTGCCAAGCGTTACGAAAAACGCGCCGGCGGCTACACCCGAATTATTCACACGGGGTGGCGCAAAGGCGACGGGGCAGATACGGCCATTCTCGAGTTGGTGGACACCACCATTCTCCAACAGCGCGCCGAAGCCCGGGCCAAGAAATTTGAGGCCCGCCGCAAAGCCGCGGAAAAGGAAGACGCTGACGCCAAAGCGGCGCCACCCGAGAAGGACCAAAAAGAATAAGCCCTCTGTGATGGGTTGGAGTGAAGTATATCGGTTCAGATCCCGGCCGCGAGCGCAAGCTTGGGCCGGGATTTTTGTTAGTGCGGGCTAAGTCGAGATTGCAGGAAAATTCCCCTGGTCAGTGGCGGGGGAGAGGCGGGAGCCAAAAATCCGCGCCCACAAAAAAACTACGAGCATGCCCATCGCCGCTCCAAAGGTGTCAATTCCACAGTCCGTCAACGCCGCCCCTCGTCCTGGAACGAACCTCTGGTGAAATTCGTCCGTCAGGGAATAAAGGCCGGCGCCAATAACTGCCCAGGCCGCGGTCCTCGCCGACCACTCGGTTTGGTTTGTCTTCAGAAAACATTGGTAAAGAAAGACTGCAAAAATACCATACTCAGTTACGTGGGCCGATTTTCGAAAAAGAAAATGGAGAGAAGCAAAGGTCTTTGGAGTTACCCTTATGTGCAAGAAAATCAGAATATACCGGAGTAGCACCGCGGAAAGGGAGCCGCCAAAAGTTCCCGTGGAAAGGAGGAAGATCAAAGCAGCCCAGGCCAGGGTGATTGTCCACCTGACCCAAAACTGAAAGCTAGTTTCAACCGAAGGAGGGCTTGAGGGATTATTCAAGGCGGTAATTGGGCGCCTCTTTCGTGATGATAACGTCATGCACGTGGCTTTCGCGAAGCCCGGCGCTGGTGATGCGCACAAAATGCCCACGCTTTTGAAGTTCCTCGACCGTCCCGCACCCGCAATAACCCATGCCCGAGCGGAGGCCTCCCACCAACTGCGAGACCATTTCGGCCAGCACACCTTTGTATGGCACTCGCCCTTCAATCCCTTCTGCAACAGGTTTTGAGGAATCCGCCTGGGCGTAACGATCAGAACCCGCAGCCATGGCGGCGATGGACCCCATTCCGCGATAGGATTTAAACGTGCGGCCTTGGTATAGAATGGTTTCTCCCGGGCTTTCCTCGGTTCCGGCAAACAAACTTCCCAGCATCACCGTGCTGGCGCCGGCGGCAATCGCCTTGGTGACGTCACCGGAAAACTTGATGCCGCCGTCTGCGATCAGCGGGATGCCGCTGTCGCGCGCCGCGCGTGCGCACTCCGCGATGGCTGTGACCTGTGGCACTCCCGCGCCCGTCACCACGCGAGTGGTGCAGATTGAACCCGGGCCGATACCCACTTTTACGCCATCCACACCAAGCTGGATAAGGTCGCAGGCTCCTTGGAATGTGGCTACGTTCCCCGCCACCAGGTCCACTTCGGGAAATTTCAGTTTGATCAGGCGGACCGCTTCCAGGACGCGCTCGGAGTGCCCATGGGCGGTATCTACTACCAGTACGTCCACCTTTGCATTCACCAGTTCCTGGGCCCGCTCCATGAAGTCTCCCGTAGCCCCCACCGCCGCGCCCACGCGAAGGCGCCCGTGAGCGTCTTTGGCCGCATTGGGATACTTCATTTTCTTCTGGATGTCCTTGACCGTGATCAACCCTTTCAAATTGAAGGCGTCGTCCACCACCAGCAGTTTTTCCACCCGGTGTTTGTGGAGAATTTCGCCCGCTTCTTCAAGCGTGGTGCCGATGGGCACAGTCACCAGGTTCTCGCGCGTCATTACTTTTTCAATGGGAAGGTCAAAGCGTGTTTCAAAGCGCAAGTCCCGGTTGGTGAGGATGCCCACCAGTTTCCCGTTGGTGGTTACCGGCACTCCGGAGATCTTGTACTTCTTCATGATTTCCTGGGCGTCGGAAATCCTGCTCTTGGGATCGATGGTAACCGGGTCCACAATCATTCCGCTTTCAGACCGCTTGACCATGTCGATTTCCAGGGCCTGCCGCTCAATGGACATGGTGCGATGCATAATCCCGATGCCGCCTTGCTGGGCCAACGCAATGGCCAGGCGGGATTCCGTGACGGTGTCCATGGCCGCGCTTACAATGGGGATATTCAGGGTTATGTTGCGGGTCAGAAAAGTCCGCGTATCGACTTGAGCCGGTAAAACGGAGGATTTTGCAGGTTGCAAAAGAACATCGTCAAAGGTCAGCGCCTCTGGGATCGAACCATGGAGCATAGCCCCTCTCTGGGTGTGATTGAAGTCAGAACTAAAGCGTCCATTCTATCCGCCATCGTTGGGAGCGTCAAGTTGGCGTGCGCTCAAAAAACGATGGCGGCCAAAGTTGGAATGTCTAACTTCAAGTTTCCAACTTTGGCCGCGCATCCTTCTTCATCAAATAAAAAACGAGGATGATCGCCCACTTGTTTCGGGCCGTTCGTGCTGGACTTCGTTTCGTTCCCCGGTCCGAGAGCGTCAGCCGATCATTGCCTTTTTCACTGCATGCCCGGTCTTGGTAGCTCCGGTTAAAATGGCATGCCCGGTGGCTTCACCGGCTGCGCCAATTGCGTCGGCGGTTTTCACGGTCGCCGTTTTTAGGGCGTGTCCGGTGGCTTCGCCTGCGTCACCGGTTTTTGAGCCGGTTGTGGCAGCAGCCGAGCCGACCACTTGTGTCGACTTTTCAGCGCCCGCCTTGACGGCGTTTCCGGTGGTTTTGGCAGCGTCAGTGGTGAAGGATAAGGCCGATGCCCGGCTCTGACTTACCGGCAAGGCAAGTAAGATTAGGCCTGTGAGAAAGACGAATAATTTCAATCGCATATTACACCTCCTCAAAGGTATCAATAAATGGTGACCGTACCTCAAATTAGACGCTGATCCGAATTCATACGTTGTAAATCACGTTTAATATGCTGAAACTACAGGGCTTAAATTCAGTGGATTTCCAGTGTTTGAGGGCCGGATGGGGGAACTCCGCAATAGAAGCGTCCACCATAAATTGAAGCGAAAACAAATGAGCCAGGGAATCTTTGTGTGCGGTTCGCGCTTCCCGGCAATTACCTTCCCAGCTCAAGGCGCCGAACTAAGGGCATAGGCAAGCGAGCCTTTTCCATTTTTTCCTGAGTCTTCCTTACGTCGTAGGGGGTGCGGTAGTACTCCACAATTTTTTGCTCCACATCGATAATGGCAAAAGCGGTGCGCCAGTCGCCATCGCGCGGCTGGCCCACGGAGCCCGGGTTGATTAGGTAATGCGACCCTTCTTCAAGGGGCAGAGCAAATACCTTGCCATCGCCGGCGGATTGCCAGTGGATAGGTTGGAATTGTCCTTGGGGAGAAAGCATAAAGCCGCCCTGATGGTGGGTGTGGCCGAAAAGTACGTTCAAATTAGAAAGCGCCTGAAGCGCGGGAAGCGCTTGAGTAGGGCCGACAATGTACTCATCCTCGTCGGCGGGCGCGCCATGAACAAGCTGGAAACCATTCACGGTCAAAGGGCCGGCGGGAAGGGTGCGAAGATACTCAAGGTGCTCGGGGTTGAGCACCATGCGAGTCCAGAGGGTGCTGATCTTGGCCCAGGTATTGAAGTCTTCCGCGTCGGTAATTCCACAGCAGGCTTTGTCGTGATTTCCGCGAATCACGAAGGTCGTAACCTCGCGGACAAGGTCGATGACGGGGTTGGGGTCGGGGCCGTAGCCCACCAGGTCCCCGAGGCACAGGGCCTGATCATACTTCCCCCGCGCTTCCTCCATGCACTTCTCGAATCCTTCCAGGTTCGAGTGGATGTCGCTGATGATGAGATATCTCAAATCGTGCTCCGCGGGCAAAGAATTATAGTCCAGGTGCGGGACGGTGGGCGATAAATCGTGTGAATTCACGTCGCTAATTTTTGACCTGTCCGATGGATTCCGTTAGAATTACTGAGTTCGTGCATATCCTTCTTAGTAGAATGGATTCAAGTGCTTCGATTTCAAACTGCAGGTGAGTCGCACGGCCAGGCGCTGGTGGCGGTACTTTCCGGCTTGCCCGCCGGTGTGCGCGTGGACTTTGCTTATGTAGACCGCGATTTGAAGCGCCGCATGGGGGGATATGGGCGCGGCGGACGAATGAAAATCGAATCCGACACGGCGCAGTTTGTTTCCGGCGTGCATCATGGGGAAACGGTGGGTTCACCGATTACACTCTTGATTGAGAATCGCGACTGGAACAATTGGAAAGAAGCCCTGGCAGTTGAAGATCGGCCGGAAACCCGCGCCAAATACAAGCCTCTTTCACCGCCCCGCCCGGGTCACGCGGACCTGGCGGGATGCTTGAAGTTTAATTTTCGCGAGGCGCGTTACGTACTTGAGCGGGCAAGCGCCCGCGAGACCGCCGCGCGCGTGGCCGCGGGGTCCCTGGCCAAGATATTTCTCCTGGAGTTTGGCATTGAAATCGCCAGCCACGTCACGGCCGTGGGTTCGGTGGCGCTGGCGAGTGACGATGTTCCCTTTGAGCGAGTGCGAGCTTTGCGGGACCTCGAAGAAATCGTTTTGAGTTGTGTGGATGCCAATGTGGAAACGCGCATGAAAGCGGAAGTGGAACGGGCCATGCAAACGCGCGATTCCGTGGGAGGCACGTTTGAAGTGATCGCGCGTGGCGCGCCCCCCGGCCTCGGCTCCTGCGCGCAATGGGATGAGCGCTTGGACGGGCATCTGGCCCAGGCGGTGATGTCCATTCAAGCGGTGAAGGCGGTGGAAATAGGCAGCGGAATTGAAAACGCCGCCACCATGGGCTCGCGCGTCCACGATGAAATCGGTTACGACCGCGAGCGTTCTTCATTCACCCGTAAATCGAACCGCGCCGGAGGACTCGAGGGCGGCATCACCAATGGCGAAAATATCGTGGTGCGGGGTTACTTGAAGCCCATTTCCACCCTGCGCCAGCCTCTTGAGTCAGTTGATTTCGAGACCAAGGAAACCGTGAAGGCGGCTTATGAGCGCTCGGATGTTTGCGTGGTACCCGCGGCCGGCGTGGTGGGAGAAGCGATGGTTGGATTGGTGCTCGCTCGCGCGTTTCTGGAAAAATTCGGCGGGGACTCAATGGGCGAGACGCGGCGGAATTTTGAGGGCTACCTCGAGCAAGTCAAACGGTTTTAACTTTCCGGGAGAGAATAAGTTTTTATAGTGGCACGAACTGAAAACTGACAACTGAGAACTGACAACTGTCCATGATCTATCCCATCGTCAAGTACGGCCAGGAAGTCTTGGAAAAGCAGGCGGAGGCAGTAACTCTCTTTGACGCTGCTCTTGAAAAATTAGTGGCGGACATGTTTGAAACCATGTACGCGGCCCACGGCGTTGGGCTGGCGGCGCCCCAGATCGGCATATCAAAACGGCTGTGCGTCATTGACATTAGGTCGGGTGAAAATCCCGAGTCAAAATTAGTGCTGGCCAATCCCGAAATTATTTCAACCGAGGGGAAATCCATGTTGGAGGAGGGATGCCTGAGCCTTCCGGATTTCCGCGCCAAAACCCCACGTCCGAAGCGCGCCACGGTGCGCGCCCAGGACATTCACGGAAGCGAGTTCAGCATGGCGGGTGAAGATCTGTTGGCGCGCGCTTTCTGCCATGAGATCGACCACCTGAACGGCACACTATTTATCAAGCACATCAGCATGCTCAAACGCGACTCCATCAAGCGCAAAGTCAAGAAGATGATGAAGGCGGGCGAATGGTGAAGAATTGATTGATTGAGCGATTGAAGGGTTGTTCCATTGCGCGATAAAGGGTTTCGTTTTTCGATCCTTTCAGAGGATCAATGGCGCCAAGACCGGACACTCTCGAAAGACTCCTTGGGATCCACCCCTGATGGACCTTATTTTTTGCGGCACGCCCGAATTTGCCGTCCCCACCTTACAAAAACTTGTGGCCGAAAAATTCTCCGTTCGGCTGGTAATTACAAATCCTGACGAGCGAGCGGGGCGTGGCTACGAAGTGAAAGCGCCGCCCGTAAAGCAAGCCGCAGAAGCGGCGGGGTTGGCCGTGTATCAACCCCGCAAGCTGAAAGATCCCAACACGCAGGAATATCTCAGCCAATTTCATCCGGACGCGATCGTGGTGGTTGCCTACGGCCACATTATTCCGACTTGGATGATTGAGATGGCGAATCTGGGTTGCTTCAATGTTCACGCCTCGCTCCTTCCCAAGTACCGCGGCGCGGCGCCCATCCAATGGGCCATCATGCGCGGCGAAGAAAAAACGGGCGTCACCACCATGATGATTGACGCGGGATTGGACACGGGCGGCATACTTCTCCAATGTGAAATCGGCATCAGCGATGACGACACCACGGAAACGCTTTCCGAAAAGCTCAGCACCACGGGCGCAGATCTGATGGTGGAAACGTTGCGCGGATTGGCGGCCAACAAGATACAACCTCGCCCTCAGGACCATGCTGCGGCCACGCTCGCGCCCATCCTTAAAAAAGAGGATGGCCGCATCGAGTGGTCGCAGACGGCCGCCGAGATCGCGCGGCGGGTGCGCGGTCTCAGTCCCTGGCCCGGAGCGTTTACTTCATTCCGTGGCGCGACCCTACACATTTGGAAAGCCCGTCCTGCGGTTGAGAGTGCTCTCCCTCAGCTTGACGCTGGAGCGGCCGCCGCGCCCGAGGGTAAGCTGATGGTTGGTTGCGCGGCACACTCGCTGCTCGAAGTAAATGAAGTCCAGCTTGCGGGCCGAAAACGGGTCACGGCGCGCGATTTTCTCAATGGCGCCCGCCTACAGCCCGGTGAAAAGCTGGGCTGAGCGATTGGTCAAATCTTGAAATTGATCATTGGCAACGAGCGATATCGGTTGAATCTCTCATTGCACAAAACCGTTTTCACTTCATAATTCATACTTCATAATTCATAATTCCTAAGTGCCCATTTCTCCCGCCCGCGAAACTTCCTATCGAATCCTGCTTCATGTCGAATCCGGAAAAGGCTATGCCGTCGACCTGCTCCAGGGCGCTCGCGTTGCGAGTCTCAAAGAAGCTGACCGACGGCTGTCGACGGAACTAACCATGGGAACGATGAGGCGGAGAGGTGAGCTTGATTTTTGGATTGAGAGACTGTCGGGCAAGAAACTTGGATATTTCGATCCTGAGATCGCCACCATCCTGAGAATGGGACTTTATCAGATCTTGTTTCTGGAAAAGATTCCGAAATCCGCCGTAGTGAATGAATCCGTGGAAATGGCCAAGACGGCACGCAAGCGCTCGGCCACCGGGCTCGTCAACGCTGTTTTACGAAAGGCGGAGCCAATAGGAAAACTCGCCGAGGCCGAGGTCAGGGCAGAGAAGTCAGCGTCGCCTGACGCGGCTCGAAGCGCGGGCGCGGTGCGCTGCTTGCCCGGCTGGCTATCTGAACGTTGGGCGCATAAGTTCGGGAGACCGGCCATGGAAGCGCTTGCCGAGGCGAGCCTGAAGGTGCCGCCCACCACCTTAAGAGTCAGCGCCGCCTATGGTGAGCGCAACCTGATGCAACAGGATCTTGCCAAAGAGGGCCTTGTGACGCGGGCGGGGCGGTATGCGCGCACTGCCTTGATTGTTGAATCCGGCAGTGCGCAGTCTTCCGCCATCGTTCGGGAGCGACGCGCGATCATTCAGGATGAGGGTTCCCAGCTGATTGCCTCAATCGTTTCTCCGCGGCCTGGCGATCGTTTGCTGGACCTTTGTGCTGCGCCGGGAATCAAGGCCGGCGCGCTTGCGGCATTGATGGGCCCAGGGCTGCTGGTGGCATGCGACCTCAGCGCCCCGCGCTTGCGAACTATGAAAAATCTCCTGCCCGGATCAATTTCAGACGGGTTACATCTGTTCCTCGTGCGCCTGGACGCGACTCGCGAACTTTGCTTTGCGACAAAGTTCGACCGGATTCTTCTTGATGCCCCCTGTTCGGGTACTGGAACGCTGACCAGGAATCCCGAAATAAAATGGCGGCTCCAGCCCGATGATTTGCGGAGACTGGCGGGTACCCAAGTGCAGATGCTCCAAAATGCACTGGGCAGCCTTGCTCCCGGAGGCCGGCTGGTTTATTCGACGTGCTCGCTGGAGGAGGAGGAGAATGAGCTAGTCGTAGAAAGGGTTTTGTCTTCAAACGAAAACTACCAACTCACATCCGCCCGCGAACTTTGCCATGAGTTCCCCGAGCTGTCAGAGTTCTTTGATGATCACGGCTATTTCCGCACCCGTCCCGATCTGCACGGGATGGACGGCTTCTTCGCCGCAGTCATTCGCCGCACGCCTTCGCAGGGACAGGCCGTTGACCCTCCTCACGCGAAGCAGTGACGGCAGTCACTGAAAATCCTCTTGCGTCCGGGCATGATGACGCTGTTGAAAGTTTGAGAACGATGGCGGGGGCCTCGACACGGTTAGGGACAGATAGCAAACCTCCCAGCCAGAAGGCCCGCTAAGGCCTGAGGCTCCTCCGCCACCGGCTCACTCCCATGGATAGAAGGTGGCATCATGGAAAGAACTAAAACTCTGGTGGCGGTGCGGGATCGCGATTCGGTGGAGGGACTGGTGAAGTTGGCTTGCCAGCTAGCCGCCGGAAAGGATGAGGAGGTGGTGATCGTGCACGTCCTTGAGATCTCGCCCAGTTTGCCCTTGGACGCGCACACCGATGTATTGGAACGGCCGGCCGAGCACATTCTCTCTCTGGCGCGACAGGCGGCCTGGGGTTTTGGAAAGCATGTCGCCACCCGGCTGATTCGCGCCCGTCATGCGGGCGGCGCGCTCGTTGGTGAAGCAATGGACCAGGGAGCGGACCTGCTCGTTTTGGGCTATCAAAAGAAACACGGAATTGGCGAGATGCTGGTGGGATCGACGGTGAGGTATGTGTCGGACCACGCTCCTTGCCGCGTGATCGTACAGGTTCCTGCCACCCGCGAAGCGGTGAAAGTAGCAGTGCACCACGTTTATGCCCTGAAGTCCCAAAGCGCGCGCGAGCCATTCGCGAGTTAGATTCAGATTGAGGCCAGGAGACAGCTTGGCCGGCCGTCATCCCACTGGAGTTGATTTCTTGGACTGGAGGCGGGCAGAAGCCCGCCCCTTTTATTTGGCGGGAACTCATCCTCGCTATACCCTGCATGATTGAGGCCCAGCTGTCTCGGTGTGTGGTAACATGCGGTTGAATTTGGACGGCACTTGATGTCCCGATTCCAGGATGAAGGAGCGCCGATGCGAAAAGCTCGAATCGTTTTAATGTTGCTGGCGATGGCCGTAGCGGTCGGCCTCATGTTAATGAGCGCCACGGGGTCCGCCAAGCAGCACAAAAAACATAAGCTGCTTTACCTCACACTTTCCGCCGGTTTTCACCATCAGATTGTCCCGTTTTCCACCGAGATTGTGAAGCAGATCGGCGACAAGTCCGGGGCCTTTGAGACTACGGTTACCGATGATGTGACGCCTTTTACGGCGGAAAACCTGAAGCAATATGACGCGGTAATGTTTTACACCACGGGCGAACTCCCCATGACGGACGAACAGAAAACCGCCTTCATAGATTACATCCGTTCCGGCCACGGGTTCATCGGCGTGCACAGTGCCACCGATACTTTTTACAAATGGCCCGATTATGGTGAGCTGATTGGCGGTTATTTTGACGATCATCCCTGGCACCAACAAGTCACGATTGACGTAGTAGATCCCAAAAACAAGCTGGTTCATTTCTTGGGAAAATCATTTCAGGTGAATGACGAGATCTATCAGATTAAGGATTTCAAGGCCGACACTTCTCACGTGCTGCTGAAATTGGATCCCGCTTCGGTGGACCTTACCAAAAAAAATGTACACAAACGTGACTACGGCTGGCCGGTTGCATGGACGCGGATGGATGGCAAGGGTCGTGTTTTTTATTGCAGCCTGGGGCACGAGCACGATGTCTGGACCGATCCGCGTTACCAGGAGTTGTTGTTAAACGGCATCAAGTGGGCGATGGGCAAGAAGTAGCGCCGCTCATGAGGGTGCAGACGCCGGGCTCCGATGGACTCGAAACAAATTCCGCCCGGTGCGACGCCAGTTGAATCCGCTGCACGAGCCGTCGAAATCGGACTACATCCGCGCCTTTTTCGGTGGTGTCCGGGTTTGAATCGCTGGGGGCGCGGGCGTCTCGCCCGCTCTTTTCTCTCCATTAGATTGCGGGCGAGACGCCCGCGCTCCCAGGGGAATTAGGACACTACCCCTTTTCCCTTGACAAAAGTGTGAACCGTTCGTATTAAGTGAAGTGGCGAATTGTTTTTCGCAGGAGGTTTCGGGGACACTTCGAAATCCGGTTTTGACCTCGTTAGGCGAGGTTACCGCGCAAAAAAACGCCATTGCCTGGAAACCCGGAGACGGGCCAACAGGTGGAGCAGGCATCGCCGGATTAAGGCTTTGCCTAAGGTGGCTTGGCCCCGCAGAGGTGTGGGACATTACGTTGCGCGGAGCCAAAGCTCACACCAGGAGGTTTCCTCAGCCGCTCCAAGCCCGATGAATTGGAGCGGTTCACCCCGTGGCTGGTGTGGCGCCCACGGGGCGTTTTATTTTAAGCCAGAAGTCATTGAGTTTTGGTAGGTTTCCCCAGGCATTCCAAGGGGAGCGGGACGCAGAAACGTGGCCTTCGCAATGGACGCCGAGCGCGGCTATCAAGGTAAACGGGCGGAAAAAAGAGAGGCTGGTCATGATCTATTTCACCGAATTGCAGGACCTTCCAATTTATGACGTGAAGGGTGAGTTTGTTGGAGTGCTGAAGGACCTTGCCGTCGATCCCAGCCAGAACGCGCTCCGCGTCGCATCTTACCTGGTGCGAACCCCTCGTAAAAACATGCTCTGCATCACGCACGAGCAGATGCAATCTATTTCCGTCCGTGCCGGTCAAACCACCGTCCCGGAAGACTCGATCCGATGTTACGCCCCGGACGAAAGCTTGCTTCACATCAAGAAGGACGTGCTCGATCAGCAGATTATAGACGTCAATCATCGCAAAGTTGTGCGGGTGAATGACGTGGACTTTGACATCCGGCCCACCGACGGGCACACGGAACTGAGCATTCTCGATGTGAATGTGGGGATGGGCGCGGCCATCCGGCGATTGCTCCAGGGGATCGTGGCCAAGCATGTGATCCGGCAGATTGCGGGACTTGTCGCCCCCCGGACCATCCCTTGGGGATTCGTGAATTTGATTGAGTCGGACCCGGGGCGGCGGGTGAAACTCCGGATCTCATTTGACCGTCTGGCGGAACTTCATCCTGCCGACATTGCCGAGATTCTCGAAGAGTTGAGCCGCGACGAGCAGAAAGCGGTGATCGAGTCCCTGGATGACGAGACCGCCGCCCAGGCTCTTTCCGAAATCCCTACCAAAATGCAGGCTGACCTACTGGAGAGCATGCCCTCTGAGAAGGCGGCAGACGTGCTCGAGGAGATGCCGCCCGATGAAGCTGCGGATGTGCTCCAGGAATTGCCTCCGGAAACCTCCGCCGGCTTGCTGGCCGACATGGAGACGGAAGAGGCCAAGGAAGTGCGAGATTTGTTGGGATTTGAAAAGCATACCGCAGGCGCCCTGATGACCACGGACTTCATCGTGGTGGGCGAAACTGCGACGGTGGAAGGCGCGATCGTCGGGCTCAAATATTTTGAAGGCCCGCTCGAATCAGTCCATGTGATCTACCTTATCAACTCGGACCTGGTCCTGACCGGCGCCGTTTCGCTGGCCCGCATTCTTTTGGCCGAAGCCAATACGCCGCTCCTGCAACTGGTCATCGACCCGCTGATTTTCATTGATTCCAACGCGGACGACAAGGCTGTGGTGAACCAATTCCATAAATACAATTTGGTGGCTCTCCCAGTGGTGGATGAAAAACACCGGCTGCTGGGCGTGGTTACGGCGGACGACGTCCTGGAGTTGGTCGTCCAAAAGAAGTAATCCTGCATTCAGGCCAGAGGCTTTGCTTGGAGAAAAAAAGGTTTCAGCGCTTTCGCACTCAACTGCTCGTTTTTCTTGCCGTCGTGGGGCCCGGAATTATCACGGCCAACGTGGATAACGACGCGGGAGGAATCTATACCTATTCCATGGCCGGCGCAGCCTACGGCTACTCCCTGCTCTGGACGCTGATTCCCATCACCGTAGCCCTGATTGTGGTGCAGGAGATGGTGGCGCGCATGGGGGTGATCACCGGCAAAGGACTGGCCGATCTCATCCGGGAGGAATATGGATTTCGTATTACCTTTATTCTAATGGTTATGCTTCTGGTGGCGGATTTGGGCAACACCATTTCCGAGTTTGCCGGGCTCGCCTCCGGCATGGGCGTTCTGGGTGTCACGCGGTTCATCGCCGTACCCATGGGGGCGGTATTTGTCTGGGCGCTGGTGGTGGAAGGGACCTACCGGTTGGTGGAGCGCGTCTTTCTGGTGGCTTGCCTCTTCTATATTGCCTATCCTCTCTCTTGCTTTCTGGCCCATCCCGATTGGACGGAAACATTGTTGAGTACGGTCAAGCCTACCTTCCATTTCCAGTCGGGTTACCTCTACATGATCATCGGCCTGGTGGGGACCACCATCGCGCCCTGGATGCAGTTTTATTTGCAATCCGCGGTGGTTGAAAAAGGCGTGAAGCCCAGGGATTATAAATATTCGCGCTGGGACGTGATTGTGGGTTGCATCGTGACGGACTTGGTGGCGCTCTTCATCATTGTGGCCTGCGCCGCCACTCTCTACGCCAGCGGGCAACGTGATATCAAGGATGCCAGTGAAGCCGCACTTGCCTTGCGCCCCCTGGCCGGCCGCGCTGCCAGCTATCTGTTTGCGTTTGGGCTGGTCAACGCCTCCGTTTTCTCCGCCTGCATCCTTCCCCTGGCTACCGCCTATTACGTCTGCGAAGGGTTGGGGTTCGAATCCGGCATCAACAAGCGGCTGCGCGAGGCGCCCGCGTTTTATTCCCTGTTTACGGGCTTGATCGTTCTGGGGGCGCTGGCCGTGATGCTGCTCAGCGAGGAAAAGCAGGTCCCCATCACCTTGCTCTCCCAAGTAGTTAATGGCATCCTCCTGCCTTTCGTTTTGATCTTTATGTTGCGGCTGATCAACCGCAAAGACCTGATGGGAGAATATAGGAACAATCGAACTTTTAACATCATTGCCTGGACCACGTGCGTGGTGATTCTCGTTCTCACCCTTGTTTATGGTGTCAGCACGTTTTTCCCCACTGAGTTGCCCTTCAAGTAAGCTTCCCTTGGTTTTGGTGCGAGGTTTCGGATTCTAAGATTAGACTCAAGAATTCCAAACCCTCCGCCTGCCGAACCCCCGCCTGAGTCAACCCCGCACGACAATCGCAGTCTTGATCCTAGATCTTCACCTTGCCGGTTCTGAATCGTGGCCAGGCCGGTAGTATCCTAGTTTCGCTGGGAGCGCGGGCGGCTCGCCCGCAATCAATTGACAAAGAAATAGCTGGCGAAACGCACGCGCTCCCAGCGACGCACATCCGGACACCACCGGCCGGCCTCCTGACTTGCGGTGGGCGGACCAGTATGTTAAGTTTTGGAACTCAGAAATAAGACTTACTCCCGGACCCGCATGCATCCCGTGAACACAGATTTAAGCGAAGCGCAGCTTCTGGCCCAAATCGATCTCCTGCGCCTGCCGGAGCACATTGCGGTCATCATGGACGGCAACGGACGCTGGGCCAAGGCGCGCCGTTTACCGCGAATTGCGGGGCATCGCGCCGGCATTCGCGCCGTGCGCCAGGCGGTGGAAGCGTGCGCGCGCCTGGGCGTTCCCTATCTCACACTCTACGCATTTTCGGTTGAAAACTGGAAGCGGCCACACCTGGAAGTGAAGCTGTTGATGGCGCTGCTGCGGGAATACCTGAAAAAAGAAATTGGCGAGCTTAACAAGCAAAATATCAGCCTTGGCGTGATAGGGCGCATCAGCGAATTGCCCAAACCCGTGCAGCGTGACCTGGAAAACGCTATCGAAAAAACGCAAGGCAACACGGGTATGCGCCTGACCCTGGCCTTGAATTACGGCGCGCGCGCAGAATTGGTGGACGCCGTCCGCGCTCTGGCCGCCCAGATGAAGCAGAACGGGCACGGCGAGATTGACGAGAGCGCCATCGCCCGCCATTTGTATACCAGCGCTCTGCCTGACCCTGACCTCCTGGTTCGGACCAGCGGCGAAATGCGGTTGAGCAATTTCCTGCTCTGGCAGGTGGCCTATTCCGAGATCTGGGTTACCGAAACCCTGTGGCCCGACTTCACCCAACTGGATCTCTTCCAGGCCATCATCGATTATCAAAAGCGCGAGCGCCGGTACGGAGGACTGGGGCTGGGGTGAAATAAGAAATTATAAATTATAAATTATGAATGATGAATTAAGATAACAGTTGCAAGCCATTGCGGCAAGGCCGCTTTTTTCAATTTATGATTCATAATTCATAATCCTTACACTTCTATCAGGGACGAAGTTTTTCTGCGGCTGCCTGGCCGAGCGCCGCTCGGCCCTCCTCATGATCAATCGCATCCTGACTGCGCTCGTGATGGCTCCGCTGGCATTTTGGATTATCGGGTGGGCGCCCGAATGGCTCTTTTTGCTGGTGCTTCTGGCCATCGTGGAGCGGGGGCTTTACGAATTCTATTCCTTGTGCCGGCACGCTGGCTTCAAGACCGTCCCTGTCATCGGTTATGTTTCAGGCGGAGCATTTTGCCTTGCACAATCTGCCGAAAATTATTGGCCGGAATCCAAGCTCCTCCCTTTTTTCTTGGTTTTGATTCTGTCGGTTGTCCTTACACCGATGGTAGGTCTTCGCTGGCCCTCTGATCCAAAACAATTCCTATCCGCGACGTCATCAACCATTTTCGGAATATTTTACATTGGATTCAGCCTTTCGTGGCTGGTGCCTTTGCGGTTCTCACATCTGCTCGGAGGCCGCAATCTGGCGTTGCTTTTATTTCTGGTCATCATCTTCGGGGATATTTTTGCCCTCTTCGTAGGTCGGGCAATTGGCCGGATTCCCTTGTGCCCGCAAGTCTCTCCCAGGAAAACGGTGGAAGGAGCATTGGGCGGTCTGTTTGGTAGTCTGATGGCCGCCTATCTGTTTGCCCACTGGTTTTGGCAGACAGAATCCATTAAAACCGTTATTCTTTATGCAGGCTTGATTGCAGTGGTTGGCCAGGTGGGCGACCTGGTCGAATCAGCTATAAAACGAGCGGGGGACGTGAAAGACTCGGGAACTTTGCTTCCCGGCCACGGCGGACTTCTGGATCGAATCGACAGCCTGGTGTTTGCAGTGCCCGCCTTGTGGCTGGTCGTGGCGCTCGGCGCTTTCCTGCGATGAAAAAAGCATGAGCAAAGGACTGTGCATTCTGGGGTCCACGGGTTCGGTTGGCTCGAACACCTTGCGCGTGGTCAAGAGTCTGGGCGACCGCTTTCGCGTGGTCTCCCTATCCGCAGGGAAAAACCTGGACGTCCTGGCGCAGCAGATTCTGGATTTCGCTCCCGCTCTCGTTTCCGTGGCCTCGCCGGAATGTATCGAACCGCTCAGAAATCGGATTCTTGCGGCGGGCCATCGCCAGCCCATCAAGATAGTGGCAGGAACCCCAGGGCAGGTGGAGGCTGCGACTTTGCCCGAAGCAGATTTTGTGGTTTCGGCATCGCACGGCGTCACAGGTCTGGTGGCCACCTACGAGGCCATCCGCGCCGGAAAGCAAATCGGCCTGGCCAATAAAGAAACACTGGTGGTGGCGGGAGAACTGGTAACCCGCGCGGCACGCGAGCGTGGGGTGGATATTCTGCCCATCGACAGCGAGCACAGCGCCATCCACCAATGCCTGCGCTCCGGCGCCACAAGCGAGGTGCGCCGCCTGATACTCACCGGGTCAGGCGGGCCGTTCCTGAAGACCCACAAAAAAGACTTTCCCTCCATTACGCCGGAGCGGGCCTTGAAGCATCCAATATGGAAGATGGGAGGGAGAATTACCATCGATTCGGCGACGTTGATGAACAAGGGCCTGGAGATTATCGAAGCCCACTGGCTTTTTGGCCTGCCTTCGAACCAAATTGACGTGCTGATTCACCCTGAATCGGTCATCCATTCCATGATAGAATTCCAAGATGGGTCAGTGATGGCGCAATTATCGGTGGCGGACATGCGCTTGCCCATTCAATACGCGCTGACCTATCCGGAGCGCGTGGCCGCCAACGGGACCACTCGGGGGCTGGACCTGGTGGGCGCACGTCGATTGCGCTTTGAGAAGCCGGCGAACAGCCGTTTCCCCTGCCTGGATCTTGGGCGAGCGGCACTCGAAACCGGTGGGGCTGTACCGTGCGCGCTGAATGCCGCTGACGAGATCGCCGTGGAAGCGTTCCTGGCGCATCGACTAAGTTTTTCGGATATTCCACGCGTGATTGAAGCGGTAATGAAGCAGACGGCCGCCACCGCGATATCTTCTTTGGATGACGTGATTAAGTGCGACGCGGAAGCCCGCCAGCGCGCGCGGGAAGTCGCGGCAAAATTGACCAATGGGAGCTCGAACTGACTGATGTTTTCAAATTTCACCACTGACATTGCCGCGGTCGTGATTGTTCTCGGCGTGATGATCCTCATCCACGAATTCGGCCACTTTATGGCCGCAAAATATTTTGGCGTTCGCGTTTTGACCTTTTCGCTGGGCTTCGGCCCACGCCTCTTCGGCTTCCGGAGCGGTGACACGGATTACCGCATCAGCGCCCTGCCCCTGGGCGGCTACGTGAAGATGGCGGGCGATGATCCGTCGCAGGAACGCGTGGGCGATCCCGCCGAATTCCTGTCCAAGCCGCGCTGGCAACGGCTGATTATCGTGATCATGGGTCCCACCATGAACGTCATTCTGGCCGTGACGTCCCTGACTTGCCTTTATCGATACCACTATGAGAAGCAGGCCTATCGGGACGAGCCTGCCCGCATCGGAGCCATCAAGGCGAATTCCCCTGCTGACAAGGCGGGAGTGAAGCCCGGAGATCTGATTGTTCGCCTGGGAGATCTCCAAAATCCGGACTGGGAAGACGCGGAAATAAAAATCTTTACTACTGTGAGTGAAGCCATCCCGGTGACCGTCAATCGCGACGGGAAGGAATTAAGCCTCTCTGTAACTCCGGTGGCAGAGGGCCCGGACGCGGTCGGAGACGTAGGCTGGGCGCCGGTGCTCCCCGTTGCGGTGAGTCTAGTGGATCCACAGTTGCCGGCTGGGAAGGCGGGAATTAAAGCCGGCGACCAGATTGTCGATTTGGATGGCAAAAAGATCTACTTTGGAAATGACGTCAGTGATGCGCTGCAAGCCTCCCAAGGGAAGCCGGTTGATTTAACCGTGAAGCGGGGGGATGAGATATTCCACACCCAGCTTGTTCCCGTCTACAGCGACGCCGAGGGCGAAAAAAAGTGGCGGGTTGGAATAGGCTTGAAGCCGTTCAGCCCAATTGTGATTCGCCAGCTACCCTGGGGCGAAGCCTTTTCGGTATCGGTGGACTCGAACTTAAAAAACTCGATGCTGTCTTTCGTCGTCCTGGGAAAAGTTCTCACTCGCCGTATGTCCGCCCGCTCGTTTTCCGGCCCCATCGGAATCGGCCAAATAGCAGGTGAGGCGCTTCGCTCGGGTCCCACCCAATTGGTCATGATTATGGCTCTGATCAGCATGCAATTGGCCATCTTTAATTTTTTACCCATCCCGGTGCTCGATGGCGGGGTGATGTTGCTTCTTTTGGTTGAAGGCGTGATGCGCCACGACCTGAGCTTGAGGGTGAAAGAGCGCTTTGTTCAAGTGGGACTCGTGATCCTGCTGCTTCTGGTGGTGGTAGTCACGTATTTCGATCTGGTCAAAACCTTTACGCCGTCATAATTGAGGAATTGGGCAGCCAAACAGAAAAGGGAAAATAGAAACTGGAAACTGGAAACTGGAAATTGGAAAATCGAAGCTCGAAGCTTGAAAATGGGCATTTAACATCGATTTGGGTTTGCCAGTTTCCATTTTCTAATTTGCAATTTCCAACCCAATGAGTCAATGAAACAATGACTCAATGGATCAATTCATGCAAGGGACCAAGGACAAACCATGAATTTTAGCGACACAGAGCATTTTCCCCGCCGGAAAAAGACGCGTCCGGTGAAAGTAGGACGGCTGACGATTGGCGGCGACGGGCCCATCGCGGTGCAGTCCATGACCAAGACGGACACGCGGGACGTGGAAAAGACGGTGGAGCAAATTCGGCAAATGGAGGAGGCCGGATGCGAGATCGTGCGCCTGGCCGTGCCTGACATCGAGGCCGCGCAAGCTCTGCCTGCCATCCGCAAACTTTGTCCGGACTCGATTCTGGTGTCTGACATTCATTTCCAATACAAATTTGCCCTGATGGCGCTGGACGCGGGCATCGACAAGCTGCGCATCAATCCCGGCAATATCGGCGACGCGGATAAAGTCCGCACCGTGGTTCGAAGGGCGCAGGAGCAGAAAGTTCCCATTCGCATCGGGGTGAACGCGGGATCGCTTGAGCGAAGGCTGCTCGAAAAGTACGGTTATCCTACTCCCGAAGCCATGGTGGAAAGCGCGCAATACCATTTGCAAATCCTGGAAGACCTCGGCTTTACCGATACCATCATCTCCCTCAAATCCTCGAACGTTAAACTAACCGTGGCGGCCTATCGCCTGCTTTCGAGACAGAGTGATTATCCGCTTCACCTTGGCATCACGGAGGCGGGAACGCAATTCGCGGGCACCATCAAATCCTGCGTGGGCATGGGCATGCTTCTGGCGGAAGGGATCGGCGACACCATTCGAGTGTCGCTGGCCACCGACCCGGTGGAAGAAGTTCGTGTAGGGTACGAACTGCTGAAATCGCTCGAGCTGCGCAGCCGTGGTCCGGTGGTGATTGCCTGCCCTACTTGCGGGCGTCTGGAAGTGGACCTGTTTAAGATAGCCGGGGAAGTTGAACAAGCCACGATGAATATCAAGATGCCCCTAAGCCTGGTCATCATGGGGTGCGCCGTGAATGGCCCCGGAGAAGCGCGCGAAGCCGACCTGGGTGTGGCCGCAGGGCGCGGCAACGGCATGATCTACCGGGAAGGAAAGGCCATCCGCCGGGTGAAAGAAGAAGAAATTGTTCCGGCGCTCATGGAAGAAATCAACCGGTTCATTGCCGATAAGACGGCCGGAATCGAGTCAACCGCCACGCCGCTGCCTGTTGAGCCGGAGGAGGAGCAACCCTCCGATAAGACGTTTCCAATCCTTCGTTAGTCGCCGATGGCGCGACCAATCCATGCCGGCCGCGGCCAGCGGCGAAAGCCCGGCGCCTGGCTTACGTTAGTGCGACGACTTCGTAATCCCTCACTGACTCAACCTCAAACCGAACCGTGCGATCATCCTGGGTAAACTTTAAATCGCGCGCGCTCCGCAAGGCGCGAACGTTCTTGATTCGCTTTTCGGGGCTGATATCAAATTCCACGTTTTGAGGGCCCACTGGATAGAATCGACGAATGAATCCCCGGGTCATGTTGGGATTGGTGTAGTTCAACAGGTGCATCGCATACCCGGGTTCCGTTTCCCACGCAAAGACTTCTAATATACCCTCTCCGCTAACCGTCACTTGAGGATGGGTTTCGCCCATAAGCCAGCGTACAGAGTTCTGGATTATCTGGCTCAAATCGGTGCTCCCCGAGCGCCAAAACGTGCGGTCAATATCCCCCGGAAAATATGCAAGCCGCGATTTTCCCGTTTCCCGGAAAATGGCCGCGGGCTCGACCGTGTGTGGTGTTCGGGGATAGACCATCTCCGGCGGGAAGGCGGGATAATAAGGCACAACGGTCAGATGGGCTGCGGCCGTGTGGTGAGGCCGAATGGGCACGCGGTTCTCCGGCCCGGGCAAGAGTGCGGTCCCTTCAAAACCGCGCGTTACCGAATGAGGGCGGTCCATTCTCATGTAACTATTTCCCAAGGGGCCGATCGGTTCGCCGGCAACACTGGCGCCGAAAAGATCGGCCAGGGCGAAATCGGGCCTCGCGTCTCCCCACTCGTTGTAGCGCGATGTTTCAAAGGTAGCCAGCACACTCCCGCCGGAGGCCGCAAACTTTCGGATGGCCTCGCATTCTTCGTTTCTCAAATAAGCCGCGTTGGGAATCAAGAGAGCACGGTAGGGCTTGAGCGCATCAAGGTTTAAGTTTTCCTGGTGAATAAGATTAAAGAGAAACCGGCCTTCGAGAAGTGCGAAGTACAAGCCGTCAAGATATTCGCTGGTCTGGGCGCGCGCGGCGCCCGTCCAACTGCCCGGTCCGCTGCCGGATTTGTAAAACGCGATGGTGTTTTGGGGGTAGAGAACCGCCACGTCTGCAATCGAGCGGCGATTGCGAAATTGCGGTTCGTTGGCGGCCAGCCATTGATAATATGAACGGCCTACCTCGCGCCAGCGAATGTCCTCGGGCGAACCGCCCAGCCAATGGAACCATGGCACCATGCCGCTGGCCGTCGTCTGAGCCAACCACATCGTGGTTTCCGCCGCGGGCTTCGAAACGTGTCGCCACACCGGGGTGCTGTTGCTGTAGGCGCCCGTCACATTGGTGATGGCGCGCCCGTTCATCACGGACTGGGCCACGCGCCCCTGCTGGGCGCAATTCCAAATGACGGTGTTCCCGGCCCGGCCTTGATGGTCGGCATTAAACCATCCCGCAATCTCGCCGAGTTTCTTGAGATTCTTTACAGTGCGTATGCCTCCTCCCAAGTTTCCGACGTAGACCGAATCGGGCGACTTCTCTTTTGCCACGGCGTCCCACTTCCGCCAGATTTCCACCACGCGGTCCATATACACGTCGTAGTATTTTCGGTAAAGCGGGCTGGTGGCGTCGGTCTCCTCCGGGGGAACGCCGCCGATCTTTTCACGATAGATTTGCCTGCAGCTCTCGCAATAGCAAACGTCGAGCGAACCCGTGCTGGGCCAGCCGTTGGTGAAGAATCCGTCCACGGGATAGCGCCGGTTAATCTCACGATAAATGGCGGGCATCTGCTCGGTGAAATAGGCGCTGAACATGCAGGTGTGAAAAAGCCATGGCGATTCATTGTGCTTGCGTGGCGCGCCATCCCGGTCTCTTTGGAACCATTCCGGGTGGGCAGTGAGCGCTTCCTCATAAGCCAGGTTGCAGTCCATGCGCGCCACCACGCGGAGACTGCGTTTTTTCGCCGCCGAGACCATCTCTCCAAACACGTCGCGTGAGCCCAAGTATTGGCTGCGGTGGTGGTAGGGAACCTCGGTGGGATAGAACGCCATGATGCCGCCGCCGTTCAAGAGAACCGCGTCCACCTTGAGCGACGCCCAGTAATCCATCCAGGCCTCGGGGTCAATCGTTAATGGATCGCGCTCGTTGTAATTAATCTGGCCGCAGCGGCGCATGGTCGCATGCCACGGTAAGGCTGCGCCCGATGTCGTTGCATGAGGCTGGCCTGCGGAGGCCGCCACCACTGTGGTTGCAGACGCGGCTAGGAATTCACGGCGTGTCATAGAATGAGGCCCTCCCCGATGAAGTGAGTCTAATCCGATATTGGTTTATACCCTTGTGGACAGGTTGGAAGCAAATGGTCCGGTGGTGGGTTTTTGAAGGCGATTGAGAAGCCGGAATAGTCGGATCGAGCGCCCGGCGTCTTTCTGGATTTGTGCTTTAAGCGCGGCCACGTCAGGGAATTTCATTTCGTCGCGCAGACGGTAGATATATTCCACTTCCATCTCGGCTTCAGTGATTACGCCGGTGAAATTCAAGAGGAAACACTCGACCGTAAGTCGATGTTCGCCGAAAGTGGGTTTGGTGCCCACGTTGGTCACTGATTCGTGCAGGATGCCACCCAATCGCGTGCGCGTCACATAGACGCCGCCGAGCGGCAATTGCTCTTCAATGGGCGCCAGGTTGGCGGTGGGCACGGTTTGCATTTTGCCGACACCGGAGCCGGAAACGATAGCTCCCGCGGAGGAGTAGGGCCGGCCCAGAAGTCTGCCCGCCCGGGTCACGCCTCCGGCGGAAAGTAATTCACGGATGCGCGAGCTGGAAACCCGCTCCCCGCGAACGGTGAGCATGGGCAGGACTTCGACGCTGAATCCCGCCGCGCTTCCCAATTCGGCGAGCGTTTGGTCGTCGCCAGAATGATTGTGGCCGAAACGGAAATTTGGCCCTACAAAAATCTGGCCCGGCCGCAAGGGACCTTGCAGTACGTCTCGAACGAAATCAGCAGGGGAGAGCAGCGAAAGCTCCCTGGTAAAGGGTAGAACCACCAGTAACTTGATCCCGCTGCTTTCAATCAGCCGAGTTTTTTGTGTGAGCGAAGTCAGGAAGTGGGGGGCGCGTTCCGGCGCCAGGATTTTCGTGGGGTGTGGATCGAAGGTGATGGCAGTGGGCGTGGCTCCGGTGCTTTTGGCCGCCCGCACCACCTGGCGCAATAATTCCTGGTGGGCCAGATGAACGCCGTCGAAGTTGCCGATGGTGACCGCACTTTTCGCTAATGGATTAGTTAGCTCAGCGAGATTGTGGATGACGCGCATATGTGAAGAATTTCAAATGGCAAATCGCAAAGTTGAAATGGCAAATGTAAGAGACAAGGCAATCTCATATTTGAAATCTCAAATTTGAAATCACCTATCGCAAATCACCAATCACAAATCACAAATCGCAAATCGATGCTCCCAACTCCCACCTAGAATTCAAGTTTCAATCCGTCATAGGCCAGTTGAACGCCGGGGGGAAGCGTGGCGTTGCCTTCTTCGTGCCCCATTTCGTGGGCAACATGAGTGAAATAAGTCTGTTTGGGGTTTAGCCGCCGCGCCAATGCCAGCGACTGCTCCACGCTCGAATGAGTGGGATGAGGTTTTTGGCGAAGCGCGTCCAGGACCAGCACGTCGAGGCCTTCCAGCAAGGGGATTGTGCTTTCAGGGATCGTGCTGAAATCAGTCACGTAGGCGGCCCGCCCGACGCGAAAACCGAGAACCGGCAGTTGCCCGTGCATCACCGGGAGGGGAACGAAGGTTTGCCCCCACAAATCGAATGGACCGTCGATCAGGTGGGGATCAAGCCGGGGAATTCCGCCGGCGGGATAATTGGCCTCAAATATATACTTAAAAATCCGCCGGATGTTTTCCAGGGTATGGGCGTCGGCATAGATGGGGATGGGACCGCCCTGAAGAAAGCAGTACGAGCGTACATCGTCCAGTCCCATCACGTGGTCCACATGGGCGTGGGTGAACACCACAGCGTCCAGGCGCTGAAGGTTTTCGCGCAGGACTTGCGCGCGGAAATCAGGAGTGGTATCAATCACCACCGCCCGCCCATTGAATTCCAATAGGACCGAAGGCCGGGTTCGTTTGTCGCGAGGGTCTGTGGACGAACAGACGCGGCAATGGCAGGCGGGCATGGGAACGCCAGTGGAGGTTCCTGTGCCCAGAAACGTTAATCTCATTTTGTTTTTGGGGCGGCCCGTTTTTGAACTTCCACGAAACTCATTCGAAGCTCGTATAGGACTTCATCCAGCAGCTTAATTTCATCCGAGGTCAGGTTGCCTTCGGTCTTCTCCTGCAAGACTTCAAGCAGATCGATGGTCAGGCGCGCGTTCATCAAGTCGGCCGGAATGCGCTCGCCTCCTGGTCCCGCCAGCAAGCCCAACTGAAACATGGCCGTGGTGCTCAGGTAAGACACCAGGGTATTGAAACCCGACGGAACTTCTTGCTCTGAATCCTCAGGAAAGAGCTGGTCGTCATCGGCCCCAGCCTGGGGAGGAATGACCGTGGGTTCCTGACCGCGCTCTTCGTCATGAGCTTCCTGCCGGGGTCTACCGTCATCGGTAAACGAGCGCCGGTCTACCACCTTGAAGCCGGAAGATTCATCATCGTCGTCGAACATGGATAGCGTTTTCTCCTTAGTTATTTCAGCGGAGTTGAAAGGTCTCCCTGGGTGCTACTGTCTGTTTCCGTACATTGTCCGTAATACGAATCGTCAGTGTGTACGTTCCCGGGCCTAGCGATTTTAGAGGCAACGAATCAGCGAGCGTGATTTGTGGCCTTTCCTCGTCACCCTGGGATTGCGTTGCCGCTTTGCTGATGATGACTTTTCCATCCTTTGCAACGTCATAATGAATTTCGGTTGAGGTCCGGTGCGTGTCCTGATCTATTCCAAGATTATACACCTGGAGATAGATGTTGAGGCTTTCGTCCCGGGTAAAGACGCGCGTGACGCTTGGCCGAACTTTCATACCGCCAATGACGAAGGGACCCGAGCCGACCTGCCTTGAAGGCAAGGGCTGAACGACGTCAGCCAATATCAAGGTGCTATTGGAAAGCTCGTCGTCGAGAAAGCGCGGGACTTTCGTCCCTAGTTCAATCGAGCCGATCCGCCCGCTTTCATGGTCTTTGATTACAACGGTGAGTTTGTATAATCCCGGTTGGAGGGGTAATGATTTTTGGTAGGCAGAGCTTCGATCGGCCACATGAAGGAACTCATCTTCGGGTACATCCAAAGCCACGCTGTCTTCGAAGCTGGAAATCGGCCGTCCTACGAGGTTCGTAATCTGCCCGAAAATGTCCATGCCGGCATGCATCAGTCCATCCTTCTCCACAAACGTAAGATCGCGATTTGCCACTTGCAATGTCACCGGCATCATCACGCTTTCTTCGGTGACACGAATAAAATCCTCACGAAGCTCAAAGGCAAGTGGTTGGCCTGAAAGCCGGGCGGAAACATTGGCCCTCAGGTTCTTGTAAGCGATTTCCGGAGCTTTGAAAATCTTGTAATAACGTTCGAGCCGGGAAAACTCGTCTTCCTGCATTCCCATGGTGGTCCCGAGCGTGGTGAGATCTGTATTCGAAAATCGGTCGGCCTTCGAGGCCATATTCATAGCTTCAAATTGAGTCAGACCAACTCCGGGAACGTGGGCTAATGCGTCTTTTTCTCCGGGATCGATGCTTAGGTGGAATTCCCCGGTCATCGTTGTGTCCACGAACTCCAGGACGATGTTCTCTCCAATCCCATCAATATGGCGATAGCGCCATTTTTCAAAGGGATAGGTATTTGTTGATCCGCCGCCCTCCTCGGGTGGACGATTGTAGGTCCCGCCACTCGAGTGGGCATCGATTTCATCAGGCGGACCGTACATAATGTAAATGCGCCCCCGGTCGGTTCTCCAGCCAGGCACACCTGAGGCATAGTGTTCGTTCGCGTAGGCTACACGTCGATAGTATTCCTCTTTGAATTCGTTCTCGGGGCTACCGGGATTTGGGTTGCGATTCTCCCAGAACAGTTCAACGAATGACTCGCGTTCATCATCTGTACTCAGGTCCCTGAAAGCGGCCTTTTCACCTTCGGTGATGATAAAAGGAACTTCCTCTTCAATCCATTTCTTGTATGGGCTCGCCATCTCTTTCTGGAGTGCTTTTAAGCGGCGTCGCTCCGCCTTATCCTGTTTGAGAGGCCTTTCGGGAACGATTGAAGCGAAGCAGAAAGCGCTCGCGCCGCCGACCATGACCGCAATGATGATGGCCACTCGGCTTAGGGCAAACTGTAGATTTGACTTTGGCATATGCTCACCCCACAAGAAATGGAATTGGTCGGTGTGCCGACACAGTATAGCATTACCCATCATCTGATGTCAGCGCCTCCTCAGGGTTGCCTCAGACCTTCGCTATTGCCATGCTCTCGCTGACCTTGATAAATTACTTGGCGCGATAAGTCACACTGAATTCTGATGCGACGCTGCTGTGGAGAGAACAAGTGGCTGGAGAAAAGCTTCCCGAACTCATCGAATTGATGGCGCGCCTGCGCAGCCCGGAAGGCTGTCCGTGGGACCGCGCCCAGGATTACGATTCCGTGAAAGGATTGTTGCTGGAAGAGGCTTATGAGGTCGTGGATGCCATGAGTGCCAGGGATTTTGCTGCGCTCGAAGACGAATTGGGTGACCTGCTTTTCCAAGTGGTGTTTTATTCCCGGCTGGCGGAAGAAGAAGGCCGATTCAAATTTGACGATGTGGTAGACCGAATTTGCGCCAAGCTCGTTCGCCGCCATCCCCACGTTTTTGGCGATGTGGTGGCGAAGACTCCTGAAGAAGCCCTGCGGAGCTGGAACGCGGTCAAGGAATCCGAACGGCGGGAACATTCCAAAGATGGGACGCGGCCGCCATCTCTGCTTGACGGAATTCCGAAGACGCTTCCCTCGACGCTGGAAGCTTTGGAGCTGGGCGTGCGTGCGGGAGAGGCCGGTTTTGATTGGGTAAATGTGGAAGACCTTCTGGACAAAGTGGAAGAGGAAGTCCGCGAAATTCGTCGCGAGTTGAAATTCGGGCAGGAGAAAGAACCTGATTCCGACCATTCACACCTGGAAGGTGGGAAGATCAAGGAAGAAGTGGGCGACCTTATGTTTTCAGTTGCGAATCTCGCCCGTTATATTCGGTCGGATCCTGAAAGCTGCCTGCGAAGCGCCAACCAGAAATTCAAACGCCGATTCCAATCGCTGGAGGCGGAAGTGATGAGGCGGGGGAAGAAAGTGCGCGAGTGCTCGTCCGAAGAGTTGGAGTCCATCTGGCGTGAAGTGAAGTTACAGGAAGCGCCGTGAATTATTCCATCAAGCCATGTGTGACTCATGAACAGTTGGCGGCTTGCGTCAGCCTCCAAAAATTAATATGGGGCTACGCCGATTTTGAAGTCTATCCGCTGCGATTGTTCATCAACCTGACGAAAATCGGCGGTCACGTGATCGGCGCTTTCACGCCGGACGGCTATCTGGTGGGGTTTGTAGCCTCCATGCCCGCGTGGCACGGACGGCGGCGGTATTATCACTCGCTGTCGCTCGGCGTATTGCCGGAGCACGAGAACCGCGGTCTGGGCAGGGCATTGAAGCTGGCGCAACGCGAGGATGCCATTCGCCGCGGGCTGAATTGCATCGAGTGGACGTTTGATCCCCTCAAGGCGAAAAATGCCTTCTTCAACATCGAACGTCTGGGCGCAGTCGCCCGCCGTTATCTGGACGACCATTATGGTCCCGTGGGAAGCAAGTTGCAGCAAGGCATGCCCACGGACCGCCTGGTTGCCGAGTGGTGGCTGGAATCACCGCGCGTGATCCGGGCGCTCGCGGGCAAACCCCCGCGGCCGGAATGGAAAACGATTGCCGCTGAAGTTTCCTGGGTCAGCAACGTCGATCGTTTGGCGGCGGACAATCCCGGGCGGGCGCGCGCCGTTCAGCAGACGGTGCGCGAGCAGCTTCACAAATCCTTCGCCCAAAAGCTGGTGATTACGGGCTTTTCCAAGGGGGAACAGGAGAATCGCTATTTATTAAATCCTGAAATTGAGGCGGAACTTTCAGCCGGCGATTTTGAATGGCGCCGCAAGAATGCTTCCGATTTTAACTTCCATGAAGATTGATCGCATTGAAATCCGGGAAATTCATTTGCCGCTCGTCCATTTTTTTGAGACAAGTTTCGGCAGGACCACGGAAAGAAAAATCGTGCTGGTGCGCGTGGAGTCCGGCGGCCTGACCGGTTGGGGCGAAGTCACGGCGGGCGAAGAGCCATTTTACAGCCACGAAACTTATGAGACGGCGTGGCATATCCTGCGCCAATTTCTCATTCCCTGGAGTCTCCATCATGAGTGGCCCGCCCCCGGCGATCTCGCCCGGCGATTTCATCCCATCCGCGGGCACAACATGGCCAAGGCCGCCCTGGAAAACGCTTTGTGGGACATTGAAGCGCAACAGAAGGGCGTTTCTCTTGCGAAGCTGGTGGGCGGTACGCTCGACGAAATTCCCTGCGGAGTTTCGATTGGCATCCAGAATTCAATTGAAGAATTGCTGGATAAGATTCAACGCGAGGTTGACGCCGGCTACCAGCGCATCAAAGTGAAAATCAAGCCCGGGTGGGATGTGAACGTACTGGACCGCATCCGCCAGAAATTTCCTTCCATCGCCCTAATGGCGGACGCCAATTCCGCCTACACGCTCGCTGACTTGCCGCACCTGAAACTTTTTGACCGTTTTTTCCTGATGATGGTGGAGCAGCCGCTCAGTTGGGAAGACATTCTGGACCACGCCAAACTTCAGCGTGAAATGAGCACCCCGATCTGTCTGGACGAATCCATTCACAGCGCTGATGACGCCCGCAAGGCCATTGAAGTCGGCGCCTGCAAAATAATCAACATCAAACTGGGGCGGGTGGGAGGCTACACTTCCGCGCGCGCCGTGCACGACGTTTGCCGCGCTCACAAAATTCCGGTCTGGTGCGGGGGCATGCTCGAGTCTGGAATTGGGCGCGCGCACAACATCGCCATGTCCACTTTGCCGGGCTTTACATTGCCCGGAGACGTTTCGGCCAGCCGCCGCTACTGGCGCGAGGATATTATCCAGCCGGAAGTTACCGTCAACGCGCAGGGCAGAATTGTGGTGCCGCGGTCGCCGGGCCTTGGTTTTACGCCGGACCTTCAGCGGATTGAAAAGGCGACCGTGCGCCAGGAGGCTTTTGAATAATACCGGCGGCAACAAGATGAAAGTGCCAGGCGCATCTGCAAATGACGCGCTCGCGCCCCAACACGGGCGCATGCATCTTCTGATGTTGGTTGCGACGGTTTGCTGGGCGTCCAACATTGTGGCTGGCAAGGAAGCCTTGCGCGGGTTTGGAGCGCTCACCTTGGCTCAGTTGCGGGTGACCGGAGCGGCATTGGTTTTGGGTATTTTGTTTCTCGCCTGGCGGCGCCGGCCGAGCCTTCGCATGAACGCGCAGCAGTGGCTCTTCCTGGGTTGGGTGGCACTGTTTGGAATTACGTTGAATCAATTGTTCTTTATCGGCGGACTATCCCGATCTTCCGTGGCGCATACCGGATTAATTGTCGCCCTGGGACCAATTCTGGTATTGGTCCTTTCCTGCCTGATGCAGATGGAAGCTCTGACCATATTGAAAGTCGCAGGTATGATTATTTCGTTTACCGGCGTTGGCTTCTTGACCTTGGGGAAGGCGGGGCAGGGGAGTGGCGCAACCATAAGGGGAGATTTGATCCTATTGGCCGGCACGGCTGTATTCGCCTACTACACTGTTCTGGTGAAGGGAGTCGCGGAGCAATTCGACGCCCTCACATTTAACATGATTCTTTTTCTCCTGGGTGCGGTTTTGATGGCGCCCTTCACAATGCGGGACATGCTCAAAATCAATTGGATACTTCTGCCCGCCGTGGCTTGGTGGGGTCTGGCTTTTATGGTGATTTTCGGCTCCGTCACCGCCTACCTGATTTTTGCTTTTGCCCTCACCGAATTGACCGCAGCGCGGGTGGCGGCGTTTTCTTATCTTCAGCCTGCCATCGCCACCGCGCTTGGAATCTGGCTGTTGGGCGAGACCCTGACGTACGGCGTGGTGGTGGGCGGCGTTTTGATTTTGGTCGGCGTCTACCTTGCGGAGCGGGAGCGGGGCGAGGGTGTAGACAAAAACAAGCAAGTTCAGGACGTGGCTCCCGGCGTAGCCTAGGACAATTTCGCGCGGCTTGGGGCCGGTGAAGCAAGCATGAGCAAACGTATCGCGTTCATTCCGGGTGACGGCATCGGCATTGAAGTTACGGCGGAGGCCGTGAAAGTTCTAGACGTGCTGATCAAGGGGCGCAACCTCCCCATTGAGCATGTGACTTTCGATTGGGGCGCGGAAAAATACTTGCGCGAAGACGTTACACTTCCGAAGGACGCGCTGGAAATGTTTCGCCGCGACTATCAGGCGGTCTTTATCGGGGCTTTGGGCGATCCGCGGGTGCCGTCCAATCAGCATGCCGCCGACATTCTCCTGGGCATTCGCTTTGGACTCGATTTATATGTAAATCAGCGCCCGGTGAAGCTACTGGATGCCAGACTCTGCCCGCTGAAGAATCGCGCCGAGCTTGACGTCAATTTCGTCATTTTCCGGGAAAATACCGAAGGCCTTTACGCCGGCTTGGGTGGCAACTTCAAGCGCGGCACTCCGGATGAAATCGCAATTCAGGAAGACGTGAACACACGCAAGGGCGTGGAGCGCATTATCGCTCACGCTTTCGAATTTGCGCTCCGAACCCACCGCAAAAAAGTCTGCATGAGCGATAAAGCCAACGCGCTTCCCTTCGGTCACGGCCTTTGGCAGCGGACATTCGCGGATGTGAAAAGCAAATATCCGGAAATTGAGGCGCGCCATCTCTACGTGGACACCCTGGCCATGGAGCTGGTGCGCGACCCTTCCCAGTTCGAAGTGATTGTGACATGTAACATGTTCGGCGATATCCTCAGCGATCTGGGCGCGCAACTTCAGGGCGGCCTGGGTCTTGCGCCCTCCGCTAATCTCAATCCCGGAAATGTTTCGATGTTTGAGACCGTGCATGGGTCCGCGCCTCCGCTGGCGGGGAGGAACTTGGCCAACCCGATGGCGGCCATCCTGACGCTGGGCTTGATGCTCGATTATCTTGGATTTCCCCAGGAAGCCGAGGCGCTGGAGGGCGTGGTCACAGATGCGCTTCGCCAGAATATGAGCACTTCCGACGCGGGTGGAAATATGGGCACGCGGGAAGTCGGCGACTGGATTTGCTCAAAGCTATCAGTCTAAGTATTGGATGGGCGCATTGGCGCGGCGCGGTTGCAGGATGAGCGCCAGCGCGGCGCCTACAATAAATCCACCCACGTGAGCCCACCAGGCGGTGCCGCCTTGGGTTGCGGATTGGATATTCAAGTGCTCCATGTTGGCGGCGACAAATTGAATAACAAACCAGTATCCCAGTATGAAAACGGCGGGAATCTCCACCCGCCAGAAGAAAATTACAATCCAAATAAGAGTTGAAATGCGGGCGGCGGGGAAACATACAAAATAGGCGCCCAGGATCGCGGCAATGGCGCCGCTGGCTCCCACCGTGGGTACCCTTGAACCGGCGTTGAAAAAGATGTGAGTGAGCGCGGCCGCCAATCCGCCGACGAAATAAATGATCAGGAAGTTTCCGTGGCCGTAGCGGTCCTCGATGCTTCTTCCAAAGACAAAAAGAAAAAGCATGTTGCCGATCAGGTGCAGCCATCCGGCGTGGAGGAACATGGAAATAAAGATGGGAAGGAAAAGTCCGGCTGGACCACGCGCGGCCAAGCCATGTGGGGTTGTATAATTCGCAGGGATAACCGCAAAGGTGAAGACCAATCGGTTCAACAGCGGGCCCAGCGAGAGTTCATAGATAAAAACAAGTGTGTTGGCAACAATCAGCGCCAGGGTTGCCGCCCAAAAAGTCTGCCGCCGAATGTGGTCATTGAATGGGATCGGAACCATGCCTCGGTTATTCTACCTTGCGCATGTAGTTCTTCCCACGGGAAAAGGCTTCAACCGGCGCGGCGATTTAAGGTAAAGTCCCGGACGAAAAAAATGGTAGGGGAGCGTCTCGAGCCCTTCCTGACCGGAGGAGATCAGGGCGGTGGCTTTCTCCCCTACCACGAAGGCAGGCAGCATGAGGCCTGCCTAACTCAAACGCGGTGGCCGCATCGGGGGATATCAGCTTCCCGAGGAGGATGGATTGTCAAAAGTTAGAACTTTATTCGAACCCGCAAAGCGGAGTTCCATGATGGTGAGGGACCCATCAGGTTCGGTGTTGTAGAGAATGGAATCGCTGTCGTATGGCTTGGGCCGCTCCACCACGGTTCCTGTGGTTGTGGCGACGACGTCCTTCTTATGAGCAATGGTAATTGTTGCTTGGGGGCTGTGCGTTTCCCAAATGACTTTGTATTTTCCCGGAGTCAATTGCTTGCCGTTGATCGACACGGCCTTGTCGAAATCGACCTCCCGGACCTGTTTTGCAAAAGCCGGAGTGACCATAAGAATTGACATGACCAAACCTACCGCCAACCTTCTCGTCTGGAATTGAATCCTCATTGTTTCCCCCTGATTCGATTAGGATTTTTCGATTTTCCCTTTCCACAGATTTGGCGGTTTCGAGCCTCCATCCCGGCATCAAAAATAGACACAATTAGCACTTGCTTTTTAATGCCAAGGATGACTAGAATCAGTCGGGGTTAAACGAAAAGCGGCGGGCTTGCACAAGTCACGCGCTTCTCCTCGGGATCGTCGTCGCCCCGGCCGCCAAACCGTTAGCGATGGCTATCCGTTTAACCCCTCTAGTCCTGCTTGCTCCCTCACCCCTTAGACGAATGATGAGCAAGATTTGTTAGCTGGCGTCCCGCGCCACTATTTGCACTTTTCTGGAAATGGCTCGTGCGCACCAACCCAATCCTATATACGGATGCATCGTGCTGCATGTTTCAATTATTTAGCGTTTTTGATCTGCCTGAGCATCGGGCTCTCCGTGCCCATGGCAAGATTCAAAACCATCAGCCCTCATTGCTGTTTGAGCAATTGCTGTTCCATCTTAATATCCCCTGCTAATCGATTGAAATTCTTGACTTAAAAAAGAACGCCAAGTTATCGGCCTTATTCCCAAGTGCTCGCAATCGGGATTGTCGTGTCCGAAATCGGACATATTCCGTTGAGTTAAGGCTCTATCATCCTCGTAAATATTTACAGAAATGTTACAAGCGCAATTTATGCTCTTCTCTCAAGACAGCATTCCACCAAAAAAACAATTCAGTATTTCTCGGATGCGATATATGGGCCAAGGGCTGTCTGAAAAGCAATGGCGCTTGAAAACAAGTCGTAAATGGACTGTAAAACTTTTTGTCGTGCTTCAAAATGCCGGAACGATTCAGAAGACTGCACGCGTTGACCGATGATTTCGCCGCCGATATACTCCATGTGCTAAAGTCGCAGAAGACTTTGGGAGGGAGTACGAAGTTGGTTGCGCGGATTTGTTTCCATTTACGAAGCTAAGTCCCGGAGTGGCCCTTCCATGAAGCTTAGTCCGTTGCAACGCGAGTTGTCTAAAATCGTGGGGCCCGACGGCTTTCTCTGGCGGCCGGAAGACTTGATGCTCTATGAATACGATGGACTCTCTTCCCAGCGCGTCCCCGACGCCGTGGTGTTTCCCGCCTCCACGGACGATGTGGTGCAAATCGTGAAACTGGCGGCCCGCAAAAAAATCCCGGTGATTGCGCGCGGTGCTGGAACCGGATTGAGCGGCGGCGCGGTGGTGACCTCCGGCGGAGTGGTGGTTTCACTCGCGCGCATGAAGCGCATTCTGGAAATTGATATTGAGAATCAACGCGCGCGCGTGCAGCCCGGCGTCGTAAATTTGGACCTCTCGCTGGCCGTGTCCGACCGCGGCTATTTCTTCGCCCCCGATCCCAGCAGCCAAAAGGCGTGCACGATTGGCGGTAATGTGGCGGAGAATTCCGGAGGCCCGCATACCCTGGCCTACGGCGTTACCACCAATCATGTGCTGGCATTGAAAACTGTTCTTGCCGGCGGCGACGTATTGGATACGGGCGCTGAATATTGGAGCCGGCCGGGTTATGACCTGACGGGTTTGGTGGTGGGGTCGGAAGGGACGCTCGGCATCGTGACTGAAATCACTGTCCGATTGATGCGTAAGCCAGAGGCCGTGAAGACCCTGGTGGCGATTTACGACAGTGTGCCCAGCGCCACCCGGACAGTCGCCGCCGTCACCGCGCGCGGCATCACGCCAGCGGCGCTCGAAATGATGGATGGCTTTACCCTGCGCGCGATTGAAGACGCGACGCACGCCGGCTATCCCATGGATTCCGCCGCCGTGCTGCTGATCGAGGTCGAAGGACTGCGCGAGGAGGTGGAAGAACAGGCCGGCCAGATTGAATCGGTGGCGCGCGAATGCGGGGCGCGCGAGGTCCGGCATGCCAGGACCGCGGGCGAGCGCGACTTGCTCTGGCGTGGACGCAAGAACGCTTTCGGGGCCCTCGGGCGCATCAGCCCCAACTTCTACGTTCAGGACGGCGTGATTCCCCGCACTCGCCTGCCGGAAATGCTCGAGCACATTGAGGAAATCGGGCGACGATATGATCTGCGCATCGGCAATATATTTCACGCCGGAGACGGAAACCTGCACCCGCTTCTGATGTTTGACGCTCGCGACAAAGAGCAGTCCAGAAAAGTGGTGCAGGCCGCGCAGGAAATTATCACTCGCTGCGTGGAGATGGGCGGCTCGATCACGGGCGAGCACGGCGTGGGCATGGAGAAGAACGAATTGATGCCGCTCATATTTTCTGCTGACGACCTGGAAATGATGGGCAGGATGAAAAACATTTTCAATCCCAGCGGGTCCTTCAACCCCGGCAAGGTTTTTCCTTCGGGGAAAATGTGCGGAGAATTGCGCGTGCAGGTCAGCGCAGGGAACTGAAATGATGACCGGCCTCGAATCAGTGCAGACGGAGTTTGCCGCCATCGTCGGCGGTGACAGGGTGGCGGGCGATGACGCGGCCTGCAACGCCCTGGCCGTGGCCGGCCGCGTCCCAAGGTTCGCAATCTATCCGCGCATGGCGGAACAGGTGGCCGCAGCGCTGAAGTGCACCGCTGATCACAATCTTGCCGTAATACCATCTCGCAACGCCACCAAACTGGGTATTGGTAATATTCCCGCTCGCTACGACGTCGCTCTATCTCTCAAAGAAATGAACAACGTGTGGCACTACGAGCCGGAGGACTTGACGGCAACCGTGGAAGCGGGCATGAAGCTGGGAGATTTGCAGCGCATGTTGTGCCGCCACCGATTATGGCTCCCGCTTGATCCGCAGGGCGGCGCGCGCGCGAGTGTCGGTGGAATCCTGGCCGCCAATGCCAGCGGTCCGCTCCGGCTTTTGTACGGCGCGCCGCGCGACATGATTGTGGGCATGACGATCGCGACGACGGAAGGGAAAATCATCAAGGCCGGGGGCAGGGTGGTGAAAAATGTCGCCGGCTACGACTTGACCAAGCTCTTGATCGGATCGTTTGGCACTCTGGGCGTTATCGTCGAAGCCCACTTAAAATTATTTCCGCTCCCCGCCGGGCGTGCCACGTGTGTTTTCGAGCTGGCGAATCTGGAGGCAGCGCGCGATCTCCGCAAGCGAATTGTGAATTCGCCGCTCACGCCCATGCGCATGGTGCTGTTGAATTCGGAAGCACAAGCGATGGTTGCCCAAGGCGCATTCCAAAGGCGGCCTGACGCCCAATGGACTTTGTGGGTTGAGGCAGGCGGAAGCGAAAAGGTTTTGCAACGCTACGCGAGGGAGTTGGAAGAATTCGGCAGGGTTGCGGGCGCGCCGATCGTTTGGCTCGAGAATCAGGATGCCGAGCGCGGCTGGGAGCGGATTTCAAATTTCCACTCCTGCCCTGAGGGCGACTTGTCCGTCTCGATGATTTTGAAAGGCGCCTTTCCAATTGCCCATGTCGAGGATTTTGTGCTGCGCGCCCACCAGGAAGCCGACCGATTGAAGTCGCGCCGGGCGGTGTATGCTCAAGTCGGTTCGGGCGTGGTACACGTTTGCTTCCTCAATCCCTCTGAAAGTTCTACAACACTCACCTTGATCCAAAGCCTCCGAACCGTGGCGAAAGAGTTGCGAGGATCGCTTGTAATCGAACGATGCGATGCTGAGATCAAACGCCAGATAGACGTGTGGGACTCGCCCGGCATCGATTTCGAAATCATGGGAAAAGTCAAACAAGCGTGGGACCCGAAAGGCATTCTTTCCCCCGGACGATTTGTCGGACGCCTTTAATCGGTGCCGCTCCTTTGATGGACCCCGCTCTTTGGTAGGGCCGGGGCCCGCCCCGGCCTCCGCTACTTGACTTCCACCCGCCACCACGCTAATCTGATAATTCCTTGATGATTACATCTTCGCAGTTCATGGCCGGCAAACTTTCGCCGTTTGACTTCCTCGCAGATGCGTGTTAATCCCCCTAACGATCCAATGAACCGAGGTTTTCGGTCCTTATGAAGACCAGTGTGAAAGTCGGAAAGGGCGTCAAAGAACTTTTCGGAACATTCGATGAGAATCTGAAGCTGCTTGAAAGTGGTCTGAAGGTCTCCACCCATCTGCGCGATGAGACGCTCGATATTGAGGGCGCAGAAAGCAACGTGAATCGCGCCCAGCGGGTGGTGGAGGACTACACCGAACTCACCGAAAACGGCGCCCACTTTGACCCATCCGAGGTTCAGGCGTTTTTACGGATAATTTGCGAGGATCCCGGCTCGACCTTCAAGAGCCTGGTGGAGGCGGGGCGTCCGCGGACGTTTGGGAAAAAGACAATCTCGCCCAAGAGCCTCAACCAGCGCCGCTATGTGGATGCGATTGAGACGCACGACATGGTTTTTGGCATCGGGCCTTCGGGCACAGGGAAGACCTATCTGGCCGTGGCCATGGCGGTGGACGCGCTTCTCACCAAGGAAGTGAGCCGGATTATTCTGGCGCGCCCGGCAGTCGAAGCGGGCGAGCGCCTTGGATTCCTGCCCGGAACCCTTCAGGATAAAATCAATCCGTACCTGAGGCCCCTCTACGACGCGCTTTATGACGTGCTGGACCCGGACCGGGTGGAGCGCTACTTGGAGAAATCGATCATTGAAATCGCGCCCATCGCTTTCATGCGGGGCCGAACGTTGAATGACGCCTTTGTGATTCTCGACGAAGCCCAAAACACCACCAGCGAGCAGATGAAGATGTTCCTGACCCGGCTGGGGTTCAATTCCAAAGCCGTCGTAACCGGTGACGTCACCCAGGTGGATTTGCCCAACGGCCGCCGCTCCGGCTTGATTGAGGCCATCGAGGTGGTGCACCGTGTTGAAGGCATCAGCTTCATTTATTTTACCGAGCGTGACGTGGTCCGCCACAGCCTTGTGCAACGCATCATCCGGGCCTATGAAGAGTTTGATCAAACGCGCTCGCCGGAGACGCGGCAGGAGCGCGTCACCCCCCATCCGGAAGCCTGAGGGCCGGCGCCGGGAGCTGCACCGTTGCTGCGGAGCCGATGATCGTCAATCACCAGAATGAGATTCGAGTTGACCTTCGCGTGACGAGAGAATTCGTGGAGAAACTGCGAAGACTCCTGCGCTTGGGACAGCGTGATTTTAATGTCTGCTTTGTGGAAGATGGGGCTATCGCGGCGCTGAACGCGACCTATCGCGGAAAGGCGCGATCAACGGATGTTCTCTCTTTCCCATGGACGGCAGGGGATGGTAAGAAACTCAAACCACTGCCAGGCGTTCTTTCTGGCAAAGCCGTCTTGCGGAAAGCCACGCGAAGAACCACGGGCCGCCATTCGGCCGATATTGCTAGTAGTGAGTTTTCGAATTTCCTGGGGGACATCGTAATCTCCACGGAAACGGCGCGTCGAAATGCGAAGGCGGACGGTCACTCGCTGGCGCGAGAAATCCGCTGGCTGATTCTTCACGGCGCTCTGCATCTTCTTGGCTACGACCATGAAAATGATGGGGGAATGATGACAGCGCTGGAACTTAAATTACGAGCGCAATTGAGAACTTAGGCCATAATTGTATTGAGAAGGTGGTAGCGAATTTATTGACTTATGTCCATCGTCCTAACCACCACCTGGGTTTGTTTGCTGGCCGTGCTTGTTGCTGCGGGCTCGGTGGCGTCATACTTGCGCCTGCTGATGCGCCGCCTAAGTCCCGTTGCCGGGCGAATGCTTTTCCAGGCCAAAGAAGGACGCAAGCTTCAAGCGGACCGGGAACGCGTGGGCATCTCCATCTCCACTTTGCACGGCGCCACCATGGCTCTCTTTGCCGTGGGCTTGACGGGATTCCTGGTGATGCGGGAGCCCGACCATTTGTTGGGGGATCTGGGCATTTCCTTATTGATTGTGCTGGGTGTGATCGGCATTTTTGATCAGTTGATTCCCTTCACTTTTGTGGCGCGCCACGACGAGCCGGAAGTCATCCTGAAGCGCTGGTTGCCATGGCTGCGCCTTGCCATTTTTGTCGCCCTGCCGCTGACTTTTCCCGTTTTGATATCCACCTCCATCAGCCGCTTGCTGGAGCCGCCCGATCAGAAAATCGAGCAACCGAATACGCAGGATGAGCTCCAGGAGTTGATTGAAGCGGGCGAACAAGAGGGTCTGATCGGTAAGAGGGAAGGCGCGATGCTTCAGTCGGTGGTCGAGTTTACTGACAAAGTGGTGCGCGAAGTGATGACGCCGCGGCCCGAAATCGCCGCTCTTGAAATCACTTCTTCAGTGGACGATTTGCGGGCGCTCTTCCGTCAAAAAAGACAGACTCGTTATCCGGTTTATTCCGGGCAACTCGACAATATCGAAGGCATCGTCAGCATGCAGAGCCTGATGGAGATGCCGCCCGAAGAACAGTCCAAGGCCACGCTTCGCTCTCTCGTCCGGCCCGTACCTTTTGTTCCGGAAACCAAGCCCGTGCAGGAACTGCTGAAAGAATTGCAGCAGTCCACCACTCAACTGGCCATGGTCATCGATGAATATGGCAGCGTCTCCGGGATTGTGAGCATTGAAGATTTGCTGGAAGAAATTGTGGGTGACATCCGCGATGAAGTGGACCCCCACGCCCACGATATAGTAAAGGAACCGACGGGCACCTATTTGATAGCCGGGCAGACCGATTTGACCCAGGTGGCGGATCAATTCCACATTGAATTTGAAGCCCAGGATTACTCCACAGTGGCAGGATTGATGCTGGCTCAACTGGGGCACGTTCCATCGCCGGGCGAAAGAGTGGAAAAGGGTGGCGCGATTTTCGAAGTTCTGGATGCGGATCAACGAACGGTTTTAAAAGTTCGCCTCAAGATTTCGGCTGCCTCGCCCGCGGAAACTCCAACCCATGTCGAACCCGGAAACACATAAATTCGGACAAGTCGCTATTGTGGGGCGACCCAACGCCGGGAAGAGCACGCTTATCAATGCCCTGGTGGGAGAGAAGGTCTCCATTGTCACAGCGGTCCCGCAGACTACCAGGAACCGAATCCTCGGAATTGTAAATCGGCCCGGCGCACAAATGGTTTTCATGGACACGCCGGGAATCCACAAGCCCCTATCCCGTCTCAACAACCAGATGATGCGCTACGTTCGTTCCGCCCTGGAAGAGCGCGACCTGGCGTTGCTGATTGTGGACGCTGCCTCGAAATTTGGGAAAGGTGACGAGTTTACGTTGACCCTTCTGAAGGAATACGCGCCCAAAACCATCCTCCTGCTTAACAAAATCGATCGAATCGCGAAGCCGCGACTGCTTCCGCTAATTGACCGGTATTCCAAGCTTCATGATTTCGAGGAAATCATTCCTATTTCGGCCCGCAGCGGCGATGGATTGGAAGAGCTTCTAGAGGCTGTGATCAAGCGGCTTCCGGAAGGACCCGCACTATATCCCTCCGAAATGTATACTGACCAGCCCGAGCGTTTTCTGGCGGCGGAAATCATCCGGGAAAAAGTGATTCAACAAACTCAAAAAGAAATGCCGTATGTGACCGCAGTGCTGATTGAAGAGTTTCACGAATCCGATACGCTTACGCGAATTCATTCGACGATCGTTGTCGAGAGGGAATCGCAGAAGCCCATCGTGATTGGAGCAGGTGGGCATCGAATCAAAGAAATTGGAACCGCAGCGCGGCGTGAACTCGAGAAGCTATTTCCGCCCCAAGTGTTTCTGGAACTGTTTGTGAAGGTGCAGCCCAACTGGCGTGACAATCAACAGATCGTGGCCGAGCTTGACTATCGAGGGGAAGGATAGCGAGCTAACGGACAGCACTCCTGTCGCGTTTGGGACGCTCGGCTAAGATGGTTTCGGCATCTTCCCGACGTGGGCCAAGGCGATCTTATCCCTGTCTTCTCGGATCCAAGTCTGTCGTCAACATCAAAAGAAATAAGTGGAAGGGTTTAAACCTCGCGCCGTCCCCGTTCCCCCCTTTACCAAGCCTTCGCCCAATCCGGAAATAACTTATGGCCATGGAGGAGGCCGCAGCCCGGCACCTGGTCGACGGGAAGCGCGGGCGGGCTCCCCAACCAACTGATTAAGAACCCGCATGCAGCCCAAGGAAAACTTTCGGTCAAGCCACTCACTGCCCTGTACCAGTTAGATACACCGTCTGCGGACTGTTGTTGGCGTCATCGTTTAACACGATTTTGGCCGTTCTCGCCCCGACATTGCCTGGTGTAAACGTAACATAAAGCGTGCAACTGTCTCCGCCCGCCAAACTCGTCATCCCGACGCAGCTCTTCGTCCCGGTTGTAAGAGCGAATTCGCCGGCATTCGTGCCCATGAACTGGATGCTGGCGATGTTGTGCGGACCCATGTCATTGTTGGTGAGCGTCGCCGTCATAGCAGCGCTTGTCGTTCCCTGGTTCTGAACAGCAAAGACCAAGCTGCTCGGTGAAACGCTCATTGGAGCGATGGTGGGGACAACGCCGGACCCGGCGCTCAAGTATCCGAGCGTTCCCCCGAAAGTTTCGAATTGTTTGTCGGTTTCGGGTGTGCCGGCCGGATCAGTTCCATACGCATCGGCGGACCCATCTTCAGCGTTAACGCCGAGCACGTTTGTGTTGTTGGGGCTGCTGGTTGCGTAGGTGGTGCCGAGTTGCGTGTAGACCGCCGCTCCCCACTGCCACTGCAACGTGATCCCGGGCGTGTCGGTAGAAAAGGCTGCCGACCACGTGACGTTCTGGATGCCGGTGGGGAAGTTGCTCGGCACCGGGAAGGCTAATCCGGTGACGAATGTATTGCCGGTCAGGCCGGATGCGGCCACGGCTGTGTTCCATCGAGTATTCGTCAGGTCATACGTCGTCTTTGCGCCCGAACTTTGGGTCGCAGAGTTGAACGTAACGACGCCATTGGGAACTTGCACGGTGTAGTGCGAGCCGTTTGCGTCGAAACTGACAGTCGAACTGGTCAAGTACAGTTTAACCTGGCCAGATGGCGGGAGGCCCTTTACATTACTGGCGACGGCGGTGAACCAGATGTAGCTGTTCGCCGCAATGATGGGAAGGTTGGAGTCATAGTGGATGGCCGTGCCGCCGCTGTTGGTGATGGTGCTCCCGATGATCGACCCGAAGAAATCGGAGCCGCCGCTCATGTTGACGAACGCATTGGGCGCGTACACGGTGGCGTAGCTGGACGCCCCTCCGCTGAGGGTCACCCCGTGCGAGCCGCCATATGTAATCTGGAGGTTGGCAGGAACGTGGGTGGCGTTTTCCAAGCTTCCGCCGCTCGCGTCCATGGCCGGATTGCCGCCGCTAAGAGAAGCGCCTGCGAGGTTGATCACCACCGGTCCTGAATCCACGTGGAGAATGCTGTTGCCGCTCAGCTTGAGCGTGTTGAGGTTGTAAGTTCCCTGGCTGAGGTGCGCCGTGGTGCCGCCGCTCAGGGTCAGGTTGCCGTACTGTCCCGGAAGCAGAGTAACTGTCTTGGTTCCGGTATTCGTGCAGCCGGTAATTCCGGTGCAGGAGCCGGAGATGTTTTGCGTGGTGGTGGGCGGAACCGGGTTAGGCGCCGGGGGATTGGGATAATTGATAGGCCCGTGCAGCGCCACCAGCCCGCCGGTCGTCGCTCCGCCGCTGGTGGATACGCCCGTAGTCGACGTCTTAGTGCAATTGCCTGTGGTCATCGAGTCCACAGCTACTGTGCCATAGATGGCGCTCTTGCTGCCACTCAGGGTCACGTTGCCGTTGCTGCCCACGTTGCCACCACTGTTCTGATGCGAGGCGCTATACCCCGAGGCGGAATTGAAGCTATCCACCGTGCTGCCGCCACTCGCAACGATGCTGCCGCAGCCGTTCGCGGTGGCGAAGAGGGCGTCCGTATAGAGCGAGGTGCCCGTAATCGAACTCAATCCGGAGCCGGTCAGCAAGATAGTCTGTGAGACTGTCTGTGCTGAGCCAGATGGCTCGTCGTCGTTGTCCGTGATCGTCAGGGTGGCGTCACGCACGCCGGTGCCGACCGGCTGGAATTTCACGGTGATAGTGCAGGATGGATAGGGGGACGTGGCCGTGAAGCCCAGCGAGGCCGGGCAACCATTGGTCAGGACGAAGTCGCCGGGATCATCTCCGGACAACGCCATCGTGATCGGCGTCAATGTTGCATCACCAATATTCGAAAGAGTGATGGTCATCGGAGTACTTGCGCTGCCCAGGTTTGTATTACCGAATGAAACGGACTGCGGCGTCAAATTGACGTTTGGAGCCGGGTACACCGCTTGCAACAACGCTGGTGAAGTGCTGGTGACGAAATTGCCGTCCCCACCGTACACCGCTGTAATGCTCAGTGCAGTCGGGTATGTGTTGTCAGGCAGGCTGGTTGTGCTGTATGTCGCCTGGACCGGGCACGGTGGGGTGCCGCAAGCGGTCAGGCTCAGTGTCCCGGTTCCTATTGACGACCCGTTGTTGTAGAAGGTTACGATCCCAGTTGGGATAGTTCCACCATATTGCGGTGTTACCGTGGCAGTAAAGGTTACCAATTGCATGAAGGCCGCAGGGTTCACCGATGAGGTTACCGCTGTTGAGGTTGTGGCCGGCGTAACTTGGACGCTCCCGTTGACGTAGCCAATGCTGTAATTGGGGTCTGCGGCTCCCGAGCACATGCTGGGATAGTATGGGCTTCCGATCACCGGACTCGCGCTGGTGGCAAGCGTGCCGCAACCAGGCTGCGGCATCAGGTTGCTTGCTGATTCCCCATTCACAAACCCGCTGTAGGATGCTGTGACTGGGAATACTGGGCCGCCGTAAACCATCCCGCCGCTGGTTGCCGTGATGGTCAACGGAGCCTGCTTGATGAGATCGGTGATCGTCGTGGCCGCGACATTGTTGTAGTTGGCGGCGCCCGTGAAGGTCCAGGAGTCAGTGTTGTAGATGCCAGCCGCGGTGTGCGTGCTGTTCAGCGTGACGTTGCCTACGGTGGCCCCGGACTCGCCGTTCACGCCGGTGATCGAGGTGACGGTCGCGGTGTGCGGGTTGCCGTCATAGGTTACGGTGTAGGGGGCGACTACTACTGCGGCGGTCGCCTGATCAATCAAGTCTGTGATGGTGGTATTGCCCACGTTTTTGTAGTTGCCGGTCGGATCGGTGAAGGTCCAATAGTCGGTGCTATAGGTTCCGGCGTTGGTGTGGTTGGTATGGGTCAAGTCGAGATCGCTGGTGAGGACCACTCCACCTACGCCCGTAGCCGTACCGGCTGCCGTGTGGGCCGTCGTATCGTAGGTTACGTGATAGGGCGTGACCGTGATGCTCGCCGTGGCCTGATCAATCTGATCCGTGATGGTGGTATTGCCCACGTTCTTGTAGTTGCCGGTCGGATCGGTGAAGGTCCAATAGTCGGTGCTATAGGTTCCGGCGTTGGTGTGGTTGGTATGGGTCAAGTCGAGATCGCTGGTGAGGACCACTCCACCTACGCCCGTAGCCGTGCCCGCTGCCGTGTGGGCCGTCGTATCGTAGGTTACGTGATAGGGCGTGACCGTAATACTGGCCGTGGCTTGGTCAATCTGGTCAGTGATGGTGGTATTGCTCACGATGTTATAGTTGCCCGTCGGGTCCGTAAACGTCCAATAGTCGCTGCTATAGGTTCCGGCACTGGTGTGCGTGGTGTGGCTCAGATCGAAGTCACTTGTCAAGTCAACGCCGCCCACGCCCGTGGCTGTCGCGGTGGCGGTGTGCGGGTTAGCGTCGTAAGTGACGTGGTAGGGCGTAACGGAAATCGTTGCGTTCGCCTTGTTGATCTTGGCGGTGGTCGTAACGGGGTTGGTTAATGTGTAGTTCCCAGCCGTGGTCCCAGTCAGCGTGGCCGTGGCCGAAACCGTCTGCGGTGAGGCGCTGGCGTTGGATGACGCGAACGTCCCGCTTGCCACGGTACAGCCGACATCGTCCGATCCCACCTTGCCGGTCGCGATGACGCAGTTCGACACCGAAGCTGTGTTTGTTCCGTCGTATGTCTTGTCCGCCGCCGTAAACGTTACTGTTACCGTTGCCTGGATCACATCCAGTTGCTGTTGGCCAGTCGGCGCGCCGGTGGAATTCAGCGTCGGGTAGGCGATGTCGTTCGTGTCCAACCCCCCGACGTAGCCCTTGTCGACCAGGCTACCCAGCGTCGACGGGTCGGTGTCGTCGCCATAGACCAGCGCGTTGTATTGCCCGGGCGGCACCGTCACGGCCGCCGGGATGCTGACTGTAAATCCGGTCTTGTTGTTTTGATTGTCAGTCATTACGGTCGCCGTCCCAGTTCCGAACAGAACCGCTTGTGAAGGCATCCCTCCTACCGGCACCAGGTAGACCCGGAACCCGGGGTAGGTCGTTGTCGGAGGATTCGTGGTGTTGTCCGTTGTCTGTTGCAACACAGGCACACCACCAATGCTGTAGGGTGTGAGCGCAACTGTGGCCGTCGCCTGCCCGCCGTAAGGCACCGAGGACGGATCGCCAGGCGTAATCGTTATCGTACCCTTCACGGCCTTTGAACGGTTAACCGTCAGCGTGCCATTCGTGTAAGTGATGGCGTAGTTTCCCGCCCCGAAGGTTGTCGCTAGGCCGCTGGGCTGAATCGTGTACGTACCCGCCGGAGTGGAATCGCTCAGTGTGATGGGGCTCCCCGTGCATGGAGCGCAACTGCCCGAATAGATTGAGAACGACAGCGCAGTGGCCGAGTCTCCCCCTGCAAGAGTAGCGTAGCTCGCATAGGTTGGGGATGGGTCGAAGTTGGGCGGCGTTGATCCAAAGTCCATTGACACGGCATTCGCCGTGACGGTCAACGATGCCTGGCTGATAGAAATGGCTGCCGTGCTGGTGGCTACGTTGTAGTTAGGGTCACCGCCCGTGGTGCACGTCACCGTATAAGTGCCGGCGTTCACCGGAGCCGTAAGCGAAGAGTAGCTTAGCGTAACCGCGAGCGTGTTCCCTGGATACGCGCCAGTAATCGCCGAACAGACACCACCGTATGGCTGCCCGCTGAAAGTGCCGCTGGAGCCCGTCGCTGTTACACTCACCGTGGCTTGGTTGATTACGTCGGTGATGGTGGTAGCGGCGATGTTGTTGTAGTTGGCGGCGCCCGTGAAGCTCCAGGAGTCGGTGTTGTAAGTGCCGGCGTTAGTGTGCGTGGTGTTCAGTGTGACGGCGCCCACCGTTGCCCCGGTCTCGCCGTTCACGCCGGCGATCGACGTTACCGTCGCCATGTGCGGATTGCCGTCATAGGTGACGCTGTAGGGTGTCACTAGCACTGTCGCGTTCGCCTTGTTGATCGTATCGGTGATCGTCGTGGCGCCGATGTTGTTGTAATTGGTAGTGCCGGTAAAGCTCCAGGTATCGGTGGCGTAGGTGCCGGCAGGAGTGTGCGTCGTATTGCTCACGTCCACGGTCCCCACCGTGGCCCCGGTCTCGCCGTTCACGCCGGTGATGGATGTGACCGTCGCTGTGTGCGCGCTGCCGTCATAATTTACGGTGTAGGGCGTGACCACGACCACCGCGTTCGCTTTCTTGATGCAATCCGTGATCGTGGTGGCGGCGATGTTGTAGTAATTGGCGGTTCCCGCGAAGCTCCAGGAATCGGTGCTGTAGGTGCCCGCGTTGGTGTGCGTCGTGTTGCTCACGTCCACGGTCCCCACCGTGGCTCCAGTCTCGCCGTTCACGCCGGTGATCGAGGTGACGCTCGCCGTGTGCGCATGACCGTCATAGGTCACGTTGTAAGGCGCAACCACTACCGTCGCGGTCGCCTTGTTGATGGTATCGGTGATGGTCGTGGCCGCGATGTTGCAGTAGTTGGCGGCGCCGGTGAAGCTCCATGAGTCAGTGCTGTAGGTTCCGGCATTGATATGCGACGTGTTGCTAACGTCCACGGTGCCGACGGTAGCCCCGGACTCGCCGTTCACACCGGTGATTGAGGTGACCGTCGCCGTGTGCGGACTGCCGTCATAGGTCAGGGTGTAGGGCGCGACCACCACTATCGCGGTCGCCTTGTTGATGGTATCAGTGATGGTCGTGGCCGCGATGTTGCAGTAGTTGGCGGTGCCCGTGAAGGTCCAAAAGTCGCTGGCGTAAGTGCCCGCGTTGGTGTGCGTAGTGTTGCTCACGTCCACGGTGCCGACGGTGGCCCCGGTCTCGCCGTTCACCCCGGTGATCGAGGTGACGCTCGCCATGTGGGCATGGCCGTCATAGGTTACCGTGTAGGGTGTCACCACAACAATCGCGGTCGCTTTGTTGATCGAATCGGAGATGGTCGTTGCCGCGATGTCGTTGTAGTTCGCGGTGCCGGTGAAGCTCCAGGAATCGGCGCTGTAGGTGCCCGCGTTGGTGTGCGACGTGTTACTCACGTCCACCGTGCCGACCGTTGCCCCGGTCTCGCCGTTCACGCCGCTGATCGAGGTGATGGTCGCCGTGTGCGCGTGCCCATCATAGGTGACCGAGTAAGGTGTGACCACAACCGTCGCGTCGGCTTTGTTTACCTTCAGCGTCCCCTTCACATAGCTGAAAGTGTAGTTGGGCGCAACGCCTCCCGAACAGGTAATGTCATAGGTCCCCACGGGGCTGGTGCTGGTGGCCGTAGTGGTACAAGTGGGTTCCGTCGTGACGACCGTCGGAACATCGCTATCGGGGCTCACGAATCCGCTGTATTGGAATGTGAACGTCGGGTTGTCGGCTCCGTAGTTGCGCGTCTGATTGTCTGCCGTCACCGTCAAGGTGGCAGGAGTCACGGTAACGGTCGCTGTTGCGGACACCGGGTTGTACATATCCGTATCCGACGGCGTAAATGTTACCATCACGTTTTTGTCGCCCACGAGCAGGACGGTTCCAACCGGCGAGTCGTAGGCAATTGTACCCGCCTGGGTAAGGTCAAGGTTATTAATAGGATCTGACACGGTAGCATTCAACTGGGCACTGCTCAGCGCCGTGCCGTAAACGATAGGAGCAGGGTTGGGCCACGTGATGGTGGGCGTGATCTTGTTGACTGTCTCGACCGCCACCGCCGAACTGCTTCCCGCAAAGAGGCCGCCCGCGTTGATGTAGACCGCCTGCACGTAATGGGGTCCGGCCGGCAGCGCCGAATCGCTAAAAGCCGCCGTGTAAGGGCCGCTCCCGGACACCGGGCCCGTGCCCAGCGTACTTATAAATCCGGTCACCTTGTTTTGGCTGTCCACGGTCACTTCGTTGAACTGCACCGTGCCGGCGGGCGCCTGTGCGCTGCCGTCGAGGGCGTTCTGGGGTGACAGCGTGGCGGTGAAGTTAATCGGGGCGCCCACGTACGCACTGGTGCCCGAGGTGGCCAGCGTTACCGCCGTGCCGTCCGGAGTCACATTGTGCGGCACCGCATTCGAGGTCACGCCCAGGAAGTCCGCGTCGCCGCTGTAGACCGCCGTGATCTGGTGCGGGGGATTCGGGGAGGTCGGCGTCAGAGTCGCGGTTGAGAACACCACCGCCTGCGCGCAGTTCGACCCATCCAGCGTAACCGTTGAGGCCGGCTGGGAGCTGCTGTCCACGTAGTCCACGTAGAAGTTCACTGTTCCGGTGGGACAATGCGGCGAGCCCGTGGTCGTCAAATCGAAGTACACCCGCGTCCCGTAGGGTGAGGGTTCCGGAGAACCTGACTCCAGCACCAGGTTCAGGCCCGGGTCCTTCTTGTTGATGGTCAGCGTGCCGCTGCCGCTACCGGAGTAGTTCGGGTCTGTGACTGTCGCAACCACCATGTAACTTCCAGGGTCGGTGGGAGCGAGTGTACTCGTTGCGTAAACGGTGGGCGAATTTCCGGTATAGGTCACCGAATTACTGGCCGAGGGCGTCAGCGTCGGCGTCACTGTCTGCGGGGTGCCATCGTAAGTGACGGTTGTATCAGGTACCGAGACGGCCACCGGCGCCGGCAAAGCTGTCACAGGGTCGGTTACCTCAGTCGCTGCACTGTAATTGGTGTTTCCGGACTGGTTGTAGTGGACAACGCAGGGTCCGCTGCCGCTGGTTATGGTGATGGTGGCAGAGCTCGTCCCGCTGCCAGAGCAAACTCCGGAAGAAGTAATTGCGACCGCAAGCCCGGAATCCGAAGTGGCGGCAACGCCGAAACTTGAGGCAAAGTACGCGTTGGCGGGCGCGTGCATCGTGACTGTAATCGTCTGGCCGGCCTGGCTCACCGTCTGCCCAACGCTGCCGCTGCTGGCCAAGTAGATGCCCGTGGGTGTGTAGCACGCGGTGATAGTGTGCGTCGGCACAGTGAGTGCAGTTGTAGCGAACGACGCGTGACCGGTCCCATCAAGAGCGGTTGGGCCTGCAAGGGACGTCCCGCCGCACGCGCCATCATAGAAACTGACGCTGCCGGTGGGCGTTCCGGCGGCGCTCGTGACTGTCGCCGTGAAGGTAACGGATTGGCCGTAGGTGGACGGACTGCCGGATGTCGTGACCGTCGTCGCTGTGGTCGGGTTGTTGACTGTGAAACTCTGGTCAACGTTGGGCGCGGCGTTATAGTTGGAGTCGCCCGGTTGGGACGCGCGAATGGTGCAGAGTCCGGCTGCAATCAGGTGAACGGTCGAGCCGCTCACTGAGCAGACGCCCGTAGTCTGAGAACTGAAGGAAACCGTCAGGCTAGAAGACGCCGTGGCGCTCACGCTGAAGTCCGGGTCACCCAAATTCTTGGTCCCTAATGCGCCAAAGGTGATGGTTTGGTCAACCTTGGTCACGGTCAATGCGGTGGCATTCCCGGCGGCCTGCACGAAGGTGTAGTTATTGTTGTTGGCCGTCAGCCCGGACCCATTGATTGCGTAACTGCCTGCCGGACTCGATGTGGTGGCCGGACTCGTAAACGTAAGAATACCTGTGGTCGCGTTCCCCTGGTTGTCCGTCCCGACGAAGCCAGTTACGGTGCCCGTAAAGGCCGGGTTGCTTGCGCCATAGGCCCGGCTCGCCGGAGTCGCCGTGTAGGTGAGGGTTGCGGGCGTGATGTTGGCCGTGGTGGTTGCCTGAGGAGTGCCGAGCGCGTAATTGGCTGAGTCCATTCCAGTGAGCTTCAGCCCTGCGATGGTAACAGCCTTCCCATTGCCGACGTTGGCGTCGCTAAACGTCGCCGTATAATTCCCGGCGGCCAGGTTAACGTGATCGGATCCAATCACCCCGTTCAGCACGGCAGAGGTAAAGGCCACGGCAGCCGTGATGCCGCCGTCGTATACCTTATTGGCTCCAACTTCACCCGAAACGGTCAGAATCTTCGCATTGATATTCGCTGTCGTAGTCGGCTGCGTCAGGGAGTAGTTGCCTCCATCCGCTCCGCCAACGGTCAGCCCTGAAATCGTAACGTTGATGCCCGTGCCCACGGTTGCGCTGGCAAAGGTCCCGGTTGCACTGCCTGCATTCAGGGTGACCACGTCCAGGGGCACAACCCCCACCAAGACTGCGCTGCCCGTGTTGAGAGTGGCGGTGGTAGTGCCGTCGTAGGCTTTGTCGCTGGCTGTGACGCCCGTAACCGTCAGAGCCTTGGTGTTGATCGTCCCTGTGGTGAAGTTGACGAACGTATAGCTGTAATTGGTACCGCTGTTACCGTCGGTCACGGTTCCGCTCGGAATCAGGGTCTTGTTGCCTACACCGGCGGTCTTGGTGCTGTAGCTCTCGGTAAAGCTTGGCGTGTCCGTTCCCTGGAGCGTCCCGGACGTTATCGTGGGCGTCGCGGCCGCGCTCGTCGTTCCATCATAGGTCTTGGTGTTGGTCGCCGCCGTCACCGTAATGGCGCGTGCCGTGATGACGCCCGTGGTGTTTGTGACGAGAGTCACCGCGTAGTTGTTGCCGCTGTTGCCGTCATTTACCGATCCGGACGGAGTCAGCGTCAGGCCCGTGCCCACGTTCTTGCTGGCGTATACCTCGGTGAAGCCAGCCGTGTCGCCTGAGGCAAGCGTTCCCGAAGTGATCGTGGGCGCGGCCGCCGCTGAGGTCGTCGCGTCATAGACCTTGGAGTTGGTCGCTGCTGTCACCGTGATGGCCCGCGCTGAGATAACGCCCGTGGTGTTCGTTACGAAGGTATAGCTATAATTATTTCCGCTGTTCCCGTCAGTCACGGTGCCGCTCGGGGTCAGTGTAAGGCCCGTGCCTGCGTTCTTGCTGCTGTACACTTCCGTGAAGTTCGCCGTGTCGCCGGTTTGCACAGTGCCCGAAGTGATGGTTGGCGCTGCCGTCGCCGATGTAGTGCCGTCATAGGTCTTGGTATTCGTTGCCGCAGTCACGGTGATCGCCAGCTTGTTGATCACGCCCGTGGTGGTGTTCGCAAAAGTCACGATGTAATTCGCGCCGCCGTTGCCGTCGCTCACCGTTCCTGCTGGTGTCAGGGTTTTTGCGTTCCCTGCGTTCTTATTGCTGTAGGTCTCCGTCCAGGTCGCTGTGTCCGTCCCTTGCAGCGCGCCTGACGTGATGGTCGGCGTCGCTGCCGCCGAGGTGGTCCCGTCATAGGTCTTGGTGTTCGTCGCTGCTGTCACCGTGATGGCGCGGGCATTGATCACACCTGTTGTGTTGTTGGCGAAGGTTACCGCGTAGTTGTTGCCGCTGTTGCCGTCGCTCACGGACCCGGCCGGTGTCAATGTCTTGCCAGCGCCCACATTCTTGGTATCGTATGTCTCGGTCCAAGTTGCGGAGTCGCCTGAGGCGAGGCTGCCGCTGGTTATCGTCGGGATCGCCGCCGCTGCGGTTGTGGCGTCATAAGTCTTGCTGTTCGCCGCCGCCGTCACGGTGATGGCGCGCGCCGTGATTACGCCCGTGGTGTTGGTGATGAAGGTGTAGGCGTAATTGTTCCCGCTATTGCCGTCGTTGACTGTTCCGCCCGGCGTCAGAGTCAGGCCTGTGCCCACATTCTTGCTGCTATACGCTTCAGTGAAGTTCGCCGTATCCGTACCTTGAAGCGCTCCCGAAGTGATGGTCGGTGTCGCCGCCGCTGATGGCGTTCCGTCATAGGTCTTGGTGTTCGTTGCCGCTGTTACTGAGATCGCCAGGGCGTTGATCACGCCCGTGGTGTTGGTAGCGAAAGTGTAGGTATAGTTGTTCCCGCCATTGCCGTCGGTCACCGACCCGGCAGGCGTAAGCGTCTTGCCTGTCCCTACGTTCTTATTGTTGTAAGTCTCCGTGAAATTTGCCGTATCGCCGGGCTGCACGGTTCCGGAGGTGACTGTAGGAATCGCGCCTGCTGATGGGGTGCCGTCGTAGGTCTTCGTGTTGGTTGCTGCTGTCACGGTCAGCGCGCGAGCCGTGATGTTCGCGGTTGTAGTCGCGGTTGTCGAACTGAGCGTGTAGTTGCCCGCTGCACTCCCGCTCAACGTGATGCCTGTTGCCGTTACCGTCTTGCCATTCGCGACGTTCTTGTCGGCAAACGTTGAGCTGGACGCTGCGCATGTCACATTACCTGCATCGCCAGGAAGAACGCCCGCCAGAGTGCAAGATGTTGTCGCCGTCGTTGTGCCGTCGTAAACTTTGTTGCTAGCTGTGACGCTAGGCGTCACCGTCACCTTCGTGATGTTAAAAATGCCGCTATCCGCCGCAGTCAATGAGCCGCTCGTGGCATGAAGCGTGTATCCGTTGCCCACGTTGTTAATGCTAAGACCCGAGAAGACGGCGGTGCCTGCGACCGCGGCAACGGCCCCGCCACCCGTCAACGTGCCGGCACTTGGGTTGGTCCCGATGGCAAGGGCAACGCTCTGAGTACTGCTTACCAGGTTTCCGAACTGATCTTCAATTTGAACCGAGACTGCGGGCGAGATCGTTGATCCTGCTGCGGTGTTCGAAGGCTGCACCCCAAAGGCTAGTTTGCTTGCTGGACCTGCGTTGACGGTCACGACTGGGCTTGATCCTATGTTTGTCAGCGTACCGCCTGTAACCCCTCTCGTCTGTGTTGTGAATGTGCTGGGGCCGGTAGCGGTAGGTGCCGTAACGGCGCTGTACGTAAGAGTGAACGAATCCTTCGCATTGCAAGTGATGCTGATGGGAATTGTCCATGGGCCTGTGCCGGTAATCGTCCCAATAGATGGGTTACAACTGGTCCCGCTAGCATTTGCCGCGGCGACGTGACCCGCGCCAGCTGCTATGGTAGGTGCTGTCCACCCCGCAGGAGCAGCCATGGTTAATAAACCACCAGGGCCAAAGGACTTGCCAGGGTCGGCGGTAAATGTAAAGGTGAAGCTATCTGGCGTGCTGCCTGCGCCAACGGAGGTAGGGCTGACCGTCATAGCGCCCGTGCCATCCGATCCGGCATCCATGAACATCGTCTGGGCATGAGAGTTCGAGCCCGTCGCGGTGAGGCTGAACGTGACGTCGAAGTCATGCACGTCAGTGGTGAACGAACTATCGGAAATATTTCCGTTGGGGTCGGCGGTTACGGTATAAGGACCATGGGTATCGATGAATGGCGATTCGACGAGAGTAATCGTAACCGATTCGTTGGGCTGCCAGCCAGAGCCGCTGATATTCACAGTGGTGCCGGGAGGATAATCGGCTGCGTCGGTCTTGACCGTAGCAAAGCCATAAACTTCGGCACCGGAAAGGGCATTGGGTGGGGTGGAGGCGTCAGATCCGCCCGCCACCATCAACGCGCCGTCGATGCCGACGCCGCTGCCCTGGACGGTCTGATACAGCGGACTGCCCACCGCGGCCGAGCGCGCGGAACTCATCGAACCAGTGGCCGCACTCGTTCCAGTCCAGGGGCAATACAACTCGGCGCCTGAGATGGCCGCACCTGAAGACGTTCCGCCTACTACCAAGATATTTGCATTATGAGGAAGCAAGAATGCCAGATGATTGCTGCGGGCTGTTGTTAAGGAACCGCCCGACGCGAAGCTTCCAGCGGCGGGGTCGAAGACTTCAATCGAAGCAAGGTCGGATTGGCCGTTTGATCCGCCAATGGCGGCCACTTTGCCGTCGAGCTGAACGGTGGCGGTAAGATTCATGCGTGCCGTGGACATGGCCGGGCCGGGCGCGATTGTGCCCGCGGCAGGATCGTAGATGTCGGTGGACGCGAGGACGTTGGGACTGCCCGTCGTGGCGGGAGGTACCGGCGCCGAAGTGGTGCCGTCCGAGCCGCCCAAAATCAGCACGCGGCCGTCAGACAGCAGCGCGGCGGCGTGCGATTCGCGTGCGGATGAGAGATTGGCCGAGACGGTCGAAAATGTATTCTGCGTTGGGTCAAACAACTCGAGACTTTTTAGCGCCGCACCGTTGGCCGAACCGCCCGCGAGGAGTACAGTGCCATCCTGAAGCAGAGTAGCAGTGTGACCGGAACGCGGCGCCATCAGCAGCCCGGCGGCGGTCCAAGTGTTGGCCGAAGGATCGTAGACTTCCGCGGTCTGCAAGGAGCCACTTGCGTCCGCGCCGCCAGCCACCAGGACGCGGCCGTCGGGAAGTAGCGTGGCGGAGTGGCCGGAGCGCGCGTAATTCATGCTGGGCGCGGGATAGAAATTGCCGTCGGCATTGAGGATCTCGGCGGAGGCCAGCGGAGCGCAGCCGGCGCCAGGGACACCGGCACTACAGCCGCCCGTGATCAGGACGCGGCCGTCCGGGAGTAGTACTGACGCCGCCCCGGCGCGCGCTGCGGCCATGGGGCCGGCGGTCGGCGCCCAAGTGCCGGAGGGAGGGGCTGTCAGCGGCGTAACGCCATGGATGATGACGCCCGCACTCACTACCAAAGCAAAAGTAAATGCAACCAGACCGATTTTATTCCGCAACATAGGATAGTGTCCTCAATGTATACGCGGGTCTAATTAGCTAAACTGTTTTTTAGTGCCGGCAGCCCCGCAAAGCGGGCCAGCGCTACTCGGCGCGTTTTAATTTATAATCGAGAAGTTTCACGGCCACACACGGCGATTCATCCGAACTTGGGGGAAGAATCGTACGGATCGTTCGGCCTTCACAAAGAACCGTTGCCCCGCTCTCGCCCTCCGCAGTGTCGGGCAGGGAGAAACATATCTGAACCATGGTGTCGGGATTTAAGGGTTCCGGCGCCTGAAAAAGGAGGCCGGATTGGCTGATGTTTTCCGTGCGTCCTTCCGCCCAATCTTTTTCCTGATCTTTTCGGTATCGCATCGGTACCTTTATAGGGAATCGTTGCGCACGCTGTGATGATCGCCCATTCCCGCTCTGCTGCCGCTTGGAAGACTTCATTTTTTCTTTCACTCAAAGCCTCCGCGGCCCATGTTCTGAACCAACAAATGAAATATGCAATCGCTTAAGAATGCCTATGATTGGCCCAAGGATAGGGGAAGGCGCGATTTTTGCCAATTCCCCGATGGTAGGGGGCTAATGGCACGATGGTGCTAGAGGGGAAGGGATGAACTCTGAACGATGACTGATGAACGGGGAACCGATTAATTCTCAAAGATTTATAGTGAATAACGGTGGTGAAATTGGCGGATAAAGGGCCCTACTCGGGATCGATCAGCGAGTGATTGACGGCGAAAAGGGCCAGCTCGAGGCGGGAAGAGACTCCGAGTTTGTCAAAAATATTGGTGAGATGGTGTTTTACGGTTTGTTCGCTGATGGCAAATCTTTGCGCGATATCCTTGTTGTTATAACCGGTGACGATAGCGGCGATAACTTCGAACTCGCGGGGCGTGAGCTTGAATTGTTTCTTGCGCGGGTCTTCGGGCGCGGAGGGAGAGAGATCGCGAAGGGTTTTCACCAGGTCGGAAACGCTTTCACGCCCCACCCAGTAATCTCCCTGCATCACGCCGTGAATGGCTTTCAGCAGAACCTGGGTGGCGGATTCCTTCATCACCACGCCGCGCGCGCCCAGTTGCAGGGCTTCCACAATATGAGCGCGCTCCACGGCGGCGGTAAGCAGGATGGTCCGGACGGGCGCGGCCATTTTGGAAAGTTCCTGGAGCGCTTCCATCCCCGGGGTTCGGGGCATGGCGAGATCCAGCAGAAGGACGTCGGGCTTGAGCTTTTGAGTGAGGGCCACGGCCTCATCGCCGTCCGCGGCCTCGCCCACCACGCAAAGGCCCGGCTCCGCCGTGAGCAACCGGCGCAGACCGTCGCGAAAGATGGCGTGATCGTCGGCAATCAGGATTCGGATGGGGGTGGAGGGTTTAGCCATAGGATTTTTTGGGTATGGTAATTTCCAGGCGCGCGCCGCCGTCGGGGACTGAGTCGATGGTCAACTCCCCATTGATGGAGCGCACGCGTTCCTTGAGCACCATGGGGCCGCGGCGCGCAGTGTCCAGGTCATCTTGCTTGAGATGGCCGGAAAAATCAAATCCGCGTCCGTCATCATCAACCACCAGTATCCATTTTCCATCTCCGGACTCAAAGCGCACCAGAACATTTCGCGCGCCGCTGTGCTTGCGAATATTCACCAGGGCTTCCTGAAGGATGCGCGACACTTCAATCGACACGCGCGGCGGCAGGGCGGCTTCGGTAAGCGGGGAAGTAAAAGTGGCGGCGATGCCGGTGTCGCGGCGGAATCGATCCACCGTGTAAGCGAGGAAATCCAAGAGCTGCTTGGGGCCGATGTTCAGCGGGGTCATTTGCTGCATCAGCTCGCGCACATTCAAAACTTCCTGGCGCAGCAGAAGCTGGATGCGCTCGAGTTCGCCCGCCACGTAAGCGGAAGCGACCTCCTGGTGTCCCCGCAGCACGGCCACTTGCATTTCGAGACTGATCAAAGACTGGATGACTCCGTCGTGAAGTTCGCGGGCCACGCGCGCTTTTTCCGCCGCGGTCGCCCGCGAGCGCAAGCGCCCCGTGAGGTAGACATTATATAGCGCCGGGCCTACATAACGGGAAAGACCCAACAAAAAAGCGACCGTCGCGTGGCGCGACGAATCGGGTTCGGGGTCGATGAGGAGAATATAACCCGACCACTCCTGGCCGTAGACCAGTGAGACCCCCAGCGCTCGGCGGAAAGGGTAAGCCTCCAGGAAAGCTTCGGGCAGCGACCACTTGGCGCGCCGGCGGCGGGTTCCGGTTTCATCGAGGGCGAGGAGATCGAGAACCTTTCCATCCCCAGATTGCTTGTAGAGGTCCGCGTGCCAGGCTTGCCCGGGAGAGTCAAAAACATATTTTGCGCGCTCCTCGCCCACCAGCTCTCTGGAGGCGACGGTAACCTCCTCGTCTTCGCCCGACGGCCGCGCCTCCCAAAGGTAAAGCCGCCCGGTGTGGACTTCATTCAAGATCACCAGCGCGTGGGTGGAGTGGAACAAACGGTGAAGGTCATTCAAGACATATTTGAGCGCGGTGCGCAAACCCACGCCCGCCTGAATCCTGGCCGTAATTTGCGCCGTGGCCGATGCCTCTGCGCGCAGGAGCTTTTCCTCTTCCCCCAAATAGCCGAGCAGGAACCCCAGGATCAGCAGGTTGAACCCCCGCATCAGGACGCGGTTGACTTCAAATTCCTCGGCAAAATAAAGAGGGATCGTCCCTGGGGCGGAAGGCGCGAGTGAAGCTCCCCAGAAGTAAAGTGAAATGGCCGCCCCTGCTGTCGCCAGGGTTTCCCTAAGCCCCCAGCGATAGGCGGCGGCGGACAGAACGAAAACATTGTAGAGGAAAAATGGACTGTTGGGGCCGGAGGTGACCATGGAAATCAAAGTCGGCCAAATGATATCCACCGTGTGAATAGTGAATCGGAAAGCGGGCGTGGAGCGGTCGCGGACCAGCACCAGCACCAGAATGGTCACACTGTGAACCACGTAGAGCCCCATCAATCCGTATCCAAAGGTTGCATACTGAAGGGGTTGAGAGGGATCCAGCCAAATCGCCACCAAAGAGGTGATGGCCAGGAACGACCGGGCTGTGGCGATAATGCGCTCGATCCGCTGTTGCTCGCTGGCGACAACAAGCGCGCCGAACCGGTCAAGAAGTCGACTGCCGCTTAAAAGGGACAAGGTAGAAGGGTGCTTACTCCCATGGGTTTTTAACACATCTCCAAGGGGTTAGGCAAGAATGGAGAGGGATGAATGGAGAGGGGTGAACAGGTCCTTATTCGTACACGCTTTTTGCCTCTTCCGGCCGTGGTAGCGGGTCGGTAGGCCGCGCCCACCAGACATAAAATGTGGGCAGAAGGAATATGCTCATCAACAGATCCGCGATCAGTCCGCCCACGATCACTATGGCAAAGGGCCGCTGCGAGTCTGAACCAATATCATGGGAAAGCGCGGCCGGCAGAAGGCCCAGAGTGGCCACCAGCATGGTCATCATGATGGGCCTCAGCCGGCGGACGGCGCCCTCGATGGCAGCCTCTTCAATCGAATTGCCTCGGGCGCGCAGTTCATTGATGTAAACCACCATGATGACGCCAATCTGAACTGAAACACCGAACAATGCCATAAACCCTACGCCCGACGATACGCTGAGATGAGTGCCCGTCACCAGCAATGCCAGAAGACCTCCAAGAGGCGCCACGACCATATTCACCAGGTTCAGGCAGGCCCATTTCGCCGAGCCGAAAGCCATATAGATAATCATGAAAATGAAAAACACCGTGAGTGGCACAATAAACAGTAGCCGCGCCTCAGCTCGCTTCTGACTTTCGTACTCACCTTCCCAGACGAAGTGATATCCGCGGGGCAGTTGAATCCCCGAATTGACCTTCTCCATCGCCTCTTCCACCGCACCGCCAAGGTCACGGCCGCGAACGCTGTACTTGATGGCGATATACCGCTCATTGCCCTCGCGATAAATTTCGGAACCTTCGTCTTTTTCTTCCGTTTTGCAGAGCTGCGCCAGGGACACTCGCTCCCCCGAAAGCGATAACAACCGAATGTTTTCGATCGCTTCTTTAGTGTCGCGGTACTGAGGGAGATACCGCATGACGAGGTCGTATCGCTGTTCGCCCTGGAGGACTTGAGTGAGTGCGTTGCCGCCGACGGCCGTCTGAATCGCGTCCTGCACGTCCGCCACATTGATCTGGTAGCGCGCTGCTTGTTGGCGGTCCACGGTGAAATTCAAGTTCGGTTGGCCCAGGACGCGAAAAACTCCAAGGTCTTCGATTCCCTTTACTCCGCGCATGACGGTGACGACCTGATCGGCTTTTTCCTCGAGCGTTTTCAAGTCATCCCCATAGACCTTGGTGGCGAGCTCGCCTTTGACGCCGCTCACCGCCTCCTCCATGTTGTCTTCAATGGGCTGGGAAAAACCCCACACGACACCGGGGATTTTTTCCAGTTCGCGATTCATGGCCGCGATCAACTCATCTTTATTTTGGTGAAATATAGGGCGCCATTGCTCTTTGGGTTTCAGGCCGACGAAGTATTCAGTGTTAAAGAATCCGGTCGTATCCGTCCCATCATCCGGCCGCCCCACCTGGCTGGTGGCCTCCGTAACCTCGGGAAAGGAGGCCAGCGATACGCGAGCCTGATTCGCCACCCGGATGCCCTCGCTCGGCCCCGTGCTGGGCGCCAGTGTGCCGCGCACCCACAGGGCACCCTCATCCAGGTGAGGAAGAAACTCCGATCCGATCACACCGCTGGTCGCCAGGTAAATGCTGCCCGAAAGTGCCAGAGCCGAAATACCCACCATGGCCCAACGATGATGGACGGACCAGGCCAAAGCTCGCTTATAGTGATCGGTCAGCCATGTCAACACTGGATTCTGCCAATCGTGGACCTCGCCGCGGAACAGCGTACTGGCCAGAACCGGCGCGATGGTAATCGAAAAGAGGACCGCGCCCAGCAGAGCAAAGGCCACCGTCCAGGCCATGGGCCGAAAGAGCCTGCCCTCCACGCGTTGAAGAGTGAAAATGGGCAAATAGGCTGTGATGATAATGATGATGGCGTAAAAGACTGGCCGCTGCACTTCGTGCGCCGCTGCCCGGATTCTATCCGGCACAGACTTATGCACCGCTTCCACCTGGCCGATGTGCCGGATAATGTTTTCGACCATTACCACAGCCCCGTCCACCACCATGCCGAAGTCCAGGGCGCCAAGCGAGAGAAGATTGGCGGGAATGTGGCGAAGGTCAAGACAGATGGAGGCGAAAAGTAGCGCGAAGGGAATCGTCAAGGCGACGATCAGCGCGCCACGGACATTACCAAGAAAAAGCAACAGGACAATCGTCACCAGGATGAAGCCTTCAATAAGATTGTGCAGCACGGTGTGTGTGGTGAAATGAATGAGATCCGTTCGGTCGATAAAAGGAACGATTTTCACGCCGCGCGGCAGGATGTAATCGTTCAATTCCTTCACTTTTGCCTCCAGCGCCAGGAGGGCCGACTGCGTATCTGCCCCCTTTCGCATGAGGGCTATGCCGGAAACGACGTCATCATTGTCAATGATCCTCCCATCTTCGCGGTGAATCGCGCGGGCGAACTGGCCGAGGCGAATCTTCGGACCTTGCGCCACCACGGCGATATCCTTGACCCTTAGCGGCGTGCCACCTTTGGTGACGATCACCGTGTTTTCGATATCGTGTACGTCTCTTACCTGGCCGACTTCACGGACATTGATTTGCTGAAGGCCCGCTTCGACGAAGCTCCCGCCCGCATTCGCATTGTTATTGGTGAGCTGTTGCTCCACTTGCGAGAGGCTGATGCCGTACGCCACCAGCTTGTCCGGATCGACTCGAACCTGATATTCACGAGTCGGCCCTCCGAAACTGGCCACGTCGACAATATCAGGGACAGCCTTCAAGTTTTTTTCAACCACCCAGTCTTCAAGCGACTTCAAATCCATCACGTCGTATTGAGGGTTGGTGTTGTGCAGAGTGTAAAAATAAATCTGGCCCACCGGACTCCAGTCAGTCCCCATGGCGGGCACCACCCCCGCAGGCAGGCTCACTTGCGAAAGCCGCTCCAGAACTCTCTCTCGATTCCACGCGTTCTCTTCCTCGTCGTCGAAAATCAGCTTTAGGTCGGAAAGGCCGAAGAGAGAGAACGAGCGCAAATGCGTGACGTGCGGAATGCCGTTCATCACGATTTCGAGCGGGATGGTGACCTGCTGCTCGATTTGCTCCGCTGAGATTCCTGGCCACTGGGTGATAATCTCAACGTAGTTGTCTGCCACGTCGGGATACGCTTCGACAGGGAGGTTGTGGAACGAAACCATGCCCCATGCGAGCAGGAGCACGGCTCCCGCCAACACCAGAAGGCGTCTGTTCAAGGCAAAATCAACGACAGCACGAATCACTTATTCACCTCTTTCCACATCAGCAGGCGGCGAAAAACGGTGCGTCGGGAGTCGGGTGTCGTGAAGGATGAAGTCACTATTCTTAGTCCGCTACTCCTTACACCCGACTACCAATTCTTTACTGCTCCACGGTGGATTGCACCACCAATGCGTTGGCGACCACCTGCCGCCCCGGCTGGATCCCCGAAGTGATTTCCTGCATTCTGTCCGGCAACATTTGTCCTCCGGTCACCTGGATGCGTCGGAAATTTCCGCCCCCAACCGGCGCGAAGACCCAATCCCTGTCGTGCGAGTGCAGGACTGCGCTTGAGGGTACCGTGGCGTGAGGCTCCTTCCTTGGCCCAAAAAAAGTTGCAGTGACGAACATGCCCAGCCGCAACAGTCCCTGGTTGTGAACTTCCAGTCGGACCTTGGCAGTGCGCAGACCGGGGTCGAGGATTGATGCAATGTTGCCAATGCGGCCCTTTAGAACATAATTCGGGTAAGCCGCAACATGAATGTCGGCATATTCGCCGATTCGGACAAAAGCCAAATCGTTTTCATACACATCACAAATCACCCAGACGTTTGAAAGATCGGAGATCGTAAAGAGGTTGGGAGAGGCCAGGCCTTGCACGCCTGCGGCGTTGGTCACTTGCTGGTCAGTGATGACGCCTGACGCAGGGGCCCGAACATCGATTATCGGCGAGGGATGGGCGACGTCCGCGCCCAGGACTCGAAGGTGATCCGTAGTTGTCTCAACTGCGACCCTGGCTTTTTCTTCTGCATTCTGTGCCATTTGAAGGTCGTTTAGTGATGTCGCGCCATGGCCGTAGAGTTCTGTGCCGCGGTCTAATTGGGTTCGGGCCAGAGTTTCGTCCGCCACCGCTTGCCGGTATTCGGAGAAAGCCTGGGATATATCAGCGCTTTGAATCTGCATCAGGATCTGTCCTCGGGTTACTACGTCGCCTAAGCGGGCGCGGATATCCACGACCCGGCCCGAGGCCAGCGATACCACGGGGACATTTCTGGAAATGTCGGGACTGACAGTCCCAGTGACCCTCAATTCGGGCGCCGCGTCGCGCTCACCCGCTGTCGCCAGCACAAACTGCTCGGGGTGGTCAACCTTGAATTCGCCGCCGTCTTGTTCGCGCTCCACCTGTGCCGGGGGAGGAGCCTCCGCCGCTACATCACCTTTCCCCCGGCTGCAATCAGGCAAGAAACAAGCGACAAACCATATGGCGGCAAGTGGTAAGATTTTTACACTTTGACGACGCTTCATAATTTGCCTCCTTGGATGTCGGGCCGCTCCCGGCACGGGTAGCGGCTGCGACCATTTCACTGTTCTGAGGCGGGGATTATTACCCTCCCGCATGAGAGCTACGCCCGCGAATTGGCAACTTTCCTGGAGGATTCCGTGCCAACAGCACGCGTCGAAACAAGGACGCGCGGGCTTTCAGCGGCTCCGCAACATCACTTGCTAAATCCTGGGTTTTCTTATGGGGATGCTAAGTGGCGAGAGCCGGGGCGGGAGGGGCGCGGTCGGCGCGAGAGGGCAGGGGACGATCGCAGCACTGAACGGCCCGATGCGCAACTTGGTCAGTCTGGGAAAAGGTTGTGAGGCTGAATCTTGAAGCAGAGATTTGAAAGTTTTCGAGCGACTCGAGTTGCAGCGCCAGACCGAGCGCCGGGGCGTAAGACTTTTCTTGGCTCGGGAGGTTGAACAGTTGAGTGGCAGCGGAAGAATCCGCGGGCAGGACCGAAAGGCACACCAAATCGTCGCTCGCGGAAATGCAGGGAAACAGGGCAACGGTGGCGATGAATACAGCCATTCCGCGTCGACACCGTGACCGCAGCGAGGTAACGCCTCTGCGAAATTCGGAGACGCCGAGGGTGACCAGCGCTGTCCCGCCCACCAGGGACCAAATCAGATTGAGGGCAACATCAAAATGCATAATGGAGCCCAAAGCTTACCAAACTTAAACCCGCCTCGCAAGATGATTGGATCGGACGGTAAAAGCTCAGTTTGAGTCGTAGCGGCGAGTTTACCTCGCCATGTGGCGGCGTAAAGCCGCCTCTACGTCAAACTGCCCCACCACCGGATCGGACTTCGAACGCTGTTGCGCAGTCGATTTCTTTGATGTCCCGCGGGCGAAAACGCGGGTATCATAGGTGATGAAGGGACTCTCACCCTCTGGACAACGCAAAGATCACCATTTCACTTTTCGGTCTTTTGGTCATCGTACTTCCTCTGTATGGGCAGCAGGCGGCCAACACCGGCGTGGACGCGAATCCGGGCCGGCCCACGGTATCCACTCCTGCAACCCTCACACCACCCGGTTACTTGCAGTTTGAGACAGGCGGTCTGGGCGCGACGCACTCCCCCGAATTCTCATCGCTATTGAATTTGAATGAAGTCCTGAAACTCACGCTGGCACCGCGGATCGAACTAATCTTCTCGTCCGTCCCGGTTGCGCATTATCGCACCGGAGATAGAACGAGTGATCGCACGGGGGATTACTTCGTAGGCGCACAGGGTGTTTTATTGAAGGGGAACGGCGCAAAACCCACACTTGCCGTCAGCTACTTTCGCAAAGTCTATGATGGCGGCGCGGCGGAACTCGACATCGGCAGTCCGCGCCAATCGTTCCTTATCCTGGCCAGCGCGGATGTGAAAGGATTCCACTACGATACGAATTTCCTGGCGAATGAGATGGCACAGAACGGAGTTCGCCGAGCCGAGTTCGGGCAGACTCTCTCCATCTCGCATCCCGCTGGCAAACGATTCAGCATCTCCGGCGAGTTGTGGCATTTCACCCAACCCTTTCTGCGCGGACACGCCGCCGGAAGTCTTTGGGCCGTCGGCTACACGGCGCGCAGCAATCTTGTGCTTGATGCGGGGTTTGACCGCGGCCTTACCACCACCTCCACGCGTTGGCAGGCGTTTGTCGGTTTCACTTACTTGGTTCCACACAGGTTATGGGGACAAAAGTAAGGCGAATTGCCCGCATCTCTCAACTGACGAATTAACCTTGGCCGCCAATTTCGCCGGCTTTGCGGAATAGCTTGAGGTGTGGATCCCATCACGTTCTCCATTTCTTATCCTTCTGGAGACTTTCGCGAACGCGAAAAGCAGTGATCTTGCGGATCAGCGGGAGAGGCAAGGGCTGTTCCAGGGGAAACTGGATGGAAGCATCTGCCGTGGCGAATTTCGAGAGCTCTTTGGCAAATGCTTTCACCGCCGAGGGGGTGGGATAGAAGCCGATGTGATGTTTGAAAGCGGCAAAGGTGACCAGAATCCTTTCGTAAGAAAAGGCAGGCATCCCCCACTTCAGGCCTTCCTTGGCTCCGGGCGCCGCTTTGCGAACGCAGGCCAGCATTTCACGCAGTTTCTTCTGAGCCTCTTTGGGGGCGGCATCGATGTATTCGGGGATGGTTTTGGGTCGCGCCTTTTTTGTATTCATCGTCGCACTCTTATCCCCACCTGTTAGGCCTGAGGTCGCAAAGATTCCGTCCGACCTCGCTCCGGCTTACGTGCCCTTCGACAGGCTGAACATTTTATAAATGCTCTCAAAAATGCTGCGTTGGTGATGCTCCATCATCCGGGCACGGGCGGCGGCATCGAGGTCGTGGCGCACGGCCTCCAACTCCACCTTGCGGCGCGCCAGCACTTCGGAAAGGTGTTGAGCGATTTCGGGGCGGTCTTGCAGGATGCTGTTAAACGCATGGCGGTCCAACCGGTAGCACTCCGAATCCTCCAGAGCTTTAACCGTCGCTTCGCGCGGCGCGCCGGTAAGCAGGGACATTTCTCCGAAAAAATCCCCCGCGTGGAGGATGGCCACCCGCCTTTGCTCACCGCTATCCACGGTGAGCACCACCTCGGCGGACCCACGGGTGAGGATATATAGCCAGTGGGCTTCGGCGCCCTGGCGGGTCATGATTTCGCCCTTCAAGAAGGGAGCGGGCCGGACCTGCTCCGCCAGCTTGCGCCTCTCCTCTTCGGTCATTTGCTTGAACAGTTCCACACTAGCCAGGTCAAGCGTGCCGAGACGCTGTTCTATTTCGCGCTCATGATGGAGTTTCTTTCTCTCCTGATCCTGCTCCTCCACAAAAGCCGTCATCGCCGGGACGGAAAGCGAGATTCCGGCGCGTTGCAAGGCAAAGAAAATGCGGATGCGCACCAGTGTATCGGTGGGGTCATCCTTTTCGATGTTCACCAGCCAGTATCGCGCCGCATAGTGGCAAAAGCTTTCCGTCATATCCATCAGCACGACGTTGGGTTTGGGCTCGGCGGCTGCCCCTTCCACTGGTTCCGCCACCAGGGCGTCAGTGACCACTCGAATAACTTCGGTGGGCGGGACGCGAAAGTCCACGTTGAAATAAATCCACCGCCGCTGCTGGGTGGGCTGCCCGGAGCGCTGCCCGGATACCGTCATTTGTCCGCGGATTAGGACGCTGTTGGGAATGATGACAGTATCCCAGTTTCGCGTTTCAATGGAGATGTGACGCCAGGTTATCTCCTTGACCCTGCCCTTGGTATCGCCGATCTGGACCCAGTCCCCCACGCGGAAGGCCGCTTCGGTCTGAAGCACCAGACCGCCCAAAACATTCCCCAGGCTGTCCTGCAATGAAAAAGCGATCACCGCCGTGACCACGGCGGAGGTCGTAACAATTCCGGAAAGGGTGACGCCTGCGCGCGCCACCAGCCACAAACCCACACCCACATAACCGAGGGCGACCGAGAGGTCTCGCAGAATTTGAGGGGGAGAATAGCGAACCACCCTCAGGAAAACGTCAAAAATGAATATGCTGGCCAGTTTGACCATGGCGAAGCCGCCCAAAAGCAGCGCCATGGCATGAATCATTTTGGAAGCGGTGGCCAATCCCCCCGCTGACGCGAGTGCAGCAAGGAAAAGAAGGATCAGGGCATTGGCGTACATCAACAGGCCGGCCCGAACTTTTTCCCGTTGATGCGGCGCCAGAAGTCCCAGGATCACCACCGCAATCAGAAATATCAGGCTGACCGTGCCCAGGACATCCTGTTCCACGATGAGATGCAAACTCTCGATGAGTTTTGTGAGCATTTCTGTGTTCAGCCGGGAACCATGAAATATAGATAAATTATCACACGCCAGCCCCCGCTGGCTTGTGGATTGAGATACTAACCTGAACCGGGCCGGTAGCCAAATTATTTCCCGCTGCGGTCGGGCCTACGCCGCATGATTCAGCCGCGGCGGCATCAACTGGGCGTGGAGGCCGTATTGACGCCCGCCGGCGGGCCTGGCGATGGCCGGAACTATTCGTCTTTGATGGCCGCTTTAACCATTTCGAGAATATAGGGAGGGATGTTGGTGGCCGGCATTCCGTGATCCTTTTCCGCGTGCTCGGCAGCGAGCTTGAGGAGTTCTGCTTCGGTCTCGGCTCGCAATTCCTTGGGACAATCCAGCCCAAAATCCCTGCACCGCAAAACTTTGGCCATCTGACTCTCCTTGAGGTAAATGGAATTTGTGAGGGGATTCTACCATCATTATTTGCGCGTTCACAGTGGGTAGAAGCTTGATTTCAGATTTCAAATCAGTACTGTCCCAATGTTGAGTTCGAAAATTCTTTTAAGTGCATGTCAGGCCGTAAGTTGAGCGCCAAGATGAGCAAAATCGATTTGAAATCGGATATACCCTTGGGCGGGTGTGAAGACTCCCCAGGGGGGATG
>DATGFN010000056.1:0-26533 GCA_035308965.1 Terriglobia bacterium | reverse complement strand
TCACCGCCTCAACGATAACATCTACGAAGGAGCCCTCATTGGTACGGAGTTTCCCATTGACATCGATCTGATTGACCGGGTTGAGGTCATCCGCGGACCCAACTCCTCGCTTTACGTCGCCAGCGCATTCCTGGGTGTAGTCAATATCATCACTAAGCGGGGGCGGGATCTGAATAAGGTTACTGTTGCCGGCTCGGCGGCCAGTTACGGTTCGTATCAGGGCCGTATAAGCTACGGAAACAAATTCGCCCACGGATTGGAATTGCTCCTTTCAGGGTCCTTTTATGATTCCCAGGGGCAGGACAAGCTTTTTTTCAAGGAATTTGATACCCCCGCCACCAACAATGGCATTGCTGTGAATGCGGACGATGACGAGTTCCGCCAAGTATTTGCCAACGCCTCCTGGGGTCGCTTCACACTGCAAGGAGCGATTGGATGGCGGGATAAGGGTATCCCGATCGCTCCCTTCGGAACCGTTTTCGACGTTACCGGAACACGCACCATCGACGACCACGGCTATCTCGACCTTAAGTATGATCGAAATATCGGGCGCGGTTGGAGCCTGAGCAGCCGGACGAATTACGATCAGTCCAACAACGATGGTACATACGTTTACGATTACTCCAGCTTCGGAGGACCTTCACGGGTATTGAACCGAAACTACGGCCATGGGAAGTGGTGGGGTGAAGAGGTAACCCTCTCCAAGCGGGTCTTCGAGCGGCAGCGCTTGAGTGTCGGCGCCAAATACCAGGACAACTTTCAACAAGATCAGGGAAATTTTGACATTCAACCTTTTTTTCAATACTTGAAAGATCGGAGGACTTCAAAGGTATCCTCCATCTATGCTCAGGACGAGATCCACCTCGGCAGGGGCCTCGTTTTGAATCTCGGTCTTCGATATGACCATTATTCGGTCTTTGGAGGAACTACCAACCCGCGTGCCGCCCTGATCTATAGCCCGCGTGAGAGAACAACCTTTAAGTTTCTTTATGGCCAGGCCTTCCGCGCTCCCAATTATTTTGAGCTTTTCTACGCTGTTCCTGGAAATGAAGCCAACCCGTCTCTCAGGCCCGAGACCGTGAAGACCACGGAGCTGGTATGGGAGCAATACTTTGCCGGTCATTTCCAGTTATCGGTATCGGGATTTTATTACCCTATACATGGGTTGATCAGCGAGCAAATCGACCCAGTAACTGGAAACGCCTATTTCGCCAACGCCGGCACCCTGAACCTTCGTGGAATTGACTTCTCCTTAAACAGAAAACTACCGGGCGGACTGGAAGGCAGGATGAGTTATACCTTCCAGGATGCAACTGATCTTACCACTCGAGTCCCAGTGGAAAATTCTCCCAAACATCTTGGCCAGGCGAGCCTGGACGTACCCCTCATCAAACAAAAACTCCTGGGGAGTATGGACCTTCAATACGTCAGCAGGAGAGAAACTCTGACGGGCCAGTATGCTGGAGCGTATGTTGTTCCCAACTTGACCCTTTTCAGCCGAAACATATCGAAGCGATGGGAAATCTCGGCAAGCATTTATAACGTGTTTAACAAGAAATACGCGGATCCAGGCGGTAACGGGCTCGTGGAAGATATGTTAGTTCAAAACGGCCGAAACTATCGAGTCAAAATCGGATACCAGTTCTGAACCCCTAACCATGAATATCCGACCTCATGAAGGTCATGACGGCAAATTGGGTTGGGAATCCAGGCGCCGGGCCGCCTTTCGCCGGATTCGCAAAGCCAGCATTCTCATCTTCGTGTGCTGGCTCTCCTTGAACGGATCTTCCATAAGTCACTCGGAGAATGAGGATAGCGTTGAATACCCGGTGAAACTCGCTTTTTTGTACAACTTCACCAAGTTTGTGGAATGGCCCATCAACTCTTTTCGAGATTCTCGCGGGCCACTGTTGATATGCATTGTTGGAGATGATCCTTTCAGCGCCAATCTTGAAGGGGAGTTACGAACCCGGACAGTAGGAAGCCATCCGGTGAAGGTCATGACCCTCGGATCAAACGACACCCTCAGCGTGTGCCACATTGCGTTTGTCCCTTTCACAGAGGTGGGCCACGTGGCTAGGATTGTGAAAGGTTTGAAGGGAGCGAGTACTTTGACAGTCGGTGAAACCGACGGGTTCGCGTTGCAGGGAGGGATCATCAACTTGAGGGTTGAAGGGAACAAGCTTCGATTTGAAGTCAACCTGAACGCTGCGGAACGGGCCAACCTCAAGATCAGCTCGAAGCTCCTGAGCCTGGCGAAAATCGTCAAAGAATAGGAGCACGCACGGTAAGGAAGAACTGACATGCGAGCCTACCGGGATTTGTCCATCAAGAGGAAGATGCAGGCGATCATCCTCTTCACTACGGGCGCCGCATTGCTGGTGTCCTGCGTGGCTTTCCTCGCTTACGATCTGGTGTCGTTCCGAAGCGGGATGAAAAACGGCTTGACGACGCTGGCGGATCTCATGGGGTCGAACAGCGCTGCGGCTCTAACTTTCAATGATCCAACCGCTGCCCGGGAGATCCTTCTGGGACTTAAAGCCCAGCCCCATATCGTCTCGGCTTGCATTTATTCGGCTGACGGAAGTGTTTTTACAGTCTATCGCCGAGGCGGTGGGCTGCAAGATTTTTCACCGCCCGTCGTCCAGCCGCCGGGAATCGAGTTTAAGGGTAGCCGTTTAATTGTTTTTCGTGGGATTACCCTCGAGGGCCAGAAGATCGGAACAGTCTACCTGGAGTCAGACCTTCTGGAGATGAGCTCTCGCGTATACAGGTACCTCGCCATCGTCGCTTTAATTCTCACTACTTCTTTGTTTCTGGCGTTTCTCCTCGCCTCGAAGCTTCAACGAGTTATTTCCGACCCGATCCTTCAATTGGCCGGGACGGCCCGCATTGTTTCATTGGAGAAAAATTACTCACTTCGCGCCGTGAGCCAAAACCATGATGAGCTGGGCCAGCTGATTGAAGGATTCAATGAGATGCTGGCGCAAATTCAACTCCGCGACCAGGAACTTGAAAACCATCGCGAGCATTTGGAAGAGGATGTGGCCGCGCGCACAGCCGAGCTTGTCCGTGTGAATGCGGATTTAACGGCAGCCAGGGACCGGGCGGAAGAGGCCAGCCGCGCCAAAAGCGATTTTCTCGCCAACATGAGCCACGAGATCCGCACCCCGATGAACGGAGTGATTGGCATGACCGAACTGGCTCTCGATACTGAACTAAATCCCGAGCAACGCGAGTATATGGAGATCGTCAAAGCTTCGGCCGCCTCACTGTTGACAGTGATCAATGACATTCTGGACTTTTCCAAGATAGAGTCCGGCAAATTGGAGCTTGACCCGATTGAATTTGACGCCCGCGATAACATCGGGGACACCGCAAGAGCTCTGGCGCTCAGAGCGCACCAAAAGGGTCTGGAAATAGTCGTGGATATTCAGCCGGGCGTGCCGGGAACGTTGGTAGGCGACCCGGCCCGCCTGCGGCAGATCCTGGTCAATTTACTCGGAAATGCCATTAAGTTTACTCAAAAAGGCGAGGTGTTCCTTCAAGTGAGAACGGAAACTCAGACCGGGAACAGCATCGTCCTGCACTTTTCCGTTAAGGACACCGGCATCGGCATACCGGAGGAAAGGCAGAAAGCCGTCTTTGAGGCGTTTACCCAGGCTGACAACTCCATGACGCGGCGCTATGGGGGAACGGGGCTGGGTTTGACCATTTCTTCCAGTCTTGTGCAAATGATGGGGGGCCGGATCTGGGTGGAGAGTGAGCAGGGCAAAGGCAGCACCTTTCACTTCACGGCGGGTTTTGAGATCGGGAAAATACCCGCTACGCCGGCTCGCGCGCCGGAGTCAACAGATTTGCGCGGTCTGCGCGTGTTGGTGGTGGACGACAATGCCACGAACCGCCGAATGCTGGAAGAAATGCTCCTCGGTTGGAACATGAAGCCCATGCTGGCGGAGGGCGGCAGGGAGGCGCTGGTTGCGCTACGCCTGGCGAAGGACGCTGGCGCATCTTTTCCCCTCGTTTTGACAGATCGGCAAATGCCCGACATGGACGGATTTACGCTGGCCGAACGCATTAAAGATGAACCTGCGTTGGCAGGGGCGACCATCATGATGTTGACGTCCGCCGGCCAACGCGGTGACGCCGCCCGCTGCCGGGAGTTGGGTATTGCGGCCTATCTCACCAAACCGATCAAGCAGTCTGACCTGTTGGAAGCGATTTCGGTCGCCCTCGGCACACGGTTCCAGGAAGCTGATGAACCTGTTCTTGTCACGCGTCATTCGCTTCGCGAAGCCCGGCGAATTCTGCGGATCCTGGTCGCGGAGGACAACCCGGTGAACCAGATCCTGGCCATCCGTCTACTTGAGAAACGAGGCCATACGGTTGTCTTAGCTAATAATGGCCAGGAGGCGCTGGCTATTCTCGGTAAGGAGGACTTTCCCGGATTCGACGTTGTGCTTATGGATGTGCAGATGCCCGTCATGGATGGGTTCGAAGCCACCGCCGCCATTCGCGAAAGAGAAAAAACCAGCGGTCACCATCTTCCCATCATCGCGCTGACCGCCCACGCGATGAAAGGTGACGTGGAACGATGCCTTGCGGCTGGAATGGATGGCTACATCTCGAAGCCGATTCAACCGGAAGAGCTCTCTCGAGTGATTGAGAATCATATTGGCCCCCCACATCTGACGATGGGAACAGCGCGGGCGCAACAAACCCCCGCTGAAGCCTTGCATGCCGCCGCGTTGGTGAACCCCGTAGACTGAGAAGGCGAGCTTCTGCACAAACTTGGGGAAGTTTCTTGGGTGATTGTCCAAGGACCTTGTCTGACATAAGGTAGGCCCTGGTTGTAGACAGTTCCAGTCCCGCAAGCTGCTGGCCGGAATGTTGAACTACGGCTATCGTCACGTAGCAAAAGGGGAGAAGGTCGAAATTCGAAAGGATGGTCGCCGTCGGGCGCCGGTCAAGGTGCTGGCGGCCGCTTTGCCAGTCGATGGCCTTCTTGCAGCGGCATCTTAACGCCACAAAACGCAATCTGATTAGCGCCGGGGAAGTACCGGCTTGATTCCTTCGACTGGATCAATGCCTGCGCCCTCTTTTGAATGATAGAAGTGGTCGCCGGCCACGTCATTCAGAGTCTCCGTTTTCCCGCTCGTCCATAGGATTTCGACTTGGTCGACCTGGGCCTTGCTGCCAAGGCCAAAGTGAATGCGGAGGTCGTTCTGAGAAAGATAGCTTCCACCACTTAGGACCTCACTCATCTGGGTTAAATTCCCGCCGGTTATTTTCACCCGCGCGTTAAGCGCAAGGCGGTTGCTCTTGGTTCCCTCCAGCTCAAAACTGATCCAATGATTTTCAGGACCGCCCTCGGGGTGCAGGATCATGGGCTGACCCTTAAGATTTTCGATCACAATGTCAATGCGTCCATCATTGAACAGATCGCCAAAGGCTACTCCCCGGCTGACTTGGGGAATCTGAATTGCCGATCCCGAAAGTTTGCTGATGTTCTTAAATGTTCCGTCGTGCTGGTTCAAGAACAGGAGTTTAGGCTCGAGATATTTCACGCCGGCACCGGCGCTCGCTACTTGCGGGTAGACGTGGCCGTTGGCCATAAAAAAGTCGAGCCAGCCATCGTTGTCGAAGTCAAAGAATCCATCTCCCCATCCTACGTAAGGTATAGTTGCCGGGGCAATTTGCGAGGCATAGGACGCGTCGGTGAAATTCATGTTGCCGTCGTTGCGGTAGAGGGCCATGTATTCATCGCTGAAATGTGTAATCGCAACAGACATTCGGCCGGTGTGCAGATAATCTCCAAGGGCCAATCCCATGTTGGCCTGCTCAATTCCGTCCTGACTGACCGCGGCACCGGCAAGATAGGCGACATCTGTAAAGTGACCGTTGCCGTCGTTGCGGTAAAGATAGTTCGGCTGGCCATCGTTGGCAACGAAAAGATCCAAACGCCCGTCGTTATTGAAGTCTGTCCATAGGGATGTCAATCCAAAACGGCACTCGGGGTCGCCTACTCCCGCCGCTTTCGACACATCGGTAAATGTGCCGTCACCGTTGTTGTGATAAAGATTATCGGGCGACCCCTTGAGACCTCGAGGCCCGCACTGCACATCGATGTCGCGGTATTTGCAAGTTTTCGTAGAACCAAAGGCGGGAAGATTGCTTAAGTTAAGGTCAACATAATGGGACACGAATAAATCTGCCCAGCCATCATTATCATAATCTCCAAAAGCCGCGCCCGTAGCCCATCCAGAATCATTGCTCAAGCCCGCCTGCTTGGTCACATCGGTGAAAGTCCCGTCGCCATTGTTGCGATACAGGACAACTCCTCCGAAACAGGTTACCAGCAAGTCCGGCCAACCATCGTTATTGTAGTCACCCACCACCGCGCCCTGTGCCCAGCATGGATAGCCTACGCCTGCTTTCTCTGTAACGTCCGTGAATGTTCCATCGTGATTGTTGTGGAATAGCGCGCTCCGGGCTTTCTTCCCTGCCAGCGCCATCTCCACGCTTTGGGCGTTGGTAAAGTAAATATCGGGCCAGCCGTCCCGATCATAATCAATCAGAGCAACGCCTCCGCTCATGGACTCCACAATGTACTTTTGCTCGGGACTCGAAAGATGATCGAATTTGATGCCCGTCGAATCGGTGATGTCAACCAACTGAGGCAACTGGGCATCGATCCCGGTAACGGATGGAAGTTCGCTGGAAGGATTTGCCGCCAGCACCAGCAACCCTGATTGGCTGCCGGCTAGATCAAGCTTGCGTCGGTGGCTAGATGAAAGTGGTGAGAAGTCCGTAAGGAAAGCTAAAAGCATCACCGAGGCCGCGTAGATAACTGCTCTCGCCTTCCAATCCATATGCTCCGGGGGCGATGCGATATGAGTGAGGCCGGGAACTGCCGGTCAATGCGCCGCCGATCAGCTCCAAATCAGCGTGGTCGATGAATCCGCCGGCAGCGCGACCTCGGCCGCATTTCCTGCCAGTTGTGATTGAACGGTCCGCCCCGCGCCGGGGTTGGTGAGCACCACCACACGGCCTCCACCGGGGTTTTCGAATGCCACGTGGTGGACGCCGGGAAGCTCTCCCTGGGAGTCGAACCGGCGCGCGCCGCGGCGAATCGATCGCGCGAAGTGGTTCATCGCCCAGAAGTGGCCACTGCGCGTGATTTCGTGGGTCCCGGAATGGATGCTGACGGTGCCGCCACAATCGAAGGGGCCGATGTTCGGCCTCCCCTTTTCGTCAAGGGCAAGGTTCCATCCGATGATCGAACGGCACCAGTTGCGCAGGACTCCGGTGAAGGTGGCGCCCCACTTGGACCAATTCGTCAGGTACTTTGGCTCCCTGTAATCCGGCCCGCCCTCGGTCCAGAACATGTCCACCTCGGGGTGCGCCTCGTGAACGCGGGTAATCATTTCCGGTGTACCCAAGTATCCGTGCCATGCGACTGCCTGACAGTATTCGCGCAGAGCCGGCTCATCGAGGGAGCAGATGGCCCGCCCCCACAGGTTGTAGTTATGATCGAGGAGCCAGATCCTGGTGTCGATTCCATTCCGGCGCAATGCAGGACCCAGGTGCTCGCTGACGAACGAGACCTCGTACTCCTGGGGCCAGGCGCACGCGGGCATGCGGCCATCCTGTTCGGTGTCCACCTCGTTCTGCGTACTCACGGCGTTGATGGGTAGCCCTGCGTCCTTGTAGGCCTGGAGGAATTTCACAAAGTAGTTGGCGTATGGCGCCATGCTCTTGCGATGCATGCATCCCCCCAGCATGGACGCGTTGGGCTTCATCCAGCCCGGAGGGCTCCACGGCGATGCAAACAGAAACAGGTCAGGATTCACGGTGCGCGCCTGCCGCAACACGGGCAGGATGTAATCGCGGTCGTGATCGATGGAGAACCGCGCCAGCTCCGGGTCCGGAGACCCCTCGTCGAAGCTGTACAGGCTGCGGCTATAGTCGCTGGCGCCGATGCAAATGCGTCCGGCGCTAAGGCCAATCTCGGAGGGGTGAAACATCTCATGGAACAACTGTTCACGCGCCGGAGCCGCAAGCTGACTGAACATGTAGCAGGCAGCGTCAGTGAAGGCGCCGCCGATCCCCAGGTGCTCCTGAAACTTTGTGGCCGGATCAAGCCGGATTGCGCCCTGCCCGGCTTCGCCCGGCGCGGGCCGCCACGCGAGAGGTTCCACGGCCGCGAACTTCCGGCCGGCGTCAGTTACCCGAACCTCTATCGTTCCTCCCGGCGGACCATCAAGGCGCGCCGGAACTTCGGGCGCCGCCGACGCCTTTAGCCCGGCCGTCACCGCTGCTCCGGCCGTGGCAGCCTTCAAGAAATCACGTCGCGTGGCGCGATCGGAGATTTTGCTCATATGCTCCTGTGGTCCTCGACAATAAAAGTCCGCTCTTCTCAGCGCCCTCTGAATCGGGTTTGGGCGGCGTACAACGAACTCCGCGCAAGTATGAACAAAGTATGACCATCAGGACCTCCGAACAACAATTGCGATGGCCGTTCGGGAATATCAATCGTATCGATCAGATGGCCGGACGGATCGTAGACGAACACCTGTCCTGCTGCGATATAAACGTTGCCCTTTTCGTCCACAGTCACGCCGTCTCCGCCCTGCTCAGCGAAGAGCCTCAAGTTCGAGATACCTCCGTCAATACCGACGCTTCCGGCATAAGTCTTCTCATCGGATTCATCGGTAATGTAATAAGGCTGCCCCGCAACTGCGGCCGCCATGCCGAAGGCTCGCGATAGGGGATCAAACTTGGTGCCATAATAGAGCTGCCCGGTCACGAAGTCCTTCCCAGCAGGAATGAAAGTGCTTCCGTCCTTAGAAACGAACTGATAGGGCTTTTGGATGGACGCCGCTTCGGGGAAATCCTTTCCACTCCCCCAGTAGTTGACGGGCAGAACAGGAGTCATCCCTGGGCGTGGCGCAGCGGGTACTGCCTCCAGCAGAGTTACGTCGTCCCCCGGCGCGCCGGGCTTAAAGCTGTACACCGTCCCTTTTCCCGCATTCGAAATCACCATCAAGTCGCCGGCTTTATCAAAAACCAGTTGAACCGGGTCAAGTGGATTGTCACTGACTTTCGAGCTCTGGCGAGTTGCGGCGGACCACTGGTAGATGGTTTGCCAGTGGGCGTCGACAAAATAAAGATCGCCAGCGCTGTCCACAGCTCCCCCGGAAATATTGAAAAAGCCGGTGGCCAATCTTTCCACCTTCGCGCCCTCGGCGAGAACCGGTGAAGGCTCCTTGGGGCGGACTTGAGGGGCGTGGCCGGAAATCGTCAGCCAGGCAAATTCGCGTTGCCTTACTTCCACGTTATGGGATTGATCGTAGATCGCGTTGTCGAATGACACTTTGCTGTTGCTGTAGCAGTGGACGTTACGGAACCGAATGTTTTGTGAGTTTTCAACTTTGATCGCGTAGGGGAAGGGCTGGTAGCTGCTCACCACCCGATACATATGCAGGTTCGCTACGGTGATGTTGCTGGAATCCCGGATCTCGAGTGGCAAGGCAAAACCACCCTCGCCCCTCTCCTCTTCAGTTTGGAGCGCGTAGATTCGCCAGTTGGACGCGTGGTTAAGCATGACCTCGTTGCGAACGTGATGCTCGCTCGACAATTCATAAATTCGTCCTTCGGATGACGTGTCCGAGATGTACAGACCCGCTTGCGCAAACGTGCTGGGCGTCCAGATGTCGACGAAGGTTCCACCGCCTGTGATCCATAGGCTTGGATACTGCCCATCCCAGCGCCGATCCAGATCGGAGTCGGCGGTATGAGTATTGTTATAAATCTTGTTCCATATACTGGAGTTTTCCTTCGCGGTGGCGTTCGGATCGATGGTGCCATGCCCGCCCAGGAAGCGCACATCGTCCATCATCGAGTCACTGCCGGCCATCCACTTCGCGGCAACCGCTCGCGGATTGATGCCGTTGGTGTATAGCCCGATGCCGGTTACGATATTTGTCCCGCCTTTTGGGGCTTCAAGCAGCGGCTTGGGAGCCCCAACGCCCTGAAAGGCTGGAGTTGAATCGGCGAGGATAATCCGTGTGACGCTAGGCTGAAGGCCGATGAGAACTGTATCCGGCCTCATAGTGATGGTGTCCGTAACCCTATACTGACCGGAGGGCAGGTAAATTGTGCGATGCTCCGTGATGGCTTTTCTGATTGCTTCAGTATCGTCTGTCAACCCGTCACCCCGGGCCCCCAGAGTGCGGATATTTACCCAGGTATCCATCGGCGGCAGATCGGGCAGGTCGGACTTGACTGGTTTTGGTAATGCACTCAGTGGCGCTGTCTCGTAGACGTCCTGAATCGCAGGTGCAACACCAATATCCTCATAGTGAAGTCCATGGGAAAAAGTCTTCACCTCATATATTTCTCCCGGACTCGCAATTTGCTTCCCGCTCTCGCGGTAAGAAGCAAAAACCGGAACCCTTCGGCAAACGATATTTTCCATGTTGATTTCAGTGCGCGCGTTGTTCTCATTGCTGATAATCACAGCAGGGCCGCTGACATTTTCCATGCGCGCATCTTTTATCCAAAGTTCGTCGGAGTATTGAGCATCGATGGAAACTGCCGTGGGGACATTCTTGAATTGGGGACGAATCAGAGTAAGACCGGCTTCATGCTCTCTGATCGCCGCTTCGCTTTGCCCATCGAACGTCGCGTCGATCACCGTGAACTGCCATCCGGGGGAAGGTTTCCGCGTCCAGATGCCGTACTTGCCTCCATAAAAATGCACGTCGCGAGCGACGTTTCCGCCGTCGTGAATCCCCGCAAGTCCGGAGCCGATGTGGAAATCCATGTGAGCCAGGAAGCAATGCTGAGCATAGTGGGCGCGTACGCCCACCGCGCCAGGATTTCCGTCTCCAATTTCAATATCGATATTGCTGATTGCGGAATAGAACGTTCCCGGGCTTGCATCCCTTGGAGGGACATTGGTCGTTGGGCGGCCACCCGCGAAAAACACCATGTAGGCGGGGCCCTGCTGAAAACCGGGGGTGTTTGCGGACAGCAAGAATGTGGGCCGGTCGGACCCAAACCCGATTAACCGGATTCCTGGCCAGATGTAGATCGTCCTGGTCAGACGATAGCGGCCGGCAGGAACGAAAAGAATGCCCTGGTTGGTTGTCTCCTCAACCTGATTGATGGCCTTCTGTATTCCTTCCGAGTCATCCGCGATTCCGTCTCCCTGCACTTGAAAATGATCCCGGGTTAGGTAAATCGCTTTGGCATCATCTAAGCGGACCGGGTAGTAAGAAGATCCAAGCAGGGGAACGGCCGCTGACCAAGCCACAACGACTGCCAGAAGCGTTTTTATCATCTTCATCTTCCCGCGATTCAGGTGTTCTTGAGATTTCATTAAGGGGCGGCCTGTCTCGCGCGTTTGCTCCTGTCAGCTTTCCGAACCTCGCCGACCGGGCAACTCGCACGACAGCAGGGGAATCACGGCTGCGGTCCCGCGTGCGACGAACTGCTTATTCACGCCTTCCAGTATCGTCGGGCTCTGTTTTGGCTGGTTCAGCGCGCATCGTGTGGTAAAGATCCCTTAGTTGCTCCTTCATTTCCTTATATTTTTGGTACTGCGCTAGTTCGCGTTCGCCATCCGCCGTCCGTCCGGTCTGCCTATACAGCGTGCTTAGACGAAAGTGGACAACCGCACTGGTAGGGTCAAGCTGGACGGCATGCAGGAGAACCTGCTCGGCTTTTTCCGGATCACCCATTGACATCAAGACCTTCCCAAGGCCGAGGTTTGCTTCAGCGTCATCCGGCCGCAGTTCGACGGCGCGCGCGTATCGCTGGTAAGCGCCCTTCAGATCGTTTTTCTGCGCCGCAATATCGCCAAGCCTGCATTCGGAAGCTTCATCAAACGGATTGAGCTCCAAGGCCTTATGGTATTCACTCTCCGCTTCTGCTTTTCCCTGTGACGAGGAGTTCAGCATCTCGGCAAGCTCATAATGGAGTCCGGGAAGCCGCGGGTCGATCTTGATGGCCACTCGGAAATTCTCGATGGCTTCCGCGGGGTGCCCATGCTTCGCCAATTCGTGCGCCATCATTTGGTGCATTCGTGCCGATTTCGGCGCGACGAGGGCCAGGCTAAGCACGGCCTCGTCGGTAAGATCGGAATAGATTCGGTAAGCGCTGTATAGGATGGCTTCATCCGTCGGTTTCAATTTTCGAAGTATGCTGACGGTCGCCGCGGCTTTATCCAGGTCTCCCGTTTGGGAGTAGATGTCAATCAGCTCCATCCCAGTTTCAATTTGAATCTTCTCTTCCGGCACTTTTGGAAATGCGCTCTCCAAATCGCCGCGAGCCTCCTCGATGTCGCCCGTCCGCTTTTCAGCGACGCCCAATAGAGCCTGGATCTTCCACAGATCTGGCTGCAATTTCAGCGCGGCGTGGAACTGCGGAATCGCATCCGCATACTTCCCCTGGAAGAACAGCAATACGCCAAGGTTGCCGCGGGCATCCACGTTTTTCGGGTCGAGGGCAACGATGGCTCCAAATTCAGACGCCGCCAGGTCGAGCTTGTTCTCCTTAAGGTATTCCTGCGCCTTGCGGCTGTGTGATTCAATTTGCTGCTGGCGGCTGGGAGCAGACTGCGGCGAACATGGAAGGACGGCAAAGAAAAGCGCCCCCCACAGCAAAACAGCGACTCCTCGTGTCTTCATGCCAGCATTATACGCCGGACGGGCAATCCTTCAGGGCTTCGTTCTCCCACAAAAAGAAAAAAATAGGACGGCGGCAATTGCCGCCGTCCCTTTTTTTAAACGAAAGTTGCTAGAAGGAAAACCGGGCGCCCAGTTGGATGGTACGAGCAGCATTTGAGACGCCGGTGATGGTGGCCACAGCCGGATCAGCCACGTTATTGTTTGGTAGTGAGAAGCTGGGATGGTTTAGGGCGTTAACAAAATCCCCGCGAAGTGTAAACCCAAGTCGTTCCTTGTAGTGCCAGGTCTTCGCAATGGACAGGTTAACATCCGACAGCTTGGGTCCGAAGAGCGTGTTCCTGCCCCCAGTCCCGAAGGTTCCGTTACCCTGCTGGGCCGGAGTCTGAAAGGCTGAGGGGTTGAACCAGCAGCGCAGAAATCCCACCGTCGCGCCATTCGCGCAAGCGCCTGACTTAGCGGAAACACCGGACACGGGGTTGGCAAAAACATTGCCAGCCTGAGAGTAATCGTTAACCCCGGCGTCCAGCACAGTGAACGGAGTGCCACTCTGGTAGATAAATGTTCCGGCCAGCCGCCATCCGCCAAAGACGCCGTCCGCAATGGCATTGTGGTTCAAATAGGTCCTGCCGATGCCAAACGGGAGTTCGTAAGTAGCGGTCCCCTTGAACGCTTGGGGGATATCGAAGTTCGAGTTCCCGTAGTTGGCGGCGGGATTGTTCCCTATTTGCCAAACCTGAGCCCCCGCGGTGCTACCCCATCCGGCCGAGTCCTGTGAATCCAACATGTGCGACCAGGCATAATTCGCATCAAAGGATAGCCCGTTGCCATAACGCTTGCGCACATCGATTTGCAATGAATCGTAGTTGGAGATGGCGTTGAAGTTCGAACCCCCGAGGTTTCCGAACGCCGGATACGGACGCTCGCAGGTACTGGGGTTCGCAGCGATAGACGCGGGTGTTGCCCCATTACAGGCCGATATATCCTTGGAGTTCAGCAGGGCCGGGTTGGTGATTTGGTTAAGGGCAGTCGGGTATTGCAGATTCATGCCGTGGCTGCCAACATAAGCGACCGACGCCATAAAATTGTGTGCGAACTGATGCTCGGCGGATAGCGTCCATTCCCAGATTTCCCCCGGCTTCGTAGTATTCTGCAGGTAAGGGGGGTTATAAACGGGATTGCGGATGTAGGTGCCAGGGTCTTTCGAGGCGCCAATGTAAGGTAGAGCATTGCTCATCATCCCGGCGCTCGAGCTCAAATATAGCGGGGTGGCGTTGTGGGTGCCATTAATCCATCCCGTGTCGCCCGCTGCGGCAATAGGGTCGCTGTTGCTGCCCGAAAAGGCGGAACCGAAGCCCATTTGTCCACCACCCTCACCCCCATAGAGGTCCATGCTGTAGTTATACGCGAAGAACCCAACTCCGCCGCGGATGGTGGTGTTAGGTCTGACCAACCAGGCGAAGCCGGCACGTGGTAGGAATATGTTCCAGATTGGCGGCTCCAAGGTTGTTCGGTTATCCTGAGGAGCAATCCATATCGAGCCCAGGGTGCCCGCGAATGGACCGGTGTTATTGGTGAGTCTTGGGTCGAAATTGCCCAGGCGATTGTGTAGCTCGCTCATGCCCGTGTTTCCCGTCCAGCGCAAGCCGAGGTTTACTGTCAAGTTAGGCTTGACTTTCCAATCATCTTGAACGAAGGCTTGCGGGCTCTTCATCCGCATGCCCGTTCGAAACACATTCTGATCCGACCAGTTTTCAATGTTGCCCAGCAGGAAATCCGCGAAGCCCGACCCAGCGGTTGAAGTATTCAGCGATCCGTTGGCGTTTACGCCTGCGGTGTATTGCCCGGTAAAACCGTAAGTGCCGGAGTTATTGGCGCCCCAGGCGGTGGTGTTGCCCTGGCTTATCAACACCTCGGCACCGAACTTCAGGATGTGCTTGCCCTTGATCATCGTAACCACATCCGACGGGTCAAACGAGTTCTCGATGTAAACGGCGTCCGTAGAGGGGGCCAAACCACTAAAGGCGGCCGGGCCGCCGCTATTAATCGTCGGGAATTGGTTGAAGTGGGTGTCTTGCAGGCCAAATGCCACGGCAGGGTCCAACCCGATCGTGCTGGAAAGGAAATAGTTCCCTTGCCTGGTATAACCCATTCGAAATTCGTTCAACGTCGTCGGGGTGATTGTCCACGTATCGGTGACCTGGGTATTCAAACCGGTCACCTCCCCGCTGCCGCAATCCACCGGGCAGGGGAAATTCCCGTTATTGGTCGCGGGGTTGTCCTTCTGGGTGATAGAAAACATGATTCGGTTCTTGTCGCTCATGTTGAAGTCCATGCGCCCAAAATAGCGGGTAACCGGGGCAAGATTGAGATGCGAGAGGAAGAGGTTGTTGGTGCATTCGTTCTGGAAAGGCGCGGCCTTGCAAGTTCCTACCCCTTGCGGCGCAAGGGGCCAGCCGTATACAGAAGACATAATTTTCGCCGCCACCGGGTCGATCCTGCCTGCCGGGATCATGTTAGTGCCGAATTGCGTCCGGCTCAATGTCGCGCCCGACCCGGTCGTGGTGAGTGGGTCATAGATAGGGTACATGCCAGCGAAATTACCCTGCTCCATGGCAGCAGTGGGAACGGTAACGAAAGCGGTCGACGCGTTGTTATTCACTATCTTGTCGCGGTCGAAGAAGAAAAAGAGCTTGTTCTTGATGATCGGGCCGCCGATCGACCCGCCATACTGGTCGTACCTCAAGTACGGTACGCCATGTGCCGGGTTGGGAATTTCCGGGCCGTTGGGGTTCAGGGGATTAATCTTCAACAAAGGCGCCTGATTAGCGAAATATCCTGCGGCGTTTAGGGCGTCGTTGCTGAAGTACTCGTAAGCGGACCCATGAAAGCGGTTGGTTCCGCCCTTGCTGATCTGGTTGAACACGACGCCGCCCATCCCGTACTGCGCCGAGAATGAGGAGGTATTGACCTGAACCTCGGCGACGGTCTCGAAGATCGCATCGTCGTTATTGTAACTTGCCGGCAATATGGTGCTGGCGCCGTCCTGGAGGAAATTGTCGAAATTCGGCAGATTGCCATTAATGGAGACTGCGTCGCCGGCATTCCATGCGCCCCCGGCCTGTGAAACGCGCCCGTTCGTAGTGCCCCCAGCGCCGGGGAGATAGATGTTGAATGCAGCCCAGTCGGCGCCGGTAATCCCACCGCCCGACTGGGGCAACTCTTCAATGGTCTTCGATTCCATAACGTGGCCCTGTTGGCCGGTTTCGGTATGAAGGAGTGGCGCGCCAGTCGCGGTGACGGTCACCTCCTGCGTGACCGCGCCAACTTGCATGGCGGCATTTTCAGTTATTACCGCAACCTGGACTGCGATGGGGCCGAGCACCACTTTCTTGAAGCCCTCCTTCGAGAAGGTGATGTTGTAATTGCCCGGAGGCGTCGATACAGTGTCGTAGATTCCGTATTCATTGGTGGTGAAATCCTTCGACACTCCTGTGTCAAGATTTTTCACCGAAACCGTTGCGCCCGCAACCACGGCTCCTGATGTGTCGGTTACCGTGCCCCGGATATCCCCTGAATTCGTGTTCTGTGCAATTGCGGCAGTTGCCAACGCCAGAGTGCTGAAAACCGCAAGGCAAAATACAAAACCTAAGCGAATCACGTTCTTCATTGAGCCCCCTTCACTTGGATTCGTCATCTGAAACCTCCTCCACGTTTCTTCCGTGCCCAGCACCCGAACAAGGCACCGACGCTCGCCATCACCTTTCCAGCTTGCGGGTGGCGGATCGCAGAACACCGAGGCAGCCGCATAGCAACATGCCGCGGCCGCACCCAAAGTAGTTCCCCAGGTTGTCCTCTGCTTGGATTCTCGTGTGCCAAGAGCTACCACCAGCGTAGCCCGACCCGACGCATCAAATGTGTCTTCCAGAAGGACTTATTTGCACCCGCTTTTCTAACAATAACTTCCGCGCATTGACTGCAATAAACTGTACTTGCTATATCCAGTACAAATCGAAACTACCGACTCTGTATAAAGTGATTAAGCCCGCGATTCAAAACTGTCAAGGCTAATGGTGTTAGTTTAGGGTTAACGTGCAATAGGTGCTTGGTTTATACCACGTTAACGCTCGGCAGAATCCGCTTGTTAACGATGGTTAGCTCCGTTGCTCTGGCGGTAACGCAGTGATATACTTCGTTCAACGCACTATGGCACTTTTAACTCAGGCCGATTTGGAGAAGGGGGAGTTGGAAGTAGTTCTCGCATCCAACATCTTTTCCAAGTCACCGAATCTTGCCAAAATTCTTAATTTCATCGGGCAGAAGTACCTTGATGGAAGCGAATCGGTTCTTAAAGAATACAACATTGCAGTCGAAGCCCTCGGTCGCTCTCCCGATTTCGATCCTAAAGAGGACTCCATCGTGCGCGTGGAGATCCACCGGCTTCGGGAAAAGCTGAAGCATTACTACGAAACCGAAGGGGCCGACCGCCCGTTCATTATCGAACTGCGAAGTGGCAGCTATATCCCCCAATTCGTGCGGCGCAGCGAAATCAATGGGAATTCGCCGCATCAACCGGGCCCTGGCGCATCACGTCAGACGGCGGGCACCCAGGTGGCTTCGGGCCTGAAGTCAGAATCAATTGCTGTCATACCGCAGGGATCCCGGCGGTTTTACATCTGGGGATCTTTTGTGGCGGGAGCCGCTCTCATCGCGATCCTCGCGGGGAAGATGTGGTATCTCCCAAGCGCCGGAACCACCCCAACGAAGACCACCGAGCCCGTCGGGGAGAGGCGCGCGGTAACTGCCGCGATCGGCGCCGGGGACGACGTTCGCATCATTTGCGGATACTCGAAGAGGGATTATGTTGACGTCGAAGGCAAAACCTGGGGGCCCGACCATTACTTCGCTGGCGGAGCGGTGCGCGTTGAGCCACGCGCTTTCATTGCCCGGGCGGCGGACCGCACCCTTTTTGAAACGTCGCGTGAGGGCGAATTCTCCTACAACATCCCTCTCCAACGTGGACCTCACGAGCTTCGGCTCTACTTTGTCGAGATGGACTATGGGCCTGGAACGACGCGGGGCGGTGGCGAGATAAGCCGGCTTTTTCACATCGATGTGAACGGAAACCGGCTGCTGACTGATTTCGATGTTTTCAGTGATGCGAACGGCACTAACGTCGCCGACGAACGCGTCTTCAAAGACATTGCTCCAGCAGACGATGGTCAGCTCCACTTGAAATTCACCGAAGGAATCAATTATCCCATCCTCAACGCTTTGGAGATCGTTCCCGGCCTGAAGGGCAAAATGCTGCCGATCCGAATTGTGGCGCAAGAGCACTCCTATACCGACGAAGGAGGCCGACTCTGGAGCCCCGACCGTTACTACAGCTCGGGCCGTCTTGCCACCTACGTTCCCCCCGTTGAAGGTACTTCGGACCCTGGCCTCTACTCCTCGTACCGCTTTGGACACTTCGACTATGCCATTCCGGTGGCCGACGGGCGCTATGCCGTAACGCTCTACTTCGCCGAGACCTACTTTGGCGCGAAGAATCCCGGGAAGATCGGCGTAGGAGCACGCCTCTTTGATGTGTATTGCAACGGCGCGGCGCTGCTGCGCAATTTTGATATTCTTAAAGAGGCTGGGGGAGAGGATCTCGCCCTGAAAAAGACTTTCCATGGCCTTCAGCCCAACGCCATGGGTAAGCTCCAGATCTCCTTCGTGCCGATCAAGAATTACGCCACGGTGAGGGCCATCGAAGTCGTGGACGAATCCCAATAATTTCCGGCCGCTCACAACCTGTCCTCCGAAACGATTCCGTACGCTCCGATTTCGGCTGCCCCGCCGGCACCGACCCGCTTAATATCTCGAGTTCTGCATTAATTGCTCGCGGGGGGTTGAATCGCGGATGCGTGCAGTGAGATAAAGCGGGTACAGACAGGTTCTTCATGGCGTTCACACGTTCCCTTTTTGGCCAGTCGGGTTGTGGTGGAGAAGTTCTTGTCCTGATGGCGGGGCCGACCCCCAAAGGATTATTTCACCGCGCGATAGTGCAGAGGCGACTCTACGAAGCGACCGTGGAAAGGTCCCTCGTGATTGAGATCTAGGCGACTGGTCATCGCATGCCGATCGACTTTAGTCGCGGCATGAGCGGATCGCTGGAAACCGAAACTTTGCAAACACCTGCACTGGAGAGCCGCCAAGCCCACATTACCAGTTCAACGAAAGCCGGCTCGCTCAAGCAGGGCCGGTGCTCCGTTACTATTCGCCACGCAACAGGATTACGCCTGACGCTGACTTACGACAACCGCGCATTCCATTTATTTGGGGGCCCGCTTGAAGTCGAAATATGCGAGGTTCATGTTGCCGCGGGTCAATATGTGTACGGTGAGAATGTTTTTCCCTTTGCTGAGGCGAACTTTGAAAAGTTGTGAAGCCAGATTCCAATGGTGCCATTGACGCCAGGCTACCGGGTCTTGAGGATCATTTGTCGTCGCGATCTCGAGAGATCCTGTTGCATCCCTTCCATTCACATCGACTGATATAGTCCCCCCACGATTCGAGGTGTAAAGGAAATCGGCTGCGTATGTTCCCGAACGTTTCACATCCACGGTAATGTTGAACCATTCTCCGGGTTCGGTCCAGCCCACATAAGGCATGTCTGAAGGAGGAACAATCTTGTCGAAGGGGTTGTCGTCAATCGGATCCGGCTTGCGATGAAACTTGGTGTAGGAAGTATCCACTCCCTCGTGGATACGAAATTCGTTGAGGTAGGTCCCATCGGCCGGGTTCAACTCACCGCTGCCGTGATTTTTTGGGTCGGTATCGTGATAGGCCACTCCTTCGCCGCCCAGGTCATAGTAAGCGCAAAATACCCGTCCCGGTATTTTTTGTGGACCGCCCCGGTAAACATCGTCGTGATAAGGCAGGCCTTTGTACTGGCTCAAAAATGATTGGGAAAACGCAATTACCGGCAGCATCGATCCCGCTATGAAGTATAAGCAAAACGCTCTCCTGCTCATCCTGCCTCCCAGAGCACCGAAAATCTAATTTGCGGTTGCGCAACTCCGCCCGTCGGCATCAGCGACGGCTTTAGTATATTCCGCACTTCAGACTTGAAAAAGTTCGATCCCGCCCGCTCTTCCGAGGTTGCGCGAGTATTTCTTGTCCGTCCCATTGTTCCAATGTTCGTGCACGCCAAGGCTGCGGCACCGGATGCCGTCGCGTTCAGGATCATAGAGCGTCTTCGAAGGCGGGTCATTCGCCATGGCAGATTCGCGCAGGTAGTTATCGGCATTCTGGATATCAGGAAGGTCGGGCCATTCCGAAGTCAGAAAATCGAAGCCCACGGAATCGGCCGCTACGCCGTCAAACGACATAAAAATGCCGTTCGGCCAGGCATCGTTGAAGGGCGCCATCTTCCACTTGCGGTGAGGCGGACCATCCACGTTGTCGTTTCCATAGAGGCCATCAATAATAAAAAGGATGGTTTTCTCGCCGAGGTCTTTATGGCCCAAATAATCTGTGAACGCGGAGTAACTTGCCGATCCATCTTTGTTGTGATGGAAACCGTCGTGCGCGTTCTTGCGCCAGTCGGGATTGATACTCGTAGCGCCGAACAGATTCTTGGCGCAAAGTGTCACCCCTGAACTAACATGCCCTCTCAACACGGCAGCATCAATTAAATAGGCGGCCTCGACCACCGTGGTATCGAGTCCAGTGGCGTTGTGGGTTTCAACTGAGAACGGAATCGCGTTGGGTTTGAACTCAGCCTTGACTCGTCCATCCCCTCCGATATGGTCCACAAACGCGACGCCGGGAAACTCATGGTGAATCTTGTCGTAGAGATTGCCCGGGATGAATCGACTGGAGTCGAAGACGGTGATCGAGGATTCCTGCACTCGTCCCGGCCCGGTCAACTGTCGGACGAGCGAAAGGATCAAATGGGGTGACGAGTTCAGCCGTTCGATCGTGCCATGGTCGGTGGTGTTGTTCAGGTTGGCCTTGATCGCAATTTTCTCGCCCGCCTTGTATCCGGCTTTGCCGCGACCATGAGTGCGATTGAAGTAGTGAAAGATGGAACTCCATGCCTGGGCATCGCCTTTTTGATTTGTAAGACCGCGAATGGACCGGGAAACTATGCGGTCAATTGCAGACTGGTCGTTTGAGGCATCGGCCCACCAGGAAGCTGTACCATCCCAGGTCACAGCGGCGGGATCGTGCGCCCAAGTGACTCGGCCGGGAACGACGCCGCGGGGAACCCCTAACGGGGAAGTGGGATCGAGCATGGAGGGCCGCAGGGTGCTGGCAGCAGCAATAGAGAGGGCGAATTGCCGGCGTGTCATTTCCATCTTGACTTACCTCCTCTGCGTACAAAATTTCTCAATTACTCCGGGTTGTGCATGGCTGGGCAAATTAGATGGTCACTCTAGCATGGATCTCTATTGATTGAGCCGCTCGTTTAAGACAATTGATGACTCGCTGTCATGACAGGGCGCGCTCATCCAGCCACTCAGCGTAGAGCAGGCGCTCCACAAACAGCCACGCGCCGTCCATCTTCACGAACGTGTCGTGGCAGCGTAGCGCCGCGATCATCAACTGTCGTTTTCCACCTTCGACACTGAGGTGATTCGGCAGGCCGCAGGTTTCCCCGGTGCCTCGGCCAGCCGTTAGGTTGAGAATCGTACTCTGCCCGAGGAAGTGCATTTTGGCGGCATGCTTGTTCAAAACTGCAAAGACTGGATCGAGGGCCGACGGGATTGCCTGGTGAAGAGCAGCATCATCGAGCAGGATGGTGGGCGACTTGCCCCCCGGCGCGAGCGTGACGCACTTCATGGTCTCCGCCCGGGCGCGCATGGTCTTCCCGCCTACGGCCACCGAGCTTGTGAATGAGGTTTTTGAGGCAAATGAACAGCGTGCCCGCGTTCCACGCCGTAATCAGGCCGGCCACGCCGACGCGATCGTCAGCTGACATGACCGACGTAGTCCGGTGCGTTCACTTGAACCTGGAAACCGTCGGGATCATAAAATTTGAACGATTCCTTCGAATTACTGCCGTCAAATTTCAAATTGAGCTTGGTTAGTCTTGCGCGCACGGCGTCGGCGTCGAAGCCCGCAATACCGAAGTCGAAGTGATCGACTCTGGCGGCCTGACTGCCGCCCTGCTCGATGCCAAAGAAACATCCATCGCCGACCCCCAATATGTGGGTCTTGGCCGAATGTTGTTTCATTGGCATTTCGAAGAACTCCTGATAAAAGTTCGAGGTGCGCTGAAGGTCGGGAACTTTCACGGTGATGTGGTTGATGCTGACGGCATGGAAGCCTGTCTCCTTCGCCGCCGACGGTTGGGCAGCCGCTAATGCGGCAAGGGAGATGACGAGCTGCCGGCGGGTAAGATTGCCGCACTCGAAGTTGTTCAGCATCGCTTCTATGGTTTGGATCACAGTGGCCTCCTGTCACTTTATTTCAATATCTGTCAGCCCAGATGACGATCGAGGAAGCTCGCCTGCGCCTCAAGCGCTTCCCTGGATTCCGGCAGGTCGAACGAATACCAGAAAGCGTGCGGCAACGCGTCAAAGACCATCAAGCGGGCATCGACGCCCGCCTTCAATAGTGCTCGATGAAAATCGACGGTACCACTAAGGCAGTGGTCGCGCGTTGAAGTCATGCAAAGAGTCGGCGGGAATCCCTTCAGGTCCGCGTAGATGGGCGAGAGCACGGGATCGCGGCGGTCGTGGCTGCCGACGTAGGGCACCATGCCCAAGCCGCCTTTCAGGTTTGGAAGCATCGAACTGAAATTTGTGAATCCGCTGGTGCCGTAGAGCCACCTGGAGTCTCCGTAGCGGGAGAGATCGACATACCCGGAGAAGAATCCCAAGACGGCCGGCAGCGGGAGACCGAGCCTCCGCGACTCAACCGCCATCTGAGCAGTCAGCACTGCGCCCGCGGACGTGCCATAGACGCCGACCTTCTTCGGAGCATACGTCTTGAGGACATGCTGATATACCGCGATTGTATCGTCCACCGCCGCGGGAAATGGACTCTGTGGAGCCAAGCGGTACTCAACTGCGATTACTTTGATTCCGGTCAGCGCGGCGATAGTTTCGCTTTCGAGGGTCGATCCGGAATCGGACGTAAAACCACCGCCATGCAGACAGAGCAAAACGCGATCTTGCTTGTGAGCCGCGGCGCGCTTGGGAATTACGACCTTGGTCGCCACTCCGGCCAAAGTAGTTTCGGTGATTTCGGCCGGATAGGTGGTCTGCAACTTTTCGGCAAAGTCTGCCGCTTGTTTCGTTCCCGGCTCGGGAGTCCATCTTTTTCCGCTCACCATCATGTCATAAGCGTCGGGAGAGATGGTCTTGGGAACTGGAACGGCGCGTTGGATGTGCGCGGTCCCGTCGCCGTCTACTGTTGTGAGCTCGTCCGCCGGAGGCGCCTGCGCTCCTGCCTGCCAGGCCGATGCGGCCGGCAAGATAAATAACGACGCGAGAGACTTTCGTCTCGTCATCCGTCTCATCATCAGTCACCCTGGCCACAACCGGGATTCTATCAGAATACGAGCCTTTTCAAGATCGCCGCTCGTTGAGGCGCATCGCACTTTCTCAAAACTGGTCGGCTGCGGGCGTTGGCACATGGAGGTCCAGCACCGTCATGCCCTGTTTCTTGTCGATATTGGTGAAGTAATGGGCGGTATTTTCCGGCACCAGAATATAAGTACCCTTCTTCACGTGATGCGTGACCCCGCCCTCCACTCCGTCACCCACCAGGTTGGACGAGTTCCTACATACGGGATTGGTCAGCGTCCCGCCCAGGATCAGATCGGCCTCGCCGTCCAACACATAGAAGAATTCCGCCATGCGGGTGTGCACCATGGGGGGCGTGGACGATCGGCGATATTCCACCGCTGCGTGGTGCAACAGGCCGGCACTCAGCACCACCTGAGCGCTAAGCGCCTGGCCAGGCTTGATGCTTTCCTTGGACACGCCGACGCGGCCTGTAACTTCGGCATCGTCTGACAGCAAGCGGTTCTGCGCTTTGCCGGCCGGCGGCGGCATCACCGCAATGTTGGCGCACATCTGCCCCTGCGTGGTCTCCTGCGCCGGTGCCCGCGCTACCGCGGCAGTCAACAAGGCCAATGCCAGAAGCGAAGATTTCATGTCGATCCCCCTGCTTGCTGAGGTCGCGGCGTAGATTGCGCCGCGACCTCACCTCACGTATCAGAACACGAGCTTAAGGCTGACCTGCAACTGTCGCATGCTTACGCCGGAGTTGAGGCTGGTAATGGTGCCGAAGCCGCCGCTTCCCGGGATCGGCACGCCGTTGGCATTCAGTTTGTTGGCAACCAAACCATTGTTCGGGCTTCCAAAATTGGGATGGTTAAAGACATTGAAGGCATCGAGCCGCAACTGCAAATTCAGCCGTTCAGTGAATCTAACATCCTTCTTGAGGGAGGAATCCACGCTGAACAATGGCGGGCCGATCACCGTGTTCCGTCCCAGGTTTCCGAACGTATACTGCGGTTGCAGAGCAAAGGCCTGCACATTAAACCATTCGTGTGGAGTGGGATTGCTGAGCTTCGATAATTGGCCGGCCACCGCATTCGGCCGATCCATGCAACTGGCTCCGATATTGGATTGACATGTGCCGTCACCGATATCGACAGGGGAACCGGAGGCGATAGACCAGATTGTTCCGAGTTCCCACCCGCCGGCGATAGCGCCGGCCAACCCGTGATTCAGGTACGAGCGGCCCCTTCCGAACGGCAATTGGTAAAGCGTCGAAGCCACAAAACGATGTTTCTGGTCGAAGATCGAGAGGCCACGCTCGCACTTAAGGCAATACGAATTCTGCGCACCGATCTGGTCGGTGCCGAGTGTGCGCAGCCCGCTGCCGTCGTCAATCGACTTCGAATAGGTATACCCAACCAGATATGTAAAGCCGCTGGACATGCGCCGCGTGACTTTAGCCGAGAACGCGTTGTAGTTGGAATTCACAATACCAATGTTCTCCACGGTGTTGTTGAAGTTCGGCCACGCTTCGCGGCTGAGTTGTGAGCCCGGTCCGGGCGCCGCAGCGTTAAAATATATATAACGCGGCAGGTGATGGCCCTGCGTTCCCAGGTAACCGATTTCAAGGGCAGTATTCCTGCCCAATTGCCGTTGGACATTCAGTTCGTACTCTTCAACAGAGGGGGTCTCGCGGCCGTAATAGGTGCTGACCAGGGTGGGTGTAGGGACACACACCAGCGGAGCGGAGACACCACATGCGTTCGCCACACCGTTGGCGGCGAAGGGGTTTTCGAAGGTGAGGTTGTTGTTGGTCTCGGTAACCTGAAATTTTCCAGAAAGACTGCGCGACATGTCAAATACGGGATTGCCGGTGTCTTGTGTGTAGAAAATGCCAGCGCCCACGCGGACCGTCCAGTTGCTTGTGGGACTCCACGCAATCCCCAAGCGGGGAGCGAAATCCGTGTGGTCCGAGTTGACTAGATTTTGGCCTAATCGCCCATCGCGAGCGGTACAAACGCCTCCCTGAGCGACCGTCGGAAAGACAACATTGCCGCCGTTAAAGCTCCCGCTTCCGTTTTCGATTATGCAGGGCCTGGTGTTCGCTGGCTGTGGATTCAGACCTTTGGGATCGCCCTGAAGGTTAAAACCGGCGGGGAACCAAACATTGACCAGAGGCACTCTGTCACTCCAGGCCGGCACATATTCGTAGCGCAAGCCGTAGCTGAGGGTAACGTTCGGTCGGATCTTCCAGGTATCCTGGATGTAATAGAACTGGCTCGTCATGCGGAACCGCGCGACCGCCAGGGCGACGGCGTCTACCGTACTGTTGACATAACCGAGCATGAAGTCGGCAGGATTATATCCGGTGGCTTTATTCAGGAAGTTATATTGCGCGCGGGCATATTGGTTCCCAGTTTCGTTGAAATCTGTGCGGTCAATCTCGACGCCGAACTTGAATGAGTGGCTCCCGTGGGTCCAGGAAATATTGTCCACCACCTGTAAGATGTGATCCGAGGTCGTGTAAGGACCGTCCGTGTTGTTGCCAAAACCGCTAAAGCCATCTCCCAGGGTGACGTTGGGAACGCCCCAGGCCGGGGGCGCCGGGTCGCTCAAGAGGCCCGGAAGATTCAACTGTTTGACGACGTCCGTTTTGCCTGCCAGTTCGGGCGCATAGTTATTGTAGAAGTTCAGAAAGCCGAAACGGGCTTCGTTTACCAGGGTCGGCGACAGAACGAACGTGTTATTGATCGCCACCTGCTTGACATCGGTGACCAGACTCATGCCGTTCGCATCTAAAGCCGGCATCACCCCGCTTTCATTCTGCATGCTATAACGGACAAACCAACTTGATTTCGCGCTCTGCACAAGGTCCACGCGCTGGGTAGTCTGATATTTGTTCTCAGCGATGTTGTCCAGCGCGAGGTAGTTGTTGGACAGGCCGTTGTTCGGTGCGTTCCCGATGTTGGGCGCGGGAAAATACTGCAGGAGCCCTTTGGCGATCGTGTCCAGACGGCCCCCGGGAATGATATTGCCGGGAAACGGCGCGCCGGTCGTCGGATCGGTGATAACATGCGTCGCTAGCACTGAGGAGAAGTCACCGGTTCGGAATGCGGAGGGGAATGTCGTGTAAACTGTCTGGGTCTGCTGCCGCAGCTTGAACCCTTCATAGTTGGACATGAAGAACAACCGGTTCTTGCCATTGAAGAGTTTGGGGATCCACACCGGTCCGCCCACCGTGTAGCCATACTGGTTCCACTTAAAGGGCGAGGAAACCGGCGCGGCGCCGGTAAAGGCATAAGGGCGTGCGTCAAAATCGTTATTGCGGAGGAAATC
>DATGFN010000055.1:0-49329 GCA_035308965.1 Terriglobia bacterium | reverse complement strand
GATTGCCGATTGCCGATTGCCGATTGCCGATTGCCGATTGCCGATTGCCGATTGCCGATTGAGGACACCAGCACAAATTTAGAAGTTTTTCAATCGTAAATCGTCAATCGTCAATTCTTTCAGCCCAGCCGTCCCGGCAATAACTGGCTCAGGAATCTGTGGGCCAGGATAAAACCGTCTTTTCGAGCCTGGGGAAAATCGGGATTTTTTTCCATGTTGGGCTCATCCCAAAAGTTGTCTTCGTGCTCCACGGCGATGCCGCCTTTGAATCCGACTTCCAGAAGCACGGTAATAAACTTAGGCCAATCCAGCAGCCCCTGGCCGGGAATGCGGTAGCGCCACCAGTCCCTGCCGTGAATGCCCACCTGCTGAATGACGGGTTGAATGATCTCCGTGTCCTTGGCATGCGCGGCGTGAATGCGATCGCGAAAATTCCAGGCGACCTCGATGGGGTCAATGAATTGGCGGATGAAATGCGAGGGATCGAATTCCAGGCCCAACCGTTTATTGGGGACCTGGGTAAACACCGCCTCATAAAATGCCGGAACGGTGGCAAAGTTGGTTTCGGTCGGATAGTTTTCCCAACCCATATGTAGGTCCAACTTTTCCAGCACCGGCATATATTTCTCGTTCACTACCGAGGCCAGATCTTTGGCTTGCGATTCGCCCGTCGCTCCCTTTACTCCGCCGCTAAACGTCCCCACAAATTTGCAGCCCAGCCGATGCCCGAATTCGAGGCAACGAATAAAGCGGGCGTGTATTCCTTCGCGCTTGGCGCGGTCCGGTTCAATGTGATTGAGTCCCCACATGCACTCGATGCTGATGATGCGGGCGCCCGTTTCGCGAGAAGTAGCCATAATCTGATCGATCTGAGAGTCGCTCAGCTTGTCCGGATCGAAGAAATCGTTGAGTGGAACCACCACGCCTTCATAGCCCGCAGCCGTGGCGAAAGCGAGCTTCTCGCGCGAGTATGGCGTGATGATGGCCAGCTTGGGGTATTTGGAATCGGGCGCGAACTCCACCGAAGCAGGGGAGGGCGCGCTGGCTGAAGGGCTTGCTTCGCTCGCTGGCAAGTTTGCAGTTGCACCCAGTGCCGCGGCGGAAGCTCCCCCGATTTTCAGGAAATGCCGCCGCCCGACTTCTTTTTGGTTTGGAATGTCACTCATGGGGTCACCTCGGCGGGGATTCTATCGCGAGAAAGTTTAAAATCAAAATCTAACTTATGCGCTGTCGCCGGCGTGGGCAAACGGAAGGCAGCCACAAAGGCCGCCCTACTGGCCGATGCGGGAAAAATTCTGGACTTGTTGCCACTCAAAGTTCATTCTATTTGGAAAATTCCAGGCAGATATCGAGGAGGGAATTATATGTATGTTCGCAAAAGCGTGCTGTTGAGTTTTGTGGTTCTTGCCGTCGCTATAGGATGGCTTGCTAAAACTATTGCTCAGGAAAATTCGTCGTCGCCGGCCGTGAGCTATTTCGAGGGCGCCAGGATTGCGTCGACCCTCGAAAAAAGCATGTCGACCAAAATTACCGAAGGGAAAGCAGGGTCAGGCGTTTATACCGTGATGATGGCTCACAGGGTAAAAGCCGGCGAAGTCGAGCTTCACACCCTTGATTCCGATGTCTTTTACATCGTAAGCGGAAACGCAACTTTTGTGACCGGTGGCACTCCAGTGGGCATGAAGTCCACAGCCCCAAATGAAGAGCGCGGCCAATCGATCATTGGCGGCGAGACTCGCGTCCTAAGCGCAGGCGACGTGATTACCATCCCGAATGGTGTTCCTCACTGGTTTAAAGAAGTAAAGGGATCGTTTCTCTATTTCGTGGTGAAAGTCCGCTAGTCGCGGAGTTCGTAAGCAGTGCCGGGGCTCGCCCCGGCCCTACATGCAAGCTTAAATTCTTTGCGCCTTCCAGCGGCCGCGACGAAAGATGAAAACGCTCACGCCAGCTATGGCGGCTTCGGAAATAAGTATGGCCAGATAGACGCCGTTCGAGCGCAGGTCCAATGTAATGGCCAGCGCATAGGCGAGCGGGATTTCCAGTACCCAGAACCCAATAAAATTAATTACCGTGGGAGTGCGCGTGTCTCCCGCTCCATTAAAAGCCTGTAGCATCACCATGCCGTAAGCGTAGGCGATGTTGCCGAAACTCAGGATGCGCAGACAGGAAACTGCGAGCGGCACCACCTCGGGATCGTGAGTGAAGAGGTGAACCACGGGGGCGGCGAAAAAGATGAGAAACACGCCCACGCTTCCCAGGAAAATCATGTTGTAGAAGCCCGTGGTCCACACGGACTCCTCCGCCCGCTCGGGATGCTGCGCGCCCAGGTTCTGTCCCACCAGGGTGGCGGCCGCGCCGCTCAATCCCCACGAGGGCAGAATGACGAAAATCATGATCCGGATGCCGATAGTGTAGCCCGCGATGGCGGCACTTCCAAATGTGCTGACGATCCGAACCATGCCGATCCAGGCGACGTGCGGAATGGCCATTTGCGCGATGCCGGTGAGTGAGATTTTCAGCAGGCTGAGCATCACGTGCAAGTTCAGCCGGATTTGCCGCATCAACACGCGGATATGTTCGCCGCCCTTGAGCAGCTTGTAGAATTGGTAGAGCACGCCTATGCTCCGCCCGATCACCGTGGCAGTGGCCGCCCCGGTCACACCCAACCGGGGAAATGGCCCAAGACCAAAGATGAAGCACGGGTCGAGAATCAGATTGATTCCGTTGGCAAGCCACAGCACCCGCATAGCGATGGCGGCGTCGCCCGCGCCCCGAAACACGGCGTTGTTCAGGATGAGAAGCGTGACCACGAAACAGCCGCCCATAGCGATCCGTGAGTAGCTTGAGCCCACGCCGACGATGGCGGGTGAGGCCCCCATCAGACTAAGTAAACGCGGGGCCAGGAAAAGGCAGGGAAGTCCCATCGCCAAGCCGATGGCCCATCCAAGGGCTACGGCCTGTACGGCGGAAACTGATGCCCCTTCAGGATCTTTTTCACCCACACGGCGCGCCACCATAGCGGTAGCTGACATGCCGAGCCCCATCGCCACGGCATACACCAACATCAGCATGGATTCGGTGAGGCCGACGGTGGCCACGGAGTCGGCACCCAGGCGCGCCACCCAAAAAACATCCACGATGGCGAACAGGGACTCCATGCACATTTCCAGAACCATCGGAATAGCGAGGAGGATGATGGCCCGATTGATGCTCCCTGCCGTGTAGTCCTGGTGCGAGCCGCGAAGAGCTTCGCGGACTGAGGCCCACAGAGTCTGGGGCGGCTGAACTGTTGCGACAGCGTCCATAAATGCAAATGTGAAAACTTGAATTTGGGAATTCGGCCCAAAGGCGGGCCTTGGGGAATCTAACCAGGCGGGCCCGCGACTTATTTACGCGAAATCTTCATGATGTTTTCAGACTACCTGAATCCGCATATTGGATGCAAGAGGAATCGGACTGAATCCAGGATGCCTGGCAAAATACCGGGGCCGTGGAGCTCCGCAGGCATGGATTCTCTTAGCCAATTTGCCACGTTTGGTGAAGAGGCAGCTTGGTATATAATGATCAGAAATTGGAGGGGAATATGCAGAAGCCCTCGGTTATGCTCAAGACCGCAATCCTTACGTTCATACTTACCGGAGCCGCCGCCGCTCAAAATCCGACGGCCAGCGTCACTGTAGACGTCAACGCCAATCGCCAATCCATCGACCCGCGGATATACGGAGTAGCTTTCGGGACCACCACTCAGCTTTCTGATCTGAATGTTCCACTCAACCGGTATGGAGGCAACAACAGCAGCCGCTATAACTGGCAAATAAACGCCGACAACCGCGACCAGGATTGGTACTTTGAAAGCATTGGTGATACCAGTGCCGTGGCGGGCGAGCGCGGCGACACATTTATTTCCAACACCCAAGCGGCCGGCGCTCGGGCGATGATCACCATTCCTATGCTTGACTGGGTAGCCAAGTTGGGGGCCAACCGAAGCAAACTCGCCAGTTTCTCGCAGGCGAAATACGGCCCCCAAACGGGCAATGACGCTCAATGGTTCCCCGACGCGGGCAACGGCATTCTGAAATCCACCGGATCAGATGTGACCGGCAACGATCCCAACGACGCCAACGTGCCCAGCACCTCCACCGATCAGCAGCAATGGGTGCAGGCCATGGTGAATAAATGGGGCCTGGCCACTTCTGACTCGCCGCGTTATTACATTCTTGACAACGAGCACAGCATCTGGTTTTCCACTCACCGCGACGTGCACCCTACGGGCGCTACCATGGACGAGATTCTATCCCGCATCCAGGATTACGCCGCGCAGATCCGCGCCGTTGATCCTAACGCGGTCATCGTGGGACCTGAGGAATGGGGTTGGAGCGGTTATTTTTACAGCGGCTACGACCAGCAATATGGCGGTCTGCACGGATGGAGTTATCTGCCCGACCGCACCAATCACGGTGGCGCGGATTATCTCCCCTGGCTGCTCGGACAGTTGAAGACTGACGGACGGCACTTGATTGACGTCTTCACGGTGCACTACTACCCCCAAGGCGGAGAATTCAGCAATGATGTCAGTACGACCACCGAACTTTTGCGCAACAAATCCACTCGATCACTCTGGGACCCCAATTACGTTGACCAGTCATGGATCAATACTCAAGTGATGCTCATCCCGCGTTTGCGCAACTGGGTAAACGCCTACTATGACTCCGGCACGCCCATTGGCATTACCGAATACAATTGGGGAGCCGAGCCCTACATCAATGGCGCCACCGCTCAAGCGGATATCCTGGGAATCTTTGGCCGTGAAGGCCTGAACCTGGCGGCGCGCTGGACTACCCCGGATGCCTCCACGCCCACTTACAAGGCCATCAAGATGTACCGCAACTATGACGGCAATAATTCTGCATTCGGCGACACCAGCGTGTCGGCCAGCGGACCAAATCCGGACAACGTCGCCGTGTTTGCCGCCCAGCGCAGCTCTGACAGCGCGGTCACAATAATGGTCATTAGCAAGTATTTGTCCGGCACGACTCCGGTAAACATCGCGTTAAATAATTTTGGCAATGCAGGTACGGCGCAGGTGTATCAATTGACCTCCGCCAACGTAATTAGTCGTCTGACGGACATCAGTTTCAGCGGGACCACCGTATCATTCACCGCGCCTGCCCAGAGCATCACTCTTCTGGTGCTGCCGTTAGGCAGTCCCAATCAGCCTCCTGTGGCCGTGGCGGGGGCATCGCCCACTTCCGGGGCGGCACCGCTCACGGTGAATTTGAGTTCGGCCGGCTCCTACGATCCCGACGGATCCATTGCATCCTATAGTTGGAATTTCGGTGATGGCACTGCAACCAGCAGCAGCGCCTCGCCCACGCACGTCTATCAGAATGCAGGCGCGTACACGGCCGTATTGACCGTGACCGATAACCGGGGCGCCACGGGCACCGCTCAGGTCGCCATCACGGTGACCGCAGGCACTCTCATCGCTCCAACCAATCTCACCGGCAGAGCGGGCAGGGGATCAGTGATCCTCAATTGGACTGACAACTCAACCAACCAAACCGGTTTCAATATTGAACGCGCACCCTCCGGAACCACCGGCTTCATCCGCGTGGGGACAGTTGGGGGCAGCGTGAAGACTTTTACCGATACGGTGGGCAAAGGTACCTATCTCTATCGCGTACAGGCATTCAAATCGACCAGCGTGTCCGCTTACTCGAACACGGTTTCTGTGCGAGTCACGAAGTAACCCGGGCTTTAAGGGGAGAGGTTCGCTTGGAGCCTCGGTGAGTGCTGCTCGAATCGCCCCTTTGAAAGTTAATTCGCCCAAGCTATAATGAAATCTAAGTATGCCGCCACAAACGATGTACGAAAAAATCTGGCAAGCGCATCTGGTTTCGGAGCCGCCGGGCCAGCCCGCGCTTATTTACATTGACCGCCACCTGATTCACGAAGGGACATCGCCCCAGGCTTTTTCCGGTTTGAAGGTCGCAGGCCGCAAGGTGCGCCGCCCCGACCTGACCTTTGCTGTCATGGACCATTCCGTACCCACCAAAGACCGCGGCCTGCCTCTGCTCGATACGATTGCGGCGGAACAATTCAAGGCCCTGGACCGTAATTGCCGCGAGACCGGCGTAATGTTGTTCAACATGCAATCGCACAACCAGGGCATTGTGCACGTCATCGGGCCGGAGCTCGGCATCACCCAGCCCGGGCAAACTGTTGTTTGTGGTGACAGCCACACCTCCACTCACGGCGCGTTTGGCGCTCTCGCGTTCGGCATTGGGACCAGTGAAGTGGAACACGTGCTGGCCACGCAATGCCTCTCGCAATTCAAATCCAAGACCATGCTGGTGCGCGCGACCGGGCGTGGGCAGCACGGAATCACGGCCAAAGACATCATTCTTGCGATTATCGGGAAGATTGGAATCGCGGGTGGCAACGGCCATGTGATTGAATACGCCGGCGACGCGGTGCGCGCTCTTTCCATGGAAGGGCGCATGACGGTGTGCAACATGAGCGTGGAAGCGGGCGCGCGCGCCGGGATGGTGGCTCCCGACGACACCACTTGCGCTTACATGGAAGGCCGGCCTTTCGTCCCACGGGGAAAGGAATTCCAAGCCGCTGCCGAACGCTGGAAGTCTTTTGCTTCTGACGTGAACGCCGCCTACGACCGCGTTGTCGAGTTGGACGTTTCGAAAATAGCACCCCAGGTCACCTGGGGGACAAACCCGGGCATGGTGACCGATGTTACGGGACGCGTGCCGGACCCACGAGAATTTCACGATGCGGTGGACCGCGAGGCGGCCACCCGCGCCCTCGAGTATATGGACCTCAAGCCCGGCACGCCCTTCACGGAAATCCCTCTCGACCGCGTCTTTATTGGTTCGTGCACGAACTCGCGCATTGAGGACTTGCGCGCCGCCGCCCGAGTGCTGGAGGGGAAGCACGTTTCCAGCAAGCTGAAGGAAGCGCTGGTGGTCCCAGGCTCCATGGTGATCAAAGCGCAGGCCGAAAAAGAAGGCCTGGATAAAATTTTTCGCGCAGCCGGATTCGAATGGCGCGATGCCGGATGCAGCATGTGCATCGGCATGAACCCCGACGTGGTTCCGAGCGGCGAGCGCTGCGCCTCAACTTCAAATCGTAATTTCGAAGGACGGCAAGGAAAGGGAAGCCGGACCCATTTGGTGAGCCCGATGATGGCCGCGGCGGCGGCAGTGGCAGGGCACTTTGTGGATATTCGCGATTGGGATGTGGAAATCAAGAAAGGTTAGAGGATAAAGGGTAAAGGAAGAGATAGAAGGGAAAAGTTAAAAGGCGGGACACGCGTACTTAATTGAGAAATGCGAAAAGGTATTAGGGGCGGGTTGCTCTTTACTTTTGCCTTTTACCTTTTAGCCGGCGGTGACAGCATGACCTACGAGGAGATGCAACAGTCCATGAAAGATCTGCGGGACAACCAGCTTGTCCAGGGCCAGATTCTTCATCGAGTTGAATCGAATCTTGAGCGTGTGGGCGAAAAGCTTGATCGGCTGGAGATTGTGGTTGAACAAAACTCCCACGCCATCAACAAGCTGGTTGATGGCCAAGTGTTGCTGACCTCCGCCATGAAGGGTTTGGTGCAAACGGTTGAAGGCCTAAGCGCGACAGTCGACCGTTTCATCCGCGGCATGGAGGGCAACGGACATGAACCCGGCCGCAGTTAGGATAACAGCGCCATTTTCTTAGGAGCATAGATGCAACCCTTCATCAAACATACGGGTCTGGTCGCGCCCATGGATCGCGTGAACGTGGACACGGACCAAATGGTGCCCAAGCAATTCCTGAAGGCTCTGACGCGCGAGGGATTCGGGCGCACGCTTTTCTATGACTGGCGATATCTCCCGGGAGAGAAGCCGAATCCGGAGTTTGTTCTCAACGCGCCGCGCTACAAAGGAGCGTCCGTCCTTCTGGCGCGCGCGAATTTCGGTTGCGGATCCAGCCGCGAGCACGCGCCCTGGGCGATCCTCGATTACGGGTTTCACGCCATCATCGCGCCCAGCTACGCGGATATTTTTTACAATAACTGTTTCAAGAACGGGATCCTCCCTGTGACCCTGCCCGACGCCCAAGTGGATGAACTTTTCCAGCGCACCCTCAAAAATATCGGCTATGAATTGACGGTCGATCTCCAGACCAAAATCGTTTCTGATGGCCATGGACTCAAAATGAATTTTGAAATTGACCCTTTCCGCCGTGAGTGCCTGCTGAATGGTTGGGATGATATCGGGCTAACCCTCCGCCACGAAAACCTGATTGATGCATTTGAGAAAGCTCATCCCCAGCGGGCAACGGCTTATGAGCCCGTGGATGCCATCGTCACTAAGAGTGGGACGTAGGCAGCGGGCCTTGCTCCGCATCCTATCGGAGAGTGGCGGGGCGAAGAACTTATCCGCCCGATCCTGATCCATCATCCCGGCCGGCATGGAGGGCATCCCAAAGCTTTGATTCATAATCTCACTGATTGTTGGTGCATCCCGGGGTGGAGATAATATGAAGGTTCAAAGCTTCCTCCGGTGCGTCTTCGCCATCAGTCTTTGCGTTTCCGCAGCCGCCTCGCTCGCTGTCGAATCCGCTTATCAATTTGACCTGAAGCCCGGCTTCAATTTCTTCTCCAAGCAACAGGACATTTCGGCGGGGAAAGACGCGGCGGACAAGGTCGAGCAGCAGCTCCCCATGCTGAATGACCGGCAGGTTCTCCAATATCTTGATAACCTCGGGCATCGTTTGACTCAATTCGAGCCGCTTCCTGCGGACTACGCCTGGTCGTTCAAAGTCATCAACGCCAAAGACATCAATGCCTTCGCACTGCCGGGCGGATTCATTTACGTAAATCGTGGCGCCATTGAGGCCGCCGAGAACGAAGCGCAGCTCGCCGGAGTGATTGCCCACGAAACCGGGCACGTGGTCATGCGCCATGGAACCCACCAGGCGTCGCAGATGCTCCTCGCCCAGGCGCCACTCTCGATTTTGGGCGGAATGATGGGCTCAAGCGGAAACCTGATGGGCCAACTGGCGCAGATGGGCGTGGGCTTCACCGTGAATTCGGTCTTGCTTCACAATTCGCGCAACGCCGAGTCACAGGCCGACGAAGTGGGCACTTACGTCTTGTACCACGCGGGGTATGACCCTCACGCGATGGCGCAGTTTTTCAAGATCATCGAGGAAAAATATCCGGCCAAAACGGCCCAGTTTTTTTCCGATCATCCCATTCCCGCCAACCGAATTCAGGCGATCGATGATGAGATTCCAAAACTCGGGCCGCCCATCGAGGGAAGGACGGACAGCCCCGAGTTCGAAAATATTAAGCACAGGCTGATGGGGTTGCCAGCGAGTTCTCCCCAGGTCCAGCCTGGCGAGAAACCATCTGCAGGGCCCATGGGTCCGGTGGCGCGAGCGGAGGTAATGCCTGCCGCCAATTTTAAGAAGTATGAGCATACTGCCTTCATCGTTTCCTATCCGGCCAATTGGGAAGTCTCGGGCGACGCCGACTCCGCCCTCACCATCGCGCCCCGCGCTGGAGTGGCCCAAAATGCCATCGCTTACGGCGCCATGGTCAACTGGTACCAATCGGAAGGCGGCCGGGGTGGCGGCACGCTAGATGACAATACTCATCAGTTGATTGATTCGCTTCGCCAGGCCAATCCAGGACTGAAATCCATCGGCCAGGACGAGGACATTCGAGTGAGCAATGCGCCGGGCAAGAGTATTGAAATGACGGGGCCATCGCCAATTCAAGACTCAAGCGGACACGCCATGCGCGAACACGACTGGCTGGTGACCGTGCAACGTTCGGACGGATCGCTCTTATACATGGTTTTTATTGCCCCCGAACAGGACTTCCAGGCATTGCGCCCCGCGTTTCAAAAGATGGTCCGAAGTCTCCAAATCAAGTGAGTCCGCGATGATTTTGCACCTTGATATTTTCTCGCCATCCCGAACTACTGAAGGTGGGAGGATCGAATGTTGATGAGCCGGTGCACTTGCCGTTTGATCGTCTTGGTCCTGGCTCTCTCCAGCCTGGGATTGAATTCGCGCGCTCAAGACCCTTTGGCTTTTTCGCAAGGTGCGGCCGACGCCGGAAGCGCCAGGTCGGAAGGGGATTTATTGCCGGAACGTCCGGTATCATTCAAACTTCTGCCTGCCAACGTGCTTCAAGATCAGAAAGCCATTTGGAGTTTCCCCGTCCAGCTTGCAAAGGGAAATCACTGGAAACCTGCGCTCGGCTTTGCCGCGGTGACTGCGGGATTGCTCGCGCTTGACCCTCACGATACCCCTTATTTTCGCCGCACAACGAGCTTCAATGGATTCAATAAAGTTTTCAGCGGGACCAATGCTTCGCTGGGAATGGCACTTGTACCCGCCTCTTTTCTGGTGGCGGGCCTGGCCAGGCACGATTCCTATGCCGAGCATACCGCGTTGCTGGTGGGTGAGGCTGTTGCCGACACGGGAATATTGAGCTTGGTGATCAAAGACAGCACGCATCGAGTTCGCCCAAGTGATCTTTCGCCGACCGCAAACTTTTCCGATACGTGGACTGAAGCGCGCGGCTCCGCCCTGGGCAAGAACGCCAGCTTTCCCTCCGGCCACGCCATCGAGGCATTTTCCATCGCCACTGTGTTTGCCCGCCGCTACCGCCAGCACCGGTGGGCGCCTTGGGTTGCATACGGCACGGCCAGTGCGGTGGCCTTCTCGCGAATTTCTTTGCAGTCCCATTTCCCCTCCGATGTTTTTGCCGGCGCTGCTCTCGGCTATTTCATCAGCCGGAGCGTGGTGCTACAAAACCATTAAGAAAAAGAATAGAATTGGGCCTTGCATATTGGCCTGGGAAAAAAGGCGCGCGGGTTGAGAGATGAAGTCCCACTTCCAAAGGTTTATCGTCATCGTATGCGACAGCATGGGCATCGGGCCTATGCCTGATGCCGCCGCTTACGGCGATGAAGGGCGCGATACCCTTGGCCATATCTGCGAGCGGCGTGGATTGCGCATTCCGAACTTCGTCCGTCTCGGTCTGGCCAACATCCGCCCGCTCGCGGGCCTGACGCCCTCGGAGTCTCCAGAGGGGTCCTATGGAAAGGCGACACTTCTATCGCCGGGCAAAGACACCACGGCAGGGCACTGGGAAATGGCCGGAATTATATTGGATCAACCGTTTCCCACCTACCCGCGCGGTTTTCCTCCTGAACTGATGGAGAGGTTTGAAGCCGCCATCGGCCGCAAAACTCTTGGCAATTTTCCCGCCTCGGGCACAGAGATCATTAAACAACTGGGCGGCGAACACATGAAGACGGGCCAGCCCATCGTTTACACTTCCGCTGACAGTGTCTTTCAGATTGCGGCGCACGAAGATGTAATTCCCATTGAAGAACTGTATCGCATCTGCACCATCGCGCGCGGCCTGCTTGACGGTCCACACCGCGTAGGGCGGGTGATCGCGCGACCGTTCACAGGCGCGCCCGGAGCCTTCACACGCACCGAGCGGCGCCACGATTACGCCGTGGAGCCGCCGCGTCCCATGTTGTTGGACCTGCTAAAGGACGCGCGATTGGATGTATTTGGCGTTGGCAAAATACCTGACATATTCTTGAACCGGGGCATCACCGAATCGTGGCCAGGGAAAAATAATCGGCAGGCCCTTCAGAGTACTGTGACCGCCATCATCAAGCCGACCTGCGGTTTGGTATTCACCAACCTGGTTGATTTTGACATGCTCTACGGGCATCGTCTGGATATCGAAGGCTACGGGCGGGCTATCGAGGAAGTGGACGCTTTCATTCCCCAACTGCGGCAGGAACTTGGTGCCGGCGATGTAATGATCATCACCGCCGACCACGGCTGTGACCCCGCCGGACCCAGCACCGACCACTCGCGTGAGTACGTTCCCGTTCTGGTCAGCGGTCCCTGCGTTCGCAGCGGAGTCAACTTGGGCACGCGCGCAACGCTTGCCGATATCGGCGCAACTATTGCCGAAAATTTCGGGCTGCACCTGCCTCATGGAAAAAGTTTCTTGAACGAAATCACGCGATGATGCCGCCAAAAAACGCGGCGACGCGCTCCCAATCATCAGAGGTATGAATTTTCTATTGGCCTGAAGCGGGCACGGCAGGTTGGTCGCTCTTGGGGGCGTAATAGCCGGTGCGCGTTCGCACCACCAGTTTATCGTGCTTGTTGGGAGCAGTGGCGTCCACGCGAACGGCGCGGAATGTGCCATCGCGTTTTGCGTTGGTCGGGTAATAAGCCAGGGTGTACTGGTTGCGGATATTGTGCGCGATATCCACGCAGGTGGATTCCACTTCCTCCAGGGACTTGGGAAAGTAGACCTCGCCGCCCGTAGTCTTCGACAGGGAATCGAGGGCTTTGGCGGCGCGATGGGATTCGCCGCTTCGCATTTTGAATAGGTGGCCATCTTCGTCGTCGCCCAGCAACCCAATGGTGTAGATCAGTGCGCCCGCCTTCTGGGCATGCGCCAGCAATTCCTCCATGGTATAGCGGCTGGCGTTATCTTCGCCGTCCGTGATCACAAGGAGTACTTTTTTGTCCCGGTTGCCCAGCTTCATATGGTCGAGCGAGGCGTAGACCGCGTCGCGTAACGCGGTTCCGCCCCTCGAGTCAATTTTATTCAATGCCGAATTCAAATCTTCAATGTTGGAGGCGAAATCTCCCGGCGTGTCGAGGTAATAAACGTCGTTGAAGTTCACCACAAAAACCTGGTCCTGCGGGTTCGAGGTTTTCACAAAAGTCAGGGCCGCCGCATTCACGGCCGCGCGCTTGGGCCTCATGCTGCCGCTGTCGTCAATCACGATGCCCATCGTCACCGGAATATCGGCGTGCGAAAACACTGTGACTTGCTGCGCCGCGCCGTCCTCGTAAACCTTAAAGTCATCCTTCTGGAGGTTCTCCACGCGATGCCCTTTCTTGTCTATTACGCTCACCGGCAGGACCACCAGGTTCACGTCCACGCCGATTTTATATTCACTCGATTTTTTATCGCCCGGCGGCGTGGTTTGCGCGGTGAGCAGGGCCGGCAGGATGAGGCCCACGATCGTGCACCCCATCCACTGGAACAAGGAGCGAAAGTTTTGATTATTGCGTCGGAGCATAGTATCCCGTTCTGGCATAAACCTGCAGGGGCGGCAAACCTCGGGGCGGATTCAGCTTGACCTTGATGCGACGCCATCGGCCGTCCCGAACGAGGTTCGAGGGTTTGTAGCCGATGACATACTGGTTGCGCAGCTCAATGGATATTTTTTCCGCGATGTCCGGAAGCTCGTCGGCGTTTTCCACGCTGAACATCCTTCCGCCGGAAACCTCCGAAAGCTCGGCCAGCAATCCCGGCCCTCCGGCCTCTTCCGGCGTGCGTCCGCGGCCGGCAATCGGCTCAAAAACACCCACCGAGTACAGCTGAACGTCTGATTCTTTCATGGCCCGCTTGACGTCCTTTTCCGTGTACCGGCTATGATTGTCGCCCCCGTCGGAAATGAGGAGCAGGGCCTTGCGGTTGGTGGTGGCCTTCCGCATTTCGTTGATGCCGAGATAGATGGCATCCAATAATGACGTCTTGCCGCCCGACTTTAGAAACAGCAACCGGTCTTCGATGTTTTCGAACTTCGAGGTAAAACTCGCCAACAGGTTTGGCCTCTCGTTAAAGTCGATGAGCATAAACTCATCTTGTGGGTTGGATGTCTTAAAGAACTGCAGGGCTGCCTCTTTGGATTTCTGTATTTTGTCGGACATGGACCCACTGGAATCAAAAATCAGCCCCACAGAAATCGGAGCATCCTCGGTGGAGAAGGCGGCGATCTTCTGCTCAACTTTTTCATCATAGACCTGGAAATTGGTTTGGTCGAGTCCAGTCACGATGCGGTCATACGGGTCGGTGACTGTCACGTTCACCACCACCATATTCACGTCGACCTGAATGGGCGCCGCATGAATGGGGGATTTCTGGACGTTGACCTGGGTGTCGTTCTTATCAGGGGAGGGAGGGGCGCCCGCCTTTTCGTCGGCGGGGGCGCGAAGCGAGAGTGCGGGCCAAATGCCCGCGAGGACAATGGTGCCCGACACAAGCCGAACCACGGCACGCCGGATCTTGCCTGTCATTGAAATAGCCCTCTTCGAACCGCGGATTCGTGCATCAGCCTTGCCGAATCTCGCACAGCGCGAAGACTCCCACTCCGGAACAAAGTGATTCTATCATGATTTGCAAATGAAAGATAACCAGTGAAAATGTCAAAGTTGTGTCAAGGTTTTGTCGGTCGGAGCGGAAAATACAACCAACACCGGAGCCCGATTGGGCCTCTTCAAATTCTCCGGCATCACATCTCTGAGCCAAAATGCGGAAAATACCGTAGTGGAGTCATTTGGAATTGCATTCCTTTCGAGGAATCGGTCATTCCCGCGAAGGCAGGAATCTAGTCTTTTTCCGGGCATTTCTATTGATTTAGTGAAATGGATTCGCCTTCGCGAGAATGACTGTGCGGCAGAGCTCGCGCCAGGCAAAGGACACAACTACCGAAATTAAAATAGGGTTGACAAGGCCTGGGCCAAGGAATGATAATCACCCGTACCGAATCTTCCTTGCTTTAAATTCCTTCGGTACAGGCAAACAAAAAAGCGCGGTTTCCGGTTCACGGGAAACGTAACCATTTCAACCCATTGCAACTGACTATCCAACCCGACTGCTAAATTAAAGGAGGCGTATGGGGGCAAAATATATTTTTGTGACCGGGGGAGTGGTGAGTTCGCTCGGCAAGGGACTGGCTTCCGCGTGCATCGGCTGCCTTCTGGAGGCGCGAGGATTGCGCGTCTCGCTGCTCAAGTTCGATCCCTACCTCAACGTTGACCCGGGCACCATGAGCCCGTTCCAGCACGGCGAAGTTTACGTTACCGACGATGGCGCGGAAACCGATCTCGACCTCGGGCACTACGAACGCTTCACCCGCGCCCACATGCTGCGCGACAACAATTGCACCGCCGGGCGCATTTACGAAACCATCATCACCAAAGAGCGCCGCGGCGACTACCTGGGCAAAACGGTGCAGGTGATTCCGCACGTGACCAATGAAATCAAGTCCGCCATCCGAAAAATTTCCGCCGACGTGGATGTGGCCATCGTGGAAGTGGGCGGCACGGTGGGCGACATTGAGTCGCTGCCATTTCTCGAAGCCATCCGGCAGATGCGCCAGGAGCAAGGGCGCGAAAATGTGGTTTTTGTCCACCTGACGCTGGTCCCGTTCATCGGCGCATCGGGCGAACTCAAAACCAAACCTACCCAGCACTCGGTGAAAGAACTGCGCGAGATCGGTATTCAGCCCGATATCCTGCTTTGCCGTACGGACCGTTATTTATCAACGGAACTTAAGGCGAAGATTGCGCTTTTTTGCAGCGTGTCGGAAGAAGCCGTCATAACCGCCAAAGATGTTGAGAATATTTATGAGGTCCCGCTCGTCCTCGCCGGCGAAGGTCTGGACACCCAGATTCTGCGTTGCTTGAAACTTGAAACCCCGGAACGAAATCTTTCAGCGTGGAGTGATTTGGTGGAGCGGTTGCACCACCCCACGGGCGAAGTGAACATCGGCATGGTGGGGAAGTATGTGGAATATCAGGATTCCTATAAGAGCCTGAGCGAGGCTCTCCATCATGGCGGGATCGCCAACAACGTGAAAGTGAATTTGCTTTGGGTTGAAGCCGAAGGCCTGGAAGAGGACGGATGGCACGACCAACTCAAGAATTTTGACGCCATCCTGGTTCCGGGCGGATTCGGCAAGCGCGGAATCCCGGGCATGCTGCGCGCCATCGAATATGCCCGCACCCGCAAGGTGCCGTATTTTGGAATTTGCCTCGGCATGCAGTGTGCTGTGATTGAATACGCGCGCAACGTGGCGGGACTCGAAGGCGCGGACAGCTCGGAGTTTGATCCGGCTACCTCCCACCGCGTCATTTACAAGCTGCGCGAGTTGCGTGGGATTGACGACCTGGGCGGCACCATGCGCCTGGGGGCGTGGACAGCGCGGCTAAAGCCGGGCACATTTGCTCATCAGGCTTACGGGCAGCTCGAGATTTCGGAGCGGCACCGCCACCGCTATGAATTCAATCGCGAGTACGAGGAAATGCTGGTGGCCAACGGACTCGAAATTACAGGTGCGACGCCGGATGAAACCTATGTGGAGATTGTGGAAATCCGCGACCATCCGTGGTTCCTCGGATGCCAGTTCCATCCGGAATTTAAATCGCGCCCGCTCGCGCCCCATCCGCTTTTCAAGGCGTTTATCGCCGCCGCCTGCGAGTATAGGAAGCACCACGGGTCGGCCAAAGTGGTTGCAGCGGAGAGCGCCGCGGATGTTCACTCGAAATCGGCGGCGCAAGGCTGAGCGGGGACAAGAATTTCAAATGGCAAATGGCAAAGGTCAAATTTCAAAATGACGGATTCGCAGCAGGTTGGAGAGAGGCTGCTTGAGTACGGAGCTCGCATCATCAAGGTTGTTGAGTGTTTGCCCCATACAGTTGTTGGCAGGCGGATTGGAGATCAACTCTTGCGCTCTGGTTTATCCGTGGGCGCAAATTACGAAGAAGCACAGGCAGGCGAATCGCGGGATGACTTCGTTCACAAACCACAGATCGCACTAAAAGAATTAAGAGAATCCAATTACCGGCTTCGGCTCTTGATCAAGGCAAAAACATTGCCGCCTGACCGGCTGCGAGATATTTTGGACGAGTCGAACCAGCTTCGCGCTATGCTCTCAAAAGCTGTAGCAACAACGAAAAACAAAGCAAAATAATTCCTATTAAAAGGACATCCTTAATTTTGCCATTTGCCATTTAATATTTGCCATCTGACATTCCTTTCTATGCCCCACGCCATCCACATAGGCAATCTCACACTCAGCGGCAAATGCCCGCTGTTCCTAATCGCGGGCCCTTGCGTCATTGAGAGTGAAAAGCACGCCATGAAAATGGCCGAGCAGCTTCGCGCCTCGGCGCGCGCCCTGGGCGTTCCCTTCATATTCAAAGCGTCGTTCGACAAGGCCAACCGCACTTCCATCGATTCCTACCGCGGCCCGGGGCTCACGCTCGGCCTTGAAATTCTGGCGATCATCAAAAAGAAATTCGGCGTCCCCATCCTCACCGACGTTCACGATGTAAGCCAGGTGGCTCCGGCGGCTGAAATCTGTGATGTGATCCAGGTGCCCGCCTTTCTCTCCAGGCAAACGGATTTGCTGGTGGAAGCCGGACGTTCCGGCGCTGTTGTTAACATCAAGAAGGGCCAATTCTTGTCGCCGTGGGAAATAGGACAGGCAATTAAAAAAGTTTCGAGCACGGGAAATCATCGCATCCTGATTACAGAACGCGGAACGTCGTTCGGTTACCACAACCTGGTGGTGGACATGCGCGCCATCGCGGTGATGAAGGATTTTGGATACCCGGTCATCCTGGACGCAACGCATGCATTACAATTGCCCGGCGGCGAAGGGCAGCGCAGCGGCGGCCAGCCTCAGTTTATTGAGACCCTGGCGCGTGCCGGCGTGGCAGCGGGCGTGGACGGCGTTTTCATGGAGGTGCATGATCATCCCGCGCGCGCGCTTTCCGATGGCGCCAATGCACTCGATCTGAAACGCTTCAAGCCGCTGGCGCGCAAACTCCGCGACCTGGGAAAATTTGTGCGCGCACTGTAATGCAATGCGGGTTCTTTGGAGTGCGGGAGCTTGCTCCCGCCTTGGCGTCGGAGTGGAATATGCCATTTGAAATGGGATCCAGTTCGATCACGTGTCATTCCCGCGGAGGCGGGAATCCAGTTTTTCGGTGGCACTTTTCCCAGTGTATAGGAGATAGATTCCGCCTTCGCGGGAATGACGGCAACTGGGATTGTCCGTGGCTCGTAAATGACACCCCGGCTTAAATGTCTTCGAACACTTGCCAAAAGAATTGTGGGTTAGCCTGTCCTCTCTTTGAGCGAGGTCTAATTTGCCAACTCCGGCTGACACCTTTAAAGAATTCGTCTTGGAACAACTGGAGCGCCTGCCGGACGTGAGCTGCAACCGTATGTTTGGAGCCTATGGACTTTACTCTGGTGAGATATTTTTCGGAATTATCTCCAAGTCGCGACTCTATTTCAAGACGGATAAGAAAACACGGGTGGCTTACATTGAAAGGAAAAGCACTCCCTTCCGCCCAAATCCAAAGGTGGAATTGCAGAAATATTACGAAGTTCCACTCGAAATCCTGGAAGACCGCGATCAATTGGTTCAGTGGGCGCGCCTAGCCGTATGCGTTTCCGCTCCGCCCAAGCGCAACAAATCCCAGTCAGGCAAACGTTGATGGATCAGGACCCGCGCAAAGAACTCGCTTTGCTGGTGAACTCGCAGTTTCCCATAATCTATCTCGACACCTGGGAGGAGCGGCGCGCCACGGAAATACTCGGCGTGGTGGCGGACGACCTCAACCTGCCCTTGTATATTTGGACGGTTACCGTGGGATTGGCGCGGGCGGGCGGCGCGCCTATTTACAATACCCAGGAGCCCGCCCAAGTCCTGGCCCAGATCGGCGGGATTGAAGGTGACGCGCTGTTTCTGTTGAAGGATTTTCACAAATACCTGGATCAGGATGTGATTGTCCGGACGCTCCGCGATTTGTCGGCAAAATTCCGGCGCGCCCGCCATGCCATTCTGATTTCCGCGCCCGTGGTGAATATCCCCGTCGAGCTGGAGAAGGAAGTCGCCCGATTCACCCTGGGCTTGCCCACTGAATTCGAGCTGAGCCAACAGGCGAGGCTGACCGCCAAGGATCTGTGCGAACACTACCGGGTCCAATCGGAATTAGAGGAGGACCAAATGCCCGCACTGGCGCGCGGTTTGATGGGGCTCACTCGTGCGGAAGCCCGCCGCGTTTTGACGGAGTCGGTTTTGGCAACATCCCGGTTCGATTCCGGCACCATCGACCTCATACGCCAAAACAAAAGCAAACTCATCAAAGAACAAGGGGTGCTGGAGTTTCTCGAGCCCGAAAGTGGAATGGGTTCGGTGGGCGGCCTGGCGCGCTTGAAAACATGGCTGGACAAGCGGCGCGCGGCATTTTCCAGGGAAGCTGAGAAATTTGGCCTCGACCCTCCCAAAGGCATTCTGATTCTCGGCGTGCAAGGCTGCGGAAAAAGCCTCTGCGCCAAAGCCGTGGCTCACGAATGGAATCTTCAGTTGCTCAAATTCGATGCCAGCACGTTGTTTGAGAAATACATCGGGGAGTCGGAAAAGAATTTGCGCAAGTCCCTGCATGTGGCGGAAGTGGTGGCGCCCTCCGTTCTTTGGATCGACGAATTGGAGAAAATGTTTCCCGCCTCCGGCCTGCGCTCGGAATCGGATGGCGGGCTCTCGGTGCGGGTCTTCGGGACTTTCCTGAACTGGATGCAGGAGAAGAAAGCTCCCGTCTTTGTGGCCGCCACCACCAACGATATTTCAGCTCTCCCGCCCGAATTGCTGCGCAAAGGACGCTTCGACGAAATATTTTTTGTCGACCTGCCCAACCCGGAAGAACGTAAGACCATTTTTGTTATTCACCTGGGCCGGCATAAACAGGACGCTTCCAAATTTGATCTGGCCAAACTTTCGAGTGCCGCCGAAGGCTTCAGCGGAGCGGAAATCGAGCAAGCGGTGACCAGCAGCCTCTACTCCGCCTTCGATCAAAAGTGCGCGCTCTCCACCGAGTTGGTGTTGAAGGAACTTCAGTCCACCTATCCTCTATCGGTAACCATGCGGGAAAAAGTTGAAGCCCTGCGCGACTGGGCCCGCGAGCGCGCCGTCCCCGCCAATTGAATGGCACTGGGTCAACGCCCAGCCGTATCCGCTCGTAGGGGGACGGCTTGCCGTCCCCTTCTTTGTGTGAGTTTGGGATAAAGAGGGGAGGACAAGCTAACTAAAGCGGAGCCTGCTAATTCAGGTCTCGCCGAGGCGGATCCACCTGGGCGACCCTCCCCCTACCGTTAGTCTTCCTGGCTAGTGATGCCGGTCTTGAAGTTCGACCTTGTTACTTCGATAGGGCTGAAAGTCGCGGCCCCAGTCAACCCCAATCACATCCATGTCGAGTTTGTCGCCGTCCACGCGCACGATTACGAAGTGATGTGGATTGGCCCCCGGCTCGATCCCTGGTTTGACCAGATGATCGAGCGCCACTTTATTCGCCTCGTTGGCTTTGATGTAATCGCGAAGGTCGGGCTCGCCGGTGTAGGTGTAGATGGGCGCACCTCCACCCCCGGTAACCACCAGGTCCATTCGATGCGTCCCGCTCGAATCCGTGTAGTGTTCCACCCAGTGCTCGAAGAGATGCTCGTGGCCGGAGAACACAGCCCGCACGTGGTGCGCATTAAACAGCGGCATGTAGCGCGCCCGAAGGTCCGCGCTAGGCTGCTCAACCTTTGCCCCGCCATGAGGGCCGGAAGAAAATGGCGCCTGATGGCAATACACCATCACATTCACGTAGCGAGTGCGGTCCAGCCCTTCCAGCTGGCTCTTGACCCATTGATACTGGCTCTCATCGCCTGCGATGTCAGCATCCAGGGCGATCACAAACGCATTGCCATAGCCGAATGAATAGGCAAGGTGGCCTGGCATCCGGCGCGGCGATCCTTCGGGCGGGATGAGCGCGGCCACGGCATCGAGATAGTTCCGCATGCCCGCCTCCGAATCTGTGTGTTCATGGTTGCCGGGCACGAGGAAATACGGCACGTTCCCCTCCGTGGTCAGGCGATTGATAAGGGGTACAAAGCTCGTGTTCCATTGGCCGGCAAACTGGCCGTTTACTACCGCGTCGCCCGACTGAAGCACGAACCGGACGGGGAACGGAGTACCCGCCAGGCGCTTGATCTGCTTCAGCATCTCGTCCACCACCAGAGAGTGCTCATATTGAATGGACACGCCGTCCCGGCCTCCACGCGTGTCGCCGTACACGATGAATGAAAACTGCGTGATGGCGCGCGATTCTGCTTCAGGGGGCAGCGGCGTGGCAGGGGCGGTGATGGCGGTAACGCGTTCCCCGTCCTGGGCGGGGGCGGCCAAAAAGCGCGGCGCCACCACTGAACTCGCGAGCAGGAATAAAAGGGCTGGCAGGACTCTTATCCCAATTTGTCGCATATTAGTTGAACTCCGCATGATTGGTATGACATTGAGTTGTGGGGTGCAGGAAAAACAATTCATCGCAAAGACGCCAAGGCGCGAAGACCCGCACGGGAAAATCATTCCAAGTTCCCCCAGGGGACTTTGCACCGGGGCGCGGCCAGCTTTTGCTCTTCCAAAACCCAACCATATCATTCAGACTGCGTCCGGCACAAGCACGCTTAATGAGCTCGCTGTTATTGTCCCGGTTGACGTAGCGGTTTGAATAGGGTACGTTTCTCAGTTACGGCTTTTGGCGGACCAATGGCATTCTCCATTCGCAATCTAAAAATCCGCCAGCAAATTCTGCTTATAACCCTCCCTGTTGTCATTGTGCTCCTCTCCGCAATTGGGCTCTTCTTGAACACCTTTTGGATGGCGCGCAGCATGGATCTGGCCTCCCTGCATTCGGTGGAGATCATGGGGCGGGGCGAATCCCTGTTGCGCCACATGGAAGAAGCGCACATGGGACTGCGCGGATACCTGCTCGCGGGGCAGTCCGAATTTCTGGAAAGCTACAACACCACTGAAAAGGAATTATCCGCCGATCTCATGAGCCTGCGCACTCTGACCTTGAGCGATTCAGCGCGCTTGGCGGAAGTGGAATCGATTCGCGACGGCATCGACAGTTGGCGGCGGGAGTGGGTGAAGCCCTCGATCGAGAAAGCCCAGCGCGGCGATTTCGGCCGGGGCCCCGTTCAGTTGGACGAGGGTGAGAAACGGATTGATTCCATTCGCAGCCAGGTGCTGAAATTACTGGACGAAAACAACGTGGAGAGCATGGCCCGCGCGCGCGATGCCGAGCGCTTGATGCGGCTGATGCTCCAGTTGGGGGTTGGCTTGGGTGTGGTGGTGGCGGCAATCCTGCTCTTCCTCACCCGCGCCGTGACCAAGCTTATTGCCCGGCCGGTGCAGGAGTTGATTGAAGCGTCAGAGCGTGTGGGGCGCGGAGACTTCCAGTCCATTACGCCTTCGGTCGCCGACAATGAATTCGGCGTGCTCTCGCGAAGCTTTTCGCGCATGACCACCGCCCTGCGTCACGAGCGCGAAGACCTGGCGGCGTTGAACCGGTTTTCCGAAGCGGTGACCCAGTGCACCACGGAGATGGAAGTCTACGACCAGCTCTTGCATTCATTGCGTGAACGATTCCAGCCCCGCCAGGTGATCCTCTTCAAGCTGAATTCGCATGAGAATTTTTTGGAGGCGGCGGCCTCGCTCGCGCCGCTGCCCGACAGCGTGAAAGCCTGGCCCGTGATCGATGAGCCCCATAACTGCAAAGCCGTTCGCACCGGGCGCCGCTTTCGCGTGAATGACGTCACCCAGGAGCCGCTCTGTCCGGCCAAATTCCTGCATCCCACCGAGGGCAGTTATTATTGCGGGCCCCTGATCGCCGGCGGAATCCTCATCGGGGCCGTGCGCCTGGAGGGCATCAAGAATTTCTGGACGGCGGAACGCGAAAGCCTGCTGGAAAACTACCTGAGCGGCGCCGCCTCCGCGCTTTCCAACCTGCGCTTGCTGGTCACCATGAAGCAACGCGCCAACGTGGATGAGCTCACCGGTTTCTACAACCGCCGCTTCCTGGAAGATTACGCGCGCAAGGTGATTGCCATGGCTTCGCGCAAAGCAAATCCGCTGTGCCTGATCATGATGGACCTCGACCACTTCAAGAGTTTTAACGATACGTTTGGCCATGAAGTAGGCGACAAAATTCTCCGCACATTTTCAAAAACCGTCACCCAGGCCATGCGCGAGACCAACCTGGCGGCTCGCTACGGCGGGGAAGAGTTCGTCCTCTTGCTGCCCGATACCGACCTTCAGGCGGCCATTCGAGTGGCGGAGCGCATCCGCCACGCCGTGGAACGCATGGTGGTGCCCTCCGGAACGGACAAGCCCTTGCCCCAAGTCACGGTTAGCCTGGGAATCGCCGCCTATCCCGAACATGGCAAATCCCTGGAGGAACTGCTAAAGTCTTCCGACAAGGCTTTATACGAATCCAAACACGCGGGCCGCAATCGCGCCACGGTCTATGTGGAACAGGCGGAAACGGCAACCTGAAAGAATTGTAGGATTGAGTGATCGGGTGATTGAGCCAATGAAGAACGGGAAAATGGAAACTGGAAAATGGAAATTGGAAAATGGAAACTGGAAAAAAGAAACTGGGAAGGGGAAATTGACTGCCTGTTCTTCTTAACCAGTTTCGAGTTTCCATTTTCCAGTTTCAAGTTTCCAGTTTCGATCTTCCATTTTCCAGTTTCCATTTTCTAGTTTCCAATTTCCAGTTTCCGCCTCCCCATGAGTCTTGAGACAGCCCGCAAAGTTCTTGAAATCGAAGCGAAGGCGCTGGCCGAATTGCCCGGGCGCCTGGACGAGCGTTTTGTTCGGGCGGTGGAAATTCTTTTTGCCTGCCGGGGCCGTGTGATTGTTACCGGCATGGGGAAGTCAGGACTGATCGGGCAAAAAATATCAGCCACCTTTTCCAGCACTGGCACGCCGTCATTCTTCCTACATCCCGCCGAAGCGTTGCACGGCGACTTGGGCAGCCTGGTCCGTAATGACGTGCTGGTGGCGCTCTCCTATACCGGTGAGACGGATGAACTCCTGCGATTGCTCGACCCCGCCAAGCGCCTGGGTATTCCGCTCATTTCTTTGACGGGTTGGGGCGCTTCCACCTTGGCTCAGGCCAGCGAGGTGGTGATTGACGTCGGCATCCATCAGGAGGCATGTCCATTGGGCCTGGCGCCTACCGCTTCCACAACCGTGATGCTGGCCATGGGCGATGCTCTGGCCATGGCGCTTCTTGACAAGAGAGGCTTCAAGCAAGAGGACTACGCCGCATTGCACCCCGGCGGAGGCTTGGGCGTAAGACTCCGGCGTGTGGAAAACGTGATGCATACCGGCGCGCAGATTCCCAAAGTACGTCTGCAAACGCAATTGCCGGATGTCATTTACGAAATGAGCCGGAAGGGCCTGGGGCTTACCGCTGTGGTGGAGGATGGCGACAGCCTGGTGGGCCTGGTGTCGGACGGCGACTTGCGGCGCTTCTTTGAGAGGGAAGGGAACAAGGCGCTGAACCTTACCGCCGCCGACTGCATGACCCGAAATCCCGTTTCGATCTCCGCCAAGGAGCTTGCCACCCGCGCCCTGAACCTGATGGAGAGTCGCAAAATAACATCGCTCATGGTTGTGACCCCGACCGGGAAGCTGGAGGGCGTGGTCCACATCCACGACCTGTGGACGACGGAAATGTTTTAGAAGAAGCACGTCCTTGGTCATTTGTCCTTTGTCAGTGGTCCACTGCATTCCACGATTATCCAGTTTTTTCGAAGTGGGCATTGCTGAGCGCATGTTAACCAGAACCACTGAAATTTGTTGCTCACGACGACGAACGGCGCACAACTGACAACTGACCAAGGACAAACAGCCAAGGACAAAGGACAAAGGACAAAGGACATGCTCTCTCCCGCTCACCTTCGCAAACGCGCGCTCAAAATTAAGCTCCTGCTGCTCGATGTTGATGGTGTGATGACCGATGGCCGAATCTATTATCTCCCCAACCCCAAGGGTGGATTCTTTGAAACCAAAACCTTTCACGCTCGCGACGGGTTGGGCATCCGCTTTGCCATTCAGGGAGGGCTGAAGACCGGCATCCTGTCCGGCCGCACTTCGCCGGTGGTGGAATACCGCGCCAGGGAGCTGGGCATTCAATTCATCCAGCAACGCGCGATTGAAAAAGTGGAGCCTTATGAAAAGATTCTGCGCGCCGCCGGCGTGACCGATGAAGAGGTTTGTTATATGGGCGACGACGTGGTGGATTTGCCCATCCTGATTCGCGCCGGTCTAGCTGTGGGCGTGAAGGATGGGCACGAACTCGTGCGCCGCCACATTCACTATTGCACGCGGGCGACGGGCGGTAAGGGTGCAGTCCGCGAAGCGGTTGAATTGATCCTCGCCGCGCAAGGCAAGTGGAACGCGGTGGTTAAGCACTACCTGGGCGGGAAGGGGTAGTTTCCATCTTTCCGGCTCACGACCTGGGGAGCTTCACACCTTGAAGATTCGCGCCGCGCCTTTCACCACCCAACTTCGGGGAACGAATCGCTGCACGAACACTCCCGCCTTGTTTTTGGCTCCCGGCACTACTAATCCTCCGCCAGCATCAAGAGCTTTCAGGGCCAAGCTCACCACCTCTTCCGGACTATGGCTTCCGCCGGGCAATTTTGTTTCCCCATATTGGCTCGCGACTCCAAAGTTGGTCCGGGTTCCGCCCGGGCAAAACGTTACTACGCTCACTCCGGATCCACGCAGTTCCTCAGCCAAGCCCAGGGAAAAGCTGGTCACAAACGCCTTGGTGGCGCCATAAATGGTGGTGTATGGGACAGGCTGGAAAGACGCGGTAGAGGAAACATTGATGATGGCGCCCCGGCCTGCCTTCACCATGGCAGGCAGGAGAAAATGTGTGAGCTCGACCAGGGCCATGACGTTCAGCCGAATCATCTGGCTTTGGCGATCAAGGGGCAGTTCATGGAATTTTCCCCGCGCTCCAAACCCGGCGTTGTTAATCAGGAGTTCGACCTTCAGGTTTCGGTCGCGCAGGAGCGCAGCCAGCCGTTCGGAGGCTCCTGCTACGCTCAGGTCAAAATCCACCGGCTCAGTGGTGATTCTATGCGCGGCGCTCAACTCCTTGCCCAGAGCAATCAGCTTTTCCTTCGACCGCGCCACCAGGATCAGATTCTGTTTGCGAGCCGCAAGCATCCGTGCAAAGCACTCCCCGATGCCGCTGGAGGCGCCGGTCACTAGCGCATATTGCGAAGGCTCTTCGGTCAATTTAGCCTCACTTTTATTCCTGTGTAGCTCCTCCGACAAAGTAAGTATGAATGATGAATTATGAAGGATGAATTAGGGATGATTCCTCTTTTTTTTAATTCATCCTTCATCCTTTCTTATAGCAGTTTCTTATTAACGTGCCTTTGCCCTCTCTTAACCAGTTTCTCCGCTTGGGCGCGGGTGGCGATCCCTCCGCGAGCGCCGAGCGCCGTGCAATTCAGGCCGGCCATGGCGTTGGAGAAGTCCAGAATGCGGTCCATCTCCCATCCGGCAACCAGCCCATAAACGAAGGCGCCGTGGAAAACGTCTCCGGCTCCCGTGGTATCCACCGTTTCCATCACGAAGCCGGGCGAATAGTGGAAGCGTTCCCGCCAGAAAATCAACGCCCCCTCGCGGCCCAGGGTCATACCCGGCGCCGCCATGTGGAACTCCCGAGCCATATATTTGAGCACGCGAAAGGGGTCATTATCGCCGGTCAGGGCGGGGAGGAAGTTGGCTGACGCCACCAAATAATCGATCAAGGGGAAGAGTTTCTCCACCCTTTTATAGACCGTGTCGAGGTCCGCCACCACCGGAATGCCTCGTTCGCGGGCCCATCGCGCCGCGGTGAAACAGGCCTCCACATCGCAGCCGTCAAGAAGAAGGGCGCGGGCACCCTCCAGCGCCTCGGGCCGTAACTCGGAAGGCTTGATGGCCAGCCGCGAGTGGCGGTCCCAGAAGACCGTCCGCTCGCCCGTAGCCTCGTCCACAATGATATAGGCGAGTTGGTTCGGCGTGCGCCGGGCCACCGTCACATATTTCAGGTCCATGCCTTCGTGCCGGAGGCTCGTCAGTTGAAACCGCCCTCCGACATCGTCACCGAGTTTTCCGATGTAGCGGGCCCGGAGCCCCAGCCGTTGGCAGGTGACCAGCGCCGTGGCGATCTGTCCGCCGGCTTGCATTGAGGAGGCAATCAGGCGCTCCTTTCCTCCCAGGGCAGGGAACTCGCGAACGCGGATCACCGTGTCGGTGGCATTCAACCCGATCCCGACCACGTCGGCGCCGGACCTCTTCATGCGTTGAGATTCCTTTCGATAGGGCAGGGGACACTTTATCGCGAAGCGATTCGGCGAGGCAAGGGGGAAAGGGGGAAGGTTAAAACTTAAAGGTTAAAGGGTAAGGGTCAAAAGTCAAAAGTTAAAAGGCAAAAGGTAAAGGTGTAAATTTTGCATTTGGGGGTTTGGAATCCGTCTGCCAATTTTTCCATCTCGGCTCTTGCTCTTTCCGGGGCTTTACTGCGCACTCAGATATTCACAGGCACGTCTGATAATTATTTGGCTGGGGGTTGGGAGTTTACATAATCTGTTTTCCACAATAAGGCGCGAATTTTCCACAAGGTGGAGAGGGCCAGCATGATTATTGTGCGGGCTCGACCTTAGCGCCATATTCCTTAATTCCACCTTGGCAATGCTAGGCCGCAGGGGGACGGCTTGCCGCCCCTTTCTTGACCTGTGTTCATTTTTGCCGTGGGTAATATAATCTCCGAGTTCCTCCAGATTAGATTTTTGAACTGGGCAAATCGGGATAGCCGTGGGCTTGGCCCGCTCTATTGCGGAGTCTGGCGATATGGCCAAAGAGGGCACGGCAAGCCGTGCGCCTATGGCTGTAGTTTTGAAACCATGTATTCGGGCGCCGGTCTGCCTTGTGTGGTTTCCAATTGGGTATGCGGGCAGGACTCTCGATTTTCCTTTTTCGAGTTTCGATTCTCGAATTTCAATTTTCGAGTTTCCATATTCCGTCCTTCAAGTTTTTCCTTCCCGCGCCGTCCACGATGTGTTAATTTTATTGATTCAAAGCGCCCAGAGATCAGCAATAAGAATGCCCCTGCGTGAAACAGAAGCCATCATTCTCCGAACCTATCGCCTGGGAGAAGCCGACAAAATCGTCTCGGTATTTACACGGCAATGGGGGCGGCTGAGGGCTGTGGCCGCCGGGGCGCGGCGCCCCAAGAGCCGCTATGGGAGCACACTCGAGCCGCTGACCTACGTCAAGTTATGGCTATTCGAGCGCGAGAACCGTGACCTGTTGCGGATGAATTCCGCCGAGCTAATTGAGTCCTTCTTCGACATGCAGAAGGACTACAAGGTTCAGGTGGCGGCGCAATACGTTTCTGAGGTGGCGGAGCGGTACCTCTCGGAGCGCGAAGTTAACGAACGCGCCTTTCGCCTGCTTCTGGCAGTGCTTCGGGCGCTCAAGCGATCGGGCGAGGTCGAGCGTCCGCTGCTTTATTTCAACTTCTGGCTGTTGCGCCTGGAAGGCTTTTTACCCGATCTCGAACATTGCGCCGAATGTGGCCGGGCTCTTGGCGGGGAGTCCGGCTATTACGGGCAGGGAGCCGAGGGCCTGCTGTGTTCCACCTGCCGGACGGGCGGCGCTCGCAAGTCTGTGTCTGCCCAAGCATTGAATTATGTACGCACGGCCCGTCAGGCTACGCTGGACCAATGGCTGATTGCTGCAAAGGCTCCCACGGGGAGCAGGGAAGCGGGGCTATTCCTCGAAGAGGTAATGGACTCACACGCTGAGAAGCCCCTGATCACGCGCAAACTCCTGGCCGATGATGATTAAGCAATCTTGAAGTGAGATTTGGGTTGAAGAAGAGGTCATGATGAGCAAGAACCTCCGAGTGTTTCTTATCCTTGCCGCCGTCGCGCTGGTTGTGGCGGTGTTAAGGTATTACATGAAGGGTTTGCTGCAACCCATGGGTGTGTCAGACTTTGCCGGATCGTTCCTGGCGAGCGTCACCCTGGTTACACTAGTGGGTTTGGTCCTTATTTTTGCTCGCGAGGGCCGTACCCCGGGGGGAACTTACCTGGTTGCCGCGGCCTGGTTCGCGGCTTTTGCCCTCTGGTGCCAGGGCCTGATTATATCCGGCATCTTGATCGCCGCACGCACGGGAACGCCCACCTACTATGACGAAATGATGGGGAAGCACATGAGCCTTCCTCCGCTTACCCATGCCTTTCAGCACGGAATCGCGGGCGTCATTGTTGCTATAGTAGGAATGATTCTGGGAGCGCCCATATACTTCCTGGCCCGGCGCTGGCGTCCGGCAAGTTAGCATCAAGGCCGCCAAAGTTACGCGCCGCCTGAGCGCGGCCAATTACCATGTCTGGAATGAACTTTCAAGACGTCATCATTGCCCTCAGCCAATTCTGGGCCAAACAGGGTTGCGTCCTAGCCCTGCCCTACGACCTCGAAGTGGGCGCCGGGACCATGTGCCCGGAGACCTTCCTGCGTGTTCTCGGGCCCGAACCCTATCGAGTGGCCTATCCGCAGCCCTCGCGCCGCCCCGCAGACGGCCGGTATGGCATCAATCCCAATCGGCTCTTGAAGCACACCCAAATGCAGGTGATCCTGAAGCCGCCGCCGGCCGAAATTCAGGATATTTACCTCCAAAGCTTGGGAGAACTCGGTATCAACTTGGCGGATCACGATATTCGCTTTGAAGAAGATAACTGGGAAGCGCCTACTTTGGGCGCCTGGGGCGTTGGTTGGCAGGTCATGCTCGACGGCCTCGAAATATCCCAGTTCACCTATTTTCAGCAATGCGGGGGGATGGATCTCGATCCGATATCCGTCGAACTGACCTATGGCCTGGAGCGCATCGCGGCGTTCCTCCAGAATGTTCAAGATGTTTATGAAGTCAGGTGGAACAACTCGCTGACCTATGGCGACTTACGCCGCACGGAAGAGCTTGAGCTTTCGGTTTATGATTTCGAAATGGCTGATGCCGAGAACTGCCGTGCGGTCTTCGATCTGCACGAAGCCGAGGCGTTGCGCTTGCTGGACGCTTACAGGAAACACGTGGGTACGGTAGTGGTAAAACGCAACGAGCTTAAAGAATTGATGGAGCAAGTTGGCAAGGAGCCCATCGCCGGCCTGGATGATTGGAAGAGGCGTTTTCCCTTGCGCAAGGTCTATGAGCTATGCTTGAAGTGCTCCCACCTGTTCAATATCCTGGATGCCCGGGGCGCCATCAGCGTTTCCGAGCGCGTGGCGTTGATTGCCCGAATCAGGAAGATGACTTGCGAGGTGGCTCGGATCTACGTCAGCCGGATGTCGCCGATCACGGAGGCGGTTGCAAGCAGGAAATAGGAATTTGGAATTAGGGGTTGGGGGATGGCGGGACTGCAATTGGCGCCGCTTACTTCTTGTGAGATTTGTCTTGCCTTGGGCAAATTGTAATCTGGAACGACTATGAGTGAATCCATAACGAAGCCCGAAGCCCGAATCCCGACCCACGAATTGTTACCATTTCTCCTTGAAGTGGGTTGCGAGGAGATTCCGGCAAGATTCCTCGCCCAGGCACAAAAAGACCTGGGTGAGGCAGTTAAAGTAATACTTGAAGAATCCAGGCTTGCGATTCCTGGCGTAGAGGCCGTTCGCCAACCGCTCCCAAAAAATGAATCCCCAACCCTCTCCCACGGGGAGAGGGTGGCTCGCCAAGGCGAGACGGGTGAGGGGTCTACTAATCTCGAAACTCCAACCTCAAGACCTGAAACCCAAGTTCAAACTTATTCCACCCCTCGGCGGCTGATCGCCTACGTGCCAGGAATTCTGGCCCGCCAGCCTGACAAGACCGAAGAGGTTATGGGACCGCCAGTTAAGGTGGCAGTGGATGCCGGCGGAAAATTCACCCGCGCTGCGGAAAGCTTTGCCCAGAAGAACGCGGCCTCGATTGAAGACCTGATCCGCGTGACCACCCCCAAAGGCGAATATCTGGCGCTCAAAAAGACAACGGCAGGCCGCCCCGCCCAAGAAGTGCTGAGCGAGGTGTTGCCGGGAATAATCACGGGAATGAGCTTTCCCAAGAGCATGTACTGGGAAAAGTCGGGAGTGCGCTGGGTGCGGCCTATCCGCTGGATCGTGGCATTGCTGGGGGAAGGGATCGCCGCGCAAACAGTCCATTTTCAATTGGCAGGGGTAAAGTCAGGAAATAAGACTTTTGGGCATCGCCTTGCCGGGAGCAAAGGTATTCACATTACGGGGTTTGATGACTTCAAAGAAAAGCTGCGCAGCGCTAGCGTGGAGTTTGACCCCGAAAATCGCCGGCAGAGCATTGAAAGTGAAGTTAATCTTCTACTTGAAGAGTGGCTCGATATCATTCCTGATCCCGAGCTTGAAAACTGGATCGTGAATTCCACAGAATGGCTCACCGGCATCCGGGGCGAATTTGACGTGCAGTTTCTCAAGCTGCCACGCGAAATACTGGTCACGGTCATGCGCGACCATCAGAAATACTTTGCCGTGCAGGACGATCAGGGCAGGCTGCGCCCTCATTTCATCGCGCTTCTTAACCGGGACCGAGGCGCCACGTGGACGATTTGCGCCGGGCATCAGCGCGTCCTTACCGCCCGCTTTTCCGACGCCGAGTTTTTCTGGAAAGCCGACCAGAAGATTCCCCTCCACGACCGCATGGCCATGCTGGAGAGGGTGACCTACCAGGCCGAGCTTGGAACTTACGCTGACAAAGTTCGCCGCATGGAAGCAATCGGCAAAGAGATCGGCGCGAGGTTAGAAAAGCAGGAGCGACTGACCAGCGAAGATACCGCTTACGCTCTTCGGGCCATCCATTTATGCAAATGCGATTTGACCACGCAGATGGTGCAGGAGTTTACCGAGCTTCAAGGCATCGTAGGCGGGCTTTACGCTAAGGCACAGGGAGAACCGCAGGAGGTGGCCGATGCTATTTACGACCATTACCTGCCCGCGGGCGCCGAAGACAAATGCCCTCGCTCCCTGGTGGGAGCAGTGGTCTCGCTCGCCGATAAGATAGACAGCCTGGCCGCGGGCTTTGCCGTAGGCCTGGCGCCCACCGGCTCAAGCGACCCATTTGGCCTTAGGCGGGCAGGGAATGGGATTGTTAAAGTATTACTTGAATCCCAATTAAAATTGCCGCTCACAGACCTGCTCTTGGAAACCGGTTTTCAGCCCTTTGCCTCAAAGTCTCAATTGACCGAAGGGAAGATCGAATCCCTGCTGCAAGCCTTTCTTGCCGAGCGAATCCAGTATCATTTCGAGGGCGTGCTTGGTTTTCCCTACGACGCCGTGCGCGCCGTGACCAGGAAGGCCAGCGTAGACCATCCTGCTGACGCATTGCTTCGCTTGCAGGCGGTGCAAAGTATTCGGAGTACGGAGAACATGCAGGCGCTTAGCCACGCTGCCAAGCGCATCAAGAATATCCTGGCCAAGTCGGCCGGAGATTCTAGCTGGGAGCCGGGGTTGGTCGATGATCAACTGCTCAAGGAGACTCCGGAGATTGAACTGGAAAAAACTTCACGGAGCGTGGAGCACATCGCTACCGGATTGGGCGAGGAGGGCAAGTACGTGGAAGCTCTGAGCGCCATCGCAACGCTGCGAAGTCACGTTGACCTTTTCTTTGATAAAGTGCTGGTGATGGCGGAGGACAAGGCGGTGCGGCAGAACCGGCTGCGCCTGCTGGCAAGGTTGGACGAACTATTTTCCAGCATCGCCGACCTGTCCCAGATTGAAAGTTCCACTTTAAGTTTTGTCGGCGCGTCGACAGAGGCCGATGACAGCGATGAGTGACGAATGACAAGTGACAAGCGGGAACTGCAGTCGTCAATTCATTAGTTAAAGTAATACTTTAAGTAGCCAAATAGGGCCCCCCCTTGGGGCGGCCTCTTAGTGGATTGCAATGACGCGGGAAGGCCGGGGCAAGTTCGCGCACGGCGAGTCGCCGAGGAGACCCCGGCCCTACGACGCAATCATGATATTTGGAATCTGAATTCAAATCTTAAGGAGCTTAGGAAATGGAAAAACAAGTTTATTCGTTTGGCGGCGGAAAGGCCGATGGCAACGGCACCATGAAAGACATTCTGGGCGGTAAAGGCTCGGGCCTGGCGGAAATGACCAACGCCGGATTGCCCGTTCCCCCCGGGTTCACCATTGCCACCTCGGGCTGCCGGCTTTATTTCGAAAACGGCAACAAGATGCCGGAGGTGATCGCCAGGGAATACCCACCCGCCCTCGACCAACTGGAAAATCTGCTGGGTCTGAAGTTGGGTGATGCCAAGTCGCCGCTGCTCGTTTCCGTCCGCTCCGGCGCCAAATTCTCCATGCCGGGTATGATGGATACCATCCTGAACCTGGGCATGAATGACAAGATTGCCGAGGCTTTTGCCGAAAAGAGTGGCAACCCGCGCTGGGCTTATGACAGCTACCGGCGCTTTATCCAGATGTTTGGCAATGTGGTGCTGGATATTCCCAAAGAAAAGTTTGAGCATATCTTCGACGGCCAGAAAAAGAAGCGAAAGTTCAAGCTCGATACCCAATTGACGCCGCAGGACCTGAAGGATGTTATTGACGGATACAAGAAACTGGTGAGGAAGGAAACTGGCTCCAATTTCCCTCAGGAGCCGCGCGAGCAGCTTCGCATGGCCATCGAGGCCGTCTTCCGGTCCTGGTATAACCCGCGCGCCGCCACCTACCGGCGCATGAATAAAATCTCCGATGATCTGGGTACCGCCGTCAACGTTCAGGCCATGGTCTTCGGCAACATGGGAGACACCTCGGGCACGGGCGTGGGCTTTACCCGCAACCCGGCTACAGGCGAAAAAGCGTTCTACGGCGAGTTCCTGATGAACGCCCAAGGAGAGGACGTGGTGTCGGGCGTTCGGACCCCGGTTCCCATTACCGAGCTCGAGAAAGTAAACGCGGAGGCCTATAAGCAATTGCGCGAAATCACTTCGCGCCTGGAGCATCACTACAAGGACGTGCAGGATTTCGAGTTTACCATTCAGGAAGGCAAGCTTTACATGCTGCAAACCCGCAATGGGAAGCGCACGGGGCCGGCCGCGGTTCGAATTGCCGTGGATATGGTGCACGAAGGTTTGCTGACCAAGGACGAAGCCCTGCTGCGCGTTGAGCCCGACCAACTCGACCAGTTGCTCCATCCCATTCTCGACGAGTCCGCGCCACTTAAAGTTATTGCTAAAGGTCTGCCGGCCTCGCCCGGCGCCGCCGTGGGGCGGGTTGTCTTTACCGCCGATGACGCGGTGGCGAAAGGGAAGTCCGGCCCCGTGATCTTGGTGCGCGCCGAGACCGTTCCGGACGACATCCACGGTATGGAAGTGGCCGCCGGCATTCTGACTTCGCGCGGTGGCATGACCTCCCACGCTGCCGTGGTGACGCGCGGCATGGGCAAGAGCTGCGTGGCCGGCTGCGATGAAGTTCTGGTGGACGACAAGAAGAAGGTGATTGTGGTGGGCGACCTGATCATCAAGGAAGGCGACTGGATTTCGCTCGACGGCTCCACCGGCCGCGTAATCCTGGGGAAGGCGAACACCAAGGAGCCGGATCCGAATAGTGGCATATTTGCCGAATTCATGAAGTGGGCCGACGAGCGCCGGGAGATAGGCGTGCGAGCCAACGCTGACATTCCGCGCGACGCCACCGTAGCCCGCAAATTCGGCGCCCAGGGCATTGGCCTGTGCCGGACCGAGCATATGTTCTTCGCCCAGGACAGGCTGCCGCACGTTCAGCGCATGATCATGGCCTGTAAGGATACCAATGACGCCAAGGAAGCGGCCAGGTACCAGAAGGAACGGCGCTCGGCTCTGGCCAAGATTCTGCCCATGCAACGCAAAGACTTCTTGGGTTTGTTCAAGGCCATGGACGGCTTGCCGGTTACCATCCGAACCCTTGACCCGCCACTGCACGAGTTCCTCCCCAAGCGGGAAGAACTGATGGTGGAAATCGCGACCCTGGAAGCGAAGAATAAGAAAGGCGCCAAGCTCAATGAACTCAAGAAATTACTGGCCGTAGTTGAAGGATTACATGAATTCAATCCCATGCTTGGTTTGCGAGGTTGCCGGCTGGGCATCATGTATCCGGAGATCACGGAAATGCAGGCACGCGCAATTTTTGAGGCGGCGGCCGATGCCAAGAAACAAGGCTTTGAAGCTAAACCCGAAGTAATGATTCCGTTAGTGGGCGACGTCAGGGAACTGGCTCTCCAAAAAGAGATCGTTAACCGGGTGGCATCCGAGGTATTCAGTGCCAAGGGAGTTAAAGTGGAATATCTGGTTGGGACCATGATCGAATTGCCGGCCGCCGCTCTATCCGCCGCGGAGATTGCCCACGAAGCCGAGTTCTTCAGCTTCGGGACCAACGACCTGACCCAGACTACCTTCGGACTCTCCCGCGACGACTGCGGTAAGATCATCAACTCTTATGTGAAACAGAAAATTTGGCCGGCGGACCCCTTCGCGATCCTCGACCCCAAGCGCGTGGGACGTCTGGTGAAACTGGCGACTCAAGAGGGGAGGAGTACGAGGCCCAATTTGAAGGTTGGGATTTGCGGCGAGCATGGCGGTGATCCTTCGTCGGTCGAGTTTTGCGCCGGGGCAGGCCTGAACTATGTAAGCTGCTCGCCCTACCGCGTGCCCATCGCCAGGCTGGCGGCCGCGCAAGCCGCAGTCAAAAAGGCGGCGGGCAAAGCGTATTCGACTGCGTAGAAGAACTAAAACCGGATCCGCAGAGTGCGCAGATTGCGCCGATGCGAACACCTAAATCTGTGAAATCCGTGTAATCTGCGGATCCTTTTTAGTTAAAGTAAATCTTCAGCTTTCACTTAAAGCGGTGCTTGAGAAGTTGTCGACGCGCCGACATCAGCTTTTGAACGAGTTAGTAGTTTCTCGAAGTAGTCCCGCGATGAGGATGCGCCTCTTGATATTTTTGCCGATTCCAAGCCGCTGCGCATGGCTTCCCATTGCTGCCTCCATCCTAGCCAATCTATTGGTTGGCGTTCCCTCAAGGGCGGCGGAGGCGCGTCTCCCGAGTGAGGCCGAAGCAATGGGAATCCTGCGGACAGTTTGCCCGGGCCAGATCAAGAAAGTGGAATTGAAGAGCGGAACTGATTACGGATGTGGCGGCTGTCCCTCGCTCACAAGTTTCGCGGGCGCGGATCCTTCCAACGGGAAGGACCCTGATTTCGATCTCCGCCAGGTGCTCGAAGGTTCGTTCACGCGCCCGGGGGCGAGCGAAATGCTGGCCGAATTCTTTGGGTGCGAGCCACACGTTTATAACTTTGGCGGGACAATCCTCCTTGAAAAAGCGGGGGACAATTGGCGCCGGGTTCGCTACATGAACGGAATCATCGGACTGATGCGAACTTACCCACGGCTCGACGGCCGGGATATTGTTCTCGATCAGGCCGGCTATACGGGGCAGGGGATCTCAACCGGTTCGATTTCGATATACGACTTCTCTGTGAAGCCGGATCCCTCCGTGCATGAGCTACTACGAGTGGAAGATACTTCCGGCAATGCGTGCCAATCGGAGCGGGTTACCCTTTCTTATTTTGACAAAATCGATTATCCCGACCTGAATGGTGACGGCAAGCCTGATTTGCGGGTTACGGTACGCTGGGGGACGGCGACAGTTCCGGCGCGCGTTCGCGCCAATTGCGGTTTGGATTTTAAGCCGCCCAAACCTCCCGCCTATACCATCGATTTTATTTTCGATGGGAAGTCCTTTCATGTTGCGCCTGGAAGCGCCGCAACTCTGCGCAAGGTTGCAGCGAGAGATTAAGAACATCACGACTTGTTCACCTGGGCTGAGTTTGCCCCCAAGGTTTTCATTCGCAGATTCCCTAATCCAAAGTTAAAGTATTACTTTAAGTGCATCCGAGGGTAAGATGTTGCTTTGATTCAGAGACGACCTGGCAAGGCTGCCAATTCGAAGCTCCCATGCTAAGATTTTGTGGGCGAGATGCGCGAGGGCTAGCATGCCGTGGCCGGTAATCGGCGCAAGCACATCAAATTGGAACTCTGATATATTCAACGAGCCGCGAATCGGGAATCCCCTCACCCCATAAGGACCCGGATAGGGACCTCAACTACGGAAGCCAAGTCATGCCTGCCCCGTTCCCTGACAAACCGTTTGTCGGCATGCCGGGAAGCGAAAAATCTGTCGAAATTTCCAGGACCGAAGACCGGATCGTCTGTTGCCAGGCAAGCCGCACCTACCGGTATAGCCAGGCGATCTTGGTTATATTCGGCCTATTGCTGGCCTACATGGCGTGGGGGTTTTGGGCCAACCCCGAAGGGGCGGCCGCTCCGTTGTTTATCCGACTCTTGACGCTGCTCTTTGCCCTGGCGCTCTGGTTTCTGTTCATTAGAAACCTGTTGGGCCCTCCCCGAATTGAAGTGGTCATAAGTTCCGGTGACCTCCAATTTTTCCGCCGGCGCACGGCGCGGCCCGTTTTCATCGTCCGCAAGCAGGATGTCGTGGGATTCGACCTGACTGAACAGTTCTACGGCAGCCTGGGGGAGGAATTCTGGCGGAATCTGGTGATCTCGGTCAACGCGTTGGGTGGCAGACGAATTGCGCTTTGCGCTTCGCCGGATGAAAAACTCATGCAATCTTTCGCGGCCGAATTAGCATTTGTTTTGGGAGTCCCTCTTCAAGTCGGCGGCCAGTAGATCCGGCCCAGCGAATATACTATGAGCGTGGATGGCTTTGATCAGGAATCCGCAGATCGTGTGCGCGTAACCCCGCCCTACGACCGCGACCAGTACCTCCTCGATGCCGATTGCGCTCCGCCCATCGAGTTGGAGGAGTGTTAGGCGTTTCAGGGCGTTACCTGCATGTCTCCATACAGGCGACCTAAAGCAATACTTTAACTCCAGGTGGCCGTCCGTTTTATCCAGCCACAAGTCTGTCGCCCTTCGCAACCAAGTCCAGCCTTGTCGTCGCGCCGACAATTTTTAAAGGATTACATGACATAAACTGCGGAGAGTATTAGAATCTCCTTTTCTCTAGAAGGAGGTGGAAAACCTTGGCTCAATTCAGACCTGCAACCGTGAAGCCCTCTGTGGGGACCGAAGCTTTGGACAAAATTGATATTCGAGTGGGAACCATCGAATTGGTCGGAGAGATTCCGGGGTCTACAGAACTGGTCAGGCTGCGAGTGGATTTTGGGGACCACAAGCGGACGATTCTGGTGGGGCTTAAGCGCGAGCGAGCCAACCCCAAAGAGATTGAAGGGAAGCAAGCCCTGTTCGTCGTAAACCTCGAGCCTCGGAAAATGATGGGCGAGGTTTCCGAAGGCATGCTCTTCGATATCGGGGATGCGGATGGACTGACGCCCGTGCTGGCCTTGCCGGAAGGACCAATTCCCAACGGCGCAAGGGCAGGGTGATGGCGCATGTGCCCGGGCTAAATCTAAATAGAATGACTTTCTATTCTAACCGCGCTCCGTTTAGCCCGCGATCTTGAGAGGGGCTGAAGCTGGCCACTCGCCACTCAAGACTCGACACTCTCTTGCAATGTCGACGTGCCGACAATCTCTAAAGCTATCCTTGAACTGGAAGTTTTGGGGCAGAACTCGCAGTTAAAGTATTACTTCAAGTCTAGACTCTGAACCATATCGGGGTTGAGACCTTCTCAATCCTAAGTCCGCACCCGCAGCAGCAAATACATTCCCCCCAGGCCAAACAAAATGTCGGGCGACCACGCGGCAACCACCGGGGGGAGCTGGCTCAAGTTGCCCATCGCCTCAAACAGCTTGGCTGTAGAGAAATAGACGATGGCAATGCCGATGCTCAGCGCGATTCCGGAAAGCGCGCCTTTGCTCCCCGTGGTAAACGAGAAGGGAATTCCGATGAGGGCCACTACGAAGGCCATGAGGGGGAAGGAGAACTTTCCGTAGAATTGGACCGACAAGCGCACCACGTCAAAACCACTGCGGCTTAGTTCGGCGATGTAGTGGCGCAGTTCAATCGCGCTCATTTGCGCCGAGGGTTTCACTTCCTTCTTGAAATAAGGCGGCTCTTCGCCGAGCTCATCGAAGGTGGAGACGGCAAATGGAGTGTAGCCGGTAACTCTATCCGCCTTGAGATCGCGGACCCATCCCTGTTCCATCACCCAGCGATGGAGATTGGGCTCCCAGAAGGCGCGCTGGGCGTAGATCCGCCGGGTAAGTTCGAACGTCTTGGGGTCAAGTTCAAACACGGACAAATTGGCAAACACGTCGCGGTCGGCGTCAAAGAATCTATAATTGTAAATTCGCTCGCCCTGGCCGAAAATCCATTGCCGATCGGGCCGCAGATAGGTTTGAGCCGGCTTGCCCTTAATCTGATTGCGCAGCGCATCCTGGTGCTGGTTAGTCTGAGGCAAGTAAAAATCCTCAAGGATGTACATGCCCGCGCTGGCCACCATCGCCGCCAAAAGGATGGGAACGGCGATGCGATACAGGCTGGTTCCGGTGGCCTTGATGGCGGTTACCTGATTGGATTTGGTAAGGATTCCGAAGTTGACGAGCGTCGCCACCAGAATGCTCATGGGGAGCATCAAGTAAATGATCTGGGGGATGAGGTAGAGGTAGTATTTCGCCACCACCAGCGGGGCAATGTGATTGTGAACGATGTCCCCCATCAATTGAAAGAAATCCACAATCATGTAAATACCGATGAAGGTCACGATCAGGGCCAGAAAATAGAAAAGCCATCCGCGGATGATGTAAACATCAAGGATTTGGAAAATCCGCCGCGAGGACTGCGGCGTGTGCAGGGCAGGCGATGGAGTTTGGCTCCGCCTGGCTTTGCGGTGTTTCTCCCATTGGCGGACGAGATCCTGGGCCCAATCCTGGATGAAATGCAGGCGCATGCGAAAGCGGCGCAGGTTGGCGAGCATGAGAATTCCGCCCAAAGCGAAGACGGCGTTGGCCAGCCATAGCCCAAGAGATGGAGGGATGCGCCCTTGCCCGGCCAGGCCCTTTCCGAAAGCCATGAGAATGTAATAAACGAAAACCAGCAGTATGGTGAGTATCACGCCCGAGGCTTTGCTGCCCTTTCGAGTAAAGAGACCGAGAGGGATTCCCACCAGCGCAAGCACCAGCGAAGCCACTGGAATGGCGAAGCGATAGTGCAGCTCCACCAATGCGGCCAGCCCGGATGGAGAATCCGCCGGCGCCCGCGCTGCTTCGATGAGAGGCTGAAGCGACATCACCGTGGGAGTCTGGTGGTCAAGCGGTGCGGCTCCGGATTGTTCCAGGGGAATGGGAATATCGGTATCGGAAAACGAGACCACCGAATAACGTCCCGGATTCTCGGGATCGATTTCGTGAGTGGTCCCTTGCTCCAGGTGGAGCATCAGGCGGTTGGCGCCGGGGTCCGAAACCAGGATTCCCCGTTCCGCCATGGTGATTTTGGGCGGCTCGCTATGGGTCGAATCGGCGATGAAGACCCCCGTCCACCTGGAATGGGACCCGGAGACATCTTCAAGGTAGACGAGGAGGTTGGGAAACTGTTCCAGGAAAACACGGGGCTGAATCTCATAAGGAGCCTGGCTGGATTTCAACCCCGCTTCCATTTGGTTCAGTTTTCGGCTGGCGCGCGGCGCCAGGGATAAACTCATCCACGAAGTTGCGACCCACCCGAGGACGGCGAAAACCATGACAGGACGAATGAATTGGACAAGGCCAATGCCGGAAGCCCGCACCGCGATCACTTCACCATCGGCCGCCATGCGGCTAAGCCCGATCAACGTTCCCACCAAGACGGCCATGGGGATGGTGAGGACGATGATTCCCGGAATCGGAAGCATAAACAGAGTGGAAATATCGCCCAGGGATATATCATGCCGGGCCACGATCTCCAGCAGATGGCTCATGTGGGGAATAAAAATCACGAAGGTGAAAATGAGAAGGCCCAGCAACGAATGGATCAGGATTTCCTTGAAGATATAACGGGTGAGGATGCGCATGGCCGATGGATAATCGCCGATTTTCGACTGTCGATTATAGGCCCCCAATGATGGGTTTTACAGAATTGAATTTCGACAATCGTCGATTGTCTGTTCCGATGTTATGCTAACATAGGCGCTCGAAAAGGGGTTAGGAATCATCCCTCCTTCATCAACATGAAAAATTACTTGATGCTGCTCTGGCATATGCACCAGCCTTTTTATAAGGACCTGGCGGAGGGTGTTTACACCATGCCCTGGACGCGGCTTCACGCCCTGAAGGACTATTACGGAATGGTGGCCATTTTGCGCGAGTTCCCCGGCGTGCATGTGACGTTCAACATGGTTCCATCCCTGGTGACTCAACTCGAGGAATACGCGCGGGGGGAGGCTCGGGAAGATAACCTCAGGATTGCCTTTACTCCTGTCGACCAACTGACTCGTGATGACCGCGAAGGCCTGCTGGGCTTTGCCTTTCAACTTAATCACGAGAATTTAATGAACCGCTATCCCAGATTCAAGGAGCTTTACCGCCGCTCGCGTTCGAGGGCGGGGGGAGCGGACCCGGGCCGGACATTTACCAACCAGGACCTGCGCGACCTTCAAGTGCTTTCTCAAATCGCGTGGTTTGACGAAATCTACCTTGCCGGCGACCCCGAAATTAAGCGTCTTGTGGAAAAAGGCAAGCAGTATTCTGAAGACGACAAGTCTATTGTTCATAATAAGGAAGTGGAGCTATTTAAAGCAACACTTGAAGAGTGCCGAAGGGCTTCTCAGGCCGGGCAGGTGGAACTTTCCACTTCGCCGTTCTACCATCCTATTCTTCCCCTGATTTGCAATACCAACGTGGCAGCCGAATCCCATCCGGGAGTACGGCTGCCGCGCCGGCCGTTTGTCCATCCCGAAGATGCCCAAGGCCAACTGAGGTCGGCCATTGAGCTTCATGAGCGCGTGTTTGGCAGCCGGCCGAGCGGCCTTTGGCCGAGCGAAGGAAGTGTGTCGGACGAGGTCCTTCGGCTGGCGGCTGCGGAAGGGTTTAAGTGGACAGCCACCGACGAAGGCGTGCTGGGCCGCGCACTCCAAATTGGTTTTCATCGCCAGCATGATGGGACCATCTGGGGGGGCAAAGAGCTTTACCGTCCCCACCAGTTTGAGGCAGGGGACGCAAAGATTTCCATGTTTTTCCGGGACCACGAGCTTTCCGACCTGATTGGGTTTGTCTATTCGCATATGGATCCCCAAGCTGCGGCCCGCGATTTACACCAACGGATTACTTCTGCCGCCAGAAGCACGGGCGACAGGCCGGCGGTGGTGTCCATCATTCTGGATGGCGAAAACGCCTGGGAATTTTTTCCCGGCAACGGGCGCGAATTTCTAAAGAGCTTTTACGGAATTTTGGCGAGCGATCCAAATCTTCAGGCCGTGACGGCCAGCGAAGCCCTGGAAGTAACGGAGCAGGGGAGCCTGAAGCATATTGTCCCCGGCTCGTGGATCAACGCGAATTTCGACGTGTGGATTGGCGCCGCCGAGGACAATCGCGCCTGGGACTTGCTGAATGACGCGCGCGACTTCTTCGCGAGGAACGCGGGCGATCCGAAGTTGAAGCCGGAGGCGGTGAGCCTGGCTTTGGAGGAGCTTCGCATCGCCGAGGGCAGCGACTGGAACTGGTGGTACGGGCCGGAACATTCCACTCCTAACGACGAGCAATTCGATATCTTGTACCGCACCCATCTGAGCAACATTTACCGGCTGCTGGGCGGCAGTCCCCCTGACGACCTCGCCGCGCCTATCAAGCGCATCGAAGCCCGGGATGAATTAGTTAGACCCACCGGCATGATCGAGCCGGAGATCGACGGTAGGGTGACCACTTATTTTGAGTGGCTGGGAGCGGGCGTCTATACGCCGGACACGCGCGCCGGGTCAATGCACGGCGCAGCCCAGTATTTTGAGGCACTTTACTTTGGATACAGCCGCGAAGCACTTTACTTGCGCCTCGACTTGAGCTCGAATTTCCTGGGGGAGCATGACGAATTTCAGATTCGGGTCAATGTCTGTTCCAAGTTACAATCCCGATTGCACGCCACCATTAAAGGCGGAAAGACTGGGGCCATTGAATTCTCCCAGGGTGAGTTTGCTTCTGAAGTTGCGTTCACACCCAGTTCGGGACCACAGGTGGCTTTTGCCCGAATTCTGGAGGCGAAGCTGGACCTTCAACAGCTTGGCCTGAAGGCTGGGGAGAAGGCCCAGATTCAAGTCGCGCTCTGGGTGCACGATTTACCGGCTCAGATTATTCCGCACGAAGGCTGGCTGACGATTGAACTGACGGAAGACTTTGGATGAAGGTGAGCTTGAGAGCCAAGAATTTCAAATGGCAAATGTCAAAAGGAAAATATTAAGAGCCAAGAAGGAAATTGATGGATAGCCTTGTCAAATTCTTAAACCTAACTGTTCGCCCTCCCGGACCACCACTACCTAACGCCTAGCACATGACACCTAACACCTTGCACCAGGTCGCTGCCTCTCAAATGTCGGCGCGGCGACAATTCTTCGGGTAAGACTTTGAGTTTGGCAAGACGAACGAAAACATTCATTTTCAATGGATGCCTTCCCTTTGCAAGGATCGGGTTCTCTACTTATAGTAATACTTTAAGTTCCACGCGTAGATTGATGCAGCGGTTGAGGCTGAGAACAATTGGTGTCTGCACACGGGTGCCGTTGCGTAGAATGGAGGACTCTGATTCGTTTGGGTTTGTTCTCCAACCCGCCGAAACGGCTCTAAAACCATGGGTCGATCTAGGGTTGGATCTCTGCTTTGGTGGGAGTGGGGAAAGCTTCGGCAAAGAGTTTGGGGAAGTATTGGCGGATGAATTCCGCGTCTTCAGTTGAGTCATTGGCGAGTTTTCTGACCCGGGCGACCCTTTGCAGCTGACTCATTTTCTCGATCATGGCGCACATCTCAACCAACATCGTTTTTCTGCTCATTTAATCTCCAAGTATGATTTATACAACTTATCCAGGCAGCCGTCAAATTTTCGGAATCGGAGGTATTGGGTCAGTTTGACGTAGAGGCGGCTTTACGCCGCCACGTGGCGAGGTAAACTCGCCACTACGAACTCAAACTGACCCACTACCGAATCCGAACCTCAGTGGCTCCAGTCGTTCCCCCCAAAGTCTTTCCCCGGCGAAGGCGGGGCACGGGAATCCACTCAATTAAGTCCAGATCCGGCGGCGGTCGAGAAGCATTCCGGATATACTCTAAGTGGAAAAGAAAGTATTGGAGAGGTCATGCATATTTAACTGTAACCGCTGGCGGCGCTGCTTCGTCTAACTTACCCGATGGAGTGTTGAGTGAGCGAAGGGAGGCTTTGATCATGAAGGTAAGAAATTATTTGTTGGCCGTCGCCCTGGCGAGCGGCCTTTTGATGGTGTCGGGTGCGAGGCTCTCCGCTGCGGACGAGCCCTCAAGCGTCGGTGGAAGCTGGCAAATGACAGTGGAGACTCCGCGCGGTTCGATGAACCAGACGCTGACCTTCCAGCAGGACGGCGGGGCACTGAAGGGCACAATTTCCGGAACTCGCGGGGATGCGCCGCTGGAAGGGAAGGTGGACGGGAACAAAGTGAGCTTCACCGTCAAGCGCGAGACTCCCAACGGCACCTTCACGCTCGAGTATACCGGCACGGTTGACGGGGACTCGATATCTGGAACCGTCCACAGCGAGAGATTCGATGGCAAGTGGACTGCAAAGCGCGGGGTTGCCAAGACTGAAAAGTAGTCCCAAGGCGCATCAATAAGCGGACGCTGACTTCCACGATCTGCGTCGAAGCGATCCTCCGATCGTCTCCAATCCGCAACCTCGAGCAAATGAAACGAAAGGTGATTTCGAGTGAAAAAAATCTTCATGTTTTCGCTGATAACCTGGGCAGGACTGGCCTTGGCCCTGGGCGCGCATGGCCAGGCGCAGACTGGGGCCGCTTCCGCCACGCCCGTACGGCCCATCGGAGTAGTCACACAAATCCAATCCGGCAGTCTTACGCTGCATACCGATGCAGGACACGACCTTGCCGTGCAGTTGCCAGACGGCGTCGCCGTCTTGCGGGTGGCGCCGGGTTCGAAGGATTTAAAGACCGCGGACAAGATCAGCGTCAGCGAGATTAGTTCCGGGGATCGCGTGCTGGTGCAGGGCAAAGTTTCTGACGACGGGAAATCGCTTGTCGCCACGCGCGTGGTGGTGATGTCCAAGACTGACTTGGCCGCCGTCCAACAAGCCGAGCGCCAGGATTGGCAGAAGCGCGGAATCAGTGGCGTAGTGAAAAGTTTGGACCCCCAAAAGAAGGAATTCACAATTTCGGTTCCCAATTCGCCGCCCACTCCGGGGAATCCGACCCATCCGGTTTTGATTTCGTTGGCGCCCAATGTTTCGCTGCTTCGTTATGCGCCCGACTCGATGAAATTCAGCGATGCCAAACCCAGCGCATTTGAAAATATGAAGGCCGGCGACCAGGTGCGAGCCCTTGGCAATAAGAGCGACGATGGGGCAAGCTTCACCGCTGAAAAAGTGGTTTCCGGAACCTTTAGAAACATCGGAGCTACTGTTATTTCCGTGGATGCGCCGGCCGGATCGGTGACGGTGAAAGATTTGTCGACCAGCAAAACCGTGCTGGTGCGCACCAACGCTGATTCCCGGATGCACACCCTTCCTCCTTTCGTTGCCATGATGATTGCCCGGCTTAATTCCGGCGCTGCCCCCGCCTCTGGGGGCGGTGCTCCCGCAGGAGGCCCGGCTGGGCCGCCGTCTGGGAATGCCTTGGCCGGGCAAGGTCGCGCGGGCGGCTCGCCGCCACCCCAAGGTGGCCAGCCATCCGGGCAAGGCCGCGGTGGCCCGGGCGGGGGTTTTAGCGGAGGTCCAAGAGATTTTAATCAAATGCTTGACCGCACCCCTCCACTGAAACTCGGGGATCTTAAGACGGGTGATGCACTGATCGTTGTGAGCACGGAGGGCGCAGATCCATCGCAAGTCACCGCCATCGTTCTACTGGCCGGGGTGGAGCCGATCCTGGCTGCACAGCCCAAAGGCAGCAGCCAAATGATCCTGGGGCAGTGGAACATGGGGATGGGCGGGGGTGGGGAAGGCGGCGGCGAAGGCGGACCGCAGTAGGAAGTAGGCAGGGAGCAGAAGGCAGAGAGCAGAAAGCGGTAGACAGAAGGCAGCAGCCAGAAAGCAGCAAAAAGCTTCCTATTTGAGAGTGAGATTGGGATCTCAGGATTTGCTGACCCACTGAAATACTGAGAAACTGAGCCACTTAAAGCAATACTTTAAGTCTTGTCGGCGTGACGACGATTTGAAAAGTTTAACTTGAAGGTCGCGGAGGAATACCTAAGTTTTCATTTGGCACTTATATTCCAGTTTTTGATTTAGGGAGATTTGAAGATGAAAAAATGGTTTAAGAACTTCGCCCATGCAGTGATGGCCACAGGGTTTGCGGCACTCATAGCCTCATCGCTGTTGGCGCAGACGACGGGACCGGCCCTCAGCGGGCAGGTGAAGGACCAATCCGGCCTTCCAATTCCCGGCATCACGGTCAGCCTGACCGGCCCAGGACGCGCCGCACTGCTGGCACAGACGAATGAAGAGGGGAAATACGTTTTTCGCAATTTGCCTGACGGGACCTATTCCATAAAGATCGAATTGAAGGGCTTTGCCAGCTTTGAGAAGACGGGCGTTGTGATAGCTTCCGGCCAGCCACAAGTGGTGGATGCCCAAATGGTGGTGGCCCTGGAGAAGCAACAGGTAACAGTAAGCGAGCAGGCCCAGGGTTTAAGTACGAGTGCAGATAGCAACGCCAGCCAACTTGTCCTTAAAGGAGCGGACTTGAACGCCCTTTCCGACGACCCTGATGAGCTGTCGGACGAGCTCGCGGCGCTGGCTGGTCCTTCCGCCGGCCCCAACGGCGGCCAGATCTATATTGACGGGTTTACCGGAGGGACGCTGCCTCCCAAATCCTCTATTCTGGAAATCATCGTCAACCAAAGCCCGTTTGCAGCCGAATACGACAAGCTGGGCTTTGGGCGAATCCAAATCATTACCAAGCCCGGAGCGGATAAGTTTCACGGGATGGGCTTTTTCAATTTTGGCGATTCAACATTCAATTCAAGAAATCCATTTTCGCCCACGCGCCCCTCGTATAACACCAAAATGGGTGAAGCCAACATCGGCGGCCCGATGGGCAAAAAGGCTTCATTCTTCTTTGACTTTGAGAGGCGAAACATTGGCCAGGCCGCCGTCATTGACGCTCTTACCTTGGACTCCTCCAACAACATCGTTCCCTTCAGCGAGTCGGTTCTGGACCCAAGCCATCGTACAGAACTCGGTCCTCGAATCGATTTGCAGTTGACCCCCAAGAACGCATTAACCGTACGCTACCGGTGGGAAGGCGGAGGACAGACCAATGCCGGTCTCAGCGCCTTCACACTGCCCACCCAGGCAACAACATTGCTCAACCGGGAGCAAACGGTCCAAGTGACCGAGACCGCGCTGATCAGCGCCCGGACCGTGAATAATTTCCATTTCCAATGGAACGGCAACATCAACAACAACGCGAGCAGCACGCCGGGCGCCACCATTTCCGTAATGGGTGCGTTTACGGGCGGAGGTTCCAGTACTGTTTTAAGTAACACCAGCCAGGATAACTATGAGCTTCAGAATATCACTCGCACTTCGGTGAAGAATCACCAATTTGAATATGGCGGGCGCTGGCGCGAATCGAGCTTTTGGGAAAACTCACAGAGCGGATTTAATGGCAACTTCACCTTTAATACCATCAATGCTTATCAGCTCACCGAGGTGGGCCTGGCGAACGGCCTGACGCCGGCCCAGATCGCGGCCCAGGGCGGCGGTCCCAGCCAGTTTTCCATCACGGCAGGAACGCCGGTATCCGCCATCAACCAATACGATCTGGGGATTTTCGCTCAGGACGATTGGAAGATGAAGCAGAATTTTACTCTTAGCTACGGGCTGCGCTACGAAACTCAGAACCAAATCGGCGATCATCATGACATCGCGCCCCGCATTGGATTCGCCTGGGGCCTGGGCGGAAAAGGCTCGCGTCCCAAGACGGTCATTCGTGCCGGCGCCGGAGTTTTTTATGACCGCTTCGCCGAAAACCTAACGCTCCAGGCTCTCCGCCTGAATGGCATTGTCGAGCAGAGGTTCGTAATCCCCAATCCTGATTTCTTCCCCATCATTCCGCCCCTTGCGACCTTGCAAGCCAGTCTCTCGCCCCAGACTATCTATAAAGTGGCGCCCAACGTGGAGGCCCCTTACACATTTCAGGAAGCGATTGGGGTCGAGCGGCAATTGCCCAAGAACATTACCGTGGCCGTTACCTATACCAACTCGCACGGCGTCCACCAGCTTCGCTCCCGCGATATCAACGCGCCTCTGCCGGGCGGCGCGCGGCCTTTCGGCGGGACACAGGAAATTTTCCAATATGAGTCGAGCGGAATTTTCAACCAGAGCCAGTTGATTACCAACGTCAACGCCCGCGTCAACCAACGATTTTCGATGTTCGGTTTTTACTCCCTCAATACAGCCCACAGCAACACGGATGGAGCGGGCACCTTTCCCGCCAACCAGTATGATTTGAGTTCGGAGTACGGCCAGGCGGCGTTTGACGTTCGCCAAAGGCTGTTTCTGGGGGGATCGATGGCGGGCCCAGTGGGCACGCGCTTTAGCCCATTTGTTACTGCCAGCTCGGGCTCTCCCTTTGACATTACCATCGGGAGGGACGTTTACGGTGATACGTTGTACACAGCTCGGCCGGCTTTTGCAGCCCCTGGAGCCACCGGGCCGAATATTGTTGACACGTCATATGGCACGTTCAACCTGACTCCCGGACCCGGTGACACAATCATTCCGCGTAACTACGGCGTGGGCCCGGGTCAATTCAGCTTTAACCTCCGCCTTGCCAAAACCTTCAACTTTGGCGGGGAGAAAACATCTACTTCGGCGCAAACCGGTGGGGGCGGACCTGGTGGTGGCGGAGATCATCGCGGAGGCCCTGGTGGAGGAATGGGAGGCGGTCTTGGGCCAGGCGGGCTTAGCGGCGGGGGAAGGCAGGGTATGGGCGGGATGTTTGGGGGTGGGGCCACCAATAATAAGCGCTATAGCCTCGAACTCAGCATCTTCGCACGCAATTTATTTAACACCACCAACCTGGCAAACCCTGTCGGCAATCTCAGTTCACCGCTCTTTGGACATTCAAACTCGACCGCGGGAGGATTCTTTACCTCTTCCGCCAATCGAATGTTTCAGGTTGGCCTGCGCTTCAGCTTCTAGCTTTTTCCGAAATCAGAGAAAGTGCATTCTCCTGAGTGTTCCCCATGCGCGGAGCAGGGGTGGTTCGCGAACCTCCCCTGCAGAAATTCGGTCTGGGCTGAAAGTCACTAGAAGTCATTTCAAAACCCTGTACAAAGGGCTAAATTTACGGTAGTTATTTTCCCGTGGAGGGGGATCGCGGAAGTGAACAGCGCCAGAAGGAGGGCCGATGGCGCGATACGGTCGGTTACTAACCGACGCCCAGTGGG
>DATGFN010000054.1:0-1575 GCA_035308965.1 Terriglobia bacterium | reverse complement strand
AAAATGGATCCAATTTTCTCTATCGCGTCAAGCCCGATGGCAGCGATCGTCACAAAGTCCTTCCCGATCGAATTCTCGATCTCATGGCTCCCTCTCCGGATGGTCGGTGGCTCAACCTCAACAGGACCAGATCCGAGGGTGAGCAGAGCGCGGTACGTTCCCTGATTTCTACGGATGGTCAACATACCGTTGACGTTTGCAATGTCATTTGCAATCCGGCCTGGGATGCCTCGGGCAAAACAATGGTTTTCGCCTTCGCGCAGGGTTCTTGCATGCTTCCCGTACAGAGCAAAACCGGTCTCCCCAGCTTTACAGCCGGCGGTTTTTCCGCACTTTCCGATTGCCTGAAAATCGCCGGCGCTAAGTCCATCGACAAAAATATCCAGGCGATCGTCAATCCCTCTTTCTACGCTTACCAGTCCGACGAAACTCGCCGCAATCTCTACCGCATCCCACTGCAATAATCCCCGCTCCGTCTCGGGTCAACTTGCCTTCTCGTAAGCAACCGCATCGAGCACTTCAACGGGGAACAAATGAATTGCGCAGCGACTCCAGTCCTAATCACGATTTTGCATTTTGATGGTTAAGTCCCGAAACGTCCGGCTCGCTAACGTCGTGAAGTCACAAAGTAGCGATCGCTTAATGACGCGATCCCTTTACTGTCCTTGCGGGCCTGTACCAAATTCCTCTTCCCGTCGGCTCGCCAATCCTCTAGTCTCGATTGGTCCGCGTGGCTGGAGCCGCGCGCCCGTCACCGCCGGGTGATGGTTCGGTTTGCATCTCTAGCGCGAAGCTCATTCCCGAGCGACGCCCTCGGCCCTCGACATGACACTCGCCGAGGCCCGGACAGGCAGCCCATCATGCCGTATCAGTTAAACATCGTAACTCCAAGTTTCTGCGACCCAGTTAGAGCCAGCCCTCTTTCTTCACTCTTTTCACTCTTAAATCTGTTAAGTCCTTTATTTGCCACTCTTACAGGAACACCGGGGGGTGGGGGGTACCCCCTCACTTCGGATTCCGCGCCGATTCGAGCCCAAGCTAAGTCCTTTAGAGACAATACTTACAGAAAGCAAGTCCGATAAGTCCTTTAGAATGAATACTTATAAAAAAACTGGGGGTGGGGATCCGAAGAGAGATCATTGCCTCATTACTTCGTTACTTCCTCTTCGTCCTCTTCAAGCCCCGCCAATCACGTGGAACTTCATGAAGTTCGTCGTCCCCCGCACGCCCATCGGCGTTCCCGCCACGATGGCGATTACGTCGCCCTTCCGCACCAGCTTCTCTTTCAATAGCCGCTTCTCGGAAATCTCCGCCAATTGCTCCACCTTGCGCAGGTTGGCGATTTCCAGCGGCGCCACTCCCCAAAGCAGCGCCATCCGCCTCCGCGTCTCCGGTTCCGGCGCAAACGCCGCAATGGGCACCAGCGGCCGGTACCGCGAAATCAGCCGCGCCGTGAATCCGCTATGAGTGAACACTACAATCCACTTCAAATGCAGCTCGCGCGAAGCGTGGCACACCAACTCTGCCACCTTCAGCTTTTCCTGCGTCGCCGGCCGTGGAAATTCCGTGATGCTG
>DATGFN010000053.1:0-5923 GCA_035308965.1 Terriglobia bacterium | reverse complement strand
AAACTCTGCAAATCCTGAGCGTGACGATTTTCGAAAAAACGCCGATTTTATTGGCCTTTTCGCAATACAGCAACCAACTTCAAGATCCAGATCCTTGTACCCAACTGGATCTGTTCAACTTATGATGGGACAGCACTGATTTCAAATGTCAAATTTCAAATGGCAAATGGTAAGACGTGGGACTTTTTCGATGCCGAATCATTACGGGAAATCCTTTCCTTCCGATGCCGCATCCACCTAATTAACAGGGAAATTGTTGGCGGCTGAGCAAAAAGTAGGCGGAAGCAAGATTGACCCTTTCTTTACCGGCGCAGTAATGCGTGTCGCTTGCTTTTGAGCTTTTGCCTGCGTCATAATAAACGAATTAGTATACGACGCGTCAGGGAGAGTCAATGCAGGGTCGAAAAATCCGGATTTGGGGCGTGGTTTTGGCCGTGGCCGTGTGCGCGGGTTGCCACAGCGGCGGAAGCAGCGCCTATCACGACGGGTACAAGGCCGAACTAAGAAAGGATTACGACACAGCACTGATCGATTACCAGAAGGCCGTGCAGACCGATCCTGAAAACTCCCATTACCAGATCCACGAAAAAATAGCGCGAACCCAAGCCTCCCTCATGCATTTGAAACAAGGGAAGGCCCTGCTGGCCAGCGAGCGTCCGGACGAAGCCTCAGGTGAATTTCAGAAAGCGGTTAGCATTGACCCCAGTAATCAGGCCGCGGCTCAGGAATTAAATAAAGTCCTGGCCAAGCAATCCGCGCTGAAAGAGGCGCGTGAGAAGAACTTGCAGGAGGCGTTGAAGTCGCGGGAAGAGGACAGCTATTCCAACGCGGTTAAACTGAAGCCCCTCCCCAAGGAAGTATTCGCCCACCTGAGAATGCCATCAACGGACGCCCGCAGGATTTACGAAAGTTTGGGAAAGCTCGCCGACATTAATGTGGCGTTCCCTGGGAATTTCCCCGCGCAAACCATCTCGTTGGACCTGACCAATGTCAACGTTGAGGACGCCCTTCGCCTGGTGGGATATCAGACCAAAACTTTTTACAAAGTGATCACTCCCAATACCATTCTGGTGTTTCCGGATAACCCGGGAAACCATAAAGATTACGACGATCAGGTCTTAAAGACGATTTACCTTTCCAATCCACTCCAAGCCGCCGACCGTACGGCGATTACAACGGCGCTCAAGCAGATTCTTCAGCTCACTAAAATTGTGGACAATCCCGATTCCAACGCCATCATCGTAATCGACACCCCGGAAAAAGTGGCGGCAGCGGAAAAAATGATTCATGACCTGGATCAGGGCAAAGCCGAGATCCTGATTGAGGTGGTGGTTCTGGAAGCCGATCGCGAGCGCATTCGCGACCTGGGATTGACCCCGGCAACTATTTCCGGGTCGGGCACCGTGTCGCCTGGGATTCAAGGGGCCGTGGCCTTCAATCCTGCTGCCGCGGCTACAGCGGGCACGGCCACGGCTGTACCGGTGGGCCTGGGCAACCTTAGCTACAGAGATTACGCCGTGGTATTGCCCAGCGCCGCCGCCAACGCCGTGCTGAATGATTCGCGCACGCACATCTTGCAAAACCCGCAAGTAAGGGTTACGGACGGCCAAACAGCCAAAGTGACGATTGGCAGCCGAATCCCTTATGCCACAGGTAGCTTTGGGATTCCCACCGCCACTGCCGCCGGGACAGGCAACCAGGGCTTGGGGGGTTCATTGCTTTCCAACACTCAGTTCCAATTTGAGGATGTCGGAGTAAAACTGGAATTAACCCCTCACTTGCTGAATAACGGTGAAGTCAGCTTGAAAGCGAACATCGATATTTCGTCGGAAGGACCTTCGGTAAGTTTGGGCGGGATCCAACAACCAACTTTCAATCAGAGGAAGATTGAGCACCAAATTCAATTGAAAGAAGGTGAAGTAAACCTGCTGGGCGGATTGATTCAAACCACCATCATCCATGGGGTCACGGGCGTTCCATTTCTTTCTGAAATTCCACTCCTGAAGTATGCATTCTCCACCGAGCACAACGACCGGACAGAGACCGAAGTGCTGGTGATGTTGACACCGCGCGTGGTCCGGCTTCCGGAACCTTCCCTCGCCGCCGGCAAGGGCGTTGTGGTGGGGAATACGGGGCAAACCGGAGAGCAGTCGCCGGGCCAGCCTAATGTCCAACCCCAGCCTCCAGGACCTCCGCAATGATGACGCGGCCACCCGCAAAAGACGCCTCCCCAAACGTGGGCCGCGGCTTTACCTTGATCGAATTGCTGGCGACCATGGTGATTTTGATCTTGCTTACCAGTGTGGCCCTCCCTTTGGCTCGCGTCCGGATTCAGCGAACCCGCGAAGTAGAATTGCGGCGGTCGCTACGGCAACTGCGTGAGGCCATCGACCGGTACAAAGATTATTCCGACCGCGGCCAGATTCCGCCCACGCCCGACAGCTTCGGTTATCCTCCTGACCTGGATACACTCGTGGAGGGCGTGGTCTTGAAGGGTACCGCAGAAGCCAAGTATAAATTCCTGCGCCGCATTCCGATTGATCCCATGACCGGCAAGGCGGACTGGGGCCTGCGCGCCATGCAGGACGATCCGGATTCCACAGAATGGGGCGGGTCAAATGTTTTTGATGTTTTCACAAAGAGCAAGGGCGTCGCCCTGGATGGGACTCGCTATGCGACATGGTGAGAGGAAGTTGACAGCTTACAGTCGACAGTTAACAGTTGAACGAGCAGAGGTGGATTCTGGTGAAGATCCTGCGTCTGTTCTGTCAACTTTGGACTGTCAACTGTCGACACGCAGTCATTACAACCGGCGCACTCCCGGTTTCACCTTGTTGGAATTACTGATTGCAATGACGATCATTCTCATCCTGGCGTCCATGGTGACGCCCACCTACCACGTCGCCATCGTTCGCGCCCGTGAAGCGGTTCTTCGCGATGACTTGTATACCATGCGGAGTTTAATTGACGAGTACACGCTCGACAAGCAGCAACCGCCGGCGACGCTACAGGACTTGGTGGATGATGGTTACCTCCGCGGTGGCCTGCCGGTTGACCCCTTTACTAATTCGAACGAAACCTGGAAGGTGGATTTGGAAGAGGTTCCGATTAGTCCGGGCCAGTCGGTTTCAGGAATAGTCGACGTCCATAGCGGTTCGGATGATATCTCCTCCGACGGAGATGTGGCGTACAGCAGTTGGTGAGGGAAGAAAGTCAACAGTTAACAGTTGACAGTCGATAGTTAAAAGCGAAGGACAGAGAATTTTGGCATTGCAAGACTGACCAGAGAATTCGTGGATTTGTTTTTAACTGTTAACTGTCAACTTTGAACTGTGAACTTTAAAAATGGCCGAATTTAATTGCAAATTCGCAACCGTAGGTGGCACCGTCATAAGTCAGACCGAGCAGGCGACCTCGGAGGCGGAGTTGCGCCAGCGCCTACTAGCTCAGGGCTATTATATTTTTTCCGTCCGTCCCAAAGAGGCATTGAAAGAAAGGCTGCGCAATTTAAATTCCGCAAAAATCAAGGCAGACGACTTTCTAATTTTCAATCAACAGTTTCTGACTCTCTCCAAGTCGGGCCTCCCACTGCAAAAATCCCTTGACCTCCTGGCCCGCCAAACGCGCAGCGAGGCGCTGCGGGCGGCGCTGGAAAGCGTTCAGGAAAGTGTGCGCGGAGGGGCCATGATTTCCGAGGCCTTCGAGGCCGTGGGCACTTTTCCCAAAATCTATTCCGCCACTCTGCGGGCGGGCGAGCGCAGCGGCAACTTGGACCGCGTTTTGGCGCAATATATCGCCTACCAGAAGATCCGGCGGAGCTTTCGGAAGAAATTTATCGGCGCCCTCATTTATCCGGCGATTCTCATGGTTTTCCTGGTCGTGCTCATCAGTTTTGTGGTCGGATTTATCGTCCCGCAATTCGCCACCCTCTACGCCTCTTTGGAAGTCCAGCTTCCATTGCTGACCCAGCTCGTGATCGCGTTTTCGATGGCCATCAAAAAGGTTGCCATACTGATCCTGGTCGCCGTGGTTGCGGCCATCTTCGGCGTGCGCGCGGCTTTCCGTTCGCCCCAGGTTCGGCTGAAATGGGACGGGCTAAAATACAAGCTTCCGGTGGTGGGGAAGCTTCTGCTCAAATTTTCCGTGGCCGAATTTGCCCGCACGCTTTCCACCCTCTTGCAGGGCGGCATTCCGGTGGTCTCGGCGTTTGAGATTACCAAGGAATCAGTTTCCAGCCCGCTCCTGGCCCGGGCCATCGCGCAGGCCCAAAAAGAGGTGACGGGCGGGCGGTCTCTGAACGCCAGTTTGCGGGCCAGCGGATTTTTCCCGTCCATCGCCCTGGACATGGTGGAAGTGGGCGAGACCACGGGCGCATTGCCGGGCATGCTGGAGGGTCTGGCGGAGTTCTTTGAAGAAGATGTGAGCATCGATTTGGCGACCCTCGTCGCCCTGGTCGACCCCTTGATGATCGGGTCGATCGCAATCGTAGTGGCGTTTGTCCTGATCGCTTTCTATCTGCCCCTGTTCTCACTGGCGGGACAGATTGGAGCGCGCTGAAACAGTAAATTACACGGGAGTTGAATTTGGCCGAACCAACCCGGGAAATGATGGCGGAGATGGAGTCCGCGCGCGCGGCGGCGGAGCGCTACCAATTTCTTTTCGTCGATTTGCGCGAAACACCGCCCGACGCGGAACTCCTTCGATCCCTCCCCCTCGATTTGATGGTGCACTATGAGTTCCTGCCTCTTTCCTCGCATGACCATAAATTGGTGGTGGCTGTGGCGGACCCCACCAACCTGGCACGGCTTGACGAGTTGGAAATGAAGCTCGACCGGAGGCTGGTCATCCGGGTGGCGGCCGCCGGCCAGGTGCGTGAATTCCTTAAAAAGACCGAACCCTCGCAGCGCGTGTTGGACGAGGCGACGGAAGAATTCCGCATGGACGTGATTCGGGATGAGGAAGGCCAGGGCGAGGGGCTCACCCTCCAACAAATGGTGGAGACGCGCGAGGCCAGCCCCATGATCCGGCTGGTGGACTCCATCGTCTTCGCCGGCCTCGAGCGGCGCGCCAGTGATATTCACATTGAAAGCCGGGACAACGCCGTGGCCGTGAAATACCGCATTGACGGCGTGCTTCAGCAGGCCCTCCAGCCGCTGGCCCGCGAATTTCATTCTAGCCTGATTACCCGCATCAAAGTGATGGCGGAGCTGGACATCGCCGAGCGCCGCGTACCGCAGGACGGCCGTTTTCGGGTGCGCTACAAAGGCCGCCCCATCGATTTTCGCGTTTCAATCATGCCCGCCATCCATGGCGAGGACGCCGTCCTCCGCATCCTTGACAAGGAGTCGCTGAGTGAAAAATTTCACCAGCTTCGTCTCGACGTTTTGGGTCTTTCCGAACGTGAGCTCAAGCGGCTGCGCCGCTTTATCCGCGAGCCCTATGGCATGGTCCTGGTGACGGGGCCGACCGGAAGTGGAAAAACCACCACCCTCTACGCCGCGCTTTCCGAAATCAAGACGGATGAAGACAAGATCATCACCATTGAAGATCCGGTGGAATATCAAGTGCGCGGAATCACGCAGATTCCCGTGAACGAAAAGAAGGGACTCACGTTCGCCCGCGGATTGAGATCTATTCTGCGTCACGATCCGGATAAGATCATGGTGGGAGAAATCCGCGACCAGGAAACGGCGCAGATTGCGATTCAGTCCGCGCTGACGGGCCACCTGGTGTTCACTACCGTTCACGCAAACAACGTTACGGACGTGATCGGCCGTTTTATTAACATGGGCGTTGAGCCTTACAATTTCGTGTCGGCGTTAAACTGTATTCTTGCGCAACGCTTGGTGCGCGTTGTTTGCACACACTGCAAAAAAATGGTGCGCCCGACGCCGGAAGAACTGAAGGCATCGGCTCTTGATCC
>DATGFN010000052.1:0-429395 GCA_035308965.1 Terriglobia bacterium | reverse complement strand
AAGGATCTGGATCTTGAAGTTGGTTGCTGTATTGCGAAAAGGCCAATAAAATCGGCGTTTTTTCGAAAATCGTCACGCTCAGGATTTGCAGAGTTTTGTACAAACTGAGGTCCAAGTGAAGTTGCTTTTTCAAGATTGCGACCAGGACATAAACCGCGATCGCGACCCAAACCTGAGTCTTGACGGCGTTCTCCGAGGTGCCGTAGAAAGCGCGGAGGCGCAGATGTTGTTTGATCCAGCGAAAGAACAATTCGACTTGCCAGCGCGCTCGGTAGAGTTGCGCGATGGTCAGCGCCTGGAGCTGAAAGTTGTTGGTGAGGAAAACGAGGCGCAAGTCTTTCTCGGCATCGAAGTAGTGGATGCGCCGCAGAGGAACCGGATAGCGACGCGAACTCTTCGGTCCGGTCAGGCGAATGGTTTGATCGGAACGCAATCCCGTGGAGCGATCGACCGGCCGCCCTTCGCGATAGCGGTAGCGCATGTTTTGATCGGCGCGGGTGACGAAGAAAGCCAGGGCTTGGGTGATCAGGAAGAGCCGCCGATAGTCGATGTAGCCCCGGTCGAGAAGATAAATCGCCCCCGCCTCCAGCCCCAGTTGGTCGAGCAGATTCACGTCGTTCACCTGCCCACCGGTCACATAAACATTGGCCGGGATGAGCCCGCGCAGATCCAGCAAGGTGTGGATTTTGACCGCGCTCTTGTGCCGCCGGAACTGCGCCCAAGGAAAAAGGGACAGGCACAAATCGACGGTGGTGGAATCGAAAGCGTAAACCGTGTCGTCCAATGCCACCGCGAAAGGTTCGTCCTGATAGAGGGCGCGCGCCTGCGCCATGAGCACGCGAGCAAAGTCGGCATAGATGCGCCAGTCGCGCTGCAGGTTGGCGTGGGCCAGATTGTTGCGCGAGATGCCACCGCGAAATCCCATGTGGTAAAGTTGTCGCGAGTGCGCGCGCAAGCAAGTTTCGATGTCGCGCAAGCTCTCGCGATAGGTGAGTTGGGCAAAAGCCAAACAAAGAAATTGATCGAGGCAGGAGAAATGCTGCACCTTGTAGTCGCCATCGTAGCGCTCCACGCAGCGACGAAACTCGGTCAGCGGAAGCAGGTCCATCAGTTGAGCGAAAATCGTCCGGCCAATGTTCATGCATCCCCCCTGGGGAGTCTTCACACCCGCCCAAGGGTATATCCGATTTCAAATCGATTTTGCTCATCTTGGCGCTCAACTTACGGCCTGACATGCACTTAAAAGAATTTTCGAACTCAACATTGGGACAGTACTGACCGTAAACCCTAAGTTCAATCTCTGGCCTACGTGTGAACAGATTCAGGTTGAGAAGGTCCCAAGTATCAGTCTCAACAGGCGAGGAGCATTGTAATACCCGGATTTCTGAGTCCGAAACTAGTTGTTCAACTTCTCCGCCGGTGAGATTGTCTGTAAACTCCACTCTATTACTGAGGTACCATGGCCTCCTGAGTAGCGGCATCCAAAACCTCATTTCAAGGGCAGTCTGAAACTTCGGAGATAATCTCCGCTGCTAATCTTCTACATCATAGCGAACAAAGAGTGACATCGTCATGCCCTTTGCAAGTTTAGGTAGCCAGTTGTAGTCGATCCTGGAACAGGGAACAGTCTTAGTATCTGATTAACGGCCAACCCGAAGAAGTGCCCTGCGCCTACACAGGATCGCGGTAGAAGATCTGTCATCGGTGACTACCCGCGATAAACGCCGCTGTGTTTACTCATCCGGATAACTGGGCATGAAGTCGGCCAACCGGACCACTGGAAGAGGGTGTAGATTTAGATCGCGCTGTCTCCTATCCCGCCTATTCAGGTTCATTTCCTAAGTCCGACGACGCTCCGTACGGACGGTGCGGCGTGCATATACGCTTGGGTCTTTCGCATGGCTTCTCGGAGATCGGCTTCGGAAACGATGTTGTAGCGGTCGAAGATAGCCCGCGTCTTGTGGCCGCTGATATCCATGGCGACACGCTCGTGAACACCGGCTCGGATTGTGTTCCTTACAGCTGTGCGACGCAGGTCGTGGAACATCCTGCCGGATACTTCTGCTTGCTTACAGGCAGAGTGCCATGCTTTGCGAAAGTCTCCAACAGGTTCTCCCATGCGATGGAATACAAAATGGGAAATGGTCATCATCTTATCGGCTTTCTCGAACGCGCGTAATGCCGCCTGCCGCTCGATGATTGCCCACAGATCACCATCTAAAGCGAGAACCCGCCCGCACCCGTTCTTCGATTATTGCGCACGCAAACGTCCCACTTTATGGTCGACATCCACATCTTCCCAGGCGAGCGAACTGATTTCACCTTTGCGCCAGCCGGAGCAATAACTGAACCGTGCGAAATCCCGGAGATACAGGGGCAGAAATGAAACCACTGCTTCGAAATCGGCCTGCTCGAAGAAACCTTGTCGGACATTATCTTTTTCCGACAGGTGACGAATTTTAGGAGCGCTACTCAAGCGTTGCCGCTCCACTGCCAACCGGAATGCCTGCCTGAGCAATTGAGTGCCTCGATTGTTAGAGGCGTCCGCCGAACCCGCCCCACGTGCGCCCTGAATATAACGGTCCACTGATTCGGGGGTGAGCTCCACAGCGCGCTCATCCTGATTGACCATCAACCATTCCAATTTGCGAGTCTCAACAGTCATGATCCGCAGACGATCATCAACAACGTCGTTGGTCTGCCGACAGCAATGCCGTCGTGGCGGAGGCTTACTTGTCGAGCGATCCTTCGAGTGACACAGACATTAGTCTTGTGCTTCATCAATTGCCAGTGGTTACGCCCGAGGTAGCTTCGCGCTTTGGAACTCCTCTACCGGACACGTTCACAATCGCGCCAGCTCTTGTACAGCCGACCAGCAAAGGTTCCATCCGTTTGGCGAGCAACACCTTTCAGGATGCCGCGGTGATCGATGGCAACTATCTCGGCACGGATCACGATTTTGCCGCCGTCGTGCGGGCCATCGAGTCCGCGCGTGAGCTCGGGAGTCAACATGCCTTCGACAATTTGCGCGAAAGCGAACTCATTCCAGGGCCCCAGGCGAGCCCCGAGGAGATCCAAGAACTTGCCAGACTTGCCTCGGCGAGTTTTGGGCACGCAGTCGGTACGTGCAAAATGGGAGTAGACAAGCTCGCTGTTGTCGATCCAGAGCTTCGCGTGCACGGCATTCTGGGTTTACGCGTGGCGGACGCCTCCGTGATGCCACAGATCATTACAGGGCCGGGGACAAGCGCGTCGACCCATATGATAGCGGGGCGCGCCGCCAAGCTGATTCTCGGTGACAACAGGAGATAATCCCATGACTGGCGCTCCGAAAGACAGGTCGTTTACGATCGACACCCATCGCCACCTACTGTGCGGGCGCCGCGCAACGAGGCGCCGTTGCTGACATGTTCCGTCGCATTTATTGGGATACGGCTGCTTCTTTACCTGACCCGCCTGAACTTGTTTGCGCGTCATAAATGATTTTATCAGGAAACACTTCGCCGAGATGCCCTTGTGTGATGACCGGATGGATCAGATTTCTCCCTCCCAATATCGCCAGCATTGTATTCAGACCCTTGTGGCCCGAACTGAAAATCTCTTTCAGGGTGGGTTCGTCGTCGCGCGCGAGGATCGGACCGATTCCCGTGGATTAACCCATCAAAAGCACCGGTTCGCCCGTGGTCACATGGTCAGCACGACGCGGAATTCGGCTTTACCACTCATCATGCGCGCGTAGCCTTCGGCGGCTTTTGCCAACGGATACTTTTCGATCATGGGCCGCACGCCGGTCATTTCCGCAAAGCGCAGAGTGTCCTCGGAGTCAGTGGGGATTCCACCCGCCCATCCCTTGATGCCCCTTTTGCCGAAAAGCAATTGAAGGGGCGACACTTCGATTGGATCCAACGGCGCACCTACAACAACCATTGTGCCGTTCACCCCCAATCCGCCAATCAGAGCGGACATCGATTTCCCACTGGTTGCGGTGGCAAGAATCACACTCACGCCGCCGAGTTTCTGTAGTTCGACTGCGGGGTCAGTTGCAGAACTGTCGATATAAAAATCCGCTCCGAGCCTTTTGGCGAGCGCGTCGTTGGCCGAGCCGCGCCCAACCGCTGCCACTCGATATCCGAACTTCTTTGCGAATTGAATCCCCAGGTGGCCAAGGCCGCCAATTCCCTGAATGGCAACGAGGTCACTCGGCAAAGCGCCGCTATGGCGCAGAGCATTAAACGTCGTGACTCCGGCGCACATCAGCGGGGCGGCCAGGGCGGCGTCGAGCGATTCGGGCATGTGCGCCAACGCTTCCACCGGCGCCACCATATATTCCTGGTAGCCGCCGTCGTAGGTGGTGCCGCAAATCTTCCCGTTCGCGCAGTTCACGAAATCCCCACGCCGGCAAGCGAGACACGTGCCGTCCTGCCCGCCGTGCCAGCCCACGCCCACGTGTTCCCCTTTCTTCCATTCCGCGACGCCCGCGCCCAACTCGTCGATCACGCCTGCCACTTCGTGTCCAGGGACGCGGGGGTACGAAATTCCCGGAAGGAGGCCGTCCTTGGTAATCACATCGCTATGACAGATTCCACAGGCCAGCACGCGAATCCTCACCTGTCCGACGCCGGGCTGCGGAATCTCGCGCTCCACGACCTCAAAGTCCGCTCCCGCCTTCGGCACTTGCACCGCCTTCATTTTCGCCATTTGTTGTCTCTCCTCTTGGTATCACGTTTTTCAAAACTGAATCTTGCCTTCATTCGAGAAACTTGTCGCCGAACATCAACGCGCCGCTGAACGTTGCTATTTCGCCTTCATCAACAAGCCGAGTGGCCATAGGGGTCCGATAGGCATCAGGTCGAAAGTCAACAAGTTGGCTTCGGTGAGTGGCAGGGCTTTCAGAAGGCGGTCCGCCTCTTCGACCGAATCAACACTCATCAGGAAGATAAGGCCCTCTTCATTGTCCCGCATCCAGAATTGCTCCATCTTGCCGTCGAGATAGAGTTGCAGTGTCGCCGGGACTTCCTTCGGCAGATACTGCTGTCGTTGTTCCTGCGACAGGGGCTTCAGTGTTCCTATAGCCATTACTTTCATAATGTTTCTCCAGAAATTTAGAGTTGCCCAAAGTTCCGCTCAGACCGTATTGCGGTTCGCTTACCGTTTACTTCGGAAAATTGTCTCCGAACATGGGGAGGCCGCTCTTGGACGACTCGCGCGTGGCCTCGTCCTGGATCACGTCCCAGTGCTCCACCAGAATCCCGTCCTTGATTCGAACTATATCCGCGGCAATCCAGTTCACCGGCAAGCCGATCCCCGAAAATCGCCCGTGTACAATTACGAAATCATTTTCGGCCAAAATCGTTCCCGACTCATATTTCAGGGTGGGTGGGATGCTCTTGATCAGATTGAAAAGACCTTCGCGGCCTGGTGCGATATGAGCGCTGTGTTGAATGTAGTTGGGCGACCAATAGCGCTCCGCCGCCGCATAGTCACGCTTGTTGAACAGCGTGTCGAAAGCCTCAAGCACCAGCGACTTGTTCTTGTCTGTGATCGTATTGCTCATTTTCATCCTCCAAATTTATGCTTACTTCCGCTTCAACGTCTGTGGAGATGGCGCGAAACGCTACAAACGATCAGCGGGCGCCAAATTTGAACAGGATTTTGCCGTCGCGATTCGATTTCAAAGATTGCTCGAAAGCTTCCTTGAATTGTTCTAGCCGGTACACGTGCTCCACCGCAGCGGAGAGCGATCCATCGGCAACGAGGTCGGCCAGCTTCCGGTAAACCTCTTGGATCTCTGTGCGCGGCGCGTTGCGTATCCAATTGATGAGCCAGAACCCGTGGAGGCTGAGACCACGGTAGATGAACTCTCCGGGCGGCAAGGATGGAAACTCCCCACCTTGAAGGGCGTAGACTACAATCGATCCGCCGGGCTTGAGCGACTTGGCCAACTCGCCTACGGGAGTTCCGCCTACCGAATCAAGAACAAGACCAAGTGTTTTTCCGCCAAGAGCCTCCTCAATTTCCTTGTGTAAGTTGTCGCCCTGGAGGACTACGCGATCACCTCCCCAATGGCGCACCTGTTCGGCAGCTTCTTTTCGGCGGACGACATTCAGCGTCTTGACTCCCGCCAGCTTTGCGAGCTTGATGACGTACTGTCCCATGGCCGAGTTTGCTGCGGTTTGACCGATCCAGTCTCCGGGCATCAGAGAAACATATCGGTTAAGCAGGAGATATGCCGTAGCAGGGTTAATTCCGATCATCGCGAGTTGCAATGGATCGGCTTCGTCGCTTATCGGAACGAAGTTGCGCACGGGGACGACGACCTGGTCTGCCCAAGTGCCCTGCTCGTAGGTGGGGATAATCAGGACTCGCTTACCCTGTAAAGCAACTTCAACCTTCGACCCAATTTTGGCGACTCGGCCGACACCTTCCGAGCCTACCGGGGATGGGAAGGCCGGCCGGGCGCCGTAGTTACCGCGTACAAACAGAAAGTCCGATGGATTGAGCGGGGCCGCTTCCATCGAGACGAGAACCTCCTCCGGGCCAAGGGCCGGTTCAGAGACGATGTTGAGTTTGATGACGTCCGCCGGTTCGCCGTGAGCTATCAGTTGCAATTGGTTCATTATAAAAACTCCTTTGGTTCGCCCTAGTTTCTACGGTTCGACCGCGCGCGCCGAGCACGCCGCACTTCAGCGGTTCTCCAGATTCTGCCTCCCCAGCATGAGCGCCCAAGGGGTGCTCGAGGTTGCCACTCGAATCAGATGCATTTGAGACCGTTCGGTTTCAATATTTGGGAAATTACTTTCGAAGACTCAAGGTGGGATTAACGTCCCGTGGCTTTCTGGCCACGAAGGACCATGCAAGTGGATATTGCTTTGGCAACCAAACGGTTCTCTTCGTCGGTAATGGTGCACTCCACGTAGCCGACGGTGCGGCCCCGTTGCACGACGCTTCCTTCTGCTTTCAGTTGCGCCTGCCAGACCGGGCGGAAGAAATTGATCTTCAGTTCGATGGTGGTGAAGGACTCCTCCGGTCCGAGGGTGCTCGCAAACGCCATTCCCATCGCGGCGTCAGCAATGTCACAAAGAATTCCGCCGTGCATCGTCCCCATGGGATTTGCGTGCTGGGGTCCGGCGGCCAACGTGACCGTCGCCCGCCCTTCACCAATCTCTTTTGGCTCAAAACCAATCAGACGCGCTACCGGCACGCCGTCTGTTTTCGCGCGTGTCATGAAGTCAGGTTTGGGCGGAGATCCTGGATTGTTCATCACTTGTTCCTCCGTCTCCTCGATTTCTGCGCCCGAACTTTCGTATCGAGATATTCCACAAGGTGACGGCCGGCAAGATTGCGCGCCCCATCCGCGCGCTGAAGACGGCTCACCATCAAGCTCCCTTCGAGCGTACTCACGATCAACGTGGCCAATTCCCCGGAATCGACATCGGCGCGAATTTCGCCCCGTCGGCGGCCCTCCTCGGCAATCGACTGCAGACGATTGAGCCACCACCGGAGAGCCCGCCGGGCCTTCGCTCGCAACTTGGGATTGCCATCGTCGGAATCGATCGCCGTGTTCAGCAGAGGGCACCCTCCGGGCACCAGGCCGGCTCGCCGCTCTCGAAAGTTCCGCACGATCTGTATCAGGCGGTCGACGGTATTGGGGATCTCCTGCACTCCCTCGAAGCGCGCATCCATGGCGATCCTCCACGAATGGTCGAACGCCGCTGCCGCCAATTGTTGCTTGCTCTCAAAGTGCCGGTAGATCCCGCCTTTCTCGAGGCCAGTCGCCCGCATGAGGTCGGACATAGCGGTGCCGTCATATCCTCTCTGATTAAAGATGGGCGCCGACTTCCGAATGATGGATAGTCGGGTTTGCTCTCCCTTGCGCATGTCGGTCACTCCACCAGGCAGAACCTACAACTGATTACCGCAGCCTCCCACCAAATATGTGATGCGACTGATTGGTCTCAAGGCCCCCAAGCGGGGTGACCCCTCAGCATCTCTAAGTATACTGCCAACCCCTGCATCGCCAAAATAGGAGGGCATTTGGAATTAAAAGTATAAATTGTGCGATGGTACATGTGATATGGATGGGATTAAGCGCGTTCCGAATCTGTGGCGAACAACAGATACCTAAACGACCGTGCTAATGATACGAAAGGCCATTTCTATCTCAACGACATGTTCGTTCCGGTCGTCGGCGGCCCACCTCCCCCCCGCCGTGATTTCGAAGAGACCTTTGTCTTGATCGAAGGTGTGATTGGTGCAACGTTTCGTGGCAAGGAGCAAGTCGTCCGCACCGGTGAAACGATCCTCATTTCTTCGAACGCGTCACGCCAATTCGAAAACGGGTCGGTAGGCGACTCTCTTTGAAAAAAGTCCCAACTCGGCAGATTGAGTTTCTTCAAGAACGCGGCAAATCGCGGCTGCCTCTGCAAGCTCTTCAATAGCGGGTCCGTTTTCGTTTCGCTCAGACCGGAGTTACGTTGGGCATAAGCCTGGTCTAACCACTCCAACGCTCGGTCAGCCTCGTTCCGGTAAGAATGAGCCGCTGCATCCTTCCTCCTCAACCCCAGCGAGAAATGCGCCCCAGTGCTACAAAGAGAGCCAGCGCCACGAGAATGGTGGGCGCGACCGGCGGCTCGCGGCGGCGCAAGTGATAACCAATCGCCAACAGCATGACCACTGCAAGCCCAGCAGCGGCGCACGGACTGAGCCACGGTGCGACGCCCGTCGCCATGGGGAGAACCACGCCCATCGCGCCAGCGAGTTCAGCAATGCTGATGAACGTGGTGAGACCACGCGTCAGTCCGCTCGGCCCATTTTTTTCTGACATCGCTTTGTACTTTTCGTATGCAAACACTTTCATCCCGCCCGCCGTGATGAAGGCCAATGCCAGTAGAATCTGTACGGCCCATAGCGCTGCATTCATAAAATGTTCCTCCTTTAGTGCGTGACGAGTTGCCGGTTTTGATCGGCGGCGATTTCGCCGATTCGTTCTGTGGCGGCTGCCAGAGACGTGCCGGCCCCTTCCCGAGCCTGATTCTCGGCATGGATAAACGTGACATCCGTGAGCCCCACGATTCCGAGAATATGGCGCAGGTAGGGTTCCTGAAAATCGAAGGTTTCACTGGCAGTGCCCTTTTCATAGGCGCCACCGCGGGCGGTGATGACCACGACTTTCTTTTCTCCCAGAAGGCCCTGAGGCCCATTAGGCCCGTAGCCGACGGTCTTCCCGATCCGCACAACCTGGTCGATCCATGCCTTGAGTGAACTCGGGATGGAGAAGTTGTACATGGGCGCGCCGATCACAACGGTGTCCGCCGCCTTCAGTTCTTCGATCAATTCATTCGATGTGGAGAGATACGATCGCTGTGCGGGCGTCAGCTTCGACTCCTCGAGGCGCGCCGCACCCCAATCATCGGTAATCAGCGGAAGTTTGGTCGCCGGAAGGTCGCGGTATATCACTTCACCTTCCGGATGGTTCTCCTTCCAGTCCTCTGCGAATCTGGCTGTTAAGCGTCGGGTTACTGAACTAGCTCGTGCACTGGAATCGATTCGAAGCAACTTCATTTGGACCTCCTCATTCAAAAGATGCATCCAATCAGTCAGGTTAGATGTCCATGACCGTGGACTTGGACCGTTCGTTAGTCCATCTAACTTGTCCAAGAGTCCACACGGGAGGCCAATGATGGACCCAATCACCGATCTCTTTGAGACCATGCACGTCGTCGGCGTGATTCACGCCAGGCTGGAGGCCACAGCTCCCTGGGGACTGAAGAGGGATGCGAATATGGCAGAGGCACCCGCAAAGGATTCGGCTCACTGCGCGAGCCCGCCATTCCATTTCGCCCATTTCGGAATGATTTCTCGCGGTAACTGCTGGCTCAGCGTCGAGGGCATTCCGGACCCCTTGCCGCTTGCAGGAGGCGATGCCTTCCTGCTTGCGCCTGGAAGTTCGTACACACTCCGCGACAATCCACGGACGCCAGCCCGGAGCTTCTATGAGGCCGCACCAAAAGCGGGCAGTCAGGTAATGAGATACGGTGGCGGAGGCGCGCCTACCACGATTGTTTCTGGATGGTTTCGTTTCGATCCAATGAGCGCAAAACCCCTGGCGCGTCTGCTTCCGTCACTCATACTTGTAAGGGCTGATCAAGCGCAAAGCCTCGCCCTCAACACAACACTGAATATGCTCACGTCCGAAATGGCGGAGCTTGCGCCCGGATCAGAGTTGATTGTCAATCGGTTGGCCGATGTGCTGTTCATCCAGTGTCTCCGCGCCTACATCGCATCCCGTCCGGAACCTTGTAAGAGCGGCTGGCTGCGCGCTGTCTTCGATCCGCAAGTTGGTGTCGCGCTCAAATCCATGCACGAGAAAGTAGAGGACCCATGGACGGTCGAATCGCTGGCCGCGGCGTCTGGAATGTCCCGCTCAGCCTTTGCCGTGCGGTTCAAGGAGCTGGTTGGGGAAACGCCGCTGGAATACTTGACGGGCTGGAGAATCCACAAGGCCGGAGCGTTGTTGCAAAAAGGCGACAAAAAGCTATTCGAAGTGGCAAAATCCGTGGGCTACAATTCGGACGCCGCCTTCAGTAAAGCCTTCAAACGAGTCTTCGGTGTTGCGCCAAGGGCGTATCGACAAAACGCCAGCTCGCCGCATAGCGCATAGTGGCGAAGCCGACGAGATTCTTGGTATCACCACCCAGTCGCGCTCAACTTACCTTGACCACAACTACACGCGAGGGTAGACTTTGTACCGCGCGCCTGTAGCTCAGATGGATAGAGCGTTTGCCTCCGGAGCAAAAGGTCGCAGGTTCGAATCCTGCCAGGCGTACCATTCTCCCCAAAACAACAGCTCCTCGCGAAAGTTCGAGATCGAAATCTCTAACCCAGCCTCCGGCCATCCTAATCTTGGCGCCATCGGGCTCATGGGAATAAGGAAATATTTTCAGATCGAATCCATGGAGGTGAAGCTATGAAAATTCTCGTCAAGCCATTGATTTTCTGCACGGTCGCGATCCTCTTGCTTCCAGGGATTCGGCTTACTACCGGTCAGCCGCAAACCGGCCGGGCAGAAAATTCAATCGATAAAAACTCGCTCCTCCTGCGGGACTTCAAGCCGCGGACAATGCTCCACCTCACCGAACACCAGGTGACGCGGGCGCGCTTTCCCGTGATTGACGTTCATAACCATGTGAACGACGCTCGCAGTGGGGGACGCGGACACCAGGATCCCGCCAGCCTGGTGCAATTGATGGACCATCTCAACATTCAAACCATCGTGATCCTCACCGGCCAGTGGGACGAGTCCTTGCAGCGCATAGTCGACGAGATGGTGAAACCCTATCCGGGAAGATTTATGGTGTTCACCCAAATCGACTGGAGCAAAATTGACGACCCTGATTTCAGCCAGGAGATGGTGCGCCAAATCGATGACGCGGTCCGCCGCGGGGCGCGAGGATTGAAGGTCCTCAAGGATTTCGGTCTTGAGGTCCGTTACAAATCGGGCAAGCTGGTGGCGGTGGACGATCCGCGTCTCGATCCCATTTGGGAAGAGTGCGGACGTTTGGGCATCCCGGTTTCGATTCATGTGTCCGATCCGGAGGCCTTTTTCCAGCCCGTCGATGGGCGGAACGAACGCTACGAAGAATTACTCGCCCATCCGGATTGGAGTTTCTACGGCCCAAAATTCCCGACCAAACAAGCCATCCTGGACGCGCGTGACCGGATGTTCGCTCGCCACCCCAACACCACCTTCATTTCCCTGCACGTGGCAAACTGGCCGGAAAACCTGGACTACGTTTCGAGCTTGCTCGATCGTTTGCCTAACGTGATGGTGGAGTTTGGCGCGCGGGAAGCCGAGCTCGGCCGTCAGCCCCGTCGCGCCATGAAATTCTTTACCGACTATCAAGACCGGATCATGTTTGGCACAGACGCCACTCCCGGCGCCGTCATGTACCAGAATTACTTTCGCTGGCTCGAAACCGCGGATGAATACTTTGATTACTGGGGCGCGCCCGGCCAAGGCCGCTGGAAAATCTACGGGATGGAATTGCCCGACCCGATTTTAGAGAAGGTCTACCACCTCAACGCCGAAAGAATCTTCAAACAGTTCAAGGGCGTTCCCCCGGCCAATGCAGGCGGAAATTAAAATTTTAGCGGTAAGGGATTTCGCCCTCGTCTAATTAGGTGTATTCTTTGCGCATCGTAAGCGAGGTCATGCTTGCAAGCTACCCTTGAACTTCAGGCCGTCGCGCAAGATCCGCTTGTCGTCCCCAAACCGGCGGCGAGAAACGTCGCAGTGGACGCATACCGGGGCATGGTCATGCTCCTGATGATGGCGGAGGTGCTCCGCCTTTCGCGCGTGGCCGAGGCTTTCCCCGCCAGCTTGTTCTGGAAATTCCTTGCCTACAACCAGACACACGTGGACTGGGCGGGATGCTCTCTACACGATTTGATCCAACCCTCGTTTTCATTCCTGGTGGGGGTGGCATTGCCTTATTCCATCGCCAGCCGGATGGCGAAAGGCGGGACATTCGGAAAATTATTTCTGCACGCTCTTGGGCGTTCTTTGCTCCTGATCGTGCTTGGATTCTTTCTGCGTTCCACGCACAGTACGCAAACCTATTTCACTTTTGAGGACACGCTCACCCAAATTGGACTGGGATATCCGTTCCTATTCCTGCTCGGGTTTCGCCCGCCGCGCTGGCAGTGGGCCGCGCTGGGAATAATTCTCACAGGCTACTGGCTGGCGTGGGCTTTGTATCCCGTGCCCGGCCCCGGGTTTGATTACCAAGCCGTGGGTGTGCCGGCGAACTGGCAGCACCATCATTCAGGCTTTGCCGCCCATTGGAACAAGAACAGCAATTTGGGAAACGCCTTCGACCAATGGTTCCTGAATCTTTTTCAGCGCGAAAAACCTTTTGTGTTCAACGATGGCGGTTATTTGACGCTGAGCTTTATTCCCACGCTGGGCACCATGATTCTGGGCCTGATCGCCGGCCGTTGGCTGCGGGCTTCCGCTCCGGAAATTCCCATGAAGCGCCTTCTTTTGGCGGGCGCAATCGGAATCGGCGCCGGCCTTTTGCTTCACTTTACCGGAATCTGCCCGGTGGTGAAGCGCATCTGGACCCCGAGCTGGACGTTGTTCAGCGGCGGCGCATGTTTCCTTCTGCTGGCGGCGTTCTCGTGGGTGATTGAGGTCAAGAATTATCGAAAGTGGGCTTATCCCCTGGTGGTCATCGGGATGAATTCCATCGCGGCCTATCTCATCGCCGAGCTCTTAGGGGAATTCGTCTTTCGGTCATATCGAATACATTTGGGACCTGGAGCCTTTAACTTTTTCGGAACCGGCCTTCAGCCCTTGATTCAGGGCCTGGCGGTGTTGTTCACCTACTGGTTGATACTTTTCTGGATGTACCGGCGGAAGATTTTCTTGAGGATCTGAAATGTGAGACGATGTCGCTGATAAACCGCATATCCAGCAACCCGACGCATGCAACATTCAGGGACGCAGCATGAATTTGCTTTCAATGTTTTTTACTTTCCCTAACCGCCGGACGTGACGCTCCTCCCCGGAAAACTTCGCCCCCAGATAGCTCTTGATCAACTCATGCGCCAATTCGGGGCCGATGATTCTCGACCCCATCACCAGCACATTCATGTCGTCGTGCTCGACGCCCTGGTGGGCGGAATAGCAGTCATGGCAAAGGCCGCCTCGTATGCCGGGAATTTTATTGACGGCCACGGAGGCGCCCACTCCGCTGCCGCAGATCAAGATTCCCCGGTCGGCCTTGTGGTCGCGCAAGGCTATGCCGAGGGCCTCGGCAAAGTCCGGATAGTCGTCCGGCTGAGTGCCGGAATTGGTGCCCACGTCCAGCACTTCATGGCCAAGCTGGCGAACAAGGGCAATAGCGTCCTGCTTCATTTCATATCCCGCATGGTCCGCACCGAGTACGATACGCATCTTTGATTCTCCTCATTGAGTCTCACAATTCCCATCCGCAGATTGCGCAGATTTTTCAGACTAACACTAAAGAAACCCAAGAGAAGATAACAGAATTTTTGGTTTATGGAAGAGTTCCGAAAGGCTAAAGATCTTTTCGTTTGAAGCCGGCTTGCACGATCAACGGCATCGCGAGCGTTGCGCAAATCAGGATGAGCAAATTGGCAAATGGAAATAGTTGGTGGGACGATTCGAACCAGTCAAACGCCCCCCAGAGTTTAGGGTGATACTCGGGATAGAACCACGCCTGATTACGGGCGTAATTTAGACCGGCAAAAAGAAAAACGATGAAGCCCGCAATCTGCAATCCGTTCTGGGCAGTACCGCTGAGCGTGGAAAGCAGAAATACCAGAGCGTACATGGCCGCGGCCAAAGCAAAGAGTTTCAGACTCATTCCGACCAAGACCCCGGGAAAAAGAGCGTGAGTCATATAGAACATCACGACGATCGAAGTGAGAATAGGGATTACCAAGAGAGGAAGCAGTTCCGTTAAGCCCGCCAGCCAACTGGTCCAAACGAAAAAATGGCGAGGTTTGGGCCGCGTCAGGAGGAAATCCATTTCCCTCCGTTTGGAATCCTCCCCCATGGCCAGCGCGCCCAGATCGGCGGCCGCGAAAAGCATAACCACAAGTAATATCCCGAGAGTGTTTTCGGTCCCGGCATCCCAAATCCGCCTTGTCAGCGCAACAGTCATTTTGGGCAAAAACCAGTGCCCGCCCCGGTACTCGAACGCCTCGGGCAGACAGCCCATAATGGTCAGGACAATCCCAAGTGTCAAATAAATGACCAATCGATACCGCTTGGTGTACCAGCATATATAAAAGTACATGGGCACCCCTTAATGGAGCGGGACTCTGCGACCATTCCAAAAACAAGGCAGGGTCCAGAGTAAGCGCAAGATTGCTACTTCAATTCAGGCAACGAGTCGATGGTTGGGTCCTTCACGGTGGGCGCACGGTTGGACGTGGTCCAGCGAATCACTCCGCTCTCATCGGTGAAGTAGCTCACAACGCCTTCCTTCCATTGCGATGGCCGCGCCATGGCTGTGTAGGTGGCGATGCTTCCATCCGCGATTTTCTTGCCCGCCATGTAAATGAATTTGTACCCGGCCATATTGCCGCTCGCCAGGTGCTCGTCAATAAGACCGGCGGCTTCAGGAGGATGGTCTGTTACTCCTGCTCTCACGCCCATAGCCGCCAATGTGGGGCTATAACCTTTCTTGTATGTATCTTTATATGTTAGTGCCGAGGTGTTGATAGTTCTGATGCACCCCAGCGCACGTTGAGGGTCGGGCGGTTCCGCCGCAGACTTCTTTTGGGCGGCATTACATATCGCGGAAATGATTAGGGTGAAAATCAAAGTGGAATTCCAAACGCATTTCGATCTCATATCGTCCTCCAAAATCAAATTAAGGGTTTCCTCAAGACTCCGTTTTTCGAATTCATTACACTTCCCGCCTTTCAATCAACCACTGTGATAGAAACGGGAAAATCAGTGCCACCAAAAACCACAAGAGACCAACATTCAGAGACGGAAATGAACGAGGCGGCTCCTGCCAACCAATGTCAAAGACCGACAGCGACAGGTCGGCGATCCTTAGCGGCCAACTGATGTGCCACCAATCGTTGAGTGCGCCAGGGAGAAACACGTAGAAAAGAATGGCGGCAACGCTGGCGCTCAAGCCTTTGGCGCTGCTTCCTGTAAGTAAAGTAAGAAACTGGGTCAGGCCATAAATGCAGGCCGCTACCGCCAGGGCTCCGGGCAAAATCAGTCCGGTGAAACTAACGTAAATCTTGCTGATCAGATAGAGGATGGGCGCCATCCCCACGATCAGCATCGATAGGACGATGCAGATTTCCGCTACGGCCAGCAACCACTCATCCCAAACAATTCGCCAGCGCTTCTGGGGACGGGTAAGGACGAAGGCCATGGCGCCGGAGTCGTACTCCCGCCCCACACTCATAAACCCAAAGGCCAACGCCGCCCAAAGGACAGCGGGAAGCAGAAATTCGAGTAACACTCTCATTCCCCAAAGCCAAATATCAACCGAAGGATCCCACAGCTTGACTCGAGGATTGGTGGAAACAGCAATCCAAGCGACGTAACGCGAGTATTCTCCCCAAAGGCCCAAACTCATGATTGCGCCAACCGCCAGGCATCCGCCTGCGTAAAGCACTAAGCGATCGCGCGAGTCGTGCCAGCATTTCCAGCGATACATGGCAGCTCCTTTCCGGCGAGGCCAAGAAATACTTCGCCTAAATTCACGGGGGAAACTTCCAATATGGTCATCCCTTGCGCGTGCAAGCGCGTCACGAAGTCTTCCGCTTCCCTTGACACAAGGTAGCGGTGGAATTTGTCCGAGCGTTTTTTGGAAATTAAATTGGGCGCAGTTACTGCTTCGGCCGAATCCCCGGATGCCGTGATCAGACGGAAATTCTGGCGGATGTCTTCCAAGCGAGTTTCCAGCACCAGCTTTCCGCCCTCGATGATCCCAATCCAATCGGCGATGCGTTCCACTTCGGACAAATGGTGCGAGCTGATGAAGACGGTTCGCCCCTCACTCACGTGGTCCTCAACCAGTACGCGCAGCAACAGGTCCATCATTACCGGGTCAAGACCCGAGGTGGGCTCGTCCAACATCAACAGGTCTGCGCCCTGGCACAGTGCCAGCAAATGACAGACCTTGGTACGATTGCCGAGCGAGAGCTTGCCAAAAGGCCGGTTCATAGGAATCTCGAAAAGACTGACGTAACGCTCCACCAGCGCGTCCGACCACTTGGGGAAGTAGCTGCGATTGAAACGGACCAATTGAGCCGGTGTCAGGGAATCAAAAAGCTGTTTGGTTTCGGAAACAAATCCAGTGCGCTGCAAAATGGCCACATGGTCTTTTCGAATGTCCAATCCCAGAACCTGGGCGGATCCGGCCGTGGCGTGGGAGAGTCCAAGCAGAGTGCGAATGGTGGTTGTCTTCCCCGCCCCGTTGCGCCCCAGGAAGCCGTAGACGGCGCCGCGCGGCACGCTAAGGTCCAAGCCGTCAACTGCCCGAACATCGGGATATATCTTCGTCAGCCCCTGGGTGGAAATTACGGTCTCCGTCATTTCCGTCCTCCCAATTCATCGAATTCTCGCTTAACGCGCCTGATCGTCATTCCGGACTCAAACCCCCGCGAACTTTCGACTCGCCCGCCGACGTTAATGCAATGGTGGGTCAGACGCCTTCGCGGCACGGTTCTCATCCGTTCCACGTATGATCCCCGAATCGTCGCTGAAGAAGCTCCAAAGACCCTTATGCCATTTCGCCCGACGGGCTGATACGGTGTAGGTTGTGATCTTCCCGCTCGCATCCGGTTCCCCCGCCTTATAGGTAAAAATGTAGGCGCCCTTCTTAGTGGACTTCACAGCATTATCGAGCCAGGCTCCCGTTTCCGGGGTGAATTTTGATCTAATTTGCGGCACTTCTAGCGCCGCGAGGGTTGAGCTCCAACCTTTTCCGAAGTCCATCTGATAAGTGACTTCGGCTGTGTTAATACTTCGCAAGGAATCGATTGCAGAGCGCTGGTCCCCTTCAAAGTTCTGGCCCCTTAGGCCCACCGTCACGAACAGAACGGAAAACGTCAAAGCAGAAGCGACAAGCGTTGTCCTGATATTCATATCTCCTCCTTTTGTAAGACTGGATTTACCTTCGGCGACCACTGAATTGGGATTACGGTCTCAGTCATTTCCGTCCTCCCAATTCATCGAATTCTTCCTCAATCAACTTGATCGCGTCCCCCGATTCAACCCGCAATTGCGAACTCTCCACCGCCAACTGGCGGGCCAGTGGGCGCAATCGTTTCAGCTTCTCGGATTTCAGCAGGCCCGGATGGTCGTCAGCCACGTAGGTGCCGCCGCCCGGCACGGTGCGGATCACGCCGTCACGCTCCAGGTTCTGGTAAGCGCGCGCCACCGTGTTGGGATTCACCCGCAACTCCGCCGCCAGTTTGCGCACGGAAAGCAGGGCTTCGCCTTGTTTGAGCGCCCCGGCCGCCACCACATGCTTCACCTGCGCCTCGATTTGCAAGTACACCGGAACGCCGGACGAAGTGTTCACGTGCAAAATCATTCTGTACTAATACAGTGATACAGTTACCGTGTCAAGTGTCTTTTTAAAGTTTTGGGCAAAGCTCGTACGCCGGTCCGCCCCGCCATTCCTGTCGATAGTTCAACCGTTTCGCTTTGGAACCGCCGGGGAAGATAATCCGTACTATCATGGCAGGGGGGAACGCATCTCAGTTCCCCCACAGTTTCGAAGGAGGAATCCGTGCACAGACTTTATCAAGCTTCTGGGGCCTTGGCATTACTGATGATCGCAGCGCCCATCGCCACGCCTAAACAGAATCCGGCCAAGGAGACAGGACAAGGCTCGATCTTGATTGTCTTCAAGGATGGACGGCAGCAAAGTTTTCCCCTGGCCGAAATCGCCCGAATCGAATTCAGCGCGCCAACCAGCGTCGCCCTGCCCGCAGGCAGCGCCCGCTTCCTCGGCGATTGGAAAGTCGGCGACGGTAACGGAGGAACGTTCGTGATCACCCTGAAGCCTGACGGCCAGGCGCACAAAACGATTGGCAGCGGCGGCGAGGGTACGTGGAAAGCCGTGAATGGAGAGGCTCAGGTGAGTTGGGATGATGGGTGGCATGACGTGATCCGGAAATCAGGCAACAAGTATCAAAAGGCGGCCTATTCGCCGGAAAAATCGCTGAGCGAGGAACCATCCAACGTGGCGGAGGCGGTCTACATGGAGCCTAATTAACAGGGTCGATTCTTTCCCGGTTTTCAGGGACCGAGGCTCGGCAACTTCACGTGGTCACTGACCTTGTCCACATCAAGGTGCATGGTTCCCTTCTCATCGATTTCAAACGCGGGGGTGAATTTCGCGCCCCAGACAATTTCATCGTACCGGTAGGAATACCGCGCGTGCACAACCTGGCTGAACATATCGTCCGTGCCTTTGATCAAAATTAACACTTCCGCCTTGAGCCGTTTAAGGTCAGCGGCTGACTTCCCGAATAGGGGGCTGTTGGCGTCAATGGCGTGAACGATGGTCCAGGTGAGCGCCAAAAATAAAACGCTATCCCGCTCCAGCTCCAACCTTTCGAATTTTCTCTCCAGGCGTCCATCGGTGGTCACCACGGTCATCAGCATCACGCTGGCATCGAGCTCCATCAGATTGCTCACACCGCGATTGACCAGGCGGAATTGGAGGCTGGTGGCATCCTGATAGGGGGCCACGATCATCGTGTCGCTAAATCCGATGCGCGCCGTGGGCCGCGACACCCGGCCCACCAGGAAGCCGGTGACCACGGCAAATCCCATCAGCCCCATCATTGCTTCGAAGGATGCAAGTAAATTGACCAGAACGCCTCTGGGCGCGATGGTCCCGTAACCCACCGTGGTCAGCGTCTGGGCGCTGAAAAAAAAGGCATTCAGGAAGCGCCTGAATTCCGTGGCGGCCTCGGCGCCTTGAAGGTTTTGGACGCCAATCAAGTAATAGGTGAGCGCGAAAATAAAGTTCACAGCGATAAATCCTGCCACCATAAACCCGAAGAAGTTGTACCAAGGGGCGTTGAGGAAGTAGAGGTAGGGATGAATGTCCTGCCAGGTCGTGCCATGGCGCCGCACGTTAAACTGCCCGTCTCTGCGAATGACCCGGGATATCTCAGCGCTGTACTGTTGAGTGAGACCGGGATCAAAATTTGGTTTTTTCATGGGCCTAGGGGTATTAGATGAAATCTTTGCGGAAGGATACAACAATTACTACGGCTTTTGAATGGGCCCAAACTCTTCATCGATGATTTCGCCGACCACTGCCTGGAGTTCACGCGCGACTTCAGTCTCAAACGTTCCATTAAACTTCAGCCTTTTTTCCAAGGGGCCTTGAAAGTGGACGATCAGTTCAGCGTGCGGCCGCGAGATTTCAACCAGGAATTCCTGCGGTCTCGCGTCAAGCATTTGATGGAGAACCTTTCTTACGATACTGTCGAGTTGCCTGGGTAAGACCCCTGTGATTTGTACCGGCACTTTGACCTCCGTGGCGGAGGATTCTACTCGAAGGACCTGGCGATGACAAGAAGTGATGGCGGCTTGTTACCAAGCAGCTCATTCCTATCGATTTTTTCTCCCGAATGATGGAAAACCTATTCTTTTGGCGCTAATCTCAGCGAGTCGCAAACCTCGAAGAGGGACTCTTTTGACAGAATCTTGACAATCTCGAAAGCTCGCATCCCTGGCCTTCCGGGATTGCATTGCATCAAATGAATTGTCCGGGCTGCTGAAATGGGTTTATCGAATAGAGTTTCGCCAGAGATCGGTTGATGGTCCATCTCTTCATTCACGCGCTTTGTCTTGTCCTGGCGCAGGGGGCGACGCCTCCCTCCGAATCCGCGGATGTCTCTCCGACCCTCGAAGCAGGTTATCACCAGATGTATGACCTTCAATTTGCCGAGGCGCACAAAACCTTTCACGAATGGGAACGCTTGCATCCCCAGGACCCGCTCGCGCCATCCTCAGATGCCGCTGCCTATTTGTTTGCCGAGTTCGATCGCCTGGGCGTGCTGCAATCCGAACTATTTGTGAATGACGAAAAATTCAAAAAGATTTCCCAGTTGACGCCCGACCCTGCGGCGCGCCAGCAATTTGAAAACGCCCTGCTGCAAAGCGACCAGTTGGCGGACGCCATCCTCGCACGCTCACCCAATGACTCGAACGCTCTGTTCGCCAAGACCTTGAACCTCGGGCTGCGTTCCGACTACGTGGGCCTGATTGATAAGCGGTATCTTGCTTCACTGAGTTACATGAAGAGCGCGGGGACTCTGTCCGACAAATTGCTCGCCACTGATCCGACCCGCTATGACGCCTATTTGGCGACAGGAGTCGAAAACTACATGCTGGGCCTGAATGCCGCTCCGGTCAGGTGGCTGCTTCGAATCTACGGTGCGCGTGCGGACAAGGAACAGGGCATCGCCAAGCTCAAACTAACGGCGGACAAAGGTCATTTCCTGCTTCCCTTTGCCCGCCTCCTGCTCGCGGTAGCGGCTTTGCGAGATAAGGATAAGAACAGAGCGCGCGAATTACTCAGCAGCCTGGCCCGCGAATTCCCCCACAATGGGTTGTACGCCAGAGAACTTTCCCTGCTCCAATAGAATCCTGCGTCGAAATTAGCTGGACTCCGTCAAATCCTTTTCTTAACCTCTTTCAAGCGACTGGCGAATTCAGACTTCTTATAATAATCGTCGAGCGGATAGCAACCGGAGGGCAATCCATTGCGGGGCGCGGTTGTGCAATCGCTGAATGTTCGGCAGATTCTTTTATGCTGAATTGTCTTGCCCTGCAAAATGTCCCAGAGCTGCTCGGGATAAGTCAAAACCATGCGCCCCAGACCTACGCAATCCACCCACCCTTCGCGCACCGCGGCCTGGGCGACGTGCGGCAGGAAGTCCTGCAAGTAGGTGTAACCAGTCCCCACGAAGACCAAGTTGGGAAATCGCTCCTTCAACTGTCGGGTTGCCTCCATCATTTGAGCGACTCCCACCAGCGGATCGCAGGGAGGCTGGTACCCGTCTGAAGGCGGAAAGAGCGCGGGGCGCTGGACGTGTGGACAATAGTAGGGCGAGCCCGCGGTGATATTCACCATCTGAATTTCCAGTTTCTCGAGCAGTGAAAGAAACTGATAGGTTTCAGTAAGGTCGGGAAGGATTGGATTTTGTGGGTCAACCCCAAATCCCCATCGATAAGGAATCAATGAGTCAAAAGGCTCGGGAATTCCGGGCCCCAATTTGCCGGGCGAGGAGAGTGCAGGGTCGGGCCGAAATGGGATCGAGTCGTAAGCCGAGAGACGCACGCCAATGCGCAAATCCGGGGCCGCGGAACGTATGCCCTCCACCACCTCGCGCAAAAAGCGGGTGCGATTTTCAAAGCTGCCCCCGTAATTTCCTTCCCGCGTGTGGGCGCTCAAAAATTCGTGGCCAAGATATCCGTGGCAGTGTTTGATATCGACAAAATCAAAACCGAGCTCGGCGGCGGCGCGGGCGGCGCGATGAAAGTCCTCAATAATTCCTCGAACTTCTCCGTCTGTAAGCAATGGGTAATCAGCAGGCAGGCGCAGCCGCCGGTCGAGGATGGGATGGTGGTAGAGAATCCGGGGCTCGGGCTTATCCTTGGCATTGGGCTTGGCGTAACGCCCCGAGTGAGTGAGTTGAAGGCCAATCAGCAAACCGCCGTCACCGCCGGTCGTCCTGCGATGTTCTTCAATCAGCGTTGTTCGCAGGCGCGCCAGGGCGTCGCGAGAGTGCGGGGTCATGAGGAGCTGATTCGGATTGGCGCGCCCGTCATGGCGAACCGCCACAGCTTCCCCGCCCCAGATCAGCTTGGCGCCGCTGCGCCCAAAATTACGCCAGCGACGGAAAGTGCTTTCGGTCGGGTTTCCGTCGGCCGTGCCGTCCCATCCTTCCATGGGATGAATCGCGATGCGGTTTCCGATCTTGAGGCTGCCGCGGACGAGAGGAGAAGCCAAGGGTGAAGTTGCGTCCCGGGCAAGTTCCCGGTCGAAAGGAAGCGTGAGGCGCAAGGAATCAAGGTGACCAAGAAAATGCCCGGCGTCTTTCACACTTCCCAAGCGTACGATATGGCGTCCGTCGATGGCTTCCTCCTCCGTACACTTAAACTGGCCCGGGCCGCGTCGCCTCGCGCGCCCCAAATCAATTGATAAAATCTCTATGGAAAAATATTACTTCGAAGCGCCGGAGTAGCTCACGCGCCAGACGGAGTCGGAGCCGTCATCCGTCACCATCAGCGAGCCGTCCGCTGCCACCGCCACTCCCACTGGCCGGCCCCAGACGCCACCGGTCGGAGTTACGAAACCGGTGAGAAAGTCCTCATAGCTGCCACTGGCACGGCCGTTCTTTACCGGGACGCGAATCACTTCGTATCCTGTCCTTGCGGCCTTATTCCAGGAGCCATGCTCGGCGGCGAAAACATCACCGTGATATTCGGCCGGAAACTGGGCCCCTTCGTAAAACAGCATTTCGAGTGAGGCGTTGTGGGGCTCCAAGAGCACGTCCGGGACAATGACCTTGTTCTTCAACTCCGGATGTTTTCCTTTGTGCCGGGGGTCCAGATGTCCTCCGATATAAAACCAGGGCCAACCGTAGAAGCCGCCCTCGTGAACCCGGGTGATATAATCGGGAGGAAGATTGTCGCCCAGTCCGTCGCGCTCGTTTACCGACGCCCACAAATCGCCCGTCTCCGGCTGCACGGCAATGCCCACGGGATTACGGATGCCCCGGGCGTAAATGCGCAGGTCCGATCCATCGGGGTCGGCCACCAGAATGTCAGCGCGGTGAAATTCAATGGGATTGTTATCCGAATCGTCCACGTTGGAATTGGACCCGACGGAGACGAACATTTCTTTCCCGTCGCGGGAGAAAGCGATGTCGCGTGTCCAGTGCCCCCCTCCGCGAAGATGGCCCCCGCCGGGCAAATCCGGGATGATGACTTGCTCGGGGCCTCTCGCTTTCAAGTCGCCATTTTCATAGGGGAAACGGACCACGGAATCCGTGTTGCCAACATACAAAAACTTTGGATTAGGCCCCGGCGGATAGAACGCAATTCCAAAAGGCTTTCGCAGTCCGGCGGCGAAAATTTCAATTTTCTCCGCCCGCCCGCCCTTGTCGATTCCCCTCAGGACTTTTATCCGGCCAGGCTCGCTTTCGGCGAGAAACAAGTCGCCATTGGGCGCGGCTCGAATCAACCTTGGGTTCTCCAAACCCGCGGCGTACAACTCGACTTTGAAACCTTTGGGCGCTTTGGGCCATGCGTCAGGAGGCCTGCGCACGAGTTGAGGGCCATTATCCACCGAGGGGGTGGCGAACGGCTCCGGCAAATCCGCCGGCGTAATCTTGTGCACAACGCCCGGATTTTCCCCTCGATAGTCAGTGAAGATCACAGGCTGCGAGGGCGTTTTGTCGTCGCCTCGGCCAGGCCGGGCAAGAGCCAGCCCCAGGTAACCAAGCGCGAGCAAAGCGCCGGCAACTATTGCCATCGATTTCCGATTCAGATCAATCATAAATGCACGTCGATCAAACACAACTTGCTTCGATTCTTTCTTCAGCAATTACTTTATCATGGACCAAATAACATGAATTAGGTCTCGCGAAATTGACAAGTGAAGTAGAATCGACCTGCAACAATCCGTCACCCGATCAAACGATTTTTCCAAGTGAGGATGCCTCATGACCATCCCTTTCGCAGCCATCACAAATTGGAGCGGGTCGCCGCCTTTCGCTATTTTCGTAATTGTCTTCCTGATTGGTATCATCTTGTTTTTTGTGGGCTTCAGGACTTACCGGGAGTATCGCCTCCTGGAAGATACGCCCATCGCTCCCGTTCGCAGCATTCCCATGGGCCTGGTTCACGTGCGCGGAAAGGCGACTGGCGGCGACCGCCTTACCAGCCCCTTGACAGGGGTCCCTTGCTACTACTATCGAGTGCAGGTTGAGAAATATGTGAAAAAGGAAAAAAGCAGCGAATGGGAAACGGTGCGGACCGACAGCGAGGAGCGGAATTTCCTTCTCGACGATGGCACCGCCAAAGTGCTGGTGAATCCACACCAGGCAGAATATGACGTGCTGCGCACATTTCAGGCTGAGTCAGGAGGGGTGGTCGATCTCACCCGGTTCGTTGAACCCTCACTGGGGGTTCCAGGACCGTCTGATCAGGATCTGCGTGCTTACCTCAACGATAATTCCAAAGCCATAGCCGCACTCAATTCCCTGAATGTGCCCGGAGCACAGGCCGCAGGCAAGGTGCTGGGAATGACCCAAAAACTCGGTTCGATGGGAATTTCATTGAGCGGAGGAGGAGTGAATCTCAGTTTTGGCGATACTCAGAGATACCGCTTCACGGAGCATTGTTTGCTGGCAGAACGCGACTGCAACGTTCTCGGCACATGCGCGGAAAACCCGGCGCCCAAAGACGAGCACGACCGCAACGTCATTATGAAGGGGCAAAACGAAAAGACTTTCCTGGTGACGAATAAGTCTGAGGGGCAAATCGAAAAAAGCCTGGGCCGCAAAGCTTTCCTCATGATTTTTCTTGGGGCTGTCCTCATGATCGGCGCGGTGGCGTATGGACTTCACACTCGCGGAATGCTGTAGCGGAAACGGACGGCGGCGGCATTGCGCGGAACATCCATCGACGGCGCCATCTTATACGGGCGGACTGGTGTTGGCGGCCTCCAGTTTATTGACCACGGTTTGGACCACGCCCACCGGAAACGACACGTGAACGGTCTCGCCCGGATCGTCCACATCGATGTAAAGAGAATTGCCCTGCTTGCTGATCTTCACGTGCTCATCCGGGCTCGTCACTTCCACCAGGGTCGCGTCCGGGCAGCGCTCCAGTTCCTGGCTCACTGCCTTGAGAATAGGCAGCCATTGGTGCGTGTCCTTGTCGTGCACGTGGAAATGTTTGGCCGGGATAAATCCCATGGCCATGGGGATCACGATGGCCGGAACGAAAACATGAACGTGTTCGCCGTTCTGACGTTTCTCCACCACGGAGACCCTCACAGCGCCGGCGTTATAAGTGATCACGCCCGCCGTGCCCGCCAAAGACGCTGCCCCCAACAATGCCACGCTTGAAAGTTTAATCGCCACCGGATTCATAGTTTCACCTCATTATTCAGATGAACTGCTGGTGTCGGTCCAAACGCGCACGGTCTGTTCGCCGTCATTCACGTTGACCAGGTCCACATTGCCGAGAGCGCTTAAAGCGCGGATGCCTGCCATGATGTCCAACTCATCCTTCTTTCCGGAAAGCAAGGCCTGGACGACGACCAATGGAACTTTTACATCCACGTTCTGACCGTCTTCCACTTTTTGGCCATGTTTGTAGTTGTGTCTCTCATGAACCTTGATCAGCAAATTCCCTCCTGACTTCGCCACGTGGACGTCCTCGTCTCTGCTTTTTACGGTGACGAACTCGTTGTCCGGAGTAGATTTGATGGCCTCGAAAATGGTTCGCAGATCGACGTCGTTGAAGTGATCATCGAATCTCACTTTGCCCTCATGAAATTTTTCGGCGCAAATGGTGGGAAGAATTTTTTCCGCGAATGACATGGGGATATTGACTCGAACGCTCTCACCCTTGGCGTCAGCGCTGACCACGCGAACGTGAATCCATTGATCGGGAGGCGCGGCCATAACCGATGCGGCCATCGCCAGAACCATCCCCGCCAGCAAGATCATTTTTTTTGTCACGGCTCACCTCGTCTTTTTTCACTCTCGATTTGTGCCACTCGAAACAAGTAACGAAATCAGCGGCGGAAGAGTTCCAATAAATTTTAGCCTCCGCCCTTCAAGCCCGCCGCGGCGACCCGAGGATCCTGGCAGGCAGCGTCACGATTGCCCAGAGAAACTCCAGCACCCCTCCCACGGCGATTCCCACAATCCGAAATGGGAGCAGAAGAACCCAAACCAGCGGATAGAGGACCAAGGCCAACAAAGCCACCGGCCAGCAGAGTACCAACAGGATGCACCACAGAAGGAATTTGAGCATCGCGAATGACTCCTCTTCTACCTATCACCACCTACTACGCAGGCCGGACAAAAATGTTCCCAAATCTTGAAGAAAAGGAAAATGGAAATTAGGAAATGGAAACTGGACACCCTAAATGGGTGTGACTAGCTCCCATCTTCCGGTGTCCAGTTTCCATTTTCCAGTTCCGAGTTTCCAGCTTCCATTTTCGAGTTTCCAATTTCCGTCTTATAACAAACGGGAACAGGGTGCGTCATGTGATCTTTTTGCTGATTCTAAAGGACATTCCGGCTTCGTTCGTCGAGTTGTCTTCGCTAGCTTTGATTTCGTCCAGCCACTTAAGCGCTAGCTCTCCCCCGCGCGAGCACACCACAGAGAGTAGACCAAGATCCGATTGCCAAAACAATTAAGCACGTCAGGCACAAACGTCACCATGGCAACCAACGTAACTTGGTGAACGGAAAATTTTATGTGTATGAAATTGGGTGGGTTACCAAACCTTTTTTTGACTGAAGATTTTTTTGAAATGGGATTCCTGCCCCATTCTTGCCCCAACTGGGGGGATGTCTGAAATGGCGAGAAGGGCTCTCCGGTGCTTCAATGGCAAGGTAAACCAATCGGCGTGCGCAGACATGCCGACGTTCCTGGCCGGGATGTCTGCCGCTCTGAACTTAGTTTCCCTCACCGGCACATTCATTCCAGCATTGGGGAGAATGACTCACATCAAAAAACTTACCTCAAGAGAAGTGTTGCCCCCCGCTCGCAGACATCATGAACCGATTTCTGCGCGACTCGCCGATTAGAGGACTACAAATCAAGGCGACCTATCATCAGTTGGCGGTCGGCGAGTCCGAACCGGAGCAATCAATCTGCGAAGGACTGGGCGCGGCGGACGGAACGACCGGTAAGCTTGCCGCGCCATCAAGCGATCGGGCAGAAGGCGGCCTCATATTACCAGGGCTTATCGGAAGTCAGGCAAAAGGATACGCTCAGGCACCATTAGTGAGGTGGGTTGCCTACACCCCGCCAAAAATTGTCGGGCCGTATGCACCCCCGAGACGCACTACCCTAGGCCGAAAACCACCAACCCTATACGGAGACCACCACCACCCCCATCGTAGCGCTTTCGTTTGTTTTCCTAACTACATGAAATATCGCCCTTTTGAGCCAGGCGGTTTGGCCATACAGTTGCCCTATACCAGGTTGGGATTAGGCAAGGTGAAGGCTCGGAGGAGGCATCAAATGAGATTCATAAAACTATTAACTATTTTGGGAATAGGCTTGATGGTTGCACCATTAATCTACGCCCAAGGGCAGGATCCGAACGGAAACCCTGGTTACGGCAATCCTGGCTACCAGAATCCGGGGTACGGAAACCCGAATCCAGGCTACCAGGGGCGGGATCAGGGGTACGGAAATCAGAGTTATGGCAATCCGAATCAGGCTTACCCGGATCAAGGCTATAACTATAACTATGACGAGGGCGACGGGAACCCGGCTTATGTGGATCCGGGCCCGCCTCCCGTGTGCCCTTATGGCTACTACTCCTATTACCCTTACGCCTGCGCACCCTATGGTTATTACGGGCCTAGCTGGTTTTCGGGCGGATTCTTTATTGGTGTCGGGCCGTGGGGTGGGGGCCGGCGCCACTTCTACGGTGGCGGTGGGTACTACGGTGGGCGTGGTTACTATGGTGGACGCGGCTACTACGGCGGGCGTGGCTACGGCGGAGGCGGACGTAACTTCAGTGGCCGATCCTTCAGCGGTGGCGGACATGCCTTTGGTGGCGGCGGTCGTAGTATCGGCGGAGGTGGCCGTTCCTTCGGTGGTGGCGGGCATAGCTCCGGAGGTGGTGGCCATTCATTCGGCGGTGGCGGACATTCCTCTGGCGGAGGTGGACACGGTAGAGGCGGTCATGGTGGTGGGCACAGATAGATGATTCGCTACGAACTCCAAACTCTCTCGGCCGGCAGCACTTGCTGCCGGCCGCAGTGTTTTGGAAACGAATGTTTCGCGGGTGACGCATACATCGCGTCTTCTCGTGCAATGTATGCGATACCTTAGATTGGCAATATACATCAGCAGTATATCAACGAAAGTTAACTGCCTTCTTGGCTTCCAACTTTCCTAACCGCATACGCACTAAAGTGCAGCATGCATGCGCCACCCGCGACCAATCTAGGATCCATGAGTTTTTCAAACAGAGAAACTGCCATGTTTGCGGCTTGCTTCCAGCCTACAAATATGCTGAAATGATGTGAGGTCCACCCAATGCACTTTGCGATGGTACAGAGTCGGCATCCGGAGCGAAACGGGTTGATTGTGCCCCCGAGGTTCGAGGGTGGGCTTGAAATGGATGCAACATGAAACCAAGTAGAATGGTTTTCGCCTCAACGCTCCTGAGTGTGGCGATGTTTCTGGTTTCCCCGGTGGCCTTTGGGGATAGCGTCTGCACGGCCGGCGGCGTATCCGGACTCGTTGGCACATCATGCGATATCGGCTCGCTGCGGTTCACTTTCACCAGTTTCTTCAGTACGTATGGGTCGGTCAACGACTATAGTTTCAAGCCGGTTACCAATGGGTTTACACTGAGCTCTGGTGTCGGCCCACAGTCTATCACCGCGCCATCGAGCGGCTCCGCATACGACCAGGCTTACCTCCAGTACAATGTGGTGGACCCGAATGGGGTCCTAACGGGTGAAAGTGCCACTGGCGGAACATTCTCAGTTTCGGGCAACAACTTTTCCGTGGGACAGCTCCTGGGGTACACGGCAAGCAACTCCAACAATATCTCTGGAACGATCTATACGTACTCTTCCAACGGCGTGGTATACAATGTCAACCTCCAGGACCAACTCTCGGGGAATCCGTTTTCATCTGGCGATGGCACCGCCTACCTCTTTTTCCTTTATGGGACAAACGGCAACAGCGCGAGCTGGGATGGGACGCCCACCACTTTCACCTACGAATATACAACTCCCGAGCCGGGATCACTTGCGCTGTTCGGGACTGGTCTGGTGGCTGTCGTCGGCGCGGCACGCCGGAAGTGGTTTAGGTAGTTCAAGTAAAATCGCATGCCGCGTCCGGCGCATACCTTGCGACTCTTGCAACGGATGCAAGAGGTTAGATCAATAATTTTGGCCAGCAGCACAGCAAAAAAAGTTAACAGCCCTTTTGGCTTCCAACTCTCTAAAGCGCATACATGCTGAAATGCAGCTTGTATGCGCCACCCGGCCACCCGCCACAGACATCCCCTCATAAACACTTGCGCTCCGAATCCTTAGTCGGTAATCTCGACCTCAGCGCACGCCCCTTCAGCTGAGCTCGGCCCCGCGCAGACCGTCACGTGGGCCGGTTCGACCACATTTTTCATATCAATGTTCCAGAACCTGAGCTCATCTCTTCCCAGAGTGAACTCCACCTTTTTGGTTTCACCAGGCTGCAAGGAAATCCGCTGGAAGCCCTTCAGCTCCCGCACGGGGCGGGCCACACTCGTTCCCTGTTGACGGATGTAGAGTTGAACAATTTCGTCTCCGGCGCGGCTGCCGGTGTTCTTTACTTCGGCTGAAACCTTAAGCGGTTGGCCACCGCCTTCATTGAGCGCGCGGGCGCTCATTTTGGTGGAGCTCAGCTCGGGCGCTGAATACTTGAACGTGGTGTACGACAAGCCATATCCAAACGGGAACAGCCCGGAATTGTTTTCATCGATGTAGCGCGAGTGCCAACGCTCCCCGCCAAAACCGGGGCGCTGACTGAAGTCGACGCCGTCCGCGGGCCGCCCGGTGTTCAGCGCGTTGTAATACAGCGGCTCCTGGCCGACCGCGCGCGGAAATGTGACGGTGAGCTTCCCGCTTGGATTCACATCTCCGAAAAGAGTGTGAACCAACGCAGGTCCCGCTTGCACTCCGGGGAACCACGCTTCGAGAAGAGCCGCCATATCGGGAAGCGCGGCTCCCAGGGTCAGCGGGTGCCCGTTAAAGAGAATCCCGACCACCGGCTTGCCCGTGGCGGAGACTGCCTCCAGCAGTTGCTGCTGATTGCCCGGCAATCCCAAGTGAGCTCGCGAGCCCGCTTCGCCGCTGGAGGCGGCATCTTCACCCAGCGCCATCAAGACGATGTCGGCCTGGCGGGCTGCCGCCACTGCCTCGGCAAATCCTGAGTCCGATTCTCCCCATATTTCCGTCCCTTTTGCATAAAGCAGCTTGATCCCCTTCGGTCCCGCGCGCTCGGCGAGCTGCGCGCGCAGGGTGACCACGTCTTTCGGACTGGTCGCCGCTCCGGCCCACGGTCCGAGCATGTCAGGAGCGTCGTCGCCCAGTGGCCCGATCAGGGCGATGGTTTTCACGCCGGCGTTGATGGGCAAGATCGGCCCGCCGCCTCCTACCGGAGCATTCTTGAGCAATACAAACGATTCTTTCGCCACCTTGCGAGCCGTCTCCAGGTACTCAGGAGGAATGGACTCTACGCGCGGAGTTACTTTGACGTAGGGATTATCAAAAAGGCCCAAAGCGAACTTCACCCGCAAGATTCGCCGCGCGGCCTCATCCACGGCGGCCTGCGGCACCGTCCCCGATCGAACCCCTTGAATCAAATTCTGGTAATCGCCGTCCACCATATCCATATCGACACCCGCCAGCAGCGCCTTCAGAGCCGCGGTGGCGGCATCAAGAGCAATGCCGTGCTGAATCAGTTCGTGGACTGAAGTATAGTCACTCACGACGAAGCCGCGGAACTTCCACTCATCGCGTAAAACTTCGGTCAGGGTAAAGTGACTGGCCGTCGTCGGGATCCCGTTCAATGCGTTGAAAGCGCTCATCAAGGTGACCGCGCCTGCGTCCACTGCGGCGTGGAAGGGCGGCAGATAAACCTGGCGGAGCGTGCGCTCCGACATCTCCACGGTGTTGTAGTCGCGCCCACCCTCCGCGGCACCATATGCGACGTAGTGCTTGACGCATGCCGCGATGGAATTGGAATCACTCAATCGTTCGCCCTGGTATCCACGCACATAGGCGCGGGCCATGGCCGAACCGAGATAGGGGTCCTCGCCGGCGCCCTCCACAATGCGCCCCCAACGCGCATCACGCGCGATGTCCACCATGGGTGAAAACGTCCAACGCACTCCCGACCGCGAGGCTTCCTCGGCAGCCACGCGCGACGCACGCTCCACGAGCGCAGGGTCCCAGGTGGCCGCCATCGCCAGCGGCACCGGAAAACCCGTGCGGAAACCATGGATCACGTCGAGGCCGAAAATGATTGGGATGTGCAGCCGGGATTTCTCCACCGCCGCTTTCTGGATGCTGTTAATGGCGGTGGGATCGGTAAGATTGAACAAGCTCCCCAATTCGCCCTTGGCCGCAGACTCAGCCATGGGCGAGGACCCGCCGCCCGGGCCCGTCACGCCTCCGAAGGCGGTGCGCTGGATGAGTTGCCCGACCTTCTCTTCGAGCGTCATCTGTTTCAGCAGGGCGTCCACGCGCGCTTCAATTTGCGGATCGTTCAGCGCTTCAGACGGACTCTGCGCGGGTAGACTGGCTGGCTCAAATCCCTGCCCCACAAGCAGGATCGCCAAAACCCAGTAAATTGCCGACCTTTTGTGATTCATCATCGGATCCTCGATAAATGAAGTATTGGGGTGTAAACACGCAGTCAGTATCGGAGCTACAGGCGTGAATAGTCAACTGCTCTGAGGAAGACGGCATGTTGACCGAGCTGAAATAACTGCCTTCTGAACTTCCAGGTTTGCTAACCGCATACATGCTGAAATGCAGCATGTATGCGCCACACGCCGGCAGAAGGTTTGCTAACTTATTAAACGGGTCGCGATGTCGAGGTTTCGACACGCTTTGGCGAGCGCGGCGTCGGCCGTCAAGAGAGTTGCTCTTTCGAGGGAAGCAATGGCAACGTGGAGGGCATCGAGCGTGCGGAGATGGACTTGAAAGCTCGCCAGCCATTCCTGAGCCCTGGCGAAGTGTGATTGTTCGAGTGCAAGCCGGTGATAAGCTCCACGGCGGAGATGGTCCAAGAACATGTCGTAAACTCTGCGGGCGGCATCCAGGGGCATTTCGCGACTTCGCACCTTTTGGACCAGGGCCGAGATGAGCTCTGTTTCGACCAGGGAGCTGATGGCGAAGTCGCCTTTTCCTCGGAGAACTTTCTGCGCCTTGGAACTGAGCGTTTCAGGACAGTAATAAGCGACTAATACGCTCGTGTCGATGTAGGTCAATAGCGGCTTCTCCTGCGGGCTTCAACGATCTCCCGACTCAAGGGACGCCCACTCACCTTGACCGAGGCGCGAAAAGAAGACAGGTCTGGGAGGCGGGCCGGCTTCTGTTTCGGTCTTGTGAGCCTACCGACCTCGACACCCCGGCGCAATACCACTACTTCGTCACCTGTCTGGACCTGATCCAGGAGACGGCGAAAGTTCTGCCGGGCTTCCCGCACGGTGACCTTCACCACGCTCACGCCACCACCTCCGTGTACACAATTAGTGTACACCATGCGGACAATGCCTGCAAGTCTCGTTTTGCGGAAGCATGGTGCGAGACTGGAAAGAGGAGCCTTACACCCGAAATTCACTTTTTGTCGCGCTGGCCAAGCCGGGGCGTATGCAACCGTTCCCTTGCTTGACGACTCAAATCCTTTAGCCCTAAACTAGAGGGAGTTCGAAAAGGAAGGCTGAAGCGATGACCAATTGCAGGTGGACAAGGGTAGCGGTGATTTGTGCCTTTCTTTCGAGTTTGGCGCCCATGGCGCGGGCCCAGGGCGATATCAAGTTTTTCCCCCTCAGCGAAATCAAGCCGGGACTCAAAGGCGTGGGCCGGACCATCTTTGAAGGCGAGAAAATTGAAGAATTTCAAGTGGAATTTCTCGGGGTCCTGAATAACGTCATTGGGCCCAAACATGACGTTATCCTGGCGCGCCTTTCCGGCGGTCCTTTGGAAAAAACAGGCGTCATTGCGGGGATGAGCGGAAGTCCGGTTTATGTGGATGGCAAGCTGGTGGGCGCGGTGGCGCTTTCCTTTCCTTTTTCCAAAGAGCCGATCGCAGGCATCACCCCCATTCAGGAAATGTTGGACGTAGTCCCCGGGACGGTCGCCATGGCGGAGGGCAAGCCTGCCGCTTCCAATCTGATGGGCCGGATTTTGAACGTGTCTTCCGGAAGCGCTGTGAATGCGCGTTTGATCCCGAACGAGAAGGATGGTCTTTCAAGTTTCGGCCTGAACCCATCTAGCGGTACCGCGAAAGGTCCGATGGCAGGCCTCCGCCTGCCGCTCAATTTTGGAGGGTTCTCCCCCGCCGCCATTCAGAATGCTTCCCCGCTCTTCCGCCAGATGGGGTTTGAACCGATGGAAGGCGGAGTGCTGTCCAGCGGTTCATCGACGGCAAGTGACGCCACCGCCCCGGCGGGTTCCGTCCCCGTGGTGCCGGGCTCAATGGTGAGCGTGCTTTTGGTGCGCGGCGATTTGAACCTGAATGTGGATTGCACGGTCACCTACATTGACGCTGACAAGCTCTATGCCTGTGGCCACCGATTCTTGCTGACGGGACCTGTCTCTTTTCCCATGGCCAAGGCTAACGTGCTGGTGACGGTTCCCAATCTTTCCAGCTCGTTTAAAGTGGATACACCCGGACAATTGGTGGGCAGCATCCACCAGGACAGGTTTGGCGCCATTTACGGGACGCTGGGCGACAAGTCGCCTCTGATTCCGGTTCACATTCACCTCGATTCCACGCTCAACAAGAAAGAAGATTACAATTTCTCCATGGTGCAGGAAACTTTCCTCTCACCCCTCTTGCTGAATCTTGGCATTGTTTCAACCCTGAGTTCGACAGAACGGATGGTGGGCCCCTCAACCATGGAACTGAAGGGAAAGATTCAGCTTTCCAGCGGCGACTCGGTGGATTTGGAAGACGTCCTGTCCGGCGACTTCAATACCGGCGCGATGGCGGGTCTCGATATAGCATCGCCGTTGTCTTTTGTATTGTCGAGCGGCTTCCCCGATGTCGGCGTGCAAGGAATTGACCTTTCCATCGTGGCCAGAGATGAAAAGCGTCTGGCCACTCTCGACCAGGTTTGGAGCACCAAGTCGGAAGTGCATCCCGGAGATCACATTGAAGTCAGCGCTCTCTTGCGAACGCCATGGGGGGAAAGTGTGATTCAGAAAATTCCCGTGGACATCCCGGAGAGCGTCAACGACAAAACGCTTTCTCTGGTCGTGGGGAGCGGGGGGAGCATCAACTCGCTTCAAAATCGCTTCACTCCGCAGGGCTCGATGCCCCGCGACCTGCACCAGCTGGTGCGCGCGCTGAATCGGATGCGCCGCAACAATCGGGTTTACGCGCTGCTGATGTCACCGCAAAGATCGTTCGTACTGCAAGGGGATGAATACCCGTCGCCTCCGCCGTCGCTGATGCAGACCCTTCTGGCTGACCCGGCGGTCGCGGGCAACGTGGTGTTCAGCGGAACTTCGGTGGTGGGTGATTTCGAGACCAAACCCTGCCCTTACGCGATCCAGGGGCAAAAAACGCTTCTGTTAAAAGTCACTACCGCGGGGAAATAAGCGGCAACCGTTTGGGCGGGCGCCGCTTTAGGATTGAAAATAAATAGAGTGAAAAGGGCGGGCATGAAAAATTGGAAGAGGGTTCTTGTATTGTCACTTTTAGTGCTGGCGGCGGTTCCGCTGGGCGCGACTGAAACCGCGTTCTGGCAAGTCGGGACGTTTGACGAACTTCTGCAAGGGACGCTCGAGGGTGTTTCATTAAGCAAGGAAGGAGAGTTAAGGCTTGCCCCTGACGCGCGCGCTTTGTTCAGTCCCGATGAGACCATGGCCCTCTCCATCGCCGCGGACCGTCACAACAACCTATACCTGGGGACGGGCCAACAGGGCAAGGTGTTTAAAGTGGATTCGAGCCGGAAAGGCTCGCTTTTTTTCACTGCCCCGGAACCGCAAATTTTCGCCATGACGATGGGGTCCGATGGCGCCTTGTACGTGGGCAGCTCTCCCGAAGGCAAGATATATCGCGTGACGCCCGACGGCCAATCCAAAGTGTTTTACACCCCTAAAGCCAAATATATCTGGGCGCTCACTTTTGACGCTGAGGGCCGCTTGTTTGCAGGCACCGGCGATCGCGGCTTGATTTATGTGATCGACCCGAACGGCAAAGGCGAGGTCTTTTTCGATAGCAAGCAAACCCACATCATGTGCCTCATCCATGATCCGGCGGGCAATTTGATTGCCGGCAGTGACCCCAATGGTTTAATTTATCGTATTACCCCGAAAGGGAAAGCATTTGTAATTTACCAGGCGCCTCTCCCTGAAATCCACGATTTGGCTGCCGACTCCAAAGGACGAATTTACGCTGCCGCGCTTGGTGGCGCCGGGGGTTCGGTAACGCCGGGAACGTGGGGGCCCCAGAATCCGGCAACGCCTGCCCAAGCAGCCGTCACCGTAACGGTGGATGCTGAAAGCGAAGACGCAAAAACCAAGGAAGGGCCGGCGCAGAGCCCATCTGCACCTGCTCCGGCCCCCAGTTTCAACCATCCGGCGCAAGCGCCGCAGGGATTTGTATTGCCAACTTCGCCCCAAGGCAAAGGGTCGCTCATTCAAATTCTACCCGACAGCTCAGCCGAGACGGTTTGGACCTCAAACAACGAAAGTATCTTTGGGCTTGCCATTCGCAACGATCGGGTGGCGTTTTCAACCGATGCCAACGGGCGGATTTTTGAGTTGTCTCCGTCTGCTGACGGGCAAGAGCTAACCTTGCTTACGGAAACCCACGACTCGCTGGCCACCAGACTCCTGGCGCAGGGCAACGACCTTTATGCCGCCACCAGCAATATCGCCAAATTGGTTGAAGTGGGATCGGGGGCGGCCCACGAGGGAAATTACACTTCTCCGGTGAAGGACACAAAATTCATTTCCCGGTGGGGCGTAATTGCCTGGCGGGGCGAGGTGCCCCCTGGAACAAGCCTGGAGTTTTTCACTCGCTCGGGAAACTCCGATCGGCCGGACCAAACTTGGAGCGACTGGGCGGGGCCGTATCGCGACCCCAACGGCAGTCCCATCCTGAATCCGCCCGCGCGTTACATCCAGTGGAAGGCGGACTTCCACTCTACAGCGCAAGCCAGCCCCACGTTGGATGACGCTACCGTTTCTTATCTTAACCAAAACCTTGCTCCTCAAATCCGATCGTTCAGCGTCTCCACTTCCGGCGAGAGGACTGGTCCTGGCGGCGCATCGTCGTTCTCCAGTTCTTCTCCGGGGAGCGTTACCGTAACCTCGGGCAACTCTGTGAGCTTTAGTCCCCCTCCCTCCTCCAGCGTTGGCGGCATCAGGACTCCCACCACATTAAGTTGGCAGGTTGACGACCCGAATGGAGATCAACTGGTTTATTCGCTTTATTTGAAGGCGGAGGACGAGCAGAATTGGCACTTGGTAAAGGATAAGCTGCACCAGACATCCTTTACTCTTGATCCCCAAGGCCTGGCAGACGGCAAATACGTGGCGCGTCTGGTGGCATCGGATGAGGAGTCCAACTCGCCCGCAGAGGCCCGCAAGGCCGATCTCCTGAGCGCCCCCTTTTGGATTGATAACTCTCCCCCGGAAGTCCGCGTTCTAAAGCAGACCGTTACCGGAGATAGCGCGGAGATTCAGTTCCGCGCCGAGGATGCCACTTCGCCATTACGCGCTGCGGAGACTACCACGGACTCCAAGGATTGGGGCGTCATCTCCTCCGACGACGGAGTGGTAGATTCAAGGGTTGAGACTTTTACCGTTCGGGTCCATAATCTGGAACCGGGCGAACATATTATCGCGCTGCGAGCGTCCGACACCGCCGGCAACATCGGCGTGGGCAAGGCAGTGATTCGCATTCAGGCGGCGACTCGTCCCGGACATTAGGCGCGGACCATGGCGGACCGCCGGGCCGGCAGGCCGGAGGAACGTAAACGCCGGATAGTAAATTAAGACAACTCATTTCCGATGCTTCGCATCTCACCAAACGAGTTGGGGTGCGGCCTATTTTGAAAACATTTGAGTCCACAAAAGAGCGCAACGCCCAAGGCTGCTTCCGAAGCTCAGTTAATCGCGCAGGCGCGGAGTGGAGACGAGCAGGCATTCGCCGCGCTCTTTGAAGCACACAAGCGCCGTGTATATTCACTTTGCCTCCGCATGACCGGCAATACCGCGGAGGCGGAAGACTTGTCGCAGGAAGCGTTCCTGCAGCTATTTCGGAAAATATCCACTTTTCGCGGCGAGTCCGCATTTTCAACCTGGTTGCACCGTTTGGTGGTCAACGTCGTGTTGATGCACCTGCGGAAAAAAGGATTGCAACAGGTATCGCTCGATGAAATGGATACCTCCCAGGAGGAACCGGTCAAGCGTGATTACGGGGATGACGACCGGAGGCTGATGGGTTCGATTGACCGCATCAGCCTGGCACGTGCGATCGGTGAATTACCTCCGGGCTATCGCGCAGTTTTTGTGTTACATGATATGGAAGGGTACGAACATAACGAAATTGCTCAAATATTGAGCTGTTCGGTCGGCAACTCCAAATCGCAACTTCATAAGGCCCGCATGAAATTGCGGGATTGGTTGCGCGACGACCGAAATAGAAGGTTACCTGGCGATCCGGTGGCGGAGGTTACTCCCGAAGGGGAGAGGTAAAAGCAACAATGTCCATCCCGATGAAAGACCCGTCCGCGGCAGCAAGAGCCCTGTGCTCCCAATTTGATTTGGAATTGCCCGCCTTCCTCGAGGGCGAAGATTGTCCCGCCGTCATCAGCCACGCGAGCGAGTGCCCCTATTGCAGCGTCGTGCTGGCGGACCTCCGGCTCATTCAGTCGCAGTTACCGGAAACGTATCTGGAGGACCCTCCGGCAAGAGTGTGGTCCAATGTCCGCGCTACGCTGGCATCGGAGGGCCTTTTTCGCGACCCTGTAGCAGGGTGGCGCGCTTGGTTTCCCCAGGGCGGGCTGCTTCGCTACGCGGCGCCTTTTGCCGCCCTCGCCAGCCTGGTGCTGGTCGCCACCGTCCTTTTAATCCGGCCCACATCACCGGGCCCGCCCCAGTCCGTCATAAACAATGCGCCCCAAGCGGAGACGCCGGTTGCCTTAGTTGAGATGCCGGTGGATGCTCCGGAGGGACTGGCAACGATGGAAAGATCTTATCAAGATAGCGAAAAGTCTTTGGACCCTGTGGTGCGCGCAAGCTACCAAAAGGGATTGAAATCTCTGGACAACTCGATTGAAGAATGCAAGGCTTCAGTTAAGAAAGATCCCGGCAATTCTTTGGCCCGGGAATACTTGGCTGCCGCTTATGAGCAGAAGGCCGCGGTGCTTTCGGCGGCATTGGAGTACCATGGCCAATAATCGAGTTGGAAAAAAAGAAGGTAAGCGGGTGCTCAGAGGGCAGCGCGAAGCCATCCAAACCGCAAGAACGTTTCTCCGATGGGGAGGGCTTACTTTGCTTCTGCTCCCCCTGACGGTAGCCCACGCCGCCAATATCGTGCGCCAGGAAAAGAACGTTGACACCACGGCCAATCCCCACATCAGTCTCTCAAACTTCATGGGGCATGTGGTGGTGAAGGGATGGGACAAGTCCCAGGTTCATGCCGTCTATTCAACCAATTCCTCCTCGACGACGATTGACCTGGATCAGCTCCCCTCCTCGGGAACGGCGGAAAAAATTCATTTCACTACCCGCGTTTCAAATCCTTTGGCCAGTGGCGACGAGAAGAGCGTCTCTTACATCCTGGAAGTACCCATGGGCTCCAGCATTGAAATTCGAAACCCCGAAGGCCGCGTGGAAATCGACAAACTTCAGGGAGACACCACGGTGGATTCAGTGGGTGGGGCCATTGCGGTCAGCGACGCCTCCGGCCGGCTGATGGTCACTTCCATCGCCGGCGATATAGAAATTATTCGTCCCTCCGGCCATGTGGAAGCCACCACGATCTGCGGAAATATTCATTTCATCTCGCCCACGGGAACCTTCCTCCGAGGCCACAGCACATCGGGAAAAATCACCTATGAGGGCAACTTCGTCACCGGTGGGGAGTACGCGTTTACGGACTATAGCGGCGACATCGATTTGTTGCTGCCCTCAGACGCTTCCTTTGAGCTCAACAAGAATACTGGGCGCGGCAAATTCTTCAGTGAGATTTCGCCCGCCAATCGCGCCAGCTCGGTCCCTCACGCGGCCAGAGAGGCGGGTGCCCATTCCCTCTTCGGATCAAACGTTTCAACCACGGCGACGCTGAAGGTCAGCTCGTTTAGCGGCAACATCCACATCCGTCGCCAGCCTTAGGGCGCGCGACTCCAGCGTTCAATTTTACTAAGGGATTGACCGGGCTCGCTTTGCCCTCCCGGTCAAGGTTTGTCCCCAACAGTGATAATCCCGCGACGATGTTGCACAACTTCGAGTTGCCCTCATATAATGACCGTGCATTTTCATTGGGAGCAGCCATCCTTCAATCATGAGCCGCCACCGAAGCAGGTTGATCTATCTTCTGGGATTTATGGGAAGCGGCAAATCCACCGTGGGCGCATTGGTGGCCCAGGCTTTGGGCTGGCCCTTTATCGATTTGGATACCACCATCGAAGCGGGCCAGGGTCAGACCATTCGAGAGATTTTTGAGCAGGCGGGTGAGCCATTTTTCCGCGGCATCGAGCACGCCGCTCTAACCGAAGCCTCCAAAACCGAGCCGGCGGTAATCGCTCTGGGGGGAGGAACGTTCGTCCAGGAGGCCAATTTTAAATTCATTCGTGAAAGGGGAGGGGCCACCATTTGGCTGGATTCTCCCCTGGAGGATCTGGTCCGGCGCTGCGAAGGAATGCAGAACCGCCCACTCTTTCGCGACCTCAACAGTTTTCAGCAACTGCTTCAGCAGCGCCTGCCTTATTATCAGATGGCGGAATACTGGGTTCCAACCGAAGGGCGCGCTCCCCAGGAAGTTACGGAACAAATATTACGCCTGGAAGTATTTTAGCCTTCGTGGAGGCAACTTTGGTCTGTAGGCGAAGCTTTACCACCAAGTTGTGGATTGCAGTCCTCATTTTGGTTGGGTGCGAATGCAACCTGGCCGCGCAGCAAGACCCGGGCCAACAGGGTGCTGCCCCTGTGCTTGACGACCAGGGGACCTATTCCCTTTTATTCGAAGGGCACCAGATCGGGACGGAACGGTTCAAGATCCATGCCTCTGCCGACAAGATCGAGGCGGAAGCGGAAATTGAAATCAAAACGGATCAAACAGGCCAGCCCGTCGCCCTGAAGTCCAGTCCCCGATTGATATTAGACCGGCAATGGGAACCCCAAACCTACCTGGTGAATCAAAAGGGCACGCCGGAGTTTCATTTGGAAGTGGATTTCCACAAATCACCGGCGCAAAGCCGGTTGCGTCTTGCCAACGACAAGGTGGATGACGAAAGGGATTTTGCTCTGCCCAAAGATGTCCTGATTGTGGATGACAACGTCGTCCATCATTACCAGCTTCTGGTTGACCGTTTTGCGCTTAAACCAGACAAGCAGCAAACCTTTAACGCTTACATCCCACAGGAAGCAACTCCCGGAGTTTTGAATATTCAAGACATGGGATCAGAAGAGGTGAATTTCGCCGGGCGCCACGAAAAGCTTCGACACCTTCTTGTCTCAACCGATATAGCAAAAATCGACCTCTGGGTGGATGGACAACAGCACCTCCAGCGCATATTCATACCCAGCGTGCAACTTGAGGCCGTCCGGACAAAATAAAATTGGGAAAAAAGTAAAGGGGAAAAAGCCCTAGAGGGGTTCCCTGCGGTGTAGTCCGTGTCCCCCGCCCGCATGAGGGTTTGTATTGCCCCAAGTTCAAGTTTTTTCAATCGTCAATCGACAATCAAAAATCGTCAATCACTCGTACTTGAGCGCCACCATGGGGTCCACTTTGACGGCGCGCCGCGCCGGGATGTAACAGGCCACGAGTGCCACGGCGACAAGGACCAGGGAAACACCGGCCAGCGTTGCCGGATCGTGAGGATGAACGCCAAAAAGCATTCCGGTCAAGAACCGCGACAGCGCAAGCGCTCCCAGCCAGCCGATGCCGACCCCGGCCAGGGTTAAGAACAAACCCCGGCCCAGAACCATTTTGAGCACGTCGCGGCGTTCCGCCCCCAGGGCCATCCGAATTCCTATTTCATGGGTTCGCTGAGCTACCGTGTAGGCCATCACGCCATAAAGCCCAACGGCGGATAGAAGCAGGGCTACGCCGGCGAAGATTCCGAGCATCATGGTGTTGAATCGCGGCTGCGAAATAGAGGCGGCAAGATAATCGTCCATGGTTCGCACTTCATAGACGGGCAATTCTTTGTCCTCGTCGCGCAGGTCATTGCGCACTGCGTCCACAACGGCGCGGGGGTCGCCCTGGGTGCGCGCCACAATCGTCATCGGATCAAAAAGACATTGAGCGTAAGGAACATAATATTCCGGAGTGGATTCGCGCGCCAAATTCAGGTGTTTTACGTCCGCCACCACCCCCACTATTTCCCGCATGATTTCTTTGCCCACGCCCGCGGCGCCTGGTTTGATGTGCTTCCCGATCACATCCTCGTTGTGGAAAAATCGCCGCGCGAATTCCTGGTTCACAATGATGACTCCGGGCGCCTTGGCATCATCGAGCTCGGTGAATTGGCGTCCTTTTAACAGCTGGATCCCCATGGTGGGAAAATATGTCGGACTCACCACGCGAAACCAAGCGGAAGGCTCGTCCGATTTCGGGACGGGACGCCCATCGATTTCAAAACTGACGCTGATGCGGTCATCGCTGAGGGGCAAAGGGAGGATGGATGCGGCTGAGCGTATCCCTGGAGTCGTTTGCAGACGCTTGAGGAATCGGTTGTAGAAATTGATACGCTGGAGGTAGGGATAACGCGCCTCCGGCAATTCAAATCTGAAGGTGAGTAGGTGATGCGGGTTAAATCCCGCATCCACTCGCTGCAGCCTGAGGTAGCTTGTGATCAGCAACCCGGCGCCCACCAGCAATACGAGAGAGACCGCAGTCTCCGCCACCACCAGTGAGCTGCGCAGCCAGTTGTGATGTCCGGCATCGGTCGTGCCCCTTCCGCCTTCTTTCAAAGTTTCGGTGAGGTCCGCCTTTGAAACCTGCCAAGCCGGGGCCAGGCCAAAAATGACGCCGGTCAGCAAGGTAACCAGCGTGGTGAAAACGAGCACGGACCCGTCCACTCTGACCTGCCCCAAGCGGGGGATAGTTTCCGGGCTTAATTTCAGCAAGACGTCCACTCCCCAAATGGCCCACAGCAATCCTAATGAACCACCCACAAAAGCGAGCAAGACGCTTTCAGAGAGAAGCTGTCGGATCACGCGCCAACGACCGGCGCCCAGAGAGGCGCGAATTGCAATTTCCTTGTGACGGGATGTGGCGCGCGCCAGCAACAAATTCGCCACGTTGGCGCAAGCAATCAGGAGGACGCATCCCACCGCGCCGAAAAGGACCAGAAGAGCGGGGCGAACGTCGCCCACCAATTCTTCGAGCTCGGGGCGAATCCGTACGGAGCCGCGGTTGCCATTGGTGTCGGGAAATTGTTTTGCCAACCCTTTTGCGATCACGTTCATGTCGGCCCCAGCTTGCGCAACCGTCACATTGGGCTTGAGGCGTCCGATCACCACAATAAAATGCGAGCCCCGCTGGGCGGTAGAGGGCTGGTCCCCTCCCTCGGTTTCCGCGTCCACGGCAATGGTGGTCCAAAGCGAAACTGGACCGGAATCAAGCGGGAAATTGAATCCGGCCGGCATGACTCCAACCACGGAATAGCTCAAATTGTTCAGGGTCAGGGTGCGCCCGATTATTCTGGGATCGGGACCGAACTGTGATTCCCAGAAGGCATGGCTCAGGATCGCCACGTGCGACCCAACTTTCTCTTCCTGGGGAAGGAAACTCCGGCCCAGGGTGGGCTTGACCCCAAGAAGCGGAAACAGATCGTAAGAAATCACCTCGGTGTTCAAATGGGCGGGCTGGTCAACACCCGTAAGGGTGAACTCGGAATCGTGATAAGCGGCGAGACGCTCAAAAGTGTGGTTCTGCGTTCGCCAATCAAAAAAATCCGGAAAAGATACGTTGGTAGAGTTTGCAAGGCGCCTCTGGTCAACCTCATGGAGGGACATGAGGCGATTTGAGTCCGGGAATGGAAGAGGATGCAGCAGGACGCCATTGACCACGCTGAAAATCGCCGTGTTCGCCCCAACCCCAAGCGCCAGGGCGAGAACCGCCACCAGCGTGAAGCCGGGATTCTTGATTAACATTCTTGCGGCATATTTAAGGTCGTGGATTAGGGTTGTCATTTAACCTCTCGCGGAATTCATAAAATTGACGATTGCGAATTGACCCGCCCCGGCGGCCCGATTGAAGCCTCAATTTTGACTTATAACTTTTTTCAATCGTCAATCGACAATCGAAAATCGTCAATCGCAAATCGTCGATTATTCGTGCCTCAGCGCCACCATGGGATCGACTTTCGTCGCACGCCGCGCGGGAACGTAGCAGGCGAGCAGCGCGACGGCGCCGAGGACGAGTGACACGGCGGCAAACGTAACCAGGTCGGTGGGACGGACACCATAAAGCATGCCGGCCATGAGGCGTGTCAATCCCAATGCGGCAACCAATCCCACTCCAATTCCGGCCAGGACCAGCGCGAGGCCCTGCCCCACGACGAGCCTCAGCACGTCACCGGTGCGCGCGCCCAGCGCCATGCGAACGCCAATTTCGTGCGTACGCTGGGCCACAAGATACGAAACGAGGCTGTAAATACCAACCGACGCGAGGACGAGCGATAGCAAGCTGAAGAAGCCAACTAAATACGCCGCCATCCGCGGCTGAGAAAGCGAGTCGCGAAACTGGTCATCCAAAGTTGTGACATCGTATAGAGGCACTTGAGGGTCGAGCGCGGAGACCACTCTCCGCACGGCGGGCATCAGGCTCATGGGGTCTCCCACTGTTCGAATTACGAAGTGCACCTCAGAAGCGGGGTCCTGTAAAAGAGGCAGGTACAAGTAGGGCTCGGGGCTTTCCCACAGTGCGTGATACTTGATGTCGCTCGCAACCCCAACGACCTCGCGGTACGACTCTTCGCCAGTCATCAGCAGGCGTTTTCCAATCGGATCCTGGCCGGGCCAAAACGCCTCGGCCAAGGTTCTGTTAACAATCACCACCTTGGGAGCGGTTTGGTTGTCGCCCGAGCTGAATTCGCGCCCGCGAAGAAGAGGAATGTGAAATGTCGCGAGAAAGCCCGGCGATGCCGCGCAAGTCTGCACCGGAGACCCCTGCTTCAAATCCCTGCCCGCACTCCCATCGGGAACCACACTCCTCACTGCTCGCATCAGGCTGAGTGGCAATTCAGAAGTGAGGCTGGCCGACCTTATCCCTGGCGACTGCCGGAGATTGTCCAGCAGGCGCCCGTAAAAGCGGATTTTCTCTGTGTCGGAATAGCCGCGAGTATCGAACTCAGCCGTCGCCACCAGAACGTGATGGTAGTCGAAGCTAGGATTGGTGGTTTCCACCCGGTAGAGATTCCTGAGCAAAAGGGCCGCGCCAATAGTGCAAACCAAAGTGAGGGCCACTTGCGACATAACCAACACGTTGCGGATCCGGCGGCCACGCCTGCTCGTCCCCTGGCGCCCGCCATCCTTGAGCGCGTCGCCCAGGCTGGATCTGGAAGACTCGAGCGCCGGGACGATGCCAAAAAGCAGGACGGTCAGCACAGACAGGGCCATGGTGAATGCAAGCACACGGCTGTCCAGTTGCGGATGTAGCGCGATATTAATCCTGAAGGGCAGCCGAAAGCCGGGGACACCTTGCATGATGAGCATGGCAAGCCCAAGCCCACCCGCCGCCGCGCCAACGGTCAGCATGGCGCTCTCAATCAGCAACTGCTGCACCACGCGGGCGCGGCTCGCTCCCAGAGCAAGGCGTGTGGCGATTTCCCTTCGCCGCACTTCCGCGCGCGAAAGAAGCAGGTTGGCGGCGTTTGAGCACGCTATCAGCAAAACCAGCCCCGCGGCCCCCATCAGAAGTCCAAGGAATTTTACAATCTGCTCGCGCCACGTGGGCCAAATGCGGGCCTGAGATGCTGGGAGCAGGATCGCCACACGGTCTTTGTCCTCCACCGGATAGGATTGCGCGAGTTGCTGCGCTGCGAGCCTCGCGCCAGCACGCGCTTGGGCAGGGCTGACGCCCGGCGAAAGCCGCGCCACAACCAGCAGCCATCTCGCCCCACGCGCGTGGAGAAGGTCAAAGCCGGCAGGCAAGATTTGATCCTGCATCGACAAAGGAACCCAGATTCCGGCCCCGGTTCCCCAGTCGAGATTGACTCCACTGAAGCCCATCGGGGCAACGCCGGCCACCGTAAAAGTGTGAGCATTCAGGGTCAGGGACTTTCCGAGCACGTTCGGATCTGATCCCAGTTGCCGCTGCCAAAACTCATAACTTACCACTGCCACGGGGCCGGAGCCGGGGGTCGCGTTTTCCTGCGGCTGAAGCGCGTGCCCCATGAAGGGTTTGACACCCAACACGGAAAAGTAGTTTCCGGAAACGATTTCCGCCCAGGGGAAATCCGTTTCGTTGCCATGAGTCCAGGCCAGGCGGATACGCGCGTAGGCCATCACACCGTCAAAGACGTGGGTGTGATCGCGGTAGCACTCATAGTCCGGGTACGAGGTGGAACTGTAGTCCGCGCCGTGCGGTCCGCTGGTGTAAATGGCCATGAGCCGCCCGGGATCGTTTGCAGGGATGGGCTGAAGCAAGACCGATTCCACCAGGCTGAAAATGGCCGTATTGGCCCCGATACCAAGCGAAAGGACCATAATCACTACGGCAGCAAAGCCAGGGGCCTTTTTCAGCAGCCGAAAAGCGTAACGGAGATCCTCCACTAGCGTTCCAATTGTGGCTTCCCAACCTGTGCCGCGGATTTCTTCTTTCACCGCATCCACGCTCCCCATTTCCACCCGCGCCGCGCGCAGAGCTTTTTCCTGGTTCATCCCCGAGCGCTTCTTGTCTTTCATCATGGCGTCCAAATGGTCGGGCAACTCTCCGTCCATTTTCTCTTCCATTTGATTCTTGCGGAATAGCGCCTGAAGGTCAGCGGTAATGATCTTCAGGATTGACATAGCACGTCCCCAAACAATCGATTGCCGATTTCGCGGCGAACACGTGCGAATCGCTTCCCTAAATCGTCAATCGCAAATCGTCAATTATTCCTGCCTCAGCGCCACCACGGGATCGACTCTCGTCGCCCGGCGGGCGGGGATCTAACTAGTGGTTGGGGCCACGCCAATCACGACCACCTCGCTCTTCTACTCCCGATCAAACACATGGACGTTTGGCCTGCTTCGACCCACCGCGTAGTCGGTCATCGTCAAGGTCTTGAGATTGGGAGAAAGCTCAATCGTGTGGGAGTTCATGATCTTGCCTTTGGTCTTGTCGGTAACTTCCAGAGTGCGTTCGTTCACCCGGCGTCCAGAGTGCACAGAGCCCGGGGGCGCGTCCGGGCCATTCGGATAATCTTTCTCATCGAATCTCAGATTTCGAGGTTGTTTTTCCTCGGGAGAAATGAACGTCAGTCCGTCGCTCTCGTAAGGCTGAATCTGAAGCTCGTAGGCCGAATTCATCGTCTCGCTCACGCTTTCCCAAGTGGCCGCGAAACCTGAGCCTGCGGTCGTCCGCTCGTAAACATAGTCCATGCTGAGGGTCGACCCGTCGGGCTCATTCTCTCTGTAGAGGTCAGTAAGGGTCTTGGCGTCTCTGGAAAGTTTCCATGTCGCGGTAAGGAGCATGCGGCCATCTTTCTTGCGGATGACTTTCCAAGTGTCTGGCCCCTCGACGGTGACCGACAGGGTGGTGCCGAAGATGCCGGGCTGGTCCGTGCCGTCGGCCACGATAATCTCGGGAGTGCCCGCGCCAAAATCAAAGGCGTACCTGTTTGCCCCGGCTGCCTTAACTTTCATTTCGTCGGGGAATCGGCTTTTGGACGGATTGAGCTTCCATTTGCCTACAAAGGGGTCGCTCGCCGCCCACGAGGCGCCCGGAACCAGACAGGCGACCAGCAGCAACTGGGAAGCACGCTTTAACATAAAGTCCTCCTCGAATTGTGATCGGGTTTCCCTGGTTCTCCGGGAACCCGCTGCCTTTGACGCCGGGCGTGTCTGGCAGTGTTCGTGGGCGAATAGTGCTGTCCCGCACGCGGACATTCATTCATATCTCAAGGCCACCATCGGGTCCACTTTGGTCGCGCGCCGCGCGGGAATGTAGCAGGCGAGCAGCGCGACGGCGCCAAGGACGAATGACACGGCGGCAAACGTGGCCAGGTCGGTGGGACGGACTCCATAAAGCATGCCGGCCATGAGGCGCGTCAATCCCAAAGCGGCAACCAATCCCACTCCGATTCCGGCCAGGACCAGCGTGAGGCCCTGCCCCACCACCAGCCGCAACACGTCGCCGGTGCGCGCGCCGAGAGCCATGCGGATGCCAATCTCATGCGTCCGCTGGCCGGCAGTATAGGAGATCACACCGTAAGTTCCGACGGAGGCCAGCAACAGGGCAAGTCCTGCGAAAACGCCCAGCAGCAGCATGGCGAAACGGCGATCCGCGAAGGAATTGGAAATGGTGTGTTGCATCGTCTGAAAATCGTAGGTGGGCTGATCGCCACCGGCTTCGGCCACACGCTGCTTGACGGCGGGAACAATGCTGAGCGGGTCCACCGTGGTGCGCACCAGCAGGGTATTGCCCTGAGTCATGCCTGCCATGAATTGGTCGGGAATCTGCACGAATGGAAAATATATTTCGTAACGGATCTTCGCTGAGTCATCACTGTCCAGGCCCCAATGTTTTACGTGCCCAACCACGCCTATAATTTCCAGGGGCTTGTTCAGACCGTTCCCCATGTCTCCGTTGAGGTCCGCAATCCCAACGCTTTTCCCAACCGGGTCTTCGCCGGGAAACAGGCCCTGTGCCATCACATCGTCAATCACCACCACAGCCTGGGACTCTTTGGAGTCCTGGTCGGCGAAGTAACGCCCCTTCACTAAGGGGATGTCCATTGCCTTCAAGTAACCAGGGCTGGTGACATACATCTGGGCCCAGATCATGTCGCTCTGATTGGTGGGGCGCGGCCGCCCGCTGACCCACAACGGCACTTCGCTGTCATCGCCAGACAGCGGGATGTTGGTGCCCATGGCGGCCGCCTGCGCGCCGGGCAAGCCATCAAATCCATCGGTCAATTTCTTGTAGGCCGAACGGATATTGTCCGGGGTGGAACTGTTGGCGGGCGAGAGACCGATGGAGAATGTCAGGAGATGGCGGGGATCGAATCCGGGATCAACCTTGCTCAACCGCCACACGGTTTTGAGCATCAATCCCGCGCTCACCAGCAAAACCAGCGAAGCGGCAATCTCGCTGACCACCAGTGCGCTGCGCAGGCGATGATGTCCGGCGCTCGAGCCGCGGCCGCCCTCTTTAAGCGTCGTAGTCAGGTCAATTCGCGAAGTCTGAAATGCCGGCGCCAATCCAAAAACGACTCCGGTGATGAGCGATACCGCCAGCGTGAATCCCAGCACCCAACCGTCGATATGGATGTCGTTCATCCGCGGCAGACCGCCGGGCGCGGTTGCGAGCATCACTTGCGCGCCATACGAGGCCACCAGCAGCCCCAAAGCTCCGCCGGCAAGTGCCAGCAAAACGCTCTCGGTAAGAAGCTGCCGAACCATCCGCGTGCGGCCCGCGCCAATTGCAGCCCGAATGGCCATCTCGCGCTCGCGGGCGGTCGAGCGCGCCAGCAGCAAGTTGGCGACGTTGGCGCATGCAATCAGAAGGACAAACCCAACCGCCCCCAGCAAGACCAAGAGGGCAGGCTCGACGTCGCCCACCATTTCCTGCGCCAAGGGCCGGACAGCGGCCCCGTGGTTGGCATTGCTTTTGGGATAGTCCCTGGCCAGACCCGCCGCAATGCCGCTCAAATCCGATTGCGCTTGCGCCACGGTTACCCCGGGCTTCAAGCGCGCCACAGCGTGGATGCCGGGATGCACTTCACGCAAGCGCGCCATGATGTCGTCCCACTGCCCCAGGAGCGTATACACATCAGCTTTGCCTCGATACTCGAACGACGAGGGAAGAACGCCCACAACCGTGTAACCCCTGCCATTCAGAGTGATTGATTTGCCGATGACCTCCGGGTCGGAGCTGAACCGCCGCGCCCAAAGTCCGCCGCTGATCAACGCCACCGGGCCCGCGCCGACGTGATCTTCATTGGCGTCGAAGTTCCGGCCCAGCATGGGGCTAATCCCAAACACCGAAAAGAAGTTCGCTGAGATCCGCTTCCCGCTTAAGTGCTCAGGCTCGCCCGACCCAGTAAGATTGCAGTCCTGCCAGTTGAATCCCGCCATGCCTTCAAAGGACCGGCTCTGTTCCCGGAAATCATGCAAGTCGGGATACGAGAAGGACATCATTTCGAATTGCGTCGTGCTCTCCCCCACTGCCACCAAGCGGCCCGGGTCCTTGAAAGGCAAAGGCCTGAGGAGCACCCCGTTGACCACGCTAAAGATGGCAGTGTTGGCGCCAATCCCCAGGGCAAGGGTGATCACGGCGACCAAAGTGAAACCGGGATTCTTTCTTAGCATCCGCACTGCATATTTGAGATCGTGAATGAGAGTTGTCATTTAACTTCTCCCGAAATCTTTAGGATTGACGACTGCTGATTGACGATTCCCGATTGAAGGCCCGATTTACAGGTATCAATCTTTCAATCGTCAATCGACCATCGTAAATCGTCAATTCCTATTGTCTTGGCCGGTCTTGCGCCGGCGCGGCTCCTGAATGTGTCAGCACCAGCTTTCGCCGCCGCTCCACCCATTCATCTCCGGATAGCAGTTGCGGGCCCACATCGATCAAGCGGGGGAGCATGTCAAACACCGACACTTCATTCCAAGCAAATCCCTGGCGCGTCCGGAAGCCCCGGCGGTTCAATTCGTCCGCGATTTCGGACATGGGGCTGTCCAAGACAACCTTTTCCATGATCACCATGAGGGCCTGCTTCTCATTCGGATTTTCCACCAGGCGTTCGCAGTTTTCAGCGATGCGGAGCCCGAACGGCACATCCTCCACCAACGTTCCCGGTGGAGCCTCAGCAGTATCCACCTCGCGCTGCCATTCAACCGCCACTGGCTTCCATCCCGCCTCAGTCCTTTGTTTCAAATACTCGGGGCTTATCGGTTCCTTGAGTAGTTCGCGAATCCGCTCAACCTTTGCCATAATGCCCTCCTCCGATCGTTTTCTTACCTGCTGCCACTGGGATGAGATTAACGATTGTCGATTGCATGCGCGTCGACACGCCGTAGTTCTTCAATCGTCAATCTTAAATCGTCAATCGACAATTACTCATATCTCAGCGCCACCATCGGGTCCACCCTGGTCGCGCGCCGGGCTGGGATATAGCTCGCTAGCAACGCCACTCCCGCCAGCAGTCCCGCAATGCAAGCAAAAGTAATTGGGTCGGTGGGTCGAACACCAAAAAGCAGGCTGGCAATAAATCGTGTGACTCCGAAAGCCACGCCCAGGCCCACGCCGATCCCAATCAGCGCCAGCAATAGACCTTTTCCGACCACCATTTTGAGAACATCATTTCGTCGCGCACCGAGAGCCATGCGAATGCCAATCTCGTGGGTTCGCTGGCTCACGGAGTAAGACATCACGCCATAGATCCCCGCTGCCGCCAGTATCAGAGCCACCGTTGAAAAAATCGCCAGCAGCAGTGTTCGCAATCGCGGCCGCGCGACGGAACTGGAGATCACCTGCTCCATCGTCCGGATTTGATAAACGGGTAAATCGCTGTTGAGTGTCTGGACTTCTTTCTTGACGGCCGCCGCGATCACCAGAGGGTCGCCCGTCGATCGCACAACGATATTCAACTGCGGCTGCGGCTTTTGTGCTTCGGGTACATACATGGCCAGGGTCAATCCAGAGGAAAGTGTGTATTGGCGAATCGAACCGACCACGCCGACAATTTCACAGTCAAAGGGCACATCAAAGTCGATGGTGATGTGCTTTCCGATTGGGTCCACCTTGGAGAAATACCGGCGCGCCAGGGAATCGCTGACGATCACCACCTTGGCCGAATTCGCGTCATCCTGGTTGGTAAAATAACGGCCCTTCATCAGAGGGATGCCAAATGCCTTGAAGTAATCCGGAGTTACTCTCGGCTGTTGGGCAAAGTATCCCTGGCCGTTTGGAGGCGGGGCCTGGCCATCTATTGTGAATGAGGTGTCATTCAGTTGACCGCTAAGGGGCAATTCGGAGATGCCGCCGACGTATTGCACGCCCGGCAGGTTTTTAACCCTGTCCACCAATTGGCGGTAGAATTCCGCCCACTTGGGAGCGTCTGCCTTATTGACAAAGGGCAGCGGGAGTTGCATGGTGACGACGTTTGAAGGGTCGAACCCAGGATTCACATTTCCCAACTGTTGAAAACTGCGCAGCATCAGTCCGGCGCCGATGAGCAGGACAAAAGCCACGGCGACCTCCGCGGCCACGAGAATGCTATGAAGGCGATGGCGCCCCCGGCCGGAGCTTGACCCGCGCCCCCCTTCCTTGAGCGTCTCGGTCAAGTCAAGCCGCGCCGACTTTAGCGCGGGCGCAACACCAAAGATCATTCCGGTGAGGACTGACAGCCCCAAAGTAAACCCAAGCACGGTTCCGTTCACACTTACTTCATTCAGACGCGGGATGTCGGCGGGATTGAGCGAGATCAGGAATTCTATTCCCCAAATTGCCAGGAAAATCCCTAGACCGCCCCCCAATAATGAGAGCAGCACACTCTCGGTAAGCAACTGGCGAACCATTCTCAACGTGCCGGCGCCCAGGCTGGCGCGCACGGCAATCTCCTTTTGGCGCGCCGAAGCGCGCGCCAGCAGAAGGCTGGCCACATTAGCGCAAGCGATCAGCAGCACAAACCCGACCGCAACCAACAAAACCGTGAGAGTGGGTTTCAGACTGCCCACCAGGCTCTCCTCCAAGGAAATGACCTGCGCTCCGTAATCAGTGTTCGAGGCTGGATACAGCCGCTCCAGACTACGGCAGATCGACGTAATGTCCGACTGCGATTGCTGAAGTGATACGCCTTGTTTCAGCCTGCCCACAACCGACAGAAAGTGAAACCGCCGGACCACCATCCCACTGTTTTTAAAAGGAATTGGATTCCACAATTCGGAGTCTTCGGGGAACTTGAAACCCTGAGCCATTACTCCTACAACCGTCAGGCTGATGGCATTCACGGTCATATTTTTTCCGATGATGCCGGGGTCGCCGCCAAAACGGCGCTGCCATAGGCCGTGACTCAAAATCACGACCTGAGGCGTTTCCACTTGTTCGTCTTCGGCGAGAAATGTCCGCCCAAGGAAAGGTTTCGCTCCCAGCGTTTCAAAAAAATCCATCGACACGGCGGCGGCTGAAACTCTTTCCGGTTCGCCCGTGCCGGCCAAGATGGAGGGGTTGTCAAAAAAGGCGGCAAGATGGTCGAACGATTTATTCTGGTCGCGAATGTCCTTGAAGTCGGGAGGAGATAGCGGGCCGCCGGACCAATTAGACGCCCCCAGGCTTGCCGATTGCATCCAAAGAAGCTTGTCAGGTTCGGGAAAAGGGAGCGGCCGGAGCAATACTCCGTTCACAACGCTGAAAACCGCCGTGTTGGCCCCGATGCCGAGCGCCAGCGTCAGGACCGCAACGGCGGTAAATCCACGGTTCTTCAAGAGCATTCTTACGCCGTAATTCACGTCCTGGAGTAGCGTTCCCATGTCTGCCTCCTTGGAAAAAGTGGCAAGTGGGTTGTGGCAAGTGGCAAGTGCAGGCACGTCATCCCCGCGAATGCGGATCCACAAGGTCAAATGGATTCCCGCTTACGCGAGAATGACATCATCTTTTTGACTTGCCACTTACCACATGCCACTCGCCACTTCCCTACTCGTACCTCAATGCCACCATCGGGTCCACTTTGGTCGCTCGCCGCGCCGGAATGTAACAAGCCAGCAATGCCACGGCGAGCAGAATTAGCGAGACACCGGCGAACGTGGCCAGGTCGGTCGCTTGTAGGCCAAAAAGCAGGCTGGACAGGAATCGCGTCAGCGCCAGTCCGCCGATGATCCCCGCGGCGATCCCCGCAAGGGTCACTCGGATTCCTTCGCCGGCGATGCGGCGCAGGACGTCGCGCGATTCGGCGCCCAGTGCCATGCGGATGCCAATTTCCCGAGTGCGGCGGGCCACCTCATAAGAAAGCAAACCATAAAGTCCCACACAGGCGAGCAAAAGCGCCAGCGAGCCGAAGAAACTCGCCAGCCGCGAAATAATGCGCTCGGTAGTCAGTAATTCATCAACCCGCTCCGATTGGGTGCGGACATCGAAAATGGGAAGATTGCTGTCTGCGTCGTTCACTGTCTTTCGTACCACCGGAATAAGCGCGGCAGGATTCGATTGGGTGCGCAACTCGAAATGGGCGCCGCCGCCTGTCATGGGGACGTAGACCGCGGGTTGAACCTGCCGGCGCAAATCGTTGTATTTCGTGTCCCCTGCGACCCCGATAATCTCCCAGGTCTTTGTTCTGGGCTTGCCGACGGCCGAGTCACCGCTTGTCCCTTCATTGTCCCCTTGCGTCAGCCTCTTGCCGAGGGGATTCTGATTCGTCATGTACGTCCGTACGAAGGTGGTGTTGACCAGGACGGGAATGGGCGGACCTGCGGACGGCGAAGATTTCGGCGCCGATGACGCTCCGGAAGGAGTTGCTGCTTGCTGGGAAGATTCTTCTGGCGCCACGGCTTGATTTGCCTGTTCGAAATCGGCAGCCGTGAATGTGCGTCCCCCAATCAGCGGAATGCGCAATGTCTTAAGAAAATCCGGTCCTGCCGCGAGCATATCCACTTCCTGGGTCGATTTTTCCGGCTGCCCTTCCACGTGCAGGTCGCTGGTCCAGAGGCTGCCGCTCAACAGCGCATCGGAGGAGTAGCTCACCGAGGTCACACCAGGCAGCGCCGCGAGCCGTTCCTGCAATTGGCGGTAGAGATTCTGAATTTTGGAGTCGGAGTATTTAGTCAATGTTGGGTCTATGCCGAACAGCAGCAGGTTTCGGGTGTCGAAGCCGGGATTGATGCTGCGAAGATTCACCAGAGTCCTCACCATCAAACCCGCTCCCACCAGCACAATCATCGACAGCGCGACTTGAATTACAACCAAGGCCTTGCCCAGTTGGAGCCACCGGCCCCGCCCCGCCTCTCCACCCGGCAACGACTGGGAGTTTTCCTTGAGGGCCGGCGTCAAGTCCAACCTTGAGCTGCGCAGCGCCGGCGCGATGCCGAATAGGATTCCGGTGAGGAGGGATATCGAAACCGTAAAAAGAAGTACGCGCCAATCCGGGGCGACGACAAAGGGAAAGGGATGGTCCGCGCCGCGAGCGATGAGCGCGGTCATTGCCTCGACACCCCAAATCGCAAAGAGGACTCCGAGTACGCCTCCGCCGAGCGAGAGCGTCATGCTCTCGGTGAGCAATTGCCGCATGATCCTCGCGCGCCCGGCTCCCAATGCCAAACGAACGGCCATCTCTTTCTGCCGCGCCGCAGCACGCGATAGAAGCAGTCCTGCGACGTTCGCGCAGGCAATCAGCAGGACGAAGCCGACGACAAACATCAGCACGTAAAGTGGTTTGGAGAAAAAGCCCCGCTCGCCGCTGAGCCCCGAGTGCGCAGGCAAAAGGACGATGGCCGGATCGTCCGCGGCTTTCGAAGCGGGCTTCTCGCCGTGCAACATTTCGTTGCGAAAGATCAGGCTGGCGGCCGCCTGCGCCCGGCCAATCGAACTGCCTGGTTTCAAACGCGCCACGATAACCAGCCACCAGTTGTTAAGAGTTCGCAGATCGTGCCCCCAGTGAATATTGAGGCGCGGAACCGTGGAGAGGGGCAGAAACATGTCCTGCGTCTTCCCGGGCGTCAGGCTGGTGAAGCTCGGCTCGGTCACGCCGACAATCGTGAATGGCGCCGCGTTTAAGGAGATGGTGCGGCCAACGGCGGAACGGTCGCCGCCGAATGCGCCTTGCCAGAAGCCGTAACTCAATACCACAGCGGGCGTGGCGGAAGGCGAATCGTCCTCCGGGCCCAGGGTGCGCCCCACCAGCGCGCTCACGCCCAGCGTGGAGAAGTAATCTCCAGAAACTAATTCCCCGCGAACCACGCGCGCCGGCCCGTTGCCGCTCAGCACAAGCTGGGGCGGACCGGCGAACGCAGTCGCTCCCGAAAACGCTTCCTTCTCCGAACGAATCATCTCAAAGATGGGATACGGAAACGAGCAGCCGGAGGGATTCTTGTCGCCGCCTTCGCCGCCAGCGCAATCACCGTAGGAGCTCGTCCCGTTCCTGTGCGGTTGTGCGTGTGCCGTCCATCGCAATACCACAAGCTGGGATTGATCGCGCACTGGCAGCGAACGCAACATCACCGCGTCAATCACGCTGAAGATGGCTGTGTTGGCCCCGATGCCAAGCGCCAGGGTAAGCACGGCCACGGCGGTGAAGGCCGGATTCCTGGCCAACATTCGCAGTCCGTACCTCGCGTCCTGTAGGATCGTTATCATAGCTTACCGGCTCCCTTCAGCAAGCTTGCCGCTCTCAATCTCGAATTGACGATTGCTGATTTACGATTGTCGATTAAAGGCAGAAACTCGAAACCGAATTCCTTTCAATCGCAAATCTTCGATCATCAATCGACAATCGGCAATTATTTGACCGAGTCCCCCGCCCTCTCTAAGCAAATCCGTTGCCAGCGGGCGGTGTGCTGTAAGTGATTGAAATTATTTGGCTTGTTTGAAGTCGAGGAGATTGAGGGTTGGGTGGGGGTGTCCGCTTCCGAAAACTTACGTTCCGAAAGCGGACAGGAAATAAAGAATTGACGATTGCCGACCGATGATTGTCGATTTAAGGCAGAAAATTGACTGGCCGACCTTCAAATCGTCAATCGTCAATCAAAAATCGTCAATTACTCGTAGCGCAGCGCCACCATCGGGTCCACTTTTGTGGCGCGCCGTGCGGGAACGTAGCTGGCGAGAATCGCGACGATGGTCAGCAACAAAGCGACACCCGCAAAGGTAATGGGGTCAGTTGGGGTCACTCCAAACAACAGCGACTTAACGGCGCGGGTCAGGGCGAATGCTCCGAAAACGCCCGCCGCAATGCCGGCCACCACCGTGGTCACGCTCTGGCGGAGGACCAACCACACCACCTCAGCTTTCCCCGCTCCCAGGGCCATGCGCACGCCGATTTCCCTTGTGCGTTGCGACACCCAATACGCCATCACCCCGAAGATTCCAACCGCCGCCAGCACCAAGGCCGAGACCGCAAACACGCCGACTAGCAACAGATTGAATCGTCGTGAATCAAGGGAAGCTGAGAACACATCCTGGAAGGTTTGAAATCGGGGCGCTACGTCGGGCGCGAGTTCACGCACGATCTGCCGAGCGTCACTCACCAGGACCGCGGGCGGCGTTGCAACGCGCATAACCACAGTGAAATCGCGGCCGCCGCGCAGGCGTTGTTGGTAGTTGACGTATACCGTTGGCTCCGCTGGTTTCTCGAGACTTCGCTGGTGCACGTCCGGCACGACGCCCACCACGGTAAGTAGCCGCATATCACCATCCATGTTGCCGAATTCAATGGTGTGGCCCAGCGGATTCTGATTCGGCCAGGTAGCACGGGCCATAGATTCGCTGACCACTGCCGCCTGAGGCGCACCAGCAGTATCGTGCTCGTCAAAAAACCGCCCACGAATCAAGGGAATGCCAAGCGCCCTGAAATAGGCTGCGCTGGCCACACAATAGTCTGCCACGCCGCCGGGAGCGGTGTTCCACAGACGATCGAGCCGAGCCATTTCTTCCGGCTTGTTCATGTCGAATTGGGGTTGCTGATTGAGAAGCAGAAATTTACCATCAGGGCAATCGCCGCCTGCACCCAGAGGCAAAACGGAGACCCCGCCGACTTCCACTACACCAGGTATGGCACGCAGGCGGTCGAACAGATCACTCATAAAGTTTGCTGGGCGCGGGTTGGCCACCATGCCGGCGAAGTCGAATGCGGACCCGCCCGCGAAGCTTGGCACTTCGAGTTCCATGGTCACGATCTGCGTGGTGCGAAATCCGGGGTCAACAGAAAGCACTTGCAGCAAGCTTCGTCCGAGCAGTCCGGCGCCGACCAGCAGCACAAGCGTGACCGCCATCTGGCCTCCGATCAAAATCCGGGCCAGGCGGTGCGAGGCGATTGAACCAACCGCTGCGCGGCTACCCTCGGCAAGCGCTGCCTGCGGGTCCGCGGCTGTTGCCCGTAGGGCCGTCACGAGGCCCAGGCTCACTGCCATCAGCACAGAAATTCCCAGAGCAAAAGTGAGCACCGGCAAATTCACCGAAACGTCCTCGAGGCGCGGCAAGTTGGGCGGGGCAAGCGCCACCAGGGCTTCCACACCCCAAAGCGCCAGGAAAATACCCAGGGCGCCTCCGAGAAGTGAAAGCAATAAGGATTCGGTTAGAAACTGCCGAATCAAGCGGCTCCGCCCCGCACCCAAGGCGGCGCGGATGGCCAATTCCCGCTCTCGCGCCGCCGCCCGCGCCAAGAGCAAGTTGGCCACATTTACGCATCCCACCAAAAGCAAAAACCCGACCGCCCCGAGGAGAATCAGCAGGGCCGGGCGCACATCGGCCGTGAGGGCTTCGCGCAAAGGCGCCACACTGACATCGGCCATGTCGATGTTGGGTTGGTACTGCTGGTGGAGTTGGCGGGCAATCGCAGAAAGGTCCGCTCGCGCCCGGGCAAGTGTTTCGCCGTCGCGCAGCCTGGCGAGTGCCAGGCTCCAGTTATGCGACGTCCGGCTGGGGCTTTGGTCGCCAAAGAATTCGGCGGGCAGCCACAGATCCGTGTGGCCCGGATAGTTAAATCCCGGGGGCATCACGCCAATCACCGAGAAAACGTGATCTTCCACTTTAAGCTTGAAGGTTGAAAGATCAGGCGAGCCGTTGAGATGCGCCTTCCAATAACCGTAGCTGGCAATCGCCGCCGGCGTTCCCCCCTCGCGCAGTTCATCTTTGGAAAACTCGCGTCCCAGCGTGGGCGCGACCCCCATGACGCGGAAAAAGTCCTCGGAGACCGTGGCGACTCCGACTCGCGCCGGTCCGTTGCCGCCGGAAATTGTGACCTCATCGTTGTCCGCTTTCGCCATTCCCGCCAGAGTATGGTTCATTGCGCGCAGATCGCGGACGTTGGGGTCAGCGAAATTCATCCGATGCCCATCGGAGGCCAACTCCGAAATGCTGACGATCTGCTCGGGCTTGGGAAAAGGCAGCGGGCGCAGGAGCACGCCGTACACTACGCTAAAGATGGCGACCGTCGCTCCAATCCCCAGCGCCAGGGTGAGTACGGCGACCACCGTAAAGCCGGGATTCTTGATCAACATTCTTACGGCGTATTTAAGGTCGTGGATGAGCGTTGCCATTTAACCTCTCCTGGAATCTGCAGGATTGACGATTGCTGATTGACCCGCCGCGGCCGGCCGATTGAAGACCCAAATTTGAGATATCAATCTTTAAATCGTCAATCGACAATCGTAAATCGTCAATTATTCGTACCTAAGCGCCACCATCGGATCCACTTTCGTCGCGCGGCGCGCCGGTATGTAACTTGCGAGCAGCGCGACTATTGTCATCAACAGCAAAACGCCGGCGAAGGTGGCCGCATCGTTGGGCCGGACTCCGAACAACAACCCGGCCAGGAGACGAGTTAGCGCGAGCGCTCCCGTCAAACCGATTCCGACCCCTGCCAGAGTCAGCGCCAATCCGCGCCGCACAACCATCTTGAGGACATCCTGACGCTCCGCGCCCAGAGCCATTCGCACTCCAAACTCGTGGGTGCGCTGCACCACCGAGTACGCGATGACGCCGTAAAGCCCCACGGCTGCGAGCGCCAGCGCCAGCCCGGCGAAAATTCCCAGCAGCAACGAAATAACGTGCGGTGCGGCGATGGATTCCGAGACATACTGGTCGAGCGTCTTGACATCAAAAACCGGAATGTCTTTGTCCACCGCTGCAACTTCATTGCGGGCCGCGGTGATGACGCTCGCCGGATCAACCTCGGTGCGAACCACGACGTTCAGACCGTCAAAAGGACTTTGCGCCACCGAGACGTAGACAGCGGGAGTCACCTCTGCTTGCAGGCCGTGCAGCTTTACGTCGCCAACCACTCCAATAATTTCGCGCATGGGTGGGTGCGGATAGCCATTCCCAATTCCCGGTTTAATTCTCTTGCCCACCGGATTTTCATTGGGGAAAAAGCGCTCGGCTAAAGTGTGGTTGATGATGACGACGGGAGTCGATTTTAGATCATCCTGCGGCGTGAAGTCCCTTCCCTGCAGGATCGGGATGCCGAGGGTTCGAAAGAGGCCGGGCTCGACCCACGTGTACGCGGTGCGAGGCCGCTCCACCTCAGCCACCGGCCGCTCTTCGACGCCGAACATGGTCTCAACTTCGCCGCCATTCAGCGGAAGAGGAAAGAGGGCGCTGGCGGAACGGACGCCGGGCAGGTGGTTGACGCGAGCGAGGATTTGCTGAAACACATCCAGTGCGCGCGCTGTCGAGTAGCGCGAGCCCGGCAATTGCACTGCGAATGCCATTACCCGATGCGGAGCGAAGCCCGGATCGACTCTCTCAAGGCTGGCAAAGGTCTGTATGAGCAGCCCGGCGCCCACCAGCAACATTGCGGCAACGGCAACCTCAGCAACCACCAGCGCCCCTCGGGCGCGATGGCGATAAATGCCTTGCGTCGCGCTGCGCCCGCCCTCCTTCAGGGTTTCCGACAATCTGGATCTTGATACTTGAAGCGCGGGCGCCATTCCAAAGAGAAGGCCGGTCAGTAACGACAAACAAATCGTAAAAAGCAGGACTTGGCTGTCGAGATGTATTTCGGCGAGACGCGGACCATCGACAGGTATCAGTCGCATCAGAAAGCCAATCAACCACACCGACAGCAACGCGCCGAGCGCGCCACCCGCCAGGGCGAGCACCAGGCTCTCGGTTAGCACCTGGCGGACCATTCGTCCTTTGCCCGCACCCAGTGCGGCGCGAATGGCCATTTCCCTTTGCCGCGAAGCGGACCGCGCCAGCAGCAAATTGGCCACATTGGCACAGGCAATCAAAAGCACGCATCCCACTGCGCCCAACAAAGCTAACAACGCCGGCCGAACATCGCGAACCAGGTAACTGTGCTCGGGAACGATTCTGGCGCCGCGGGGAGCGATCTCCGGGTATTGCTTGTTCAAACCGGTGACGATGGTGCTCATCTCCGCCTGCGCTTGCGCGATTGTGACGTTGGGCTTGAGTCGCGCGATCACGTCCAGGTAGTGGGCGCCGCGCTGGGCAGCCATGGAATTTTCGCCATCCTCGGAGTCACGAGCAATCGTGGTCCAAAGGTCGATGCGGCCCCCCTGGAGTGGAAATTGAAAACCGTCGGGCATCACTCCCACGATTGTGGCAGCCTTATAATCAAGCTCGATCGTCCGGCCCACCACCCCGGGATCCGCCCCAAAGCGTTCCCGCCACAGCTTATTGCTCAGTAGGACAGCGTCTCCTCCATTCACTGCGCCGGGCTTGTCTTCCCCGGGAAGGGATGTTCGTCCAAGTAGCGGCTTCACACCCAGGAGTGAAAACATGTCAGCGGAAACAGTTGCGCCCGAAAGATGGACAGCCTGGCCTCCAACGGTGAGAGCGAAACCCGAGGTCTCAAATACCCCCATCCGCTCAAAAACGTGGTTCTGATCTCGCCAGTCCAGAAAGTCCGGATAGGAAGCGTTATCATCGATGCCGTCACGAAGACGGTACGAAACTACTCTCACCAGCCGGTCTGGGTTATGGAAAGGCAAGGGACGAATCATGACCGCATTGACGACACTAAAGATGGCAGTCGTGGCGCCAATCCCCAACGCCAAGGTCAATAAGGCAACGGCAGTGAAACCGGGATTCTTGGCCAACATTCGCAGGCCGTATTTAAGATCTTGCAGCAGACTTCTCATCTCGCAACTTTTCCCCTCGTTGAATTCGCCGTCGTCAAACTGGAATTGACGATTGCCGATTGACGATTGTCGATTTAAGATTCGTTCTCAAAGCTCAAATCTTTCAATCGTCAATCGACAATCGTAAATCGTCAATTATTCATATCTAAGCGCTTCCATCGGCTCTACTTTCGTTGCGCGCAGCGCCGGGATGAGACTGGCCATCAGCGCGACACCCGCCAGCAAAATCGAAGCCGCCAAAAATGTGATGGGGTCGGTGGTGGTGGTCCCGTAAAGAAAACTCGCCAGCAGCCGTCCAGATCCCAGGGCGGCCACCAGCCCGACAGTGATGCCAATTAAAGTCAGCGACAGCCCCTGCCCCACCACCAACCGCAGGACGTCACGGCTCTCCGCCCCCAACGCCATGCGAATGCCAATCTCGTGCGTCCGCTGAGTTACAGAATAGGCCACCACGCTGTATAGGCCCACAGCGGCCAGCAACAATGCCAGCCCGCCCAGGGCGCTCAACAAATCCGCGGCCACCTTCTCCGCGTAAAGCGTATCGACAACGTGTTGCGCCAGAGGGATTACATCAATAATCGCGACGTTGGGGTCAGTGGCGCGTACATCGCTGCGCATCGTAGCAGTCGCGCCACTCGGATCAGTGTTAGTCCGGATGTAGTAGGCCAATCCCATGTCCGCGCGGTAAACCTGGCGGAAGTGCACGTAGATATAAGGAAGCTGGGCCTCGGTAAGGTTGTTGTACTTGCTGTCCTTGACCTCGCCCACCACGGTAAACCACGCGCCCCACCCGTGGACTTTGCGCCCGATGGGATCGCCGCCGCCAAAGAATCGCTTGACGAAGGTCTGGTTCACAACCATGACCGGCATTTTCTTCTCATCGTCCTGCGGCGTGAAGTCCCGGCCCTCAAGCAATGGAATGCGCATTAGCTTGAAGTAGCCAGGCGAGACCACGCTGCGATAGATCTTCATGTTTTCGCCGGCGCCCGGAACGTACCCTTGAACTTCGAGCGACTCCCACCACCCGGAAAGAATCCCCAGCGGCTCGACGTCAGAGTAGGCAACGTCGGTAACACTGGGCTCGGACTCCAGCTTTTGGGCCAGCCGCTCGCAAAATTCTTTGCGCTGTTCGAGGTTATAGCCGCTGGTACTGATAAAGAAACGGGACATCAGGACGTGGTCAGGGTCGAATTGCGGATTAATCGTTCGTGCCGCTTCGAAGCTACGCACCAGTAATCCCGCGCAGACTAACGCCACGATGGCCATTGAAAGTTCCGAAACCACCAGCAAGGCCCGCAGACGATGCGACCTCCCGCTGGCGGAGTCGCTGCGGCCGCCTTCCTTAAGACGCTCATTCAAATTCGTACGTGCCACCTGCATGGCAGGCACAATACCCGCAAGCAGCGCGGTAGCGATGCATGCCAGAACAGTGAACAGCAGCACCCGGCCATTAACACGAACGTCGAGCGCCACAGGAAAATGGCTGGGCGGAAACATGTATTGGAGGGCGCCGCCCATCCATGCTGCAAGAGTTACTCCGCCCGCGGCCCCGGTGGCAGCAAGCACCAGGCTCTCCGTGAGCACTTGCCGCGCCAACCGAATTCGCCCCGCGCCTAGAGCCAGCCGAACGCTGAATTCTTTTTGCCTTGCCGAGAAGCGGGCAAGGAGCAGGTTGGCGACGTTGGCGCACACGATCAACAGGACCACTACACAAACGGCCATCAGGATTTCGAGGGGCTTCAAAAGCAGGCTTTGCGCACCTGCGTGTCCCTGCCAAATGGGCAGCACCGTGGCGCTAACTCCGACGTCCTCGGGGACATTTGCAACGGACATCCGGAGGGCGAGCGCGGAAATCTCCGAGCGCGCCTGGGTGAGGGTCACGCCGGGTTTCAAGCGGGCAACGCATATAAGTTGCCGCGTTTGACGGTCGCGAAGCATCCAGTCGTCAACGCCCTGAATCTCCGGATGCATCATGAAGGGGATCCAGACGTCAAAGGCGAGGCCGGAAATTGTGCCTCGGAAATCGGGCGGCGCCACCCCAACAATCGTCAACTCGTGCTGATTCACCCGAATCATTTTGCCGGCGATGGATGGGTCGGCATTGAAATAGGTGCGCCACAATCGCGAACTGATCACGGCAATGGGGAAGCCATTCGGTTTGTAACTGTCTTCCTCAGGAGAAAAAACCCGGCCCAGGACAGGCTTGACGCCCAGCACCGAGAAATAATTTCCCGTCACCATCTCTCCCCAAACTTGCCGGGCATGGTCTTGCGAGCCAATGCTAAGCGGCTCGATTTGAGTTGCGGCCAGCCCCGCGAGAGATGTCAAATGATCGCGATAATCGCGGTAATCAAGATAGGACGTGGTCAGGAAAGTTCCGTTGGGCGCGAAGTTCTCGAAAGCCACTAGCTCCTCGGGTTTTTCAACACCCGGCAGGGGCCGAAGCAGCACCAATTCAATCCAACTATAAACCGTGGTACTGGCTCCAATGCCGAGAGCGAGCGTCAGCGCGGCCACCAGGGTGAAGCCGGGATTCTTGGTCAACATTCTTACAGCGTATTTGAGGTCGTGGATGAGCGTTGTCATTTAACTTCTCCCGGAACCGGTAGGATTGACGATTGCTGATTGATGATTGAAGGCCGGGATTCGAGTTATTAATTTTTCAATCGTCAATCGACAATCGACAATCGTAAATCGTCAATTATTCGTACCTCAGCGCCACCATGGGATCCACTCTTGCCGCACGCCGGGCGGGAATATAAGTGGAAATAAAGCCCACGGCGGCGAGCAGCAGCGCGACGCTTGCGAGCACTGCCGGGTCTGCGGGGCGAACTCCGTAGAGCATTGTCCCCAGCAGCCGGGTGATTCCAATCGAGCCAGCGACACCAAGCCCAAGTCCTGCCAGCACCCATTTCATGGATCCACTCAGCATCATGCCCAGCACGTCGCCGGAACGAGCCCCCAGCGCCATGCGAATGCCAATCTCATGCGTCCGTTGGCTGACCGAGTAGGCCACCACACCCGCGATCCCGATGCCCGCCAGGGCCAGGGCGCACAGCGCGAAGCCTGAGAGCAATAGCATCGGAAAGCGCCTTGACCCCGTCGAATTTTGCACCACTTCTTCCATGGTTTCGACATTGGAGGCCGGCCGGTCGGGAAGAAATTCCGCCAGCGCATTCTTGATCGGCCCGGTAAAAGTGTCGGGCGTACTGGCGGTCTTAATCACAACCGTCATAACCGGCCAACCTGCCTGGGTGTAAGGCCGAACGAATTGGCGTTGGATGCCGGCGTCCAAACCCTCTTGATGCACATCGCCGGCCACACCCACGATGGTTAGGCGCGGGCCGTCGGGACCTCCGAGCCTTATTGCTTTTCCAACCGGGTCCTGCTTGGGCCAGAATGCTTGAGCCATGGTCTCGTTAATGACAATCACTCCGGGCGAATTTAAAGTGTCCTGCGGCGTGAATTCCCGCCCTCTGAGTATGGGGATTCCCATGGTCCGGAAATAATTTGGACAAGCGACGCTGTAGTTGGCCCCCGGCATTTCCCCAGGCTTGGCCGGCGGCTGGCCCTCAACTTGAAATCCCCGCCCGGCATTACCTTCGAACGGCAGGTGAGCGATCGCACCCACCGAGACCACACCGGGAATGGCGCCTACGTGTTCATCAAGGTCCTGGCAAAAACGCGGAAGTCCGGGAGGACCGTTGTAAATCTCCTCCTGCGGAACGGTCATGTGCAAGGTCAGCACGTTCTTCGCATTTAGTCCGGGGTCAACGCCCAGCAATCGCGACAAACTCTTGATCATCAGCCCGGCGCCGCACAATACCACAAGGGCCAAAGCGACTTCCGACGCCACCAGCGCATTGCGGAGCCGCATTCCGCCCCCTTGCGTCGAGCCGCGGCCACCTTCCTTGAGAGGTTTATTGGCGTCTCCGCGTAAGGCACTGACTGCGGGTGCAATTCCAAACAGCACGCTGGTGAAACAAGACACCAGCAAGGCAAAACCAAACACTCGTCCGTCTACGCTAAGGGAGTCCACCACCCTCAGCGGGAGGTGCAAATTATCAAGCCGGAAAACATGAAACAGTAATTGGTTACACCAGATCGCAAGCAGAAGCCCGGCTGCTCCGCCAAGCAAGCCGAGCAGCAGACACTCGGTGAACAATTGGCGGGCAATGCGAATGCCGGCAGCACCGAGCGCCCGCCGAATGGCAAATTCCTTTTGCCGCGCGGCGCCGCGCGCCAGCATCAGGTTGGCGACGTTCACGCATGCGATAAGCAGGACAAATCCCACCGCGGCCAGCAGGACGAGCATGGTTGTCCTCATGCCTTCCATTTCGAACTCACCCAATGGCGTCACGGTTGCGCCCATTTCTGCATCTTCTTTGGGATTTTGTTGGCTCACGCTGCTCCCGATGGCCTCCATCTCCGCTTTGGACTGCGCCAGGGTCACGCCCGGCTTAAGTCGCGCAATGCAAACGAAGCTGTTGTCGCTACGGCCAAAGTCCGTTTTGGTGTATCCCACCGGCACCCAGAGCTGGCGCGGCCCGCTCCAGAATTGCCACTGGAAATCGCGCGGCATTACGCCCACCACGGTGAAGTCCTCGCCGTCGATCTTGACGGTCTTGCCGACCAGGGCGGGATCGCCAGCGTAACGGCGCTTCCAGAGACCATAACTGAGCACCACTTCGCGGTCGCGTCCCAAAGTTTCTTCTTCAGGCAGGAACGTGCGCCCCATAAGGGGCTTCACTCCAAGGGTTGGAAAGAAATCGGCGGAAACCCGCAGGCCCGAAACTTGTTCCGGCTCCTGCTTGGTTCCTGTGGGCGACAAGTTGTAGCCGCGGCCGGCGGAATCAAAGATGGCCATGCTTTCTAATGACTTGGCCTGCCGCTTGAAATCCCAAACGTTGGGCGCGGAAACGATGTTCAAGTTGTCCGGCCCTTTGCCAAACGTCTCCCAAACCAGTACCAGGCGGTCCGGATCCGGAAAAGCCAGCGGCCGCAGCAGCGTGGTATTGATCACGCTGAAGATTGTTGTGTTGGCGCCAATCCCCAGCGCCAGCGTCAGCACCGCGACCGCCGTGAAGCCGGGATTCTTGGCCAACATCCGAAAACCGTATTTGATATCTTGGAGCATGGTGCTCATAGGTCACCTGTTTACGGGATCAAACTTGATTCCACCAATCTCAAATTGTCGATTGATGATTGACGATTGTCGATTGAACGCTCTTTTTCAAAGCACTAATCTCTTCAATCGCCAAAATTCACGCCTTAATTCAGAAAATTAGCGAGCCGCTCAGCCTTCCCAGTCCCCGGTTTCCGGTCTTCTCAACCGGCCCGCCACGGCGGGTCAGTCATCAATGGTCAATTACTCCACCGCCACCACAATCAACGTCGCATCGTCCCTTAAATTTCCGCCGCTGAAATCCTTCACCGCGTTCATGATCGTCTTTTGCAATTCAAATGCGGTCAACGTTTGTGAACCTCTCAAAACAGCGAACAAGCGTTCTTCGCCATACTCCTCATCGAGCGGGCTGGGCGCTTCGGTAACGCCGTCGGTGAAGAGGACCAACCGGTCCCCACTTTGAAGCTCCACCGATCCCTGCTCGTAACGCGCCGTGGCGACGACGCCAAGGGCCGTTCCGCCCTGCTCCAGCCGGACGTGCGTCCCGTCGCGGCGCAGAATGATCGGGAGAGTGTGTCCGCAATTGGTGTAAGCCAGCCGCTTCCCTTCACTATCCAAGACTCCGTAAAAGAAAGTTATAAACTTTCCCAAGGAAAGATTGACGGCGGCAATCCGGTTCAACCTATCCGCAAGCTCGACCGGTTGGACGTTTTCCGTGCCCGTCGCGCGCACCGCCGCCTGAAGGTTTGACATCAACAGCGCCGCCGGAACGCCCTTGCCCATCACGTCGGCAATGCAGAGGCCGGCGCGAGAGGCGCCAAACTTCAGCACATCAAAATAATCGCCGCCCACGGAGCTGGCCGGCTGCCAGGCGCAGGCGATTTCGAAACCGTCGATCTGGGGAATCTGCTGCGGCAAAAGCCGCCGCTCGATCTCGCGCGCATCTTCCCTTTCCATTTCCTCCAGCCGCATTCTCTTACGCTCGTTGCGAGCCCATTCAATTTGGGTGCTCAGCGTGTTTAAAAGCTGCGCGTTTTCCCAGGGCTTCTGCACGAAATCCCGCACGCCGCGTCGCATCGCTTCGACGGCCAGGGGGACGCTGCTCCACGCCGTCATCACCACAATAGGAAGCGTGCCATCCAAGGCTTGCACGTGGGAAAGCAAGTCCAACCCTTCCTGCCCGGAAGTTGTGTCGCGCGCGTAGTTCAGATCCATCAACAGCAAGTCGAACTCACGTTTTTTGAGGGATTCCAAAACCGCGCGGGGCGAGGTTACAAGCTCAGTCTGGTAGCCCTCGCCTTTCAGCAACAGGTGTAATGCTTCCAGCACATCCGTCTGATCGTCCGCGATCAGCGCCCGTCGCGGCTTCAGTTCCAAATTTTCCAGCATAGTCCTCTCCAGAAAAGAATCACCGGGCCCTGACGCGTCACTTAAGGCTTCATTCATGAATATCAATCCCACGTTCGCTCGGTACCCTAAGAGCACATCCCTTGCCAGACGGATTTTGCTTGTATATCATTGATATTTCAGGGAAAACTTGAGAGCATTTTCCCAAGAGGCGGCGCGCGAGTGTCCGCTTATGCAAAAGCCTCGTCCCGAAAACGAACACCAATTAAGAATGCCTGTTAGGCCGGTTCGCGGATTACTCCACGCCTCGATGCTTCCCTTTTCCCGGAATCGAAACCAGTAGACGTAGGATGCTAATTGGTAAATGGCCAGGCAAAAACGTCTCTTATCAAATTCCCAGTTTCCAGTTTTCATTTTCCAGTTTCCAGTTTCCATTTTCCAGTTTCCATTTTCCATTCTGCCAATTTCCCCCGCTCACAAGCCGCAAATCCAATTTGACGCACTCGCATTGATTCAAGTAATGTGTTCCCGCCTTCGCGCAGATTTGCAGAAGGGCGGAAGGTAAAGACCATGATGAAGGTCCATCGCCGGGGGTTCTTAAAGCAGGCTGCCAAGGCAGGCGTTGGTCTGGCGGCAAGTTCGATGCTGCGCGGCACAGCACAGGCTCAGGGCATGGTGAGCACCGCCACGCACGTGGTGGTGGACCCCTCGCGTAAAATTTCCAACCTCGACCGCAACCTTTTCGGCTCATTTCTCGAGCAGTTGGGGCGCGCAATCTACACAGGAATATACGAGCCCGGCTCGCCGCACGCGGATGCCAACGGTTTCCGCACCGATGTGATGGAAGAGGTCCGCGCGCTCGGCGTACCCATCATCCGCTGGCCGGGTGGGAATTTTGTTTCCGGGTATAACTGGCTGGATGGCGTTGGGCCCAAGAAAGATCGGCCGCGGGTTCTGGACCGCGCCTGGAACACGCTTGATACCAATCAATTTGGAACCAACGAATTTATTAGCTGGTGCAAGCAGGTGGGCTCCGAGCCGCTATTCGGACTTAACTTCGGGACCGGCTCGGTGGAAATGGCCGTGGCGCAAGTCGAATACTGTAACGTCGACAAGGGAACGCGCTGGAGCGATCTGCGGCGCCAGCATGGGTACGAAGCGCCCCACAGCGTGAAGCACTGGTGCCTGGGAAATGAGATGGACGGGCCCTGGCAAATCGGACACATTCCCGCCATCGAATACGGCCGCAAAGCCGCGGACGCCGCGCGCCAAATCCGAGTGATTGACCCTGAGGTCAAGCTGATCGCTTGCGGTTCGAGCGGTCCGTTCATGCCCACTTACCTCGAATGGGACCGCCAGGTCCTGGAGGAATGTTATAACCTGGTGGACGGGATTTCCCTGCATCGCTATTTTGGCAATAGCAATGAAACGGGCGGGGACAGCTCCCGCTATCTGGCGTTGAACCTGGCCATGGACCGGCAAATTGAAGAGATCATCGATGTCTGCGACATGGTTCGTGGGCTGAAACGCTCGAGCAAACGGCTGTTTCTGTCCTTTGATGAATGGAACGTCTGGTATCGCGCGCAGGGCGGAGACTATGCCAATGGTCACCGCGCGGAAGCGCCCCATTTGCTGGAGGAGGTTTACAATCTAGAGGATGCTTTATTGGTGGGCGGACTCATTAACAGCCTCCTACGACACTCGGACAGAGTTAGAATCGCCTGCCTGGCCCAACTGGTGAACGTCATCGCTCCCCTCATGACCAATAAAACCAGCGTACTGCGGCAGACCATTTATTACCCATATTTATGGGCACTGCAAAGCGCGCGCGGGAGTGTTCTGAATCTGGCGCCGGAGGGGCCCTCGTACGCCGCACCGGACCTTGGCCGTCCGATTGAAGGGGGAGGATCATCCATATTCGGCCGAGTGCCTTTCCTTGATGTGGCCGCCACGTTTGATCCGGCCACGAACTCGTCAACCCTTTTCGTCTTGAACCGGGATTTGGTGAAGCCGCGGGAATTGGAATTGGACTGGCAGGGCTGGACGCCCAGCAAGGTGAAAAGTTCCGAGGTGATCACGGGCGAAGACTTGAAGGCGGCCAACACCTTCGAATCACCCAAAAGGGTAATTCCCCAGGCTTTGGAGTCCCCCCCGGCAGGACGCAGCATGACGTTGCGGCTTCCTCCGCGTTCGTACTCGATGGTGACTGTGGCTATGTGAGCTGAAGGTAATCATTTGTCGGGGAGGCATTTAGATAGATATTGCGCCTTCCATGTGGCAAGATGGTGTACAATCTGAGCGCGAATACTGGAAGCCTCTCTACAAAGGATTCAAAATTAAATATGACCATTGAATCGACCAAAGCCGGCAAAGCCGTAGTTGTGAAATTAATCGGGCGCATGGACGCCGACACCAACAAGGAATTCGAGGCGGCAGTTGCGCAATTGGTTTCGGAAGGGTCGGTCTATCTGGTGGTGGACGTCACAGAGTTGCTTTACATCAACAGCGCGGGATTGGGGTCTTTCCTGCGCAACGCCAAACGGGCCCAGGAAAAGGGAGGCGCGCTCCTGCTCTGCGGGCTGAAGGGCCTGGTGAAAGAGGTTTTTGAAATGACCCGTTTGATCTCGGTATTTCCTGTCTTCGAATCCACCGACGCTGCCTGCCAGAGTATCGCCTGATGGCAAACAATTTTATTCAACTCAAGCTGCCGGCCAAGATCGAATCATTGCGCGAATTCACCGCATTTGTCCACAACGCCGCCCAGGAGGCCGCATTCCCGGAAATGGACCTGGGCAGGCTGGATCTGGTGATGGAAGAAGTGGTGGTGAATGTGATCAATTACGCCTATCCGGACTCGCAACCTGGAAACATAGAGGTGGGATACGCAATCGAAGGCCCGGGGAAATTAAGCGTTCAGGTCTGCGATAGCGGCCGCGCATTTGATCCCCTAGCTAAAGATCCGCCCGACCTTCGCCTGGGTCTTGCCGATCGGCCCATCGGGGGACTTGGAATTTTCCTGGTGAAACAAATCGCCCGGTCCATTTCCTATAACCGGGACGGCGACCAAAACATTCTTACCTTTTGTCTTGAAGTGGAGCCCTGACCGCGCTGGGTCGGATGGCGCAATATGCGTGGGAAAGAGGGGAAGTCGAATGACCATCGAATCGACCAAGGTTGGCAAAGCGGCGGTTGTGAAATTAATCGGGCGCATGGACGCGGATACCAGCAAGCAATTCGAGGCAGCCTGGGACAAGGCTCTTAAAGAAGGCTCGACGTTTCTCATCGTCGATCTCTCCGAGTTGACTTACATTAATAGCGCGGGTATAGGATCGTTTCTGCGCAACGGCAAACTTGCCCAGGAAAAAGGCGGCGCGCTTCTCATCAGCGGTCTTAAAGGCCTGGTCAAGGAGATTTTTAATTTGACCCAGTTGACCAGGGTCTATCCCCTCTTCGATTCCACCGACGCAGCCTGCCAAAGTATTGCCTGACGTCAACTGGCTCGAGTTTTCGATATTGTCCTAATTTCCCTGGGAGCGCGGGCCGGGACCCCACGTAAGGCATTGAGGCTCGCCCGCAATGTAAGGAAAAAGCGGGCGGGACGCCCGCGCTCCCAGCGACGCAACCCTGGGAGCTACCAGGTATTCGATGCAGGTTGGGCCGCTGCGCGATTGTGCGGCATTCGCATGCCTGGGTACCCAGTAAGCTGCACCTCCAGGGAACGGGCTGCACTGCCTTCCATTTGCACGCCATGCAACAAAAAGGATGCGAGGTGTCATCTCGATACCCATCCGTGGCGTAATGCGCGGCCTGCCTATATTGCTCCAAGGATACTCGGATTCTGAAGGAGGCCAGAATGAAACTGCGTTCGGCATTGGTGATCTCATTTATTTTTTGTTCGGTGTTGTGTTTGCCGGGTAGAAGTGTCGATTCGCCCGGTGCGTCAGCGCAATCGGAAGCAAAATCAAACCAAGCCTCTGGCGGCGCGAAGGAAATTCCCTCTATCGCTGAAAAGACGAAGGGGCTCGAATCGCTTCCCGGGTATTTTCCACTTTACTGGGACGCACGGAGCGGAAAGATTTGGCTGGAGATCAACCAGTGGGGAACTGAATTTCTCTACATCGAATCGCTTCCGGCGGGGATCGGCTCCAATGACATTGGGCTTGACCGCGGCCAACTGGGCGCATCCCGCGTAGTTCGGTTCGAGCGCATCGGACCCAAGGTGCTTTTGATCGAGCCGAATTATGGCTTCCGCGCCGCCTCCAACAATGCGGAAGAACGAGAATCGGTGCGTGAAGCCTTTGCCGAATCGACGCTTTGGGGATTCAAGGTTGAAGCCGAAGAGGGGAACCGCGCCCTGGTGGACGCCACTGATTTTTTTCTGCGCGACGCGCACCATGTCACTGAAACCCTTAAGCGCGCCAAGCAAGGTGACTTCCGGCTGGACGCTTCGCGTTCCGCGTTTTACCTTCCCCGCACAAAAAATTTCCCCAAAAATACCGAGGTGGAAGCCACCTTGACATTGGTGGGCGAAAACCCCGGCGGCTGGGTGCGCGAGGTTGTCCCCAGTCCCGAGGCCATCACTGTGCGCGAGCACCATTCCTTTGTAGAGCTTCCTGGGCCGGGCTATAAGACCCGCGTCTTTGACACCCGCGCGGGATACTTTGGCATCAGCTATATGGACTTCGCCAGCCGGGTGGATGAGCGAATCGTCAAGCGATTCATCTCGCGCCACCGGCTTCAGAAGAAAGATCCAAACGCCGCGGTCAGCGAACCGGTCGATCCCATCATCTATTATCTCGATCCCGGAGTTCCAGAACCCATCCGGTCCGCGCTGCTGGAAGGCGCGAGTTGGTGGAACCAGGCCTTTGAGGCAGCGGGCTATCGAAATGCGTTTCAAGTGAAAATGCTTCCCGAAGGCGCCGACCCAATGGATGTCCGCTACAACCTCATTCAATGGGTCCATCGTTCTACGCGCGGGTGGTCGTACGGAGGAGGAGTAATTGACCCGCGCACAGGCGAGATCATCAAGGGAAAAGTTACGCTCGACTCATCACGGCTGCGCCAGGATTATTTGATCGCGGAGGGCTTGCTTGCGCCTTATGAAAAAGGCAAGCCGCCTTCGCCCGCACTTCTGGATTTGGCGCTGGCGCGAGTTCGCCAACTGGCGGCGCATGAAGTGGGCCACACCTTGGGACTGGCGCACAACTTCGCGGCCAGCGCGCAAGGCAACGCATCCGTGATGGATTATCCGCAGCCCATGATCAGACTTAATAGCAATGAACGCCCGGATGTATCGCATGCCTATTCCACGGGTATCGGCGCGTGGGACAAGGTCGCGATCGCCTATGGATATCAAGACTTCCCGGAAGGAACAGACGAAAGGAAAGCTCTCGATAAAATTCTGACCACCGCCGCCGGCCGTGGTCTCTTCTTTATTTCAGACGCTGACGCGCGCCCGTTTGGCAGCGCCCATCCTACCGCTCACCTCTGGGACAACGGTCCAAACGCCGTGGATGAACTAGGTCGAATGATGAAAATTCGTGCCGCCGCCCTGAGCCGCTTTGGCGAAGAGAATATCCGCGAAGATGAACCCTTGAATACGCTGGAAGAAGTGCTGGTACCCATTTACATGCTTCACCGCTATCAGGTGGAGGCGACGGCCAAGGTATTGGGCGGCCTTGACTATCGCTATGCAGTCAGAGGGGACGGGCAGATTGTTGCCAATATGATTCCGTCCTCAGAACAACGGCGCGCGCTCGAAGCTCTGCTCTCAACCATAAAGCCGGATGCGCTGGTCTTGCCGCAACGCGTGCTGGATTCAATCCCGCCGCCACCAGAAGGATACCCGCGCACTGGCGAAACTTTTTCGGGCCGCACCGGACTGACCTTCGACGCGCTGGGTCCGGCAGAAGCCGCGGCCAGCCTGACAGTCGGCCTGATTCTCAATCCGGAGCGGGCTACGCGCCTGATGGAACATCACGCGCTCGACAGGCAGTCGCCCGACTTGGTTGAAGTGATCGACCATCTGATCGATTCAACATGGAAGTCGAAACCCGAGTCCGGATACATGGCGGCCGCTGCTCAGGTAGTGGATAATACTGTCCTCTTTGACCTGATGTCCCTGGCAGCGGATGAAAGCGCGGCGGCACAAGTGCGCGCCGTGGCTTCACTCAAGCTCGACGAATTAAAAGGATGGTTGAATGGTGAGGCAAAGAACTTAAAAGATGAATCGCGGCGCGCGCAGATCACATTTGCCCTTGTCCAGATTGAGCGCTTCCAGAAGGACCCGAAGCAAATGAATTTGACCAAGCCGCCGGAACCTCCTCCGGGTCAGCCAATCGGGGACATGGATTTTGAATTCTTTGATGGACGAGAGGGGTGGAATTAATAAATAAATGGCGAGCATCACTGATATTGCGGGCGATGGGAGAAATAACCGGGACGCCTCGAATCTTTAACTTGGGAGAAATAGACTTACCGACCGGTCGGTGTAACTGGTTGCAGCAAAAAGATTTCTTCATTTTTCCATTGACATTCAATATTCGATTATGTTATTTCAAAGCCACATATAGGTTGGGCTATTTGTCTCGAAAAATTTGAAGCGCGAGGAATGCCATCTATCGGCCACGACCAACGCGCAGATTCGTCGATAAGGAGGAAGTATGTCCGTTCAAGGAAGGAATGTCAGGTATGCCATCCTGATTGGTGCGGTTGTTCTTGCGGGCGCGGGAGTTTGGTACATTTCGAAATCTTCAGCTCCTCCCAGCACTGAGAAAATCCAGGGTGCAATCGGCCAAAGGAAGATTGACCGGGATGCAAAGATCTCGGAAGCGGATGTATCCGTCAATCCAGGTGAAGCTCCTGTCGCCGTGAAGGAATTCCTGAAAAGCAAGGAATTCAAGAAAGTCGCCAGCGACCAGTCTTTCCAGGGACTGATGGGCAATCCATCTTTCCAGGGCTTGCTCGGCAATCCATCTTTCCAGGGCTTGCTAGGGAATCCATCCTTCCAGGGTTTGCTCGGCAATCCATCGTTCCATGGCTTGCTCGGCAATCCATCCTTTCAGGGCTTGCTCGGAAACCCATCGTTTCAAGGCTTGCTTGGGAATCCATCATTTCAGGGCTTGCTCGGCAATCCTTCCTTCCAGGGCTTGCTTGGCAATCCATCCTTTCAGGGCTTGCTTGGCAATCCATCCTTCCAGGGTCTGCTCGGCAATCCTTCCTTCCAGGGCTTGCTTGGCAATCCATCCTTCCAGGGCCTGCTCGGCAATCCATCTTTCCATGGCTTGCTTGGCAATCCTTCATTCCAGGGCTTGCTCGGCAATCCATCGTTTCAGGGATTGCTCGGCCATCAGTCCTTCCAGGGCTTAATGGGCAACCCATCGTTTAACGGCTTGATGAACAGTCAATCCTACAGAGGATTGCAGGGCAATCCGTCCTTCCAAGGCTTGCTAGGCAATCCGTCCTTTCAAGGCTTGCTCGGCAACCCATCGTTCCAAGGCTTGCTAGGCAATCCGTCCTTCCAGGGCATGTTGGGCAACCCATCGTTTCAGGGCTTGCTCGGCAATCCGTCCTTCCAGGGCATGTTGGGCAATCCGTCTTTTCAGGGCATGCTGGGCAATCCGTCCTTCCAGGGCTTGCTCGGCAATCCGTCCTTCCAGGGCATGTTGGGCAATCCATCTTTTCAGGGCCTGCTCGGCAATCCGTCCTTCCAGGGCATGTTGGGCAATCCATCCTTTCAAGGCTTGCTCGGCAATCCTTCGTTCCAGGGCTTGCTCGGCAACCCTTCCTTCCAGGGCTTGCTCGGCAATCCAGCCTTCCAGGGCTTGGCGGGCACGCAGAATGGGATGAGTTACATGATGACCAGTATGAATGCAGGGTATGCCGGACAATAATTGGCAGGTCCCTTTGAAACCATTATGAAACCATCGTCGCCAGGGCTCAGGGTTGCGAGATCGTAGCGGATCGACTTTGTCTTTATTTCGGAGGAAATGCGGCGCGCTGCTGTTGCAACTCGCCGCGTGGATTTGCTTGGGATGGACTAGCGCGCAAGCGGCCCATCCCAAGCTTTATTATCAGGAGACTGAGCACATCCGGGTAATGTATTACGATCCGGCGCACGAGTATTTGGTTCCCTATGTAATACGTTGCTTCGAGAACGCCCTGAAGTTCGACGAGAAACTTTTTCATTACACCCCCTCGCAAAAAATTACCATCCTGCTCAAAGATTTTGGCGATTACGGCAACGGCGCAGCCGGATCCGTTCCCTTCAATTCCATCAGCCTTGCCATCGAGCCCTTGAATTACATTTACGAAACTGTGCCTTTGGGCGAAAGAATAAGAGGGCTGATCAACCATGAAATGATCCACATTGTGATGGGCGACAATGCCTCGAGCAGCGATCGGACCGCCCGCAAGATTTTCATCGGCAAAATCGACCTTTCACCCGATGATCCCATTTCGATGTTTTATAGCAGCCTTACCAGCCCTCGCCACTACTCTCCGCGCTGGTACCACGAAGGCATCGCGGCGTTCATGGAAACCTGGCTTTCCGGCGGATTGGGCAGGGCGCTGGGCGGCTATGACGAGATGGTATTCCGCACCAAGGTGCGCGACAACAACTACATCTACAATTATGTCGGGCTCGAGTCAGAGGGTACGGCAATCGACTTCCAGATCGGCGCCAATTCTTATCTCTACGGAACACGCTTCATGACCTATCTGGCCGACCACTATGGAACGGGAAAACTCCTTGAATGGGTGTCCCGTACGGACACGAGTCGAAGATACTTCGCTTCCCAATTTGAAAAAGTCTACGGGAAATCCCTTAAGGCGGGGTGGGATGAGTGGATCTCGGCGGAAAAAGAGTGGCAACAAGCGAACCTGACCCGGATCCGACAATACCCCGTCACCAAGCCCCGCCGGTTACCGTTCGAGTCGCTCGGTTCGGTATCACGCAATTATTATGATCCGGAAACAAAAACCCTCTACGCGGCGGTACAGTATGTTGGGAAAATGGCCCATCTGGCCGCCCTGCACGTGGACACTGGAAAGATAGAGCACTTGCAAGACGTCCCTGGGGCGTCCCTGTACTTCGTCACTTCACTGGCGTTTGACCCGGCACACCACAGAATCTTTTATGCCTCCGACCTCAAGGATTGGCGCGACCTCAATGTGCTGGATCTCAAGACCCATCACGCCAGTCGGCTCGCCAAGGATACGCGAACCGGCGACCTGGTTTACAATTCCGTTGACCAGTCGCTATGGGGAATTCGCCATAATAATGGCCTGTCTTCGTTGGTGGAAATGCTGCCCCCCTATAACAAGGTAAAGCCCGTTTTCACCTTCCCCTACGGCACCGACTTATTCGACATCGATATTTCCCCCAGTGGCAAAGATTTGGCGGGCTCGATGGCCAATCTGAGCGGCGAACAGCAGTTGGTTCGGTTCAGCATCGAGAAACTTCTTAAGGGCGAAGCCACGCCTGAGGTGATTCAGGATTTCCAATATAACTCTCCGGAGAGTTTCGTTTACTCTCCCGACGGCCGATATCTCTATGGCAATTCTTACCAGACAGGCGTCTCCAACATTTTCCGCTACGATTTTGAGACTAAGAAAATGGAGGTGCTGAGTAATGCTGAATCCGGGCTATTCCGCCCCCTCCCCCTGGAGGACGGCACACTCATCGCACTCGAATATACGGCCAAAGGATTTGTGCCCGCCTTTGTCCCTACAATACCTTTGAATGATGTGAGCGCGATTGATTATCTGGGGCAGGATTTGCTTGAAAAGAGTCCTGAACTCAAAACTTGGAAGCTTCCTTCACCTTCGACGATCGACACCCAGAAGGTAATTACTTCCTCCGGCAGTTACTCCCCGCTGCGGAGCACGCGCCCGATTTCAATGTACCCGATTGTTCAGGGCTATAAGGACACCGCGGCCGTGGGCATGCGAATGGATTTTTCCGATGGCTTGCACCTGAGCGGCGGAGATGTGGCCGCCTCATATTCCCCGGACACTTCTCTTCCCGCCAACCAAAGGTTCCACTTTCGCTTTGACGCCCATCTCTGGAATCTGAAGGTCAGCGGCTATTACAACAATGCCGACTTCTATGACCTATTTGGCCCGACTAAGGTGAGCCGCAAAGGCGAAGCATTAAAAATTGAGGACTCGAAGAACCTGCTTTTCGATACCCCGCGGACTCTTGATCTGAATTGGAGCGTGGCGGGATATTCAGGACTCGACGCGTTGCCGCAGTACCAAAATGTGCCCTCGCCTGTCAGCCGTTTTTTCGAGGCCGATGGGGGCCTGAAATACACAAACCTGGAACAGTCTGCGGGTTCAGTTGAAGAGGAAAAAGGAACCCAATGGCAGTTGGCGTCGAGTGTGAGCTACGCAGCCGGAAGTGCGTACCCGCAAGTCTACGGCACATACGATAAAGGCTTCCTTCTCCCCATTCATAACTCGTCTGTTTGGTTTCGCAGTTCGGCCGGTAAAGCGTTCGGCGACCCCAACAACCCCTTTGCCAATTTCTTCTTCGGGGGCTTTGGAAATAATTGGGTGGACCATGGAACGATCAGCCGCTACCGGGATTATTATAGTTTTCCGGGTGTAAAATTGGATCAGATCGGGGCAACGAGTTTCACGAAATTGCTGGCGGAATGGAACCTTCCTCCGGTAAGATTCCGCCGGGTTGGGTCCACGGTTCTTTATGTAAATTGGGCGCGACTGTCTCTGTTCACATCGGGGATGGTCACCAACCTGGGCCGGGCGAGCAGCCGCCAGGAGTTTGGGAATGTCGGAACCCAAATTGATTTTCGCACGGTTCTATTCACTTATTTCAAATCGACCTTTTCCACCGGCTACGCCTTCGCCCGGGACAATCTGGGAAAGGTCAGCGGCGAATACATGATTTCGCTAAAAATACTATAATCACTGCCATGGGTACTTCCGTCGCCTACGACAATCTGGCCCGGCTTGGCATCAGCATATTGCCAGTCTTCGCGTTTCTTTTTGGACTGCGTTTTCTCGACAGCTACAAGCTGGTAAGCCTGCGCCGAATCCTTCTCGCGGTTTTCGCGGGAGTTGCAGTGGCGGGTGTCTGCTATTTCATCAATAGTCTTGGATTTGAAATCATGCCGCTGAAAGGCCCGTGGTACCCCATCGTTGGCGCGCCCATCCTCGAGGAAAGTCTCAAAGCCGCCTACATCGCCTATCTGATTCGCAAGAGCCGCATTGGGTTTATGGTGGACGCCGCCATCTACGGCTTTGCCGTGGGAGCGGGTTTTGCCCTGCTGGAGAATATCGTTTATGTCCAAGCTTTCCAGGACAAATCGCTACTCCTCTGGACCATCCGGGGCTTCGGGACGGCCATGATGCACGGGGGCACCACGGCAATATTCGGTATTGTGACCACCACCTTCCTCGCTCGCTCGGCTTACCACCGGTGGATCGTCTATATCCCCGGCTTGCTCATCGCCATGGTGATTCATTCCTTGTACAACCAGGCCCTGCTGCCGCCCCTGCAAACCACAGTCGCTATTCTGGTTGGACTTCCGATATTGATGTCGTTAATATTTCTTCAAAGCGAGAAATCTTTACAGAGCTGGCTGGGCAACAAGCTGGACAAGGATATGGAACTGATGCAGATGATCGCCACCGGCCGGCTTTTGGAAACAAAGGCCGGATTGTATTTGCGGTCGCTGACCAACTCATTCCAGCCGCAAGTGGTGGGTGATATGCTCTGCCTGCTGCAAATCTCGCTGGAGTTGAGCGCGATTGCCAAAGGCGACTTGATGCGCCGGGAAGCGGGATTCCCGGTAACTCCCGACCCTAGCCTGCCGGCAAAATTCAAAGAAATGGCTTTCCTGGAAAAGAGTATTGGGCTGGCAGGCAAAATGGCCATCGCCCCGCTCCTCTCACGGAGCTCGCGTGATCTCTGGGAGGTCTATATGCTCAGCCAGGGCAGCAAGGCCGCGTCCGCTTCAACTTAGCGCTGGGATTCGTAGGATCTTTTGCAATTCCAAGGCGACGGATCGTGCCCGTAAGGGCGGGGTCGCCGTGGCGACTGCCCGACCTTGGGCGGCCACGAGAGTCGCCCCAGTATATGAAGCTCTGATTTAGGCCATCGAGGTGCCGATAAATGAAAGATGTGAAGCCGCCAGGGATAATGACCCGCGATCAGCGCCAGGAATTCGGCAAGAGCCGCCGCGAAGTGGTGCACCGCGTTGACCAGGCGCTTTGGGTTCCGCTCGCGACCCGCCGCGACCCCATCGATATCATCAATGAGATCAGCACCACTCGCCTTCCGGATTTAATCCCCATCAAGATGGGACGGATGGCGGTGTCGCCGTTTAATTTCTTTCGTGGCGCCGCTCCTGTAATGGCCGCCGATCTGGCCACCATGCCCACCACGGGGATGCGGGTTCAGATGTGCGGCGACGCGCACGTCCGCAACGTGGGCGCCTTTGCCGCACCCGACGGCCACCTTGTGTTTGACCTGAACGATTTTGACGAGACATTTCCCGGCCCCTGGGAGTGGGACCTGAAACGATTGGCCACCAGCCTGGTGCTGGCGGGCAATGAGGCCGGCGGAAACCACGGCGATTGTAAGGACGCTGTTTTGGCTTTGGTCCAGAGCTACCGCGAAGCCATGGACAAATTTGCCGAAATGACCATGCTTGACTTGGCGCGGTTCGAAGTGCGGCGGCATACGCAAGTGAGCTTCGTCCGCTCCATTCTGGGCAAAGCGGAACGCGTCACCCCCAAGGTCACATTGGAGAAATTGACGTGTCCTGCCAAAGGCGGCTTGCGCAGGTTCGTCGAGCACGCACCCCTTCTCCATCACATTCCAGAAGAAGAAGGGAAAAGCGTGCTGGCCGCCTTGGGACCCTATCGCGAGACTCTTCCGGCGGATCGACAACATGTGTTGGACGCTTATCATCCCTCCGATGTCGCGTTCAAAGTGGTTGGAACCGGCAGCGTGGGCACTCGCGTTTACGTTGTCCTTTACTTTGGTAATGGTTTGGAAGACCCGCTCTTTATCCAGGTGAAAGAAGAACCAACCTCCTGCTATGCGCCGTATCTTCCCGACGTGCCTCCTTATCATCATCAGGGACGCCGGGTGGCGGAAGGCCAGCGTCTGATGCAGACTGTCAGCGATCCATTCCTCGGCTGGACGAGTATCGACGGGCGAGACTTCCTGGTTCGACAGTTGGCTGACCACAAAGCCACGGTGGACCCGGCGGAATTGCAGGGAGCCACCTTGATTGAATTCGGCTTGGTGTGCGGCACGATCCTGGCCAAAGCACACGCGAACAACGGCAATGCGGTTGAAATCAGCGCCTACTGTGGAAAAGCCGACAAGGTGGACAAAGCTTTGGCGCAATTCGCGGCCCTTTATGCAAGACAATCTGCACGCGATCACGAGGCGCTGGTGAAAGCGATTAAAGAGGGAAAGATTAAGGCCAAGCATCAGATCTAGCGGTTCACCGCACCCATAATACCGACGACCCGGCTTCGAGTTAAGAATCATTAACCTAATTGAGCCCGGACATCGCAAGTGCCTTGGCTCGATTTGTCGAAGTTCTGATAAAAAGTCATAATTTATTAGCTGACAGTATGATGCTGAAAAGATTGCGAAACAATTTGTTGCCGGAGGAATTCAAATGCGAATTCGAGAGGTCCTACTCATGACTTTGCTCGCCACGGGCGCTTCTGCGCAAACACACGATGTTGATATACCCTATCAGAAATTCGTTCTGAACAACGGACTGATTCTGATCGTCCACGAAGACCATAAGGCGCCGATTGTGGCGGTTAACACCTGGTACCACGTGGGGTCCAAGAACGAAAGGCCGGGCAAGACCGGATTTGCCCATCTCTTCGAGCACTTGATGTTTGGGGGCAGCGAGCATGCGCCGGGCCGATATATCGATGCCATGGAACGAATTGGGGCCACCGATCTGAATGGCACAACCAATCCCGACCGCACCAACTACTTCGAGAACGTGCCCACATCCGCCCTCGATTACACGCTCTGGCACGAATCCGACCGGATGGGCCATCTGCTCGGCGCACTGGATGAAAAGACGCTCAACCTCCAGCGCGGCGTGGTGCAAAACGAAAAGCGGCAGGGCGAAAATCAGCCCTACGGCGTTACCGAGGAATTGATTACCAAGAATACCTATCCTGCTGGCCATCCGTATTCATGGACGACCATCGGCGAGATGGCCGACCTGGACGCAGCGTCTATGAAAGACGTCACAGAATGGTTCAAGACCTATTACGGCCCCTCCAACACCGTGATCGTGGTGGCCGGTGATATTGATGCCGTCACCGCCAAAGCCAAAGTAGAAAAATACTTTGGCGACATCCCCGCCGGCCCGCCGGTGGCTCATCAGGAAGTTTGGATTGCGAAAATGACGGGAACCCACCGGCAAGTGGTTCAGGACCGCGTCCCCCAGGCGCGGATTTACAAAATATGGAACATCCCCGAGTTTGGCAGCGCCGATGGCGACTATCTTGACCTGGTGAGTGACGTTCTATCTCAAGGCAAAACGTCGCGCTTCTACAAACGGTTGGTTTACGACGATCAGATTGCGACTGACGCCAACGCCTACGTCAATCTGGAAGAGATTGGCGGACAATTTACCGTCCGAGCTTCGGCGCGGCCCGGCCAGGATTTAAGCCAGGTCGAACGTGCGTTGAACGAGGAGGTGGCACGCTTCCTGAAAGATGGTCCTACGCCGGAAGAGTTGCAACGCGTGAAGACGCAATACCAGGCGAACTTTATTCGCGGCATCGAACGTATCGGCGGGTTTGGCGGGAAATCCGACCGGCTGGCGCAGAGTCAAGCTTATAAAGGCAGCCCGGACGCATACAAGGCCTCGCTGAAACACGTTCGTGAAGCCACCGCGGATGACTTGCGCGGCGCCGCCAACCGCTGGCTGGCCGATGGGGTATACATCCTCGAGGTCCATCCCTTCCCCGAATATAAAACCGCCGCCACCGGCGCGGACCGCTCCAAAGCGCCTGAGCCTGGGGCGCCGCCGCAGTTGAAACTGCCCAAGCTCCAACGCGCGAAACTTTCAAACGGCCTGCAACTGATCCTCGCCGAGCGGCATGAAGTTCCGGTGGTCAATTTCTGGCTGACTGCGGACGCCGGCTATGCCGCTGACCAGTCCGCCGCGCCAGGAACCGCCAGCCTGACATCCGCTTTGCTCGATGGCGGCACCGCCACCCGAAATGCCCTCCAGATCAGCGATCAACTGGCCATGCTGGGAGCGCAATTAAGCGCAGCGTCAAACCTTGATCTTTCCACCGTCCGACTTTCCGCCTTGAAGTCGAACATAGACGCGTCGCTCGAAATCTATGCCGACGTAATTCTAAACCCCGCATTTCCCGAGGCTGACTTCAAGCGGCAACAGAAACAAGTGATCGCGGCCATCCAGCGGGAAGAGAATACGCCTGCGCAAATGGCGTTGCGAATCATTCCGGGACTACTTTACGGCCAGGGCCACGCTTATGGAAATCCGCTCACGGGTTCGGGAACCAAGGCCAGCGTGGAAAAAATGACCCGGGAAGATCTGATTAAATTCCATCACAGCTGGTTCCGGCCCAACAATTCCACACTCATCATTGTGGGTGACACCACGCTGGCCGAGGTTACACCCAAATTAGAAAAGCTTTTTGCGGCGTGGAAGCCGGGTGATGTTCCAAAGAAAAATATCGGCGCCGTCGAACACTCGCCGCAGCCAAAAGTGTTCCTGGTCGATAAACCGGGAGCGCTTCAGTCGGTCATCATCGCCGGGGATGTGGCCCCTCCCAAGGCCAATCCCAATGAAATCGCCATCGAGGCCATGAACAACGCGCTCGGCGGGACATTCGGATCGCGCATCAATATGAATTTGCGCGAGGACAAGCACTGGTCCTACGGCACCCGGTCCACTCTGGTTGGCGCCAGAGGGCAGCGCCCTTACATCACCATCGCGCCCGTGCAAACCGACAAAACGCGCGAGGCAATGGATGAAATGAACAAGGAATTCGAGGGCATTATCAAAGACCGCCCCGTCACTCCGGAAGAGCTGAATAAAATTCAGGACAATGAAACACTCAAACTTCCGGGTTCGCGCGAAACCATGAATTCCGTGGGGCAATCCATCATCGACCTGGTGCAATTCGGTCTGCCCGATGATTATGACGAAACCTATGCCGGCAAAGTCAGGGCTCTAAAGCCGGCCGACGTGAATGGCGCCGCGAAAGAAGTTGTTCGCCCCCAGAATATGGTTTGGGTGGTGGTCGGGGATCGCGCAAAAATCGAAGCGGGCGTTCGAGAATTGAACTTGGGCGAAATCCAGTTTCTTGACGCGGAGGGGAAGCCGCTTTAGGGGTACATCTCGGGAAGAACTGCTATGAAGGCTTGCGAGGGGCTTGCTCACCCCTCTTATCCCCAGACTTCGGAGGGCGCTCGACAAAACTCTTGACCTGTCCATCTTCCGGTCGAGGAACCGCAAGTGGTTGAGCTTTGGGAATAAGTGGCAACCCTAGCTTATGTAACTATGATCGTATCCTGCATAGCGTATTCATGCTAACCCGTTCGAACGCGATTTGTCAAGCCCTTTAACACCTTATCATTCAGGGACTTGCCAGACGATTTTATAGGTATGCTGTAAAAGCGGCTTCCGAACGGTTAATTGGAAACGGTTAGCAAGTCTATCCTCCAGAAAGGTGGAAGAAGCGGACTCCACGCCTTTTTCAACACCATTTTGGTCGATCACCTGCGGATGGGGTTTGACTTTGTATTTGCGCGGAAACTCCACGATGAGAGTCAGTTTGTCGATTGGATGAAAGACTAACATGCCCACACTTTCCTGGTTTGTTCCGTTTCCTGGATAGAATGTCTGGTAGTCGGCCCGCCGCATGCAAATAGCACCCGTCGTTTCTGAGGTGAACCACAGGTCGAGCGGGTCAGAACCCTGCCGGATTGAGTTGCGGAGAATCAAGTAACCTTCTTTCTTGGCCTTCTCATTGACTTTGTAATCTACACTTTGGACGGTTTCCTGATCGTATTCGAATCCGGTGACTGCTGCGTTTGGCGCAGACGCGCCAACCCCAAATGCGATGTTGGTTAGGTCGGGGTAATTCGGTTCGACTATGATCCCGAGCCGCTCATGAGTTGCCACCAACGTGCCATCTGTGTTTTGAATTTCGTTAGTGCCACGGGACTCGGCTATTCTGTAGCCGCTTCGGCTCGTGGGAAAGAGGGGGTGCATTATTGGCGCCGGGGGGACAGGGACGTACTCTTTGTCGTTATTCGCTTTCCATCTCTCAATTGAAAGAAGATTTGCGTCCAACCTCATTCTCAGCAAATTAAAACTGTTGCCCTCACCACTTTGTTCCTCGAGAAACGGGCACGTGGCAGTACCAGCTCCGATAACGATGTAATGACGGTCACCATTATAATGGTGCTTTAATATGTGCGGAAAATGCTTGTGGCCATGCAGGACTACATTTACCCCATAGGCTTGAAAAATGTCAATCGCGGTACCAGAGTCGAGTAGCGTCATAAACTGTTCTTGCCCCCCAGCCTTTATTGGGTGGGGATGATGGTGGAGTGCAACGACTTTAACGAATCCGTCAAAATCGGGGTATATTTTCATTAAGGTCTCGTATTTTCTCTTAAACCAATCCCATTGACTTTGCCCGATCATGCCTTCGGCAATACCACGTTTGTGTTTAAGCGTAGAATCCAAGCAAAAAAAACAAAGTTTACGCTCCTGGTCAACAACTACAAAATTTTGCTTTCGAGAGCGATAATCAGTCTCCCCGAATAATAATTTTAGAAAGTGGTTGAATCCAGCAAGCCGCCCCCAGTACCGGTCCTCTTGGGCAAGGACCTTCACATCATGGTTGCCTGGAATTGCAAGGAGGCTTCTTTTCATGTCTATTCCCGCATTTGCAAAAAGGGATCGCAATCGTTGCGAGGCCTTGACGAAATTCCGCGAGGTAGCTTTATTTACAAAATCTCCTGAGTGCACTACGTAATTCGGACGGATCTTTCCAAGGGCTTTCTCCAGGTTGAGAAGAAGCGATTCATCTTCTGTCTTCCAGAATAATCGCCCGTGCTGAAGACTTCGATATATGTAGTCGTGGCCTAAATGCGTGTCTGACAAGTGGACTATAGTTATTTCACTCATAGTTTCGCCCCATAGCGGGTCGCAGGAATAACTGGTTTGCGGCAACCCGCCAAACCGGTCTATTATGCCCCCGTCAGTATACCATTTCAATAGTAAATCGGGAGTATAATATGCTTGCAGGTTGGTGGGGATTGGTAACACGTTCATGAATCGCGGGAGAATAATCACATGCGGATTGGAATAGCGCTACGTTCAACGATTTTGCCTGGAACGTTCGCAAGCTCCCTTGGAATGTTAGTTCCTGCCGTTATCGCGCCCCTGGATCTGCCCGCGCCCACAACAGACACAACCACAATCGATCCCGATGGCACAGCACGCATCACCCGAGTGATTCCAGTGCCGGGGACCATCAGCCCCGAAGCGCAGAAGTCAATCTCACAGCCGGGACCAGCCGGCCCGGATCCTTCGCTCGCCGAGCGCCGCGCTCGAACCGACGCATTCCGCATACGCCGCTCGGCTGAGGCTCGCAAGCTTTATCCAGTGAATGTGGAAGAGCGCACCATCGGCGGAGTTCGATGCGACGTCATCACGCCGCTCAAAGTAGATGCGAAAAAACAGGATCGCGTGCTCATCAATGTTCATGGAGGTGGTTTCAACTCGGATTCGGGTTCGCTGATTGAGGGCGTTCCCATCGCCAACCTCACCCACACCAAGGTTGTCTCGGTCTACTATCGTCTGGCGCCCGAGAATCCATTTCCGGCCGCGGTGGATGACACCGAGGCGGTCTACAGGGAATTGTTGAAAACCTACCAGCCGAAAAATATGGGCCTCTATGGAACCTCGGCCGGCGCCATTCTCACCGCTGAAGTCGCGGCCAGGCTTCGCCGGGACGGACTGCCCCTTCCCGCCGCCCTGGGAATTTTTTCCGGAACCGGCGATATGAGCCAGCCCGGCGATTCGCGATCTATTTTTACCGTAAGAGGCTTGGCGGGAAATCTTGAGCCGCCCGCTAACCCACCCGTACTCAATCCCTATGTCGGCGCCGTCGAACCCAAAGACCCCGTGCTGTCGCCGCTCTATTCCGACCTGAAAGGCTTTCCGCCAACTCTTTTCATCACCAGTACTCGCGACTTGCTGTTAAGCGGAACGACCATCCTGCACCGCGCCTTCCTCCAGGCCGGGGTGGACGCGCAGTTGGTGGTGTTTGAGGCGTTGCCTCACGCCTTCTGGTATGACTTTCAATTGCCCGAGACGAAGGAAGCGCTGGGAATCATGGCCAGATTCTTTGATGAAAAAATAGGCAGATAGACCGGGCCGATAAGCGTAGGCGCTTGTCCCTTTTCACATCCCAAGAAGGCCCCAAAGGATTGCTGATTGGTGCAGCGCGCCCGGGAAGATGACTGTTGGGTAATAGAAAACCACTATTACATTACTTTTAATTTAGCCCCCAGCCGGAATCTGCGGTCGGAGTTGTGTCGGCTTTCCTATGGATGTCAAGCGTCCCGGCCAAGGCAGGGCATAAATGGGCGGCCGATAGAGCCGGATAAGGTCAAAATACTCTTAGAAAGGTGGCCTCTACTCCCCAATTGGGAAGACCATAATTAATTAAAATAATGCTTGACATCAATTAATATTAGGCATAAATTGTTTCGCATTGCGTCGAGTGGTGGTCTGACCTGCAAGTCACAATCAGCTTGGAGTTGTATATTGGTAGGCGTCGTTAGAAGTTATTTGATTAGCCGAATCGGTTTCGTCAGGTCAAAAGCGGTGTCTTTTTCAAGCCGCGAAAAATTGCATTTCTGCCACATTTAAACCTTGTTTCCTATGCGTCGGTGGAGTTTAACCTTTCGTTTCGTCCAAGAAACAAAAGAGTTGTTGACTCCGTAGTATGGAAACTTCACAAGAGAATAAATTAATCGGCTGTCAACGGGGGGACCCAATGACACACCGACCCGGAGGGTCAGATGAAAAAAGTAGTTGTTCTGATTAGTGCGTTCTTGCTGGCTTTCTCGATCACCGCATGGGGCCAGGAAGAGACAAGAATTGTTGGAACAGTGACGGATTCGACTGGGGCGGTTATTCCCGGCGCGAAGGTCACGGTTTCCAACTCTGAGAAGGGTTTCAATCGGCAGCTCACCAGCGATTCGGCTGGATACTATGCAGCTTCGCCATTGCCGATCGGAAATTATGAGATCACGGTGGAGGCACCTGGATTCGAAAAACTAGTGAAATCCGGGATCACCATGCAAATCGGCGAAATCCGGCGAATCGACCTGCAATTGACAGTCGGTCAGGTCACGCAAGAAGTGAAAGTCACAGCGGCGGCGGTGCAAGTGCAAACGGAAAACGCCACCGTTTCTGCGACCATCTCAACCAGTCAGATTGAGAACCTGGATTTGAACGGCAGGAACTGGGTCTCGCTGGCATTGATGGTTCCAGGCGCTTCCCCTGACAACGGCCTGAATACCACCTCGGTTGGAGTCAACGGAAACAACAGTATTTCCTTCAACGGCAACCGCATGCAATACGCCAATTGGGAAGTGGATGGCGGGAACAACACCGACGAAGGTTCGGCTTCCACCTTTAACACTTATCCGAGCCTTGATAGCATTTCGGAGTTCCGCATTTCGACTTCAACCTACGGCGCGGAGATGGGCAAGCACGCAGGCGCCAACATCGAACTCGCCACCAAGTCCGGAACCAAGACATTCCATGGCGATGCTTGGGAGTATGTCCGCAACCAGGCCTTTGACGCGAACGACTACTGGAGCAACCGGAATCAAGGATATGGAGTGGCCAATGCGCCCAAGGATCCCCTGAAGTGGAACGATTGGGGATACACCTTTGGCGGGCCTTTCTATATTCCCGGTGTTTATAACCAGGACAAGTCCAAGACCTTCTTCTTCTGGTCGGAAAACTGGCGCCGATATCGCCAAGGCAATCCGCTGGGTGGGGGCGTCCCCTCTCTGCTTGAGCGCCAAGGTGACTTCAGCCAGTGCGACCCGAAGTCTGCGAACTATAACATTCTAGTGTCGCCCGGCTGCACCTTGCCATCCTTCCAGGGAAAAACATACGACACCGTCCAGCAGGTGCAAGCGGCACAGGTGGCAGCAGGATTTCAGACGCAGGCAGCTCTGAATCAGGCATTCACCAACGGAACGGCCCTCGAGAATGCGCTGCTTCCGCTCCCCAACAGCGGCCCAGTGGGTTGGGCACTCGCTTCCGAGGCGGCCACCAACTGGCGCCAGGAGCAAATCCGCGTTGACCAGAACATCGGAGAAAAGACGCGAGTGTTTTATCGCTTAACCAAGGATGCATGGAACACAGTGCAAATTCCTTCGCTCTGGCAATGGTCCAGCTATGACACCAACCAGACGCAATTCGGCGGCCCCGGCGTGAGCCAAGTGCTCAATATCACTCACGTCTTCAAGCCCAACTTGACCAATGAATTTGTGGCGGCGTACACCACCGATCACATTCTTCTTTATCCTGTGGCCGGCAGCGCCTCGACCCAGGTGACCCACTCGCTCAACCGTCCCAGCAGCTTCCAGGAAGCTCACCTCTTCCCCGCCAACAACAGTAATCCGTTGCTGCCGGATTTGGAAATCTGCGGCGGATCGGGATTCTGTTCCGCGGTATTCAAGGGAAATGTGCCGTGGTTCAACTCGAATCCGATCATTACATGGAAGGATAACTTGGCGTGGGTGCATGGAGCTCACACCACCAAAGTCGGCCTCTACTTGGAGAATTACCGCAAGAATGAACAGTTCGGAACACCGACCCAGGGTGCCGACGAGTTTGGCGGATACGGGCCGAATACCAGCGGCAACGCCATGGCGGACATGTTCCTGGGTCAGATCGATACCTACCAGGAAGGCACTCAGTTGGTCAACGGCGTGGCCGTCGGCGGATATCCCAAGGGCCATTGGCAGATGACCGACCTCGAGCCTTACATCCAGGACGACTGGAAAATCAGGAAGAACCTCACCTTGAACCTCGGAGTGCGGTACTACATCTACAGCCGCATTCATGACGTTACCCGGCCCACGGTCGATTCGGGATTCATACCGAGTCAATACTCCGTAGCCGCGCAGGATCCGCTCGATGCCAGCGGCAACTACGTCGTTCCGGCCACCGGCGCTACCCAGGCCAATTATGGCAACGGCTTGGTGGCATGCGGGACCAACGGCATTCCAATGGGCTGCCAGAAAGCCAACACGTGGGGCAACATCGCTCCCCGGTTTGGGTTTGCCTGGGATCCCAAGGGCAGCGGAAAAACTTCGATTCGTGGCGGATTCGGAATCTACTATGAGTCGGGGAACGGAAACGAATCGCAAACCGAAGGCGGCGAAGGCAATCCGCCAGTAGCTCCGGGGCCCTCAGTGAGTTACGTCACGGGCTACCAGAACATCCACCCCTCCGGATTGCTGGTTCCGTCACCCACGGGATTCACTCCCATTCCGGGTAACCAAGGCTGGCCCAGCGTCTATCAATACAGCTTCACCGTTGAGCATCAGCTTTCCAGCAATGACCTGATTAGCATCGCGTACGTCGGTGCTGCGGGCAGACACTTGGCACGCGCGCGGGATATCAATCAAATCAGTCCCGCAGGCATCCAGGCCAACAATGGCCTGCTGCCGGCGGCGCCGGCCCTGGTGGCCAACGGCACATGCACTGCCGCGGGTTGCAGCCAGGACCTCCTTGTTAATACCACGGACCCGACCAACCTCTTCCGGCCTTACCAGGGTTGGGGGACCATGGATATGAAGGAAAACAGCGCGACCTCCAGCTATAACGCTCTGCAAGCCAGCATGCGTCACAGCTTTTCGCATGGCTTGACCTTGCAGGCGGCATACACTTGGTCGCACGCCATCGACAACTCGACCAGCACCTACCAGTCGAGCAGCTTTGGCGACGTCAACGATTACACTCTTCAACGTTGGAAGGGCACCTCTGATCTTAACCGGACGCAAGTCCTGCAAGTCAACTACATCTACGCACTGCCGTTCTTCAAGAACTCGACCCACGGTTTTGTGCGCTCGGTGGCAGGTGGCTGGCAGATCAGCGGCATCGGCAGCTTCTTCACCGGCCAACCGGTGGATTTCGCTTGCAACCATAACGGCAACTCAACCGCAATTGGGGGTAACATCCGTTGCGACGTGGTCGGGAAGGTGGCCATCGATAAGGGCACATTCAACGATCCGCAATACGGACCCACTCCCACATGGTGGAATTCCGCCACAGTGGCCATGCCGCTGCTGAGCCAGTTCTATGCTAACGGCGAAGCTGGCATGTTCGGTAACATGGGCCGCAACGTCCTGACAGGTCCGGGCCGCGAGAACTTCGACACGGCGCTGGAAAAGAACTTCGAACTGCCGTGGTTCAAAGGCGAACATTCCACCGTTCAATTCCGGTTGGAATCGTTCAACACATTCAACCACATGCAGGCGAAGGGCTTTGGCGCAGGGTGCAGCGGCGCCACCTCCTTCGGCGCTGTATGCTCGGACAACAACAACAACCGGGGTAACAATGAAATCAACTCCGATTGGGGTCCGCGCAACGTGCAATTGGGCTTGAAGTTTATCTTCTAGATCCAACGTTCACGGATCGCTGGCTGTAACTCCGGGCGCAACGAAAGCTGACCTTCGTTGCGCCCTTATTTTTTTGGCTTGGATTCTAACAGGCTCCTGAAAGTGACTTCTTATCATGCTGAGCCGAGCGAAGCACCTCTGTAGTTCCCTGGATCCTAATGCCGAGATCTTTCGCTCCGCTCAGGATGACATGATCGGCAGGACTTTTTTTATCAACCTCCTAGCCTACAGATATTTTTAGTGTTGATCGCCGTCGAACAGGTGTAGAATCCTCCAGCAGAGGCGCCAGGCCATGCCGTTTCTCCCCAATGAGAAAGAGCTTAAATTGCCCTGCGCCATCTCGCGCGGCCGCAATTCCCTGCTCCCCATTCTACTTTCCACCATCATTTTGATATTTGCGGCGCCGCTCCTCGGCCAGGTCTCGGTGGAGGGGAAAGTCCGCGTTGAAGGCGGCCAGGTGCCGGGCGTTGGAGTAAACGTCCGGATAGAAACAGAGGACGGTGAAGTTGTGGCGCAGAGTCCGGTAAGCTCCGGCGGGGGCTTCTCATTCCCCAGCATCAAAAAGGGAATCTACACCGTGGTGGTTACCTGCGAAGGCTATGAGACCGCCCGCCAGCAGATCGACCTGACTCTTGGCCCCAATATGGTGATCTCCGACGTCACGATCATGCCGTCCAGAGAAGCGAAGCGCCTGGTGATTAAAGAATCCCGCACGGATGTGCAAGCGCCCAAATTGGCGCGCAAGGAGTATCAAAAGGCAGTGGCATCGTTCTCTTCCAAAGATATTGATGCCGCCCAAGCTCATTTGGAGAAGGCAGTGAAAGAGTTCCCTTGTTATGCGCGGGCGCAGACGGATCTTGCAACCGTCCTGGAACAGAAACGCGATATGACCGGTGCGGAAGCAGCTCTGCGGAAGGCGATGGCGCCGGAGTGCGATCCCGATTACATTGACAGCTATATCATCTTGGGCCAGATGCTTAACAGCCAGAAGCGTTTTGCGGACAGCGAGAGGGTGCTGGAGGAAGGAGTGCGCCGTTCCCCCGGGTCCTGGCAATTTTATTATCAGCTCGGCGTTGCCAATTTCGGCCTTTCCCAGATTACGAAAGCCGAAAGCCAATATCAAAAAGTGCTGGAATTGAATCCATCGCCTCCGGCCGAATTCCATGTGAAATTGTGCGATGTCTACCTGCGGGAAAAAGCTTACGGCAAAGCCTATTCGGAAATGGAGCAGTACCTGAAGGCCGAACCCGACGGCCGTTTCGCACCCAAAATCAAGAACATCATGCAGGAAATGCGGACGGCCGGCATTCTGAATCAACCCGCAGCAGCGAAGAAGGAACAGTAAGACCTCGTATTTTGCCGGGCTCCCCATCTCCCCAACCGAAAAACCAGCGTTAGTATTCGGGTTTGCACTGCCGGGAGCGTGGGCGCCTGACCCAGCCGCGTAGGCTACTTCAAATTGGACGTCCAGGCCATCACGCTCGAAGCGCTGCCCCATTCGTGAATGGCAGGTTCAATGATAAACTGGGTATGTGAGACCGCCTGGAAATTCCTCCCGGCAGGCTGATGATTGGTGCGCCCCCGGGTGCGATAGTCTGGAGATAAAGGCTCGCCTCTCGATGTTCAATTTCTTTATGCGTGGAACAAGGTTGACTCCCCGATTCTTGCGCGCTTCGCCAGCAGTCCTGATCATAGCGCCTCTTCTGCTGGCTCTGCCCCTGCGAGGATTGCAAAATCCCACCCCTGCACGCTTGCCCGCCACGACTGTTTCGGATACCGATTTGCGCGCCGCATTCCAGCGGGCGCAGCAGGCCCTGGCATCCAAAGACTATCCGGCCGCGGAACGGCGATTTACGGAATTCTTGAAGCTCGATCCCAACTCAGCCGCCGCCTACTCCAATCTGGGCGTGGTTTATATGCGGACGAACAGAATCGCCAAAGCCATCCCGGTATTTGAAAAAGCCCGGGAGCTTGACCCCCAAATGGTTGGTATAGACCTGAACTTGGGTCTCGCATACTACCGCAGCCGAGGGTTCGAAAAGGCCATCCCTTATTTCGCCAAGGTGGTGGAAGCTCAGCCCGATAGCCTTCAGGCGCGTTATCTTCTCGGAGTGTCCTATTTCACCATGCGCGACTACGACAACGCCGTGAAAGTCCTCGAACCCCTGCAAGAGCAGGAAAAGGATGATGTCGATTATCTCTTCGTTATGGGCGTCGCTTACGGCCAGGTGAAACGCGAAGACGATTCGGTGAAAACTTTCGCCAAGCTGATTGGTGCGGGGGGCGACACACCCCACATGCACTTGTTGCTCGGCAAAGCCTACCTGGATCTTTACGAAAACGGCAAGGCGGAGGATGAACTCCAGAAGGCTGTGGCCGGCGACGCCAATCTGCCCTATGTGCATTATGACCTCGGCGTCCTTTATCAGCGCCTGGGTGCGGGCGATAAAGCAGCGGCGGAGTTCGACAAGGAGATCAAAATCAGTCCGGGCGAACCTTGGAGCTATCAGAACAGGGGCACTCTCTGGTTGGAGGCGGGCGACGCGAATCACGCCATTCCCATGTTTCAGGCCGCGCTAAAGATTGATGGGAAGCTCCCCGACTCACTGGCAGGCTTGGGCAAGGCTTATTATCGCCAGGGCAACCTCGATAAGGCGGTATCCTACCTCAAGAGCGCGATCTCCCTGGAACCCGACAGCGCCAACTTTCATTACCAACTCGGCCAAGCTTATCTCAAGCTCCACAAGGCCGACGATGCCAGAAAAGAATTCGCGCTCCAGCAAACGCTACAAACCCAGGCCCGCAAGAAACAGGCGGATCAGCTTGAGGGCAAACTGCCGGTTCCCGCGCAATGAGACCTGGAAACTCGAATTTGGAGACCCGACGTCTGCCAGTTGAGCCCGGGCGGCCGCGCACATAACCGGAAGAACACCCAAATGAGACAACGAAGCCGGATGGTTTCATTGAGAACGGTGTGGCAGATCGCCGTGGTCCTTGGCGCAGGTTGTGCGTTGGCGGGACTCTCGGTGGGAAACTTCGACGCAACTTCTTCGACGATTACCGGCCGGGTTGCGCCCTCGGGCGTGCAGTTCTCCGACCGGACACTGGCAGCAGGAATTCGCTTCGCTCATTTCAAGGGTAACAACGGCACGTCGACGATTCTGGAGGAGGCCGGGCCCGGCGTCTGTGTGGGGGACTACGACGGTGACGGTTACCAGGACATTTATTTTGTGAACGGCCGCGATCTCTACGGTCGCGGCCTGGCGGCGCGCAATGCGCTGTATCGAAATAACGGCGACGGGACATTTACCGATGTCACGGAAAAGGCCGGCGTCCCGGGAAACGCCTACGGCCTGGGTTGCGTTTGGGGAGACTATGATAATGATGGTCACCCCGACCTTTATGTAACGCAGTATGGGAAGAACATTCTCTACCACAACAACGGCGATGGAACGTTTACCGACGTTACCGACAAGGCCGGAGTGGGCGGCATGGATTTCGGCACCGTTTTCCATTCCGGCGCCACCTTCTTTGATTACGACCGTGACGGATGGCTGGATCTCTACGTGGGGGGCTATGCTAATTTTTCGCCCTCCAGCCAGCAGGTCTGCACCACCGAAATTTCGGCCTCATCTAGCTGCCCGCCGGCGGTTTACGGCGGCACGCCCGACGTGCTCTATCACAACAATAGGGACGGCACGTTTACCAATGTCACCGTGGCGGCAAAAATTTACCAGCCACACGGGCTGAATCTTTCTGTGGGCGCAGCGGACTATGACAACGACGGATGGCCGGACCTGTTCGTGGCCAACGATGGCATTGAAGCCTACCTCTATCACAACAATCACGATGGAACCTTTGCCAATGTCGGTCTGGAGAGCGGCGTGGCGTTGACGAACGAGGGAAACACCATGGCCGCCATGTGCATTTCCCTGGGAGATTTTCAGAATGACGGCCACCTCGGCCTTTACATTTCCGACTTTCAAGGGGCTGGGGATCATCTGTGGCGCTCAAACGGCAAAGGTACCTTTGACGAAGTCAGCGACGAAGCCGGAATCACGACGTATACCAAAAAGGTGCTGAGCTTCGGCGGAGGATTTTTCGATTACGATAACGACGGCTGGCTGGACTTGTTCATCGCCAACGGCCACGTCTATCCCGAGATCGACCACACGTCGACCGAAATCCGTTATAAGGAAATCAATTCCCTTTTCCACAACGATCGCAACGGGAAATTCACGGATGTTTCAAACACTTCCGGAAACGGGTTTGCGACCCCGCACGCCGGACGCGGCGCGGCTTTCCTCGACTATGATAATGACGGTGAAATGGATGTGGTGGTGGCCAACAACGGCGACCCTCCGCTGCTGCTACACAATGACGGCCCGGGGCGGGGACCGCGGAATCACTTTGTGAATTTCAAGCTGGTGGGGACAAAAAGCAATCGGGACGCTATGGGCGCCCGCGTCAGGCTGCGCGCCGGCGGCATCCGCCAGATGCGCGAGATAGCCGGCGGCGGGAGCTACCTCTCGCAAAGCGATCTGCGCGCCAATTTCGGCTTGGGGGCGAGTAGAATGGTGGAGGAAGTTGAGGTGCGATGGCCAAGCGGCGCGCGGCAGCTCTTCCGCAATGTGGCGGCGGACAAATTTTATACCATCACGGAAGGACGCGACCAGTTGCAGCCTCAAGCGTTTTCCCATTCCAAGGCGGGCGCCGCCGCCGAGGCTCCCGACTCCAGAGCCAGGAAGCCCAAGGGGACCAGGTGAGCGACGTAAGAAGAGAGTTCGATTCCGCGTCACTGCGGATGGTTGTTATTCGGCCACCAGCCATGGCTGTACTTTTGCTTGGCCTCGGGCTTGCCGTTGTCCCGGCGGCTGGCCAGGGAAAACCCGCAGGCGCGCAAATCGCACAGCCCGCGCCACAAAAGGTGGAACAAGCCGGTGTGATCAAGGTACAGGCGTCCTCGGTGGTCGTGGACGTGATTGTCACGGACAAAAAGGGCCGTCACGTGAGCGATCTTAAGGCCTCCGATTTTGCCGTCTTCGATAACGGGGTACCGCAAAAGGTCGCAGCCTTTGAGCCGCCCAAACACGAGGCCGCGGTCCCTTCCGCGGCCGCTGAAACGGGCCCATCCGAAACCCATCAGCCGGAAACTCTCCCCACCGCGCCTCAGCAGGAAGCCCATGACGTGTCGAGCGTGCGCTTCATCACTCTGGTGCTTGATCTTGGCGGGCTGGAACCCGGCAGCGCGGGGAAAGCCCGAGTTGCGGCAGCCGAATACGTAAAGAAAACAGTCGCCAAGGGAGATTTCGTGGCCGTGTACCGGGTGGACCACACCCTGCACCTGGATGTTCCCTTCACGCAGGACAAGCAACGCATCGTCGATGCCCTGGAGCGGGGTGGAAGCATTGCCGCGGCGGGCGCAGTCAGTTCCGTAGTTCTGAACGACACTCAGCAACAGATTCGCGATTTGGAGTCGGAGGTTTACGGATTCGGGAGCGCGGCGGGGCCGGGCGCGGGCCAGGCTAGCAGCCTTTCGGCGCATGGAGAAGGCCAGTTTGCGGAGTCAGAGCTCGAATCGCTGCGCGCCTACATCTGGACGCAGAGCATCTTTCAGGCCCGCGCGATCTACATGGCCCTGCGCGCCATCGCCCAGGCTTACCGCAATCTGCCGGGACGAAAGAACGTGGTAATTTTTTCCGAAGGCTTCATCCATTCGCCGGAGGCCGAGAGTGAAATGGCCGCGGTGATCGACATGGCCAACCGTGCCAATGTCGCATTTTATATTGTGGAGGCCAAAGGACTCACCGCGGCGTTCGAGGCCGGGAGCAGCGCTCCCGACGACCCTTCGGGCACCCGCAGCCGCGAGACCTTCAACGCGTCTCAGGAGGGGGTCGGCTTCAGGCACGGCTACACCGAGTTCGATCACCTGATGCGCCTTGGCGGGGATGAATTGCAACGCCAGGACCTTGGCCAGGTGGCGGCAGAGACCGGCGGCCTCTACATCAAGAATCAAAACGATCTTGTGCACGGCCTGGAACTCGCGGATAGCGACCTGCGGGAATTTTACACTCTGGTGTATCAACCTTCGGACACGCGTTACGACGGCTCGTATCACAAGATCAAAGTGGATGTTCTAACTTCCGGTTACTCAGTCAGGTATCGGAGGGGCTATTGGGCGATACCCCCCGGCCAGGAAGTCATGATGACCCCCGCCACAGCGCAACTTCTGAGCGCGGTGGACTCCGGCACATTGAGCCCGGCCTTTGCCCCTGAGGTGAACGCCGCTTTGCTTCTCGCCGGTGATGGCAACCTTTCGATACCTGTGCAAGTCTTGTTGCCCTCCAAGCCGGTGAAGTTTGAGAGAGATGGTCCGGCATATCGCGCGGGCTTGTCGTTGCTTCTCGTGGCCCGCGAAAAGGGCGGCCGTCCGGTTTCCGTGCATCAGCGATTCCTGAACTTGAAGCTCGACGACCAACAGCATCGCGAATTCGAAAAGAAGAAACTGGAGATCAACGCACGCCTTGTGCTGCCGCGCTTTGAGCCCTTCCTGGAGGTTGAGGCGATTGTCCAGCTACCCGGAGGTGCGATTGCGGTGGCCCATCGCGAACTGACTCTTGCCTTACCCCAGCCCATGGCTCCAAGCTTAACCAGCGTGCTGCTCTCGAATACCATCGAGCCGCGCACGGGCGCAACGGACCCCTCGGACCCCCTGCGTGGCGACAATTTTCAGCTTCTGCTCACCTCGCCGCAGTTTTCCGCCGCAGGCAAACTCACGGCCTATTTTGGGATTTTGCTCGATGACCCCGAGTCGAACGCTAAAGTGCCGCGCCTTCGGCTGTCATACAGCATCGAGTCTGAAAGGAGATCCGCAAAGGTGTTTCCCACCGAGGAGTTAGCCATGGGTGCGTCGCAGAGGTCCATCCGGGTGCTCAAGCAATTTGACTTGACCGGCCTGCCGGCCGGCCATTACACATTTCAGGTAAGCGCGAAGGATTTGGACAGCGGGGGCACAACTTCACAACGATCCGGGTTCGACGTTCAATGATGATTTCCGCGCCCTTCCGCCAATCTCTCAAGTTCTAAGGGTGTCCGGGCGGGGTGGTTTCCGGCGGGACATCCGCCGGTCGCACTTTATCCTTCACATCAGTATTGAACAGCTTAAAATCCGAATATTTGTGCATGTTCCGGTACGTTTTGCCTTGCCACTGCACGGTCACGGCCACCTGGCTGGGAAGCCACATCGCGGACGCGACCTGCTTGAACTGGACCGGATCGTAGGAAATCTCGGTGGTCTGGCGCTGTAATCGAATCTTGCTCTGCGGCTGTAGCAAGTCGGTGCGCAGCCGGATGATCTTGTAGTTCTCGGCGTCAATCCACGCCAAACCCTGGAATAGAATCAGCACCGAATCGGCGGCGGTACTGAAGCGTTCAATCATTTTGGCTTTATCGGGCAACTGCGCGAACGCCACTACGTAAGCTCCATGCCCGCTCGAATCCTGCCGTCCGAGATATCGGAATGCGCAACCGGATTGATAGGCCGGATGAAACAGAAGAGACGTCGTGGCGAACCCCGAGCTGAGCATCAACCCATCGCTTAAGCCCGTGGGTTCCGTCCGGTCACCTTGCAGGTTGGTGCGAAATTCCTCCAGCCCCAATCGTTGCTTTTGCGGATGGGTTACCAGAAGATACCGGAACTTCTGATCCAGTGAGTCTTTGATCTTTCCGTCCTTCCCCAATCGTTCTTCGCGAATTTGCTCGGTGGAAACCGTATTTTGAAAGTTGTCAAAGAAAGCCTGAACGGCATCGCCGGTTTTCTGGAGGATCATTGCCAGATCAGCCTGGCTGGAAGCAGGCTCCAACCCTTTAAGCTCGGGCGCCGACTGCATCAGCGAAGGCAACGGCTCACTGACGAACGACTTCACCTGACTGTAGGCGTGCAGTTTCATTCGCTCCTGTACTTCCGAATAAAGGGTGCGAACGCGAACTGGACAGGATTGGATGTTCTCCGAGCCGACGTATTGGTTCATCGCGGCATTCGCGGCATCGGGATCACCCTCTTCGAGGAGCACACGGGTTTGGAGCAACAGGGCATCCCTGGAGGCGCCGGCGGCGCTCGCTTTGGCGAGGTAATCCTCCGCGGCTTCCCAGTTTTTCTGCAACATCAGGGTCCGTCCGAGCTCCTGAAGAACGAACGCGTTCTTGGGGTCAAGATCCTTCGCTTGCATCAAGAAACCGGCGGCTTTGGCGTACTCCCCTTTCCAGTTTTCCTCTTCCGCGATGAGCAGTAATGAGGTTGCTTTCTCCGTATTACTTCCACTCGCAGAGGCCAGCTTCGCCGCTTCCCCAAGCTCGCGCGTCGCGCTATTCCAGCTTCCGCTATCTAGCATGGCAAGGCCCAGCAGGATGTGGCAATTAACGCAATCCGGATACCGCTTGACCACCTTGCCGAAACTCAGTACGGCCTTTGCCGGGTCAGATTCGTCCAGAAGGTATTCCGCTCCACGCTGGAAATCCTTCCGGGTGGACGAAATGCTGCTGTCATTTTGAAGAACTGCTCGCATTGCCGGGGCCAGCGTTTTGGTGAGCACTTTCGGATCAAGGTCGTCCGCGTTCCCGGTGTCCGGCCGCATGGCGATGTCGATCTCCCAAGTCTTGCCACCGGTTCCGAAGTCAACAGTTTCGCGCGCCGTGTAGAACCCTTCGCGATCGGCGGTCAATTTCACGGACATGCCGCTTCCCGTCGAGGTATCCATAGTGAACTCGGTGCGGAAGTCGCCTTGAAGCCCGGTGGTAAGGTCTTTCAGATACTTCGAGCCGTATCCAATATCGACGTGCACGGAGGCGTTGCGAACCGGTTCGCCGCTGAGATCCGTTACCTTCCCAAAGACGTGCCAGGTTTGCTTCTCGATATTTTGAAGTTCACCGCCGATCGCCCCGTGGCCGGGAATGCCCGCACCGCCGGGTGCCTGGGATATTGCAGTGGACGAAATAATCAGGCTGAACATGATTGCGAATGCTGAAGCTCGAACCAGCTTTTCACGCACGAAAACCTCCCCAAATAATTCAGAACAAGTCGCGGGCACTTTCAATCATTCTAGACTTCCGCTCTTCTCGCAGCAAGGCAATTCTCGGGCCGGTGATGGGTCAGAATGATTTTTATGTAGCGGCGGTCGGAGTTTACCCCGCCTCGGCTGGGTAAACTCCGGCCGCCGCACCAACAAACTGACCTACTAGCCTCGGGCCGGCGAACTCGAAGAACGTTCTGATTTTTTCCTCAGCCTTGCCGTTTAGTCCTGCCTTCCTCGATGACCATGAACTGGTCGGCGTCAGCGCCGTTGATTCGATCCACCTGTCCGCTCGGCCAGCGGACCTCAATCTGATCAGCCTTTTTTGCCGTTCCGAGGCCAAAGTGCTGCCGAAGGTCGCTTTGTGAGATGTAGCTTGAACCGCTCAGGACTTCTCGAATCTGGCGACGATCGCCCGTGGTCACAGTAATCCGTGCGCCGATTGCGGAACGATTCGATTTTGTACCCACCAGCTTGATGTTGAGCCAGTGATGGCCGCTGTGATTGTCATTGCGCAGAAGCGACGGTGGCTCACTCATATTCAAGACCAGCACGTCGATGTTGCCGTCGTTATTGAAGTCCCCAAAAGCGCAGCCCCGGCTCGAATGGGCTTCTTCGACCGCCGCTCCGCACATTTCGCTGACTTCTTCGAACGAGCCGTTCCCCAGGTTGCGATAGACCACGCGCGGCGTTTTGAATTTGTAATCCGGATAGACCTTCTCGACCTCGGGATAAACCGTGCCGGTGACATGGAAAATGTCCAGAAAACCATCGTTATCGAAATCGGCAAAGTCCACGCCCCAGCAGACATACTTCGTGTTCACCGCCAGCCCTGCGGCGTTGGTGAGGTCGTCAAAGAATTCACCATTGACGTTGTGGTAGAGGATCGGCGAGTCCTCGCTGAAGTGCGGAAGAAACAAGTCCAGCAAACCGTCGCCATCATAGTCACCCACCGCCACTCCCATGTTGGCCTGCTCCTGCCCGTCGCCACTCACCGCGCACCCTGATTCCATTCCGACTTCGCTGAAAGTGCCGTCATGATTGTTGCGATAGAGCAAGTTGGGGCTTGAGTCACAGGCCACGAAAAGGTCGGGCCATCCGTCGTTGTTGTAATCAAACGCCACAGCCGTAAGTCCGTAGCGGCTGCCCGCCTTAAGAATGCCGGCTTCCGCCGATACATCGGTGAAGGTCCCGTCACCGTTGTTGTGATAAAGAGTGCAGGACTCCTGCTGAAGTCCCAGCGGCCCGCAATTCACAGGAACGTCCCGGTATTTGCAATAGCGGCTGGCCCCACCCACAGGAGTTTTCGCCAGGTCCAGATCGATATATCGGCTGACGAAAAGATCCAAATTCCCATCGCGGTTGTAGTCCACAAAAGTGCATCCGGTTCCGTAACGGGTTCGAGATTCATGCAGCCCCGCTCTTTGAGTGACATCGGTAAACGTCCCGTCGCCGTTGTTGTGATAGAGAACATTCCTGCCGTAGTAAGTCAAAAAGAGATCATCGTGACCGTCGTTGTCGTAATCTCCCACACAAACTCCGTAGCACCACCCGGACTGCGTGAGCCCCGCTCTTGCCGAGACGTCGGTAAAAGTCCCGTCTCGGTTGTTGTGATAGAGATGGCTGATTGGCTTTTGACCGGAAGTAAAACCCTCCAGACGCGTCCCGCTGGGGACGAAAACATCCGGCCACCCGTCATGGTCATAATCGAAAAAGGCGATCCCGGGGCCGTTCGCCTCAACAATATATCGCTTGGTGTATTCTTCCCCGTATACGGTAGGAGAGGTCAATCCGGCGTGAGGGGCGACGTCGGTAAATGTGACCGGCCACGGCTTTCCCGAAAACCGCGGACGGGGCGAGGCTTTAACATTGCGCGAAGACATCCCCTGCCCTGCCAAACGCGCGCCTCCGGCAAAAAGAAAGCCGGCCGCGCCTGCCGACGAAAGGAAGGCTCTGCGTGTCCATCGCATTCTATATTATCGCTCCTCGTTACTCCGGCGGTGTGTCCTTCTGGGGCTGGGCAATGTTCCCCGTCATTCCCGAGCGAATGCGCAGGTTTGTATTTTGAAGCTTGTCGTGACTTTCCCTGTAGGCAGCCAACTCCTTCGCTGCATCTTGATCCCGCCCCAGGCGGCGATAAGCAAAAGATAGTTGATAGTGGGCATTGGGATTGTCGCGGTCCAAATTTACCGCGCGCTCGAGCGGCGCGACGGCATCCTGCGGCCGCCCCGCTGACACCAGCGTTTTGCCAAGCCCGATCAGTGCATCCGTAAAGCGCGGCTCGAAACTGGCCGCCCGCCCAAAATGATCTATCGCCTGGCCCCACTGGCGTCCCTGGCGGGCAATTTCTCCCAATTCGTATTCCGCCGGCGCCGACCGGGGATCGATTTCCAGCTCCTTTTCAAACTCCTGCCTGGCCTGGTCAATAGTATTTGCTCCAGGTCCGCCCGCCAGCAACAATTCACCCAGTTGGTAATGGATGCCCGCCAAGTCCGGGCGAAGCGACAATACCTTGCGATATTCTTCCGCGGCCTCGGCGAGTTTACCTTGAAGTTCCAGGAATTCCGCATTGAGTTGGTGCGCCTGGTATGACCCTGGAGCTGTGGCAAGGAGTCGCTGCGAAGTTTGAGTTGAAAGATCGGAGTAGACATGGCTGCTGAGGTAAAGCACGTCCGGATCGTTGGGGAAATCGCGGTTGAGAGAACGTAACAGTTCGATGGCTTTATCTGTTTCGTTCAAATACAAGTCGCAGCGCAAGGCGTCGGTGCCAATCATGCGCTTCATGGTAGGGTCCGGAGCGCGCAAGTAGTCCTTGCTCAATTGGGGCAGCGCCTCCTCGCAACGGCCACCCTCCGCCAGGCTCAGGCCGAGAATAAAGTGCGCATTGGTAAGCGACGGCTTCAGTTTGAGCGCCTCCCGGGCTTGCCCGGTGGCGTCGCGAAAGCGTCCAACAGCATAGTAAGCCGATGCGAGGTTAGCGTGAATCTCTGAGATTCCCGGCGCGCTCGCCACCAGCCTTTCAAGATACTCAATAGCCTTGGGATAATCGCCATGTTGCAGCGCTTCCTGAGCTTGCTCAGAAAGCCGCGCGTTTTCGTCGGACGCGGGGTTGTTGCGCCTGCTTTCCTGGACATGCCCGGCAGGAGAAGAACTTTGGGCCAACCCCTGCCCGCTTACCGATGGAACAATCAGGGTCAAAACGAAGATATGGATCAAGTGAGATCGCGATGACCACTGCTGCCGTTTCTTTTGCCTTCCCGGGTTAATTGTCATTGGGTTCTTTGAATCTCCGACTTCTATTGTGCCACACCGCCCCGCGCGTAGAAACGCGGAAAGTGCAACAGTGCCGCGAGCTGATTTGTAGCATTTGGATTTGTGGCAGAAATGCTAAGTGCAAGTCTTAATAGCGCTACCGGGAATGGAACGCCGGCTTACAGATTGAAAATCCAGGGAACAAAACCAAACCCCTTGGAAGAAATCCGGACGCCGTTGGGGGGACAATCTCACCACAGGCTCCAGCCTGGGAAGGTGGCGTTGAACTGCTGAACTACCCCTGTGTCGGATAGAAATCTATACGATTAGATTTATTTTAATGACTTAAGAATTTTATAACTTATTTTGATACAGTGACTTAAAAACAAATCTTGACAGACAGTAGAGTTTTTGTTATTCGATTAGCGTTTTTGGAAATCGAGTCTTCGTCTTGCCAGGATGCTTTCCCGTGAACCTGAACCCTGGGTCGGAGACAGGAGCCTTGGCGCACAGCGTGTGCTCGTCAGCAGTAATGGCCGCACGCGTGAAGTATCACGATTTCAACAGTGCCCATAATCCGAGATGACGCATACAGGCCTGAACGCGCAATCCGCGACCGGAGAGAAAGGCTTTGCCGGGGTGGATATTGGCGGTACCAGGATCAAGGTGGGGCTGGCCCACAATTCAGGGCAGCTCCTTTCCTCAAAGGTACTCGAAGCTCGGAATTGGCAGGACGCTTCAAGCTTTCTCGACGCCATCGCGAATGAAGTTAGATCTCAGGCAAGCTCTGCCGCTATTCGGCTCACGGCCGCAGGGATCGGCTGTCCGGGAAGGATCGATTTTGAAGCGGGAAAGATCGTCTGGCTGAAGAGCAAGCTCGATTTTCTTGAAGGCGTTCCGCTGGCCTCCGGCCTTGGCGAAAGGCTTGAGTGTCCCGCAGTTTGTGATAACGACGTCAACACCATTCTCGCCGGGGAAATGCGTTTCGGCGCCGGCCGCGGCTACCGCGACGTAATCGGCATCACCGTGGGCACAGGCATCGGCGGAGCGTTGGTCATCGGAGGGCGCATGGTGCGTGGCCGCAACTGGGCGACCGGCCATTTTGGCTACATGTCCCTGGATCCCGACGGGCCTCGACACGTTTGCGGGAACACGGGAATCGCGGAAGAGCGCGCATCCCACAGCGGGATTCTGCGCAAATTGCGCGCGGCCCACGAAGCAGGAGAAACGTCGCCGCTCACCGAAGCCATTGCCAGCGGCGGGGAGCCCGGTCTTCGCGAATTGTTCGAAGCCGCCGATGCCGGCGACGCGCTTGGCCGCAGATTGGCGGACAGGCTGATATCTGATCTCGGTTTGCTCGTCGCGAATCTGGTTTATGCCATTGATCCCGAAGTCGTGCTTGTGGGAGGCGGTATCGTCACGCACCGCCCTGAAGTTCTTGATGCAATCCGGCGTGAGGGCCTGCTCCGCATCGAGTATCTGCCGGCGGATGGCGTGAAAATCCTGCCCATGGCCCTCGGCGACGCTGCTGGAGTACTGGGCGGCGCGGCGCTCGCTATGGAAGCCATCACGGAAAATGACCGCGCCATCGCGCACTAGGAGGAACAGGTTGACCAAAGAATTCTCGAAGGACATGCCCCGCTGGGCGGAAGTGCTGATGAAAAAATACGGAATCAGCCAGCCCCCCCCGCCCGGAACCGTCCCGGAGTGGCTGCGGAGTGAGGTCGAAAAAACTCCGCTCTGGTACATCATCCGGGAGGCAAAAGAAGTTCGGCGCGCCCACCCGTATTTGTTGATCGAGGAGTTGCGTAAACAGCCCGCGCAGTGGCGGGAAATTCTCACCACCACCGCTCCCGCTGTCAGGGCGCTGGCAGATGCCATCGTCACGCGGGACACCAGAGAGATCATCTTCACGGGTTGCGGCTCTGCATTCTTCACCGCCCTTCACGGAGAGTTCGTGGTCGAACGCCTAAGCGGCATCCGCTGTCGCGCGGTGGAATCTTTCGAACTGCTCCACTACTTCCCTGCTATCGACCCGGCTCGCACCGCTGTCATTGCCCACTCGGGCACCGGAGGAAGCATCGAAACGCGCGAGGCTCTTGCGGAGGCCCGCGAGCGCGGGTGCACGGCAATCGCGATGGTCAATACCCCTGGAAGTCCGCTCGCTCGCGTCGCGGAGCATGTCCTGTGTTACGAGACGGCACAGGGATGCGGCCCGTGCATAAGCGTGATCAGCACGCGCGTCTTGATGCAAACGCTGCTCGGGCTCCAACTCGGTCGCCTCCTTGCTCACAGGGTTGAGCGGCTGGCGGCTCTTGAATTGCAGTTGGCAGATTGCCCAGCAATCGGCGAGGCATTTCTTAATACACAAGAGGATCTTGTTCGTTCACTCGCGGAGCGGTTCAAGGATACGGCTTCCTTCTTCCTCGTGGGCACCGGACCAAACTATTTTTCGGCACGGGAGGGCACGCTCAAAATCGAAGAGGAGAGCATCTGCGTCTCCAAGGCCTATCGCCCGGGAGATTTTCATCACGATGTGATTTCGATCCTCGGGCCAACCAATTGCACAATGGCAATCGCCGGCAATCAGGCCACCAATGCGCGAATCGCCGATTGCCTCGACGTGGCGCGCGCAGCCGATTCTGGGACTATTGCGGTGGTCTTTGAGGGCAATGATTCCCTGGCCTCGCACGCCGAGCACACGATCAGACTTAAGGGCGGCCTCGACGAGATGCTGACGCCCGTTCCCCTCACCCTGGTGTTTCAGTTATTCGGCTACTATCGCGGCGTCGCGCGCGGCTTCAATCCCGACACACTGCGCACCGACCACTGGCCCAACGCTAAAGCCTGGATGACTGCGTTCCCTATCGGGACCCACTAAGTTTGCGATGAAACTTGCTCCATTTCAGGGCGTCATTTTCGATTGCGACGGCGTGCTTGTGGATAGTGAGCCGCTGGGCCTGCGCTCGCTCCAACAGGCGCTTGGCGAGGCCGGCGTCGGGTGGCCGATCGAGTCCTTAAAGAAATTTTCCGGACGCAGCCATTCGGAGACCTTGTCTGAGGTGGCGGCCGAAACCGGAGTGCCGCTCCTGGCCCGTGGAGTCCAGCAGCAAATGGACAATTGCTACGAGCAACTAACCGCGACCCAAGGATTACGGGCGTGTGCCGGTGTGCCACGCTTTCTCGCACAACTCACGAACCATCAGATCCCGTTCACTTTGGCCTCTTCGGGCACGCGTCGTAAAGTTCTGACCAGTTTACGGGCAGCGGGGCTGGTAGATGCATTTCCGCGCTTCGTTTGCGGTGACGACGTGGCGAGGGCCAAGCCGGCTCCGGACATTTACATCGCTGCCGCCGCTTGCCTCGGCCTGTTTCCCGCGGATTGTCTCGCGATTGAGGACGCGCCCAGTGGAATAAGGTCTGCGCGGCAGGCGGGCATGCAGGTTGTGGCGGTCAGCACCACTTTCCCGATGAGCGCGCTTGCGGAGGCGAATCTCATTTTGGACTCGCTGGAATCTTTTCCCCTCCAATCCACACTTCCCGGACGCGGGTTTACCGAACTACGCGGAATTTTGCACTGACGGGCGGCTCAATAACGGTGATCCATGACCGCATCGCTAATGCTCGTACTTCTCGCTGGTGTAATGAACGGAAGCTTCGCCACACCCATGAAACGCGTGCGAGGTTGGCAATGGGAGAACACCTGGCTCATCTGGTCGTTCCTGGGTATGGTCATAATCCCCCTGATCGTGGCGACAGCCACAGTGCCCGGCTTGTTTGGTGCTTACAGTGCGGCCGGGCCGGCGGCGCTTATTCGCACGGCGGCTTACGGGATGGTCTGGGGTGTGAGCGCGATCCTCTTCGGCCTTGGCGTTACTCGCGTTGGAGTAGCGCTGGGCTTCGCAATGATACTTGGAACCTCAGCTTCTCTCGGCGCAATACTCCCATTGGTGCGACTGCACCGTGAGCAGATTCTGGCGACTGCCGGCCTCACAACTCTCGTCGGCGTGGGCATCATCCTCGCAGGCGTCGTGGCTTGCGCGCGCGCCGGCGTTCTGCGTGAATCAAACAGAAGTGAACGGTCTGCTGAAAAGTATTTCGCAGCGGGGATATTGATCTGTGTGCTGTCGGGAATTGGATCGAGCTTCATGTCCCTCGCTCTCAATGAAAGCAGTCAGATCTACCGCGCTGCGGAAGCTCTGGGAACGCCCGCGGCACAATCACTCAACTCCGTGTGGCCCATCTTGCTGGGCGGCGCCTTCGTGGTCAACGCCGCATATTGCGCGTTTCAGCTAATCCGTGTGGGTGGCTTTGCGCGTTTCCGGAACGCATCCGCATTCAATGCCGGTCTCGTCCTGGTAATGGCGCTCCTGTGGTCAGGCAGCAATTTCGTTTATAGCGCCGGTGCGCGCGGATTGGGTCCGCTCGGCCTCATTCTCGGCTGGCCGATTTTTATGGCTGCCATTGTGCTAACGGCCAATGCCTGGGGGCTGCTCTCAGGAGAATGGAAGGCAGCGGGCACGGATAGCGCCGTATGGGGTGTGGCGGGCACGGTCCTGCTTATAGCTGGCATTGTTGCGGTCGCATCGGTCGGGCGGTTGACATGAAAGGGCCCTTCGGACTTGCTTCGTCAACATTAGCGCGTGATCCACGTCCATTTGATTTCACCGCGCGTGCCCTTTTTGCGCTTACCACTTTCGCTCGTTTCCGGCTGTCGAACATTGCATGTTAAGTCCTTGTTGGTGCTTGCATACTGGGCGAAAGAGCAAAAGGGTACGCTCGGTAAAATCCCCACAAAGGAGAAACCGTCCACGAACACAAAAAGCCGGAAGTCCTCCAATCCGCCGCGGCGCGCTTCTGTCAGCCGCAGATCCTTTCTAAAGGCGGGAGCGCTTGGCTCTGTGTTTCCACTGGGCGCATTATCGCCCGCAGGAAGCGGCAACGATGCCAGCTTGCAAGGTGTTCCTCCTCAGCAGCCCTTGCATGCCCACCCGCCTGGCGATAAGACGCTTCCGCCCATCCCAGGACTCAGCGACCTTGCCAGCGACCGACTTGTCCATTACTACCGCGATCCGTTCAATCCCCCCGAGGCGATGAACGAATGGGGAATAGCCAAGGTCACGAAATCTGTCTCGGGCATGAGTGCCATTACTTTTCCTCCCTTTGGCTGCTGCTGGTCCACCGGGCGTTTCCACCCTGACCTGGTCACTTGCGAGTTGTTTCTGAACGGCCGGCTTCTGAATTCCTACCCTCCCCCGGCGGGCCGGGTGACTTACACATGGTACCCGCACCGCATCCATCGAGAAACTGAAGTCGAGGGCCTGCATTTTACCACCGAGACATTTTTGCCCTCAAAGCAACGAGCCGTTGCAGAATCCCTGAAAGTGAAGAACGAGAGTCATGAAAAACGCGAGGTACGGCTGGGTTTTGACCTGCGAGCCGGCGTGACGGTTACTCCCGGGCCCTGGCCTGGAGCTCCTCCCGCCGAAGCGGATAACCTGGCGGCGCCCGACGAGGCGCGCGGCTGCGTGGTCTTTGGATCCCAACACAGCTCGGCCTTTTCCGCGCAAGGGGTCTCTCCGCGGCCCCAGCGAATCGAGCAAAAGCGCATACCCATTTACGATTTCAGCTTGGGGGCGGGTGAGACTCGGACTTTCCACTACCTAAACGTGATTGGAGGAAGCCGCGAGGAAGTGCTTGCCAGCTACGATCGTTTGCAGGCCATCTTCGACCAAATTATGAAGGAGAACGAGGAAATTTTCGCCGGCCTCCTTCGCTCCGCCTTCACGCCCGGAAACTCGGAATTCTCAGGCCATCTGCCCCAACTCGTTACTTCCGATCCCGCACTTTGGAAGCTCTATTACGGGGGCTTCTCCACCCTTCTTTTCGCGCGCCGGTCTTCCCCTGACTCTTTTTACGGAACCACCTACCTCACACTCTCGCACTATGACCCCACCCTTAGCTTCATCTGGGATACCATGCTGACTTCGCTCAGTCTTTCCCTGCTCGATCCCGAGCCCTTGCGGCGCCTCGTCGAGACCTGGCTGGTGGAGGACATGCACAAGCGTTGCGCCACGGATTATCTCACCGGAAAGGCTGCGGGGGGTTCGGGGTACGCCGTCAATGACATGGGCATCCTGCGATGTGCACACGACTACGTGCGAGTGACGGGGGACTTTGCCTGGCTGGACAAAAATGTGAACGGCAAGCCCGTCCTCGAGCACTTGATCGACCATGCTCTTTATTGGAAGCAACTTGATGCTTCCGGGCACGGCTTGGCTGATTACACCGACCGCGGCCTTTTGGAAGTGGTCAGCACCTGGGTGCACGAAGTTGCGGCGGTGAATGCCGGAAACGTTTACTCCATGAGGTTGGTAGCTTCCTTGCTTGAACACCGGGGAAATACCAGCCGGGCAAGCGTATTACGTGGCGAGGCGAAGGACCTGGCGGCGCGTATCAATAGCCGACTCTATGTTCGCGGCAAGGGCTATTGGCGATGCGGGCTACCCGACGGTTCCTTCAATGAAGTCCGGCATTGTTTCGATTTGCTCACCATATTGGATACCATGTTTGAGGACCTGAGCGAGCAGCAGAAGAAGGAAATGAGCCTTTTCTTCTGGAATGAGTTGTATACGCCCTTGTGGATGCACGCGCTTTCCCCTGGTGACGGGGACGCCACTTGGAACTCTCGTCCAGACCACACTTGGCTGGGAGCTTATCCCGCCTGGCCACCTATGACCGCCAAGGGAATTTACAAAGCCGCTCCCTCTCGGCGGCTCTCGGCTTGGGTAAGAAACCTGGCCAAGTCCGCTAACCAAGGTCCTTTTGCGCAGGCCCACATGGTAGAAACGCTTTTCCCGCCGGACAACGGTGGGGCATACAAGTCTCCGCCGGACCGACCCTATGCCAACGCCTGGCACTGCGTTGCGGGTGGCTGTTTCACCGACCTCGTGATCGACTCGATTTTCGGTGCTGATCTAAGCCTCTATAACGGCATCCGGATGAATTCGCGACTCTCAGATTTTGATCCAAACGCCAAACTCCTGAACGTCCGTTACCAGGGGAAGAGCTATACCATCTCACGCTCGGGGCCTGGATAGCTTTCAGGGTCGCGATTCCTATTGATGCAGTGGAGGGCCGTCGGTGGCGTCCTGGGTGTGATGGACGAGGAAGCCGCGCCGGGACTTCGCATCCCTGGCGCTCCGCAATCCCGGTGATTATTTTACACGCGACAAAGCGCAGCACGGGGATTGAATCTAGATTGCCAACTGGCGTATACTTGCGCGGACAACGAAAAGTTCCAGGATTTCGCCGGACGAAAAAAGTAATGCGAGATTGCTTTTGCTAGTTCCGGTCCCTGAATCGAGCTTGCGATTCTCCAGAGGTGGGCGAGCCAGACTGATTGGACGTCAAGGAGGATGGAAACTCGAGATGGGAAGTACATAAGCTAAATTCTCTTCGAGCGCGCGCCGGAAGGATTTCAGCCATGAAACCTCCTTCTCATTTATCGGCATTCCTGCCCACGGTACTCCTGCTAATCTATTCAGGCTTTCCCGCTCGAGCCCGGAGCGCGGTTCCCGCTGCCCCTTCGGGCACGGCCAGAGCGACGCAAGCATCCGAGGAAACGCCTCCGGCATCTTCGGCCACGGTCATCATTCCGGGACCTCTCCGCTCCTTCCTCCGCATGGCCGCCCTCAGCCAGAAAATTAGTCCAGAGGAAGTGCTACCTTTATTCGCCCACTCCATAGAAGAGAGAGGTTATTCCGAGCGGACTAAGCCCAATGAATATCTGATACTAGTGGAGCGATACCTGAAGCAGGCAAAAGAATTGCAGGCGTTGGCGGGCCCCGAAGGCGTCATCCAAGTATCCAAATGCACTGAGTCGCACGCCCTGCTGAACGTCCTCGGGTATCGCCTCCGCCAAGCATGTGGGCCAGACGTTTCGCTCGAAACTGCCGATCCGGAGAGAGCCTTTCTGACCATCGATTCCGGGTTCCCCTTGACCGAACTCGAGGAATGCCTTCGCGGTGACACGCCATTCGTCCATCCTTATCCTGACTCGCGGCTGCCCGTGATGTTCAGCACGAGCGATTGGATTGGAAAGGCCCGGAGTAATACCGATCTCATTGACACTCTTCTGCACGACTCCGCGTTGGCGCGACTTTACTGGGCCATGTCCCGAATCGATGAGAACACCGCAACGATTTTGCAGCGGTCCCCCGGCATTGAGAAACTTGTTCCCCTTGCTCCGGCCCTCGACTTCTATGGTAGTCACCTTTACGTCCGTTCAGGACGAATTGTGGTACCAGGCGGGCCTGCCGCAGAGTCCGCTTGGAAGAATCTGGTGGGGGCGAGCCCGGATTCACCGGGTCAATTCATCACAAGTTTGCTATCAAAAGATCAGGGCTGGCTGGCAGCTTATTTTGACGCCTTGTCATGGGCCAGCGCGACCCAACAGGCCTATTTCACCCAAGCACACCGGTTGCCGCGTTTGTATGACGCGCTGCGGGGGCGCGGCCTTTCCCCCAGTCCGACCCGGCCGGTATTTCGGCCCTACCCCGGCCTGTTGCTCCTGACAACCCGGCTCCAAATCAATCCGGTCGGGCAGCCCCACATCCCGGGCGGTCTGGAAGTTTGGAAGGAAATCTTCCGCCGCAAGAGCGATTCCAAGATAGTCAAGGAGTGGGGGCAGCGTGCCGACGCCTGGAAAAATCCCGAGCAGTTGATGGAAGGGTTGTTTGCGGTCTCGCGAGTAGACTCGGAGTCCGGACCACTGAAAGTGTTTCTGGCCATAAATGAAATCGATCGCGGACGTTCTCCGGAGCAACGGTTGACTCCCCAAACGGTCCGCCTGCTGGGGGAGAACTTCGCGCGGTTCAGGAGCCAGTATCTTATTTTTTCCGAATTCCACCCTTTGAACAATGCCTCAATCACTCGCTTTCTAAGCGTCGCGGAAAGCATCGACGACATCTCAAACAAAGTCTTGCGAGCCGATACGCTCGGAATTCTGGAAGCGAACATCGGGCTTTGGCAAATCCTGGCCCGGCAGGATCAGATTCCGAGTGCGAAGTGGAATGAATCCTGGCAGCGGGTAATTGGTCCGTTCGGGGATGTCAAAGACGCTTCCCATCTTTTTGACGCTTCCCGAACCTCGCTTGGAGAAATATGGCGGGCTGCGGCCGGTAAGACCTACCTTTCCCAGAAAGAGATTGTCGACCTGCTGTCCGGCCCGGATCAGAGCAGTCCGGAAGGCACACAGGTGAAGCAAGAGCTGGCCAACAAGATGCGCTCGGTACTGGATGCGCAACGCCTGGTGTCTCTCGATGACTTATTCGCACTGGCGAACGGCTTAAGTCACATAACGCCCGGGGAACAAAGCACTGATGGACTGGCTGCACTGGCAGGAGAGCTTCGCGAATTCGAGATGCCAAAGCCCATCTTCACTCCTCAGGAACGGAGCGAATGGGCAGTCGGGCTTTACCATGACGATCACTTACAATTGGAGATGGGAACAGATTTCAAGAAGTTAATTAGCGGTCCAGGCTCTCCCAAGGAGCTGGCTGAGGCCCGCGGCCGGCTCGTCCCGTTCCTGAGAGACAGTCTGGTGGGACTGAACTATGCCTTCTATGAGCCCCCGGGCGCGCAGATGATTCACAATAATGCACTCTTGGTCCGCTGCCATAACTTTTCCGGAGAAATGGAGGTGGGTGCCTGGCAAACGCCGAACTTGAGCGGACGCGGTTCTGCCGCGGGCGGCGGCGCACATCTCACAGGCTCGCTGGCCGACCTGCCCTACGTGCTGGCAAAAGTGGAGCAACAGTTCATTGTGCCCGAAAACGTTCAATCCCTGATCTGGGATGACCTGGTGCCGGCCCTAGTAACCGGCGCCGTCGTGCCGCGATGGTGGCGGGTGAGCAGTGATGAGCTTCACGCCGTCACTCTCTACCAGCGCTTCGGCGAAGACCTTGTGAAATACGCGGCGCAAAATGAAAACCTGCGACAGAGGGTCATGAATATACTTTGCGTTCGTATGCTTCCCCAAAGTTCGGCGCGCGTAGAGTCGGCACTGCGCGGAGGGCAACCAGAGGAAGCGCTTTCCCAGTTGGCGCCTGGAGAGACTTTCTTCCTGGCGGCCGAATTCCGGCGGTCATTCCCGGAGGAAATAAATAAGTGGGGCACAGCTGGCCAGGATTTGGAGAAGCTTTCGCGGCGTAATCTGAAGGAGGTTAATTGGGAGAGGCTTTCGGAAGATTTTGGGGTGCCTCATCCCGCCCTCGCACAGACTTACTCCCGGGAGCTGCTGAATGTACAACCCCTTCCGCTGATCGGCGGTTACTCCAGCCGTCTGCTGGCTGAATCCTGGGACTCCAACAATTTGTACTGGGCCCGCCTGGCGGATGAGATGGGCTATCCGCCCGTGATGCTCAATCGCCTGGTCCCCGAGCTGACTCGCCGCATGATCGAGAAGATATTTGCCAGTCACCTGGATGACCGGCCGGCCCTGCTTCGTGCTCTGCGGGAAACGGGAGAAGAATTTCGTTTGGGCAAGATGGGCACTGTGGCCGGAAGTACCGCCGGTTCCGGGCATTGAGTCTTGTCTCCCGGCGCGTCGAACTCTTGAAATGCAGGGTCAATTTCGTTCAATGCAGTGGGAGGACAAAGGACTGAATTATGGCGAAACGGCACTTTCTGTTTGCTTTCTTTTTCTTCATCGCGTGCTCGGGTGCCGTACGTATCGCGGCGCAGCAGGCAGACCCGAACAACACGGTCTTTCACGTCGCTGTCAATATGGTGCAATTGGAAGTGGCCGTAACGGACAGCAAGGGAAACTACGTAACCGGCCTTCGTCCTTCGGACTTCGCAATTTTCGAAGACGGGATTACCGAGAAAATTGCCACTTTCGGCGAAGAGAAGGAAGCTCCGCAAGCCGTGACCGACCTTGCGGCGGGAAAAAACACGCTGAAGGCCGCGGATTCTTACGCACCTCCAGATCCCCAGGGGCTCAATGAATCGCCGGGAGGATTTCCAAAAGTTGCCGGCGCCAGTGTTTTTATCCTCTTCGACACGAGCAACTATATGTACCGCGGATTTGTTTACGCACAAGATGCTATCGCAGAGTTTATCCGGTCCCTGGACCATCCTGATCGTGTCGCGTTCTATTCCTACAGCCGCGACTTTTCCCGGTCCGCCCTTCTCACCTCCAACCAGGCGCAAGTTCTGCGCGGGGTGCGGGCGACTGTGGCCGGAGATGATGCCGCGCTTTACGATTGCCTGCTCCTGACCCTTAAGGATGCCGCCACGATTACCGGAAGGAAAGTGGTGGTGGTGTTTTCCAATGGCCCCGACAATTCCAGCATGGTCTCTCCCGAAGACGTTCGCGAGCTTGCCCAGTCGGAAGGTATTCCCATTTATATGATCTGCACCCGGGAAGCCAAAATCGAACCGATATCGACCGCAGTCTTTGAACGTATGACGGCCAGCACGGGCGGTAAAGCTTATTTTTCCAAGAACTGGAAGGACGAACAGAAAGCATTCGCCTCGATTCGGGACGACCTGGCACACCTCTATACACTCAGCTACTACCCACAGCATAATCCAAATCGGGGCTGGCGCACGATTACGGTAAAACTCGTGGGCGAACCGTTAAAGGGAAACCACATCCGGACGCGCAGCGGCTATCGGCCTATAACGGCGCAGCACGCCGATCAGGCAGCTACGGCTCCTTAGAGCCAGATCATGCAAGCGCTGTTCCTGCCAAAAACTTCATGCAGCGGCGAGCTTTCGAGTATCGTTATAAGGGTCGCGGAATCCGCAGCGCAGTTTGACCGGCCCCACTAGCCTTGATGGATGGCGTGGCGCGCCGAGCGCAGGAAAACGGCAGGATCAGCTGACTGAAACACATTTCTTCCGAAAATGATCCCCGAAGCGCCCGCTCGGATGAGGCGGCCGATTTCGTCTAGAGCGCGCGATTCCTCTATCTTGGGTCCACCTGCAAGCAAAACGGGAACCAAGCTGCTCGAGACGATTTCCACCGTGTCCTGCTCGTTTTGCAGGACATCCGTTTTGATCAAGTCGGCCCCCAGTTCGCCGGCAATGCGTGTGTGCAAAGCAACTAAATCCTTCCGGTTGGGTTCCTTCACCCTCCGTCCCCTGGCCATGGATTCGATAATGTGAATGATGCCGAAACGCTCGCAGGCCCGGTTCACTTCGGCGTTGCGCCGGACCACTTCCGCTTCTGCGGCCGGGTCGTCAAGGCCGATAAACATGTAGGTGAGCACAGCGTCGGCGCCCCATCGTACGGCATCCTCCACGGCGGCGATGATGGACGTGCGGCCTTCGTCGAAACCGAGCATGGAAGGTTCGCGCCACTGGTTGGTCCAATCCAAACGCAGAATAATCCCCACTCGCTTTCCGGCAAACAAATCCGCGGATCGGAATACCATGCCGGGTGACATCAGGATCGCGTCTACGCCGGCATCGAGAAACAATTCCAACCGTTCGCGCCACGGTGAGATTCCTGGAATAGGGCCGAGCATAAGGCCGTGATCAAAGGCCACGATCAGTCCCCTCCTGCTCTGAGGGTTAAGGATTCGGCTAAGACGAAGCAGTTTGCCCGAGTCATTCATATTTAGCACTCACAATTAGTTGGTTCCGGCCATGGACTGGGCCACGCGGATAAAGCGAAGCGCGTTTTGCCCTCATGCCTGCCAGCTGGAATTCTGATGGGAGAGCGGCCGCCCTGGCCAGTTGGAATTTACTCGACTCATCGGCAAGCTGTCTTATCTCAGTTCTCCAACTTTTTGATAGCTTATACTTTTTCATGATGATAGCCGCGGAAAGATTGGTTAGGAATCTTGAAAAAACACTTGGCAGTATTGAACCATACCTCCGATTTGATAAGCCAGTATAGGCTAGCAGATAATAATGCCGCAGCGCCTTTGGATATGCTTCCTGGAACGCGATCATCAGTCAGAAGAAGCGCGAATCAATTCCCCAGCCCACCGAGCGACCGAGGCCGGCACAAGGGCTGCGCTCTCACTCTCGAGCATCGCATACTGAACTGCCAAATTACCTACCGTAGAGCTTTCTACCGATCCCTGGATCACGTCAAGACCCGTGCATCCTGCAATGAGCCGATTGAGATATTCATTTTGACTGGCGCCGCCGACCACGTAGAGGCGCCGGACGGTGCTGCCGGTCACCTCTTGCAGCGCGTGCAAAACCTCGGCATACCGGGCGGCGAGACTGGCGAAGATGATATTGGCCATTTCAGGAGCGTGGTCAGCGTCCTCGGGAATCGGCCCCGAACCGGCTTTTTCAAGCTCACGGTTGATTTTCGAGGGCATATTTCCAGGAACGATGAGATCAGGGGCATCAACATTGAACTTGACCTTGACCGCGGGAACCCGTTGGCAAGCAGCGATTAGCTCGGGGAAATTCCAGGTGCGGCCGCTAGAGGAAGTCGATGCCCAGCTGCGCATGCACTCCTGCAGCAACCACATGCCATTGACATTTTTTAGAAATCGAATCTTGCCGCCAATACCACCCTCGTTGGTGAAATTCTCATGGAGCGCAGCCGCTGAGGTACACGGCTCGTCCAGGATCCTGCCGACGAGAGACCAAGTGCCGGAACTGATGAATGCCCAATCGGTGTCGGCGTCCGGGATGCCAGCGATGGCCGAGCCGGTGTCGTGGCACGCCGGGGCGATGAGTTCCGTAGCCTTGTACGTGGGGAGCGACGAATAGATGCCTTGAAGTAATCCAAGCCGCGTGCCGGGAGGGATGATCCTCGGCGCGGCCGAACGCCGAAGGCCAACCGCTTCGAAGATTTCGTCGCGCCAGGTACGTGAATGTACATCAATGAGCTGCGTATGAGTAGCGTTGGTATACTCGGCCACAGCCGCATCCGGTACCGACCCGGCGAGTCGGTATAGCAGGTATTCCGGAATGTTTAGCCAGGAATCACCAGGTGACAGGCCGTCGCGGACGTCCGCATACAATTGATAAAGGGTGTTGAACCGGAGGAACTGGATGCCGGTAAGCTCGTAGAGCTTCTCGCGCCCGATTCGCGCCCAAACTTCAGGCATCGCCGTCTCCGTGCGGAGGTCGCGGTAACAGAAGGGGTCACCCAGTGGCTGACCGCTAGAGTCGAGTCGAACATAATCAACGGCCCAGCCATCCACTCCAATGGAGTCGATTTTATGGAATCCACCGGGCACTTGGGCAGCACAGAGGCGTAGACCTTCCTCTGCGCCCTTGCAAATTCGCTCGAGATCCCAATAAAGATGTCCGTCGCGCTCAACGGGCCGATTGGGATAACGATGCACCAGCCTGACATTGGCTCTGGCCCCGTTCCATTCTGCAAGCGAGACACGGCAGCTTTCGGCACCCAGATCGATGGCCACGGCACAAAGCGATTTCATTGTGAAGAGCCCACACTCGACGGCTTAAGTCAGAATTTAATTCCTCAAAGTTTGCTGACCCGGCGCTTGGGTCTTACTTGGCTGCGCAGCGACTAAGGGGGCGATACAATTCGCAGTCGAATCCCAAAACCTACCGCAGGAATGCTTCTGTCAGGCCGCCGTCCACGGGCAAAAGGTGCCCCGTTGTGCAACGAGCAAGGTCGCTCGCCAGGAAAAGTATTGCTTCTGCACAGTCAATGGGGTCGATCTTTTGCTTGGTTAGTGTTCGCTGGGCATAATAGAGGGCGAGTTTGTTTTTCAATTCCTCCGTCGTCTCTTCTGCGGCATAAGGGATTCCATATTTTTTCAACGAGGCGCAAAGCCGTTCTCGGGGAAACATCGTCGAGCCCTTCACCACTGTCGCAGGACTAATGCCATTGACTCGAACCGCAGGAGCGAGTGCAATCGCCAACTCCCGCACAAGATGATTGACAGCGGCTTTACTGATGTCGTAAGCCTCGCTGCCCGTCTTGGGAACAATGGCGTTGGCTGAGCTGGTCAGCACTATCGCGGCTGGCAAGCCCTGATCGGAGAAACATCCGCGAACCTCGTCCGCCAGCAGGTAGTTTCCAGTGACGTTCACGTCCATTGTCAGGCGCCATTGTTCGTCAGAGACGCGGCCGCCCGATGAGGATGGCAACATTGCAGCGGTGTTAATCAAGATATCGATTCCACCAAACGTAAAAATAGTTTCTTGCATGACGTTGCGTATAGAGTCGCGGTCGCGAATGTCCATCGAGGAGGAAACCGCGACTTCCTTGCCGGCAATACTTTGGACCTCGGCGGCAACTTTGGCTGCGGATTCTGATTGAATGTCCGAGACCACAACATGGGCGCCCCGCCGGGCCGCAAGCAGCGCCGTCTGGCGGCCGATGCCTGAGCCGCCTCCGACGATCAGCATAACTTTTCGGCTGAACTCCTTGTCGGGTGGCATCCGCAAGAGTTTTGCCTCTTCTAGTTTCCAGTACTCGATGTTGAAAGCCTCGCGCAGGGGCAACGCAACGTAGTTCCGATAAACCTGGAACATCTCCGTAGTCGCGCCTCCCCCGGCCTGCGGTAATTTTTCTGGTGTCTTGCCGTCAATGAGCGCGGTAGCGCCCTCCATGACGTGAATGGCATTAACATAGAACTCTCCGGTGATCCGCGCCTCGGCCTTGCTTTTGCCAAAGCTGAACATACCGATGCCGGGTATCAGCACGACTGTAGGGTTCGGATCACGCATGGCGGGAGAGTCTGCCCGGGCATGCGCTTGATAATATGCTTCGTATTCCTTGCGATAAACTTCAAGTGATCCCTCAATGGCCCGGAGCAGGCGCGACCGATCCTCCGTCTCCGGATTCCAATGAACGTATAGCGGACGAATTTTAGTTCGGACGAAATGGTCCGGACAACTCGTCCCCAGATGGGCAAGCTTTGGTGCATCATTGGAGTTTACAAAACGAAGAACTTCAGGAAGATCGGAAAAGCTGCCAATAACGAGCCGCGTTCGCGAAAGACGTCCACGAAGGAAAGGAAACAATCCCAGAGCCAAATCCCGCTTATCCTCGCGGGACCTATGCAATGGTCCACCGAACAGCGCCGGTCCGGCGTTCTCGATTCTCCCCAGGACAAACTGTCCGAGATGGTCGATCATGGTGATGCTGTTAAGGTAGGACAGGCGCTGAGTATCGCCCCAAGTAAAAAGACCGTGTCCACCGAGCACCACGCCATCACACTGCGGGGTTGAGTCCACCGCCCGGCGAAGAATCCTCGAAAGCTCGAAGCCTGGACGCTGCCAAGGGACCCATGTTAAGTGATGCCCGAACTTGCGATTAAACTCCTCCATCCGCTCGAGTCCATTGGCCGCCGCCGCCAGAGAAATGCCCCAGTCGGGGTGGAGATGGTCCACGTGAAGGAATGGTAGGAAGCCATGCAACGGCGTGTCAATCGACGCAGCAACCTGATTTGTGCCGAAGGCGGCCAGCGGGTAGAAACCCACCATTTCGTCCTCATAGGCCACACCTCGATAGCGTTTTTCAAGTGCGTGAAGTTTGTCGAGATACAATGTGGCGAAGCCGCTCCGGGTCATACTTCCCAAGTCGCCACCGCTTCCTTTCACCCAGAGCACCCGTTCGTCACTGCCATCGAGAGGATCCGGTTGCGTGATCTTGGAACTGGTATTGCCACCGCCGAAGTTTGTGATCCGTAAATCCGCTCCCAGGAGGTTGGATCGGTAGCGGAGAAGCTCCGGCTCATCGAGGCCTCTGGCGGTGTTGTCATCCCAAAGATCTTGCAAGTAACGCAATTCAATCATTGCTTCTTCGTGTGGCATATTTGAGACCTACAATCTCCGGCGATCAATGTAAATAGCCCTCGACATCGGGGCTCACAAGGACCCGGATCGACGGCTGGCTAAGATTTTCCAGGGTGACCAGCGTCGGTGGCAGGTCGATGTGTTTTGGAGGCGTGTGGCCAGCTCGAGCATCGATGAGGGTTTTGAGTCCGAGATACCCAATTCGAAACGGATCTTGAACAACCAAAGAATCGATGACCCCGCCGCGAAGATCCTCGACCAGGCTTGCGGAGGTGTCAAAACCCACTAACTTCACTTTGCCGACTAATCCGCGTTCTTTCAATGCCTGGGCTGCGCCAATTGACCCCGGCTCCGCGGAGGCGAAGATACCATCGAGCGTCGGGTAGGCCGTCAGGATATCCTCGGTAATGGCCAGCGACCGGCTACGATCGGACATCCCGTATTGGAAAGCGACGATCTTCACTTTTGGAAACTCCTTGGCTATTGTATTCTTGAAGCCCTCTTCACGCGCGGTGGTTGAGCCGGAACCAGGCAACAGGGCGATTACCGCGACATTGCCATGCCCTTTCAGAATCTCTGCCAATCGACGCGCCGCGATTACCCCGCCTCCATAGTTGTCAGTGGCGACAAACGAGACGTAATCCTCGGTGTTCGCTCCTGAATCGATAACCGTCAAGGGTATCTGGGCGTCGCGCGCCCGCCGTATCGCGTTCACGAGAGCATCCCGGTCAGTGGGCGCGATTTCGATGCCATCCACGTGGCGGCTGATGAAATCTTCAGTGATGGCAATTTGTCCGGCATAATCCGATTCGGTCGCGGGGCCGTTCCAAATAATATCCACGTTCGCTTCCAGCGCTGCTTTCAGCGCACCGGCGTGAATAGCCTGCCAGTAAATATGGGCCTGCGCCTTGGGGATGACAGCATAGAGCGGGCGACGACGCTGTCGGCAGGCGCTCTGAAAGCCGGCTAAAGATAGAAGGGCAACGAACGAGAAGTAACACCACTGGAATCCAACATTACGACGGTGCCTTCTTACCTTCATCTCTTTAAGTTGAAGCCTCGTGATGTCCAAGTTCAGGCGCGTTTGGGTTGACATCAGGGCCGAAGTATCGCAGTGCCACCAGGTCATCCTGAGTCGAATGGTTCTCAAACGTGACTCCCATAGTGGCCGCTTCAAACGAGACAAAAACTTCGTCTTCGGTCAGTTGCCCAAATCGAATCATCGCCGGGCAATCCAGAGTAAGCTTGCCGATGCTTCCGTTCCCCTGAGTGACGATCAGCCCGTAGGCGCCATTATCTTTAATCGTGCACCGAACTCCGGGCTTGACAGTTAGCTCCTTGGCGCTAAATCGCTGGCGGCCGTCCACTTTTCCGTAAACCACCCACTTGTCGATATAGCCTTCGGAACAAGTATCGGCAACCGGGATGGGTTGTAAGTGGTGGTGCTGTCTGAAGTGGGTATCTGTGTTCGCCGGCCAGTCGATGAGATCAACGAGAAAATCCAGATCCTGATGCTTTTCCTTGGGCACGTCCTTGACCAGGAGTTCCCAAGGCACATGGCGGCCTTCCACCATCGATTGATACATGGCGAAAACATCGCTTCCCCATTGGGGCTCGTATGTGACGAGCGACCCAGGGGCATGAAGAATGCACGGCGGTACCAACCAACCAGTACCCGGCGTCAGGCGGTACGCCCTGGAGAGGTCGAGGATGCCGTTCTCTCCTTGATTCCAGCGCTCCAGGCAGGCGCGAACCTCCTCCTTGCTCGTACCGGGCTCGAGGCCGAAATAAGTATGAGGAAAATTGTTGCCAATGCTATTCAACTGCGGAGGAAAGTAGTAAGACTCGGGCTTCCCTTCCTGGTCCACGAGTTTCGCCTGGGCCGCGTTTTGGTGCAGATGATGGGGAATGGGCCCGAGGTTGTCGAAAAACTTGCTGTAAACAGGCCAGCGGCGAAACTCTTCCCATATCTTCTGTCCGATAAGACGTGGTCCCTCCGCTTCAATGGCCTCTTTTAGGGTAAACTTTTGGCCCTCAAACACAACATAGCTCAAGCCCTCGTCAGCGGTCCGGTTTTCGTTCATTGCCCCGGTGGTCGAGGCAAACCATCGCTCGTCGATGCCACCTCGGTTTGCGCCGTAGGCGTAAAGGTCTTTTGTTGCCAATTTCAGCCGCCGGCCGGGCATGAGGAACGACCGCGGAACCCAGGTCGGTGAAAGGCGCAGAATACCTTCCCCCGCTTCGATTGCGTTCCGGGTTGTTTGATTGATTGACCTCCCGCTCATATCTGCCTCCTTGGCCTACCAGCTACATCATCTTCGCACTTGTTCGCTTCGAAAAAGCACCAGTTGAAAGCATCGATGTGATGCCACGAACAATATCCCTTGGTTTCCGCAATTATCATCCAAAGATCGGAGCGACCGTGCTCAAGAATTATTCTTCTCCCTAAACGAGATGGATCTTTTGGGCGGCTTCATCCCAGGTTGCCTTCCTTCCGCTGATCAGTGCAGCATTGCTCAGGTGGGCGGTCCGGGCAAGTTCCAATCCAAACGCGAGATTCGCGTTAGGAGTTTTTCGGCTTCGGATACATTCCAGCCAGTTGCGGAGGTTTTCGGAAGTCCCTTCCTCCTCCGATTCTACATAGAGTTTGGGGTCCGGGCGCCAGCGTTGGCTCTTGGAGTTGTATTTGAATCCCCGAGTCTCTTCATAAAGAGCGAAAGCCGCGCGGCTGATCTCTAAAGTTCCTTTCGAACCGTAAAAAATCACGCTGCCGAAATCCATTCCGCTCGAATGGTTCCCGGTATAGCTCACCAGGAATCCTTGGGGATACTCCAGCGTGCAACTCAGCGTGGTTGGCCATTCCAACCCAAAATCGTTGGAGAGGCCTGCGGCGACAGCACTCGATGGGGCAGGACTGTTCATATACCATTGAATGGTGGAAAGGGAGTGAACCATCAAATCAGTTATAGTGCCTCCGCCGAAAGCCCGAAAGTATCGCCACCTATGGAATTTCATCTCGGTGAATTCCTGAGGAGGGGCGGACCCAAGCCAACCCTTCCAATCCAGCTTGGAGAGGTCCGTCTTTTGTTGTCCGATCGTTTCGAAGCCTCTGGTTAAATTCATAAACCAGTACGCTTCGACCACGCGCACGGTACCCAGAGCCCCAGAGTCCACGATTTCCTTAGCTTGGATATAGTGTTTCCAGCTTCGGTGCTGGGTCCCGGTTTGAACAACCCTGCCGGTCCTCTCCAACGTTCGAATTTCCTCTGGGCCCTCTTCAAGTGAGTGGCTAACGGGTTTTTCCACATAAGCATCTTTGCCCGCCTCCAGCGCATCGATCAACATTTTCGAGTGCCAGTGGTCCGGCGATGCGATGATCACCGCGTCGATGTCCTTTTGGTCCAGCAACTCGCGGTAATCGCGAAACTTTCTAGTTCCAGGGCCAGCCACCGCCTCAGCCCGGTCCAGGTTGGGCTCGTACACATCCGCCACTGCCGCGAGTTGTGCGCCGGAGACTGGGCCGACCTTGAACTGGGGCATGCCAGCCCAAAATGCGTTAGGGCCCGGATTGAAGCATCTCATCAGTTCCCCCGCCCTTCCGCCCGTCCCAATAACGCCGATTTGAATCCTGTCGTTCGCTCCCAATATCTTGGATGATGCCAAGGCCGCGAACCCCGCCCCATAAGTAACCGAGTCCCTCATGAAGCTGCGCCGATTCGTTTTCCTGTCTTGACTTTGCATTTCACCCTCCTTGCATACTAAACACAGCGGCTTGAGTAAGTGCGCATCTTTGGCGCAACTTGTTATTGGGTTTGGACCAGTTTGCAAACTCCGTTTCGACGGCGAGAGCGGCATCACTCAAGATGGCAAAGAAACGGTTATGAACACTTAGCCGACGCGCGAGTTTCGAAGTCCGCTCCATGTCCAAAGGGGGTCTGTGGTGTTCAGCGTTGGGATTTGGCTTCTTTGGAATCAGGCAGCATCTGGCTCAGTTCAATGCCATTGCCATCTGGGTCATGAATGAAATACATGACTGTTCCATCACCGAGGACCTTTGCAGCCTTTGTGAAGGCATCCTCGGGAAGCGGATAACCTTTAGCTTGAAGTGCGTGCAGTGAAGCTTGAAGGTCCTTCACATAAAAGCCCATATGCGGACCCGACAGCGGCGCTGGGTCTGTGGATGATTTATCTCCAGGAAGAAGCTCAACGAAATTGTTGTTGTTGACTCGGAGATAGACCAGCAGCACTGAGCCCGAGGCCCTGTTAATGCGGAAAATCTCCGGGAGACCCAATTCGTCGCAATAAAAGTGCAAAGCGGCGGCAAGGTTGGTGACCCTCACGGCGACGTGACCCAGATACTGGATACCGAGGTCGTTCGCCGGGGCGGAGCCATTCTGACAAAATGCATTTCCATTCCCGAAAGCAAAAAGCAGAGTGAACAGAATTATTCGTTTCCTCATTTTTTCCCTCGATGGTTGCCAACCGGTTCCTTTTGTCGAAGACGAAGGCGCCGATCGAATTTTGAAACCCGTTGCAGTCGCAAAGTTTGTACACATGCGGAGAACACCAGGGCCTCGTATGTAATCCCAACTAAAGTCATTGCCCCGGGGCGTCGATCACATCGGTGAGAGGCACTCTTCGCCCTTTGGTCATGTTCTCGAAGAAAAAGAGCCCGGACTTTCCACCCACAACGATGTCGAGGTCGCCGTCCTTGTCAATGTCAACCACGCAGACTTGCAACCCTGCTCCGGCCCGCGTGCCGTAGTCGATGATGTGCCGCCGCCATTGCAGTCCGGTCTCGCCCTGGACTCTTTCATACCAATACACACCCAGTGGGTCGTTGGCGCCTGGGTCATGCTCGTGCGCGTAGTAGCGCTTTCCCGTTACCAGCACCGGCTTGCCATCACCCTTAAGGTCCGCGATGGTCATGGCGTGAGCCTGTGACCAGGCATTGTCAATGTCGTGTTTCACCCAGGTGCGATTGCCCTGTGCGTCCTTCTTCTGTTCCATCCAGAAAATTCCGTAATCGTGAGCCATGCTGGTGACGAGGTCCGGCAGGCCGTCGCCGTTCACGTCCATCACGTAAATGAATCCGACAGCTCCCAATTCGAATTCCGGATGGAAAACCCACTCGCCGTTGCGAGGGTCGGGGGGAGCTTCAAACCATCCCCTGGGTGTGATGATGTCCGTGCGCCCGTCGCCGTTAACGTCTCCCGCGCCGATGCCGTGTCCATAGCTGCGGGGGCTGACCACGTGCCCAACCCAGTGCGCGTCCCCCCCCTTGCCCACGATTTCGTACCATTTCAGCGGGGCAATGCCACCGCCGAATTGGGGTAAGAGTTGTTGACGCTTTCCGGTGTTCAGGATATCCACCAGAAATGAGAATTCCACCGGCGCGCCCTTATCGAGGACGTGCTGAACCCAGGGCTTGTTGGATTTACCAGGGTTTTCCCACCAAGTCAGGGAGGGAACGACCGCGTCGCCCCACCAACTGGTCACCACATCGGGGTAGCCGTCACCATTCACGTCAATGGCCAGGTCGCCCAAGTCTTCCAGGTAACCGCCCTCGTACGCCGGCGTCCCACTGAATCTATAGAAAGCCAGGTCGCGGAAGTGGTGTTTGATCCAGCGTGGCCCATCCTTACCCGGTGTCGTTTGTTCGTACCAGTTCTCGCCGGAAATGATGTCGAGCTTGCCGTCCTGATTCACATCCGCAACCTCTGCCGCTTCGCTTTGCCCCAAATCAATAGTGTGTTTATAGAAAGGAATTTCCTCCGAGCCCTGCGCGCTCACGCGTCCGCTGTTCCAGAACAGGCAGCATACGAGGATCAGGAAGGCGACAGAAAGACCCACTATATGGCCGGCACGGTGGAGGATTCGAATCGATCTCCTCACGAGGGAAGGCATAAGCATCTCCTTGCTGAATTCAACGTGCGGGGCGGAGAAATCAAACGATCAGTTTTCAGATGCAACGTACCTCATCGATGCACAAGGGAGCGCATATCAACGATGCCATGAGTGGATGAACTAGCGGAGGGTTGTCCATTATGTTTTGCTCCCTCCACGCGCCCCCATCCTCGTAAGAATTGGAGGCCCAAGACCCTGCGCCCAACGCATTAAGCCATTCCAATCGAACGCCATGCATCCCGCACTCGCATTTCTGAGAGCAGACTGTTCGTCATGACTTCCCCGTTCCAAACCGGCTGCGGTTAAGGTTCACGGAGAAAGCCTCTCGGAACGAAAAGGAATCCATCCCCAAGAATCCCTAATCGGCTAACAAAGGTAAGGTCATCGCACCGGGACGTCGATCACATCGGTGACATGCCCTTTCCGTCCTTTGGTCGTGTTCTCAAAGAAAAAGAGCCCGGATTTTCCGCCCACAACGATGTCGAGGTCGCCGTCCTTGTCGACATCAACCACGCAGACTTGCATTCCTGCTCCGGTCCGCGTGCCGTAGTCGATGATGTGCCTCCGCCATTCAAGCCGGCCCTCAATTTGGACCCTTTCATACCAATATAGGCCGAGGGGCTCGTTGACGCCTGCATCGATTTCGTGCGCGTCGTAGCGCTTTCCCGTTACCAGCACCGGATCGCCATCGCCCTTGAGGTCCGCGATGGCCGTGGCGTGAGACTGCGACCACGAACTGTCTACTACGTGTTTAATCCAGTTGCGATTGCCCTGGTCGTCCTTCTTTTGTTCGAACCAGAAGATTCCGTAGGCGTGGGCGCTAGTGGCGACGAGGTCTGGCAAGCCGTCGCCGTTCACGTCCATCACGTGAATGAACCCGACCTCTCCCAAGTCGAATTCCGGATGGAAGACCCACTCGTCTTTGCGAGGGTCGGCGGGAGCTTCAGCCCAGCCCCTGGGCGTGATGATGTCGGTGCGCCCATCGCCGTTGACGTCTCCGGCGCCAATGCCGTGTCCATAGCTGCGCGGACTGACCACGTGCCCAACCCAGTGCGCATCCGCGCCCTTGCCTACGATCTCGTACCATGTCAGTGGGCACTTAACGTCGCCGAATTCCGGTAAGAGTTGTTGTGGCTTACCGGTATTCAGAATATCCACTAGAAACGAGAATTCCACGGACGAGCACGCGTCGATATCGTGCTTAACCCATGGCTTATTCGATTTGCCGGGGTTTTCCCACCAACTCAGGTAGGGCTTCCACCAGCTACTGGTCACGATATCAGGGTAGCCGTCGCCATTTACGTCAATCGCCAGGTCGCCCAAGTCTTTCACGTAAGAACCCTGGAACCTCAAGGTCGAAGGAAATCGAAAGTAGCCCAGGTCGCGGAAGTGGTGTTTGATCCAGCGCGGCCCATTCTCATCTGGAGTAGTTTGTTCGTACCAGTTGTCGCCTGAAATGATGTCGAGCTTGCCGTCTTGATTTATATCGGCGACCGCGGCCGCTTCGCTCATCCCCAAATCAATGGTGTGTTTATAGAATGGAATTTCCTCTGAGCCCTGCGCGCTCACGCGTCTGCTCATCCAGGGCAGGCAGGATATGAGGACCAGGAAGGCGACAGAAAGACCCAAAATCGGCCCGGTACGGCGAAGGATTCGAATCGATCTCCTTACGAGGGAAAGCATAAGTATCTCCTTGTTGAATTCAACGCGCGGGGCGGAAAAATTAGATTTTCAGTTCTCAGATGTCAGGAACCGCATTTTCAGAGAACGGGCGTGAGTTCGAACCCTGTCTCTAGGCAGCTTTTCAAGCACTTCTCTGCAGTACATAAACTCTTGACAGGTTTATGTACTGCAGATTACGCGCGGCAGACTATCGGCCAAATGCACTCAGAATTCGAACCGCAAGACAATTTCGGCGATCCGCGGGTCGAGGGCGGCGGTTACTTGTCCAAAGTTTGCGGTGCCTAAACCAGTTGAAACAGTAGAAAAATTGGTGTGATTGAAGGTGTTGAAAAGCTCAGCCCTAATTTGGAACTTCTGACGCTCCCCAATTCTGAAATCCTTGTAGAGGGCCGTATTAAAAGTGATACTACCCGGGCCAGTAATTGAACCCACCCCGGCATTCCCAAAGAATCCAGGGGCAGGGGCGGCAAACGCGGCGGTATTGAACCACTCTGCCCTCGTCTTGGGACCTTGGGTGCTCGTACCCGCGACACGGTTGGGGAGGGTAGCCAGCCCCGGGTGCGCGGTTTTCAACGAGGGATCCAACGGAAAGCCACTTTGTAGCTGGGTGACGTCCGAGAATTGCCAGCCTCTAAGTGCCACGGACTTGAATCCATTCGACTGAGCAAACCACGGCAAACTCCAAATGGCACTGAACGAAAATACCTGTCGAGGATTATCATTGGCGGGGCCATATTCAGCGTTTATATTGTAGACGTTCTGCGTCCCCGCTCCTCCCTCGGTCGAGGTATTATAATTGCCTCGGGAGTTAGTATAGTTCCCCTGCCAGGTGTAAGCCCCCGAGAGGAAAAGGTTATGGCCGACGGGGTGCCGCACGTTAAGTTCAAGCGCCTCCCAATTTCCGTGGCTCGGGCTCATATCATCGACCAGTGATCCGTAACCCGGCCAACGGGCGCCGGCGGAGAAATTGGATACTGTCCCCGTATTAATAATAGGATTAAAATCGAAACCGCCCTCAGGGAGCGGCTGATTCGCATTGACGTTGAGATCACCGTGCTCGTAGAAATCGCTTGCTCCCGCAATCGAAACGAACCATCCCCCCTTGAACTCGTGCTGCAAGCTCAGGCTAAAGTTAGTTATCATGGGGGTGTTTAAATTCGTATCCTGCATCTTCAAGGTAGGGACTGTGGGTTGCGCGGCTTTGCCCCCAGTCGCATTGGGGAAGGGGGGATCAATTAAAGTAAGAGTTTGGGTGCGAGGGTAGTTGAGCGGGCATTGGGTATCGCAGGAGTTCGTAAAGACGAGCCCATGAGTTATTCCAAAACCGCCACGCAGGCTCGTTTTCCCGTCGCCGAACACATCGACCGCGAAGCCAAATGTGGGATCATAGAAATAATTATGAGTGTTGGCGTAGTTCGCAGGGTACCCCGGTGTTATTCCGCCGAAAACGATTCCGTTATTCGGATCGTAGGTAGGCCCCGGGGTAAAGGTCCCATTGGGGTTAACGGTGGGAGCGTTGGCCGGGTTATAGCGACTAGGTATGAAATTGGATATACCTTTTTGAAAGCTCGGCAAAGGTGAATACTCGAATCGGAATCCACCGGTTAGGGTGAGGCGTCTCTTAAACTTCCACTGATCCTGAATGTACGGCGAAAAGAGGACCCAGTGTTGGTATGAGCGTTCATCACCAGAACCCTGAGTAAAACTGGCGGCATCCCCAAGTAAGAAGTCGGCCATGGGATTTCCTGTGAATTGGCCGTTAAAAAGCCACTTCCCAGCCGTTGCGGCAAAAGCATTTTGCCGATCTGTACCAAAAACCTGCTGAAACCCAAATTGGAGGTAGTGGTTCCCTCGCAGCCAGCTCGCGTCGTCCGAAAGAGTATCCTCCAGGTTTGCGGAATGAGGGTCCGGCAAGACCGAACTGACACCTATATTAGGGTAACCACCAGAGAAATCCACCTCGGGAAGCTTATTCGATAGAAATCCGTTGAAGGGGTTCGTCTCTGAGAAACTGGGAAGCTGGTTCTTGTACACGAGGCCCGCCACGCCTAGATTCACATTATAGTTACACATGTTGATGCTAGTAGTGTTCACCAGGGATGACGAAATGATCTGGGTGAGCCGGATCTGAGCCAACTGGTCGGGTGCGGTAATCGGCTGGTAGGTGGTGGGAAAGATCGTGGTAAGACCGAAGGTCTGAGTGGCCGAGAGGTTCGTTTGGCGCGAGTCCAGATACTCCAACATGAGCCGTAGCTTCGAACCGAAATTGAAATCCAATTTACCCTCGTCGTCGCGCGTGTTGTTGTGCGTGGGCACTGAGAGGAGGTAATTATTAAATCCGCCGGCCGGATTATTGGGGAGGGGCGCCACCGCATTGTAGAAAATAAGCGACTGGGCGTTAAGCATATTTGAAGGTATTTGATAATTTCCATTAGCGTCCCGGGGGAAAGGCTGACCTGTCACAGGGTTCGTGATTTTAGTCGAAAACGTCCCATTCCTCTGGGCCGCGGTCGCATCTGCTCCCGTAGCATTAACGGCGATAATCTGCCTCGTCCATTGCGTGCTCAAGAAGAAAAACACCTTCGTCCGGTTCGTGTTGAAGTGCCCCGGAATTGTGATTGGGCCGCCGATGTTAAATCCGAAAATATTCTGTTTGAAGGCGGGGACTGTAGGGGTGAAAAAGTTGCGAGCGTTCAGCGCATCATTGCGAAAATATTCGAACGCAGTTCCATGGAAGGCGCTCGTCCCCGATTTCGTTACCAGGATCATCGCATTCGCATTATACAAAGTGTACTGGGAGCTAAAGTTATTCTGCAAAAGCCTGGCATCCTCAATCGTGTCCGGATTGGGCACAATTGCGGTCTTGTCCATGCTCCCCGAGTTCATATTGTAGACTCCGTCCAGATAAAATAATGTGCCATTAACTCCCGTCCCGTTTGTGGACATCAAGTTCGAGGTGAGGAACCCACCCGTGTTGGCTGCCGTGTCCGGGTTTAAATTAGTAACACCAGGCATCAAGAAGCTTAGTTCCTGGTAGTTCCTCCCGTTCAAAGGAAGCGTAGCCATTTGCGTTCCAGTCACTTCGCTGGACAACTCCGGCGTGCTTATCTGAACCTCGGCAGCACTCGCCTGGACCTCGACTGTCGTCGTGACCGCACCGACCTTCAGGACGGCATTAATCGTGGCAACTTGAGCTGACTTGATTACGACATGCGACTCCCGGTAAGTTTGAAACCCCCCTTTACTGAGAGTGACGGTGTAGTTTCCAGCTTCCAACCCGGGGACCACGAAGTCCCCGCTCTCGTTACTGGTGCTCCGTATATCCAGATTGGTCTGCTCATTTGTTATGGTAATCGCAGCTTGGGGCACCGCAGCTCCGCCGGAATCTGTCACACTACCACTGATTGTTCCAGTTGATTCTTGTGCCCTGCCTTGGGCGCTCAAGAGAACCAAGCACAAGGGAGCGTACATCAGCGATGAGATCAGTCGACGAACGATCTGAGATTTGTAAAACATGTTTTGTGCCCTCCAATCGGATTCAATCCTGCGATATTCGGAACCCAAGACCCAACACCCGACGCAAAAAATATCCAGTCGAACGCCACACACCCGGCACTCGAATTTCTGAGTGCTGACTTCGCATCTTAAATCTCCCGGTGTCAGACCGGCGGATATTCGGTTTCTGAGTGGAAGCCAGCCTACCAAAATGACTACATCATCAAGAAACACTAAACGTATAGCCAAGAAAATATAGCATGTCAAGCAGTTTTTTTAAGCTACTGCATACAAATAAGTTACTATGTACTGGAGCCGCCATACATTAATCTAATCGTATAGATACACGACCGATTTACGAAACAAAAAAATATGCATGTGAAGCAAAATAAGGGTATGATAGTCAAATCTCGGAGGTGATGGCGCAGGATGCGAACAATACGTGACGTTGCCAGGCTGGCGGGCGTTTCTACAGCAACTGTATCATTCGTGATTAATGAGAAGGCGCACGTCAGTGACGAGTTAAAGCGCCGCGTCCTGGATGCGATAGACGCACTCAATTACCGTCCCAACAACGTGGCGCGCAGTTTGAAAGTGCGCCGAACCCAAACCATCGGTATGGTTGTTCCGCAAATTACGAACCCGTTCTTCGGCGAAATAATGACGGGAGTGGAATTTGAAGCGCACAAGTCCGGCTATTCTGTGATCTTCTGCAACTCAAATGAAGATCCGGCGCTAGAAACGCTCCATCTCAATATTCTTTTCGAGCGGCGCGTCGATGGCATATTGCTCTCCTCCAGCAATCCGCTTCACATGGGTGACCGCCGTTCAACGCGGCGTTCCCCGGTGGTCTTTGTGGATCGGACCCCTCCGGGCTATTTGGGGGCGGCGGTGGTCGGCGATAATTTGGGGGCTTCCCGGGAAGCCGCGCGGCATCTCATTGGCCTTGGTCATTCTCGTATCGCGATTATCACTGGCCCGCTGAACCTGCCGATCTGCGTTGAACGTTTAGAGGGCTTCCGCCAGGCCTTGCAGGAGGCTGTCCTTCCTCTCGCCGACGATTTCGTCAAGTGCGGCGATTTTAGATCGGAGAGCGGCTACCTCACCGGGCTTGAGCTCATGCGGCTCCCCGACCCACCGACGGCGATCTTTTGCAGTAATAACACAATGACGCTCGGTCTGATGCGTGCTCTTGGTCAACTGGGGATTTCCTGTCCGGAGCAAGTGAGCGTGTTGGCGTTTGACGATTTCGAATGGGCGGCGAGTTTCCGTCCCCAGATTACCGCGGTCGCACAGCCAACTCGCGAGATGGGCAGACTGGCAACGGAGATACTCATCAAAGAAATAGAGGCGGACAAGGCCGAAGCCGGAAGTGAAAAAAAGCAGACTGTAGTGCTTGCCAATGAACTGCGAGTCCGCGACTCCACCGCTCCGCCTAATCGCTCCTTATTAATGCTGTCCAGCACCTGACCTCGCAAAGGGCACACTCGAACAGCAGCCGAACGCGCGACGCCCTGGGTCAAGTTTGCAAGCGGTCGGACTTATGTTGAGGACAGAACGAGGTGGATTTATCCAATCACAAATAAAATCAACGGGGTTTTCAGAATATGAATACGGGCACAATTCACAAACATCCTGCATTGCATAACGCCATGTGGCCTGGTGTGGTCGGGAAGGGCGCCGGCTCTGAACCTCCCATTGACCTTGACACCATGCTAAGGCTCACGGCCGCAGCGAATGTGGACGGCGTAAAATTTGACGGCGTTGATTTGTTCTTGACCAGTCCGCATACTGACATCGATTCGAGCGATGAAGACCTCAAAAGGCTCTCTGACAAGGTCGCTTCATTGGGTCTGGTTATAGGCTCGCTTGTTGCTCCGGTGTGGGGAGCTACGGGCGGCGGCTCGGCCATGGGATCTGATGACGAGCGGAAGCGGTTTTTGGAGCAGGTTCGCAAGGCTTGCCGCATCGGCCGGAAACTGCGCGAGCTGGGCATCAGACGTTACGGCATCATTCGCATCGATTCCGCAGCCAGCCCGGCGGAATGGGCCAAGGATCCGGAGGCGAATACAAAGCTCATTGCGGATACCTTTCGCCAGTCCTGCGACATCGCCGCGGACTACGGCGAAAGGTTGGCGGCGGAAGGTGAGATCTGTTGGGGTGGCATGCACAGTTGGAAGCGCATGGTCCAGCTCCTGGAGATGGTCGATCGACCCAGGACTCTGGGCTTTCAGGCGGACATGGCTCACACTCTTCTTTTCACTCTCGGCTATAACGCTCCGGAGGACCGGCTGCTGCCCGAACCGTTTGATTGGAGCCGGTCTGACCAGTTCGAAGAGTCTCTTCGATCGTTAACCAACGCACTTCGACCCTGGACGACCGATTTCCACGTTGCTCAAAACGATGCCACGGTGAAAGGGTCGGGATCACATGATAAGACTGGACGGCATTGCCTTCCAAACGACCCCAACGGCAAACTGAACATCGTGCGTGACTCCGGCTATTGGATGTGCAACGAGAAAGGGGAGCCAACTCGCGCCTTCCAGCACATCTGCTGGGACGGCTGCATGTTTCCCAACAGCGTGATGACGGATCAAAAGACTTGGCACGGCATCCTTGCCACCATGGTCGCCGTCCGCCAGGCACACGGCTGGGATTGAGTTTCCACCTTACATCGCCTGGCTCAGAAGGAGTGAGATGAGTAAACCGCAATTAAACATTGGCGTCGTCGGATATGGCTTCATGGGGAGAACCCATTCCAATGCTTTCGGCAAAGTATCGAACTTTTTCGATGTTCCATACGAGCCCATATTGAAAGCAGTGTGCGGGCGCAATCGAGCGAGGGCAGAGGCGTTCCAGCAAACCTGGGGCTATGAATCTGTCGAGACGGACTGGCGGAGCCTGGTCGAGCGCAAGGACATCGACGTCATCGACATCGCGAGCCCCAATGACACCCATGCCGAGGTGGCAATCGCGGCTGCCCAGGCAGGCAAAGCAATTCTATGCGAAAAGCCGCTAGGTCGAAACGGCGCGGAATCCAAGGCCATCGTGGAAGCCGCGGAGAAGGCGGGCGTGCCCAATATGGTCTGGTACAACTATCGCCGTGTGCCCGCGGTTACCCTTGCCAAGGAGCTGGTCAACGAGGGCCGGTTGGGCCGAGTTTTTCACTATCGCGCCAAATTCCTCCAGGATTGGACGATATCGAAAGAGGTGCCTCAAGGAGGAGAAGGGCTGTGGCGTCTCGACGTGCAGGTTGCGGGGAGCGGCGTCACCGGCGACCTGCTCGCGCACTGCATCGATACTGCCATGTGGCTGAACGGTTCTATTGATTCCGTCGCTGCCCTCACCGAAACCTTTATTAAAGAGCGCAAGCATAATCTAACCGGCAAAGTCGAGAAGGTCGGCATCGACGACGCGAGCGCGTTTATAGCGCGCTTCACGAACGGTTCGTTGGGCAATTTTGAAGCGACCCGCTATGCACGCGGACACAAGGCTCTATACACCCTCGAAATCAATGGAGAAAATGCGTCGATCATTTGGGACCTTCACGATCTTCACCGATTGCAATATTTCGACCATCGCGACGAGGGAAGACTGCGCGGTTGGCGTTCGATCCATATTACCGACAGCGATCATCCTTATATGAAGCACTGGTGGGTGCCCGGTCTCCAGATCGGATATGAACACACCTTTATCCATCAAGCAGCGGATTTCCTCAGTGGGTTGGCCGTCGCTAAGGTACCTGGGCCTAGTTTTCGCGACGGGTTGGCCACGGATTATGTAACCGATGCCGTCTTGACTGCCGCCAAAAACGACAGCTGGGAGAAGGTGAACACCGCGCGCTAGCGGGTTGATGACGAGATGACGAGTGGAATAGTGCTTTGCTTTTACCCTCGGCGTTGTCTCTTGCTGCGGAAAGAATCGAACCAATAGATTAGGCTGACTCCACCGAACTTCGATGTTCTCCGCAATCTCCCATGTCGGTGGCTCCCCCTATAATTACCCTACACCAGCCCCATCCGCCCGAGCCCGGAGGCAGGAAGGCAAATCCGCTGATTGCGGGCGCTGCCATAAATTAGAATCTCGTTTTTACGCAGATTGATTTCTCGCACTTCTTTAAAGCCCTCAGGTAAATGCGCGAGAAAGGCGGCGTACTGAATCGTCACCCGGCCCCCTCCTGAAACAGTGGAGAGAGTCGGAGTACCAAAGAGCGGACCACGTGTGAATGCTTCGCGTGGAGATACTGGAAAAGGCGCCGAGCCAAACTCCAGTCCACGAGCTTGGGAACGCCCACTCCACGGAACATTGGTTCGCGCATGATTCTCCTCCCAAATCGTAACCCACGGATAATCGGATCGGCGAAAGCAGTACCCGAGGAGGAGATGATGCTTGGTATCCAAAGCCGCGACATACTCCACTTCCCGCCTCGGATCCAAGAGCACAGTTGCCACAAATCCCAACCCTTCCTTAATAAAGCATCGAGTCAGGTTGGCCGTGCCTCCTGCCATTGCGGGCGCATAGGGCCAACGAAACTCGCGCGCCGATTTCAGCAGCTCCTTTCCTTCGTATCCGGCAGGGCTCGTCAACCCTTTAGTCGCCGACATAAACACGCGGCCGCTTTTTGTCCCAAGGAAGGGAGGAGCTGTTGTCACGTGCTGGGTCCAGTCGAAAAAATGATCCGCCTTTCTCTTATTTGTTACAGTCTCAGTTATATAGACGACGGACTCCCCCTTGCACAGCTCAAGCTCGCGCGTGAAGGCCAAACCGGCCTCTGGTAAGCGAACCGAGAATTTCAATCTCACTCGTCGAGAAGTAAGGTGTGAGTTAGACCTTCGCCATTTCAAATTCGGCGCCTCCCCGTGAGCGGAGAGGCCATTAGCGGCTTCTTCTTCCGAAGGCGGTCCGAAGTGATCCAGACAGATGTTATGGCCCACAATTCCGGAGAGCAATCTTCCGGCTTCCAGTGAACCGTAAAGTCGGGCGTGGATGCTCGGCCGGTATTGAAACGGATCGATAGTCTTCCAGGGCGGGATCCATAGAGGATTGACAGACGGCAGGCCGCTGGCATCGGTAAAACGAAGCTCTGCAATGTGCCCACCACCCGTCAAGCTCACCAATTGAATGAGATCGTTGTTGAGGTAAAAGGCTTCGCGGTTCCGCCATATTGCCCTTCGACAATCAAGCTGGTTGTTCTTTCTCAAAATGAGTCCACCTCCCCACGGTTCGCGCCAGGCATTTCAGGGCTATCTCAAGTCGCAGATCCGTGGTCAAAGCTGCGACTCTCGTCAATCAATCTGTTTTGAAAGTGCGGCAAGGACGCAAACACGAAATCCTTAAGTCCAGTGAGCAAACCTTCACCACGCCCGGGTTAAACCGCCGCTATAACGTCCAGCTCTTCACCCGGACATATCGCGATCGCCTGGAGCAAACCCATGCTTCCGCTATTTCGGTGGCGCAGCAGGGGTATGTGAATCCGAAGGCGAGATCGCCGCCTCTATGGGGTCAACCTCTTCCTGCTGCTCGCGCGCTTTAGCGATTTGAAACTTCTGATACGCGTCTTGGGACAGTTCGGGGAGCCCGAGATGATGATAAACTCTTCCAAGCACGAAGTAAGCGGCGGAGAGATTGGAGTCGAGGTGAACAGCTGTTTCGAGCCGCTTTCTCGCTTCCGCATAGTTCTCCAGGCGTGCTTCCAGAAGACCCAGGTTGAGATAAGTCAAAGGGTTGGAATGATCGAGCGTCTCAGCGAGCTCCATTTCCCGTAACGCGTCGTCACTCTCCCCCATCCGATTCAACAGAATTCCATAATGGAGATGGTAGTAGGCATTCTGAGGACTCATTTTCAAGGCGTTCTCAAAGTGTTGTTTGCCTTTATCCAGATGGTTTTCGATTACGTCGACGACTCCAAGCATGAACTCCGCTTTATGAAAACTGGGATCTTGATCGAGCACTACCCGGAAGTGTTGTGCCGCGCGGTCGTAATACTCGGTGTCATTCTCCTCGTTGCCCAGAAGAAAGAAACTCATTCCCAGAGCATAGGCAGGCTCAACCCATCCGGGCCGCAACTGCGAGGCTCGGAGAAAAGATTCAATCGCATGAATTTGATCGTGAGATCTCTGGTAGATTTGTCCCTGGGTCATGACGTATGAAGCGCGCATCGGGTCAATTTTGATGGCGCGATCGATGGCGGCGAGAGCTTCCGTATTCTTGTGTTCCAGGCTCATGACCTGAGCGGACAGGTCGAGATACTCAGGATCGTCCTCCAACTTAGGGTCCCGGAGCTTTGAAAAGACTTCAATGGCGCACTTCCTGTCCGCTCGTGCCAGACAGTTCCTCAAAGGGTCAAGCTTGGAGGCCTGGAACGATTCCCCAGCGATTGAAGATTCTGCCCCTTCGTCATGGATGAATTTTTGAATGCTCGGCTTCTCAGCGCGAGTGCGCTGAGCGAACGCTGCGAGCGGCATTATGAGCACCAACAAACCTGTACAAGTCAGGTGGAATGACAAACAAGCCACCGCGGCGCGCTTACGGCTAGTATCGAAGTGGCTCGGGCCGAATCTCACGATCTCAACTGTCGGCGCGTAATGGCCGCACTCGGAATTCGCGAAATGACTGAGGCTCGTTACCACATATTGGGTTAGAAGCATCAATGTGGTACTCAAGAATCTCTATTTGAATGTCATTAAACGCCGGATGTGGAGATCGTTAGATTTCATTTTCTGCCCAAGAGTGTGTAATGGGCCCTCGCCTCCATTTTGAATTGTTTCAGGCTTTGCTACTTGGGCCAAACTCCACCAGTCCCGGCGTATTTAATAGAGCACCCATAGGGGCGCGTGGTTGGAATGGAAACCGGTCGTCCCGCCATTGCTTCCTCAAGCGCTGCCTGGACGTAATTCTTAGCGGGCGCAATGTCCGCTGAGTGTGGAGTGGGCTTATCGTCAATCGCACCGTTGTAAATCAAGACCCCTTCTTTATCGATGACGAACATGTGCGGTGTGGTTTTGGCGCCAAACAAGTGGCCCAAGTCGCCTTTTGGGTCGAGCAGGACTGCCGTCGGAGAGGCGTCCATTTTGGAAACGAAACCGTTCTCGTCCTCCGCCGTCACATAGCCTTCAGCGTCAGGCGCCGAAGAGATTACTGTAAACCACACCACGCCCTTCTGCGTCCACTCCTTTTGCAGGCGCTGCATGTTACCGCTATAGTAGTGTTTGCCCGTCCAGGGACAATCACGGTTATGCCATTCGAGCACGACGAACTTGCCTTTATAATCGGAAAGGTGATGGACCTTTCCGAAAGTGTCTGTTGCGGTGAAATCCGGCGCCGGCGATCCAACCTGGATTGCCCACGCAACCGGCAACATCAGCAGCAGAATTGAGGTCAGCCAAAGAACTGATGGAAACCTTTTCATGACGAAGTCCCCCTTTTGTTGTGGAAAACCGGGGCATCGATTAAGTAAGCCCGATTATTCCCCAAAACGATTACGCCCTTGAGATTCTTGATGGGCTTCAAGAGTTGGTCCGATTTCTCCAGAGTCAATCGAACACCTCTGCGCGTCGAACTCGCTCGCTGTGGCGCCGCGTCCTCAATTTGAAGCTCCTCGAGCGGAAAGAATGTAGCATTCGCCTCGGAAGCGCCGGTTTCGATGGAAAGAACAAAGTCTTTTTCCTCCGTCAGTACGGTGGATTTCCAATTCAGCGGGGCGGGTTTGGGCAGTTGCGCGCGCGTACGTTCAAACAGCACGCGCCAGTTGGGATCGACCTTGGGCGCCCCCCGCTCGATGGCAAGCGGCAACGTCACGCGTTTATGAGAGGCGATGCATACCTCGCGACAGACCACCCACTCCACGTCGGCCGCAAGCACAGTGTTGCCTCCTCCCGTCGCGAGCCCGGCAGCCGGATTAACTTGAGCCAACAGCAACACCTCGTCTTCATACCCAAAATCAGTGAGAGGCGGGTGCTCGAGCCGATGGGGAGCCGGCCACTGCAACTCACCGGCACGAAAACCAGCAGGCAGCTCCCAGTTGACTTTGGGTGGCTCGCCCGAATCACCGGGATTCAGCCAGTAAATGTGCCATCCCTTTTCCAGAGTGAAGCGCAAGCCAATCCAGAATTTGTGGCCCGGTTCAGCGAATTGATTCTCCGATATCAATTGCAGAGTCCCGTGCGTATCGGCATTCTTATCCAGCTTGCACACTGCGGAAGATGAGAAGAGCAACACGAGCAGCGGGACCAAGACTGTTTCCGCCATCTTGGAGCAGCCATGCCGAACAATTCTCATCACAAGCTCCTTAAGATGCCAACCACACATCGAAGCACCGTCCGGTCAAGTCTCTCAAACTATGTGACCTCCCGGTTCCAAACTGACCGTTGTTCGGTTTCAGGGAGAGAACCATTCGGGAAGAAAAAGACTCCATCCAGCAAAACTCTAAACGAATAACAAAAACTCGACAAATTGTCAAAACGTTTTTAAGCTTAATAGTCCCAATAAGATACTATGAGTAAAATGTCCTGCTATGAATCTAATCGTATAGATTTGATCCGGTTTGCGAGACCGAAAAAATATCCATCTGAAACCAAAAAGTGTATTATAGAAAAGTATCAGAGTTGAGGGCACATCATTGCATACCATAGGTGACTTTGCCAGGCTGGCGGGCGTTTGCGCGGCAACTGGTTCATTTGTGATTAACGAGAAGGCGCTCGTCCCTGAAGAGTTAAAACGCCGCGTCCTGGATGCGATTGATGCGCTCAATTACCATCCCAACAAATTGGCGCGCAGTTTGAAAGTGCGCCGAACCCAAACCATCGGTATTGTTGTTCCACAAATTACGAACCCGTTCTTGGGCGAAACAATGACGGGAGTGGAACTTGTAGCGCACAGGTCCAGCTATTCTGTGACCTTCTGCAACTCAAATGAAGAATCGGGGCTAAAACGTGCGCAAGGCCGTCCTGACCACGCCGTATGATGGTCATTAGGCGCGCGCATGTGGAGTGACTCGCGAGGTGGCAAAAGTCTGCGGATTCTCGAGCAGTCAGCACGCAGGATAAGTGACGGGTGTATGGCCGTCGACTGGAGTAGCTTTCCGATGGATCCTGGGCGAGCCAGAGTGCCACCAGGGTCGGAGATCCTTGAATGAAGAGGCGTGACTTAATCAAATCAGCCGTGGCGGGCGCGGGAGCAGCTCTTGCCGGGCTTCAATTGGAAAAGTCGGCCGGTACAAGCCTCCCCCCTGCTGCGGCGTTCACCCCCTGCATCAACCAGGCGACGACGAGGAAGGTCGATTACACGATCGCCATGGATGCATACAGCAAGGCGGGGTTTCGCCTGGTGGAATTGTGGCTGGACACTGTGAATCTGTTTCTCGAAAAGAATTCCGTTGCTGTCGCTAGGCGCGTGATGGCAGACCTGGGCTTGGCCCCTCGTTCCGCATGCGCTGAATGTGGGAACCTTTTCTTTCGCGATGTTCCAGAGCGGGAGAAGAAATGGGAGGCGTTCGAACGCAAACTGGACATGACCGCGCAGCTTGGCGCCAATCGGTTTGTGATGTGCTCGGGAATTACCAAAGACGTAAAACCATCCGATTACACCTCCGCCGTGCCCATGCTGCACGATATCGGCGAACTGGGCAGGAAATATGGAATTGTGATTGGAATTGAGTTCATGCGCGGGGCGAAATTTCTGGGCAGCGTCGAAACCACTGCAAACCTGCTACACCAGGTGGGCCATCCCAACCTGGGCGTCCTGTTCGACACGTTTCATTTTTATGCGGGTATCAGCAAACTCGATGACCTTGAGCGGTTGAAACCCGGAGAAATCAGTTGGGTCCACATTGACGACGTCCCGCCCAAGCCGCGCGAGTTGCTGGATGACAATGACCGGGTATACGTGGGTGACGGCGTGATCCCTCTGGAGAAAATATTACCTACAATTGCCAGGATATATCAAGGCCCGGTTTCATTTGAAGTGTTCCAGTACGCCGACCAGGACCCGTATCCGGTGGCTAAAAAAGGTTTTGACGGGCTCGCGCGTCTACTATCCAAATTGAACGAATCGAAGGCCAAACTGAAACCGAGGGATATTCACCCCATATCTGAAAATGGTGATCCGACCTAGTGACTTCAGGTTTATGAAATAATTCCCAATTTTTCCTGCGGAGCATTGCATAGCATCTCGCAGTGATATGAAAACAATTACTTAGATGTTTTTTTGCCTTGCGGGATCAGAATGACGGCCTTCAGGGTCTTTCACCAACTCGGTATGATTCAACAAAAAAGGCCATTTTCCATGAATTTGTTTAGGCCGAGCGTTTTCGGCAAACCGCTGGAGCTTCTCACAAACGACGCTCAGGAGGAGTCCTTGGTATGAAGGCAACCTTGCGAGGTCTTTTTGTTTTGCAGATTTTCGTTGCTTCATTGAGTAGTTCAATTTCGCTCCTTGCGGCTGATTGGCCCATGTACTCGCACGACCCACAGCGCACTGGATGGGCGTCGGAGGAAAAAACTATAACCAGACAGAAGGTACGAGGGCTGGAGCTGAAATGGAAAGTAAAGGTGAAGAACGACCCTAAGTTTCTTACGGCTTTGACTGCCCCCGTTATCGCCTCGGATGTCGACACTGAGGAAGGCAAGAAGTCTCTGGTCTACGTTGCGGGAAGTTCGAATAATATTTATGCCTTGGACGCTGCAACCGGCGCCGTCGTTTGGGACCGCACGTTTGACTCCCAAGTGCTTCCTGGAAAAGGCCAATACCAGGGGACAGTCTATTGCCCGCTGGGAATCAACGCCACACCGATGATCGAACGCGCGACGGGAACAATCTATGTGATTGCGATGGATGGAAGATTGTTCGGGATGGACCTGGCCACCGGGAAGGACAAATTCCAGCCCATGCCCTTTGTGGCACCTTTTTCCAAGAATTGGAGCCTGAACTTGGTTGATGGGATAGTCTATACAGCTCTCTCTCAAGGTTGTGGCAATGCTCCCTCAGGATTTTATTCCATGGATATCAGGAGCCCACGTCGCCCACTGGTTCGGCACTTGTTGTTTTCGACCACTGAAACGGCGGGAATCTGGGGCAGAGGCGGACCGGTTGCCGGGAAGAATCACCGAATCTACGGCCTGACAGCGGATGGGAAATTAAACCCGTCCAAGGGGGATCTGGGAAGCAGCGCGGTTGCGGCTTCCCTGCCCGACTTGGAATTGGTAGATTATTTCACTCCCCCGAATTGGCAGGATCTCAACAAACACGACCTCGATCTCGCGTCGGCGAGTCCGGTTTGGTTCAGTTACGGCGGTTACGAATTGCTCGCAGGCGGTGGCAAGGGAGGAGTCGTATATCTGATGGATGCAAATTCACTGGGGGGAAAAGGCCACGACAGCGCGCTATTCACCACTCCACCTCTAGGCAACGATGAAGCCGGTTGGAATATGCGAGGGATCTGGGGCGCCCCGGCCGAGTGGAAGGATGAAACTGGCGAGGCATGGGTCTACATCCCGATGTGGGGACCTGTTTCGAAAAAAGCTCCAACCTTTCCCAGGACCAACGGCCCGAATCCTCACGGCAGCATCATGGCGTTCAACGTGGGTCTGGATGGCACTTCAAAGAAACCCATTCTTAAGCCAGCTTGGGTCTCGAGCGATTTCAACCCTCCCGACCCGCCGATAGTTGCGAACGGTGTTGTGTTTGCATTATCCACCGGCGAAAATCCGGATCAGACCTCGGACAGATCCAGCTTCGGCGGCCGCGATCTTAAGAACACAAGGCCCGGAGTTCTCTACGCCCTCGACGCCAAGACCGGCGAGGTACTCTACGAAAGCGGCGGACTAATAAATAGTTGGGTCCACTTCAGTGGGATCGCCGTGGCAGATGGCCAGGTTTATACCGTGGATCATGACTCGTGGGTGTACTGCTTTGGCCTCAAGAAGCAATAGAAGCTTCTTTCCATTTCTGTTCTGGCACGATCGCAAAAGCCGTGGAGCAGTTGCCTCGACATAACAACCGGACATCGGCGGAGTGGGCAACGAAGATAGCGCTTGCCTCGCGCAGAGCGTGAAACGCGGGATGAGGAAAGGTTTCCTAGCCGGTGGCCGAAATTACGAGACATCTCGACTCAGTTTGCAGGGCATGATTTCGATCGTGGAACATTCGGCTTGATGGTGTAATTTCTTCTGGCCAGAATATCTCCGAAGACGCTCGATCTTACAAGCGGGCGAAAAGGCGGAATCAAATGTCTGGCGGATAGAAGGCGCTTTTTACATATGACTAATAAATTCAGAATGGGGAATTTCGTTTGCACGCCCTGGCGGATCCTGGCGCTTTTGGTGTTTCTTACAACCCTCTCAGGTTGGTCGACTGTTGCCGGATCAGAGGAGATTGATCGGTCGGCGCTACCTCCACCTGCCAAGATGAAAATCGATTTCTGGCGGGACGTTGAACCAATTTTGCGCGAAAGGTGCCAATCTTGCCACGGCCCTGACAAACAGATGGCGGACCTCCGTTTGGATAATCGGTCTGACGCGATCAAGGGGGGAAAATCGGGCCCCTCTATCAGACCTGGCAACAGCGCTGAGAGCAAACTAATCCAGTCCATTGCAGGGGTTGGGAAGGTCCTGGTGATGCCCTTCAATGGTGAAAGGTTGACGGCTGAACAAGTGGGTGTACTCCGAGCATGGATCGATCAGGGTGCGCAGTGGCCTGCGGAGCCAACACACCGGGCCGCTCACCCAAAACGTGATAACTAGGGCCCAGGAACTCAACATGGGTGTTCGTTCCGATGCAACCGCCGCCGTTCCCTAAGGCTGACAGCCCCCTCGTACATAGGTGGCCTACCACTGGCTTTATCACGGCCAGCCCAGACCTCTGGTGATCGGACACCAGACCAAGGGCAGAGCGTAGTAATGCGGCAGGGCTATAATCTGATTCGTTGGGACCCCTTCCTGAATGTTATTTTGAGCGGCGTCTGATCTTGCAGATGAGGGTCGCATACCTGCCACGAATGGAGTCTGCATCCCCGAAAGGTGCTACTTCTATATAGTTGTTTCGCATTTGGCTCCGCCCCCTCAAGCGCCATTCACATCCCCTTGGCTGATGTTCATGTCATACCTCCATTGGTCTACTTCTCGACATGATTCAGCGTCCCGATCTAGGACTGTATTTGTCTCATCTTAAGACACTAATAACGGAAATGGACATATAAGCCGGTTGCAAATAGACCAACCCTGCCGCACGACTTCTTGTAACCAACTGAAATCATTATAAATAATTGAAAAACAGAATGTCGATAGTTATGGAACATCGAGTGCTTACAGCATTAGCGAGTTCTGAAACTTAGGACTTGAGGGATTTCTAATGACAATGCTCGGAAAGACTCACCTAAGTGAGAATGGCGAAGCCTTACCCTTGGGTTTGATTAATAATCCGATGGATTGGCTGGTGGGAAGCGCCCATGATCGCCAAGTCCGATGGTATGCCGTCTACACCTCCCCGCGGCACGAGAAGCGAGTGCGGGAGCACCTGGGGTTTCGCAACGTTGTCTGCTTTCTCCCGACTTACGAAGCAGTGCACCGCTGGAAGAACGGCTGCAAGGTTAAAGTTGAGCTTCCCATGTTTGCAAATTACCTGTTCGTGAACATCGATATTCGGGAACGAGTGAAAGTTCTGGAAGTGCCCGGGGTCCTTGCTATCGTGGGATCTGGAAACAAGTCCCTGCCGCTGCCGGATCTTGAAATCGAAACTCTCCGAACCTCGATGCACCTGCACAAATGTGAACCTCACAATTACTTGGTGGAAGGCCAGAAAGTCACGGTGAAATCCGGCCCCTTCGCGAATCTTATGGGAGTCTTGGTTCGTAAAGCAGGTGGCGTACGGGTCGTAGTTTCCTTGGATGTTATCAAGCGGAGTGTGGCCGTCGAGGTGGATGAGGCCGATGTGGAACCGATTAACGAATCCTGCTGAAAGCTAATAATGTAGTACCGCGCGAAGGTTTTGCAACCCAACAACAAACTCCTGAATTCACAAGAAATACCACTGAAATAGTCCCTTCAGGAGTAGAAGCATCCACTCCAGCAGTTCAGCCTGAATCCTCAATCTGCGGTCTCTAATTTCATCAAGAGAAGTTAATTATGAGAACACCATCCTTCGACTTGTTCGGAATCCGGCTGCATGCTCTGTCCAAAATCGATTTGGTCAGGGAGGTTTCCCATGCAGTAACCAACCACTCGACATCCATAATTGGGAATCACAATTTGCACAGCCTCTACCTTTGGTTTCAGGAACCGCGCATGCGAGAGTTTTATAGTTTCGCGGACTATATCCACATCGATGGCATGTCGATCATCCTGTTGGGGCGGCTCCTGGGGTTGCCGCTCAGGCGGGAACACCGGACGGCCTATATGGATTTATTACCCATTCTCGCCCAGGAAGCTGTGAAGAAAGATTGGCGCATTTTCTATCTCGGATCGAAACCCGGAGTGGCCGAGAAAGCAGCACGAATCTTGAGGAGCCAACATAAAGGCCTGCAAATAGCCACCCACCACGGGCATTTTGACCCAACCCAGACCGGGACTGAGAACCAATCCATCCTGGCTGAAATCAAGGCCTACTCCCCTGACATCCTGATGGTGGGAATGGGGATGCCCAGGCAGGAGGCCTGGGTTATTGAGAATCGTAAGGATATTGCAGCACACGCGGTTTTTTGCTGCGGAGCACTGATGGATTATGTCGCTGGCGAAATCCCCACGCCGCCGCGATGGATCGGTCTGCTTGGTTTTGAGTGGCTATACCGGCTTTTGTCGGAACCGGGCCGCCTGTGGCGACGATACCTGCTGGAACCGTGGTCAGTGATGGGCCAGATAGCGCGTTTGGTTCTGAGTTCTTCAAATTCGAGGACCCATGCTGGAGTTGGCCCGGATGAATAAGGAACGCGCCATGCTGACACGACGTCGATTTCTTGCCACCGCCGCGGCCTTCGCCGGATTGTCGTCGCGAGGATTGAGCGCATTATCCGCTTCCTCAATGACCTTGCGGGAGTCCGCGGCACAAAAGGGAATCGTTTACGGGAGCGCGCTTCGCGGTATGGGGCTTAAGGATCCTTCCTTTGCCGATTTGTTCGTGCGCGAGTGTGGTATTGCCGTGCCCGAAGGCGCCCTGAAATGGGGCACGCTGCGTCCCACTCCGGATACGTATGATTTTGGTGGCGGTGACTGGCTGTTGTCGTTCGCTTCCCAACACGCGATGAAATTCCGCGGGCACACGCTGATTTGGGATGGAGATCTACCGGCCTGGTTCAACTCGTACATTAATGCAGATAACGCGGCCGCGATGACAGCCACTCACATCTCCAACGTGGTTCGGCACTACGCCGGTAGAGTTACTTCATGGGATGTAGTCAATGAGGGCATACAGATTCAAGACGGACAACCCGACGGATTGAAAATGAATCCCTGGCTGCGGTTCATCGGTCCTGACTATATTGGAATGGCCTTTCGCGTCGCCCACGCAGCGGACCCCCAGGCTACTCTCGTCTACAACGAGAATTGGCTGGAGCCGGAAGATTCCACGACCGAACAGCGCCGTCGCGCCACGTTGGCTCTTCTGACCAAACTGAAAAACAAAGGCGTCCCCGTTCACGCCCTGGGAGTGCAGTCGCACGTTTTCGCTGAGACTTGCACCACGGGCCCGCGATTCAAGCACTTCCTCGATGAAGTTTCGGATCTCGGCCTTGAAATTATGGTCACTGAAATGGATGTGAGAGATCAGAATCTTCGAGGAGGGCCTGCGGAGTGCCAACGGCTCGTTGCCGAGCAGTACTATCGGTATCTTTCTTTCATGCTCCAATTTAAGTCGGTGAAGACAGTTCTTACCTGGGGGCTGAGCGACCGCTACACTTGGATCAACAAACATAACCCGAGGGCAGACGGCTTGCCCACTCGCCCCCTGCCCTACGATGACAATCTGCAACCCACGCTGGCGTGGTATGCAATTCACAAGGCCTTTGAAGAAGCGGGCCAGCGCTGAAAAGGGAGCTTGAAGCTTCCCCGCACGATGGAATCCGGCAGCGTTGAACAGACGCTTGATGACCCGATTAAGCCGCCTGAAGAAACTCGCATAACTCGAAAAGGAAGGACCAAATCATGCCTGACTATATCGTTCCAAAATATGAAGCCCGGTTGGAGAAATCCCCGGTAATCTCGGTCGAACCCAGGACGTTTGGCGGCGCGGTGCCGGAAAGGGTGGATGCGGAGATTTCCTTTATTCAAATCTGGCAAATTCTCCGCAGGCGAAAGCGGTTCATCGCCACTTCGGTCGTGGTAATTCTTGCCCTGGCCGTGGCCTATACCCTCACATCCACGCCCAAATACGAGGCTACGTCTACGATCGAGTTCAATTTGCAGAACTCCGATGTCACTCCTTTCGATGACGCGCATGCGCTGGTTGGCGATCCCAATTCCATGAGTTATCACGTGGCGCAAGAAACACAAACCCGGGCCCTTCAGAGTGACATGCTCGCGCTGCAAGTTGTCCATGAGCTGAACCTTGACAGGCGCGTGGAATTTACACGGAACCAATCCTTAATGGATCATTTCCGCAAATTCCCCGACGAGTCGAATCTTCCTTTGGATAAGGCGCCGCACCGGCGAGCCAACGTTTTGAGAGCCTTTCACAAAAACTTAACCGTAAAACCCGTGCCCGGCTCACGGATGATCAATGTTTCGTTCCTCAGCCCCGATTCACAATTGGCAGCAAGTGTCGTCAACACTCTGGTAAAGGACTTCGACGAGGAACAATACAAAATCCGCTATGCCGCCACGGCTCAGGTTTCGGATTTTGTAACGGGCCAACTTGAAGACCTTAAGAAACAGGTGGAAGCTTCGCAAGAGAAGTTGGTTCAGTACCAGAAGCAAGCCGGCATACTCGGGACCGACGAAGCCCACAACATGGTAATGACTCGATTGGAAGAAGAGGACCGGCAATTGGTGTCCGCTGAAACCAACCGGATCATGGCGCAAACTGTCTGGCAGTTGGCTCGAAGCGGCGACCCCGAACTCATCACTGCCTTTGCCAGTTCTTCCGCAGGATCAGCACCGGCAGGTTCCCCCAACGCCATGGCGTTGATACAAAATCTGCGATTGCAACAGAGCCAACTCAAGTTGGAGTACGCGCAGGCTGCGGCGAAATATGGGTCAGAGTATCCCAGGCTCGTGCAGTTAAGAAACGAGTTGAGCGAATTGGACGGAACCATCAAGGCGCAGGTCCAAGACCTGGCGATTCACGAACAAAATGACTTCACTGCGGCAAAACAGACAGAAGATGCCATCCGTGCCTCATTTGAAAAGGCCAAGTTCGCGGCCAACAAGCTGAACGATGATGCGATTCAGTATTCCATTTTGAAACAGGAAGTGGAATCGAGACGAAGCCTTTACGACAGTCTATCGAAACAATTGAAAGAAGCCGGGATTTTGGCAGGCGTACACCCAACCAACATCGTAACAATCGACCCGGCCATGCCTTCCGACCGTCCTGCGAAACCATCCAATCCATTAAATCTCGCCTTGGGATTGTTTGCCGGACTGATGGTGGGCCTCGGCGGAGCGTTCGCTCTGGAGAATTTCGATGAGACCGTCACCACTCCGGACCAGGCCGAACAGCTCTCCCTTGTGCCTGCGCTCGGTCTGGTACCGCGGTCGAAGCTTTTGAATGGAAAGCGCAAGTCTCCCAAGCTGAAAGGGCCGACCAGATCTTATCCATCGATCCTAATTGCTTCACATCCTCATTCACAAGTTGCAGAAGCATACCGTTCTCTCCGTACCTCAATTATGCACGCAACCCGGGGGGGCCAAAACACCGTTTTGCTCTTCACCAGCGCTTTGCCGGATGAAGGCAAGACCACTACGAGCATCAATTGTGCGGCGGCACTCGCACAGCAAGGCAAGCGTGTTTTATTTGTTGAGGCGGATATGCGCCGCCCAAAAATCAGCAGTCAATGGGGTCTGAGTGGTTCCTTTGGGTTGAGCTCCCTGATCGGCAGCGCGAATCCGGGCGGTTTGCCCATCAAGGCGACGTCCATCCCCAATCTCTCAGTTATTCCCGCGGGCCCAAAGCCACAACAACCGGCCGAATTGTTGGGTTCGCCGCGCATGGCCGAGCTCATTAAGGAATGGCGGGCGACGTACGACTACGTTGTGATTGACAGCCCTCCTATTCTGGCGGTTACAGACGCGGTGGTTCTTGCCCAATATTGCGATGCGGCAATTATTGTCCTGCGATCAGGCGTCACCAAGAAACAGTCTCTCCTGAGGGTTCGGGACTTGTTTAAACGGTCGGGTATTCGAATCGCCGGGTTGGTCATCAATGCCTTTGACCAGTCGTCTGCCGACTACTCTCACTATTTCGGTTATCAGTCCACGGCCAAAAACCTTCAGGGCTATTACACTTCGGAACCCAATTAAAAAACAAAATGGAGTGATTGAAATGAAAAGCATAAACAGCAAAGCTTGGTCCATACTTTCCGCCCTCGTCACCTTGGTTTATCTGGTTCCGGGTCAAGTCCTCGCTCAATCGGAGGCGGGGAAGAATTCCTCCGCCGCTATCTTTGGGACCTCGAATGCTTCGAAGTCTCCTGATGGCGGTCCGGGGAAAAACACGGAAAGCGACACGAGAATTCGGATTGGTCAAGGAGACCTGCTCGAATTGAGTGTATTTGACGTTCCTGAATTGGCACAAGTGGTTCGAGTAAATGATTCCGGAGACGCGTCGTTCAGTCTCATCGGTCGATTGCACGTTGCCGGCTTGACTGCCGACGATGCGCGAGCCCTGATCGCAGGCAAGTTTAGAGACGGTCACTACGTTTTGAACCCGCAAGTCTCAGTGCTGATTCGCGAGTACAGTTCGCAGGGGGTTTCCGTGGTGGGCGAGGTGAAAAGACCGGGTGTCTACGGCGTCTTGGGTGGTCAAAGCCTTTTGGATGTCCTCGCCGCGGCGGGCGGGGCGACACCTCTCGCAGGTCCGGATGCAACTGTCAAACGCAACTCGGATGGAAGCACGGTTACGGTCCATCTTACCCGAGACGCCCAGGCATCGCTGGCCTCTGACGTTCGCCTTTTTCCAGGCGATAAGGTCATCATTCCTCGGGCAGGGTTGGTCTATGTGCTTGGGGACGTGGCTCGGCCTGGCGGGTTCGTGATGGAAAACGATGGGAAGTTGACTCTTATGGAAGCCCTGGCCATGGCAGGCGGCAACAATCGGACCGCGTCTCTCGGCCATGCCAGATTGTTACATAAATCTTCGACAGGCTACACCGATGTGCCCTTTAGTCTTAAGAAGATCATTCAGGGCCAGGAAGATGCCCCGCAACTTCAAGCAGAAGATATCCTCTACATTCCGAGTGATGCTGTGAAATCCATGCTTAGCCGAACCGTGCCCTCCATTATCAGCAGTGCCGGTGGCGCCGCGATTTACCGCGTGCCTTAATCTAGCTTTTAGACAGATTGACCACAGAGAATCGGGAAGGAATTTCCCGGCAGTCTTTAAAAGGAAGTCCTTCCCAAGGCGGCAAATTGACGGCTTGCAAGCCACCCATTCGAAGAGAAGAAAACGGACAGGAGCAATTCTTGACATCTCTGAATTCCAAATTAATCCAGGAGAGAATCTCGGGTTACGCCAGGAATCGCTCCAAGTTATGGAAAACAGCGGCCGTGGCTTGTGCCGCGCTGATTTTCGAACTCTCAACCCAGACGTTTGGCCCTGCATTCTCGTCCGGATTGTTGCGCGGTTTTTTCGGCTCTCTCCACCTAACAATTTCGTCGGCTAACTTTGGGTTTCTCCACCATCTGCTCCGTAAACTCGCTCACCCGACCGAGTATGCCGTTTTCGCAGTGCTGCTTTACGGGTCGTCCAGTGAGGTCAATCCATTTGCATGGAGCCCCCGCCGGGCGCTTTGGTGTTTTCTTATTGCGGCCGCTTATTCCCTGACGGACGAATTTCACCAAATTTTTGTTCCTGGGCGCGGGCCGTCTCTGGCGGATTGCGGGATCGATTCCGTCGGCGGCGCCGTCGGCCTTTTGGCATGCTATATAAATGTTAGTGTGTCCCAAAGTTCCAGAAAGCCGCCCGTTGTGGGCATGCTCAGTTCAACTAACATTCTCGACTAGCAATTTTAGAAATTTGGCCAGATGGAGGTTAATGTGGGGCGCGCAGAACTCAAAACTAATCAGAATAAAGGCGGCTCACACCGCGAATTTCGTTTTGATGGTCCTTATTCAAATGGCGTCACTTCGGGCCGGACGGAAGCCGGCCAACAGATTGCAAACAGGTTTTTCCTTTTCTTTGACATGTGCCTGATATGGGCCAGCGGCGGTATCGCTTATCAGTTGACGAGCTTTACAGCGCCCACAATCCGGGAAGTCCCCTTCAAGTTGTTCATCACGGAGTTTGCGGGCTTCTTGCTCCTGATTTCAACATTGGCCGTCCTGTTCGGAGTTCTACGCGGCAAGTACTCACTCCCCTGGAGAAGCGACATCCGCAAGCTGATGAGCTTGGAAGCGCAATCGATCGCGTCGGCCGCGATCATCGCCGGGTCTTGCATGTCCCTGTGGGGTATCGAGGCCGTTTCGAAGCAGTTATTCATAACGACCATGGTTTTGAGCTGGGGTTTACTCGTGACGTGGCGGAGGGTTGTAGCTGGACAATCCATTGCCGGACTGACCGAGGAGCGAAACATCTTGATCGCCGGTTACGGCAAGAATGCCCGCTACCTGCTTTCATTTCTTGACCAAAACCCGAACCTTGGCTTCATCGTCAAGGGGTTTCTCGACCGGCGCAGCTCACCGCGACAATCCAACAGTGGCATGAACGAAGCAGAAGAGTGTCTGGTGGGAGACATGAATGATCTTGCGTCCATAGCTCAAACACGCTTTATCGATGAAATCTTCATCAGCCTGCCCAGTGATCGAGCCTTGGTGGCCGACATCGCGCAGTATGCATTCGCAGCGGGAATCAACGTGCGGGTTGTCCCCGACTTGTGTGACGAACTAGTGGTAAATCGCGAGGTTGAGTTCATCGGCGGATTCCCTTCCATCACGGTGCACCGGTATCCCGACGCCATACTCCAGCTTCTTGCCAAACGTGCCATGGATATGGTGGCTTCAGCCGTCTCCCTCGCGGTCCTAATGCCGCTCTTTGCCGTAATCTCCGCTCTGATCAAACTGGATTCCAAGGGCGGCGTTATCTTCCGGTCGGTTCGCGTAGGCAAAAAGGGAAAGACATTCATTTGTTATAAATTCCGAACCATGGTCCAAAACGCCGAGTTATTGAAGGAATCCCTGATCCACTTGAACGAGAGAAGCGGAATCATTTTCAAAATCGCCGCCGACCCTCGCATCACGCGCCTCGGGAGAGTGCTTCGCAAGTTCAGTCTTGATGAACTCCCCCAGCTCTGGAATGTGCTGAAGGGTGACATGAGCCTTGTAGGACCCCGGCCGTGCGTGCCGAGCGAGTACAAGAAGTACTCTCTCGAGCATCTACACCGCCTGGAAGTGGCTCCGGGAATCACTGGTCTTTGGCAGGTCGAGGCGCGCCAAAACCCCTCCTTTGAGAAATATATCGGCTTGGACAAGAGTTACGTTGAAAAATGGAATCTTTGGCTGGACTTCAAAATCATGTTTAAGACCGTCGGAGTTGTCGTTGCCGGAACCGGCCAGTAGCCAGCGGGAGTTGCAGGGAATTTTGAATGATTTACCTGATGCGCCCATGAATTTCTTCAACAAAATTCGTTTTTCGCTCCGCGATTTGCTTGCCGGACAATTTTCCAGCCCGTTAGCTCGAAACACTTTGTGGGCGCTGGCCGGCTATGGAATGCGATTGCTTGTCCAGGCCGGGTATTTCATCCTCATGGCGCGTTACCTTGGCGTAAAACAATATGGAGGATTTATCGCGGTTACGGCGCTCGTAAGCCTCATCTCGCCGTTTGTAGGGCTTGGATCCGGGAACCTGCTGGTCAAGAATGCCTCACGCGACAAGAGCCTTTTTGCGGCCTATTGGGGGCAAGGCCTTTGGATCACCACCTTGTCCGGCGCGGGCCTGGTTGTGTTCGTCGTGGGATTGTGTCTGGTGCTGTTGCCCCGGGGTATTCCAGTAATAGCGATTGTATTGATCGCCGTATCAGATTTGATTTTCGTGAAGCTGCTCGAGATGGCTGGCTGGGCATTCCAAGCCTTCGAAATGATTTCGAAGTGCGCGCACCTGAATGTCTTGCTCAGCGTCTTCCGATTGCTCGGCATTGCGGGCTTGGCTCTCACCATGGAGCACCCCAACTTCCTGGCATGGTCCGCCGTTTATTTTGCGGGATCGGTGCTTGCGGCTCTCATAGGCGTAATCTGGGTCACTCGACGTTTCGGTAAACCCCGGCTCCCACTCAACCTCCTTCGAGGAGAAAGGTCCGAGGGATTCTACTTCTCAGTCAGTCTGTCTGCTCAAACAATTTATAACGACATCGACAAAACCATGGTGGCGCGCCTGGCCTCGCTTGAAGCGGCCGGTATTTACGGCGCAGCTTACCGCCTTATTGACGTAGCCTTTACTCCAGTCAGGGCCCTTTTGAACGCCGCCTATCCTGGATTTTTCCGCAACGGTCACCACGGAATTCAGGAGTCTCTCCGTTATGGCCGCCGCCTTTTGAAGCGGGCAATCCCATATTCGATTCTTGCCTCAGCGGCACTGGTGATCGGCGCGCCTTTGGTCCCCTTTGTCCTGGGAAGAGATTACGCCGGCGTGGGAGAGGCTTTGCGCTGGCTGGCGGTTCTTCCAGTCCTGAAAACCATCCACTATTTCACCGCGGACTCCCTTACCGGTGCAGGGTACCAGGGGCTTCGGACGCTGACCCAGGTTGGTGTCGCGGTCTTCAATGTCGCCATCAACTTCTGGCTTATTCCGGCATATGGTTGGCGGGGCGCGGCTTGGTCGAGCATAGCCAGTGACGGATTACTCGCCCTCACTCTATGGATTATTGCGGCTCGATTGTCTTCCGCATTTCGTTCAAAGTTTGGGCAAACTGCTTTCATGGCCTCCGACGCCGCTTAAATGCGCGGCCCGCTAACGCCACGAATTTCCAATGGTCTCTCTTGACCCTGATTCTGAGAAACATTCAAAAATTCCATGCGCAAAGTAATTGAAAAACTTTTTGCGGTCACTATGCTCCTCTACACCTCCGCAGCCCTTTTGCCTTTTGTCGCGGGACCCAATACCCCGCTTTCAATGGCGGAAGGGAGTCTGATTGCAATCGGGATTCAGGTCGGACTCTACTGCGTAACGCTTTTTTTTATCGCGACGCGATGGCAGTCGTTTCTTCACGGGGCACTAAAGATCAAGTGGATTGCCCTGTTGTTGGCAATTGCCGTTGCCTCCACTTCCTGGTCGCAAGACCCTTCCCTGACCCTGCGTCGCAGTGCGCTGCTCATCGCCACAACGGCGTTTGGCATCTATTTCGCAACTCGCTTTGAAATTTCTGAACAATTGCAATTATTGGCATGGACTTTGGGCGTCGTAATTGTTCTCAGCTTCCTATTTGGGATCTTCCTGCCCGAATATGGAATCGACAGCTCGGCTCACTTTGGAGATTGGCAGGGAGTCTTCTCCCAGAAAAATGCCCTGGCCCGGGCCATGGTGCTTTCCATCCTTGTCTTCCTGTTCGCCCGGCCGGGATTCCATCGCTCCACCCGTTGGGTGGGTTTCTTCGCGTCGATCAGCCTTCTCATCCTTTCCCGTTCTTTGAGCGGTCTGATCATTTTTATTCTTTTGCTCGGCACACTGCCACTATTCAAACTACTTCGAACCAGGGTCACTTTGGCAATTCCGGTGGGTCTCACCCTTTGTGCGATGCTCGCCGCGTCGGCCCGCTTCCTGGGTCCCTCGCTTCCTGACTTCTTCGAATTCGTGAACCGAAGTTCCACCCTAACTGGCCGGACGGACATTTGGAGCGCGGTCCTTATTTCAATCTCCAAGCGTCCCATTCTCGGCTATGGGTTTGACGCTTTTTGGCTCGGCTTGAGGGGAGAATCGGCGAACGTCTTGCTATCCGTTCATTGGATGGCTCTCCACGGTCACAACGGATTTCTGGACCTCTGGCTTGATCTGGGAGCTGTGGGGTTCGCCACATTTGTCGTGGGCTATCTCCTCCTATGGCGGCGGGCTTTGCGAGTCCTGCGGAGTTCTGGCGACTCGGCATCAGTCTGGCTGTGCATATACCTGGCCTTTACGCTGCTTTACAACCTGACGGAGAGCGCGCTGGTAAGGGAGAACACCATATACTGGGTGCTTTACACGTCGACCGCGGTCAGTATTTTTCTGCACAAGTCGCCGGTGACTGCCCATTTGGAAAATGAGACCACCTATGAACTCGAACCAGACCTTAATTATCTACCGTAACGAACTTCTAGGTGCGTCAGAGACATTCATCCGGGCGCAAGGCGAGTCACTCCGTCGGTTTTCCCCCTACTACTTGGGACTGGGTCGGATTCCCGGCCTTGCCCTGCCGGAAGACCGCCTTCACATCATCAGCCGCGCCGCTTTCATGGGCAAAGGCCAGCGCGCCCGATTCAAACTTCTTGGCCCCAGCGGAAGTTTATTGCGAAAACTCGAAAGAATTCACCCCGTTCTGATCCATGCCCATTTTGGTCCGGATGCAACCAACGCCCTGCCAGTTGCTGACGCCTTACGAGTCCCGCTGGTGGCAACTTTTCATGGCTATGACGCCACGGAGGCCGACGAGAATCTCCCAAAGCTCTACGTCAAGAGGCGAAAACTCCTGAAAACGAGAGCCACGCGATTTCTTTGCGTTTCCGAGTTTATCCGAGGTCGCCTGCTGCAAACCGGTTTTCCAGCGGAGAAGATCTTGGTTCATTATACGGGTATTGACACGGAATTCTTCCGCCCCGATCCAAACGTTTCGCGCTCACCCATCGTCCTCTTTGTGGGCCGCCTCGTCGCCAAAAAAGGTTGCCAATATCTCGTGCGGGCGATGGCCAGTGTGCAGGAATCTGTTCCCGGGGCCAAGCTGGTCGCCATAGGTGATGGCCCTCTTCGGCAGGAATTGTATGAGCAGGCTCGCGGGGCCTTAAAGGATTTTCAATTTCTGGGCGCGCAGGAGCCTTCCGTAGTCAGAAATTGGATGAATCGCGCCAGTGTGTTCTGCACTCCGAGCGTTGTCGCGGAGTCGGGCGACGCTGAGGGGTTCGGAATGGTATTTGCCGAAGCCCAGGCGATGGGACTGCCCGTAGTCAGCTTCGCCAGTGGGGGCATCCCTGAAGCCGTGGCACATGAGGAAACCGGCTTTCTAGTCAAGGAGCGCGATTGGGAAGGGCTTGCCGCAAGCATTCAAGTACTGCTTCAAGACCCGCAGCTCTGGGTCCGCTTCAGTCAGGCAGGACAATCCCGCGTGCGCAAATTATTTAACATTCATACCCAGGCGAATTTGCTGGAAAACATTTATGAGGGAGCGGTTGAGGAGTACAAACTCGCTGGCATGGGATGTGGAGTACAAACAACACTCGATGCAAGGAGCACCAACCGTGCATGATACTCCACTCATCAGCGCGGTCATTCCAACCCGCAATCGTCCGGAGATTGTGAAGCGTGCGGTGCACTCGGCGTTGAACCAGACATATTCAAACCTTGAGGTAGTGGTTGTGGTTGACGGACCAGACCCCCTCACGACACAGGAACTCGCAGTGATTCCGGATCCTCGCTTGCGCGTTATCGTTCTCCCTCAAAGCGAGGGAGGATCCGGCGCCAGGAATGCCGGCGTACAAGCCGCCCAAGGTTCGTGGATTGCATTTCTTGATGACGACGACGAATGGACGCCCTCCAAAATCGAAAACCAGCTTGAAATTGCTCTTCATTCCCGTCACAAGATCCCGGTAGTTTCCTCCCGGATCTTGGCCCGGACTCCCAGTCACGATTATATTTGGCCCCGGCGCTTCCCTTCACCTCAAGAACCCATCAGTGATTACCTCTTTTCGAGAAGTGGTCTTTTCCAGGGGGAAGGCTTGATCGCCACTCCAACTCTTTTTACCACGAGGGATTTTCTTTTGAAGGTGCCTTTCCGGCGCGATCTGAAGAAGCATCAAGATTGGGACTGGGTCATTCGTGCCGGGATGCAAGAGGGAGCGGGATTTGAATTCGCGGAGGCGCCTCTTGCCATTTGCTACATGGACCAAACCCGCCCGGGCATTAGCAACTCAGACGATTGGCGTTTTTCCTTGAATTGGGCAAACGAAATGCGCCCGTACTTTACTCCACAGGCCTACTCCGCGTTCGTGTTGATTGTGGTCGCAGGCCAGGCGGCAGCGGCCACGCAGCGTGAATACTTTGGTCTGCTCGCCGATTCGATGCGGCGCGGAAAATGCCGGCTTCGCCATCTGTTGCTCTTTGCCGGGATGCGATTGTTCCCCAGAGAGGTACGGCACGAATTTCGTTCCTGGTTTGGGCGGGCATCATGAAAATTCTGCAAATTGTTACTCAGATGGAGGCGGCGGGTGCGCAGAGGGCAGCCTACTTGCTGCACGAGGCATTGCGCCGCCGGGGGCACGAAACGGAGTTGTGGTTCTTGTACCTCAAGCGCCCCGCTTATTCGAACAAGCCCGGAGTGCGGGTGATTGTGAATCAAAGACCCTCTCTGCTGGGTAACGTCCTGCTCGCATTCAAATTATTCGCCTGGATTAGGGCAACACGTCCTGAAGTCCTGATCACCCACACCCACTACGCAAATATTCTTGGACAACTGGTCGGAAGTTTGGCCGGAGTCAGGCGAAGAGTGGCGGTCCATCACGGCATTCTCGGAAAATATCCAACCCTCGCCCGCTATGCCGATTGGCTGTGTGGAACGCTGGGGATTTATACATCACAGATTGCCGTTTCCGATTCCGTTGTGGAGTCGATGTCAAATTACCCAGCCCGCTATAAAAGGAATGTCCGCAGGGTCTACAACGGTGTCATGGTTGGTCGGGATGCCGGCCTCCAATTAAAGCAACCGGAAAACTTTCCTTCAAACTGCCCGAGGATCCTTCATGTTGGACGTCTATCTCAGGAGAAAAACCACCAAGCGCTTTTCGAAAGCCTCCTGGAATTGCCCAGTGCCCAGTTGGTGCTTGTTGGAAATGGTGAGTTGAGGGAAAAGCTCGAAAGGCAGGTAAAAACCATGGGACTGGCGGACCGCATCCGCTTCTTGGGCGAGATCCCGCACCCAGAAGTTGGCGCTCTCATGAGCGCTTGCGACTTATTCCTGTTCCCCTCTTCTTACGAAGCCATGCCGATGGCCCTTCTCGAGGCAATGGCCGCAGGCATGGCCATTGTTGCCAGCGACATTCCAGCTAACCGCGAGGTTCTTGAAGACGCAGGGATTCTCGTTCCTCTCGTTCCGCATGGACTTTCAAGGGCCGTGCAAGAACTGCTATCCGACCCACGCTATGCCAGGGAATTTGGAAGAAAAGCTGCCAGGAGAGCAAACAAATTCAGTGTTGAGGCGATGGTCGACGGATATGAGCGTCTGCTGATTCCAAAATCTATCCTCTGATTTTCCCCCACCAAAACTCACCGCGCCATCCCTTTTCAATTTACATTTCCACACCATCAATTCCATCGCACTGCCGTGTCGCCGGTATTATGGCGTCATGTTGTGATCCAACCGCACCAACTTCACCGCAAGCACAATTGCAAATCCCAACGCCGCAACCCCAGCCGCGATCATCGATAATCCCTGTTAAGCTTGCCGCACCAACATAGAAGGTTAAGAATGGCGAGGGTAGGTCCCCGTGTCGCCAAGTTTCGAAGTCAAAGCCGAAATTCGACAAACTGTCGAGAATTCTGCGACACTGAACTTTAGGAGGCTTTATTGGTGTGGACTTTTCGTCGAGTCCTGACCTTCATTGAACTCCCAGGAGGAGAAGAGAAACAGAGGGAGAATGCAAGGCTGGAGCGCCCGCCGGAAATTCAGCGTATTGCCGGCGGATTACTTGGTTTGCAATCCAAGGGCTAAACGTCCAGATATTGCGGAGCCCGGAAGTACGCAATTAACACGGCAAGGAGAGCGGACGTTCGCCGAATCTTCAGGATGGTGTACGCGACTGATTCAACCGCGCACGACTTTTGCAAATCACCGGTTCTGAGACGTAACGAAACCAATGGAAGAGCATCGAATCTAAGCGTATCTTATATAAGAGGCTGCCGGAACCGCCAAATGAGCGCCGTGGTCCAACCCACCCCTTGGAAGCCGCTACCTGAGCGATACAAAGCGCTCCTCCGCGCTTCGCAAGTTCTCATGTCAAATCACTGTTCGGAGGAACTCTTCAGGCGTTTCGCGCGCGAGTTGCGCGCGTTGGTGGACTTCTATTTCTTAGGTGTCGGCATTTACAACGAGAAGGAGCACGAGGTATGTGCCAAAACATTCGGCGAGTCGGACGTGCCTATGCCCACGCCGAGATTTCCGACGGAAGAAACTTTGACCTGGTGGGTGTACCAGCACCAGGAGCCCTTGGTAATTTCCTTCGTGGAGGCAGAGACTCGCTTCCCAGCGGTCGCCCAGCTACTCAAGGATCGCGGGATCCTTTCGGTATGCGCGCTCCCTTTGACAACGGTCCACCGCCGTCTCGGGAGCCTCACTTTGGGCAGCCGGGAAGCCGATGCCTACAGCAAGGAGGAAGTCAGCTTTCTCTCGCTTGTGGCCAACCAAGTGGCGCTGGCCGTGGACGACGCGTTAAACTTCGAGGCGTATGAAGGCGCGCAGGCGGAATTAACCCGAAAACAGGCCGAATTGCGGCGTGAACGCGATCAGTCGCAACTACTCTTGGAAGTCACCAACAGCATGGTGTCAAACCTGGAGCTGCGGGATCTTCTTCGCGCCATGTCGGCGAGCATTCGGCAAGGGATGCACTGCGACGCAGCAGCCATATTTCTGCCGGATTCAGACCGCTCCCAATTGCGCCTCCATGCCATGGACTTCCCGGAGAGTAAGGGCATTGCCAAGGAAGATTCGCTGTACCCTCTGGACGGGTCCGTGCCCGGCAGGGTATTCAATACTGGCAAGCCTTTCGTGGGAACCAAAGCGGATCTCGTGAATGAGCAGGACGCTCGCGAGACTCGTTCAGAAGGCATCGAGTTTGTCTGCGTTCTGCCCTTGATCAGCCGTAACCGCAAGCTCGGTGTTCTGGCGCTCGCCCGGCGGGATGAGAACTCATTCACCTCGGAAGACGTTGATTTCCTGGTAAGGACGGCGGGGCAAGTTGCGATCGCCGTCGAGAATGCCCTGGCCTATCGCGAAATCGCCGAATTAAAAGAAAAGCTCGCGCTGGAAAAACTCTACCTGGAGGAGGAGATCCGCAGCGAAGCGGATTTTGAGGGGATCATAGGGCAAAGTTCGGCTCTTCGACAAGTACTCCTCATGGTCGAAACCGTGGCCGCCAGTGATGCAACCGTGCTTCTTCTGGGAGAGACGGGCACGGGAAAAGAGCTGATCGCCCGCGCAGTTCATGATCTAAGCCGGCGCAAAGATCGCACCCTGATCAAACTCAATTGCGCCGCGATTCCCACCGGTCTTCTGGAGAGTGAATTATTCGGGCATGAGCGGGGCGCCTTCACGGGCGCGATCACACAAAAGATCGGCCGGCTGGAACTTGCGGATAAAGGCACACTGTTTCTCGATGAAGTCGGAGACATCCCCCTGGAACTCCAACCCAAACTCCTGCGCGCCTTGCAGGAGCGTGAATTTGAGCGGCTGGGGAGCACACGGACGCAGAAAGTCGATATTCGCCTGGTAGCTGCGACCAATCGCGACCTGCAAAATATGGTGAACGAGAAGCAGTTCCGCAGCGACCTCTACTACCGCCTGAATGTGGTTCCCATCCGAATCCCCCCATTGCGCGAACGCCCTGAAGACATTCCATTGCTCGTGCGGTATTTCACGCAGAAGTATGCCCGCCGGATGCAAAAGAAAATTGAAACCATTCCCGCCGCCTCCATGCGCAAGCTGGCTCGCTGGCATTGGCCGGGAAACGTCCGAGAACTCGAGAATCTGATCGAGCGCGCGGTGGTCCTTTCGCCCACGGATAGGCTGGCGATATCAGTTCCGGAATTAATGGAAAACGGTAATAGCGCTCCGCCCGCAAACATCGCGAAGTTTGAGGAGCAGGACGCCATCGTGCGAATCCTTAAGGAGACCAAGGGACGAGTGGGTGGAGCAGATGGCGCTGCGGCCCGTATGGGCCTGAAACGAACCACGCTGATTTCACGAATGAAAAATCTGGGGATTGACCCGCGGAATTTGCCCTGATGGCTGAAAGTCATCGCCATTCTCTTTTAAGAACGAGACGAATCGTAACATGGCTATATAGACAGCGACCGGTCGTCAATGACCGCCATTACAGGGGCCGGCGCATGAATTTATGTCACTCCGAATGGCAACCGCCACGCCCACCGCTCATGGAATGAAGACAGTGATCTCTTCGACTGGCGAATAAATTTCGTCAGTTTCGACACCCCAGCTTCGACACGATAGCCCTTCAGTTTCCCACCCGCCTTGAAATTCAGCAACTTGCATCGGCCTCAGGTTTGGTATTCCGGTTGCCCCTGACTCATTGTCGAAGGGGAAGAATCATGCTGAAGATTTGTATCAATGACATTCGCACCGAGCGCCGACTGGTTCTGGAAGGCACGCTAACCGGCCCGTGGGTCGCGGAGCTAAGGACCGCATGGAACGAATCCAACTCAGGCCTGGAGGATCGGAAGCTTGTAGTCGACCTCAGGAATGTGACCTTTATCAGCGAGGAAGGAAAACATGTCCTTTCGGAGCTGATGAGCAAGGGGGCCAAGTTCTGTTGCGCTGGTGTACTTACCAAGCATGTACTTCAACAACTAGCCCGCGAAAGCAAAATGAGCCCAACTTAAATGTTCCACTCGGTACGTCCGGCCGTCGGAGAGTCGAGGGAACACCGAACTCATCCATGGTGCCGGAACGAGCGGATGCTGAGGGCTTGCGAAGGGAGAGGGGAATGTCCAACGCTGTTTCGATTGTAAGAACGCCGTCTTATCCCCGGATCTCAAACTCGATCAACGGGGCGCTTACACAAGTCAAGATTCGCGCCCTGATGTTGCATCAGGAAGAAGGGCCTTTGACGGAATTGAAATCCGTCCTGGAGGGACATGGCATAGAAACGGCGAGAGTCCGGACATGTGCCGAAGCGGAAGCGGCCTTGGCCTGCGCCGAGCCGCCGATTCTGATCTTCACGGAGCCCGTTCTCGAGGACGGTACCTGGGCAAACGTCATCGCGCTGGCGGAAAGGGGACACCTGGAGTCGTCCGTAATTGTGGTTTCACGGCAGATGGATATTCCCCTTTATCTCGATGCGCTGGAGCGAGGCGCCTCCGACTTTATCGTTCCACCCTTTCAGGAGGCCGAAATCGCTTACGTAGTGAGGGGAGCGATGAGCGAAAGTTAGATAACACACGCAAGGCCCCGGAACAAGCTGCAAGCCTCGCTTCACGTCCTTTAGGGAACCTCCAAGGTTGTCTCATAGGGGCCGGTTTATCGGCGACAGTACCGGAATGCTGAAGCCTCTTTTCCACCGTGAGGCCCGGAAATTGCTCGGGGTGCACATGATCGGAGAAAGTGCCAGCGAGTTGATCCACATCGGACAGGCGGTGATGAGTTTGGGCGGAAAGATCGTCTACTTTGTGAACAACGTCTTCAACTATCCAACGCTCGCCGAATGCTGCGAGACCGCCGCGCTGGACGGCGTCAACCGGCTGAATGGGTGAAGAACCATTCTCCCCGACTGTCGAGAATTGCCTCGACAGTTTCGACACGACAGTTTCGACACGCTAGCCCCTCAGCTTCCAACTTCACCTTAGGTTTCAGTCACTTAGTCCCGCCGGAGCTTTGGAATTCATATTGCTTTTAATCGAGTGTCGAAAGGGAATATTGGAGGATGCCATGATTTACATCGAGCTTATTGGTGGTTTTATTTTGGCCGGAGCTGTTTTTGCCATTCTGCGCCGGCTCGGGGAGCCATCCAAAAATCGGCACGAAAATCAATTGCACATCGTCTGATTCTCGCCCGCGAAGGCGAGCGCACGCCGGCTTTCCGACGGCGGAATTCGGACCCGACGAATTGAGTAGGCCCCTTGAAACAATAGAAATTCAATTACCCACGAAGAGAATGAAAAAGGAGACGAGATGAATGTAACTTCCTTGCTGAAACTCAAGCATGTGATTTGGACGGTCATCGGGATTGTCGCGGCCGTCCTCTTTATTGCCGTCAGCCGCTCAGGCGGCAGGTCCCAAACGAAAGCGCCGGCGCTTCCCGAGGTAAAGGTCGCCAGCGTGGAGCAGAAGGATGTGCCGATTTACGGCGAATGGATCGGCACACTGGCTGGACAGGTGAATGCAAACGTCCAGGCGCAAGTCAGTGGGTATCTGCTCAAGCGGGATTACCAGGAAGGCTCGTTTGTAAGGAAGGGCCAGTTGCTTTTTGAGATTGATCCCCGGCCCCTTCAGGCGGTACTGGATCAGGCCGAAGCGCAGCTCGCGCAGGCCAAAGCTCAGCTCGCCAATGCCCAGGCCAATCAGGTGAGGACACAGCTCGACGTCGACCGCTACACTCCATTGGCCAAAGCAGAGGCTGCCAGCCAGCAAGACCTCGACAACGCAGTTCAGAATAATCTGGCGGCGAGGGCCAACGTGGAGACAGCCAAGGCTCAGATCCAATCAGCGTTAGCCGCAATCGAAACCGCAACGATCAACCTAAATTTTGCGCGGGTGACTTCGCCCGTCGACGGCATCGCCGATGTTGCGAGGGCGCAGGTGGGAGACCTGGTTAGTTCAAGCAGTGGAACGCTCACCACCGTTTCCACGCTCGACCCCATCAGAGATTATTTTACGGTGAGCGAACAAGGATACCTGGAATTGCAAAATCAATTTTCAAACCCGGACAGGCATCACTGGAAACTGCAACTCGTCCTCTCGGACGGGACAGTTTATCCCCATGAGGGATCCTTCTTCTTCGCCGGTCGCGCCGTGGACCAAAACACGGGCGCGATCCAGTTAGCCGCGCTCTTTCCCAATCCCGGCAATGTACTTCGTCCCGGACAGTTCGGAAAGATCCGCGCTGTAATCCAAACAGAGAGAGGCGCCTTATTGGTCCCCCAGCCTGCTGTCACAGAGTTGCAAGGCAGCTATCAGGTTGACGTGGTCGGGGAGGACGACAAGATCGCCATTCGCCCTGTCAAAGTTGGCGACCGAGTTGGCACCGCGTGGATCATTCAGGACGGACTGAAGGCGGGCGAGCGTGTGGTCGCAGAGGGCCAGCAGACTCTACGTCCGGGGATGCTCGTGCAACCCAAGCCATATGTGGCCGAATAACCGCTGGAGGAGCAAGTGCCGGAAGTGGTCACAGAACTGCGCGCGAAGGCGGCACCAGCCCAAGGGCCGCGGCCCTTCCCCGCCCTCGTCGCAGCCAGCGAGCAGAGCGATTACAGAGTTTGATTAAAAGGAGCAAAGATTTATGTCCAATTTCTTCATAAGGCGGCCCATCGTGGCGATGGTGATCGCCATCCTCACGGTAATCGTAGGCGCAGTTAGCATCGCGAATTTGCCAGTCTCGCAGTTTCCGAACATCGTCCCGCCGGAGATCAGGTTGAACGCCTCCTACGTTGGCGCCGACGCGCAGGCAGTGGAGCAAGCCCTTGCCACGCCCATCGAACAGCAGATCAATGGCGTGGACAACTTGTCTTACATGTACTCCATAAACGCCACGGGTGACTCGTCAACGACTTTGTTCGCGGATTTTGACGTCAAAACGGATCCCAACATGGACCTAATTCTCACCCAATCGCGCGAGAACCTGGCCTCCGGACAGCTTCCACCCGAGGTTAACGCCTATGGCGTCACCATCAAAAAGTCAACGACCGCCCCGCTCATGCTGGTCTCCTTATACTCGCCGCGCGGCACTCGTGATGCAAAATTCCTCGCCAACTACGCCTTCATCAACCTCAATGATCCCGTCGCGCGCTTGTACGGTGTAGGCCAGACCCAGGTTTTCGGCGCGGGGCAGTATGCGATGAGGCTCTGGGTAAAGCCTGACCAGTTGGCGAAGCTGGGTATCACCGTCCCGGACATCCTCAACGCTGTCCAGGCGCAGAACACGGTGAACCCGGCAGGTAAAGTCGGCGGCGAGCCGGCTCCCGCGAACCAACAATTCACCTATTCCGTGCTGGCTCAAGGCCGTCTGACGTCGCCCGAGCAGTTTGGAAACATCATCGTGCGAGAAGCCCCGGATGGCGGCATCGTCAGGGTGAAAGATGTCGCCCGGGTCGAGTTGGGCGCCCAGGACTACAGCATTGTCAGCCGCTTGAACGGAAAGCCTGCCGCGATCATCGCGATCTACCAGTTACCCGGCTCGAACGCGGTGCAAACGGCCACGGGAGTCCGCAAGCTGATGTCGCAGATGAAGCAGAGCTTTCCGGAAGATATGGAGTACGGCATTTCGCTTGACCAGACGAGCGCCGTTACCGAGGGCATGAAGGAAATCATCGTGACTCTGTTGATCGCCATCGCGCTGGTGATCCTTGTGATCTACATCTTTCTTCAGGACTGGCGCGCCACGCTCATCCCTTTGCTGGCCGTCCCTGTATCTTTGGTGGGCACATTTGTATTCTTCCCGTTGTTCGGTTTCTCTATTAATACGCTATCGCTATTCGGATTGGTTCTGGCCATCGGCCTGGTAGTGGATGATGCCATTGTGGTCGTCGAAGGTGTTCAACGCCACATTGAGGAAGGTCTGGCGCCCAAGGATGCCGCCATGAAAGCCATGGAAGAACTCTCCGGTCCCGTCGTGGCCATTGCCCTGGTTCTGTCGTCGGTTTTTGTGCCGACGGCCTTCATCCCGGGCATCACCGGAAGGCTCTACCAGCAGTTTGCCGTCACCATCGCCATCTCGGTGGTTCTCTCCGCCTTCAACGCTCTCACGCTGAGCCCGGCGCTGGCCTCGGTCTTGCTCCGGCCTAAAAAGGAAAGCCACGGGCTGCTCAGCAAGTTCTTTGGTGGTTTCAATCGCATGTTCGGGCGCGGCACGGAGATCTATGTCCAGCTCTGCGGTGGGTTTATTCGCAAGGGCGCACTGGCTTTGCTGGTGATTGCCGGTTTCGCCATAGGTGCGGGTTTCTTTGGCAGCCGCCTGCCCTCCAGCTTCCTGCCCGATGAAGACCAGGGCTACATGTTCGTAAGCATGCAGCTCCCCAATGCGGCATCGTTGGAGCGTACGGCGGCGGCATCGAGAGAGGTGGAGAAAATCCTGGCCGACACGCCCGGGGTCCAGTACACCACGAGCGTTGTGGGCTTCAATTTGCTCAGCTTCGCCCGGACCAGCTACAACGCCTTTTATTTTGTCACGTTGAAGCCCTGGAGCACCCGCAAAACGAGGGCGGAACAGTATCAGGAGATTAAGGCGCACCTGAACCAGCAACTCAGCCGGCTTCCCCAGGGAACCGCCTTCAGCTTCGCGCCGCCGGCGATCCCCGGCGTCGGCACCTCCGGCGGATTTCAGTTTGTGCTGGAAGACCGCGCCGGCCGAGACGTCCAATTTCTGGCGAAGAACCTTGATGTGTTCCTGGCAGCCGCTCGAAAGCGGCCTGAAATTGGCTGGGTCAGCACCACGTTTCTACCGAGCGTGCCGCAACAGTTCGTGGATGTGGACCGCGACAAAGTGCTGAAGCAAGGTATCACCATCGACGATGTTTACCACACCATTCAGGCTTTCATGGGAGGGTCATTCGTCAACTACTTCAACGATTTCGGCCGTACCTGGCAGGTTTACGTGGAAGCGGAGGCCCCATACCGGGCGAGTGCTGAGAACCTGGGACAGTTTTACGTGCGTAACAGCCAGGGCGGGATGGTCCCGCTTTCCGCGCTGGCCAAGTTCGAGTCGCGTTCCGGCCCTGAATTCACCATGCGCTATAACGAGTATCGGGCCGCGCAAATTAATGGCGGCGCCGCGCCAGGCTATAGCTCCGACCAGGCGACGGCGGCCCTGGAAGAAGTGTTCCGGCAGACCATGCCCAACGATATGGGCTTTGATTATATGGGCATGTCTTATCAAGAGCAGAAGGCGCGGGAAGGGGTGCCAGCGTCGGTCATCTTCGGCTTCTCACTACTGTTCGTGTTTCTAATCCTGGCGGCGCTCTACGAGAGCTGGTCGTTGCCGTTCAGTGTTCTCCTGGGCACGTCGGGGGCAGTATTCGGCGCCTTTGGTGTGCTTTGGCTGCGCCGGGCCGTGCTCAGCGCGATCTATCCGGCTTACATGGTGCAAATCGAGACGGATGTCTACTCGCAGATCGGCATGGTGATGCTGATCGGTCTGGCCGCCAAAAACGCGATTCTGATTGTTGAGTTCGCCAAGGAACGATTTGAAAAGGGGCAACCGTTGGTGGATGCAGTGCTGGAGGGGGCAAGGCTTCGCTTGCGTCCTGTCCTAATGACCTCGTTTGCGTTCATTCTCGGTTGTGTACCGCTGTGGACGGCCTCCGGCGCGGGCTCAGTGGCGCGCCAAATCATGGGTACGGCCGTAATCGGCGGCATGCTGGCAGCGAGCACCGTTGACATTCTCATCGTTCCGGCAATCTTCTTTCTGGTGGAGACGTGGTCGGGCGCCGCCAGGGAACACGCGCAGGCAACTCTTCCCCAAGTAACGGCGACAGCGGAGGGCGACTGAAATGCTTAACACATGTTTACAACCGAGAAAATTCGCACACCGACACACTACGAAAGTGATATGGACTATTACCATCCTCATGGCAGTTTTCACAGGCGGATGCAAGGTCGGACCCAATTACCATCGCCCTAACGTGCATATCCCCACGGCATTCCGCAGCCCCGCCGCAAGCGACCAGGCTGAAGCGAAGGCCTTATCATTTGCCGATCTACCCTGGTGGCAGGTGTTTCAGGATCCGCAACTGCAACAGCTTGTCCGCACAGCACTGAAGCAGAACTATGACTTGCAACTGGCGGCGGAGCGCATTGATGCTGCCCGTGCCCAGCTTGCCATCACGCACTCGAATCAGTTTCCGCAATTGCAGGGCGATGCCAACGCCACCGGTGGTAAGGAACATAACTTTCAGACGAAATCTAATTTTCTACTAACCACTATTGACGCAAGTTTCCAGTTGGATCTTTTCGGCCGATTGCGGCGTGCTACTGAAGCGGCCCGCGCTCAGCTTCTTGCTACCCAGGATGCTCAGCAGACGGTGGTGCTTACGCTGGTCAGTGACGTAGCCAGCGACTACTTCGCTCTTCTCGACCTGGACTTACAGCTTCAGATCACACGTGACACTATCAAAGCGCAGGAGAATACCGTCAATCTGACCAAGGTGCGCGTGGGTCATGGCGTGGCGACCAGGCTCGACGTCCTGCAAGCCCAACAAGTGCTTGACACCGCGAACGCGCAGATTCCTGATCTCGAGCGGCAGATCAGCCAGGAAGAAAACGCCATCAGCATTCTTCTGGGTAATTACCCGCAGGATGTCCCGCGGGGACGCTCTCTGGTTGAACAACCGCTTCCCCCTAATGTGCCGCCCGGCCTTCCGTCCTCTTTGATCGAGCGCCGTCCGGACATTCGCCAAGCCGAGCAGAATCTGGTGGCCGCCAATGCCGAGATTGGCGTTGCCAAGGCAGCCTACTTCCCCAATATCTCGCTAACCGGGTCCGGCGGCGGGTCTTTCGGGCGGAGCACAGCTTTTACTAGCTTGTTGAGCACGCAGACGAGCATCTGGTCATACGGCGCCCAGATTACCCAGCCGATTTTTACGGGTAGCGCTTTGAGGGGCAACCTTCGGCTGGCGGAATCGCAAGAGCGGCAGGAAGTGATCGCTTACAAGCAAACAATCCAGTTTGCCTTCCGTGATGTTTCCGATGCCCTGATCGGCTACGAGAAATTTCACCAGGTCCGGGTCCGGCAGGAAGAATCAGTGAAGGATCTTCAGGAATCGGTTGACCTGTCGCTTTCCCGCTACCGGGGAGGCATCACCAACTATCTGGAAGTTCTCGACGGCCAGCGCTCGCTTTACAGTGCTGAATTAACTTTGGCCCAGGCGCGGGGCAGCGAATATCAAAGCCTGGTACAGCTCTATAAGGCGCTCGGCGGAGGCTGGAAACAACCCTAAGGGAATCGGCGCTGGATTCGTTGCTAAATGATATGCGGCAGGCCGGTCCTGATCCTCGAACTCCTGGGGCACATTGCCGCCTTTGGGATTATTTCTACCATGGAGTTTGCCATCCTCATGGTGCATGGGCAATTTGGATTGTTCTAGAATTATGCCGGCACCCAAATAGGCGAAGGTTTTGAGTATTACCTTCCGGCCATTGCGCTCGGGCTGTATATCGCTTGTGCCAGTCAATCGAATGCTCACTCTGACAAATCCGTGAGCCGTTCAACTCTCCTCCATCAACGCGGCCGCGCGCTTGCCGATTTTCTTTAGCGCCGCTTCGAGGCCGCGAAGCTCCTCCGGGCTCAGTTCAGAGAACACCCTCTTCATCTGCAGGGAATGCTTTCGAAAGGCTGAAGCAATCAGGTGCTTGCCGCGCGGAGTGAGGGCCACCATCCGAACGCGCCGGTCTTCGGTGCTCTCGACCCGGCTGACCAGGCCTTTGGCGACGAGACGGTCCACGCCAATGCTGATCGAACCCGGGGTGAGATCGACGATCGGGCCTATCGTATTGACGGGCAAAGGCCCCTTATGGAGCAGTGCTTCCAGCACGCGGAAATCCGAGTCTCCAAGTCCCGTTTCTTCAATTCCCGCCGCAGCATAGCGCTTCAAGGCCCGCATGGCCTTCAACATGACTAGCCAAAAGTGCGCCGTCTCCTGAATACCGTGGTCCATAAAATTCCTGAATCCTCTCGAATTATACAGCATCAATTATATTGACATCAATATGATTGGCGCCATGCAATGGCGGCCCATCGAAAAGGAGAACACGTTATGAAAACCGCTTCCACCATCGCCCGATATCTGGCGGGCGCGATCTTTTTTGTTTTCGGCCTGAACGGCTTCCTGAACTTCATTCCCGTTCCCCCGCCGGGGGGCATTGCGGGACAGTTCATGGGCGCCCTCTATGCCTCGCATTACCTGTGGGTGATCTTCGCGTTTCAGATCATCGCAGCGGTGCTTCTGCTAGTCAACCGTTACGTGCCGTTGGCGGTGGCCTTCCTGGCGCCGGTGATCGTCAACATTCTCGTTTTCCACGCCTTAATGGCCCCGAGCGGCCTTCCGCTGGCCCTCTTCGTGGCGATACTGTGGGCGCTAATCTTCATCAACGTCCGGCCCGCCTTCGCCGGATTGTTCCAGTCGCGCTGGCAGGCACAAATCTGAGGAAAGGCGGCACAGAAAGACGGCCCAACGCAAATGCAATGTGACGGCGACACATCAAGAGTCATCAAAACGACAGAGGTGGTACCGGCTATGCCAAGATCGGCCACTTGAGATCATGGCGAAGATCGCCGGGAACTCAACAGTCAGAGGCCCGGCGTTCGCCGGCAAGAGCGGTAGGAACAATCGCAAGTGCGGGAACGACTCAAATTGCGCCCGCCGGCGAGACATCTGATGATTTATGACCGCAGGAGAAAGGAGAGAGAACATGGCACAAGGGCTCACTGTTGTCGTCACGGGATCCACAGGTAAACAAGGCGGCGCCGTCGCGCGGGGCCTCCTCGGGCGAGGCCACAAGGTCCGCGCCGTCACGCGCGACCCCAACTCCAGCCAGGCGAAGTCGCTCGCGAACGCCGGGGCGACGCTGGTTGCGGCGTCGCTCGAGGACACCGCGGCGATCACGAGGGCGCTCGAAGGAGCGACCTCTCTCTTCGCGATGACGACGCCGTTCGGAGGAGGTACGGACGCCGAGATACGACAAGGTGCCGCCGCCGCCGACGCGGCCAAGGCAGCAGGCGTGCATCTCGTCTTCACTTCCGTCGGCTCCGCCAACCAACAGACTGGCGTTCCGCACTTCGACAGCAAGTACGAGGTGGAAAAGCACATCGCCAGGGTCGGAGTCCGCGCCACGATTCTCGCGCCCGTTTACTTCATGGAGAACCTCCACTTCGGGAAGGAGCAGCTCGCTAAAGGCATCTACGCGGCGGCGCTCCCTCCGACGAGGACGCTTGCGCAAGTGGCCGTCGCGGACATCGGGGCGGTCGCCGTTCGCGTGCTCGAAGACGCCGGCCGCTTCACCGGCAAACGTTTCGACCTCGCGAGCGACGAGCTTACGGGGAATGACGTGGTCGCCATTCTTTCGCGCGTCACCGGCCGCCCCTTCGCCTATTACCAGGTCCCGCTCGATGTCATCCGCCAGCGCATGGGCGAGGATGGTGCAAGGATGTACGATTGGTTCGACCGCGTCGGCTATGCGGTGGATCGCGCCGCGCTCCACCGTGAGTTTCCCGGCGTCGCCTTCCACGACTTCGAGTCTTGGGCAAAGACGCAGGATTGGAATGCGCTTCTGGCGAGCGCGTAGAGGCCGGCCCTGGGAGCTGGCTCAGCCCTCGTAAGAACCGTAATGCCCTTAAATGAGATCACGGCGAAGGACTCCGAAAACTCAAGACTCGTTTTTAGTTAAAGAGGTATTGGAGATTGACATGAAAATCGGAGTGAGCGGCGCCAGCGGACATTTGGGCGGAGCCGTCGTTTCGGAACTGTTGCGGCGTCCCGGCGGGCACGAGGTCGTGGCTATCACGCGCACGCCCGAGACCGTCTCTGGACAGGCTCAGGCACGATTCGGGGACTACAACCGGCCCGAAAGCCTTGCCGAGGCCTATGCGGGTCTCGAGCGTCTGCTCATCATCCCGAGCCTCGATGCCGGAAAGCGCGGGTCGCAGAACGTCTCTGCCATCGACGCAGCCGTAAGGGCGGGCGTCAAGCATATCGTCTTCATGTCAGCGGCGGGCGCGCGGCAGAAGGAGCCGTCGCTCGGGGCGCCCTACTGGTGGGGCGAGCAGCGTCTGATCGCCACCGCGCAGGCGTGGACTATCCTGCGTATGAACTTCTATGCCGAAAGCTTCTCGCAACAGGCGCAGGCGTCGCTGGCTCAGGGCGTGCTGACCGGGCTGGCCGAGAACCGGGTAGCTTTCGTTGCGCGCAGTGACGTGGCGGCCGCCGCCGCCGGAATCCTGATCGGCGACGGCCATGCAGGCGCGATCTACAACGCTACCGGCCCCGAGCGCCTGTCGGGTGCGGAACGCGCGGCCCTCATCTCCCAAATCATTGGCCGGCCGCTCGCGTTCCGTGTCCTCTCGGAAGAGCAACTGCGCGCCGGTTTGACGAAGGCGGGTCTGCCGGTGGGGGTCATCAACGTCGCCCTCAGCATCCAGTCGAGTTTCGCGGAGGGCGCCTTCGACATTGTGACCGGCGACGTCGAGCGCCTTGGTAGCAGCCCGCCCAAGTCTCTCCGCGATGTGCTTGCTGGGGCGCTCAAATCTCCTTCGGCCTGAAGGCTTGCACCCGAACCGATCTTCTTGCCAGGCCAGGGTCCGGTAAGCAGGATCGATAGTTCGCCCTCACCAAGGATGCCCGGAATGAAGCTCGAATGGTTTTATTGGGCGTCGATGGGATTGCCGGCAGCCATCAACCTGGGCAATGGGAGGCTGTACCCGCCCAACATCTCCGGCTTCACTTCTCGAAATAAATGCGACTCGATCAAATAAATCGCGACTCGATTCTGGAAATAGATGCGACTGAGGAGACAAGCCATGTCCTACAGCATATCGACTTTGCTGACCCGCAATCTTCAAGACGTCTTCGGTGAAAACGACCCCGCTCGCCGGCGCGCGGCCATCGACGAGATCTTCACCGAAGATTGCGTGTTCTACGAGCCCAAAGGCGTCTACCGTGGCCGCGACGAGATCGATCGCGTCGCGGGCGCGATCAAAGCCACTCACCCTGACTTTCAATATCAGGCAATTGCCGAGCCCGAGGAATTGGGCAATGGCGGGCGGATCATATGGGTATCGGGCCGCCCTGGTGAGGCGCCGGCTTATGCCGGGACTGATTTCATCATTGCCCGCGACGGCCGGATTGCCGCCGTTTATCTCTTCTTCGATAAACTGCCCTAAACGTGGCTTAAAATGCGGGTTCCTTCAGGTTCTCGCGCAGAGCCAAAAAAACAAGCCGAACGTCCAATCATCAATTTGGACAAATCCCTTTGCCCCAGCCTCTAAACGTCCTTGTTCGGAGCGATGGGCAAGTATATCGTATAGAATCGCTTTACCTTACCTTCTTCTCCTACTCCGGCGTGCGACGAAGTTCGCCTAAGGGACCAATCATGGAAACGAATTTGAGATGGACCCACCACTTCCTCAAGGCATGGCGGGTCAGTGCCGTTGCGGCCCTGATAATCTCTTGTCAGTGCGCATCCCTCGCGGCACAGGAAAACGCCTCCCACATGCCCATGCAACCGCGGTATGAAGACGGCGCTGAATTCCGCTGGCTGAACAAGACCGTACTCAAATCCCGGTTGCTCGACGGCATGGAAGACCTCTCTGCCTGGTCATTCTCCGGCGCGGGAGAGATGACGCTGACCGACGTCCGTGCCAAAGATGCCCGACATTCATTGCGAATCCGATCGACTTCCAACGTCGCTCAGGTGGAAGGCGGCGGGGAGTGGGAAGACCTTGTCGCATCCAGAAAATTTGCCGGAGAAGATTGGAGTGGATTCAACCGCATCTCTCTCTGGGTCTTCCCTGACGTAATCGGCGCGCCCGCGATTTCCTGTTCCCTGGTCCTGCACAATGACGGCACGCATAAACTGCCGGACCGTTACAACGAGGGCCGCCACGAATCAATTATTCTGAAGAACCGCGTGTGGAACCATGTGGTATGGGAAATTGCTCCATTGGACCGGGATCGTGTCACCGGACTCGATTTTGCCTACAGCCTTCCCAAGAAGTTTCCCGAACCGGGCGACCAAACCATTCTGGATATCGATCAACTGGAGTTGCAGAAGGTGGTGGCCGATCACGTGGAGGGTTGGGATGTGGCGCCGGGAAAGATTGCCTTCAGCCAGAGCGGGTACACGCCAGGGGCCCCGAAGTCTGCCATCGCGACCGATCTGACGGCCCACGAGTTCTCCGTGATTGACCAACCGACCGGCCATTCTGTACTCACAAAACCCGTCGTGCAAATCAGCACTCCGCTGGGCAAATACCAGGTGTTGAACTTTTCTGAGGTCCGCAAGCCCGGCATCTATGTGATCAAAGCCGGAGAAACACGTACTCGTTCGTTCCGAATTGGCGATGACGCATGGCGCAACAGTATGTGGAAGGCGATCAATTTCATGTACAGCGAACGTTGCGGAACCGAGGTCCCAGGCATCCACGGGATCTGTCATCAGGATATCTATACCACCCATGGCGACAAGCGAATCGTGGTCAACGGCGGATACCATGATGCCGGCGACCTCACGGCAACTGGAAACACGCCCGGAATGGTGATTGGACTCCTTTCACTTGCGGACACTCTGAAACGCCAGGGCGAGGACCCGGTTCTCATCAATCGCCTGCTGGAGGAAGCGCGCTGGGGTTTGAATTGGGTGCTCAAGACCCGCTTTGGCGACGGGTACCGCAGCACGGGACAATTAGTCAGTTATTGGACCGACGGGATTATGGGCACGGGCGACGATCGCTTCGGCAAAGCCGTGAATGATCCGGAATGGAACTTTCGAGTGAGCGGAGTGGAGGCTCTGGCTGCGCGCGTGTTAAAGGAGACCGATCCCGAACTGGCAAATCGCAGCCTCCTGATTGCAGAAGAGGACTGGAAGTTTGCGGTCGAAGGCCTGAAAACTGCCCTGCCACTCGATGAGGTCTACGGGGCGAAAGACGAATTGGAACGCATATCATTCGGCGTGGTTGCGTCAGTCGAGCTCTACCAAGCCACCGGGGACCGGCGATATGCGGACGAAGCGATGGCCCTGGGCGATCGGGTGCTGGATTCACAGGAGCGCGAGATCCAGCCCTGGACGATTCCCTTGACCGGCTACTTCTACACCGGGCCGAAGCGTGAGAATCTTTTCCACCGTTTTCACATTGGCCAGGAGCAGGAACCCATCGTCGCCCTTACTCGCCTTTGCGAGGTATTTCCCGAGGATTCCAGATGGATGAAGTGGTACGCGGCGGTCGTGCTGCACTCGCAGTACTACTTGAAGCCCGCCGCCGCTGTCGATGAACCTTTTGCAGTTTTGCCCGCCGCGGTGTACCGGGAAAGCGAAGCGCGCCTGCTGCCCGAATCCAAGAATTGGACTCCACTTCGGGCGGCTGATCGCGACGCCTATCTGCAAGAAGTACGCCGCGGGATTCCGTTGGGTGGCGAGTACTTTCTGCGCAGATTTCCGGTTTGGTTCGACTTCCGTGGCAACTCCAGTGTTCTGCTGTCGCAAGCCAAGGCACTGTCAGTGGCGGCAAGATTGCGCGGCGATCTCCAAGCTAATGACTTGGCTCAAAGACAGGCCGAATGGTTTGTAGGCCGTAATCCTTTCGCCGCCAGCCTGATGTACGGCGAGGGATATGACTGGACCCCTCTTTACAGTGTTCGCTCCGGCCAAATTGTTGGCGCGCTTCCTGTAGGGATTGAAACTAAGGGCTTCGATGACGCACCCTATTGGCCCACCCAGATTTGCTGGACCTACAAAGAGGTGTGGACGCAGCCGGTCGGACAATGGATTTGGCTGATGCAGGATGTCGCGGTTCCCGCCACCGTGCGAGGGAGGGCAAACGCCGGGAGCCACGAACCGGTGGAGTTCCGTGAGCAGAAGAGCGGGTGGGTGACGACGGCGACTCCCGGCCCGGCGGGCGACGAGTTCAAACTTACCATGCCGGAGGGCCATTATGATGTGCGGCAAGGTTCAGCCCATACCAGCGTCACGGTGCTCCCGGGTGGGAACTATAATCTCGATCTGCGCCGTGACCACGTTCTCGATTTCAACGTCACGCATCAGGATCTCGCTCACGGGGATGTTGTCTTGCATGTCACCATTGGAGGCGGCGGCCGCCACACGCTCACGATTCGCAGCGACAATCTTGCCCTTCAGGAACAAGTGAAACAGGAGGTCGATTTAACTTCTGGAAATTCGCGGGAACTCGTCTGGCACATGCATGTGGTCTCTTCCGCCACGCCTTGGGTGGCCTTGGTGATTCCTGATGGCAACCTGACTGAACGCCTCGAAGTCACAGGCGCAGAAATCCGGCATCCATGAGCTGACTTGACCTTTGAATCTTACCGTCCATTTACTGTCCATTTCTATGGAGCTGGAGAGAAACCGAAAAGACTCCCGGGCAATGGATGGAATTCGACCGGGATTTCACATTCACCCTTTATTTATTGGGACAAAACACTAAGAGTAAGTTTTGGTAGCGCTACCGGGAATCGAACCCGGGTTTTCAGATTGAGAATCTGACGTCCTAACCCCTAGACGATAGCGCCGGAAGGGACTTGCCGAAAACCAGTATGGTTGGAGCGTTCAAATAGATTATACGAGATTCGTCATCGTTTGTCCCCCCCCGGAATCCCAGAAAAGGCACGATATCCGCATCTAGGAAGCGAGTCGCTTCAGGACAACCAGAGTTTCGTCGTCCCTGTGGTGAGCGGCGCCCCGAAACTCCTGGACCTTCGCCAGCAAGGCTTGGCCAAATTCCGCCGGCATCCCGGCGGGCGTGCGGCTAGCCAGCTCCAACAGACCCTTTGTGCCCAGCTCCTGCCCTGCCCCATTTCGAGTCTCGGTAATGCCATCGGTATAAAGCACCAGCAGATCGCCGGGGCCCAGGTGGACGGCGGTTTGCGAATAGGTGGTACCCTGGATCAATCCCAAAGGAAGGTCTTGAACATCCTCGGCAAAGCGGGTGTTCTCCTGAAGGAAATCCCAGGCGGGTTGGCTCGGACGGTACCAAAGGGCGGGTGGGTGCCCGGCGTTGGTAAACAGCAGCTCGCTGGTCTCCACATAGAATCCAAGCACGGCAGCGGTCGCGAAACGGCCACGCGTCTGGCCCTCGTGAAAGGCATCACTCAACTCGCGCATCAGAAGGGATTGGTCCCAATTATCAGTGTGCGCACGGAGCTTTTCGCGCAGAGTTTCCGCCACTGCGTTGGCTGAAGGGCCATGGCCTGAGACGTCAGCCAAAGCGATACGGGAAACCATTCCCTTGCTGCAAACGGAGAGGTAATACACGTCTCCTCCGCCCGCCTCCGGGTCAAGGGGCGCGGACGAAATCCAACCCACGAGTCCCGGGAGTTCGACAGGAAACTCCGCTTTGCGGTTTCCGCCCCATTGCTCGAAGCACGCCAATCGCGAGTTGGGATTGTCAGTCATGGTCGTTGCAGAATGCCAGTATACCGCACAGTGCAACCTTCAAACAGGTGGGAGCGAGGGAGTTTAGAACGTGGTGAGGGAAGAGAAATTGAAATCGCGGACTTTCATCGCGGGCACAACCATGTCAAACGACTCTTCACCCGACGTGCGTTGCGGCGGTCCGATCGACTCCACCTGGCTCAGCATTTCGATGACGCTTTGATTGAAGCGGAAATTCTTTACGCCGTATCGGACTTCCCCGCCCTCAATCCAAAACGTTCCGTCGCGCGTCATGCCGGTTAGAAGTTTCTGGTACGGATCCACATCGCGGATATACCAAAGCCGCGTTACCAGCAAGCCGCGCTCCGTGGAGCGAATCATATCTTCCGGGCTCGTCTTGCTCCCTTCCATCACAATGTTCAAAGGCATTTCGCCGTATTCATTGGGCAAAGGAAAGCCATGCCCGGTGGGCTCCACGCCGGCTTTGTGGGCGGTGGAACGGGCATACACGACGTTTTTTACCACTCCCTTTTCGATCAACGTCACGCGCTTTCGCGGCATGCCCTCGCCGTCAAACGCCGCGCCGCTTTGGGAAGGATGAAACACATCGTCCTTGGCATTGATGTTCTCGCCGAAGAGTTTCGTGCCCACGCGATCGGTGAGGCAACTACGCTTCTCTTGCACAGCCAAACCGCCAAAATCAAAAAACAAAAACCCCAGGAGATCGAGCACAGCGGCGGGCTCCAGGATCACCGTATATTTCCCCGGGGGGACTTCCCTGGGCTCGCGGCTGTCCATCGCTTTGCGCGCCGCACGGTCCGCCAGGGATTCGGAATTCAATTCCTCCCACTGCGGCGAAGTCTTTTTCGCCCAGCCGGAACTGGTGTTCCCCAGCATCATGGTCACGGAGAATTCGGAGGACGTTTCCTGATGAAAAGCATTCAATCCCCGTGAATTGAAAATTGCGGAGGCCGAAGCGCCGCTCGAAAATATCCCCGCCGCGGTCAGCTGGTCCTTTTCCGCCCGGTCGATCACCAGCTTCACAGTTTCGGCGCGGGCTCTTGGACTAAGGGCTGCTGTCTCATCAAAAAAACGGTTGGCTGCCCGGTATGTCTGGGCTCCCGGCATGGGCAGCATTTCCGGGTCGGGTGGCTGCAAGCGCGCTAGCGTCAAAGCGGCTTCACAGACCCGGCGAATCGATTCCTCGTCAAATTTGTTGGTGGTGGCGCGGGCCGTGCGACGGTCCACCACCGCGCGCACGGAAAGATATGCGCCTTCTTCGGCCACGTTTTGATGAATGATGTTGTTGGCGAACCGGGTGAGCGAAAACGAAGTGGAGCCGATCATGGCCTCAGTTTCTTCGGCGGTCGAATACTTGAGGACTTTTTTAAAAAGTTCTTCGGCCTGGTGACGAGTGAGAATCATAAGAATAATTGAACCATTGATTCATTGAATCATCAGCTCAATAAATAGGCGACGGCTTTTTGGATGTGAACCAAAGGAGACTCTCCCTCAATGACTCAATGAGTCAATGGATCAATCTGCATAGGCTACGCCGATTTTTACTTTACGAAACCTCGCCGGGGACGCGCCGTGCCCTGTGCCCATGGTTTGCATGGGTTGGCCTTTGCCGCAGTTGGGAGTTCCCCAGAGCGTCCAGAATTCCGGCCCGCAAATGGCGTCGCAGGAATTCCAAAACTCCGTGGTAATGCCGCCATAGCTCGGGTTCTTGAGCATGCGCGTCTTTTTTCCGCCTTTGATTTCCCATCCCAGTTCCGTGCCAAACTGAAAATTGTAGCGCCGATCGTCAATAGACCAACTGCGGTTGGTTTCAAAATAAATCCCGTCGTCGGTGTCGGCGATCAAGTCGTCCAGCTTCCACGTGCCGGGTAGCAGGCTGACGTTGGTCATGCGGATCAAAGGTATGCGGTTCCAACCTTCGGCGCGCATGGTGCCGCTCGAACGGGGCTGGTTAAGGGCGGCAGCGGTTTCACGCGAGGTCAGATAGCCGACGAAAAGACCGTCTTTGATGATGGGCGAGGATTGCGCCGGAACGCCTTCGTCATCATAAGCGAAAGTGCCGAGCCCGGGACCGTGCGCGGGCGTCGCATCCGCCACCACGTTGACGATGTCCGAGGCATATTTCAACTGGCCCAGTTTTTCGAGGGTGAGGAAGCTCATCCCGGCAAAGTTGGCTTCAGTGCCCAGAACGCGGTCGAGCTCAATCGGATGTCCAATGGATTCGTGAATCTGAAGGCCCAGTTGCGAGCCACCCAGGATGATGTCCTTCACTCCAGAGGGGCACTGGTCCGCTTTGTGGAGCGCCACGGCTTCCTCAGCAATGCGTCCGGCATGGGCGAGCAGGTCGAGATCTTCCACCAGTTCGTAGCCGCGGGTCTGGTATTGCCCGCCAAATGAATTGGGGTAGGAGCGTTTTTGGATTTCGTGGCCCTGGAAAGATGTGGCGGCAAAGCCCGCGCCCGTTTGCGTCTTCTTCTGATAAATCTCCGATCCGAGGCTGGAAAGAAACAACTGTTCGATGCGCCGGAAGTCCATCAGCGACTCTGTGTGGGTCACGCCTTTTACGCGAAGCATCTCGGCGTCCACCTTCATCATGAGGTCAATGCAAGCAGAGACAGGAACGGTGAAGGGATCGATGCGGCAGGGTCCCTGCCAGCGATCCACCACTTTTTCCTCCGGAGCAAGCCGAACTTCCTCTTTTTTGCAGAGAGCGCTGGCGACCGCAATTTCAACAGCCTGCGCGGCGGCCAAGTCCGCGCCTTTGCGCGTTACGTCGTCGGTGGCGGCGAAACCCCAGGCCCCATCCGCAACCACGCGAACGCCTAATCCGAATGATTCCGATTCGCGTACTTGAGCGGGTTGCGCGTTTTTGGTGGAGAGGTAACGCTGGTGGATATCATTGACGCGCACTTCAGCGTAGGTGGCCCCACGGGACTGCGCGGTAGCAAGCGCCCATCCGGCTATGTCTTTCATATGAGACAGTAGACAGTAAACTGTAGGCAGTAGGCAGGGAAAATTTCAAGGGCAAGACAATAGGCTGAGTGGAATCGCCTGTCTACTGTTTACTGTTTACGGTCTACCTCTTTAGGTTCCTTCCGACCAGGAAGCGAGGTACTCTTCCTGCTCTCGAGTGAGCTTGTCAATTGCAATACCCATCGCTTCCAGTTTCAGCCGGGCAACGGTTTGATCAATATCAGCCGGCACGGCGTAGACTTTGGGCTCCAGCTTCTTGTGGTTTTTCACCACATGCTCCACGGAAAGCGCCTGGTTGGCAAAGCTCATATCCATCACCGCGGCGGGATGGCCTTCGGCGGCTGACAAGTTAATCAGGCGTCCTTCGCCCAGGAGGTAAAGCTTGCGTCCGTCGCGCAACGTGTATTCTTCCACAAACTCGCGCGTGGTGCGCTTGCCCAGAGTCATTTTTTCCAAAGCGGGAATATCGATTTCCACGTTAAAGTGACCGGAATTGCAAATCACCGCATTGTCCTTCATCACTTTAAAATGATCGCCCACCAGAATCGATTTGTCTCCGGTCAGAGTGACAAATACATCGCCGATCTTGGCAGCATCGGCCATGGGCATTACACGAAAACCGTCCATTACGGCTTCGAGTGCGCGGGTGGGATTCACTTCCGTAATGATGACGTCGGCCCCGTGGCCCTTGGCGCGCATGGCCACACCGCGTCCGCACCAGCCGTAGCCGCTCACCACCACATGAAGTCCGGCAAAGAGGATGTTGGTGGCGCGAATAATTCCGTCGATGGTGGATTGACCCGTTCCATACCGGTTATCGAACAGATGTTTTGTGTCCGCATCGTTGATGGAGATCACCGGAAACTTCAACACGCCTTCCTTGGCCATACTGCGCAGGCGGATGACTCCGGTAGTGGTCTCTTCCGTCCCGCCCAGGATCTTGGGGATCAGCTCCTGGCGCTTGGTCAGGATGGTGGTGACCAGATCGGCGCCGTCGTCCATGGTGATTTGGGGCTCGTGGTCCAATCCGGCAACGATATGCGAATAATAAGTGCTGTTGTCTTCGCCTTTGATGGCAAAAACCGGAATGTGATAGTCCTCCACCAGCGAAGCAGCCACGTCATCCTGGGTGCTGAGAGGGTTGGAAGCGCAAACCACCACTTGGGCGCCGCCATCGCGCAGGGTGATGGCCAAGTTGGCGGTCTCCGTGGTGACGTGGAGGCAGGCGGAAATCCGAATTCCTTCCAGCGGACGTTCCTTGATGAACCGCTTGCGAATCAATTGAAGGACAGGCATCCACTGGTTCGCCCACTCGATTCGGATCTTGCCCTTGGGGGCCAGCTTCAGGTCCTTAACATCACTCGATATTTTTTTCGTCGCAGTCGTTTTAGGTGCCATTTAGATTCCAGCCTCCCGGCGCAGGGTCGCCGCTTTATCCGTCTTCTCCCAGGAAAATTCGGGCTCCGAGCGGCCGAAGTGGCCATAGGCAGCCGTTTTCTGGTAAATCGGACGGCGCAGGTTCAAGGATTCGATAATGCCTCGCGGTGTCAGGTCAAAATTCTTGCGGATCAGCTCGATCAGTTTGGCATGGCTGACTTTTCCGGTCCCGCTGGTATTGACCATCACAGAAACCGGTTCCGCCACCCCGATCGCGTAGGCCAATTGCACTTCAGCTCGTTGGGCAAGACCCGCGGCCACAATGTTTTTGGCAATATATCGCGCCATGTAGGCCGCAGAGCGATCTACTTTCGTCGGATCCTTCCCGGAGAAACAACCACCTCCATGGTGGGCAGAACCGCCGTAGGTATCCACGATAATTTTCCGCCCGGTCAATCCCGAGTCGCCCACCGGACCGCCGGTGACGAAGCGTCCAGTGGGATTAATGTGGTACTTGGTGTTCTTATCCAGCATGTGGGCGGGCAGCACGGGTCGGATGACGCATTCGAGCACGCCCTCACGAATTGTTTCATTGGAAGCTGTGGCGGCATGCTGGGTGGAAATTACCACAGCGTCCACGCGCACCGGTTTTTGGCCCTCGTATTCCACGGTGACTTGAGACTTGCCGTCCGGACGGACAAAATCGAGGATGCCTTTCTTTCGAGTTTCGGCCAGGCGCATGCAAAGCTTCTGTGCCATGGTGATTGGGAAAGGCATCAGCTCGTCTGTCTCGTCGCAGGCATAGCCGAACATCAGGCCCTGATCCCCTGCCCCGCCCGTGTCCACGCCCTGGGCAATGTCCCCGGACTGCTGGGTCATGTTCACTATCACGTTACAGCCATCGGCCGTAAAGCCCCCGTCAGGGTCGGTGTAACCGATTTGGCGGACGGTATCCCGGACCAATTTTTCGAAATCGAGCTTGGCGGTGGTGGTTGTTTCGCCCATCACATAGACGGTTTTGTCCTTCACCATGGACTCGCAGGCCACACGGCCATTGGGGTCCGTGCTTAGCACCGAATCAAGAACGGCGTCGGAAATCTGGTCGCAAATTTTGTCAGGATGACCCTCGGTGACGGACTCCGAGGTGAAAAGAAACTTATCTGTAGGGTCGGCCACGCAGGCCCTCCTTGGCTTGTACACATTGTGGGAAGATTTTCATTCTGGATTGAATGATGAGAATATCATCGCCTAATGGGGACTGTCAACGGATTCCAACGATACTCTTGTTGACCATAAGCCCTCCAATGCTCTACCATTTACTGAGTGACCTCTTAAAGGGAGAATGGCCTTGAAGTTTCAAATTGAACTGGATCGCGAAGAGGACGGGCGCTGGATTGCCGAGATCGGTTCACTGCCCGGAGTGATGGCGTACGGCAAGACCAAGCAAGAAGCGGTGGCCAAGGCTAAGGCCCTCGCTCTTCGTGTGCTTGCCGACGAGGTTGAAAAACCAACGCAGCACTCCACCAGGACTCTCGCCGTATCCATTGCCTGCAGCCATTGAGCCGCTGGCCCAGCACGAAGGCTCGGAAAGTTTTCACCGCCCTTCTTCGAATAGGTTGGTCCGTAAAGGCAGGCAAAGGTTCCTCTCACCTCCAGCTAACCCACGGTATTAGGGGCGAATTCACTTGGGCCTTTCACGACTCCGATGAAATTGGGCCCAAAATGCTTGCCCGAATCGCCAAACACACAGGTTTGAAAGTAGAAGACCTCTAATCGCCATCCGAAAAGGCACTTCAGCATCCGCACCGACAGGGGACTATCGCGGTAACATAAAAATTCCATTCTACACCCATCATCCCCATGGCTCGGTCAGGCCTCTTATCCCGCCTTTGCCACCCCACGGCGGGCGGTCAAATAGGACTTAATAAACGGATCAATGTCGCCGTCCAGGACGCGGTCGGCATCGCCCATCTCGAATTTCGTTCGCGTATCCTTCACCAGCCGGTAAGGGTGAAGAACGTAGGATCGAATCTGGCTTCCAAAGCCAATATCCATCTTCGAGTCTTCCAGTTTCTGCGAAACCTCGCGCCGCTTCATCAGCTCCAACTCATAGAGCTTGGAGCGCAGCATCCTCATGGCCATTTCTTTGTTGCGATGTTGCGAGCGCTCGTTCTGGCACTGTGCCACGGTGTTGGTGGGAATGTGAATGATGCGAACCGCAGAGTCTGTAGTGTTCACGTGCTGCCCGCCGGCGCCGGTGGAACGGTAGGTTTCAATCCGGATCTCATCCGGCTTCAACTCTACATTAATGGTTTCGTCGATTTCCGGGCTGACAAATACGGAGGCAAATGAAGTGTGCCGCCGCTGGGCCTGGTCAAAAGGCGAGATCCTCACAAGCCTGTGAACTCCGATTTCCGAAGAGAGCAGGCCATAGGCAAACTCGCCCGTTACGGTAAAGGTCACCGACTTCAGGCCCGCCTCTTCCCCCGACTGATAGTCATTCACGGTAACTTTAAACCCGTGCCGCTCCGCCCATCGCCGGTACATGCGGAACAACATTTCGGCCCAGTCCTGGGATTCGGTCCCGCCCGCGCCGGGATGGATGGTGACAATGGCGTTCAGGCGATCGTGTTCGCCGGAGAGGAGTGAAGCCGTTTCCAACTTCTGGGCTTCCTCGGCGAGCGCGTCCATTTCCGCTCGAAGGTCGCCGGCCACATTCTCGCCTTCGCGCGCCAATTCAAAATAGGCCTGGATATCGGCGAGCTTCCTGGCCAGACGCTCGTCGGTTCCAATCGATTCTTCGAGGCGCTTTCGAACCGGCAGAATTTTCTGGGAAGCTTCCTGGTCCTGCCAGAAATCGGGCTGGGCTATCTGTTTTTCGATGGTTTCAAGTTCACGCCGGCGTTGAGGGGCGTCAAAGAAAACTCCGCAGATCGGCAACACGCCGCTGGAGTGCTTCAAAATCGTGTTCTAGTATTTCTATTCCTTCAATCACGGTAACTCCTCAATTCTTTAGTCCGGTGTCCGATGTCCGGGGTCCGGCGTCAGTTCCTCTTTGTCGCACGTTTTATCCTTTACCCTTTAAACTTTAGCCTTTCGCCCCTCTCATTTTTACGCTCCACCCCACCATCATTGCCAGTGTAACCGCCACACATCCCCAGGCAAAAACGTCTCCGTGCGACGTGTAAAAAGTCTGGCCCGCCAGATAGCCGAAACGCCCGATGAGGACTTGTTGTCCGTGCCTGGGCGCCGCCTCCAGCACCCTGCCGTAGGGGTCCACCATCGCCGTGATGCCGTCGTTGGTGGAGCGCAGTAAATAGCGGCCATTCTCAATAGCCCGAAAACGCGCCATCTCCAGGTGCTGAAAAGCTGCCGACGAATTTCCGAACCAGGTATCGTCGGAAATGGTCACTAGAACCGTGGCTCCCTGGTCTGTCAGCCGGCGCACCAGTTGAGGGAAAATCGCCTCGTAGCAGATGAAAACTCCAATACCACCTTGCGGAGTCCGGGCGACCTGATAATTGGAGCCCGCGACGAAGTCGCCCACTTCCAGGGTGATTTTCCCGATCTTGCCGGGGAAGGCCCATTCGGGCACATACTCTCCAAACGGCACCAAATGAATTTTATCATATTGAAGCAGCTCGTGGCCCTGCGGGTCCAAAACTATGGCGCTGTTCCTGGGCCGCCCGCCATCGGCCGGATTGGTAATCATCGTGCTCACCACTACATAAGACTGGGCCTGGCGTGCCATTTTCTCCATCGCCTGGCGAAATACCGGATCCCGATCGAAATAAAAGGGGGCGGGATTTTCGGACCAGGCCACAAGCGGCGGGTCGGCGGAAGGCGGATTCACCTTGTTGCGAGCAGCAAGGCTTAGGTCTACCAGATGGTCGAGCTGGGCAGGCTCCTTCCACGGCGCCCAGTGCTCCAGGATGTTGACGTCGAGAGGCACATCGGGTTGCACCAGGATGGCTGCCTCCGGCCCCGGCAACATTGGGGGAGGAGCGGCGGCCACGTTCACTGCCACCAAAAGGGCCAGCCAGATGGCCAGTGCGAAACGAGCCCGCTTCTGAATGGGGTCAACAAATATCGAAACAAACAATGCGCTGGTTGCGACCACGAGGAACGAAAGGCCATAGACAGCGGTAAAGGAAGCAAGCCTTTGAAGGCCCGGCGCCTGGACGGCATATCCCAGCAGGTTCCAGGGGAAACCCGTAAGAACATAAGTCCGGGCAATCTCCATGGTGACCCATAAGAATGGGCTGAGCGCGAGCGCCCATCCTCGCGAATACTTCGCCACCCATGCGATGACCAGGCCAAAAACGCCGAAGTATAAAGAGAACACAATTACGAAGAGGAGCAGCACGCCGATGGCGAGCACCGGGCCTAATCCGCCATGCTGCTCCATGACGTATACGAACCAGTAGCAACTTCCCGTAAAAAATATCGCCCCAGTCAAATAGCCCTGAAAAAATGCGTGCCGCGGGCGGCGCTCATTCACAAGGGCGGCGAGCAGTGGTGCACATGCGATCCAGACGAGCAGATTCCAATTCGGCAGTGGGAAACAGAGGAACAAAAGCAGGCCGCTTAGGGTAGAAGCTCCATACCGGAAGGATTGTTTATTGAGTGGATGCAAGTGGAAGTTAACAGATCGCAGTCAATGGGTGCCAGCCATCGCTAAATGGTCGCGTTTTTTATTTTTAGCTTTGGACTGTGAACTGTCCGCTGTCAACTACCTCCTAATGTTTGATAAACGGCTGCTTGAATCCATCCTGCATCAGCCTGGCCTTGGTTTTTTCCGCGCTCTCTCTTGTGGGAAATGGTCCCACCTGAATTCGATAGAGATTGTCTCCGGCACGAGCTTGTTGCGGGGATACGAGGACTGCCGGGTAGTTCATTCCTTTTAAGGTCTTTACCATTTTTTCGCCGTCCGGCAGGGTGCCGGTGGCCGCGACCTGGATCATAATGGATCCTGCCGCGCCAGAGGCCTCGTGCGATGAAGCTGCATTGTTCGCCGGCGCCATACCGGGTGTCTTGGCCGGGCCTGCCGCGGGAGATGGTTTTGATTCGATTTCCGATCTCGAGTGCGCATCAGGCGCCTGATTCGCCGAAGCTGACAAAGGTCGCGGCCGCACAGGTTCCGATTGGTCAGGATCAATCACCGGCGATTCTGCGATGGGCGCTGCGTGGTAGGGCTTGGCGGCAGAGCGCGGCTGCTCAGTCCCAACCACGGGGGGGACATCTTGAGATTCCGAAACCTGCTCCGTCAAAGGCGCCGCCTTGGAGGACTTCTCGTTGTAACCAACCACAAATCCGGCGGAAAAGAAAATCGCGCAAACGGCAGCTCCTGCGAGAAATAGCACGACCATCTGGCTCGCGGAAAGGCCTTTTGCTTCGCGTTCAGCATTGCTTTCGTCGCCCATATTCCTCCTTTCGCAGTTGGGGTTTAACGGTCAAAAATCAATAGGCCAAGCCCTCTCGTGTGCCAGAGACACAGCCCACCGCGTCATTTCGGCAAAGTGCCGGGCACAGTGGGGGTTGACGGCGGCGGAATAAACGGTTTTCCCATAATGGCGCCCAGCAGGTCGACGGGCAGCGGGAAAACAATGGTGGTGCTTCTCTCCGTTCCCAACTCGGCCAGAGTTTGAAGATAGCGCAGCGTAATCGCCACCGGTTGGCGGGCAATGACCTCAGCGGCTTCCGCCAATTTGGCGGACGCCTGAAATTCGCCGTCGGCGTTGATGATCTTGGCCCGGCGTTCGCGCTCGGCTTCCGCCTGGCGGGCGATGGCGCGCTGCATGTCCTGGGGCAAGTCCACCTGCTTCACTTCCACCTTGGTTACTTTGATGCCCCAAGGCTCGGTGTGCTCATCCAGAATCGACTGCAAGCGAGCGTTCAACTTTTCACGCTGAGAGAGCAAATCGTCCAAGTCGTATTCGCCCAGGACAGAACGCAAAGTGGTTTGAGCCAATTGCTCGATGGCGTAACGATAGTTCTCCACTTCGTTGAAAGCCTTTTGCGCACTGATGACGCGGAAATAGACCACAGCGTTGACCTTCAACGAAACGTTGTCACGCGTGATGACGTCCTGGGGCGGAACGTCCCAAGTCACGATTCGCAGGGAGATTTTCACGATTTTATCAATGGGCCAGAAGATCAGAACCAGCCCCGGACCTTTGTCATCTTTTAAGACGCGCCCCAGTCGGAAGACAACGGCGCGTTCGTATTCGCGCAAAACGTTGAGGCAGGCCATAATCCAAAAAAAGAAAACTACCGCAACAACTGCCAAGAAACCCATGTTGAACTCCTTTCAGCGTTTTCTGTCTTATGCAAAGGCGCCGGAATCCTCGCCGGCTGCCTATTTGAGGAAGGACGTGATGAATTGCTGGTATCAGGCATGAAGAGTCGAATTCCCTGGCCTCGCGCCAAATCTAATGGTTACCGGATAAGGGTTCAACGACCAAAGTCAACCCGTCTATGGCGCGAACACGGACGCGTGCGCCCTTCTGGATTTTACCTGAAGTTCTCGCCCCCCAGATTTCACCGTGGACAAAAATTTTCCCTTCCGGTTCGAGGTCGGTCTGCGCGGTCCCGACGGAATCAATCATCCCAACATCACCGGTGACAATCTTCTGCCTCCTCGCCGCCAAAGCGATCCGCAGGAGAAACACCATGATGACCGCCACGGGCAGGGTCACACTCAGGGATGTGCCCAGGCGGATCCCCGCTCCCGGGAAGGGAGAATCGACCAGTATGAGGGAGCCCACCACCATGGCCACGATTCCACCCGCAGCCATGACTCCGTGCGAAGGTGTATGCGCCTCCAGAAAGAATAATACAAGCGCGACCACAATCAGAAGAACACCCGCGTAATTGATGGGAAGTAAATGGAAAGCGAAGAGGGCCAGAACGAGTGCAATGGCGCCCACCACGCCGGGCGCAACCGCGCCGGGGTGGGTAAACTCGACGTATAGGCAGAGAACGCCAATCGCCCCCAGAAGGAAGGCAATGTTCGGGTCTGCGATTCGGGAAAGGAATCGCTCCCTCGCGCTCATCTCATACGGTTCAATGACTGCGCCCGCCAGGTGCAATGTCGTGCTTGAATCGTTAAATCGCTTTACCGTCTTGCCGTCAAACCGGGCAAATATATCGGACGGCGTATTGGCGATGGCGTCTATCAGTTTGCCGTCGAGAGACTCTTTCTCCGTGAAGGACTTGCTTTCGCGCACGCCTTCTTCAGCCAGTTTAGAATTACGCTCCCGCTTGTCCGCGATGCTGCGGATATAAGCGGCGGCATCATTTTCGATCTTACCTTCCATCGTCTTTCCAAAGTCCCCCCCGCCCAGCATCACAGGATGAGCGGCTCCGGTGTTGGTTCCGGGCGCCATCACCGCCAGGTCGCCCGAAAGCAAAATGAAAAAGCCGGCCGACGCGGCGCGATGACCGCTGGGGGCAACGTAGGTGATCACCGGGACGGGCGATGCCACAATGGCGCTGATGATTTCGCGCATGGAGGTGTCCAACCCCCCCGGCGTGCTGATCTCGAGGAGTACTGCGCTCGCATGAACCTGGTTAGCGTAACTGATTCCCCGCGTCACATACTCGGCCGTCACGGGCTCAACCGTATCGTCCAGGCTCACCAGGACCACCACAGGGCCGGTGGCGGCAAACTGGGGGGTTGATGCTGATATTCCGAGCAGGAGCATCACCGCCGCCGCGACCAGCACTCCGCGCGCCCTCACTACGCCAAAATTTTGAAACCGGCAAGACCCATCTTTTTTCATGGCTATCTCCGCGCTCCCGCAGCCCGCTCGTGAATCTGCTGGACCAGTTGAGCCGCCTCGTGATTCCCCGGATCCAGCTTTAGGGCGGCTTCGCCATGCGTGCGCGCAGCATCGGCCCGGTTTAGCGTGAGATATATGCGCGCCAGCAGAATGTGGGCGCCCACGGAATCCTTTAACTTCAGCGATGTTTCCAGTTCCCTTGCCGCCTCCGCGTGCTTGCCCTCCGCTTCCAGGACCTGCGCCAAGTTCATGTGGGCTTCGTTATCATCTGGGACCAGGGAGACGGCTTCGGCCATCTCACGCTCGGCCTCTGCCGGACGGCCCGAAGCGAGCAAGCGCCGCCCCTGCGCGATATGATACTGGGCGTGCTCTGCCGGGGGTTTGCCGGCCAGGTTCATTTCCACGGCGTTTTGGACGGCGAGGGCCATGAGGCGGAACGCGTGGCCGTCATAATGTTTCTTGATTCTCGTCTGCGGCAAAATATCCTCTTCCGTAACCCGCGAAGCCGATACCCCCTCGTGGTCGGTAATCCATTTTTGCTCCACGCGCTTCCGGTCTTGATCCCCCAGCTTTCCCGACACCAAGGCCAGCAGAGTGTGAGCGCCAATGTCGTCGTCATCGATGCTTAATGCTTCCTTGAGGGATTTATCCGCTTCGTTATATCTTTTGAGATACCACAGGCAAACCCCCATGTTGAAAGAAAAGTCGGGGTCCGAAGGATCGGATTGATAGGCGCGGTCAAATTGGGTAAAGGCGTCGGAAAAATCATGGCGCCGGGCCTCCATCACTCCCAAATTGTTCGAGACCTCGTTCAATGGAATCTGCCTGGCCAGGGCCGCGAAAACTTTTTCGGACGCCTCCTCCCGGCCAAGAAAAAATTCGCTGACGCCAAGCAGAAAAAGCGATTCCAAATAGTTTGGATCGCCGTCATTCAGTTTCCTCAGCCAGGTGCCGGACTTGGCGTAGTCCTTGCGGTCAAAATAAAATCGCCCCAGTTGGAACGCCGCGCGGTGATCCTGGGGATTGCGCCGGTCCGCCTCAGCCAGGAATCGCACCCGGCTTTCATCATCGGTTGCCAAAATGCCCCGAACGTAGTTCTCAAACGCGTCCAGCCGCACTTCCGGCAGACGGCGGCGGAAGTCCTCCTCCCGGCCCACGACAAAATCGGGATCGTGGGCCGCCAGCAGCCTCCAGGCAATCTGTGTCTGCAAATCCACCAGGTCACTCAACTCGCCTGATGCCTCAATGGGGGGCGAAAGCTTCAAGCCCCGCGCCTCCAGCAGGCTTGCGCGCGCGGTGAGCCGACTGCCTTCGACCACAAAACTGCCGAGCACGGCCCAGTCCACCCCAAGAATTTCCGCCACCTTGTAATCACTGGCCATAGTCAGGGATTTTCCGGGGGGCAACTCAAGTTGAGCGTAGGCGGCGTTGCGCTCGTCCCGGCCCAGGACGTAACGATCCGGAGCTGCCAACCGCGTCGAGAGGATTTCCGCGAAGCCTTCCGAGATCCACGCCAGGTCCGCCCGGGAGCTTTGATTGGTGAAGGGAAAAACCAGGATGGTGCGTGCCGTGGCAGCATGGCCGGGCTGGTGCACCGCCAGCATGAGAAGCAAAATTGAAATCGGGCGAATTGTCCTCTTCATGAGGTACTTCCCATTTTCCCTCACCATTATAGCACCCACCCGTTGGGAAATTGGGGCTCAGGGCGTTAGTTCGGACATTGAGACACAAGCAAATTTGAAGTTTGGAAGATACTTGACTGGATCACCCGCCCCCGGTCGAGTCGGGGAGCAGGATGGCGATTTCGTGGCCGGGTCAATCCTTGATGGAAACGGGAGGATTCTTCATTAATTCAACGTAGTCGGGATTCTGGCTGATTTTCTTGATGTCGGGATCATCCCTGACCCGATCGTTATCCTTGAACCCCTCTTCGAACGCCCGGCGCAGATAACGCACGGCCTCGTCGGGGCGGCCGAGGTTGGCGAACGTTTTTGCAAGGTAGAAGTAGAAATTTGCATCCGCGCCTCGCGTCTGCATTACAGTGCCGGTGGTTGTCCGGTCGGAAAGGATGTTGGGATCCAACGTAAGTGCGGCTCGATACTCGTCCACCGCTTGCTTATATTTCTTCAACCGAAAAAGCACCGTCCCATAGTTCATATGGAATGAAGCCCCCGAGGGATTCAGCTTGAGGGCCTGTTGATAATATTTAAGCGACTTCTTGAATTTGTTTTCCAGGAAATAGGTCGTACCGAGATTATTCCAAGGCTCGCTGAAGTCGATGCGGAAGCGAATGGAAGCGGTGTATGCTCTTCGCGCCGCGCCAAAATTATCCTGTTGCTGAAAGGCTATGCCCAATTTGTTCCAAATTCTCGCCGAGTCCGCGGGCGATATTCCAGGTTGTTTGAGAGCACGATTATAGTAATCCACCGCGTCCACAAAGGACTTCCGAGCCATAAAAATGTCAGCCCGGTCTTCCGGCGAAATATTGGACTGGGTGGAAGGATTGGGATTTTCAACTTGCGCCGCACCCGGCGCAGGCTCCTGGCCGCGGGCGTCGAGCGGATATGGATTCGGAATCGCAGCCCCGCGAGCAAGGGCAAGGCCCAGCATGGGAGCGACAAGAATCGTGATTCGCCGGGCCATTTTTAAATCCGTCATTTGGACCCCCGAAGGGAACTCAAGTGCAGGATACACCCGTAAAACTCAATGTGCAATACTGCTGCGGCATTACTGCGCGTTAGGTTTTGGAGGAGGTGGTGTCTGGGGCGTGGGAGTTTGGCTCTTTCCTTTAAACACAGAAAGGAATTTGCCCAAAACGCCTTTGTTTTTGGGCTTGGCGCCGGGATCATTCGCGCTATTATCCCCTGGAACTCCGGGCGTCCCGTTCACTGTCGCAGGCGGGGCGGCGGGTGCAGGCTCCGCATGACTTTTCCCGCCGTGCAATATTTCACCCAAAATTCTTGAGATTCCCGAAGGCTGGTCGCCCTTATTTTGAATCGCCCCGGGGGGCAAGCCGCCGATCCCCGCTACGCTAGGTTCTGTTCCTTCGATAAATACCTCAGAATGCGTGGCCGTGGAGCTCACTGTTGCCACCAGGTTCGAATTTGTATCGATGCTGGCGGTCACAATGCCTGAGGGAGCAGCGAAATCCTTCACGTCACGGTAAGCCGGAAGTTCCGTGGCGCTTTTCATGAAATCGGTCCAGATGGGCAAAGCCGAATCGGCCCCGGCAAGATTCAATTGGCGGTCATCGTCGTAGCCTACCCAGACAACGGCCAGTAGATTGGAAGTGAATCCGGCGAACCAACCATCGTGCGAAGTTCCGGTTTTCCCAGCCGCCGGAAGCCGGAAACCGCGGGCACGGGCCGGGTAACCCGTCCCGTTATTGAGAACACTTTCCATGAGGTTGACCATCAGATAGCTGACGCGCGGATCCAGAACCTGTCGAGTGACTGGAGGATTGCTCCAAAGCGTGTGCCCCGAGGAATCATTGACCGCCAGGATGCATCGGGGCGCGACGTACCTGCCGCCATTGGAAAAAATCGTATAAGCGCCCGCGATTTCGACGGGGGTGGCCACGTAGGATCCCAGCGCCAAGGCAGGGGTCGATCCAAGGTCTTTGTTAATGCCCGCTGCCACTGCCAGCTCCCGCACTTTGCTGTAACCCACCATTTCCGCCAGGCTCACCGTGGCAACGTTCATGGAAAGCATCAATGCTTGCCGAAGCGTTACCTCACCATGGTATTCCTGTTTGTAATTGCCCGGTTCATAGGGCTGGTCCGCGAAGTCAAAAGTTGTAGGTTCGTCCTTTAAAATGGTGGCCGTGGTGATCAGGGGCTGTGAGCCGTCCACCCCCGAACTCAATGCGGCGGCATAGACAAAAGGTTTGAAGGAGGACCCCGGCTGGCGGCGGGCCAGCGCGTGATTTACCTGGCTGACGCTATAATCGCGGCCCCCCACCAGAGCCTTCACTACGCCGGTATGCGGGTCTAACACAACCATGGCAAGCTGCGGCTGGTTCGGTTCGCTCGGAGCGTTCTTTCGGCGCCTTTTCTTCAGCACCTGGTCAACCTCGGCGATTCCCGACCTGGCGCCGTTGGAGGCTGCCGCCTGAAGATCCATGTCGAGCGACGTATAAATGCGGTAGCTTTGCGAAAGCAAATCATGCTCGGAAAACTTCTCCAGAACTTGCTCCCTGACCATATCCACAAAGAAAGGCGCCTGACTTCCCTCCACGTTTCGCTGCGCGAGCCCCAGCGGGGCCTGGACGGCTCGCTCGGCTTCAGGGGCTGAAACAAATCCTGTCTCGACCATCCGGCGCAGCACGTAATTCCGGCGATCGAGGGCGCGCTGGGGATATTTATAGGGCGAGTAAAGATTGGGACCACGGATCAGTCCGGCGAGAAGCGCGGCTTCGGGCAAGGTGAGACTCCCAACATCCTTGTTGAAATAGGCGTTGGCGGCCTCTCCGAAGCCATCCACAGAAAAACTTCCCCTCTGCCCAAGATAGATCTGGTTGGCGTAAAGCTCAAAGATCTGCTCTTTACTCAGTCGTTGTTCGAGCATCAATGCCAAACAGGCTTGCTTCACTTTGACGCTAAACGTCCGATCGCGATTGAGGAAGAACTCGCGCGCCAACTGCATGGTCAGCGTGCTCCCTCCTTGCAATCCGTGATCACCACGAAAATCGGCAATGGCGGCGCCTAGAACTCGATATATGCTCACCCCGTAATGGGAGAAGAATCGGTGATCTTCCGCGGCCAGGATGGCGTCCACCAGGACTTTGGGGATGTCCTGGTATCTCAACAGAAGCCGCTTGGAGCGCCCACGGTCAAACACAGTGGTAATGACGGCAGGTTCAAGCCAGTAGTTCTCCAGTGGCGTGGGATGGCTGATGGTGGTAATCGATGCGATGTGGCCGGCGCTGAATACCAGTGCGGCCGGGTCTTCCTGAATCTGGCCGCCCTGGAAGAAAGAAGTGGAGCCGGGATAAATTTCCAGACGATTCCCGGAAATTTTGTAGGTCCCTACGTTGGAGCCGGCATCTCCCTCGGCGTAGAACGCTTTTCTCAACCGGGCGGCAATGGCGGCGGGTGTGGCTGGCTGCCCAACTCGAATTTCTGTGGGAGCAGCATACACCAGGGAGGCGTTGGCAAAAACGTCCCCACTCAGCCGCGCGTCGATAATCCGTGCAAACCGAACGTAGTAATAGCTGAGTATTCCCAGGCCCACAAGGATCACGCCCAGGACAACAATCAAAAGAGTCTTTTGCCACCAAGGCCACCGTGACAAGAACGAAGGAGTAGGAGTTGTCCGCGTCTTTCCGGACGTGGTTGGCTTTCGAGCTTCTGATGCTGGCCGTTGAGGCACGTTTTATAGTGAGTTGTTCGCGGCCGAGTCGGTGAAATGCATATCAAAGGCGTAAAACTTCAAATCGATGGGGACCTTGTAGTCGACGTCGATGGTAACCTTGGTCCCGACTTGGACTTTGACGTCTTCACGATCCACAGGGAGATCCAGGTCCTTGGCGTAACCCAAGACCTTGTTTTGGACCGATTCAACCGAACTATGGTCCACTGTAGATTGGATGGCCAATTGTTTGATGTCGTCGTTAAGTTGGTAGTTGTCTACGTAAACGGGAACGACCTTAACGGCAACCCAACCCACCAATGCGAGGAAAGCGATCGCAAAGATCAGTTTGACGTATCCAGCTCCCTTTTCCGACCGTCGCATGATTCCCCCGGTTTTAATTCTAGTCTTGGCCCTATCGGAGGTACTTTTCTTTTAGAATCTGGACAGCATCATCGATCTTAACATCCTCAATTTGCTTTGTCGAGCGCCGGAATATTTCCGCCAACCCCTGATCGTACTTGCGTTTCCCCAGGGTGACACGGAAAGGGACACCTACCAGGTCGGCGTCCTTGAACTTCACCCCCGGCCGCTCTGGCCGGTCGTCAAAGAGCACGTCAAGAGACTGGTCGAGCATATCATTGTACATCTTTTCCGCCGCCGAACGGATGGACGAGTCATCCATATTGGCTGCGGTCAGGATGACGTCAAAGGGGGCGATCGATCGAGGCAGGAACATTCCGTCCTTGTCATGGTTCTGTTCCGCTGCCGCGCTAAGAATGCGCTCCAAACCGATGCCGTAGGACCCCATCACGAGCGGCCCTTCCTTGCCTTTCGAGTCCAGCACTTTGGCATGCATCGTTTCAGAATACCGCCTTCCCAGTTTGAAAACATGGCCCAGCTCAACCGTCACCAGCACGCGCAGGTGATTGCCGCACCGGATGCACAAGTCCCCCGCCACAACGATACGCAGGTCGCGATATTCGGCGGAAAAGTCGCGGCCCGGAGTCACGTTGCGGAGGTGGGTGTCATCCTGATTGGCGCCGGTGATCATGTTCCTCCGGCCCTCCAGGGACCGGTCAGCGAGAAGCCTTGCGCCTTTCAGCCCGACAGGGCCGAGCGAACCAAGATTGGCCCCGTGCAGCTTTAATGCTTCATCAGGAGTGGCGGGCCGAAACACATCGGTTCCGAGCGCGGTGGCCAGCTTCGTCTCACTCAGCGTATGATCACCCCGCAGCAATAGCACCACGGGTTTACTGTCCACCACGTAAACCAACGTCTTGATCATCCGCGATGGACTTTCGCCCGTAAAGCGGACCAAATCGTCAATCGTCTTTTGGCCCGGAGTCGGGAAGGCTTCCGGCTGTGCGTCACCGGGAAGGTCGGCCACAGGAGGCGCTTTGCCCTCCGCTTTTTCCAGGTTGGCGGCATATCCGCAATCGCAAACGGCCACTGAATCCTCGCCCGCATCGGTGGGCGCGGTGAACTCGCCGGATACTTTGCCCCCCATCATTCCCGAATAGGCTTCCACGTACAGGAACTTCAATCCACAGCGCTCAAAGATGCGCGTGTACGCGTCCACGTGCTTCTGGTAGCTGAGATCCAGCCCGGCGTCATCCAGGTCAAAGGAGTAAGAATCCTTCATCATAAACTGGCGCAGGCGCAACAGGCCGGACTTGGGCCGGGGCTCATCTCGAAATTTCGGCTGGATCTGATACCAGATTTGAGGAAGTTGTTTGTAAGACCGCAGTTCCCCGCGGGCAATGTTCGTCATTTCCTCTTCGTGGGTCATCCCCAGGCAAAGGTCGTGCTGACCGCGATCCTTCAGCTTGAACATCACGTCTACGGCGTCCCAACGCCCGCTTTCCTTCCAAAGCTCACCCGGATTCAATGCCGGCAGGTAGAATTCCTGGCCTCCAATGCGGTTCATCTCTTCGCGAATGATTTGCTCGATCTTCAGGAACGATTTCCGGGCCAGATACAAGTGGGCATATATGCCGGCCGCAACCTGGCGGATATAGCCGGCGCGCAGGAGGAATCTGTGACTCGGGACTTCCGCGTCCGCAGGCACTTCACGCAAAGTGGGAATAAAAGCTTGGCTCCAACGCATTTTCTCCGCCTTTCAAGAGCAACTTTACTAGATTTTCGTTCAGACCGATGACCATCCATTGTTAGAGATGAGGCGCGGGATTGTCAAGAAAAGGGTCAGTTTGACGTAGAGGCGGCTTTACGCCGCCAAATGGCGAGCCCCAAAGCACGAACTGGGGTCCTCGCAACTCGCCGCTACAACCTCAAACCGACCCACTACCGTCAGAAGCTCGATTCCCTCAAAGAAAACTCTTGCTTAGTTAGACTCGCCGCGGCGAGGGCGCAGATACTAACGGGCTTGCCTGGCTCGAAATCGGACAAACCCGAAACTGGCCTCGGCAAGATGGAGGACCCGGTCGATCCAGAGTCTAGTCCTCAGGCAGCTTCTTCCATCCCCAAATTCGCATCACGTCGTCCCTCGTGAGAGGGTGCCCCAGCGCTCGCGACAGTGAGCAGATCTGGCCGCGATGATGCGCGTCGTGCTGAATGAGGTAAACCATCATATTCACCGAACGCCGCGCCATACCTTTGACCCGTGCTTCACCGCGGGCGAGAGATCCACCAAACAACTCCGCCAACGCTTCACGGCTTTGCCGCAAGGCTTGAAGAGCCTCTTTAGGCGTACCGTCGGTACGATCAAATCCCGGCGGCACGGGCTGTGCACGGCCCATCTTGGCGAACATTCGCCGAACACTTTGCAGGTGTGCCACTATGGCCGCTATCGAGCGTCCTTTACCAACAGGCGGCTCGGCATGCCAAATGTTTGGCGGAATAGCGCTGACCAGATATTCAGTGACCCGGCCGCTGTGGTCGAACGCTTCCAAAAGCTCGCACCTCATTTCAAGTGGTTGACGCTTCGCCATCCCTCACCACCTTACGACGAAGCCGAATTAGGAGGCCATCCCTAACTCCCTGACTCCGTGACAATGCTTTACTCCCAGGCGTCAGCCTACAACCAACCGGCTTTCTCTATCAAGTTCTTAAATGTCCTAATTCTGCTTGGAGCGGCGTCGTCTCGCCCCCAATCAATTGATCAGGTAAGAGCGGGCGAGACGCCCGCGCTCCCCGGGAAATTGGGACACTGCGGTCGCCCCTTGTCACTCGGGACTAGTCTGATACAATTCTTGGATTGAAAAGGAGCGTGAGGCATGAGTTTGACGGATAACCACCTTCGGGCGCTGGCTGAAGTCGATCCCGAAATCGCGCGCGCCATCGATCAGGAAATCGACCGGCAAGCGAGGACGATTGAACTGATCGCGTCGGAAAACTTTGTAAGTGAGGCAGTGCTGGAAGCCCTCGGGTCTCCGCTAACCAACAAGTACGCGGAAGGCCTGCCGGGCAAGCGCTATTACGGCGGCTGCGAGTTCGTGGACGTGGCGGAAACGCTGGCTATCGAGCGCGCCAAAAAACTGTTTAACGCCGAGCACGCCAACGTCCAGCCGCACTCGGGCGCTCAGGCCAATCAAGCTGTATACATGACTGCGCTCAAGCCGGGCGACACGGTGCTGGGAATGAATCTTGCCCACGGCGGGCACCTCACTCACGGTCACCCGATGAATTTTTCCGGCAAAATGTACAAGATTATTCCCTACGGCGTGCGTAAAAACACGGAAACAATCGATTACGATGAGCTGGAACGTCTGGCGGTGGAGCACCACCCCCAGATGATAATCGCCGGCGCCAGCGCCTATCCGCGCTTGCTGGATTTCGAGCGCTTCGGCGCCATTGCCGCAAAAGTGGGCGCGGTTTTAATGGTGGATATGGCGCACATTGCGGGCCTGGTGGCCGCTGATCTCCATCCCAGCCCCTTCCCTCATGCCGACTTTGTGACCACTACCACCCACAAAACGCTGCGCGGCCCGCGCGGCGGCATGGTCTTTTGCAAAGCCAAGTTCGCCAAGGATCTGGATAAAATTGTATTCCCCGGCATTCAGGGCGGACCCCTGATGCACGTGATCGCCGCCAAGGCAGTCTGTTTTCAAGAAGCGCTCCAACCGGCGTTCCGCGATTACCAGAAGCAGATTGTAGCCAACGCCAAAGTGCTGGCGGAAACGCTGGCGGGCGCGGGATTCCGCATCGTCTCCGGCGGGACTGAGAATCACCTGATGCTGGTGGACGTTTTCTCCAAGAAAGTCACGGGCAAGGCGGCGCAAGCCGCGCTGGAGGCGGCCAGCATCACTGTTAATAAAAACGCTATACCCTTCGATGTGAACCCACCCGCCACCGCCAGCGGCATTCGCGTCGGCACCCCCGCCGTGACTACGCGCGGCATGAAAGAACCGGAAATGCGGCGCATCGGCGCATGGATCAGCGAAGTGCTGCACAATTTGGAAAACGAATCGGTGCAGAAGGGCGTGAGAGCTGAAGTCGAGGCACTGACAGAAAAGTTCCCTCTCTACGAAAACCGGCGCGCCTTCGCTACGGGCGCTCACCGTCCTTAAAGAGTTTATGGAAATGTTTTTACGGGGCGGCTCCAACACAGGATTTAGTTTCAATTGTCCATCGAAAAACGTCTTCGGGGGCTTCATGCTCTCGATCGTCTTAGAAATTGGTCGACATCAATTCCCGCTTCGCGAAGGATCGCACGAAGTGTCCCCTCTGCCATATCTCTTGCATGATGTGGAATAGTCACCTTGCGTCCAGTCGCGGCATTGCGCCATAACTCGTGGCTTCCCGCGCCCACCCGGTCGAACACAAATCCAAATGCACGAAGGCGGCGGGCAACTTCACGATACTTAAAGCCGGAGAGGCGGCCCATCAGCGAATACCGACGGGCACCAGAAGATCAAGTGTTGTGTGGTTGAGAACGGCAAGCGCGGGAGGAATGGGATCTCCATGGTCAAGGCAGCTCTCGACAATTTTCCGCGTCAGCGCCTGAGCGATCTCCACGGTTTCCATTACGCTACGTCCCTCGGCAACTAGACCGGGAACGTCGGGGCTTGTCGCAACGTACCCGCCCTCATCCAGAGGTTCAATGTGCAACCGAATCGTTGCTTCATCAACGGTAGTGAACTGCCGACGGGGTTTCATATTTCTCTTGCGCTTGATCGCCATGGGTTTTCCCAGTTCGTAGAAGCTTGTGCTATTGTAACATGCTTTACGAGCCGGGTTTTATTCTGCCTGCACTTGATGGAGCCAAGAAGTGAGCTAAGCCATGATTATAGTCAGTCAGCGCGGAAAAGGCGCTCACCGGCCCTGAACTCCGTCCACCGACCGGCTTTCATATCCTGAAGTTTGGGCGCCATCCAGGAATACTCAGGATGCTTTTTAAAAAAAGGAGCGGCACTAAAATCCTCGCCGCACGGATGTCCCCGGCGGGCAAAGAAACTGAGCGATTTGGCCATCTGGCTGTCCATTGCTTTCCCTTGCACCGCCCCACCGGGAAAATATGGTCCCCAATCCCAAACGCTGATGCCGCGCGAGCTTGTGTCGGTGTGGCCGCAGAGAGTGCGCTCGTCTGCTTCCTCCTTCTTCTCGTAAGCATCGCGGTGATCGGACAGAAACTGCTCCGCCATGTACACGTCAATCTTCCCTTTCGATTCTCTCATGAGTTGCTCCCAGCGGACGCGGCGGGCGTTGGGCGAGGAGGTCGAATCGTTGGGGTCGAAAGTGGTATCCTGCCTGATCACGTCCGGGTCGCGAGCCCAATTGGAGCCGGTAAAATAGCCATCCTTGGTGCGCCAAACTTTGTGGGCCTTCAGGCCCAATTCAAATTGCGCGATTTCGCCGGTTTTGTTATCCCCCAGCAACCAGTCATTGGCGTAGCCGCCGTTATTCCCGTCCAGCATGATTCGAACGTAATCGTTGATGGAATTTGAATACTGCAGCGCCTTGCGCGAACGCTCAAATTCCGGAATACCCTTGGGGTCCCAACCTTGAAACTGGGTAATGGTGGTTTCCGTGATCATGATGCCGTTTGAGTTGACGCCGAAATCGTCGTCACTGGTGATGACGCCCGGAAAGCCGTCCATCAGTATGTGAGCACCGTGCTGGGGAATAACATCAAAGATAATGCGCCAGCGTTCGCCGGTCATGTAATTGGTCCAATTATTGTGGGCGATGACGATTTTATGATCACGCGTGTAACTTCCCGTGGCCACAAACGCGCTGCAATTGCCCGGACTCATCAGGCGGGGCGCAAGCGAAACTTTATGCTGCGCGTTGTACCACGGAACATAGTAATCGGGCAATTCTTCAAAAGCATTCAGGGCCACCACATCGTCAATGTCCAGCGATTTATCGCGCGACCGGAGGCCCTCGACGATTCCCTTCAATTCCTCCTGGTATTCCGGTTCGATTTTCGGCCAAAGCATTTCGCGAGCGGCCCGTCGGAAAAATTCCCAATCGCGCTGGGTCGAGTGCGTATCATCCAACTTCACTGCCTCAAAAGCGTCTTCAATTTCTGCCGCCAGCAACGACCCATGCTGAAAACCAATTTGCTCCGGTGAACCCGCCAGGTGAACGTAAATCCAGCCACTTTCATCAAATCGGTATGCGTTGCCCAGGCGTGGGTCCGAGTTCACTGCCGGGCCCGAGTAAGCCCCGGGACCAGCGAGGGTAACACCTGAAAAGAATAAAGTCCGTAACTTGGACGGAACCAAAACAACGCCAAGGATTGTCACACCCAGGAAAGTCGAATACAAAACCCTTGAGGCATTTCTTCGATTCAACGGCATAAGAAGGTCCTCCAAGATCTGGCAGGTTGCTGAGAAACGGTCCTAAGGACTGTCATCCTGATCCCGCAGTCACGGGAGAAGGATCCCGGTATTTGTCTTTTATGGAATACAGAGGTGCTTCGCTCAGCATGACGATTCGATTTTTCAATCATCCCCTAAATTCCCTGGGTTAATTCGCCGGCGGCAGTGTATCCGCTTTTCACCGCGCCTTCAATTGTTGCGGGCAATCCCGTCGCTGTCCAGTCACCCGCCAGGAACAGTCCGCGGATGGGCGTCCTTGCAGTGGGTCGCGCGTTCTCCGACCCGACGGCAGGCGAGAAGGTGGCAAAACGTTCCTTAATCACTAGCGAGTGGACCAACTTTGCTTGCTTTGCCGCCGGCAGGAGTTGGCCAAGCTCGCTCAAAGCCACACTCAGCAAATCTTCCTTATCCCGGCCGATATGCTCGTGCGCGCCACTCAAAACCAGGGAAATATGATAAGTGGCGGAGGGCGAAGCCGGTCGTCCCGGCAGCGAAAACATCTTGCTCTTGTTAAACAACCATTGGACGGTTGTGCCGCGCAGCCCCACAAATTCGAGGTCCGTAATAGGCCGGTCAAACCAGAGGTTAATGGAGATAATCGGCACCGGCCGCAGAGATAGAATCCTGGTAAAGAAGGGTTCGTTGCGGAGAAGATCCGGCGGAAGAAGGTCGGTGAATTTATTCCACGGGGCGGCGTTGATCACAGCACCGGCAGGAATGGACTCCCCGTCCGCCAACGTGACTCCTTCGCAGACACCATTCGCGATCAGGAACCGATTGACGCTCCGGCTCAATTCAACTTTTCCGCCGCGCGACTCAATAAAATCGGCGGCCGCTTGGGTGTAACACTCACTCAACCCCACGCGCGCCCAACCCAGGCTCGAATCGACGGGCGAGCTGAAGAGAGCAAGCTTCAGGACGCGTCCAAATGAATCGGCCGAAGCAATCGCCGGGTCCTCATTCATGGCGGCAATGCAAATCAAATTCCAGAAATTCCGGCGAACGCTCTCCGATTGACCGAGCCCGCTCAACCACTGGTCCACGGTCTCTGAGCTTGGGCTATTTCTTGAAGGGTCGGCACGGCCCAATGCGCGGCGCATGCGCAGGATCTGAAGTTTTTCAGCCCAAGTGAAACTGCCCGAGCGCAATACTCCGACCAGAAGATGCCAGGGGGCGGGAAGCTTCGGACACGCGAGCACGCTCAATCGACCATCAGGTCCAAGGAATGGGACGGTGAGCCCCGCCTGGAAGTGGAGGCGGTCGAGGGTGCCGATGGTTTTCAAGAACTCGATCGTCTGGTGATAGCACCCCATAAAAAGGTGCTGCCCATTGTCCACCACCGCCCCGGTTGCAGAATCGAGGAACGAACAGGCGCGCCCGCCCAGGTGAGGCTTTTGTTCGAGAAGGCGCACGCGTCTGCCCTCTTGGGCAAGGGCCACCCCGGCCGCCAGCCCGGCAAAGCCGCCACCGATAATCAGAACTTCGTCGGACATGTCCTGGTGTTTGCTCGAGCTCCTCTGATTGCAATGCGAAGGAGGGCTTATCCAACTTATCCAAATTGTTCACGCAATCGTCAATCGAAAATCGTCATTCGACAATTCTACTTGTGCCATTCCGCGCCCAAATAAACCGATAGGGCGGTCCACAATTTTGCCGGCCGAGAGAGACTGACACGCTTACCAAATACGTTATAGGCGCGTGTTTCGATTCGCTTGAGCAACCGCCAGTAGATAGCCGCCATAATTTCGGCCGCGATCATTGCGCGCCGGTCTTCACTGGCGAGTTTCGCGCGTGCGGCGGCAAATCGTTCGCGCGCGCGGTCGCACTCGAACTGCATCAATTCGACAAAGGCCGATGTATATTTCCCCCTGGCGAGACCATCCTTATCCACCCCAAACCTCTCCAGGTCTTCGCCGGGCAGATAGACGCGCCCGCGGCGGGCGTCGCTCTGCACATCACGGATGATGTTCACCAACTGTAGCGCCTGCCCAAGATTCAGGGCGTATTCGCGAGTCTGCGGGTTTTGGTATCCGAAGATTTCAATCGCAATTAGTCCTATGGTTCCGGCAACGCGATAGCAATAAACCGTCAGGTCATCGAAAGTTTCATACTTCTGGTCACCGGAGTCCATCCGGAGATCCATCTCCAGGCCCAGGATCAGGTCCTCAAAATACTGGCGCGGAATCTTGAACCGGCGCACAGCCTCGGCAAGCGCGGCTACGCTGAAGTCATTGTCAGGTCCTGTGGGCAGTCCTATTTCCCCCGGCGAATGGTCCTGATAGCAGGAGTCGAGTGTTGCGCGGCAAAGGTCTATTTCGTGCGCCGCTTCCCCCGGAGTAAGGCCGCTGTCCACTGCATCATCGCCCCGGCGGGCAAAGGCGTAGACCGCCTCGATGGCCTGGCGTTTTTCGCGCGGCAGGAAAACAAATGAATAGTAGAAGTTGGTGGCCCGCGAAGTGGTAAGGCTTCTGCGCCGGGTCAAATCGCTCATGGTTGGGTGCTGGCGGCAGCATGGGCGTTCATGGGCGTATCACCCAGAGTACGTTTGCCGCGCGCCTGAAAATAAAGTTTAAGAAAATCAATACGGCTGAGACTTGGTCTGTGCCCGAACACATCGTAGCCGACGGATTCAATTTTGGAGAGAATCGTCATGCCTCCGAGCCAGGTCAAACGAAGTTGGACCCGCAATTCCGGCGTCACCAAATCGGGCAACGCGCTGCCCTTGGCGAATAGTTCACGCGTGCGGGCAATCTCGAATGACAGGAACTGGCCCCAACGGTCGGCTGCCCAGGGAATGCATCGGGTCCGCAGTTGATCGACGTCTTGCAAGGAAAGATTGAACCGGTGCAGGTCATTGAGAGGAAGATAAACGCGGCCGCGCTCGAGGTCAATGCGGACATCCTGCCAAAAGTTTGCCAGTTGGAGAGCCGTGCAAATATTGTCCGATAGATTAAAGAGAACCGGTTCGCGCCGGTCAGGCGGGGTAAACAATTCGATCACCAAACGGCCGACCGGATTCGCCGAACGGATGCAGTAAGCGAGCAACGATGAAAAATCTTCGTGACGGTCTACTCGAACGTCGGACTCAAAAGCGCGCAGCAGATTTTCGAAATGTTCCGGGCTCAGCGAGAATTTCCTGATCGAATCCGCCAGCGCGATAAAAACAGGATGATCGGGATTTCCCGACACGCAGTTATTGAGCTTGGTCCGCCAATCGGCGAGCAAGGCCAGGCGCCTTTCACGTCCCGCCGACGCCTCCCCTGCCGTATATTCGTCGGCAAAATCATCGGCACAGCGCGCATAGGCATAAATCGCCGCCAGGGCGTCGCGCTTTTCCGGTGGGACCAGGTAAGAGGCTACCGGGAAATTTTCATAGTGTTTTCGGGCCCGCTTGCGGCACTCAGCATAAGCCGCGCGGAGATTGGAATCGTGACTGATCATGGGATGGCTGCGTTATTTCGTCGCTTCATTATAGGCGACCTGCGGGGAGGAAGGAAGAGGAAGCCCCGATCGAAGAAGGGCGAGGTCGGCGTTTCAAGCGCCTCGTCCTATTTGACTTCCGGCCGTCCGGCGCGGCGGATGAAGGTGGGCACGTCCAAATCGTCTGAAGGAAGTTCGGAGGGCGTAGGCGCCTTTTCTGAGGCTACTTCAAGCGGCAGCCTTTCTTTCTTGAGCATCAAGTTTTTTACGCTCTGCTGTGCGGAACGGACGGCGGGCGACATCATGGTACGCGGCCGCATCCCCATTTTGTCGGGCTTGATGCCGGTGGCGATCACAGTAACTTTGACGCTGTCTTTCATATTCTCATCGTGAACGGCGCCAAAAATAATGTTGGCATTTTCCGCCGCGGCCTTCTGCACGATGGTCGATGCCTCATGAACTTCGTGCAGGGTCAGTTTGCTCGATCCCGTAATGTTCAACAAAATTCCCTGCGCTCCGTTGATGGAGGCGTCTTCAAGAAGCGGGCTGGAAATGGCGCGGTTGGCGGCCTCAACCGCCCGATTGCCGCCGCTGGCGATGGCCGTTCCCATCACCGCGTAGCCCATGCCTTTCATGATCGTTTTGATGTCGGCAAAATCACGGTTGATGATGCCCGTAATCGTGATGATGTCTGAGATCCCCTGAACGCCCTGGCGGAGGATATCGTCAGCGATGCGAAACGCCTCGAAAAAACTGGTGCCCTTATCCACAAATTGCATCAGCCGTTCATTGGGAATACAGATCACCGTATCCACGGCCTCGCTCAGTTCCGCCAAGCCCTGCTCGGCTTGGGCCATGCGGCGCTTGCCCTCAAAGGCAAATGGCTTGGTTACCACGGCGATAGTCAGGGCGCCCAACTCGCGCGCCAGGCTGGCCACAATGGGAGCGCCCCCCGTTCCCGTGCCCCCGCCCAGTCCCGAGGTGACAAAGACCATGTCCGCGCCTTCCAGCGCGTCAATAATCTTTTCCGTGTCTTCGAGGGCCGCGCGCCGCCCAATCTCAGGATTGGCGCCCGCACCCAGTCCCTTGGTGAGTTTTGTTCCCAATTGTATTTTCACCGGCGCCTGCGAAGCTTCCAAAGCCTGAACGTCCGTGTTCGCCACCATGAACTCCACACCTTCAACTTGTGCGGCGATCATTCGATTGATGGCGTTACCTCCTCCACCGCCCACACCAATCACCTTGATCTTGGCGCCCGAATTCAGTTCATCGGTGAAGCCCACGCGGAGATCGTTCCCCTCAGTTTCGGATGCCATGGTCGCTCCTCTTAAGGCAGTCTAAAGTCGAGAGTCGAGAGTTAAAAGTTGAAAAGTCGAGAGCTCAAAAGCCTAAAAGTTAAAAAAATCTCATGGAAGTGATGTTTCTGCCTTCTGCCTTCTGCCTTCTGCCTTCTGCCTTCTGCCTTCTGCCTTCTGCCTTCTGCCTTCTGCCTTCTGCCTTCTACTTCACGACGTGGCGCCCTTGCCTCGGAAGGCTCCCCACAATTTTCCCGTCCAGCTTTTTTCCTGCGACTCGCGCCGCAGGCGCATCCAATTGCCATAGGCGATCAAGCCAACGACGGTGGCCGAGGCTGGATCACTGAGTGCGTCTGTCATCTTGCCCAGACCCTTGGGTTCACCGACGCGCACGGGAAGTTCAAAAGTCTGCTCCGCCAAGCTCACCAGCCCGCCCAGTTTCGCTCCGCCACCCACCAATACAATCCCGGCCCCAAGTTGGTTGGCGAAACCCGAGTGCTCTATTTCATCCCGGATCAATTCCAGCATTTCGGTGGCGCGAGGCACCAGGATGTCACTCAACATCGTATAGTTCACATCCCTCGTGGGACGTTCCCCCACGCTCGGAACTTCCAACATGTTGTCCGAGGATTTTGACGAATCGCGCTCGCCCCAGGCGCATTTCATTTTCTCGGCTTCGGGAATTGGAGTTCGAAGTCCTACGGCGATGTCGTTGGTGAAATGGTCTCCTCCCACCGGAATCACGGCGGTGTGGCGCACCGTCCTCTGGTGATAAACAATCAGGTCTGTGGAGCCGCCGCCAATGTCCACCAGAGCCACGCCCAACTCGCGCTCATCGGGCGTAAGGCACGCCAGCGCTCCGGCCAGCGGTTCGAAGACGATGCCGCTGTCCGGCACCTTGATCCCGGCCAGATTGACCGCGGTCACGATATTCTGATACGCGGTTGCAGAGGCTGTAATCAGATGGACGTTAACCTCCAGGCGGCTGCCGACCATGCCCACCGGATTGTGAATTCCATTCTGTGAATCAAGAAAGTATTCCTGTTGCTCGACATAAAATCTCTCGCGGTCGGGCGGAAGAGTCATGCTTTGGGCGGTCTGAATAACTTTGCTTACATCCTCGCGCGTAACCTCACGCGTGCCACCCTGGGACTTCCCCAGGTTCAGCCCCCCGCGCGAATTGACTCCCTTGATGTGCGCCCCCCCAATCCCCACGTAGGCCGAATCGATGGAAATGCCCGCGGCGGCCTCCGCGGCTTCAACCGCTTTTTTTATGGCCAGAACACAGGCATCCAGGTTGACGATCAGCCCCTTTCGCCACCCTTTGGATTCAGCCGTGCCCACCCCGCAGGGCTGGAGCTTTCCATCATCACCCGGCTGGCAAACCAATGCGCACGTTTTATGACTCCCAACGTCCAGGCCTACGACATGATATTCTTTGCGTGACATCTTTTTAATATGGGCGATTGAAGAGCGGGTGGCCGCGATTTACTGGGCTCAACTCAATCTCGCGATTATGGACTCCAGTTGGCGCGATGATTCCAGCCCCCGAGGCAACGGCCGCCTTTCACTTTTCTGATTGATGCCGCCCATCGTCGGAATTGCCCTCCGGGTTCACAACCACCTGATTGCGAAATCGTAAATCCACCGAATCAATCTTGGCGTTGGTCTTGCGGATATCCGGCAGCAGGGCAAGGAAATCAGAAAAATGTTCCTGGAAATTGCTTCGCCCAAAGTGGACCTCGATATTTTCGCGGCCCTGCACCAGAATGGCCTTCAGGTCGTCGGCATCAGCCAGATTCACTTCCGAGATCAACCAGCCCGACGATGGAGAGCGCGGACTGACCTGCCGCATAAAATCCTGGTACATGGCGATCCTTGCCACCCGTTCCGCCGCATTCCCCGTGGGATCCAGCCCTTCGATTACGGGAAAGTTGAAATCGGATTTCTCGGGTTTCTCCAGGAAAACCCCGTCCCCATCCACAAGTTTGACCTGTCCGCCCAGGGTCACAAAAGCCACGGGAACGCGCTCGACAATGTGCACGGCCAGCCGATGTGGGAACGCGCGCGTCACCACGGCCGATTTGACCCATGAAATGGACTCCACCTGTTTTCTCGCCTCGTTCAGGTTGATGCGGAAAATGCTGACGCCCAGGCCCGAGGACCAATATAGCGGCAGGCCAATAGTGCTCAGGATTTCCTCCTGCGATACATACTGGTTGCCGTCAATCGCAACGTCATCGCTGCCCGTCACGTGGAAGCGTGGGGACCGCGAAGCATAGGTAGCCACACGAATCCCTGCGTAACCAAAGGCCATCATCGCCACGCTGCCCAGCAGCAGCCAACCCACAATTCGACGGGCGCGCATGGGGAAACGGCTGCGCCGGACGTCAATATTTTTTGGGCGGCGCCGGTAAAGCACCTCTCCGTCCGCGTCGAAATCCCCCGGCATTAAAGTGTCAGCAAGAGGTTTCACTTCTCATCTCTCCTGTAAAAGACATTGCCCCGTCAATTCTTCCAAATAATAACTTCCTCTTCCAGCTCAACTCCAAAAGCTTTCAGAATTCGTTCCCGAATCATCTCAATCAGCTTCAGGATATCGGCAGCCTTGGCGTGGTAACGATTCACAATGAAGTTCGCGTGCCTCTCTGAAACCACGGCGCCACCCACCCGGCTGCCCTTCAGTCCCAACTCGTCAATCATCTTCCCGGTCGATCCGCCGGGGGGATTTTTGAAAATACAGCCCGCGCTCTTTTCGTTGATCGGCTGCGAGGCTCGCCGCTTCACGTTGCACTGCTTGATCCGCTCCAGGATTTCGGAATAAGGGCGCTCCGCAAGTTCGAGGAATACGGAAAGCATGATGTCATCGGGGGCGAAACTGGTGTGACGGTAGGCGAAGCTTCCGCTTTCCGGATGAATCGTCTCAATCTGTCCGGTAGCGTGGCGATACAGGGTTAACGTGCGGACCACGTCGCCGATTTGCTGCCCGTAGGCGCCCGCATTCATGCGCAGCGCCCCGCCTACGGTCCCGGGAACGCCCACCAGGCCTTCCATCCCCCCCAGGTTCTTCTTGGCACATTGCAGAACCGCGGTTCCCAAATTGGCCGCCGCGGAAACCTGCACGCGGTTTCCATCAAAAACCACATCGGACGGACCGCGCGCCAAATGGATCATCACATCGCTTCGGTCGTCGTCAGAAATCAGCAGGTTCGATCCGCCGCCCAGAAAGCGCCAGGGGATGCCGCGCTCGTCAAGATATTCAACCAACTCGGGAATATGCCTGAGATCGCGGACTCGAACCATATCCGCGCGCCCTCCCACCTCAAGCGATGTGTGTTCGCTCATGGGGACGGCGGGCAGCCATTCGGCGCCGAAGGCGGCCATCTCTTTAGCGATTCCGATTTCCTGAACCAGTTGTGACATAGATTAGAGTGAAACCGGGCGCGTCATATCTTCTTCGGTCGCCCTGGGATTTTTTGCCTCCTTGCCTTGATTGCGCATGGCGGCTGCCAGCGTTTCCGCCATCCTGGTAATGCTGCCTGCCCCGATGGTCATAATCAGGTCGCCTGGCTGAGCTTGCCGGAGCACTTCACTTATCACCAAATCTTCCGAGGGCGCATAACGGGCGCGGTCAAATCCCAACTCCCTCATGCGCTCCACCAACCGCTCCGAACTGATGTCCGGAATGGGCGGCTCGCTCGCCGCGTAAATGTCCAGGACATACACGCGGTCGCACCCAGCAAAGGAGGAAGCAAAGTCATCCATCAGGAATTTCGTCCGGGTATACCGGTGAGGCTGAAAGATGACCCAGATTCGCTTCCATGATCCCAGGCGCGCCGCGTCCAGAGTGGCGCGGATTTCAGAGGGGTGATGTCCATAGTCATCCACCAGAGTGACGCCATCGCACACGGCCTTGACCTGGAAGCGGCGGTCCGCGCCCCGAAAGTTCTCAAACCCTTCGCGGATCTGCGCGGCGTTGAGATCAAGCTCCAGGCCCACGGCCACTGCGGCCAGCGCGTTTTGCACGTTGTGCCGCCCGGGAACGCGGATGGAGAACGGCCCCAGCGGCTTGCCTTTCACCTCAACTTCAAAGTCCGCGCCCGCCGGGCTCAATTGGACGCTGGGCGCGGTCACATCCGCTCCCGGCTCGATGCCGTAGGTCACTACCCGGCGTTGGATGCGGGGCATGAGGCTCCTGAACATTTTCTGCCACGGCGGATCTACGCATCCCACCACCGCTCCGTAGAACGGGACCTTGTTCATGAATGATGCGAATGCGGAAGCGATGTCATCGAGGTCGCCATAATGGTCCAGATGTTCGCGGTCGATGTTGGTGACCACTGCGATGGTAGGTAACAGATGCAGGAACGACCGGTCACTTTCGTCCGCCTCCACCACCATCAACTCTCCCTTGCCTAATCGGGCGCTTGAACCAAAAACGTCCAGCCGGCCCCCAATCACTGCGGTCGGGTCAAGACCGGCCTGGGCCAGCATGACGGCGATCATTGATGTCACGGTTGTTTTTCCGTGTGCGCCCGCCACCGCCACGCTGAATTTCATGCGCATGAGTTCGGCCAGCATTTCCGCGCGCGGTATCACAGGGATTTGCAAACGGGCGGCCTCACGCACTTCGGGATTGACGGGTGAAACCGCCGAGGATGTCACCACGACTTGGGCATTCAAGACATTAAGGGCCGCATGGCCTTCAAAAATCCGCGCCCCCAGCTTCGCCAGGCGGTCGGTCACGGGCGTGCCCTTCAGGTCAGAACCTGAAATGGTGAAGCCAAGATTCAACAGCACCTCGGCGATGCCGCTCATCCCGATGCCGCCTATACCTACGAAATGGATACGCCGAATTTTTCCCAGCATGATTATTTAAAAGTCCGAAGTCCGGTGTTCTGTGTCGGCTGCCTTCGCCAGTTCTAATCATGGCATGGTCGAAAATTCATGCCTTCTTGCCCAGTTCCACTACCCAATCAGCAATTTCCTTCGCAGCGTTGGGGTGCGCAAGCTCTTTGGCGCGTTGCTCCATTTGCGTTAGCTCCTCGGGATGATTGAACAATTCCCGGATTTGCGCGGCCAGCGATTCCGCCGTCATCTCCGATTGCTCCATAAGTCGCGCCGCGCCGGCGCGCGCCAATACTCCGGCGTTTTCCCTCTGGTGCTGATCGGTGGCGCCGGGAAAAGGAATGAGCACGGCAGCCTTCCCCGCGGCAGCCAGCTCTGCCACCGCGGCAGCGCCGGCGCGAGAGATAATCAAATCCGCGCGCGCAAAGGCGTTGGGCACATCGTCGATGAAGGCGCAAACTTCGGCGTCGATTCCCGCCGCTCGATACATCTCCCGAATATTATTATAGTCCACTTCGCCGGTTTGATGGACCACGCTCAAAGCCCAACTCTCGCTGGAAAGAAGATTCAAACTTTTCACCGCACATTCATTAATCGCCTTCGAACCCTGGCTGCCTCCCACGATCAGCACGGTGAAAGGGGCCACATGTTTCTTGGGCGGAATTTCAAAAAATGCTTTTCGAACGGGATGGCCTGTCACTCGTGCCTTCATCCCATAAAAATCTGCCGCCGCTCCGAATCCAACCGCGGCACCTCGAACCACGACCGCGAGGATGCGGTTGGTGAAACCCGGAACTGCGTTGGGCTCAATCAACAGGGTCGGAATTCCCATCAGTGCCGCCTCCAGCATTACGGGACCCGCCAGATAACCGCCGACACCCACGACCACCTGGGGCCGGATATCCCAAAGGACGCGCGCCGACCTTAAGGCGCTGCGGGGAAGCACGAGCAAGTTGGCCAGCCTCTTCCATCCGTGAATCCCTTTCAATCCCGCGGCGGCCACAGTTCGCAGCGGAAATCCCGCGGCGGGAATTAGGCGTGACTCGAGCCCCCGGGTCGTGCCAAGAAATACGATCGATCGGCTCGCTGCCTCGCGGTCATCCTCGCCCAAACGCGCCACCAACTCCTGTGCCACGGCCAGAGCCGGGAAAATATGTCCTCCCGTACCGCCCGCCGCCATCAAGATGCGAAGTGGCTCGAACGGAATTTTCGACATGGGTGCGATCACCTCATCGGCAGCCATGCGCGCCCGAACAGAGTCGTAGCGTTCTTCTGTCCCTTCCACCTTTTCCATTTCTTGAATCACACATCCCGATTCCACTTGACCACCTAGTTTGAGTGTTGCGAGATGTTAAGCAAAATTCCTATGGCAAAAAGATTCATTACCAGCGATGAGCCGCCATAGCTAATCAGCGGCAGCGGAATACCCTTGGTGGGCACGAGGCCCAGCACCACGCTGATATTGACCAGCGCCTGCCCGACTACCATCACCGTCAATCCGGTGGCGAGCAAGCGGCCAAACTGGGTCGAACAGCCCGCGGCGGCCCGCAATCCGCGCCAAAGGATCACTCCGAACAGCGCCAGCACCGCGACGGTTCCCACCAACCCCAACTCTTCCCCGATCACCGCAAAAATAAAGTCGGTGTGCGGTTCGGGCAGGAAAAAGAGTTTTTGTTTCCCTTCCATCAACCCCACACCGTCAATACCTCCGGTTCCCACGGCGATGGTGGATTGAATAATCTGAAACCCTTTTCCCAGAGGGTCAGCATAAGGATCAAGAAATGCCAACAATCGATCGTGCCTGTACGAAACAAAGAAAATCAGCGAATAGAGGATAGGAATGGAGGCAAGCCCGCAGTAGATGAAATACGACAGGCGAACCCCCGCCGCAAAAAGCAAGGATGCCACAATGAGTGCCAGGGCGAGCGACGTCCCCAGGTCCCGCCCAATCAGAATGAGCGCAATGCACACTCCTGAGACAAGCCCAATAGGGGCAAGGGTATGCTTCCAATCATTAACGTCCTCACTCCGGAGTTCCAGGAAGTAGGCCAGGAAGAGGACCATGACGATTTTCGAAAACTCAGCCGGCTGAAAAGTTAAGGGTCCCAGATGGAACCATCGGTGCGTATTGTGACTGCTGGTGGTAAATAGGACCGCCACCAGCAAAATCAACTGCACGGCCAGCGTGGTAAAAATCACAGGGGGATTGGCCAGCTTGCGGTAATCCAGATTCATGACTGCAACCATCAGGCCAAGACCGAGGCCGGCCCAAATTACCTGTCGGAGCACGAAATAGTAGCTGGAGCCGTAGCGCTCCGAAGCCAGCATGGCGGAGGCGCTGAACACCATGACGGCGCCAAACAAGACCAGCACCACCGTGGCAGCAAACAGAATTTTGTCGGACTCGAGTTGGCGCGCCATTTCTTCTTTATGCCTCTGGTTTCTGCCCTGAATCCCCGGCATCCCCGAACAAAGATGTTTGCTCCTTTTTCTCCGCTCCCGATTCAGATTTCTGGTTTGGTTGTTCGGCGATTTCACCCGCTCTTTCGTCTATCGCTGGCGACACTTCATAAGGCAGAACTTCGTCCCCGGCCGCTTCAGGATTGCCCAGGCTCGACGCCTCAGTCGCCGCTGGTTCCTCTCCCAATGAATCTAAAGGCGGTTCTTCCGGGGCAGGCGCGAACTCCGCCGCGTCGACTTCATAGAGATAGACAAGATCGGGTTTGGGCGCCGGGGCGCGAGGCTCCGGAGCAGGAGGATCAGCGCTCGCGGGGAGTCTGCCCTCAACGCCGGCATCTGCATTTTGAGCGACTGAAGCTCCTCGCGCTTGGCTTTCAGGAGTGGGAATTACGGGCGCCGAAAGAGGCGCCGCTGGACCCGCACTTTGGGCAGGGTGGGTAAAGTCGCTGACCGTGGCTTCCCTGGCCAAGTCTGCCACCAAGTCCTTGAAGACCCGTCCACGCTCTTCGAAATCTTTGAATTGGTCGTAACTTGCGCATGCCGGCGCCAACAAAACCGTGTCACCGGGCAGGCTAACATTGAACGCCCGCCGCACCGCAGTGGCAAGGTCACCGGCGCGCACGATCTCAACGGCACCCTCCAAATCCCTGGCAATCTTGTCCGCCGCGGATCCAATCAGGAGCACTTCAGTGACCCGGTCTTTGAGCAAGGGGCGCAGCGGCGTGTAGGGCGCTCCCTTGTCCTTTCCTCCCATGATCAGGTGCACGCCTTTATTGAATGCGGTCAGAGCTTTGGCGGTCGCATCCACGCTGGTCGCTTTGGAATCGTTGTAAAAATCCACGCGATGAATCTGGCAGAGGAATTCGAGGCGGTGTTCCACGCCTTTGAATTCTCGGACGGACTCACGGATAGCCCCAAATTCCGCGCCCACCACGCACGCCGCCGCCGAGGCCGCCAGCACATCATCCACATTGAAGTCGCCGCGCAAGCGCACATCGCTGGCCTCGAGCAGGATTCGCTCCAGGTCGCCCACGCGATAAACGATGTGTCCATTCGAAACGAATACGCCGTCGGGCAAATTCCGCGTGCGGCTGAAAAAAATCTTTTGGCTGGGAATCGCAGGCGCAAGGTTCATCACGTTCGGATCATCCGCGTTCAGGATCGCGTAGTCTTCCGCCGTCTGGTTATGGAAAATGCGGGCCTTGGCCCCGACATAGGCCTCGAACGTGTGATGCCGGTCCAAATGGTTTTGGGACAAATTTAAGAGAACGGCCACATGGGGACGGAAGCTTCGAATGGCTTCCAACTGGAAACTTGAAAGTTCCGCCACCAGAAGTGAATCGCCGCGCGCCTGCTCCACCGCGGAGATAAGCGGCACGCCAATGTTGCCGCCCACAAACGTGGGCAACCCAGAACTTTCGAGCATTTTCCCCAGCAAGGTCGTGGTGGTGGTCTTGCCGTTGGAACCGGTAACGCCGACGATGGAGCCTTGCAGAAACCAGCTCGCAACTTCGATTTCAGGCACCACGGGAATCTGGTGCTGGCGCGCCGATTCGAGTTGCGGCATGTCCCAGGGAACTCCGGGGCTCACCACAATCAGGTCCTGGCGAAGAAAAGTCTGGTCGCGATGCAGCCCAAGCTCCAGGCCGATTTTCAGGCGGGTCAGTTCAGGAATTTCCTCCGGAAATGTTGAGGGCGGGCGAATATCCGTGACCGTGACCACCGCCCCTTTACGGTTCAGAATCCGGGCGGCAGCTCGGCCGCTGCGGGCCAGTCCCACCACCAAAGCGCGCTTGCCCTGAACTTCCATCATAGGGCCCTCCGCGAATTTCCGTTCCTGCGGAAATACCCCTTGAGGATCTCGGAAATAATTTCCGACAACGAGCGCTGGGCGCGGCGGGCCAGCCGCCGGGCCATGGTCAAAGTCTCTTTGTTCAGGGTCAGGCTGACTCGGGTCGGATTGCGGAATGACTTGGGTCTGGCCATATTCAATTACTGCGCATTTTATACGCAATAACTCCGGATGTCAAATCATTTCACCTCAGTTTCAGCGTGGTCAAGGCAAATAGCGCGAAGATCAGCGCCACAATCCAGAAGCGCGCGATGATTTTCGCTTCCTTCCAGCCCGTCAGTTCGAAGTGATGGTGGATGGGCGACATTTTGAAAATGCGCTTCCCCCGCAGTTTGAAGGAAGCCACCTGGAGGATCACGGACAGCGCCTCCATCACAAAAATCCCGCCGATAAAGGGGAGCAGCAGCTCCTGCTTGATCACCACGGCCACCGCGGCGATGGCGCCTCCGAGCGATAGTGACCCCACGTCACCCATAAATATTTCCGCCGGATAAGCGTTGTACCAGAGGAATCCAAGGCTCGAGCCGGCGAGGGCGCCGCAGAATATGGTCAACTCAGCGGCCGAGGGTAGGTGCTCCACTTCAAGATATTGGGAAAACGTGGCGTGGCCGGCGACATACGTCAAAACCGTCAAGGCGGATGTGGTGATGAAAACGCACCCAATGGCCAGGCCGTCCAATCCGTCTGTCAGGTTCACCGCATTTGAGGACCCCACCAGCAGGAAGATTACAAAAAGAAGAAAAGGCAAATAGGCCAACGCGTACGTCCACGGGCTTTGCAGGAAAAAAGGGAGGGTCAATTCTGGCCGGAACTTCTTAAAAAATGGAAAGGTCAGAGCCGTGGAGTATTTGCCCTCCGCGCTCAACCCCAGGAGGGCGACAGCAAAAATAAGGCTGACGATAATCTGGAGAAAGAACTTCGAGCGCGCGGTCAATCCCAGATTTTTCCGGCGCCTAAGTTTCTGGTAGTCGTCCCAAAAGCCGATGGCCCCAAATGCCAGGGTCACGGCGAGAATCAGCCAGAGAAATGTGTTCCCCAGATCAGCCCACATCAAAGTGGGAAGAACCGCGCAAAAAAGGATGAGGACTCCACCCATGGTCGGAGTCCCCGCCTTCGATTGGTGTGACTGCGGGCCTTCCTCGCGAATGTACTGTCCCACCTGGAATTCTTTGAGTTTCCTGATGAACCAGGGCCCTGTGCTGAGTGAGAGGAAGAGCGCTGTTAGCCCGGCATAGGCAGTGCGGAAAGTAACGTAGCGAAAAAGATTGAATAGGTGGATTTGGTTATGAAACCAGAGGTAGAGGTAGTAGAACATGAACCCTTTTTCAGCCTTTCGATTCTAAGTTTCCATTCCGGGGCGCCAACTCCCGGTTGGACTGTAGCAAGCCAATAACCTTTTCCAGGTGAACCCCGCGCGACCCTTTCACCAGAATTACATCCCCTTGGCGCCCTAGAGACAGGCAGTAGTTTCCCGCCTCTTCGGAGGTTGAAAAGAACCGCCCGTGGTCTGCCCGTAGCCCAGCTTCCAAAGCTCCCTCTAGAATGTATTGAGCGTCGCCCTGAACGGCCAACAACCAGTCAACCTCGCTTTGTACGCACTTTCGGCCAGCCTCATGGTGCAGCGCCCTCGATGCGGGCCCCAACTCCAACATTTCCCCTGCCACAACAATTCGGCGCCCTTCGGTGGGCCAATTGGCAAGCGTATCGAGCATCATTTCCAAAGCCAGCGGGTTTGAATTGTAGCTGTCATTCAAGATCGTGATCCCGCCTGCTAATGTAAGAACTTCACTCCGTTGATGTAAAGTTTGGAATCGGGCAAGAGCGTCCTGAAGTGCTGGCACAGGGATATCAAACAAGCTTGCGGTTGCGATGGCGGCCAGTGCGTTCTTTACATTATGGCGGCCGGGAAGATTCACTTTGAATTCGGCCTTGATTCCCTTCCCCAGGACGCTAAAACTGGTCCCAGGCTCTCCAGATTGCCGAAGATCAACGGCTTGAAACAAGGCACCCGGTTCCAGCCCAAAGGTCACGACTTTTCCCCTAAACCCTTCATTGAATCGGCGGACTCGCTCATCGTCATTGTTCAAAACGGCCGTACCATCAGCTGGAAGATTTTCAATCAGCTCGCGTTTGGCGGCGGCGATCGAGTCGACCGAATCAAAAAACTGCAAATGCACGGGGGCCACGTTGGTCACCACGCCCACTTGGGGTTCGGCGATCCTGGCCAGGCTGGCGATTTCACCCGGGGCGGACATCGCCAACTCCACCACGGCGACTTCATGTGATGGCTCGAGTTGGAGTAGAGCCAGCGGAAGACCATAGTCGTTATTCAAATTCCCCGGAGATTTCAGCACCGAGAGGCGTTGTGATAACAGAGCGGCGGTCATTTCCTTGGTGGTGGTCTTACCGGCGCTTCCCGTAATGGCCACCAACCTCCTCCCCCACTTTCTTCGCACGACTAGGGCCAGTTTCTGTAACGCAGCCGTCGTATCGGGAACCAGGATTAACGATGAACTGAGGACGGGAAGACCCGAATCAAGGAAACCCTTTTCCACAACGGCGCCCACGGCACCTCGTTCCAGTGCTTGGGCCACGAAGTCATGGCCATTCATGCGAGGGCCGCGTATGGCAAAGAAGAGGTCTCCGGGACGGACGGTGCGCGAATCGATGGAATATCCTCCGGCAACCCTGCCTCCCTCTCCTGTCAAGGAGCCCAGAATCGCCGCGACTTCTCCCATCGACATTTGCATTCTTAAGTTCCGGCTGGCTTGCCTGGAGTCAAATTACCGCTCGGGCCCACTCGATTGTGGTTGCTCTGACACGAAAAGCCTACCGCGGGACACGATTCGCGGTTTTGCCGTTCTTACCATTACCGCGGTATCCCATCTCGCGCAACATGCGACGGGCCACCTCATGATCGTCAAATGGGATGGTCCGATCTTTCAAGATTTGGTAAGTCTCATGCCCTTTCCCCGCCAGAACCACCACATCGCCCTCGTGAGCCCGCTCCAGGGCAGTGCGGATGGCTTTCTCGCGGTCCTCCTCAGCGAGGTAGGGTCTGCCCGATTTTTGCAGTCCTACCATGGCATCGCTCATAATGCGGAGAGGGTCCTCGCTGCGCGGATTATCTGAGGTAAGCACAGCAAGATCGCTCAATGTTCCTGCCACTTCTCCCATCAGAGGGCGTTTGGCGCGATCGCGATCACCGCCGCAACCAAAGACTACAATCAAGCGGTTACGGGTGAGCTCGCGCGCCGTCTTCAGGACATTTCGCAAGGCATCGTCAGTATGCGCGTAATCCACCAGCACCAGGAAAGGTTGGCCTGCAACTACGCGCTCGAATCGTCCGGGCACGCACTCAAGAGATGCAATTCCAGCCTGGATTGGTTTGGTGTCGACCTCAAGACCGATTGCCGTAGCGGTCGCAGCCAGAATGTTCATCATATTGGCCCGACCGAGTAGCGGAGACTTAATTTCAATCGTCCCCCCGGGTATGACCATCGTGGCTTGAATCCCGGAAGCACTCTGTGCGAATTGACCTACTTTCACTTCAGCGTTCGAATTCATCCCAAATGTCAGCAACCTGGCAAATTTCATGCCAAGCAATCGTCCTCCCCAGGGATCGTTGGCATTTATTACGGCCAGGGCCGGGGGATTTGTCCCGAGACCTTCAAATAACCTGCGCTTGGCGGCAAAGTAGCTTTCAAAATCCTTGTGGTAATCCAAATGATCCTGGGTCAGGTTGGTGAATACGGCCGCGGCAAATTGAAACTCCCACACCCGCTCCTGCGCCAGCGCGTGGGATGAGACCTCCATCACCGCCGCCTTCGCCCCTCCCTTCAAAAGCTCATCAAAGTATGTGAGCAAGTCCAGGGATTCAGGCGTGGTGTTGCCGGCCGTTACCGTGCGGTCACCCAACCGGTACTCGATGGTGCCAAAGAGTCCGGATGGGATTCCAGCGGCGCGGAGGATGCTTTCAATCAGAAATGCCGTGGTCGTTTTTCCGTTGGTGCCCGTAATGCCTACGAGCTTCAGGCGGGAATCAGGTTGGTGATAGAAATTGTGGCCGGCGTGGGAGAGGGCTCGCCGAATTTTGGAAACTTGAATCCAGCGCGGGGCAAGACCGGCTGGCGGCTTCAGTTCGCTGACAATCGCAGTTGCTCCCTGTTCGAGCGCCTGCGAAACATATTGGTGTCCGTCAGCCTTTTCGCCCTGGATGGCGAAAAAAAGCGTTCCCAGGACTACGCGGCGGGAGTCGTAAGCCAGTGCACTGATCTCCAGGTCTCGTTGCGCGCCCAGCTCCAGGCCCGGCAATCCGCTGAGGAGCGCGCCCAGTTTCATTTCTCACTCCCGTAACATCCCTCTTGAGATCAGGCAACCCTCGTCCGATGCTGGAAGCCATTTTAAATTGGCCCAAGGTTTTCGACGGAGGGCTAAACATTTCATCGCGCCCTTTGCTCCTCAAGTTGGAAGGCTCCAACCACCCGATAAGCCCGGAGATGGTGATTACTTTCCCGCCGGATGACGATGAGAACCAGGTTACCGCCCAAACCTCACCCAAATTCCCGACCCGGGCGGAACCTTGGCGCCGGCTACGGGTACTTGCTCCACACCGACGCCGGAACCACTTAGTTTTAATTCAAATCCAAGTGTTTCGCACTTCTCGACCACGGCGCGCAAAGCCATTCCGGAAAAGTCAGGGACGGTGGCTAAAGGCCCGTCGTTCAAAAGCATTGTCCCGGATTTCGAACGTGGAACTCCATGATCGTATGAGACCGTTTGGACGGGTGAGGGGGCAGCTTCGGCAATCTCTGAGTTTTTCGTGCGGGTATCCTCTCGGCTCCTTCGTTGCTGGCGAAGGGACCGAGCGGATGCGGATGATGCAACCTGCAGCACACTTGAGGGGTTGTCTTGCGGGATATTTAGGTAACTCAGAGTTTGACTTGCAATGGACGCGAAGGCCGGAGCTGCCACATCTCTCCCGTATTTTGCCCCCACCGGGGAGTCGATAGTCACCAGAATGGCTATCGCCGGTTTATCCGCGGGAGCAAATCCTGCAAATGAAGCGATATAATGACTTTTAGAATAGTGGCCACTCGCATCTATTTTTTGAGCCGTGCCCGTTTTGCCGCCTGCCGTATATCCACTCACCCGCGCCGTAGTTCCAGTGCCATGATCAATCACGCCCGCGAACATCTGCCGCATGGTCGCGGCGGTCTGTTCGCTCACCACCCGCCTCCCTCTTGCCGGTGGAAGCGTATCGTGCGAATTCCCTCGATAAACATCGCGTACCAGTCGCGGCTGAATCAGAATTCCGCCGTTCGCGATGGCTGAATAAGCCGAAACCAGTTGGATGGGCGTCACGCCAACTTCCTGCCCCATGGAAACAGCGCCAATCGAAATGGCCGACCAGGCGCTGGGAGGGCGCAAGATCCCGCGCTCTTCTCCCGGAAGGTCCACATTGGTGCGGGCTCCGAAGCCGAATCTTCTGATGTATTCGTAAAGACGGTCATCGCCCAGCCGCAACCCAAGTTTGATGGCGCCCACATCGCTCGAATGAGCGAGCACTTCCGCCACCGTCAGCAGGCCAAAGCGTTCATCATCGTGAATCACATGGCCGGCGATGGTGATGCTGCCTTCCTGGCAATCGATAACCTCATTGGGAGTGGTGAGATTCTCTTCCAGCGCGGCAGACACGGTTACGATCTTAAAAACCGAGCCCGGCTCATAGACCATGGAGACGGGGCGGTCAATCCGCGCCAGCGGCACGCTATCCGTGTAGTTATTGGGATCAAAGCTGGGTGCGCCCGCCATGGCCAGTATTTCGCCGGTATTGGGATTCTCAACGATGGCGACTCCGCCCGCAGCGTGGAATTTTTGGACTGTTTGACCCAACGCCTTTTCCGCGATGTATTGAACATTTTCGTCCAGGGTTAAGACAAGACTTTTCCCCGCATGTCCTTCCCACTCACTGGATTGAAAAGATTGGCGCCGGGCATCTTCGGCCAGCAACACCCGCCCGGGCTTACCTTCGATGTCTTTGAAACCGTATTCGAGACCGCCCAAGCCCTTGTCATCCAAACCCACGTAGCCAAGCACGGGAGCCGCAAGTTCGCCCTTGGGGTAAAAACGTTTCATCTCTTTCTGGAAATAGATTCCCTTCAAGTTGAGGTCCAGAACCCGCTCCACTTCCTGCGACGATATCTTCCGCTTGACCCAACAAAATGATTTGAAAGCATTCAGACGGCCCAGAAGGTCATTCCGATCCAGGTCCAGGAGAGGCGCGAGCAAGCTGGCCGCCAATTCTTTATTGGCAATATCGGAAGGAACGGCGTACACGGATTCCACGGCCAGGCTCATGGCCAGAGGGTGCATCTGCCGGTCGTAAATGGCGCCGCGTTCGGGAGCCACTTCCAGTGTGCGTTGTTGCTGCCTCTGCGCCCGGCTCAACAATTCAACATACTCGAAGATCTCGAGTTGATAGAGGCGGACCAAAAGCCCGACCATCCAAAGCGCCAAGACACCGCTCAGGATCAGGCTGCGGTTAATCGTTCGCGGCCTTTCCATCATCGTGGAAATGGATTCGAGTGTTTGAGTGGCCATCTAATGCCCGCTCGTGATTACCGCCGTCGGTGGCCCGAGTTTGGGAACACTTCGCGCCACCTCCTCATTTCCGGAGGGCGCCTCCCCGCTTCTTTCCACTCGAATAATCTGGTCAGGAGTGGGCGAAGCCAGCCCCGAATGGCGGGCCAGTGTATCGATCCGTTGCGGGTCCGCCAGCGAGGCCTGCTCCAGACGCAATTGGTGGTTCCATTCCTCGAGGGAAGCCCGTTCTGTCTTAAGCTGCTCGATCTGATAGCCGAAGCTCACGCATTGGAAGTGTTGCCAGGCGAACAGGAAAACAAAGGCAAAAACCACCGCGGTCAGCCCCAGCAGAACGTAGCATTCGCGGCGTTGCTCGGGATTGACCTCGCGGCGCAGGCGCGAATTATCGATTCTCTTTACGGTGTAGAAAACCGGAAGGCTGGAGCGCCCGGAAACCGGCTGGTTTCGCGGCCGTCTTCGCGGCCCGGGTAATGTTGTAGCGAGTGTCGCCATGGCTTTTTCCCTGCTCTCTCAGAATGGGGACGCGCTCCCTTGGCGCTCCCTTCGAGCTCTTGCGCGCGGCGATTGGACGCCGCCCGGCCAGCACATCAAATTATTTCCGCGCACCGCAATTTCGCACTGCGCGATCGGGGATTTTCCCGCACTTCTTCTTCCGTGGCCCGGACCACATGCTTGGTGATGATCCGCGCCGTTCCTTCCTGCCTTGCTGCCACCAGGGCCTGCTTCACCCTGCGATCTTCAAGCGAGTGGAACGAAATAACCACCAGTCGTCCCCCGGCCGCCATTAATTCAAAAACCTTTGCCAGGAAACTGTCCAGACTTTCGAGTTCCTGATTGACGGCAAGACGCAGCGCCATAAACACGCGCGTCGCCGGATGAATTTGGTGGAGGCCCGCCCGGGAGGGGATAGCTCGCGTCACCACCTGCGCCAGTTCGGTGGTTGATCGAATCGGACGGGCCTTCACAATGGCTCGCGCTATACGGCGCGAGTGGCGCTCTTCCCCCAACTTGAAAAAAATATCCGCCAGTTCTCGTTCTTTGGCGTGGTTCACAATCTCTTCCGCCGTCGTCGTGGTCTCGGAATCCATGCGCATGTCCAGGCGACCCGGCATACTGAAGCTGAATCCGCGCGACGCATCGTCCACCTGCATGGAACTCATGCCCAGGTCGGCGAGAATGCCGTCGGCCGGCGGTAAGCCGCTGGCAGCGTGCAGCGCATCGATATTGGCAAAATTGCCCACCCGCACGATCAACCTCTCCTCGTGGCCCGGTAATCGCCGGCGGGCCAGTCCCGCTGCGATTGGGTCACGGTCAATTCCGAGCAGCTTGCCCTTTCCACGCTCAAGGATCCTGAGGACCTCTGCCGCGTGTCCGCCCGCGCCAAGGGTTGCGTCAATGTAATTTCCATCGGGTTGCACATGCAGAAACTCCAAAACTTCCCTGAGCAAAACCGGCTGATGAGGAGCTTCAGATTTTGGATTTTGGATTTGTGATTTTGGATTATCGAATTTGAGTTGTTCATCTTCGATCTTCTGTCTCCTCATCAATTGCAAATCACAAATCAAAAATCGCTAAATACCCAGCCCGCTCAGCGTATTCAGATCCTCGTCGGTCAACGGTTCCGCCTCCATGTGCTCACGGAACCGCTCCATGCTCCAGACGTCGAGGTAATTCAAATATCCGATCACGGCAACTTCACCGAGCGTTCCGGCGGATTCGCGCAGAAGAGCGGGAATCAGGATTCTTCCCTGCGCATCGATGCGCGCCGGCTGCCCCCAGTAATTGGCGCGATCGAGAAATTTTTTCTTGGACTTGTTCATCGAGGGCAAAGCCAGCAGCTTTTCTTCGATCCCCTTCCAAACTGAAAACGGATAAGCGCGGACTGATTTGCCGTCCAGACTGGTCACGTAATAATCCGGGCCGTAGTTCTCATCCAAAAGGGACTTGAACGCGGTCGGGATCTTGAGCCGGCCCTTGACGTCCACCGTAGCTGGATAATTTCCGCGCAGCATTCTGAATCGCCTGAAAAAAAGTTAAAAATTCCCACCAACCCTTGACTTTTCTCTACTGCACTCTACTTTTGACTACTTTAGACCACTCTTGACCACGGACTATAGGGACTCACCATGTGCTTGTCAAGTATTATTTTCATTTTTTTAAGCAGTTTAGAGAGATTTAGGGGGTGTGCCGCCGTTGGTGGTGGGTTCCATTTTTGGCCACTATGGGTTGTGGTCCAAGCTCGGCCTCAAAGTTCCCTTCTGGGATTTGCTTTCGATAAACTATTCTCCAGATTCCTTCCATCCTCCGTCCAAACCTGAGTCTTTTTCCCGGAAAGGTATGGATTCTCTGCTCAGCACTAGCCGGATTCCACTCGCCAATTCCTTCTTCATTGCTGCCCAAACATGAAGGCTTCCAGCATGTCAGCGCGCGCTTTTTGATCGGAGACGATGGCCGCCAGCAAGTCGCTTACGGAAAGGATCCCGCGATAGCCCGCCTTTTCATCCATCACCAGCAGGTGAAAAATTCCGCGCTTTTCCATGGCGCGCAAACATTCGTCGAGCGTCGTATCCAGCCGCACAGACTCGAGACCGGTGCTCATGATCTCCGAAACCTTCGTCCAGGCGGGACATTTATTTTCCGCCGCCACCTTGTCGGAGATATCGCTTTGTGAAACCACGCCCACCAGTTTTCCCTGCTCACTGACGATCCCCACTGCCCGCGTGCGCTTGTCCCGCAAATAACGCGCCGCATCAAGAACGGTGCAACTTTCAGGCAGGGTGAATACGTCGGTTCGATTCGCGATGAGTTCAGCGACCTTCATTGCTCATCTCCTCCACGCGATATGGTGCATCCTGCCGGGCATCATAAGACGGACACCGCCCACTTGCAATGGGTATGAGCGGCCTTGGGGTGCGAACGAATGTATACCAGCGGGGAGGGTGCCACGATCCGTGATTTGCGGACCGTGGGTCCTTTCAATATATCGGACGCAGTGACGCTCTGGGCCGGTGTCCCACGCTCACCACTTCCCCATTCAGATTAACCAAGTCCCGCCGCCCAGTTCGTATCGAGTGTAGGAAGAGCCCACGGACGGAAATTCACTGACCGTGGCTACACCGCGGCGCGGCGCCGTCGCCCGGTCATCAAGTAGATATTCGCGCGCGCGTCAAAAAGAGGATCGGCCGAGGCTTCAATTCCATCCACGCGAGGAACAGGATCGAAAATGATGTGCTGCTGCTCGCTGGCGTTGTTCAGAGCGATTTCGTTCAAGCTGATTTCGCCGAACGCAACCTGAGGGCGATCTTCCGGCCAGCGGACCGTGGCATCATCGGTGGTGTCGCCGGCCTCGGCCAACTGCACGGCAATGCGAAATCGAACCGGCTCCTTCGCCACCCGCTCTTTGATCTCGTCGAAAAGGAAGTTCGGACCGCGCCCGGCCGCACCGGTTTCGTCCAGATATTCATTGCCCGCCGCCGGCAGCATTCGATAGCGCCCATAGCGACTCTGGCCGTTTGCGTTGGTAAACTTGAACGCGGAAACCGCGTAGAACGATTCCCTGGCAAAGCTGGTGGGGATGGGCTTGGGCGTTTGCACGAATTTCAAGGCGGCGGGATGCGCGCCCAGGAACTGCTCGATGGCACTCGGGTGCGGCCCCTTGGGGTCGGTCGAGAGCACAGCGTTGAAGAAGGCGTGGAATTCGTCCAGCGTACGCGTGGGAAACGCGTCAACCGAATGGGAAACGATATCGGTGTGAATATGCTCGCCCAGGTGGAAGCGCATCGCAAAGCCGCGAGGGCCCGACTTCTGCGGGTCGTTATCGGGAATGGACGGAATTCCCGTGGAATCTGAGAATCGCGCCGTCACCGGAGTGGAATTCCGCCGGACGTGCGGCGCGCGCGTGAGCGATGCGGCTTCGGGCGTTGGCGTAAACACACCCGTCAGCAGAATGCCTTTCGCGTGAGCGGGCCTGAATCCCGCGTGGACGCCGCCATTCGCTTTGTCAAAACCTTCGATAACGCTTTGGCTCACAGACATCAGTTTCGGGTCCGTAGTCAGGGGCATGGCTCGGTTCCTCCCTTCGATGGTTCTTGATCACCTCCCAATTTACATTCAAATCGCACGTGTTCCCAGCAAAAATTAATTTGAATTTGCCACCCAGAGTCGGGGCGCGGACCTCCATTCTTAAGGTCCGCGGCTCTTCACTCGCAATTGAATTCACCGTGCTGCATGGCGCCGCCACGCCGTCCGTATCTTTCTCGAATCGATATTCCTTCATCGCAGCAGATTGCCGCGATAATTCAATTAAGAATATTGCATTAACTGGGATTATGCAGTGTCAGGCTGGGAGAAAAGCCGCAGACCGCAAACAAGGCGGTCCGCACTACCCGCCTGATATCCGCTTGACACGGCTTCGCGTTTTCAGAGAGGGCTACCGCTCCCTGATCTTTAACTCATGCCAAGGTCCATCAAAAATCGTCTAATTGCCGTGACCTGAGCCTAGTACATCACGGACTTTGCGGGCCAGGGTTTCCGGGGTAAAGGGTTTTTGAAGGAAGGCGGCGCCGGATTCAAGCCCGCCGTGGCGAATTACGGCGTCGTCCGTATAGCCTGACATATAGAGAACCTTTGTTTCCGGATGCGTCACCGCCAAATGTTGGGCTAAAGTCCGGCCGCTTATTCCCGGCATCACCAAATCAGTTAATAAAATGTGGATCGTCCCTTTGTGTTGCGCTGCCAGGAGCAGAGCGTCTGCCCCATCGGGAGCCTCCAAAATAGTATACCCATGTCCCGCAAGGGTCGACCGTACGAGCGTCCGGATGGGCACATCATCTTCCACCAAGAGAACTGTCTCAGTCCCGCGGCGCAACTCCGGGCCCTCTTTTGAAGGTGGCGCAATGTCGACGGCCGCCTCAACTCGCGGCAAGTACAATTTGAAGGTGCTCCCCCGTCCAACCTCGCTATACACCCAAATGTACCCGCCACTCTGCTTGATGATGCCATATACGGTGGAGAGCCCTAGTCCTGTGCCTTTGCCCTTTTCCTTGGTGGTGAAGAAGGGCTCGAAGATGTGCCTCTGTATCTCCGCGTTCATCCCCGAGCCTGAGTCGGTTACCGCCAGCATCACATAGGGTCCAGGCACCACAGACACATGATTCTGGGCATAGCTCTCGTCCAGGTCCACATTGGCCGTTTCGATGGTCAGCTTCCCTCCGCTCACCATAGCGTCGCGTGCGTTGACGGCAAGGTTAAGAAGCACTTGCTCGATCTGGCCTGGGTCGGCTTTCACCTGTCCCAGGCTCTTCCCCGGAATTGTTACCAAGTCAATGTCCTCGCCAATCAGCCGCTTCAACATGGTGTGGACGCTCTCAAAGACGTTATTCAAATCGAGGACCTGGGGCGCCAAAACCTGCTGGCGGCTGAAAGCCAGTAGTTGGCGGGTCAATCCGGATGCTCGCTCTCCTGCCTTCCTTATCTCGTTCACGTAGTTCTTGTGCGGATTTTCAGGTTGGAGCTGCGCCAACATCAGTTCGGCGTAGCCGTTGATCACGGTCAAAATGTTGTTGAAATCGTGGGCCACCCCGCCCGCCAATTTTCCGATCGCCTCCATCTTTTGCGTCTGGCGGAACTGTAGCTCAAGATTCTTGTAGTCGGTTATGTCTTTGGTGACCGACAACAGGCATTCCTTTTCATCCAACCTCAATGTTTCCGCAGACAGCAACCCGGCGCGCATTTGCCCGGATTTGGTGCGGAAATTGATCTCCATACCATGGACACGACCATTCCGTTTGATCTCCGCGATGAATCTCTCCCGATCTTCGGCCTTCTCCCAATATTCAATTTCCTTTGACGTATGACCGATTATTTCCTCCCGGTCAAACCCCATAGTACGCAGGAAAGTTTCGTTGGCATGGATATACCGTCCCTCAACCAGGGTCGAAATGGTTACGGGTTCCGGGTTCATATCAAAGGCCTTCCGAAACCGCTCTTCTGAGAGTCGCATCAATTCCACCGCGCGCTTTCTTTCGGTAACATCATTCGCCAAAACCAGTTCTGAGCGGCCTCCTCCGAAGTCGATGGGATGCGATGTAATCTCCACGTCGATGATCGATCCATCTTTTTTCCGGTGCCGCCACGTTCCGGAATGGTTGACGCCCTCTTTCGCGCGCGCGATATCATTCAACAGTGCCGGAATATCTTCGGGGGGACGAATATCTTTGATGGTCATGGAGAGGAATTCACCGCGCGAATATCCGTAGTGCTGAATCGCCGCATCATTCACTGCAATGAAATGAAGCGAGTCGAGGTCATAGACCCACATGGGGCCGGGATTCCCTTCAAATAGAAGTCGGTATCGCTTTTCTGACGCACGGAGCGCCGCCTCCACCCGCTTGAATTCGGTGACATCCTGGGCCGTGCCCACCGTTTTCAAGGGTATCCCCGCGGAATTGCGGACCACATTCCCCTGAGCATGGACCACGCGCTCTGTGCCATCGGGGCGGATCGCCCGGAAATCAATTTCATATGTAGTGCTCGTTTGGAGGGAGCTTTCAAGCTCTCGCCTTACGCGTTCGCGGTCCCCAGCGTGAATGGCATTCAAACCAATTTCCAACGATGGCACAACGGACCTGGGCTCTAATCCGAAGATACGGTACAGCTCGTCAGACCAGGTATGTTTGTTTTCCGTTATATCCCATTCCCAGCTTCCAACGTGGGATATGCGCTGGGCTTCTTCCAGGGCGGCCTCATTCTTGCGCGAGGCTTTTTCTGCCCGCATGCGCTCGGTCACATCGTGGGCCATCCCCCGTACCACGGGCTCCTGGACCCCTTCCGTGCGTAGAGTATTGCTGTATTCCCAAACTCTCTTTTCACCGCTCCTCGCTTGCACCACCATGAGTCCTTCGGCCTTCCCATCGCGCTTGATTTTCGTCAAGTAATTTTCAAACTTGTCGCGAACATCGGGAGCCAGGAAGTCGGGCATATTTATCTTCATCAATTCCGCGGGTGTATAACCCAGGATCCTCGCCGGTTCCGGGTTGACAGAGAGAAGCTTGCCACTGAGATCATGCGTGCAAATCAAGTCCCGGCTATGCTCCACCAGATCCCGGTAGCGGTCTTCGCTCTTACGCAGCGCCTCTTCCGCCAGTTTGCGACGCGAATTGTCCTGCTTGATGGAGATGAAATTGACGACCTTCCCGGCCGAGTCGAGTACGGGCGCGATTGTCATCCACTCGGGGTAAAGGGATCCATCCTTGCGGCGATTGATGATTTCGCCCTGCCATGTCTTGCCTGACTTGATAGTTTGCCATAAGCCTTCATATACCCGGTTATCCTGGACGCCGGACTTGAGCAAGCGTGTATTCCGGTTAAGCACTTCCTCCCGGCTATACCCTGTCATCCAGGTGAAGGCAGGATTTGCATACTCGATGTTCCCAGCGACATCGGTGATCACAACCCCTTCGGCAATCTGTTCGATTGCTGTTGCCAGGCGGCGGTTCTCTGCTTCCACCCGCTTGTGCTCACCACGAGATTGTTTTTCGTCGAGCGCGCGTTTGATCGCCGAGGGCAAACGTGCCATTCGATCCTTCAGGATGTAATCTGCAGCACCCTCCTTGATGCAACTCACAGCGGCCACATCTTCCAGAGTTCCCGTGACCACAATGAATGGGATGTCTTTCCCAGACTTCTTAACGATCTCCAATGCTTCGAGCGCCGTCCAGCCCCGGAGCCTGTAGTCCGCAATAATCACGTCAAATTCTTTTTGGCTGAGCAAACTTTGCATCAAATCGACCGAATCCACTGCTTCGTATGTAAGGTTGTACCCGCCGCGCTTCAGCGTAGACACGATCAGCTTCACATCCCGCGGGCTGTCATCCACCATGAGCGCATGCAGGGCCAGGCGGTCCGGCTGGATATCAGCGTCTTCTTTTCTTGTCGCCATAAATGCACCTATTTCGGAATGAAGGCAGCCGGCGGTGGAGGCTCGTTGACCACCAGCCAAAACAGGCCCAATTGCTCCACGATATTCTGGAACTGGTCAAAATCCACCGGCTTCTGAATGTACGCATTCACCCCCAGATGGTAACCATCCACCATATCTTTCTCTTCCTTCGAAGCAGTGAGAATGACCACCGGAATGGCTTTGGTGCGATAGTCAGATTTAAGGGCTCGTAACACTTCCAATCCATCGACTTTGGGGAGTTTCAAATCGAGGAGGACCAGGCGCGGAGGGTGTTCAAAGCTGCGGCTGGCGTAATTGCCGCGGCAAAATAGATAGTCGAGGGCTTCCTCTCCGTCGCGGGTCACATCGATGTGATTGGCAAGTTTTCGGCTGTTCAACGCGTGCAAAGTCAACTTCACATCCTTGGGATTGTCCTCTACCAGGAGAATCTCGATTCCTTTGTCAGTCATGGTTGCACCCCTTTGGCCGGATCATTCTTTGAGTCCGGTTTTCCGGACGGACCCAGAGCGAAAAAAAATGTGGCGCCCTGGTTGAGCTCCGCCTCCGCCCACACATGCCCACCGTGTTTGTAAATGATGCGCTGGACAGTAGCCAGGCCCACGCCGGTACCTTCAAAATCCTCCTGGCGGTGGAGGCGCTGGAAAACGCCGAAAAGCTTGGTCGCGCTCTTCATGCTGAAACCCACACCATTGTCACGCACGAAAACGACTCGCTCTCCGTTTTGGCGGTCTTCGCCTACTTCGATCACCGCTGATTCCCGCTTGCGGGTGAATTTAACCGCATTAGAGAGCAGGTTCGCGAATACCTGCTTGAGCAACCCGGGATCGCACTCCACAAAGGGCAGCGCCTCCAGCCTCCATTGGATGGCGCGCCCTGGGTTTGCTCTCTTCAGGTCAGCCACTACCTCATCCACAAGAGAGCTTAGGCCTGTCACTTCCATGGCGAGCTCTTTGCGTCCCACTCGCGCCAGGTTCAATAAATCGTCCACCAACTGGCCCATTTCCCGCGTGCTATCGCGTATTAAAGAGATGTATTCACGCGCCTCTTCCGTCAACTCTGCCAGATGGTCCTCGACGAGTAGTTTGGAAAAACCGTCGATGTGACGAAGGGGGGCGCGAAGATCGTGTGAGACGGAATAGGTAAAGGCTTCCAATTCCTTGTTGGCGGCTGTTAGCTCAGCGGTCCTTTTTTGCAAGTCACTATTGAGGGCCTGCAATTCCCCCTCAACCTTCTTACGCTCGGTAATGTCCGCCACCACGCCGTACATCCGGACCGGCCTTCTTTCTTCATTCTTTACCACTCGCCCCTGAGCGGAAATCCAGCGAACTGATTTGTCGTCAGCGCGTATGATCCGGCATTCCATGTTGAGCCGGTCAGTCTTTAATGCTTCGTCAAATGATTCTTGTACCTGGACCCGGTCTTCTGGGACGACGCGGGGCATGAAGATTTCAAAACCCCATTTAGGCTGGATGTGTGAATACCCGAAGATTTGGTCATGGCGCAATGACCGGATTGAAGCGTCGGTCATGAGGTCCAGTTCCCAAATGCCCGTCTGTGCCGACTCAAGTGCCACGCTAAGCCTTTGCTCGCTGGCGCGCAGAGCTTCCTCTGCCCGCTTGCGCGCCGAAATGTCCCGAGCAATTGTGGATGCACCCACAACCCTTCCATTTCTTTCGACCATGGGGGAAATGGTCAAAGAAACATCAATCATCGTGCCGTCCTTCTTCATCCTGACGGATTCAAACTGGTCAATGCTTTCCTGATGTTTGAGTCGTTCCAAGATTGAAGGGAGTTCGTCCTTGTGGTCCGGGGGGAGCAAGATCGAAACCGATTTCCCGCAAACTTCGGCTGCGGTGTAGCCATACATGCGTTCGGCCCCCCGATTCCAACTTACAATCTCGCCTTCGATGGTTTTGCTGATGATGGCATCTTCAGAGGAGTCAACGATGGCAGCAAGATGCGCGAGCGATTGCTCCGTCCGCTTGAGCTCGGAAATGTCACTGTTGATTTCGAGAATTATGGGATTTCCTTTTTCGTCCTTCTGCACGGCCCACCGGCTTGCTACAACCACGAGTCTTCGATCTCGGGCAAGATGAATAAGTTCGCCGTCCCAAAACCCTTCTCGCTGTATGTCGCCTTCGATCTCCGGGAGAGGTTTTGGAAATTGGGTCTGCAGAATGTCGTGCGACTTTTTTCCCACAGCCTCCTCTTTCGTCCAGCCGTACAACTGTTCCGCGCCACGGTTCCAAAAAGTGATTACGCCATCAAACTTTCGGACCATGATCGCGATTTGAGCCCGTTCAAGAAGAGCGGTCTGCGCCAGCAGGGTTGCCTCCGCGCGCCGGCGGCCGGCGAAATCGCGCTCGATGAGGTAAGTCCCCATGCCGAGAAAGACAGAGGTCAGCAGAATGAAGATGCCGATTGTCCAAAGCGTGGTTCGTACACTCGCTTCATCCTCCTTGACACGGGTAACCAAAAGCCCGCCCTCCTCATGCTCCATGTCGGCAAGGGCGCTTCGGATTTCGTCCATCTTTGACTTTCCCTGGCCCGTTTGCACCTGTTGTTTCGCGGCCTCAAAGTTTTGCGAGATTCGCAAATTGAGACCCTCCTGTAAAATGGCGATGCGCTCGTCGATGAGGGGTTTGAGGTGGTCAATGCGCCGCTGCTGGTCTGGATTATCCCGAGTCAAAAACCTAACACGCTGAAGATGCGCGGAGGCGCCTGCGACTTCCGTTTCGAATTGCGCGACATAATCTTTATCCCCAGTGATGAGGTAATTGCGTTGACTGGCCTCAGCTCCTTCAATTGCTGAGAGTGTCGATTCAAGTTCTGCCAGAACTTCATGGGTATGCGTCACCCAGCTGCTGGCGGAGATGAGCCCGGCCATGCTTCGGTAGGATACGGCGCTGACGAGGAGCAAAACTAGAAATGCGAATCCGAACCCGGCGCGAATCTTGTTCTCAAGGGTAAATCTCATCTTCCAATCCCCTACCTAAACTCTTCCAGCTCTTGCCGCATGCTGGCGCCAATAACGAGGACGCGCCTGAAGCGTTCATCCACTTCGGAATAATTTGAGAGACAGTAAGTTCTTGGACAGTTAGGATGGAATAGCTCGAAGAGCGATGGAGTGTTTGAAATCTCGATGCCCAATGCTTGCCCCCAAGGCGCGAGATCTCCAGGGAACCATGCCATTCCGACTGGGGACCGGCTTCCTTCTGAACCAGCTCCTGACTTATTGCGACCGGCATATACTGTCACCTCATTTATTGATATGCAACATAAATCTGCCAGACCCTCTCAAATGATGCTGAACCAATGCGGCCCGGCGTCAACGGGTTGTTCGTATACAGTCTCAACGGGCTGTCGAAAGGTAGATTTCGATTTGAAAAGGTCGGCGGTTTTTTAAACCCCATCAGCAACCTCCATTAACGCTGATCCGCCCGAGCATCGCTGTCGCACAGATAGCACCCAATGGGCCAGTTCACACTTCGCCATCCACTTCTGTTTCATGGATATACGCGATGCCCCGACGAACCTTAAAGCACTGAGCCGGGTAAATTTGTAAGTACGATATAAAAACTACCTAAGCACGTTAATATCAACTCTTTAATGCTCGTCGGCGGGCCGGATCCGGCGTTCTCGAAGAGGGGCGAAAATTCTGCCCGCTCTCGCAAATCGAGCCCTGCCCTACTCACATTCAACTATCACATTCAACTATCGTTGACTGTCATTCGGACGTTGGCCTATGATGAACAAGAGATATTTAGCGATGGGTTGGCGTTTCTCATTCCGAAAGTTTCCCTCATTTCAACCTAAATTCATGCGCCGCCGTTTGAGGCGGAAAGTTTCAGGTGTCTTATGCCCAAAATTACCGAGCTTTTTATCAACGGAACGAAACACTCCGTGGACGTAGACGCGGATACTAATCTGCTCAGCGTCCTGCGCGACCATCTTGATCTAACCGGCAGCAAGTACGGATGCGGTGAGGGTCAATGTGGCGCGTGTACTGTCTTGCTCGACGGCTTGCCTCGCCGATCCTGCATCACCAAGGTGGGCGCGGTCGCCGGCAAAAGGATCACGACCATTGAAGGATTGGCGCCGGATGGGAATCTTCATCCCCTCCAGCAGGCCTTTCTCGATGAGGGCGCGTTTCAATGCGCCTACTGCACCTCCGGAATGATTTTGACCGCGTCCGCGCTGCTGAAATCCAACCCCAATCCGGTGGAGTCCGAAATCAGAACTTTTATGGAAGGTAATGTCTGCCGCTGCGGCACGCACCTTCGAATTATCGCCGCCATCCGGCGCGCCGCCGAGTCCATGAAGGGGGTGTCGCGATGAGCCGCAAAAAGATCAGTTCCGTCATAGCGCCGACCATTAGGCCGGCGCCTGCCGGGCTAAAGCCCGGCGCTACAACACCGAAGATTGAACCCGAGCGTTACGAACTCTTCTCTTCACCGGCCTATCACTTCGATCTTAACCGGCGCGAGTTTTTCAAAATTCTGGGCGGCGGCCTGCTGATTGTTTGCGTGTTGCCCCGAGCCGAGGCTGGCCAGGAATCCGGCCGTCGAGGTTTTGGGCGCGGCGAGCAAATGCCCAAGGAAATTTCCGCCTGGCTGCACATCGGAGAAAACGGGAAGGTAACCGTCTATACGGGAAAAGTGGAAATGGGCCAGAACATTCGCACCTCGCTCACTCAGGCGGTAGCCGAGGAACTGCGCGTGGCTCCCGAATCCATCCAAATGGTGATGGGGGATACGGACCTCACTCCTTTCGACATGGGAACGTTCGGCAGCCGCACCACGCCCACCATGAATCCCGAACTTCGCAAAGCCGCGGCAGCGGCTCTGGACGCGCTGCTCGACATGGCCGCGAAAACCTGGGGCGTGGACCGGTCGAAACTTTCGGCGGCGGGGGGAAAAATTACCGATCCCGTTTCCGGCCGTTCCACGCAGTACGCGCAATTACTAAAAGGAAAAGAGCTGGCCCAAACTATTCCGGCGGAGGATCCTCTCGTCCCGGCAGACCAATGGAACGTGATGGGCAAACCCCTGCCCAAGGTCGATGGTCGGGACTTCGTCACCGGAAAACACAAATACACCTCGGACTTAAAACTTCCCGGAATGCTTTATGGCAAGGTCCTGCGCCCAAGTTCTTTTGGCGCGACTCTTACCTCCATCGACACCAAAGACGCGGAGGCCATCGAGGGCGTGACCGTCGTCCACGATGGCGACTTTGTCGGCGTCGCGGCGCCAACCTCAGCCTTGGCCGCGCGGGCGTTGGTGGCGATTCACGCTGAATGGAAATCGTCGCCACAGCAAATCTCCAGCAATATCTTGTTTGAATACCTCGCGTCAGCAACCTCTATCGACTCGGGGGGAGGAGGGAGGAGGCTCGGTTCCATCGAACAAGGAATGGCGAGCGCGATGGCGCATTCGGAACAGACTTACAACGTGGCCTACATTGCCCACACACCGCTCGAGCCGCGCGCCGCCGTGGCCGAATGGAAAGACGACAAGTTGAATGTCTGGACAGGCACGCAACGCCCCTTTGGCGTTAAAGGCGAGCTGGCCGCCGCGTTTCACATTCCCGAAGATCAGGTGCGCGTTCGCGTGCCCGACACCGGCGCCGCTTACGGTGGCAAGCACACGGGAGAGTGTGCCATTGAGGCCGCGCGGCTGGCACGCGCCGCGAACCGGCCGGTTAAATTAGTTTGGACGCGCGAAGAGGAATTCACCTGGGCTTACTTCCGGCCCGCCGGAGTGATCGAAGTCAAGGCTGGAGTCCGCAAAGACGGGACGATTACCGCCTGGGAATTTCACAATTATAATTCCGGCAGCTCGGGCATCGATACGCCTTACGACGTTGCGAACCAACTCATCCTGTTCCACCCCGTGAAGGATCTTCTGCGCCAGGGGTCGTATCGGGGGCTGGCGGCCACCGCCAATCATTTCGCCCGCGAGTCGCACATGGACGAGTTGGCGCAAATTTCCAAGATGGATCCATTGGCATTCCGGCTGAAAAACTTGAAGAATGATCGATTGAAAGCTGTGTTCCAGGCTGCGGCTGAAAAATTCGGATGGGGAAAAACACCTGCCACACCCGATCGCGGGTTTGGGATCGCGGGAGGAGTTGAAAAAGGCGGATACGTTGCCACCTGCGCCGAAGTCAAAATAGATAGTAAGAGCGGCGAGGTCAAAATCGTCCGGGTGGTGGCGGCTTTTGAATGTGGAGCGGTGGTCAATCCCGACGGCCTCCGCAATCAGGTGGAAGGCGCCAATATCATGGGCATCGGTGGGGCGTTATTCGAAGCCATTGAATTTGCCGATGGGCGTATCCTGAATCCGAGATTGGCCAAGTACCGCGTGCCGCGTTTCAGCGACGTTCCGGCCATTGAAGTTGTGTTGGTAGATCGCAAAGATTTGCCCTCCGCCGGCGCTGGAGAAACACCGCTGATCGGGCTTGCCCCCGCAGTCGGCAATGCCATCTTTAACGCGACGGGCGTGCGATTGAGGTCGTTGCCCATGGCGCCGAATGGGATTAAGTTGTGAAGGCGCGGCAGAATTAATGTGAACTGTGGTGGTGAATGTCCGGCCAGAATTCCTTGAAGATATTGAGAACAGTATCTTCGGCGATCAAAAAACCCCACCGGCTTAAATTTTTGGAAAGTGTCCGGTCATCGCTCGGGTAATAAGCGTTCGAGATGACCGAGGAGATTCCGGCGCCCGCAATTTCAGGAAAATTAAATGTCACATGGCCGCTGTCGGTGCGCGTAACAAAAATCCGGCTGATCGCGTAGCCGGTGCGTTTAAGTGCGCTTCCCTGCCCCATGCGATAGTATCGCGGATCTTCCTTCAGCAGCGATGGCAGCGCTGCCTCCACCCAGAAATTCCAATCCGCCTGATCGGCGAACGAAGCAGCATAGCGCTTGCCAAATGCTTTCCCACCCTGCCCCCAGGATTTGGGATCGTTGCGCGCCTGCCCTATGCCTGCGACGGCGCCCACAATGAGGAACTCAAAAGGGTCAAACGTATTTTCCGCCATGTACTTGAATTTCTGATTCACGGTCAACGCCGGAGGATGTGACGTGGGATCTTCCACTGTCAGATGGTTGGGCATGAATCCGAAAACGTGGCTCCCGTCAGTTTCCCCCCCGCCACTGGGTTTGGACTTATCCGAAGAATCCGACGGCTGCGGATTTGCGCCTGGTTGTTGAGCCCGGCATTCAATCGTCGCCACAAGAAGGAGGAGCACCAAACACAAATTGCCTGAGACAGTTCTCCGGAGGTAAGAAAATCTACTGGTGATGTGCATGTTTAGTTGGCCCGTTTAAGGTTGAGGTTACATTCAAAACATTCTGGTCGAACTGAAGCTTGCACCATTTGGGCCATCGAAAGCAAGCTGAAAAACCTGAATCTGAATCGGGGCCGAGTGAAGAGATCCCTCAGCCGTTTGATAGGATCAAGTGAATGCAGAGAGTAAAAAGTTCGGAGGGTTTGGAGAGGCGGGGAGCAGGTTTTTCGCCTGCTCCCACACCCAGGTTTTATTAGTTTGTTTTCGGTTTTGCCTCTAAAGAATGTCTTTGAAAGGGCGGAGCATCTTGCACAGTATATCCGGCCGGAACTTGAAAGAGGGCCGCGGCGGGCTCGGCCTGGCTAATATTCGTCAGGCGGTAGATGGTTTCACCCACGCGCGGATCTGTCCGTTTACTCATAACCACAGCCTGGAGTTGGTTCGAATACCAGCGCTCGGTCACAATCTGAATGGGCTTTTCGTTCCCAATGCTGCCCGCAGGAATGGTGACCGTCTTTCGGGTTCCATCGGCCTGGACGCCCTCAATCACCTGAGATCCCAGGGATTCGGTCTGCACGGTCGCTCCCTCAGGAGACCCGTCGCTCGAAACCCCACCGCTGCCACCCGCGCCTTCCGGGGGGGGCGGCGCCATTCTAAATCTTCGCTCACCTTGTCCGGGCGGCAGAGGGGCTCCCGAAGGCGAGTTGCGCTCGCGAAACATTTTCCCGCGTCCACCGCCCATGGCGGGCAATTGCTGAGCGGTGCGTTGATTGGGATCCAGGACGTAATTGACGCCCGCCACGGGGTCGCTGATCCTGATAATCTGCCGCGCCTTATTTGCGGGCACCGACCACGGACCGAAGCCACCGAGAGCCTGCTCGCGGCGAGTCCGTCCTTCAGTATCACGGTAAAGATTAGCGGAGGTCGTGTGGTGGATCTGGTTTCCGTCGCTCAGTGTTTGATTCATTTCCGTTACCGCGACCGCTGAATACGGCGCACCCTTCACATTCTTGGCGGAAGATGCCTCCTCCATGCGATTGAAGAAGAAAACATCTCCGCTGGGGCCGCCCGGCGGTGGAGGCGGCGGTTCCTGAGCACACATGCCGATGGCGCTGATCATCAGAACCAGTGCGCCCATGATGATTTTTTCAAAAGGATTCTGCTTGTTCATTGTTACCCTCTTTTTTATCCTGAGCGATTGTTATCTGTCGATGCGTTCGCCCCGGCAATTGATTTCACTCCTGTTACTCGACAAATCGAATGGCGCGAGCCAATCCGTCCTCACCCAGGACGAGATCTGCGCGTATCGACTCCGTTGACCCTGGGTCACCCGCGAGGGGCACACCCAAGTTGGCAAGAGCGGAGCGCGGCATGCTTACGCGCACTATCTCCCAGCCCTCGTCCAGCGGCAGCCCGCTGCCATAAGGCAAAGGATAGAAATTGGTGGCCAACTCATCATGCGCGGTTGAGTGGAATGCAGGCCGCTCTGGCGTCGTGGAATTATTTTTTTCTCCTACACTCTGGTGAGTCTCCGAAACAGAATTCTCCCTTGCGACTCTTGCCTTGGAATGTTCCCGCTCAACATTCGGCCCGGTCGCGTTACTTTTTGCAATCGCCGGGCCCGATTCGATCGACTTGGTAACGGTCAAATTGTTGGCCGTACCCGCAGTCGGTAATTTCGTCCTATAGGTTACCGTCAGGAGCCCGCCCGTAGACAGAAGAAGAACCGCAGCCGCCCCTACCCAAGCCCATTGACCCGGGCTCATCCAGGCGCGCATGGGATAGTCCCAAGTAGTAGGTCGACTGGCAACGCGCCCATCATTCTTGGCGAAATGACTCCGGAATTCCCTGCGCAAAATGGCTTCAACTTGCTCCAGTTCGGGCTTGGCGTCAGTGTGCGCAGTCAAGGCTTCGAATCCCGCCGTGAGTTTTTCCTGATCCAGAAGCCGATCCGCGCACCGGGGACAAATCGCAGCGTGGGCCCAGCAGCGAGTGCCTACCGTTGAGTCCGCAACCACGCCCCGGGCCAGATCAACCACGAAATCTTCAAATTCATGACAGTTCATAATGCACACCTTGCCGTTTTGAGGTTGGCCACTCCTGCGCCCGTTTCGGCTTTTGCAGTCATTTTTTTCAATAGCAGGTCGCGCGCCCGGTGCAGGCGCGAACGCACCGTCCCCACCGCCAAGCCCAGGGTTTGCGCCGCATGATCGTAATTCATCTCATGCAGGTCGCAAAGGACCACGACCTCACGATAATGTTCGGGGAGCGCCAGCACAGCTTTGCGCAAGCCCTCCACAGCCTCATCCCGGGTCAAGTCTCCCAGCGGATCGCCTGGGGCGACCAACCGTGCGGAGGAAAAGTGGCCATCATCGTCCTCCGCCTCAGTGATGGATACGTGCAATTTTCCACCCTTCAGATGGTCAATCACTATATTCCGCGCCATCCCGTAGAGATATCCGGAGAGAGGCCCGCGCGCCGGGTCGTAGTTGCTGACTTCGCGGATCAAGGCCAGAAAAACCTCCTGTGTCACGTCATCGGCCACGCTGGCCGACCCACTCATTTGAAGTGCGAAGCGGTATACGGCAGGGTGGCGCTCGCGATAGAGCTGGATGAAGGCCTCCTCGTCGCCGGCCTTGATCCGTTCGAGCAAGTCTTTTTCATTGGCCGGGTTTGGATCCGTCATCAAGGCGCCCTATGCGGTCCGAATAGCCCACTCAAACCTGACTTCTCTGCCCAGATTGAATAGTTCCACGAAATTTCAGCCCTTGAGCTATCCACTATGACGACTGGAGGAGGCGGGCGGTTGCAGGCAAGGAGCAGAATTCGTCACAACCGCGGGAATCGACTATAATTAGAGTTGTTGCCGAATCCCCCTCAGCAGTCACGGTGATTCGAAAAAACCAAGCATATGATCCAACTTTCGTCAGCCGGAAAACGGTTCGGCCCCAAAACCCTGTTCGAGAATCTCGACTGGCTGATTACGCCGCGGGACCGCGTGGGGCTTGTGGGAGCAAACGGGACGGGTAAATCGACGATCCTAAAGGTTCTTGCAGGCCTCGACGGACTCGATTATGGCGAGCTGACTTCGGCCAAGGGAATTACCACGGGCTATCTGCCCCAGGACGGGCTCTCTCTCTCCGGGCGTACCGTCTTTAACGAATGTATCTCCGTGTATGGCGAGTTGCTGGACATGGAGCAGGAAATGGAAGACTTGACGGGGAAAATGTCCGAACTTGACCCCGAGAGCGACGAATACCACCGGGTGGCCGGCCGGCACCAAAGTCTCGACAGTCAGTTTCGCGCCCATGATGGCTACGCCTTGGAATCCAAAGTCGGCGCTGTGCTAGGCGGGCTGGGGTTTCCTCAGTCGGACTGGAAGCGAAAGACCGATGAATTTTCCGGGGGCTGGCAAATGCGTCTGGCTCTGGCCAAGCTGCTCCTCCAGGAGCCGAACTTGCTTTTGCTCGACGAGCCCACCAATCACCTGGATCTCGAAGCGCGCAACTGGCTGGAAGATTTCCTCGGTTCTTACCCTCACTCCATCGTTCTAGTTTCGCACGATCGATATTTTCTGGACGTCACGGTGAACAAGATCGCGGAAATCTGGAATCGCCGCGTCCATTTTTACACCGGCAACTACGACAAATACCTCGCCCAGAAGCAAGAGCGGCTCAGCCAGCTTGAATCCGCCTACCGGAATCAACGGGAAAAGATCGATCAGCTCGAAACTTTTATCAATCGATTCCGATACACCGCCACCAAAGCCAAACAGGTGCAGAGCCGCATCAAGGAAATCGAGCGGATGGATAAAATCGAGCTGCCTGTGGAGGAGAAAATCATCCATTTCTCCTTCAAGCAGCCGAAAGCAAGCGGACGAATTGTGGCCGAGATGCGCGATGTGGCCAAGAATTATGGAACCAAGTGCGTATTCAAAGGAGTGCATTTTGTCATCAACCGGGGAGATCGCATCGCCCTGGTGGGCGTGAACGGCGCCGGCAAATCGACCTTGATTAAACTGCTGGCCGGCATCGAGCCACCCACCTCGGGCGAGTATCGACTGGGACACAACGCCGAGACGGATTATTTTGCGCAAGATCAATATAAAGAGTTGGACGTTGACGCCCGGCTGCTCGACGACCTCTCGAGTGTAGCCAATCGCAGCCAAACTGAATTGCGCAGTTTGCTCGGCAGTTTTCTTTTTTCGGGCGATGATGCTTTCAAGCGGATTGGAGTTCTGTCGGGCGGTGAGCGCAATCGCTACGCCCTGGCCCGCATGCTGCTGGTGCCTCACAATTTCCTATTGCTCGACGAGCCCACCAATCACCTGGACATGCGCGCCAAAGACGTGCTGCTGGAGGCCCTGGAAAAATTCACCGGCACCGTGGTATTTGTTTCCCACGACCGCTATTTTATCGACAAACTCGCCACCCGCGTTTTTGAAATCGCTGACGGTGAAGTGCGCGTCTTCCCCGGAAACTACGAGGATTATCTCTGGCGCAAAGAGGGCAAGCCGCTGCCGGCTCTCGCCCTGCCGGCCGAGCCTCAGCCCGTTGAACCCACCGCCACCCCGGAGCTGGAGCCCAAGGCTGCGCGCTTGAATCCGATCCGCTTAAAGCAGATGAAGGAAAGGTGTGCGGAAATTGAACTGAATATCGAGGAGCACGAAGCTACCATCGCAGAAATAGAGGGTCATTTGGTTCACTTTGAAAGCGCAGAGCAGTCCATCCGGCTGAATAGTCTCCTGGAAGAAGCCCAAACCAGCCTCAAGAACCTGCTCCAGGAATGGGAGGAAGTTTCGGCCGTCATCTCCAATCAGTAGGCCGATTATTCCTTGTTCTGATATACCACACCGCCCTTCATCACAAATTTAATGTGCTCCAAAACTTGGATATCCGCCAGCGGATCGCCCGGTGCCGCCACGATGTCCGCCCATTTGCCCGGCTCGATCGATCCGACTTCGTCCGACATTTCGAGAAGTTCCGCCGCCGTTTGGGTGGCGGCGCGAATAGCTTGTGCCGGAGTCATGCCGTACTTGACCATCAAAGCGAATTCTTTGGCGGGATTGGTGTTCCAATCAAATCCGCCCGCGTCGGTGCCGAAAGCGATCTTGACCCCTGCCTTTAGCGCCTTGCGAAAAGTATCCGCGTGGATGTTGACCATCTGCACCCACACGGGATGGCCCTCTGCCGCGCGTCCCTCGGCAACATATTCGCCCACATAGAGCGTTGGCACATAAACGATGCCGCGCGCGGCCATAGTTTTCATATCGTCGTCGGCAATGTACATGCCGTGCTCGATGGAATCCACGCCGGCCTCCACCGCATTATGCACTCCGCGAATGGCCGCGGCATGGGCCGCGACTTTGTGGCGCTCGCGGTGCGCTTCATCCACGATGGCGTGCAGTTCTTCCGGCGTAAAGGTGGGAATATCATCCAGCACGCCGTCAAGGCGCACGAAATAGGATCGGTCCACATACACCTTGATCCAGTCCGCGCCATTGGATATTTGTTCCCGCACGGCCTTGCGCCCTTCGTCTGGTCCATCTACCAACTGCACGCCGTGCGGCACGGGAACCTCGGGCGAGTAACCAAGCAGCGGATAGGCGCCGGTAACATCCAGCGCGCGGGTGGCTACTTTCATTCGCGGGCCCGGAATCACTCCTCGATTGATGGCGTCGCGCAGGGCCACATCCGCGTAGCCGGCGCCCTCGGTTTCGAGATCGCGGATGGTTGTGAATCCATAATCGAGCGCCTTGCGCGCTGCCTGCGTGGCCAGAATGGTTCGATAAGGAACAGACCATTTCAGCAACTGCTCGTCATACTGGGCGGCGGTAATGTCTCCCTGCAATAGGACGTGCGTGTGGGTATCGATGAGGCCGGGGAGGCAGGTTGCGTATCGAAGGTCATAGAAGGCGCTGCCCGCGGCCCGGTTCTTGAAGGCCTCCGAAGACGCGTCAAGGATTGCCTTGATTTTCCCGTTTTGGATTTCGATGACTGCGTTCTTGCGTGCCGCTTGCGATGCTCCGCCGATCAAGGTTCCACAATGGACATAGGTCAGCGGAGAGGATTGATCGGAGACTGCCTTGCTCTGACCTTCAACGGCGAGCGTGGACACAATCCGACTTGGACCGAAAAGAAAGATTCCCGCGCAAACGAGGATGGCCAAAAAGCTGCGCATTAGAGACATTTCCCCTCCCTCAAAATGGAATGTTTCTGAAATGGGTGAGGAGTATATCAGGATTGCAAACGGCGGGAAGATGGGCTGGCAACGCAGAATTTATATCTTTGAGTTTGAACTTAACCATGTGCCCGCGGGATAGCCTGCGGGTAGTGTCCTAATTTCCCTGGGAGCGCGGGCCGGGGCCCCATGCATTATGGCTCGCCGCAATCTCAATGATGAGGAAAGAGCGGGCGGGACGCCCGCGCTCCCAGCGATACATTGTTCTCAAGGCTCATCGCCAGGATCGCCGCCCGTCTTGCCGCCCGGTCCAGGGAGCAACTGGGTCAGGCCTCGAAGAACGCCCAACTCTTGCGGTGAGAATCGTCCCGTGACTTCAGGGCTGGAAAGGAACCCTTCGCGCTTGCCGACGGGTAAGTCGCGCGCGTGTAGGAATGCTTGCCGGACGGCCTCCTTGCGCTCGGGTGGAAGGCGAAGGTACTGCGGGAAAATGGTGCGCGCTTCCATCCTCTGGGCGGGTGAAAGGCTTTCGAGAATCTCCTGCCGTTCGCGCGTCCGCTCCTTCTGTTCAGGAGTGAGGCTGTTCCAATGATCCAGATTCCTTCGAATCATTGCCTGGCGCGCCGGGGGAAGCCGCTGGAATCTTTCGTCATTGGCCATCACCCGCTCTTGCTCATCGGGGGGCAACTCGCGCAGGCGTTGGAAAAAGCCCGGAGCGTGAGGATGCTGGGCAAGCTCGCGCTGGCGGGCCTGTTTTTGCTCCTGCTTTCTCTCCAGATTTGCATTAGGTGGAGGAGCCTTCGGGCGGTCCGGCCCTTGGGCCGCGGCCATGGTGCAAACCAATAAACCAATAAAGAATAGGCCGGAAGCTCCCAAACACAATCCGGCGGGGGACGGTCTCGGGTTTGTACTGGCTTTCCTAATTCGCAATCTTTTTCACTCCGTGCGGCACTTCCGACAGGATGTCGAATTTCGCCAGCATGTCGTAATCTTCATCTTCGAGGACAGGAAGATTTTCGTACAAAGTTAATTCATCCTCAACCTTGGCCGGCGGCGTATTTGCAGTCTGAACCACCGCTGGAACAGTGGGCCGGGGATTAAAGCCGGATCGCGTCCGAAAAACGATTAATGTGGCTGCAACCACGAGTAGGACTGCAAAAACCGGCGCCAGGAGTTGGGCCCGCCGCAAACCGAAAATCGGAAATCCCGATTGTGCCGCGCCGGCCGAGGCGACCTTGGCCTTCAAGCGCGCGTCAAAATACGGCGAAGGGTCCACCGGCTTCCACTCCCCCATCAAAGTATCGAATTCCTGAAACTCGTTGATCATCTGCTCGCATGTCCGGCACCGCGCTACATGAGCCCGCAATTCGAGCTCGTCATTCCCGTCGAGCATTTGATGAAAATAGGAAAAAAGCTTCTCCTTGTCCGGGCACTTTCCAAGTTCGTTCATAATTGTCCTCCCTTCAGCAACGGCCCCAGCCGCGCGCGCAGACTTTCGTAGGCGCGAAAAAGCAAGGACTTTACCGCGCTTTCTGAAATCCCAAGGATTTTTGAAATTTGGCGATAATCCAGGTCCTGATACTTGTGCAGGATGACGGCCGAGCTCTGTTTCTCGGGGAGCGCTTCCACAGCCTCGCGGATCATGCGCTGCCGGTCGGAGAGCATCATCTGCTCTTCAGCCACCGGCTTTGAGTCCACCACTCGCGCCACCTCCGCATCGCTTTCCCCATCTTCACGATATGCCGGCGCCGTTCCCTTCCGGTCGCGAATGGAATTCAAAGCGAGGTTGGTAGCGATGCGATATAGCCAGGTGGTGAATCGGGCTTCCGGCCGGTATCGGTGGCGCGCCTGATATACGCGCAAGAAAACCTCTTGCGCCAGATCTTCCGCCAGCGCACGGTCACGGACCATGCGAATGAAGAAATTCACCAGCGGAGCGCGGTACCGCTTCAGCAACACTTCAAACGATTCCGCGTCGCCTCGGCGGACCCGCAGCATCAGCTCCAGGTCTTGGTCTAGGGCCATTGTCGCCACACCTTATATAACACCCAATCTGCGGAATAGTTGCGGTAATTCGGAGAACCGCGGAAGCCCGCGAAGCTCCAGGGCCGGCCGATGGGCGTTTCGCTTAAAGCATATTGAGTTATGATGGCAAACGTCCGCTCTTTTCGCGAAGGCCGATCAAAACTGATGGATAACGCTGAAATTCTGCAATCTATCCAAGCCCTGACCAAAAACGCGCGGGATACGCGAGAGTTGATGTCTGAGACGGTGGCCCTGCTTCAACGCGAGCGGCCGCACTACGCCTGGGTAGGAGTCTACTTGATTGAAAATGGCGAGTTGGTGCTTGGCCCGTTCGTGGGCAAGCCCACGCCGCATATCCGCATCCCTTTGAATAAAGGCATCTGTGGAGCGGCGGCATCAAGCGGAAAGACTCTTGTGGTAGACGACGTGCGGGCCGATCCGCGGTACCTTGCCTGTAGCCTTGAAACCCGTTCTGAAATTGTGGTTCCCATCGCGCGCGGGGGCCAGGTGCTGGGTGAAATCGATATCGACAGCGATGCGCCCGCCGCGTTTACGGATCAGGACCGTTCCCTGCTTGAGGAGGTCGCATTAATTTTGGCAAAGAAACTTTGAATCAAGGGAATTGGGTGATCGGTCGGGTGTGTGACTGAGCGAATGAGAAGACGAATCTCGAAGGCGGCGGATGCTGCTCCGAGTTTCGAGCTTCAATTTTCCATTTTCGATTTTCCAGTTTCGAATTTCCATGGCCGACTCCCAACCCATCCTGGTCACAGCCGGCATCATAGTTGATGGAGACCTTATACTGATTTGCCAGCGGCATCACGACGACGCCTACGGGATGCAATGGGAATTTCCGGGCGGGAAAGTTCATCCCGGCGAAGGCACGAAAGAATCACTGCGCCGCGAACTGAAGGAAGAATTGGCCATTGAGGCGGAAGTGGGTGAGGAGGTTTTCCGTTTGCGTCATCAGTATCCCGACCGTTTCGTGGAGGTAGTCTTCTTTTCGGTCTTGTCGTTTCAAGGAACAATGATCAATCAAGTGTTTGAGAACATCAAATGGGCGCCCCGGAATCAGATCTCAGACTTCAATTTCCTGGAAGCGGATCGTGAGCTGGTGGCCCGGATTGCAAGGGGAGAAATTGTTTAAACCGAACTATCGTGCCGTAATAAAACAACCGGAAAAAAGGCGAAGGGTTCATGCCAGCCTTGTTTCCCTCGTCGCGAGTATTCTATTCCTGGCGTCAAATCCGGTTCCCTCCAGGGCCCAGATTGAAACCGTGGAGAACTCCACCCCCTCCTACTCGTGGATCAGTCATGGGCGGGTGGATGGTCATCTGGCCCTGAATTACTCGCCCGCCGGCGCATTTTCTCCCGACGGAACCACGCTGGCCATTGCGAATGAAGGCAAAGTCGTGCTTCTTAATCTTCGCGAGGGCGGAATCCGAAAAGTTCTTAAGCTGCACGTGGAAGGCATTACCGACCTCGACGTCCAGTCCGCTAACTTCCTCACTCCCGACCGGCTCCTGATTTTGGCTAACGGACTGGTGGCAGAGAAGAACAATAAGATGCCCCCGCGGTCGCCTGAACTGGCATTTCAATGGGACACCATGCAGGACGCGTTGTCCGGCAAGGTGGATGGTCTGGGCAACGGAGGTGGATATCAGCCTCCGCGCTACTTTCCCGATATCCGCTACGTGGGCTTGAACAAGGACAATAATTTCGATCTATGGAATCCTTTGACCCGTCACGGTGGACGCATCAACCTCCCCTCACTCACCCAGCCTGCCAACCTATATGCATATTCTCCCGACGGCCATTGGATGATATTGGCCCAGGTGCAAGGCAGTTCCACGGCTGACCCGACTGTGGTCCGGCTGACCGACCACGAATTTGTGGACGCCCTCCGCGGCCATCAGGGCACCGTGCTGAGCATCGCCTTTTCGCGCGACTCATCGCGGGTGGCGACGGCATGTGAAGACGGCAAAGTACGCATCTGGTCAGTGCCGGATTGGAAACTCTTGCAGACGCTTTCCGGACATTCCGGAGCAGTCCATTGGGTTGAATTCTCACCGGATGGGAATTGGCTGGTATCCGCGGGCGAAGACAAAACGGTCAGAGTCTGGTCCGTGGCTGATGGCAAAGCCGCTGCGAATTTAAGAGAAAGTGAGGCCCCGATTTTGACCGCTGCCTTCTCTCCCACCGGCGAGTTCATTGCTGCGACCTCCGAAAAAGGTGTCTTGATGTGGGAGAGGAATAAGAATTGAGCGATTATTAGATTGGGTGATCGGGCGATTGAGCGAACGGATGATTGAAGAAGAATGTAACCCTGAACATGTGATTGATCTCACCCAAATCGGATTCTGAATTCCTCGAAGAACAATCCTTAATCACACAATCGCGAAATCACTCAATCGTTCATTCGACCATTCGCCCAATTCTTCCGAATCGTGTTAGAATTTTATTTCGGGCTAATTTCAAGAATAAACAGGTCTGGTGTCCGCCGTTATGCCCAAAGTGGGAATGGTTAGTCTGGGATGTCCCAAGAATCTCGTGGATAGCGAGGTGATGCTCGGCATCCTAGCGCGCCACGGCTTCGAGTTGACGCCCTCCGCTGCTGACGCTGAAGTGATCATTGTAAACACCTGTAGCTTTATCGAACCGGCGCAGCGCGAATCGATTGACACCATCCTTGAAATGGCGGAGCTGAAGAAAACCGGATCCGCCAAAAGATTGGTGGTGGCGGGGTGCCTGGTAGAACGGTTCCGCAAGGAAATTTTAGAGGACATCCCTGAGGTTGATTATGTTATCGGGACCAATGAACTCGAACGGGTGATCGAGGCCTGCGCGCAGGAAAGCGCGGGTCGGGAAGCCAAAACACCTGCCGAGCCTTATCTCTACCACGATTTCACTCCCCGAGTTCTCTCCACCCCTTCGTATTCCGCCTATCTCAAGATCGCCGAAGGTTGCGATCATCCGTGTTCCTTCTGCGTGATTCCCCAGATGCGGGGGAAATTTCGCTCTCGTCGCTTTGAATCGGTAATTCGCGAAGCGGAAAACCTGGCAAGCCAGGGCGTCCGTGAAATCACCATCATCGGCCAGGACACCACCAGCTACGGCGAAGACCTTGGAATCCGGGATGGACTGGCCATGCTGCTGAGGCAACTCGGGGGCATCCCGGATTTAGTTTGGACGCGTTTTCTTTATTGTTATCCCAACCGGCTGAATGACGCATTGATCGCCGCCATCGCCGAGACACCCAAAATTTGCAAATACTTTGACATCCCTTTGCAGCACGCGAGCGGACCAGTGTTGAAGCTGATGCGCCGGGGGTCGGGCGCGAGCCGCTTTCTGAAAATGTTGGAAAAGATCCGGGGCGAGATTCCCACCGCTTCCATTCGAACTTCTTTCATCGTCGGGTTCCCCGGCGAGACCGAGGACGATTTCAAAGTCTTGCTCGATTTTGTGGAAGCCGCGGAATTCGACCACCTGGGAGTATTCCTTTATTCTAACGAGGATTCCAGCGCCTCTTTTTCGCTGCCTGACCAGGTGGCGAGCCGGGTGGCAATACGCCGCCAGAAGACGCTGCTCGGATTGCAGCGCAAGATCTCGCGCCGCAAACTCAAGAGAAAAGTGGGCCAGACTTATCCGCTTTTGGTGGAAGGACGATCGGAAGAAACGGACTTGCTGTTTACGGGAAGGCTGGAATCCCAGGCCCCGGAAATTGATGGCCGGGTTTTCGTAAATGATTTTGTGGGCGACGAACCTCGCCCCGGAGACTTTCGATGGGCGACGGTGACCGATAGTTCCGATTACGATTTGATCGCGCGATTGGAGACCAAATCTTTTGCTGCCCGCGTGATTTCTCTGCCGCGCCGAGTTCCCGGACCCAAGATGATTCAAATTCAGCCTGCCGGCGCTCCGGCAATGGATACAGGCCATGCGGTGCCCCATTTGTAAGACAGAGGTTCCCGGCGTGGGCAACCCCAACCGCCCATTTTGCAGTGAGCGGTGCAAGATGATTGATTTGGACAATTGGCTCTCCGAGCGCTACCGAATATCGAGTCCGGACGATGCGGAGGCTCCGGACCAGGATTTCCAAACTGACTTCGATGACCAGGACGCCAAGGGGAAACGTGGCTGAACGGCCCCGCGGAGTCGCAGTCTGGATCGCAACCAGCGGCGGCGTCGGCTTTTTTCCCATTGCTCCCGGCACAGCGGGCTCGGCAGTCGGATTGGGAATCGTGGCTGGGATCGGAGCGTTGCCCCTGGCCAGGATTTGGCAGCAGGCGGCGATTGCGGCGGTGGCATTGGGCCTCGGCGCATTGGGCGTTTGGGCAGGAGGACAAGCTGAAAAGTATTTCGCCAGGACAGACCCCGGCCAAGTGGTGATTGACGAAGTGGTGGGTCAAATGATCACACTTTTCCTTTGGCCGGGCGCAAACTGGCGGTGGCTGCTGGCGGGATTCCTTCTCTTCAGGTTTTTTGACGTTGTGAAGCCATTTCCCGCCCGACGCCTTGAGCATGCTCCGGGCGGTTGGGGTATCATGTTAGATGATGTTGCCGCCGGGACATACGGCGCCCTGGCGCTTGGACTTTTCGGTTGGATGCGAACCGTAATTTGAGGATGACGAATTATAGTGAAAGATACTTAATTTAGGGGCGCTGTTCTCAGCGCGGTCGCCGGTGGGGACACCGGCGCTACAAAAGAAGTTGTCACTACATTTTGTCATTCCCAATTGAAGAGAGCCGGCGAAACCAAATATCATTCCTCATCGACAGATTATGGGACAGACCGAATTGGCCAAGAGCAACCCGCAAATAGAGAACATTTTGCCACGCGCGGCTATTTCGGGCGGCGAAATCGCCATTCGCGGACACGGTTTTTCTGAAAATGGAGCGGGCCGCCCCCAAGTGTTCTTCGGAGACCGGCCGGGCAGTTTACTTTTGAGTTCGGCCAATCGCCTGGTGGTTCGAGTTCCTGAAGGCGCGGTGAGCGGTGAATTAACCGTCGTTAATGACGGCGCCAGCAGCGCGCCCGTGTCCGTCGCGGTAGGCATCACCATTGCCGAGAACCTCCACCCGGTCGCCAACCCTGCCATCGATGCGGCCGGAAATGTTTTTACCACTTTCAGCGGAACTCGCGGGCAGAAAGTCCCCACCTCGGTATTTAAAATTGATCGCAGCCATGTGATGCGGCCTTTCTTGAACGATCTGGTGAATCCCACCGGCATGGCCTTCGACCGGGATGGAATCCTCTACATTTCCAGCCGCATGGAAGGAACGATTTTTCAGGTTACTCCCGACGGAGTCCACTCTGTCTATGCCGAGGGCATGGGTATTGCCACCGGGATTGCCTTCGACCGCGATGAGAATCTTTATGTCGGCGACCGAAGCGGGACGATTTTCAAGATCAGCCGCGACCGCCAGATATTTGTCTTTGCAACCCTGGAACCGAGTGTTGCCGCCTACCACCTGGCGTTTGACCCGGGAGGGAGTCTTTTCGTTACCGGACCCACCACCTCCAGCTTCGATCACGTCATCCGCATTTCGCCCAACGGACAGGTTTCGTCTTTCTATCGCGGCCTTGGCAGGCCGCAGGGTTTGGCCTTTGACGCGCAGGGCAATCTTTATGTTGCCGCATCACTCGCGGGACAGCGGGGCATCATTCGATTCACTTCCGATGCCAAGCCCGAACTGGCGGTCTCGGGTTTCGGCATCGTGGGACTGGCCTTCACGTCTTATCGGTCAATGGTGCTGACGACGGGAAATTCTTTGATTGAGCTTTTCCTGGACATCGATGGCCAGCCCTGGCTTTAGTCCTAATCCACGGCCGGCGCCTGATCGGTCCATCGCATGGAATCCCAAACTGGTCGCCTAATTTAAATGAATGCTGAAATCATTGCGGTAGGCTCGGAACTCCTCACTCCCTTCCGAACCGACACCAACTCACTTTACCTGACGGACAAGCTCAACACCTTGGGGATTGAAGTTCATTTCAAGACCGTCGTCGGCGATGATCGCGCGCGACTGGGTGAAGCTTTTCGAGTTGCCCTGGGCCGGTCCGACCTGGTTATCCTCAGCGGAGGGCTTGGACCCACCGAAGATGACATCAATCGCGAGGTGGTGGCTGAAGTTCTCGTTCGGCCGCTCCGGGAAATCGAGGAGATCCGCGAACATATTGAAAAACGCTTTGCGAGAATCGGCCGGGCCATGTCCCAAAACAACATGCGCCAGGCGATGGTGCCGGAAGGGGCCATGTGGCTGGAAAACAAGAATGGGACCGCACCGGGCATTTGGATCGACCACGAAGGTGCGGTTGTAATTCTCCTGCCTGGGCCTCCGGTCGAGCTCGAAGCGATGTTCGAATCGGAATGTCTGCCGCGCCTTGCACCCCTGGCCGGCGGGCAGAGATTGCGCAGCCGGGTCTTCAAAATTGTGGGGCTGCCCGAATCCGAGGTTGACCAGCGAATCGCCCCCCTCTACAAGCAATACCAAAATCCGAGCACGACCATTCTCGCCACCCCGGGAGCCGTGGAAATCCATTTGCGCGCCAGCGCGGCCAGCGATGAGGAGGCGGAGGCTATGCTGGCGGAATTGGGCGACAAGATTGAATTGGCGTTGGGCGAATATGTGTTTTCCACCCACGGTGAGTCCATGGAAGAGATTGTGGGCATGTACCTGGTGATGAAGCACAAGACGGTGGCGGTGGCGGAAAGTTGTACGGGCGGCCTGCTGAGCGAGCGCCTGACCAGAATTCCCGGCAGTTCAAATTTTTTCCTTGGCGGTGTTGTTTGTTACAGCAATGATCTGAAAATGAAACTCTGCGGTGTGCCGGAAATTCTCCTGGCGGAAAACGGCGCCGTGTCAAAGCCTGTGGCTCAGGCATTGGCCGAGGGCATTCGCAGACGCTCCGCCGCCGATATCGGCCTCGGAATCACGGGCATCGCGGGCCCGACGGGCGGGAGCCCTGAAAAACCGGTGGGACTGGTTTTCATTTCTCTGGCAGATGAGCGCGGCACGCAAATCCGTGAATTCCGTTTCCCAGGTAACCGGGAAAAGATCCGCCATTGGGCATCGCAAGCGGCCTTGGAAATGGTCCGCAGGCGAGTTCGAAGCCTTTGAAGAAGTGGCAAGTGATAAGTGGCAAGTGGCAAGCTATGGAAAGATTCTTGGCTAACAACTTGTCACTTGCCACTTGCAACTTTCTTTAGAATGCGAGCCTTCATCGCCATTGACCTTCCCGATGACATTCGCCAGGCACTTGCCGGGAAAATGGAAGAGTTTCGCCACACCCTTGGGCACGCGGACCTGCCAAAGTCCCAACGAGATTCCAGCATTCGTTGGAGCCGTCTGGAAGGCATCCACCTCACGCTAAAGTTCCTGGGTGAAATCGCAGATACGCAAGTTGATCGAGTTACCAGCGCCCTCTCGGCCCTTGAGCCCTTTGAGAAGTTTTACATCCAAGTCAAAGGGTTCGGATTCTTCCCGGGCGCCGCGCGTCCCCGCGTTTTCTGGGCGGGCATAAATGCGCCGCCGGCCTTGATTCAACTGGCGGGGCGGATTGAGGACAAAATGGAAGGGTTGGGGTTTACGCACGAAAGCCGGGACTACAATCCCCATTTGACGCTTGCCCGGTTTACCAGTCCGCGGCCTCAACCAACTCTGCGTGCGCTGGTGGAAGAACAAAAGGAACTGTCATTGGGGCGATTTGAAGTTGGTAGTTACTTTTTATTTGAAAGCAAGCTCTCGCCGGAAGGATCCAAATATCGAAAGGTGGTTCGGTTTCCGCAGATAGCGCGGGGTTTATTTGCCGTTGAAAACAACCAAGGCGCAACTTCCGAGTCAATAGATTGATAGCTCGAATTAGATCAACTAATTCTTATAGAGGATTCAGCTCGATTCATGCTCCAGCTTTGGAAACCGTTGGGGCGCAAAAGCGGTCAAATGCACCTTTCAGGTCGGACGCGATTTCCTCCGCCATTCTGCCCTCGATTTGCCGCCGCTCGAGCATGAATACCAGTTGGCCGTCGCGAAGAAGAGCGATGGAGGGCGAAGACGGTTCATACCCTGTAAAGTGGGCGCGCGCCTGGGCGGTGGCCTCCCGGTCCTGTCCAGCGAACACGGTGGCCAGAAGTTCCGGCCTCTGATGGTGGGAAAGCGCCAAGGCAACTCCCGGCCTCGCTTTTCCGGCGGCACACCCGCAAATGGAATTGACCACCACCAGCGCCGTACCTTTCGCGCTCGAAAGCAGGGCTTCTACGTCCTTGGAGGTTCTCATTTCCTTAAATCCGAGCCGCGTTAGCTCCTCCCTCATGGGCCGAACCATTTCTTCAGGATACATTTTCACTCTCCCCGGCACTGCGCAGGATCCGGCGCATGTGATGCCTGCTATTAGAGTAGCATATCCACCCTCGGATAAGAACCCGCCTGCCTCCCGGATAGTGGTTCAGTTTGATCCTCTGGTAGCGGCGGTCGGAGCTAACCCGCCCAGGCGGGGTAAACTCCGGCCGCCGCCACGACAAACTGACCCATTTTTGCTTCCCGCCTGTTGGGCGGGCACAAAATTTATTCTTCCCAAATCCAGTCTGAAGTGTGAGACAATCCGGAACACGAAAAGCGGGCGCTGGAATTCGAATGTGCATTCAGTTGTGACTGTAAAGCCTTTTTGAGGCGCAGCAGATTGACCGCACGGACGTGGGTCCGCAAACGAGTGCCGGTCGCCGGCACCGAACCCAAAGTGGATGATGCAGTCACCAGGAGTTAATAAGGAGACGGAATGAAGAATCTTTTTGTGGGAAATCTGCCCTTCAGCTCAACGGAAGATGCGCTTCGAACCCTTTTCGCGCAATTCGGGGAAGTCCAACAAGTAAAAATCATGACTGACCGCGACACTGGAAAACCGCGCGGGTTTGGCTTTGTCGAGATGACCCAGGACGAGGACGCAGCCAAAGCCATCGCAGCCCTCAACGGGAAAGATTTTGAGGGACGCGCCCTGACGGTAAATGAAGCACGGCCCAAACCGGAACGCACTGGTGGGGGGGGCGGGTACCGTCCCGGTGGCGGCGGAGGTCATGGTGGCAAGCGCAGGGGGAACCAGGATGATTATCGAGGTTCCGCTCGGCAGCCCCGCGAACCCCGCTGGTAAGGTCGTCCCCGCGGCCGGGCGAAAAATCAATGCCATAGCAGGCAAACGCCGATTCGGTCCCGGCCTTTTCCAATCCATTCAAGAAAGGAGCCTCCATGGCAGGCAGACAGAGAGCCACGTTTCAGAAACGACAAAAAGAAGTTAAGCGGCTGGAAAAGCAAAGGCAAAAGGCGGAGAAGCGCGCCGCCCGGAAATTGGAGAAGACTCAACCGCACACCGAAGGCGATATGGAAACAATGCTCCCCTTTGAAGATGATCCCGATAACCCGCAGACTCATTCTGAATTGCCATCATAAGCGGGTGCTCGGTTGTGACGCTCTATTCACTCCTGGATATAGTCCGTAGCATTGAACAAAAAGGAATGGAAGTTTGATGGAGAAAAGGCGGGCTGAGGTTTCATTCCCTTCTGTAAAGAGCCCGATGATTCCGTCCCCAGAGTTTGGCAGTGGGTCATTTTGACGTAGAGGCGGCTTTACGCCGCCACGTGGCGAGGTAAACTCGCCGCTACAACTAACTGACCCACTCCCGAGAGCTTCGAACTCTTGATTTCTAACCTGCTTTTGCCTAAGATTCGATTGGCAAAGGTCTCCATGAAAAAAGGCCACCCTTGGCGGCTTAGGATCCTTTATCTGCTGCTTCTGATCCTGATTGGCATCAGCGTGCTCCCCCTCTGGTTTTATGGCACGATGATGATTTCAACGAATCAAGAGACTTTGAAGACGCAAGAGCAGGTCCTGCAAACCATCACCTCGCAGTCGCTGGCCCTTGAAATCTCCCTTTACATGGACAATGTAAATCAGCATCTGGCGGAGTTTTTTGATTCGGTGGGCCCATTGGCCGCGCAGATCCCTGCCGCCAAGTATGACCAGGATCCCCGCCTGCTTTCGGCGCTCCAGCGATTTGTGAGTGAACAATCCACCGTCATTTTCGCCACCGTGTTAAACGATGAGGCCAGAGGGGCGCGAGCGGGCGAATATGATGCCGCCGGGGATACCTTCCTGCGAAAATCACTCGAAGCGGCCTTCCTGGCCGCCCATCAGGGCGCCAAGTATCAAAGCAACCCCATCACCATCATGCGCTCGGGCGGAAACGAAGCGGTGTTGTTGATTGCTCGACCCCTTCAGGGCAACGGAAAATTCCTGGGGATGGTGGGGGCCGTCGTCACGCTCGCTCCCATAAGTAAACGTCTTCAGGAAACTCGAAAGATGGGGGCGGGCCTCGACGCCTATATCGTGGATAATTCCGGCCGCCTGGTCGCTTCCAACGTCGATGGCAAGAATGCGGGGATGGATATGGTGGCCATTCCCATCGTCCAGAAATTCCTGGCATGGCGGGGTGAAGCGCGCGCCACTGAAACATCCGCCTTTGACCTGATTGACGGCAAACAAACCATCCCCATGCTCGGGACATATTCCCCCATTCAAAATGCCGGCTGGGGCGTGATTGTGCAGAAAAAAGTGAGTGACGCCTATTCTGCCGCCGCTGAAATGCGCAAGGAAACAATTGAGTGGGGAATTCTGGTGATCTTCCTCAGCCTGGGTGTTGGCATTGCTTCAGCGAAATGGATCACCAGTCCCATCGACAAACTGAGCCACACTGCCCGGGCTATCGCTAAGCGCGATTACACCCAACGCGCCGATGTTCGGAGCCGCACCGAAGAAATCGGCGAACTGGCGGGCAATATCAATCTAATGGCTGAGGATATCCAACACTACATCGGAGACCTCACTCGGGCCTCAGAACAAAATCGAAATCTTTTTATGGAATCGATTCAAATGATTGCGGCCGCGGTCGACGCCAAAGACCCTTATACGAAAGGGCATTCGGGCCGGGTTTCGAACTATTCGGTTATTCTGGCTCGGGAAATGGGCTTGCCCGACGATGAGATCGATAAGATTCGCATTTCGGCAACGCTTCATGACGTGGGCAAGATAGGAGTGGACGACAAAGTTCTCAAGAAGCCTGGCGTGCTGACCAATGATGAATTTGAAATCATGAAGCGCCACACCATCATGGGGTATGAAATTGTCCGGCAGGTTAATCAGCTCCACGAAATGTTGCCCGGGATTCGCTGGCACCACGAGGCGTTAAACGGCAAGGGTTATCCCGATGGGATCACGGGTGACGAAATTCCGCTCATGGTGCGAATCATGTCGGTGGCCGATACCTTCGACGCCATCACCACCGACCGGCCCTACCAGGCCGGCAAGGACTTTCCCCAGGCACTGCAAATCTTGCGCAAGCTGGCGGGCACGAAATACGATCCCATCGTTGTGGATGCCATGCACTCGGCCTACGAGAAGGGCGAACTGCGCAAGGCGGAGGCGCGCCGAAGCAGCTTCATCACCATCCCCGATGCGGTGACGCCGGTCGCACCCTCGAGTTAAGTCGGCGCCGCCCGGTTCCCTTTTGCCTCTCCCCTTCGATTTCACTCCCGCGCGTCGACGGTTCAGGATAGAATCCTTAGCGATGGTACAAACACTTTTTGGACCCGCGGACAATAAGCCAGGCCTCTTCGACCGCTTGAAGAAAGCCGTTGCATCCACCAAAGCGCAACTGGTGGGACGAATCGAAGAAATCGTCGAGGGAAAAGAAACCATTGACCGCTCGGTTCTCGATGACCTTGAGGCCACGCTCATCGTCGCCGACCTCGGCGTGAACACCACCAAGGAAATTCTTGCCCATTTGCAGGAGCAGATGAATCGCCGTACCCTCCAAACCACCAAACAACTGCGCCCCGCGATTGAGCAGGAGATATTGAGGATCCTTGAGAATCCAGCCGACTCCCTGGGCGCTTCCGGACGCGCCCGGACGCCCACCCAGCCCCCGGCGGGACTGCCGGAGGTTATTTTCGTAGTCGGCGTGAATGGTGTCGGCAAGACTACGTCGATCGCCAAGCTCGCCAACTATTACCTTCAGCAAGGGCGGAAACCCTTACTGTGCGCGGCTGACACTTTCCGCGCCGCCGCCAACGAACAACTCGAAATTTGGGCGGGACGGCTGGGCATCGAAATTGTGAAGCAAATGCCGGGCGCGGATCCTTCTGCGGTAATTTTTGATGCCCTGGCCGCCGCCAAAACCCGCCACCAAAACCCGGTGATTGTGGATACCGCCGGAAGGCTGCACACAAAATTCAACTTGATGACCGAGCTCGAAAAGATGTGCCGAATCGCCGGGCGCGAAGTGGCCAACGCGCCGCACCAGGTCCTTCTGGTGATTGACGGGACGACAGGCCAGAACGGCCTCCAGCAGGCGCGCCAATTCACGGAACATGCCGGAACTACGGGCATCATTCTGACCAAGCTTGACGGGACGGCGAAGGGCGGCGTGGTGGTGGCTATTGCCCGCGAGCTGGGCCTGCCCATTCAGTTTGTGGGCGTCGGCGAAAAGATTGACGATCTGCTTCCCTTTAATCCCAGGGAATTCGTTGCGTCACTTTTTGAAGCGTAGGAGCGATTCTTCAACTCCCACCCAGCCGTTTACTCGACTTGACGCGGCTCAAAAAAACCGAAACCTATGGCCAAAAATATTCGAGCGGTAATCTTTGATTATGGAAATGTCCTGTGCCCCATGCCTCCGGCTTCCGCGTTTGAGGAAATGGCCCGCCTCTCCGGGATCCCATCGGCCTCCTTTATTGATTCGCTTTGGCGTTACCGGCTTGATTATGACCGGGGGACGCTTGACGGGACTTCCTATTGGAAGAAAATCGCGGCATCAAATGAAAAGCAATTTTCCGACTCGCAAATCGACAAGCTGATGAAAGCTGATTTTGCCCTCTGGATTCATCCCCGGCCCGTCTTGCTCGAGTGGGTGCGCAAGCTTCAGTCGGGCGGAATTAAAACTTCGATCCTTTCCAACATGCCGCGCGATTTCTCAAGATATTTGCGCTCGAGCGCTGAATGGTTGAATCACTTCGATGTGAAAGTCTTTTCCGGCGAACTGGGCGTGGTTAAGCCGGATGCAAAAATCTATCAAGCCTGCCTTGAAGCCATCACCGTCCTTCCCAAAGAGGCTTTGTTCATAGACGACATTGAGGTGAATGTAATGGCAGCGCGCGCGCTCGGAATTGAAGCAATCAAGTTTGAGTCGATTGGCCAGCTTGCAAACGATATGCTGCTATTCAAATTACCTGTCGCATTGGACGAATTCTTGCCGCCGAAGAGGCCAGCAAATCCGTGAGATCAAAGCGTGGGCTGTTGACAAACCCCAAACATCCGAGCGCGATACGGTCATTTCGTATTCCCCGCTTGGCATCTTCTTGACTTCTTCGACTTCAAATCGATTGTCATACGTTGGGATACATTGTAGGATATAGGCTGAGCCATGCCGACCATTCAAAAAAGTCTGCGAATCCGAAAGGAAACACTTCGAGCCATGCAGAAGATCGCGGAGGAACGCAATGAGGATTTCTCGACCGTGGCCAACGATTTGCTCGATGAGGCAACGCGGATGCGCCGTTACCCGGGTATTGTCTTTGGCCACGGCCCCACTGGGCGCCGCGCGCGTATCGCAGGGACCGGGATTGATGTCTGGGAAATCATCGCCAACCACAAGAGCATTGGGCACAGATTTGAGCGGCTGCAAAAAGCTTATCCGCAGTTGACCGAAGCTCAATTACTTGCCGCACTGAATTACTATCGTAGTTTTAGAGCCGAAATAGACCGGCGCATTCGCGCCAATTCCTCGTGGACTCCCGCAAAACTTCGCGCTCAGCACCCCGTCGCGGCAGGTGAGATCCGGTGAGGTTTTACCTGGATGAGGACATTAATCCCAAAGTCGCTGAGATCCTCAAAAGGCTGGGGTACGAGGCCGCCAGTACCCAAGCAGCCGGAAATCGCGGGGCCGACGATGAGGAGCAGCTAGTTTACGCATCCCGGATAGGAGCCGCGCTTGTGACGCGTAATCGCAACGATTTCATCGCCCTTACGATGGAGTTTTTCAACCAAGGCCACAAGCACTCGGGCGTCATCATCGTGCCTCATTCCATTCGCGCCGACGATCCAACAATTCTCGCCAAACTGCTCGCCCGACTCGCATCACGCCACGCAGAAGATTTGCCTCAATATGCGGTGATTTTCCTGGGGCGGCACCCTGGGTGAGCAAGCCATGTTTCTTTCAGGACGCATCTCAGTGGACTCTTGGCTATTACGCATTCCCTTTCGACGACCTAATCGCCACAAGCTCGCGTGAAGTCAACCCCCTCCACTTCCCCACTTCCAAACCTTCCAATGTCAGCGACCCGATTTGCGTTCGCACCAGCTTGAGCACTTTAAATCCCACCGCCTCGATCATGCGCCGGACTTCGCGGTTTTTGCCTTCGGTCAGCACGATTTCGAGCCAGGTGTATTTTCCCCGGTCTTCGGTTCGTCGGACGCTTATCGGGCGCGCCTGGTCGCCACGTTTCATTTCCACGCCGTCTTCAAGCCTGGCAATAATCTCATCACTCAGGAGTCCACTGGTTTTTACAAGGTAGGTCTTGGTCACTTGAGATTCAGGGCTGGTGACAAAGTCGGCGAACTCGGTGTCATTGGTCATCAGGAGCAAGCCGGAAGTGTCCTTATCCAGCCGCCCGACGGGAGCGACCCAGCAGAAATCTTCATTCGGCGCGGTGGGGTTGTTTCCATTTTTCAAAATGTCGTAAACGGTTTTGCGGCCTGATGGATCGCCGTGGCTTGTAATCACACCCTTGGGTTTGTAAAAAAGAAGGTAAATCTTGCGAACGCGCTTCACCGCATTGCCATCAAACTGAATAAAGTCGCGGCCCGGCCGCACCCAACATTCCGGATCGCGGACAACCCGCCCGTTCACCTTCAAACGCCCGGCAAGAATTGCTTCCTTCGCCGAAGATCGCGAGGTCACTCCCATCCGGGAAAGAACGCGATCGAGCGTCATGGCCTCTTTGGTTTTCATGGTTACGAAGAAGGATTCCTTTCAGGATTGGTCACAACTGGATATCCTTTCCAACCCCGCGCGCGCGTGCGGCATCAAGGACCAATCGCGCAGCCACCGCATCCTGAACGGCAACGCCCACGGATTTGTAAATCGTAATTTGAACGGCTGAAGTGCGCCCCGGCCGCGCCCCCGAGACCAACTCGCCTATCTCGGCATGAATGTGGTCCCGCGTCATAAGTCCCTTTTGAATCGGCCAAAGCAAGTCATTGGCTCCCGAAGGCGCGGGCGCCAAAGCCGCGTCGCGCGACTCCACAACCACCAGGGCTTTGAGTACCGCGGCTTCATCCACTTCGCAACCTTGCGCATTGAGTCCGACGGAATTTACGTGGGCCCCCTGCTCCAGCCACTCTCCGACTACCACTGGCTCTGCACTGTGAGTGCAAGCGCAAATTATCTCTGCTCCCGCAAGCGCTTCCTTTAACTGCGGGACGGCGCGAACCCGGACTCCGGGAGCCAAAGTTAGGTCCTTGACCAGGGCATCAATTTTTTGCTGACTTCGCCCCCAAACGCGCACCTCGCGAATCTGCCGAACGCGCGTGATGGCCCTGGCATGGGTGCGAGCCTGCACTCCGGTTCCGAGAACGCTTAACACTTGCGCTTCAGGCCGCGCTAACAGGCGCGTAGCCAGCGCCGAACCCGCCGCGGTGCGAATGGCGGTGATTGACGCGCCGTCCATCATCGCCAGGGGCGTTCCGGTTTTCGAATCAAACACCAAAACTACCGCCTGATGTGAGGGGATGCCCAGGCGTTCGTTGTCCGGATAAACAGTTACCAGCTTGGTGGAAAGCGTTTGAGATGAAGGGACGTAAACCGGCATCGACGCAAGGAGGCCGCGATTCTCCTGAATCTCAACCACGCCGCGCGCGGGCATGGAGACATTTCCCGCGCTCAGAGACGCCATGGCAGGCGCAAGGCATTCAATCAGTTGGTCAAGATTCAACAGGCTTTCGACTTCGCTGCGATTGAGAAAGAGCATCGGATGATGGATCCATTGGTTCATTAGTTCATTGGTTCACTGCCTCATTGGAGGATCCTGCCGGCACAACCCAATGTTTCAATGAATCAATGGGACAATTATTCAATTCAGAAACGAGACTTCGTCCAGCTCCATGAATTCACGGATTAGCGGGTCCGGGCACGCGTTCATTTCCTGTGGGGTGCCAAAGAAAGCGACACGGCCGTCCTCCAGAAAGACGAGGCGATCGGCAAGCTTCCGCGCCAATTTCATGTCGTGGGTCACCACTACGGAGGTCAGACCCTTTTGGCGTTTTAGTTTTGAAATCAAGTCACCCACGGTATGCGCCATCAAGGGGTCCACCATGGTGGTGGGTTCGTCGTAAAGTATGGCGTCGGGCTCCGCCGCCAGCGCGCGCGCGATTGCCACGGCCCTCTTCATCCCCGTGCTCAGGTCGGAAGGCTTAAGGTCAACGGCCTCGGTCAAGTCCACCAGGGCCAGGAGTTCGGCGACGCGCGATTGAATTTGATCTTCGTCAAGAGTGGCGCCTCGCAGAGCGCGTTCCTCGAGCGGATAGGCGACATTTTCGCCCACGGTGAGAGAATCGAAAAGCGCTCCGGATTGAAAAACCATCGTCACGTGCCGCCGCATTTCCGCAAGTTCTACTTCCGTCATTTTCGAAACTTCCCGCCCATCCACCAAGACCCTGCCCTCGTCCGGCTGCATGAAGCCCAAAATATGCTTCAGGGTAACGCTTTTGCCCACCCCGCTGCGGCCCAGCACCACCACCATTTCGCCGCGGCGGATTTCAAAATTCACATCGTTCAATACCTGCGTCTCGTCGAAGGCTTTGGAGACGTGGACGAATTGGATGTAGGGTGTTGGGTGGAGATCGTCAGGCATGGGAGTAATTATGAATGATGAATAATAAATTATGAATTAAAAAAGGCGGCGAGTGTCCCGTGCAGATATTATCCGTGCCTTGTATTCGCTTTTTACCGCCGCAAGAGGAAGTATGCGGTCATGGAGAAACCCACCGTGATAACAAATCCGCGCACCAGTTTCGGATTAAGTTTCTGGGCCAGCCGTGCGCCGCCATAGCCGCCGAGGATTGCTCCCCCCACCATCAAAATCGCCTGCGGCCAAAGTACGGCTCCCGCCAGTATAAACGTGACCACGGCGGAGCCATTGATAGCGGCGGCGAGTAATGATTTCACGGCATTCATACTGTGGATGTCCTCCATTCGGACCATCGCCAGAAGAGCCAGCATCAGTATTCCGATCCCGCCTCCAAAGAATCCACCGTAAACCGCGATCAGGAGCTGAACCAGGGCAGCGCCCGTTATTGTGGTCCAGGAGGGCGGTCCGGAACTCTTAACCAGCCCGCCTAACTTCAACGATATTTTCTTGCCGAACGTGAATAGCAGTGTGGCGACAAGAAACAGATATGGAACCAGTTGCATGAACGTTTGCTGTGACGTGCGCAGCAGGATCAGCGCGCCAAGCAGGCCGCCGACGATGCTGACAAGAGTCAAGGGGAGAAGAAGTCGGCTGCCCCTCGGAAGTTTCTTCCAGTAGGCGCCGATGCTGGCCACCGATCCGGGCCAAAGGGCGACGGTGGACGTGGCGTTGGCGGGGATGGGAAGGACCCCGGTAAAAATCAGGGTGGGAAACGAAATAAAACTGCCCCCGCCTGCAACCGAATTCATCGTTCCGGCAAGCATGGCAGCAAGAAACAGGAGAGTTCCATTAACCAGCGACATGCGGCCATCGATTATGAATTAAAAGGGGGAAAATGAGAACAAAGACTTGCAGTCGGCCGGTTGATTCCCACCGCCGGATTAATCACGCCGACGATTTTTCAATTGGCCTGAAGGACGCTTTTGAGGACGGGATCGGCTCAAGAATTTCTTTGCCTCCTCGAAATCTTCCGCCAGGTTCATGTTGTCAAAAACTTGAGTGGGAAATCCCGCCTTGGCAATTTCGCGCCAGGGAATTACCTCGCACTGGATTCGAGTGAAGAACCTCGAGACCTTGTACTCCCCCGCTTTGAGGCTTGCCGAAATCGTCGGAAGCGCCCGCCGCCGGTAGATTGCGCACAGCGGCTCCAGCCTGCGTTGATGCGATTTCGGCACCGTGACGTCCGCTCCGCATTCAAGCGCCCTGCCGCAAAGGAAATGGAGCAACGCCGGCTCGACAAATGGCATATCACATCCAAGAAATAAATTGAATTCAGATCGCGAGTGGGTCAGGGCGGTATAAATTCCTCCCAGCGGGCCCCTGCCCGCTTGGGCGTCAGGCAGGCGACGCACGCCCGTGAGGGTTTCAATTCTTGCCGGCCAGGGAAGATCCGAGGGCCATCCGGCCACCAGCGCGCGTTGAGTCACGGAACGAAGCACACGCAACTGCCGCTCAATCATAGTCTCCCCCCCCAGCATCAGCAGGGCTTTGGGGCAGCCCATTCGCCGGCTCGCGCCGCCGGCCAGCACGAATCCGGTGATTGATTGAGATTGCCTATTCATGGCTGCGCTTGAAGGGGTTCCTCGCAGTCCTCGACCTGCGGGAACGGATCATAGAAATGGTGAACCATACGCTTCCATGACCTCAAGGATCATGCTTTTCAATCCTTGCCGCGCGGCTGCTCGCGGCGCTCAAGACCGGTTAGGAGATGCTTCGTGCCGGGGGCAAATTGAGGATGGTAGACGTAAGTGCTGCCCTCGCGAACCAGGGCAAAGCTGAAGTCGCCCGGAACGGGGGGTTGTAGGTCAAGAACTTCAAAAATCTCGTCATCCAGAAATTCCGGCCAGGACTCTTCGACGTGCTTGCGAAAGATTTCAAGACTGGGCTCATCAGTTTTCAACAATTTGGCCGGATCGATCAGCGCGTAGGCTGAGCGGAAATCCTTGAGATGCAAATCGGAAATAAACTGGTAGATCTTGTAATCTTCGTTGGCCTCGTATTCAGTGCGCTTGGGGGTAAATGCGCGGCCATCCCAGGCATAAGTAGTCTGAATGTCGAATCCGCGCGTGCTCTCTTTTGGGAAATGCAGGAGACCGGGGTCCGCGCGCCCGGACGCAATCATCACCGGTGTAGCGCCCTCATCTGAGTCGCGAAATTCTAATCGCCCCTGGACAAATCCTTCGTAAAGGCTCTCGTCCGAGCGGCCATCCCACATCAGGGCGGCGGCGTGATCCTTGATCTGATAGATGGCCGGAAAAGGAATCGCGCGAGCGCCCGAATATACAGTCAGGGCCAGTTGCTTTGATCCCGGAATCAGGGAGGAGAGCACCTGCAATTCGTAGAGCTCAAATCCCGTTTGAATTCGGGACGCCTGCCACCGGGCGCCGTCCCAAGCCAGCAGGATTAATTGCCAGGAGGGCAATCGATTTGTCCCTGCACCCTCGGGCGCCTCGCGTTTCATCGAGGGCATAAGCTTTAGAGCGAATTCAGAAATTCCGTCGCCATCCAGATCACCCAATTCCTGGAGAGAATTCGTGGGTGAATCAGCGGGATCATCACCCGCCGGCGACAGATCAATTCCCAGAGCCTTCGCCAGAGCTTGGACGTCCGGCACTTGCACAGCTTTCGCTTCGGCTTGAACATTTGCAAGATCGCTCTCTTCCTCCGCGGCGGCGGAGTCCGCAAGCGGCGTGGTGGATTGGCCCTCCTTTTTTGTTGGACTGGCTTGGGTTTGCTTTGTGTTGCCGGCTTGCTGCCGGCCCAATGGCGTAGCGTGCAAATTGGACGCGTCCGGGAAACACCAGAGGGCCGCCAGAACAGTTACCAATAAGAAACTTAGTTTCCAAGCTCGCGACATCATGGATTGAAACTTATTCGCAAAGCATAGCAAGAGTGAATTCCTTTTCCGCATAGGATGATTTTCATTATAGCCCCAACCCTTACTATTCACCCAAAGTCGCTGAGACGTGGGTAGCCATTAATATCGGTTGAGGATGTGATGGCGGCCAAGACGTCCACTTAGAATTCTTCAACATGGTTCCAGCGTCCTAGTTCGACCGTAAGGAGTCTTTGATGATAATTCGAGTAAAAAAGGTTGGTGGAAGATAGCATGCAAGCCTGGGATAGGACTTTTCGGAGCAACTCGCTTTACTGAACCAATAAACTGGGATTTTATCCTTAAAGCCAAAAACCGCTATGCGACGCATCTTATTGATAATAAGATATGTACACGCCATTACTGGATGGAAGGCAAGAAGCGGACTCGCCGCCTCCTGACTTCGCGCCCAATTCAGAATACCAGTCAAACAAACCGATTGCACATTGTACCTTGACAATCAGACAACTCTTGAAGTAAATTAGCACTCTCGAACAGAGAGTGCTAATTACGGCATTTCGCTTCGGGAAAGGAGCGGGTTTAGGGCCTGCTTCTAAGTTTAATCCATACTTCAAACCTGAATACGAAAGGAGACGCACAGATGAAAGTAAGACCTCTGCACGATCGCATTCTGATCAAACGGATCGAAGATAAAGAAACTGTGAAGGGAGGCATCATCATTCCCGACACGGCGAAAGAAAAACCGCAAGAGGCGGAAGTAATTGCGGTGGGCAATGGCAAGCGGAACGAAGAAGGGAAAGTGGTGCCCCTTGATGTTAAAGCGGGCGACCGCATTCTTTTCGGGAAATATTCCGGCACCGAAATCAAACTCGACGGAGAAGAATTCCTGATCATCCGCGAGGAAGAAGTGCTGGGCGTTCTTGAGGGAGCTGCCAAGGCTGCCGGCGGCAAGAAGTAAGTAAGCGGTCAGTTAGTTTAGTGGCGTCAGTGGGTCAGCGAACTGAATGGCCGGGCAACTGACGAATCGAAAATCTTTTCAACGATTGAGAACGGTCGAAGAATAAAAGAAGCATCGCAAAAAATACCTAAAAAGAAATCTTTGGAGGAGATAAAAGATGGCAAATGCAAAGCAAATTGTACACGGCGAAAATAGCCGTCAGGCGATTCTGCGTGGAGTGAATCAACTGGCGGACGTCGTGAAAATCACGCTGGGCCCCAAGGGTCGCAACGTGGTTTTGGATAAGAAATTCGGTTCCCCCACCATCACCAAGGACGGCGTGACGGTGGCCAAGGAAATCGAGTTGCAGGATCCCCTGGAAAACATGGGGGCGCAGATGGTTCGCGAGGTCGCTTCCAAGACCTCCGACGTGGCCGGCGACGGCACCACCACTGCAACCGTGCTGGCCCAGGCGATCTTCCGCGAGGGCGTAAAGACCGTAGCGGCGGGCGCCAATCCGATGGCCGTAAAGCGCGGCATCGAGCTGGCAGTTCGCACCGTGTGCGGCTATGACGAGACGGACAAGAAAGGCAACAAAACACACATCAAGGGCGAGCTCGAGAAGCTCTCCAAGGAAGTCAAAGAGGGAGCCATGATCGCTCAGGTGGGCGCCGTTTCCGCCAACAACGATCACACCATCGGCAACATCATCGCCGAGGCCATGAAGAAAGTGGGGAAAGACGGCGTGATCACCGTGGAGGAATCGAAGACCATGGAGACCGCGCTCGAGGTGGTTGAGGGCATGCAGTTTGACCGCGGCTATCTCAGCCCCTATTTCGTCACCGACCCCGAGCGGATGGAATCCACCCTCGAGAACGCGCTGATCCTGATCCATGAGAAGAAGATCAGCTCCATGAAAGACCTCCTGCCTTTGCTCGAACAGATTGCCAAGTCGGGCAAACCCCTGCTGATCATTGCCGAGGAAGTGGAAGGCGAAGCGCTGGCCACCCTGGTGGTGAACAAGCTGCGCGGAACCCTGCACTGCTGCGCGGTGAAGGCTCCGGGCTTCGGTGATCGCCGCAAGGCGATGCTGGAAGATATCGGAATCCTTACTGGCGGCAAGTCCATTTCCGAAGATCTGGGCATCAAGCTGGAAAATGTGAAGCTGGATGACCTCGGTCGCGCCAAGAAGATCACGGTGGACAAAGACAACACCACCATCGTGGAAGGCGCCGGCAAGACCTCTGAAATCGAAGGCCGGGTGAAGCAGATCCGTGCTCAGGTCGAAGAGACCACCTCCGACTACGACCGCGAGAAACTTCAGGAGCGGTTGGCGAAGCTGGTGGGCGGCGTGGCGCAGATCAAGGTGGGCGCGGCAACCGAAACCGAGATGAAAGAAAAGAAGGCTCGGGTTGAGGACGCCATGCACGCCACCAAAGCGGCTGTCGAGGAAGGCATTGTCCCCGGCGGCGGCGTGGCCCTGGTTCGCTGCATTCCCGCTCTGGAAAAACTCAAGGCGGAAGGCGACGAGCAGATTGGCATCAACATCGTCAAGCGCGCGCTCGAAGAGCCGCTGCGCCTGATTGCCGTCAACGCCGGACATGAGGGCGCGGTGGTGGTGGACAAAGTCCGCTCCAATTCGAACACTCACTACGGCTTTAACGCTCAAACCGAAACCTTCGGCGACCTCGTGGAAGCCGGAGTGATCGATCCCACCAAAGTTACCCGCACGGCGCTCCAGAACGCTTCTTCCATCGCCTCATTGATGTTGACCACCGAGGCCCTGGTGAGCGAAGTTCCGGAAAAGGAAGACAAACACTCCGGACCTCCCGCAGGCGGGCCTGGTGGCATGGGCGGAGGAATGTACTAAGAACAGTCGATAGTCAAAACTGTAGCGCAGGGCTCGCAGTTCAGCCCTGCGGCTCTTCCAAGGGCGGGGATCACTTCCCCGCCCTTTTTGTTTTTGATATTAGGCGCAACTGATAGCGGCGTGGGAATCCAATTCTAGACCAGAGCTGGGAGAAATTTAGGCCCGAAATTTGAGGGGAATCGATTTCCAACAGTCGCCTCCGCGTGAAGCGCCGAAGAAAACAATTCCATTAAGTGTCACTGCCTCCTGCCTTCTGCCTTCTGCCTTCTGCCTTCTGCCTCACTGCCAGGCGCCATATCCTCCTGTATCGTCTGCCGACGGCCCGTAAATCGCGGGCACTTTTCCGCCCATGGGCCGCAGGTACGCGGTGAGCTGTCCGCGATGGTGAATGGAATCGAAAAGACAGAGCCAGATAAATGTTCCCGCGGGTTGCTCAGATACGACTTTGCCTTCGTAATAAAACTTGGCAACACGGTCCCAGGCCTCATCATCCGCCTTGGGCACAAGCTCCCCGAGTTTCTTTGCTTCCTGCTCGAACTTCTTGAGAATCTCTTCAATGGGCGGGGGCGGAATTACTTTCCATTCCCCGGTGAAGTCAATAATGGCCTCGACGCATGATTGGAGTTCCTGGGCCAGAGTCCAGGCAAGTTGCTCGGCCGAGGGCGAGCGATCATCCGGCTTGTAACTTAAGCGATCCTTGGGGAGCGCCTTCAGAACCTGCAAGGTCACCGGAATTTCAATTTTGAGCCGCTGGATATATAGTTCGCGAGATGTCATGAGCTTGCCTCCTTTTCGAATTTCATCTATTCAAACTTAATGAGCCGCCGCCTGCTTATTGACCTTTCAGTCCCTTAGGGACCCAAAACCTTGGCTGGAATCGACCTCCCTGCCAGAGCCGCCATCAGCCGCACCAATTCGCGGTAGGCTGGCAGGACCTCCGGGATAACGCGCCGCAGTTCAGCAACGTGTTTTTGGATCGTTTCCCAGTCGCCGCGCACAGCGGGTCCCGTCAAGGCTCTGCGGGAACCGAACACGAAAAAATTCCCGGCGGTTTCAGCCACAATCTTGCTCAGCATGGCGCGGGCGATTATTTCCGAAGCCCCGGAAAGTTTCAACAACTTTACGGAATGATGCATCAAGGTAACAAGCGTCGGGCAAACCATGAATGCGGCGGCGTGATAAAGAGTTTTCTTGCCCGCGCGAATCTGGAAGGTCGTTCCATTGATCGCCTTCACCCATCGTTTAGCGAGCCGCCGCGCGGCCGGATCGCCCTCAATCCCCCACATGCACCCGCGAAGGTTGCGAATTCCGACCGATGGATAGGGAATGGTCTGAAAGGGATGAAGCGAACCAATGGCCGCGCCACGCCGCTTGAAGGGCAGAAGCACCGAGGCCGGGACGGACCCGCTGGTGTGGAGAATGACCCGGCCCCGCCAATCTTTGCGCAGTGCGGCCACCTGCCTGGCCACAGGAGCGAGCGCCGCGTCCGAGGTGGTGAAAAGAATCACTGACGCGGCAGCCAATTCCGGCGAGTCCATCCCCACCACAACTCCGGTCCCGATAAACCGGACTGCGCTCCGCGCCGCCGCTCGTCGGCGCGCGGCGACGTAGGCCACAAGGAATCCTTCCTCATTCAAAAGCCTACCTAAAGCCTGACCGAGCCGCCCCGGACCGACAATCGCAATAGGTTGTTTCCGGGCATTCATGCAGTGGGCCGCTCGTCGCAGGCAGGTTTCTTCAATCTCGTAAATTAGAGTCTGCGAGTAAGCCTCGGGACTTTTCGGCTCTTGCCTGTCAACTGTTAACTGTCGACTGTTAACTTCTCTTTTAACCCCTTGACCCGATCCCGCAACTGCGCCGCTTTTTCAAACTCGAATTGTTTGGCCGCCTCGCGCATTTGCTTTTCGAGTTTGCCAATCAATTCTTCGAGCTGGTCCGGTGAAGTCGGTTCGGTCTCATCGTCGTCCAGCGGGATAGTAACGTAATCCGCCGCCACGATCGATGCCAACGCCATATCCACCGGCTTGATGATGCTTTCCGGCGTGATGTTGTTCTCGTCGTTATATTGAATCTGCTTGGCGCGGCGCCGGTTGGTTTCCCCAATGGCCTGCTTCATGGAGTCGGTCATATTGTCGGCGTAGAGAATAGCGCGTCCGCGCACGTGGCGCGCCGCGCGCCCCATGGATTGTATCAGCGCCCCGGCCGAACGCAGGAAGCCTTCCTTATCGGCATCGAGAATGGCCACCAGCGACACTTCAGGCAAATCCAAACCTTCGCGCAGCAGGTTGATGCCCACCAGCACGTCGAATTCTCCCCGCCGCAAATCGCGCAGGATTTTCACCCGCTCCAGCGTCTCGACTTCCGAGTGCAGGTAGCGGCACTTGACCCCGACCTCGGTGTAATATCCCGTCAAATCTTCCGCCATGCGTTTGGTGAGAGTGGTCACCAGCACGCGCTCGTTGCGCTGGGCGCGGTCGCGAATCTCACCCAGCAGGTCGTCAATCTGATTGCGCGTGGGCCGCACTTCCGTCTCCGGATCGATCAATCCCGTGGGCCGGATAATCTGCTCCACCACTTCCCCGCCCGATTTGGTCAGTTCATAAGGGCCGGGCGTGGCGGAGACATAAATCACCTGCCCGATGCGATGCTCAAATTCCTCGAAGGTCAGCGGACGATTGTCGAGCGCGGATGGCAGGCGGAAGCCGTAGTCCACCAGCACCTGCTTCCGCGAGCGGTCGCCGTGAAACATGCCGTGCACCTGGGGGATGGTCTGGTGGCTTTCATCCATAAAAATCATCGCATCCTGCGGAAGGTAGTCGAGCAGGGTGGGCGGCGGCTCACCGGGGAGGCGTCCGGAAAGGTGGCGCGAATAATTCTCAATCCCGTGGCAGTAGCCCATTTCCTTCATCATTTCGAGGTCGAACATGGTGCGCTGATGCAGCCGCTGCGCCTCCACCAGCTTGCCTTGTTTCTCCAGCTCCCCGCGCCACCAATCGAGCTCGCTCTTGATGCGCTCGATGGCCGTCTCCCGCCGGTCGGCCGGCATCACATAGTGCGTCTTCGGATAAATGGGAAGCCGGTCGTAGGTTTGCTTGACCTGCCCGAACAGGGGATCGATTTGTGAAATCGATTCCACCTGGTCGCCCCACATCTCAATGCGGTAGGCGTTGTCCTCATAGGTGGGATAAATCTCAATCACGTCGCCGCGCACTCTGAAGGTGCCGCGCTTGAAATCATAATCGTTGCGCTCGTATTGGATTTCGACGAGATTGCCCAAAATTTCCCGCCGCGGAATTTTCTGTCCCTTCTCGATCATCACCAGCATGCCGTAATAAGCTTCGGGCGAGCCGATGCCGTAAATGCAACTGACGCTGGCTACTATCACGCAGTCGCGGCGCTCAAAGAGCGAGCGGGTGGCGGAAAGGCGCAGCTTGTCCAGCTCCTGGTTGGTGGTGGCCTCTTTTTCAATGTAAACGTCGGCGGCGGGGACGTAAGCTTCGGGCTGGTAATAGTCGTAGTAGCTGACGAAATATTCCACCGCGTCCTGGGGGAAGAAATTGCGGAACTCGTGATAGAGCTGCGCGGCCAGAGTCTTGTTGTGCGCCATCACCAGCGTGGGCCGGTTCACCGCCTCGATGACCTTGGCCATGGTGAACGTTTTTCCCGAACCCGTCACGCCCAGCAGCACTTGGTGTTTCTCGCCATCGTTAACGCCGCGCAGCAATTCTTCAATCGCAGTGATTTGATCACCGCGCGGCTGGTAGTCGGAATGAAGTTTGAAGTCCATAGAGGGCCTCGCCGGGCTGATATGAATCAATCATTATAACCGAGTCGCGGTGGATTTAGGCCGCGCCTCCCGCCACTGAGTGGTGTTATTTCCAATAAACGGTATCGTCCCGGCGCCGTCATTCCCGCGACGGCGGGAATCCACCTCGAGAGCAGATGGAAATGCGGTCCCCACCGCGACACTGGATTCCCGCCGTCGCGGGAATGACCTGTGTTTCAAAATTGATCCGATTCTTAGTGACACCAATACCCCGGCTCAGGCCGCTTAAAATGAATGCCATAGTGCCGCCACCAAGGGAGGATTCTGACGTAAGAATGTGTTCGCAAAAAAAAGAGGGGAGGCCTCCGGTAATGGGGAGGACCCGGGGATCCGGAAGGCTTACTCCCCTCTTATAGTCTCCACACCCTGCGTCGGGTAGACGTGGAGAAGGTCAAATTGTTTTATGGAAGGGCGGGCGCCTCCATAGAAGTGATCGCCGATTTAGGGACCGGGAACTTGAACTCGAGGCCGAGTTCGGGCAGGTCCAAGGATCGAACGTAGGGCCCGCCACCCATCCTCACCAGGTTCAGCACACTGTCGTCTGTCGTGATGTCCCTCGGCTTTCCCTGGGTGATGAACGAAGTGACCACGCGCTTGCGGTTGGAAATCTTGATGACGGCAAAGGGGCCGTCGCCGTCCAGTGAGAACCAGTAATTTCCCGCAGGCAAAATCGTGGTTCCACAACGTGCCTCCGTGGTTAAGGTAAACTTTCCTTCCACGTTTGACGGTGTGGTCTGCGCCATTGCCGCCCCCGGAATCAGGGAAAGACCGAGCGCCAGAAGGTAGATTGATTTGCGTAAAGCGTGTTTCCTGAGTGAATTCATTTCGAGCCTCCATTTTTTGAGTTTTGTCAGTCTGGACGGAAAAAAGGTTTTCCTTGGACCGGCGGCTCCCAAGAGCCGGAAAACTTCACTTCCCGGCAAGACTGATTTAGATCAAGGGCTTTGAAGACTTACTTCACTCTGCGGGGAGAGAACTCGCGTCGTCAAAGGTTCAGTCGGTGAGTTTCTTCGAGGAAACACCTTGCTTACATGGAATACTCTAAAGGACGGTCAAAGCATAGTCCAATCTAAAGATTTTATGCTCTGCATAAACCTGCGGAGCCTTTAGAGTGGATCCCCCGCTCTTGGGGTCCGCGGCGCCTCCGTTACAAGAGCCGCTGATCCCGCGCACACGGGATCAGCGCTACACTTGCTGCGGGAAGAGAAAGGCAAAACTTATGTTTTCAGAAATGGCCCGGAGTTGCTACCATGCATTGCGCATGGCATAAGCAGAACCAAGATGCGGCAGAGGTGTCATTTGGAATTGGATTGCTTTCTAGGAACTTGTCATTCCCGCGGAGGCGGGAATCCAGTTTTTCTTCCGGCCATTTCTAATAATTTAGTGAAATGGATTCCCGCTTTCGCGGGAATGACTGCGCGGCAGAACTCCCGCTGGGCAAATGACACCACTACCCCAGATGCACACTCTTTCGGAGAAAATAAGGAAAAACTGGGATGAGAAATCTGGTGCGTACTTCATTCTTTGTTATTGTATGGGGCATGCTATCTTTCGCCCAACAACCGCCAAGCCCTTCAGACCGCTCGCAGGCGCGGTCCATGACCATCTCGCAACGCGGCATCGTGGCCACCAGCCAAACGCTCGCCTCGCAGGCCGGAGCGCAGATCCTGGCGCGCGGCGGTTCGGCGGTGGACGCGGCGATCGCCTCCAACGCCGTCCTGGGCGTGGTCGAGCCCATGATGAACGGCATGGGAGGCGATCTTTTCGCGATTTACTGGGACGCGAAAACGGGCAAACTCACGGGGCTGAACTCCAGCGGCTGGGCGCCGGAAAAACTTACTCCCGCCCTGATGCAGCAAAAGGCTCTGCGCGAAATGCCCAACGCCGGAATCCTTTCCGTAACCGTGCCCGGCTGCGTGCGCGGCTGGGAAGCGCTGCACCATAAATTTGGCCGCCTGCCCTGGGCCGAACTCTTCCAGCCCGCGATTTATTACGCCAAAAACGGGTTTCCAGTCACCGAATGGATCAGCCGGACCTGGCAAGGCGAGAGGTCAAAACTCCAAGCGGATGTCAACAGCCGCCGCGTATGGCTGGATAACGCTGAGCCGCCCATCACAGGCCAGGTATTTAAGAATCCCGAATACGCCCGCGCGCTCGAATTGATCGCTCGGGATGGGCCCGATGCTTTCTACAAGGGCGACATCGCCAAGGCGATTTTGAAAACCTCGGACCGCTTGGGAGGCGTGATGTCCGCCGAAGATCTGGCAGATTTCAAGCCCGAGTGGGTGGAACCCATTTCCACCACCTACCGCGACTGGAAAGTATACGAACTTCCGCCCAACAGCCAGGGCATGGCCGCGCTCGAAATGCTTAACATCTTTGAAAAATTCCAACTGCCCTATTGGGGGATGCTTGAAGCGCGCTCCCTCCACGTAAAAATGGAAGCCCAAAAGCTCGCCTACGCGGACTTGCGCCGCTATGACGCCGATCCCAACTTCGCCAAAGTTCCGACCGCGGGAATCACTTCCAAGGCTTACGGCGCCGACCGCGCGGCAACCATAGACATGGACCATGCCCACTCGCCCGTCGAACCCGGCGATCCCGCGCGCTTTATGGGTGACACCATTTACATGTCGGCGGTCGATCGCGATGGCAACATTATCTCTTTGATCCAAAGCTTATTTTCCGCTTTTGGATCGGGCGTGGTGGTGGATGATTACGGCATCACCTTGCAAAACCGGGGCGCGCTCTTCGTGCTCGACCCCAATCATCCGGACATGCTGGCGCCGCACAAACGTCCCTTCCACACCATCATTCCCGCCTTCATGGAGAGCGGCGGCATTCACATCGGATTCGGAATCATGGGCGGCCTGAACCAGGCCCAGGCGCATGCCCAATACGTTTCCGACATCGCCGATTATGGAATGAGCATCCAGGCAGCCATGGAAGCTCCGCGCTTTACCAACCCAAGTTTCGGCGGCAGCACATTTCTGATCGAGGACCGCGTTCCTGAAAGTGTTCGCCAGGCATTAATCCAGAAGGGCCACAAACTAGTAGTCGTAGGCGACTATTCGGATCGCATGGGCGGTGGGCAAGCTGTGTTGCACGACTCGTTGACGGGCGTCAACTACGGCGCCTCCGATCCTCGGAAAGACGGCGCCGCTGTTCCTGAGCCTGATCCGTATTTCCCGCCCAATAAGTAGGCTCCCGGGAAATGCGAAGGCGAGTATTTCAATGCAAAAAGGCCAGAGTCACAGAGTGGGGCTCCCTCCGGACTTCCGGCATATCGGTCTCGGGCGGGTAGTGCCCTAGTTTTCCTGGGAGCGCGGGCGTCTCGCCCGCAAGCAAATCATAAGCAAAGAGCGGGCGAGACGCCCGCGGTCCCTGCGAAGAAAACCAGGACACTGCCCACGGGCGCGCAAGCTTGCCAGCAAAGGACTCCCTGCCCTCTGCGTAAGAAAACAACCGATCGGCATTCATTCCCCGAATGAGTGGAAACGCAGTTATGCAAAAAACCCTTTTGTGTTAGAATTTTAAAGCAGGCAATCATCCTAATTCCACAAAAGGTAGATTCCATGGAAAATAAATATCCCCGTTTTTTGGTTATCGCAATCATTATGCTTGGCTTGGCAGCAGGCTTGCAGGCTGCGGCGCAAAATCCGGCCCCAGCTTCAAAGCCGGCCCAGAAACAGCCCTCCGCGCCCGCAGCGGCCAAAGCAGCACCCGAACCGGCTGCGGATTCACCGGAAAAGGTCGTTATCAAGGTCGCGGATCATAAGGTGACTCAGGGTGAAATCGACTTTCTCATTTCCAATCTGAATCCCCAGGGCAAGCAAGCATTGGCCTCGGCGGGACGCCGCCCCCTGGGCGAGGAGTATGTGAAGGTTCTTCTGCTTTCGCACCAAGCGGAGAGTGAACATTTGGAAGCCACTCCCGAGGTCCGGGAACGAATCGAGCTCCAACGCACCCAGATGTTGGCCCAAGCCGAGTACGAGAAAATGTCGAATGATGTGAAAATAAGCCCCGATGAGGTTGGGAAGTATTATTCGGCGCACCAGCCTGATTATCAGACGGCGCAAGTCCGCGAGTTTGTTGTCATTAAGAAGCCCGAAGGAGCGAAAGAGAACACTCCGGGATTTGCCGCCGCGGACGCAAAGGCCAAGGCAGATGCCATACGCAAAGCTCTTACTGCCGGGACAGACATTAAGAAAATAACCCAGGACTTTGTGGCCGCCAACGCAGTGATGATTGATGCTGACCCTCGCACGATCCGTCGCGGACAATTGCTGGCCCCGCTGGACAAGTCAGCGTTTGAGCTTAAGGATGGCGAGATTTCCGAGCCGCTGGAAACTCCCCAGGCGATCGTTTTCTTGCAGATCGTGAGCCATCAAACTGCGGAACAGAAGGATGTTGCGGCGGACATCGAAAATAAGATCCGGCAACAGAAGCTGGAAGATGAAATGGCAGATTTGAGAAAGAAGACCGATGTGTGGTTGGACGAAGACTACTTCAAAGGTCCTTCGGCGCCCGTTCCCCCCGCCCCTCCTCAGGCTCCAGCCCCTCCCGCGGCACCCAAACCTTAGAGCGCCGATTGGCCAAGATGGCGGGCGAGTTATTCGCCGGGATTTGGACCTCCTAAGGACAAACCTGAAGTCTAGGGATTCATTTTGCATTTTCGGCGATGCAAGTCTCTTTCCAAATCTTATCAATTCAGCTTGGGCGGGTGGATTTATCTTTCCCATCAAAATTTGTTTTCAACAGGTCTGTTGAAAAGTTTGTGGAAAAGGATATCCCAAATCGTTTTAAGCGTCCGAATCTTAAGAGCTTCTGACTCTTTGCACCAATGTGTAGCAGACATTACGCCCACATTATGAATTAAACCCGAGATCCAAAAGGCCGAGATGCTATATCAAAAATCTTCCGCCGTAATGGCGAGTGGAGCTGGTTTGGAATTCAATTTGCAGCGCAAGAATGTATTGTAAAGAGTTTGAATGGAGGGCGATTTGGCTCCGCCAACTTGGCGCAAGTTCAAGGCTAGATTTGAGGCTGCGGTTTTTTCATTCTGACCAGGATTTCCTGATTGTCTTTTTCGATTTTGATTTCTTTGCCGTAAGATTCGTGTCGTTCCGCCGTCACCATCAATCTCACTGTCCCCTTGGGAATATCCGTGAACCGGTAACGCCCTTGAAGATCGGTCTTGGCGCTGAAAGATATGGGTTTGGAATGCTTTATTTTTATGGTAGTGGATTCTTGTTGGAAAGTGAGGGTCAGCCGAGCCTGGTAAATTGGTTTTCCTGTGTCCCAATCCGTTACCACAACATGGATATTGGTATCGGGGTCGTCCGCCGCGGGCGCAGGACTTTGAAAGGCCCCTAGGGACACCACAACCATCATCCCCAAGAGTAAATTCCGCAAAAGCGATCTGGGAAAACGTTTCATAGGCGTACCTCAATCGGCACCAGAATGTTAAGGCTACCAAATGCGCGCAATGGCCAGTCGACGCTGCGCAAGAATCCCAAGGGGAATTATATCAGAGACGGTGCCATCCAACAGGTCCTGATTTGCAATTTTGCCCGCACTACGCAACGGAGCGTTGACTTATCGCCACAACTCCTATAACTTCGCCGCCGCAGGTTCAGGCTTGCCCTGCCAAAACTTGGCTGATTTCCCAGGGGCCGGCAACCTGGGTTGCTTCTGCGGCCCGTTGATTTTGGAAGCCAGGCCTCGCGCAGGTAGCGAGCGCCGTACCGGCCTTAAATAGATTTTGGAGGCACTGCATCATGGGATTTTCAACGGACGCTATCCACATCGGCCAGGAGCCCGATCCTGCCACTGGGGCCATCATCGTTCCCATTTATCAAACTTCCACATTCGTTCAGGAGCAACTAGGCAAGCACAAGGGTTATGAGTACGCGCGCACCGGCAACCCTACGCGAGTGGCGCTGGAGAGGAATCTTGCTCGCCTTGAAGGCGGGCGCTTTGGCTATGCGTTTGCCTCCGGCATGGCAGGCATCAACGCCTTGATGACGCTTTTTAAGGCTGGCGATCACATCGTGGCGGGCCATGACCTTTACGGCGGCACATTCCGTCTTTTTGAGCGCGTCCTGAAGAATTTCGGCCTTCAGTTCACTTATGCCAACACGTGCCGAATGGAAGAAGTGGAAAAGGCGATCCGGCCCGAAACCCGGCTGATCTACATCGAAACGCCCACCAACCCCATCATGCAGATCACGGACATTCGCGAAGTGGCCAGCCTCGCCCATCAACATGGGATCCTGATGGCCGTGGACAATACTTTCATGAGCCCATATCTCCAGCGCCCGCTGGAGCTGGGTGCGGATGTCGTGCTCCACAGCACCACCAAATACCTGAATGGCCACAGCGATGGAGTGGGGGGAGCCGTAATCCTGAATGACGAAGGGCTGGCCGAGCGGCTGAAGTTTATTCAGAATGCCGCCGGCGCCATTCTTGGACCGATGGATAGCTGGCTCATACTGCGCGGCGTCAAGACGCTGGCGCTGCGCATGGCGCGGCATAGTGAAAACGGTATGGCCATCGCCAGCCATCTTGAAGGGCATCCTAAGATCAAGCAGGTTCATTACCCGGGTTTGAAATCGCATCCACAACATGAGTTGGCCAAAAAGCAAATGCGTGGATTTGGCGGAATGATTTCTTTTGAAACCGGATCTCTGGACAACGCGAAGGCTCTGCTGAAGTCGGTTCGGCTTTGCTCGCTGGCGGAGAGTCTGGGCGGCGTCGAAACGCTAATCTCGCACCCGGCCACCATGACGCACGCCAGCGTTCCAGTCGAACAGCGCCAGCGGCTGGGCATTACCGACGGCCTGGTGCGAATCTCGGTGGGTATAGAAGACGTCGAAGACTTGCTTGCTGATTTGGATCAGGCCTTGGCAAAGATTTGAGTTGGCGGCCTTTTTCTCCGCCCTGGCTGGGAAAACAACCGCATGAAACGGCAAGAATAGGGCGGCTCGCGAACCGCCCATACGCAAGACTGTCCAAACCTTCATTCACGAATTGCCGGAAAAGGCGGCCGCGCGAGGAACTCCATTCACCTGCGATTGCAAGCCAATCACGCACATGCCTGATTAACGGCCTAACCGCATTTGTGAAATCTCGTTGGTATTATGGCCGCGCAAATGACCCTTCAAAGGGGGGGAATATATGCTGAAACGTTACATTTTGGTTGGGCTGGCCAGCGTGGGGATATTCATCGCGAGCGTCTCTCTGAGTGATCAAAGGACAGCAGGGAGTGCGCGACGAGTGGCGCTACGGGCCGCGCGCCTGATTGATGGAAAAAGCGAAGTGACGGTGAACAATGGGGTGGTGCTGGTGGAGGGACAAAAAATCACGGCGGTGGGATCCGGCCTCGAAATTCCCCCGGATGCAAAGGTAATTGATTTGGGAGATGCGACGTTGCTGCCGGGACTGATTGATGCGCACACGCACCTGCTTTCAGAGATGGACGGATCAAACCTGTCACTCCAAGACGTGGAGATGCTGCGCATTGTAGCCACCCAGAGTACCGCGGAGCGGGCCCTGCTCGGAGCGAAATTGGGGAGAGAGGACCTGGAGGCGGGAATCACGACCGTGCGCGATGTCGGGAATTCCGGGGTTAATGGCGACGTTGCCTTACGGACGGCCATCGAGCGCGGTTGGTTGCCCGGCCCGCGTATGGTGGTATCAACGCGGGCTCTGGCGGCCCAGGGAGGCCAGTTCGGGAGACTGACGCCGGAAGCGCAGAAAATAATCGAGCAGGAGTATGTCACAATCCGTGGCGCAGAGAGTGCGAGGCAGGCGGTGCGGCAGGCGCTGTATGACGGAGCAGGATGCATCAAGGTGATTGTGAACGGGTCGCCCGCCAACGTGACGCTCGAAGAGATGAAGGCTATCGTGGAAGAAGCGCATACCGCAGGAGTCAAGGTTGCCGCGCATGCCATCGGCAATAAAGCCACAAGAATTGCGGCCGAGGCCGGTGTGGATTCAATCGAGCATGCGTATGTGGTTCCCGATGATGTGCTGCAAATGATGGCGGCGAAGCATATTTACCTGGTCCCGACAGATGGCACGCTCCAGACATTCGTAGAAATGACGTTGGGGACGCGTCAGCCGACCGCGGAGGAGCAAAGCAAGCTGGAGAAGGAACTTCAGCCGTTTGTGGAGCAAGAACAGGAGCGATTGAGACGGGCGAAGAAAATGGGCGTGCCGATTGCCGCCGGCTCAGACATGTATTTGACCATGCCCGGGAAGAATCGCGGGCAGGCAAGCTTATTGCTGTATGAGGCTCTTGCGGAGGCGGGAATGACGCCGATGGAGATCATCCATGCGGCAACGTGCAACGCGGCAGATCTTCTGGGAATGAGGGAACACATTGGAACACTCGAAGTGGGGAAGTTGGCAGACATTATTGCCGTGCCTGGCGATCCGTTGAAAGACATTAAGGCGCTCGAACATGCGAAATTTGTAATGAAAGGGGGCGCAGTGGTAAAAAACCAGGAATAGTAGGGGCGGTTCGCGAACCGCCCCTACGAAAAGCGCCGCCCAAAAGACACATGTTACTTGGAGGCGGGTTTGGGCGCACCTTTGGTGCAATCCCACGTGCCCTGGGCGCCGCCGGAGTGACTCCAATTGCCCGTCATCGCGCCCGCTTTGGCTAGCGCTCCGGTGATGGTGACCGTGCCGTTGTGGGCGTCAAAGGAGAGATTCAATTTTTTATCTTTGTAGGAGCCGTCCTTGATGTCCGCTTTTTCGCCGCTGTCGGAAACCTCAGCGAAACTTCCCGTGATTTTTTCCCCCGCCTGCACCAGATTGTAGGTGTAATTGATATCGCCCTGGTCGGTTCCGTGCGCCACGCAGGCCCACGTCCCCGAGACGGGGCCCGGCTTGTCTTTGCCAATAGCCGGCAGGCTTGCGCCCAGACAGAAAATTGCCAGAACCAGAAACGCCTTAAACAACTTATTCATGTGATTTCCTCCAGGCGGTGATTCTAATCTATCCCGCGCTGGTGCGCTACCAGATTTCAAGCAGGAATTGAACAGCGCGGAAACCACGCCTGAATCCCGAAACCCGACGTCTGCCAAAAACTGCCGGAAACTAAAAAGGAATATCCACCGTGCTATTCAGGCTGGAGATTTGTCCGCTTTCAGAATCCCGGAGCACGGTGCGCACAAAGTAAGTCCCCGGTTTAACTTCGAATCGAGTTCTCAGAGTTGCCCCGCTGTGCAGCAGGCTGGCCAGGGTCTGGTCACGTAATTTCATCTCAACAGATTTAGTCAGCACAGTTACCAGATGTCCGTCGCGGTCGAAGAGCGCGGTAGTGCAAGTCAGGTTGTCAAGATTAAGGTCGTTCTGCTTGCGGAAATGCACCTGTTGAACACCAAAACGCGTCAAGACATCGAGTTGGGCGTCGTTTCGGCTTTTCATAAAAAACTTGGTATGAACTTCAACTGGGATTTCCTGCAATTCCTCCTGGGAAAAAACCGCCTCCTTCATCTCTTCTCGCTCCCGTGCCACTGGGTCAATGGGGTTCTGGGGCGCGTAGTAGCCGCGGCGCGCCTCAAGCGTGAGGCCGTGAGCTGAGACCAGTTTGACCTTGATGGAATGGAAGGCGCCGTCCAGTTTCATATTTTGCGGTGAAAAGGCCAGAACATAATAAGCATCCGGAACCGACGCCATGAGGCGAAAACCCGCTTCAAAGTCATTGTTGTTCTCATAGAAAACCCCGCCCGTTCCCTCCGCCAGCGCTGCCATAACCTCACTGTCGAGGCCAGCGCTCGGCCTCATCATTCCCCTTTTCCAATCCAGGACATCGTTGGATACGCCGGCGGCGGCGGCCAGCTCCTGCGACTCCACGAGCCCCGGGTCCTGATAAAGGCCGCGAGCATCCAACGCGTTCAGGATGACGTTGGCCCGCAAGGCGCGGTCAATAACCTGGTCGAGTTCGTATTTGAGCTCAAGAGTCAGGAATCCACCGGAAACAATTACCACGCTGCGATGGCCGGGAAGCAAAGTCATGCCCCGAATGAGGGTCTCAATATTCCGCAATTCGCCGTGCGCTGCGGTTTGATCCTCGTCATGTATTCGGTAGGCCTCATTTTCCATTTGCGCCCGAAATCCGATGTCTAATTCGGAAATACCTCCGACCGCTCGGCCGCACATTTGGTGTCCACACCTGCAGATCGCTTCTTGCACGGCCAAATCCAGCGGTTCTTTTTGTCCCTTTACTATCAAATACGCTTGATAGGGCGAGATTTCCGCGCACGCTGCTGAACCTGGCGCCTCGGTCGTGCTGGGACGAAGATCGAAGAGCGCCTGGTGCAACTTGGCGATGTCGTCAGTGAAGTCGACTTGGTTCCTTCCCGAAGACGTGAACAATCCCACGCGGTCCCCGGGCCGAAGCGAGGTTGCAAGGTAGTGGTCCGCGGCGTTGCGTGATACCTGCATACCTTCGAGCGCGGTATGGACATCGTCGAAATACAAAGCCACAAACCGGAGAGGCGCCGGATGCGTGCTGGCGGGCGCTGGAGCGGCTCCCGGTGCAGGAGCAACTCCCTTGTCTGCCGGGCTTCCCGCTGGCATCGAATCAGGCTTTTCCGCCGAGAAGTGCAAAATATCTTGCAGCTTGCCGCGATCGTAGATTTGGAAATCGCCCTTGCCGAGGCCGCTGACCGGAGCGCCCTTCGCGTCCCGCACCACCACGCGTACCATCACCAGATTGCGCTCGGTTTGGAGCTTGAAGGGTGTCTCCACATCATGAGTGGAAATCTCTTCGGCGGGCTTTGTCTGCACTCCCTGGATTCGTGATGCAAGGGCCGCGACAGCCGCCAGAACTAAAGCTGCGAGAATTGAGAGCCGTCGAATTCCGATCCGGCGGAAGGTAAAGTGTTGGGTATTCATGGGCCCTCCATGATAGGACGAACGCGGGGGCCTTTCCCGGTCATGAGGCGTAACCTCCGCGGGAGCCGGGCTGTTGATTTCCTGGCTGCTTGAAGAAGTCTCCTCTCCTACAAATATATTGTCAAGTAGAATAAGGGCGCGTGCCACCGCACGCCGGAGGGCGACCACCGCTGAATCCCCTCCCGCCGAGGCAAGATGGGATCTGGGGAAAAAAACCAGAGTAGGGGCGGGGCTTGCCCCGCCCTTTTTGATTCCAGGAGGGCACCTACAAGGGGGGTCTCCACGTTTTGCACTCGTACGTGGGGAAAGTGGAAGGGCCCTGCTCCCTACTCCCTTCATTCTTACCCTTCCGAAAGCGCTGGAACCAGGGCGGGGCGGCGAAGCCGTTCGCCGATGGCGCGCAAAAGGAGCACGATGAAAAACAGTTGCAACACCAATCCGACCAACACTCCCGGCCAGACGCTTACCGGGGTGTCTGCGTAGGCAAAGGCGGCATAAGGAGTGAGCGCGCCGAGCACCATGAACTGGGCCTTGGGGGTTGATATGGCGGTTGTCAAAATGACGATGACTCCGGCGGCGACGTAGTAAAGCCAGAGATAGAGAAACCCTTTCAACAACGGGCGCTTCATCCGGGTCAAGCCGGCCCACTGGAGAAATAAGATGTCCCGAATTACAAAAATGAGTGTGACGCCCAACACGGCGGCGGCGATGCCCAAATCCCATTGATCGAGGGAGACGCGCGCTCGCATTCCCAGCGCTTCGGCCACCAGCATCAGGTAAGCAATGAGCGCGGCGGGGATGAGCCATAGCCAGGAGGGTCCTGACTCGGAAAAGTAACTTGCGTCACGCGCCTCGTATGCCCTCCACCACACTTTCAGCTTTTCGTGGGGCGAGAGCGTGGCAATGCCGATCAAATAGAGGATGAATGCGTTAAAGGCCACGGCGGAAATCGCCAACTGGTGCTGTGAGATCAGGTGAACATCGTCGAAGGTTGTTATCGCGTTTGAAGGGAAGAGTTGGTTAAAAAACGCATAGAAGAGCAAGTTCAGAAATGCCGCAAGTCCAATGGCCTGCCAGCGCGAGAGGAGCCTGATCCCAGCAATTTCCTTTTTGAGATTGCGGACCAGCATCAGGGCGAACCAGGCGCCGAACAACAAATAAAGCGCCAGGGTGAGCACAGAGAAGGAAACCCTCCAACCAAACACAGTGGGAGCGACTCGGGCCAAATCAAGATTTACCCGATAGAGAGAAAAGAGAGCCGGGAAGATGCTGATGGCCCCAAATCCGGGAAACGGTGACTTGGCGAAACTAAAAAAGAATGCAACCGGAACGACAACGAGCAATCCCACCGCCCGGGCGCTGGCGCCTTCCACCTGCATGGAAGCCCACAGGGCCATGATGCTGACGAATAATCCCAGAGCCAAGAGCAAGAGATAAGTCATCACGATGGTCCCGAGGCCGTAGCCGCCCACAATCCCCATGACCGCGGAAATGGGTACCGTGCAGCCCACCGTGTAATAAGCCAGGATGGGCACGCCCAGAACTTTGCCCAGCAACAACTCGGATGCCGAAAGGCGGGTGGTCTTGAGGAAGTCGTAAGTCTTCATTTCCCGCTCGCGCGCAATGGCCTGGCCGCAGGCGGAAGCGCACCAGAAGGTAAGAACCACAAACTGAAATCCCATGGTCCACAGGTAAAAGACGGGGAAGAATTCGCGCTCCGCACCCGATTCCGTTGAGCTCCAGCAGGAGAGGCCGATGAGAGTGCAAATTACCAGGGCGAGGGCGGCGGCGGTGACGGCGCGCGCCGGACGCAACTCCGCCCGGGCGTAACGAATGAACTCGGGATTTTTCCAGAAGAGCACTACATCACCTCGTTGCGCGAAATTTTCATGTATAAGTCTTCCACCGTCTGCTTCACTTCCCCGAAGGAAACCACGCGCACGCCTGCCGAGACCAGATCGCGAAGAACGTCGGCCAATTCTTCCTCCGGACCGGCAAACTTGCAGACGCCTTCCAAGTTGTTGAGCGAAATTCCGCTGACCTTGGGATTCGCTTCAAGCCTGGCCTTGATCATCGCCGCGCTGTCGCCCACCCAGCTCACGCGCACCACGCGGTATTCACTTTCCGTGGCCGTAATTTCCTGGATGGTGCCGCTGCGCACCATGCGGCCTTTTTCCATCAATCCGATGGATGTGCAGAAGCCTTCGAGCTCGGTAAGAATGTGGGAGGAGATCAGAACCGTGGTCCCTTCCTGACTCATGGAGCGCAGCAGATTGCGCAAGTCCAGGCGCGCCTTGGGATCGAGGCCTGATGCAGGCTCATCGAGCAACAGAACTTTCGGTTTGTGGATTACGGCGCGCGCGATTCCCAATCGCTGCTTCATGCCGCGCGAAAGGCCTTTGATCATGGCGTCAGTCTTCACTTCAAGGCCGACCTCCTGAATCACTTCGTCAACGCGGGCGCGAATTCCAGCTTCCGGCATTTTGTAGGCGTGGGCAAAATAATCGAGGTACTCCCAAACCTTCAGATCTTCGTAGAGAGAAAAGAAATCGGAAAGGTAGCCGATGAATTGCTGGGCGCGCTCGGGCTCCTGATGAACATCCACTCCGGAAACGTGAACTGAGCCGGCCGTGGGCTCAAGCAATCCACAAGCCATGCGGATGGTGGTGGTCTTCCCTGCCCCGTTGGGGCCAATCAGGCCGTAGACCTGGCCTTCGGGGATGACCACATTCAGGTCATTCACGGCCACCAGATCGTCATATTCCTTGCGGACGTTTTCCAGTCGGATCATTTTATTGTTCGCCCCTCCCACATTCCGTCCCAGACTTGCATACGCAATTCTCAGCGCCCTGGTTCCCCACCGGGCGCAGCCAAATCAATGGGGACCGCATGCTTCACGGATTCGCCCACCCAATTCAGATACTCGGGCGAACCATCCACGATGGCCAGGCAAATGATTTCGGGAATTTTGTAACTGTGCTTTTTCGTAATTTCCCTGCGCACCTCGGGAAAAAGGTCGCGCGTGCTCTTGATCATCAAATGGAATTCCTTTTCCTCTTGCAGCTTTCCTTTCCAGCGGTAATGGGATTCCATGGCAGGTGAAATGTTCACGCACGCCGCCAGTCGCGATTCCACCAGGTGGCGGGCGATCTTGCGGCACTCGCGCCGATTCGAGGCGGTTACCAAAATCAAAACTTTGTCGGTCACAAGGCCTCCAAGGGTTGAGGTCCAACAGTGGTTCAGTTTGACGTAACGGCGGCTTTACGCCCCCAGATGGCGAGGTGAACTCGCCGTTTCAAAACCAAACCGGCCCATTACCTGAGGTCCGGCACGCTTGCCAGAGTCTTGACGTAACGATACAATGAACGCGGCATGCGAGACAATCCCATTCATTTTGGGACTTCGGGCTGGCGCGGCGTGATTGCGGACAACTTCACTTTCGCCAACGTGCGGCTGGCGTCGGCGGGCATTGCCCAATATTTGCTCTCCAAGTCCCGCCACCCGGTCGTGGTGGTGGGATATGACACGCGCTTTTTCTCCGAGAAGTTTGCCGAGACCGCCGCCGATGTGTTGAACGCGCACGGCGTGAAGACTCTGGTGGCCACGCGGCCCGATCCCACTCCGGCGCTCGCCTACGAAATCATACACCGCAAGCTGGACGGCGGCGTGAACATTACCGCCAGCCACAATCCCGCCCAATACAACGGGCTGAAATTTTCCGGCGCCGACGGAGCGCCGGCATTGCCCGAAGTGACGCGCCAGATTGAGAGCAATGTGGCGAAATTGCTTGGGCGCAAAATCCCGGTGAATGGTTCGGCGCCGCGCGCGTCGCTTCGTGAAGCTGCCGACCCGCGGCCATCCTATCTGAAAGCCATCCGCCGCAAAGTGGATTTGAAAGCGATTGGCGGAGCAAAACTCAAGATCGCTTACGACCCGCTCTTCGGCACCGGCCGCGGCTACCTGAACGATTTGTTGGTCGACGCCGGCGCCGAAGTGATCACCATCCACGATTCCCGCGACGTTCTATTTTCCGGCGTGGGGCCCGACCCCAGCGAAAAGAATCTCGCCGAGCTCGCCCGAGTGGTCAAGAACGAGCGGTGCGCGGTAGGCCTGGCTACCGACGGCGACGCCGACCGTTTCGGGATCGTTGACGCCGATGGCACCTGGATAAATCCGAATTACATACTCGGCCTGCTTGCCGACTACCTGCTGGCTGACCGCAAAATTCCCGGAGGCCTGGGCCGGAGCGTGGCCACCACCCACTTGATGGATGCCGTAGCCGAACTTAGGCACGGGCCGGTTTACCAGACGCCGGTGGGATTCAAATACATCGGCGAGCTGATTAAAGATGACAGAATCGCGCTGGGGGGCGAGGAGAGCGCGGGACTAACCATCCGAAAACATATTCCGGAAAAGGATGGAATTCTGGCTTGCCTGCTGGTGGCGGAAATGGTGGCCCGGCGCGGACTTTCCCTGAAGCAACAACTGGAAGCGCTTTTCAAGCAAACCGGGCCTTTTTACATGACGCGCCTGAATCTGAGTCTGGCGGGCAACGTGCAGCAGCGCCTGGCGGAAAAACTCAAGCAGGACGTGCATAAGTTTGACGCGCAGACGGTAACGAAAATCGACCGCACCGACGGATTGAAAATCATTCGTGAGGATGGCTCCTGGGTCCTGATGCGGCCCTCCGGCACCGAGCCTGTCGTCCGGGTTTATTGCGAAGCATCTTCCCAGGGAGAATTGGACCGCCTGGCAGAGGCGGCCAGGAAATTTGTGCTGAATCCATGAAGCAGTCCCTCCGCTTGAATGCGCGCTACCAGCGAGCCGCGATTTTGGCCCTCGCCCTCGTTTGCGTGGTCCTGGTCGTTCATGAAATTTTTGGCTCGCACGGATATCTGGCCCTGCGCCGCGAACGGCAGGACTTTGATGCACTCCAGCAAAAAATTCAGGACCTGCAAAAAGAGAACCAACAACTCGAAGGCCAAATCAAATCGCTGAAGTCAGATCCCAAAGCAATTGAAAAAATGGCGCGAGAACAAATGGGCCTGGCGCGCCCCGGTGAGATTATCTTTACCCTCCCCGATAAGGACGCGAAGAAAGACCCGCCCGTGACGGCGAAAGACTCGCCGCCGAAGTGATGAAGAACGGAGTTCGGGGTTCGACGCGGCGCCATCATTGCTCCTTGTGATAAAATTACCGCATGGATAAGACCATCCGTAAGTACACCAGCATTGAGGAAATGAAGGCCGACGAATACCGCTACTGGCAGAGTCGCCCTGTCCATGAGCGGATGGCTGCTGTTGCTGAATTGACGCTGGCTGCTTACAAATTGAAAGGCATGGCTGCGAATGCACCAAGACTTCAAGGACCTCTTGTCCGCCTTCAACGCCCATGGCGTTAAATACCTAATTATTGGCGGCTACGCTGTCTCGCTGCATGCGCAACCCCGGGCCACCAAGGATATTGACATTTTCATAAAGGCAGACCTGACCAACGCCAAATCAGTTTATGCGGCGCTGGCTGATTTCGGCGCTCCCGTCGAGAGTGTCGAAATCGACGACCTTGCCGACAGCAGCAGCTTTATTCGGTTTGGACAGGAACCCATGGCGGTTGATATTCATCCCGCGATTCCAGGAGTTGCCTTTGACACCGCATGGGAAAATCGGGTGGAGGCTATCATTGAGCCACAAAGCGGGGTTAAAGCGTTCTTCATCTCTCGTGCGGACCTGGTTGCTTCCAAGCTTGCCTCGGGTCGCGCCCGCGACCTGGCAGACGTTGAGGAAATTCGGGCGGCGGAAAACAACTGCAAGCAGTAAGCTCGCGGTTGCGCCGACGGGTGTTAGGTGTTAATAAAACGGGGAGTGTGAATGCCTTCTGCCTTCTGCCTTCTGCCTTCTGCCTTCTGCCTTACTTCACGACTCCCTCTACCGGGCTGGAGGCCGTGGCATAGAGCTTCCTAGGCATGCGGCCGGCGAGGAACGCCTGGCGGCCGGCCAGGACACCGTGCTTCATTGCCTCGGCCATCAGGACAGAATCCTGAGCGCCGGCAATGCCGGTATTCATCAACACGGCATCGGCGCCCAATTCCATTGCAATCGCGGCGTCAGACGCGGTCCCCACGCCCGCATCGAGGATCAAGGGCACCGTGGTAATCATTTCTCTCAGGATGCGCATGTTGGCGACGTTTTGGATGCCGAGTCCGGAACCGATGGGCGCTCCGAGAGGCATCACCGCGGCGGCGCCGGCGTCGATGAGCCTGCGCGCGGAAATCAAATCGTCATTGGTATAGGGCAGCACCACGAAGCCTTCGCGCGCAAGTTGTTCGGTGGCTTTCACCAGCTCGAAATTATCTGGGAACAACGTTTTCTCGTCTCCAATCACTTCCAGTTTCACCCAGTGCGACAGCCCGACTTCTCTTCCCAGGCGGGCTGCGCGCACGGCGTCATCGGCGCTATAACACCCGGCGGTGTTGGGAAGGATAAAATATTTCGCGCGATCGATGTAGTCGAGCAATGATTCCTTGCTCCGGTCGGTCAGGTTCACGCGGCGCACGGCGACAGTTACGATTTCCGCGCCTGATGCTTCATGAGCGCGTGCCATTTCCTGAAAACTCCGGTACTTTCCCGTGCCCACAATCAATCGGGAATGAAATTCCTTATCGGCGATGCGCAAAACGTCGTTGTTCATTTTTTTCTCTCCAAAGATGCTCCGGCTGCCGAAGGGCAAGATCGCGAGGAGGCGAAATCACTTCCCACGGTTCATTCGCATTTGGTGTCACGCACTTATTTTCTTACTCATTCTAATATCCATTCAGGGGGAATTCAATCGAGAGCGTTCGTCGGTAGTGGTGTCGTTTGGAAATGGACTTTATTCGAGGCCCGCCGCTGCGGGTCATTCCCGCAAAAGCGGGAATGACAGCCTATCGGAGCGTCGGCATATCGCAAATGACACCATCGCCCCTTCGGCGACCGAGAGGACCTGGCCTATACGGGAGGAACATTACCATTCCTCAATACGCGCGCAAATCATTGCGGGGGGATTTTCAATTCCTCCACCGAACCGGGGGCATCCACAGCATTGATGGTTCCATCGGGCTCGCGCTCGAGCGTGGGCGCATACAGCCCTTGAAATTCGCGCCGCCACCAAAGCCCCGTCTTACGCTTGGTGGCGATGTCAGTGAACCAATACTGCCAAATCACGGCCCGCACTTGCACAGGCGGATTGGCAGCGAACGGATTTCCGGCAAAAAGTTCGAGCACGCTCGCATCGTTCTTGAGCAACAACATTTCCGTGCGCACAACCCAGTTGTTTTCGCGCCAACCTCCCAGCGACGCAAACCAGAGGTTCCAATCGAAGCGCGGCTGGTAAGGCGCGTGGATCTTCGGTGGCTGGGAAGGGTCCTGGGGCTTGTAACGGAAGGGATAAGGAGTCCAGGTCGTGCCATCCCGGGTGCCCTGGAATTCGATTTCGAAGCGCGCCGGAGTCATCACGGCAAAGAGTCCGTAGGAATTGGCAATACGAAAGGGCTCGAGGGCCGCGATGGGGCTTCGCGGGAGGGGCAAATTCGGAAAAAGCATCAGGAGGAGAAGCGCGGCGGTCGCATAGAACGTCCAGGGCAGCATGACGCACGAGCATAACAAGGACGCCCATTGGAGAAACTTTTTCACCCCTGAAATTAAATGCGAAGCATTTCCCCGGCGCGCCGCAACTTCAGTGGCAATGCCAACCGGGGCTGACGGCTTTTCCATTAAGGAGGCGGCGTTTGCCACGGGCATCGATGCATCAACCTTCGGCTGAATTTTACGGGAGGGCAAAAGCGTGCACGCGCGATGGTAAAGGGCAAGCAAGAAGCGATCGTCCAGGAGAAAAATTCCGAGACACAAAACCAGATAATTCAGAAATGCCAGATTGGCGGTAAGAATTATGCTGATTTGAAAAGGCGCGACAATGAAGAAGCAGATGATTCGGTAACGGCGGGGCAGGAAGAGCATCCATACCAATCCGAGTTCCGTCACCAGGGTGTAGAGCGCCGCGCCGGCGTGAAACCAGTGCGGCAATTGCTGAACATACCAGCCGATCCAGTTGGGCAGCGGCCCGTTTTCATAGTAGTGATCGAGGGCGGTCAGGTTGTGCCAGTCCTTGTCGTGGCTGGCCATCTTCACGAATCCCGATTCAAAATAAATCTGGAACCAGAGCCATTGCAGCAGGAAATGACTGGCCCAGGAGGGCGGATGATCGCCACCCAGGCGGGGCCGCAACCCGGGGGGCGCGAAAAAAAGACAGACAAACGCGGCCGCCAGCAACATGCCGTCCGATTGGTAGCTGGAAAAATCCTGGGCGGCGGCGATGAAGGAAAGATAGCAAGCCATGCAAACGGCCGTCATGCCGCGCGGCCAAAGATTGAGCACCAGCAGAATGGACGCCCCGAGGCCAAGCCAACTCAGCAGCATGAGAGCGCGCGAGCCGCTGCCCAGCCACAGAACCGTGGGCGCGTACCAGTAACCCTTCACGCCCATGTATTGCCATACGGAGTCGAGATAGGCGCCGGCGGGAAGGATTCCGTCGGGCCCGATGAGCCCGCGAATTTGAAAGATGAAAGAGTAAAACGCGGAAAAAAATATCAGACCGAGCGCGCGCATGAATAGCCAGCGCGGCCACAAATAGCCATCACCCGAGCGCGAGCCCGGGCCAAAGCATCGGCGCAGCAAGGCGAGCGGCGCGATTTGCATGGTCGGAGTTATTTTACAAAGTTTTTAGGATGAGAGATGAAATGTATTCCAGGCCGCAGGCTAAATAGTACGTTGCAGGAACGCGGTCCCGTTTTGCGGAACCCCCTCGCCTGTCCCGCCTCCACGGTACACCCTCTCCCCTCGCCCCCTTGGGGGAGAGGGGCCGGGGGTAAGGGGGAGAGTGATGCATGACATTTAATTCATCGCGATTCAAAAATGAGGAACTAAGCGGTTTGGGCTTGAGGAGCCTGCCGAAGATAGATTTCTTCGATTAAGGCTTGGAAGTGTTCCTCAGCAACGCGACGTTTGATTTTTTGCGTGGCTGAAAGCTCGCCTTCCTCCACGCTGAATTCGCGCGGGAGCAGGGCGATCTGGCGGATCTTCTCGTGCGGTGGAAGAACCGCCGTCAGTTGGTCCACCTGTTCCTGCATAAAGGCGAGGATTTCGAGGTTTTGGACCAGATCGGTTCGGTCCTTGAAGGCGACGTTCCTGCTGCGAGCCAGGATTTCAAGCCGGACAAAATTGGGCGCAATCAGCGCGCTGACGAAACGCCGGCCATCACCCAAAATCAAAACCTGCGCAACATAGGGGTGGCCCTGGAACAGGTTCTCCAGCTTTTCCGGCGAAACGTATTTACCTCCCGAAGTCTTGAAAAGGTTTTTCTTTCGCCCCGTGATGGCGAGAAAGCCATCCGCATCCAGCCTTCCCAGGTCCCCGGTCCGGAACCATCCGTCCTGGAATGCCTGGCGGTTTTCTTCTTCCAGATGGTAGTAGCCGGGCGTGACGTTCGGACCGCGCACCAGAATTTCTCCGCCGCCGGTCCCGTCCATTTCGGCCGCGCCCGAATCCAGTTTCACTTCTACGCCCGGAATCACACGCCCTACCGTGCCGAGCCTTACGCTGTCGGGGCAATTCACCGAAATCACCGGAGAGGTTTCCGTCAAGCCGTAACCCTCATAAACCGGCAAGCCCACGGCAAAAAAGAATTCCGCCAGATCGCGGGAAAGAGGGGCAGCGCCTGAGATCAATTCTTTAATCCGCCCGCCCATCTGGGCGCGAACTTTGGAGCCCACCAGGAAATCAGCCAGAGCGTGCTGCCCGCGTAATAGTGCAGAGGGCGTGCGGTGTTCGAGGATACAGGGAAAATACTCTTTCCCCACTTCGAGCGCCCAATGGAAAAGCTTTTGCCGCGCCGGTGAGGACTGACGGACAACCTCGATCACCCGAGCGTGAACTTTCTCGAGCACTCGCGGCACCACAGCCATTACCGTGGGACGGACTTCGAGCAAATTCTTCGGCAAAGCCTCCATGTTTTCCGGGTAGGCGATGGAAACGCCCGCCCAGTAATAATGGTAGTCGAGCATTCGTTCAAAAATGTGGGAGAGGGGCAAGAAGGACATGGCTACTTCGTCCGGTTCAAAAGGAAAAAGACCAAGCGATGCCAGGATGTTTGAGACCAGATTGGCGTGGGTCAGAATCACGCCCTTGGCCTGGCCCATGGTTCCGGAAGTGTACAATATACTTGCTATGGTTTCGGGTTGGACTTCGGCCGCGTGGGCGCGAAAAAAATCAATTGAACCGGAATCCGCGCACGAGTCAATCACCTGCTGCCAGACTTCGACGCCTTCCTGGGGGCCTGTCGGGGTGTTCATCACAAAAATAAAGCGAAGCCCGGGAAGACGTTGGCGTATGTTCAGGATTTTCTTGAGTTGGGCGTTATCCGAACAGATCACACTCAGTGATTCCGAGTCGCGCAGGATGTGTTCAATGTCGTTTTCAAGCAGCGTGGGATAAATGGGGACCAGCGCCGCGCCCAGTCCCAGAACGGCGTAGTCCGTTAACGCCCATTCGTAGCGATTCTCGGAAAGCAACGCCACGCGGTTGCCGGGAGCAATGCCACGGCGATCAAGGGCCAGGGCAAGACTGGCTACGTTCTCAAGGGTTTTGCGAGATGAGAGGCCGCGATATTTACCCGCCTCTTTGAACAGGAATGCATCGGGCTTGGAATAGTTTGCATTCGCTTTCAGGAAGAGTTCGTTAAGCGTGCGAAATTCTTGATTGGCCATGAAGTGGAAATAAAACGCGCCGGGGAATTCCGACCTGCCACCGATGATATTAGCATATTTGCGCGCCGGGTTTGGAGGACTCCGGGGCGCAGGTAACAACTGTCATCCCCGCGAAGGCGCGAATCCATTTTGTTAAATCGTTGGGGATGCGAGCGCCGTGGCAACACTGGATTCCCGCCTGCGCGGGAATGACCGATGTCCGGTGGTGAATCGGATTCCAAGTGACGCCGGCGACAAGCATTTTACGAACCCAAGCCCCCGCTCACTTACGGCTTGGCGCTGAAATACTTGGCCAGTCGAGCCCGCGCTTCCTCCTGATTCTCTGCGAGCTCCGGAGCGACCTGCGGGTCCGGACAAAGATTCAAAATCGAATCGAGTTCTTCGTGCGCCTCTTTGCGAAGGCCCATGGCCAGATAACTGTCCGAGAGATAAAGCATGGCCCTTGAATTCTCAGGAAAATGTTGCAGACACTCTTTCAGCAACTGAATGGAGAGGCGTTTGTCGCCTCCTTTGAAAAATGGAGCCCGGAAATCGAGCCGGGCTATGGTCACCATGGCGCCGTCTTGTTCATAATCCGGATTGAACCCGTTGGCAGTTTCCATTTGTTCGCGGATGTCGTCCAAGAATAACAATCCTCTCCAATAGCCGCGCGCTTCGGACATCAGATCGTAATTGGCCCCCAGCCAGTAATGTCCTTCGGCTCGGTTGGGATCCAAGGCGATCGCTCTCTTAGCCGCATCAATGCCCCCCTCCAGGAGCTTTATCTTGTCAGGCTCGCTGGCACGGCCGGCCTGATAGTAAAGGAATTTGGAAATCCTCCACCAAGCTTCATAATCCGCAAGGTTCTCGGCTACATCGGCGCGAAGCAGTTCAAGGCCTTTGGCTACATTTTCAGGTTTCTCTCTGCCCAGGTAATAATCGTCGGCGGCGGCCACGCGTTCAGAAAGAGGAAGAGGACGCGCCGCTACGCTGCTCCCGGCAAGGCACACGACCAGGCCCAGGCCGAGCCGGAGTCGCTGGCCTCGCAGCGATTGAAAAGCGGCCTGTGGAGCTTGCGGCAGTATTCGCCAACGCATCGATGTGACGTCCCGCGGCTCAGGTTATCAAAATGGAAGACTAATTTTAATTTCAGACGCGCGTGGCTAAATTATCATTCGCTCACGATTCAGTCAACAAAAGCAATCAGTGGGAAGTGTCTGGGTGGCATGGCCGGGAGCGTGGGCCGGGGTCCCCCGTTGTGCACTGGGGCTCGCCCACTCTTTCCTGATCTGCGGGCGAGACGCCGGCGCTCCCAGGGAACCGCTTTCGATTTCGGACCTAGTAGGCTAAAATTCCATTGAGGAACCGGCCATGTCATCCATCGAGACCACCACGCGCGAAAATGGAATTCGCGTTCCGCACCAATACCGGCCCATTCGCGCTCCCCGAGGCACAACGCTCAGCTGCAAAGGTTGGCACCAGGAAGCAGCGCTGCGCATGCTGATGAATAATCTTGACGAAGAGGTGGCGGAACGACCCGAGGAATTGATTGTCTATGGCGGCACAGGGCGCGCCGCGCGAAATTGGGATTGCTACGCCGCCATCGTCCAGGCGCTGAAGCAGCTTGAAAATGATGAGACGCTGCTGGTGCAGTCCGGCAAACCGGTGGGGGTTTTCCGCACCCATGAAAACTCCCCTCGCGTCCTGATTGCTAACGCCAACCTGGTGGGACACTGGTCCAATTGGGAAAAATTTCGCGAGCTGGATCGGATGGGCCTGACCATGTATGGCCAGATGACCGCCGGAAGCTGGATTTACATCGGCTCGCAGGGCATCTTGCAAGGCACGTTTGAAACTTTCGCCGCCGCCGCGCGCAAGCATTTTGGCGCCGACCTCTCGGGCAAGTTGGTAGTCTCAGGCGGCCTGGGCGGGATGGGCGGCGCCCAACCGCTGGCCGCCACCTTGAATGGCGGTGCCTTCCTGGGCATTGAGGTGGACGCAGAGCGCATCAAGAAACGCATTCGCAGCGGCTATTGCGATGTTTGCGTAAACGATTTGGACGAGGCGTTGCGCATCATCAAGAATGCGATTCGGCAAAAGCAGCCGCTCTCCGTCGGACTGGTGGGCAACTGCGCCGATGTCATTCCGGAACTCGCTCGGCGCGGGGTGGTCCCTGACCTGCTCACCGACCAGACCAGTGCCCACGACCCACTGAACGGCTACGTCCCACGCGGCATGACCCTGGACGCTGCGTCGGATTTGCGCCGTCGTGATCCCGAGGATTACTTGCGCCGGTCGTACGAATCCATGGCGCGGCACGTGAACGGCATGCTTGACCTGCAAAAACTGGGCTCGGCCACTTTCGATTACGGAAACAACATCCGTACCATGGCTTACGAGCACGGCGGGGTGAAGGATGCGTATAATTTTCCCGGCTTCGTGCCGGCGTATATCCGCCCGCTCTTCTGCGAAGGCCGCGGGCCGTTTCGCTGGGCAGCGCTTTCCGGCGAAGCATCGGATATTTATCGCACCGACGATCTGGTGCTCTCGCTCTTTCCCGAGGACGAAATTCTAAGCCGCTGGATTCACCTGGCGCGGAAGCATGTGAAGTTTCAGGGGCTGCCGGCGCGCATTTGCTGGCTCGGTTACGGCGAGCGCGCCCTCTTCGGCGAGCGCTTGAACGATCTGGTGGCCAAAGGCGAAATCCAGGCGCCCATCGTTATGGGACGCGATCACCTGGATTGCGGTTCAGTGGCCTCGCCTTTCCGCGAGACCGAAGCCATGAAGGACGGCAGCGACGCCATCGCGGATTGGCCGGTGCTGAATGCCCTGCTGAACACGGCATCGGGCGCGAACTGGGTTTCATTTCATAACGGCGGCGGCGTCGGCATTGGGTATTCGCTGCACGCCGGACAAGTAACGGTGGCGGATGGGACTCCGGAAATGGCCCTCCGCATTAATCGCGTGCTCACCAACGATCCGGGCATCGGCGTGGCGCGCCATGCCGACGCCGGATATGAGAGAGCGCAGGAATTTGCCCGCGGAGCCGGAATTAAAATCCCCATGCCGCGGGAGCCGCGCTAACTCTTCTTGGCCGTCATGGCGAAGAACGCGGCAGGCTTCTGTTCGGTTTTCTTGCTACTGCAATGAGGGCAGACGGCATTCCCTTTTTCCATTTCGGCCACTGACATTAAGCTGGTAAAAGTTTTATTGCACTCCGTACATACAAATTCATAGGTAGGCATGGCCAGTCACCTCCAAATGTCGATTCAATAATTTTAACAAATGGAAAAGGCTAATCAAGTGGCGAGGCCCCTCGACAATTCACACGGCCATTCCAGTTTGTTTTTCCGCAACGCGCGGCAATTGCTCACTCTCGCCGGCCCACCCGCGCCGCGCCGCGGGCGCGATCTGGGCGAGCTGGGGATTATTGAGGACGGTGCCGTGTTGACCAAAGGCGCCACCATCCACTGCGTGGGGCGCACCCGCGACCTGGTGGCGGAGGCTCGCAGCTTGAATGCGAAGGTCATTGATTGCCGGGGCCGGGTGGTGATGCCGGGTTTCGTGGATTGCCACACCCACCTCGTCTTCGCCGGGCATCGATTGGAAGACTACGAATTGCGCCTGCGAGGCGTAACGGGCGCGGAAATTGTGCGCCGGGGTGGGGGAATTCAATTCTCCGCACGCCAGGTGGCCGTAGCTACGGAGCGAGCGTTGGTTGCGCAGGCGCAGACTTTTCTTCACCAATTCGCGGCCTATGGAACTACCACCATCGAAGTGAAGTCTGGTTATGGCCTGGATGTGGCGAACGAAATAAAAATTCTCGAGGCGGTGCGCAAACTTCAAAAGGTATCGCCCCTGGAGCTGGTGCCCACGCTCATGGCCGGTCACGCGATTCCACCAAAGTTCACAAATAAGCGTGCGGCCTACGTGAAGATGATGGAGCGCAGGTTGATTCCGCTCGTGGCGCGCAAGAAGTTGGCGGAATTTGTGGATTGTTTCTGTGATCGCGGTGCATTTACACCTGAGGAATGTTCCACCTTGCTTCGCGCCGGGGCCAAGCGCGGTCTGATCCCTAGGATTCACGCCGAACAAATTGCCCATACCGGCTCCACGCGGCTGGCCACTGCTCTGGAGGCGGCTTCCGCCGATCATCTGGACAATATCACGGCGCCGGAAATTGCCGACTTGGCGCGATCGAAAGTCGTGGCGGTGCTGCTGCCGGGCGCGAATTTTCACCTAGCCACGCGGAGCATGGCGCCCGCCCGCCGGCTGATCGAGAAAGGAGCGGCGGTCGCGCTGGCCACCGACTTCAATCCCGGCACCAGCCCAACTCTCAACATGCAGTTCATCCTCTCACTGGGATGCTCTCTAATGCGGATGATGCCCGCCGAGGCCATCTCCGCTGCCACCATCAACGCTGCCTATTCGCTGCGCCGGGCTGATCGCATCGGCTCGCTCGAGCCCGGCAAACAAGCTGACCTCGCCGTGATGGATGTGGAAGACTATCGCATGATTCCCTACTATTTCGGTTGGAACCACTGCGTGATGACGGTGAAGAACGGGCGGATCGTTTGCAGTGCCGCGTCTGCCAGATAATCGCACGCTTTTTTGTATTTTAACCTTTACCCTTTAACCTTTACCCTTTTTCAATTACCCTTTTTCCGATGCAAACTCTTGTCGAGTGTGTCCCCAACTTCAGCGAAGGCCGCGATGCCGCCAAAGTTGATGCCATCGTCGCGGCGCTGCTCGCCGGTCCCGAAGTCTTCCTTCTCGACCGGGAGATGGACGCTGACCATAACCGCTGTGTGATTACACTCGTCGGCTCGCGGGAGCAGATCGGCCTGGCGGCCTTGCGCGGCATCGGAAAGGCGCTGGAGTTGATTGACCTGAACCATCATCAAGGCGCGCACCCACGCCTGGGCGCGACGGACGTGGCGCCATTCATCCCCATCAGCGGCGTGACGCTCCAGGACTGCGTGCGCATTGCAGAATTCGTGGCGGAAGAAACGTGGCGGCGCTTCCAAATTCCCACTTACCTCTATGAAGAGGCTGCGCGCAAGCCGGAGCGGAAAAATCTTGAAAACATCCGCCGTGGGCAATTTGAAGGAGTGCGCGAAGAAGTAAAGACCAACCCGGAACGTCTGCCCGATTTCGGTCTGCCCTTCGCGGAAGCCCGCCTTCATCCTACCGCCGGCGCTACCGTGGTGGGCGCGCGGAAATTTCTGATTGCTTACAACATTAACCTGAATACCCCTGATGTTGCCGTGGCCAAGGCGATCGCGAAAAAGATTCGCGCCTCGAGCGGCGGCTTCCCTTGCGTGAAGGCCATGGGCGTGGATTTGAAAGCGCGCAACCTGGTCCAGGTCTCCATGAACCTCACCGACTTTGAGACAACTTCCGTAGGCACGGTGTTTGACGCGGTCACGCGTGAAGCCGCGACGCAAGGGGTTGCCGTGATAGGCAGTGAGATCGTTGGGTTGATCCCGCGCCAGGCGATCGAGGACGCGGCGGTTCATTACTTGAAGGTGGAAAACTATCGTTCCGACTTGATCGTTGAAAACCGTCTGGCGCGAGTCCTGGAAGTAGCGGCGGGTTTATCCCCCCAGGGAAATACTGGCGGCGTAAAGCCGCCTCTACGTTTACTCGCGGAGACGTTCGTAGATGCCCTGGCGGCGGACACGCCCACGCCGGGAGGCGGGAGCGCCTCAGCCCTCGCCGGCGCGATGGCGGCCGCGCTTGGTGAAATGGTTTGTGGAATCACTCTCAAGAAAAAAAACCTGGCCGCTCATCACGGCACCGTCCATGAAACGCGCGATCGCCTGGTGGAACTGCGCGCGCGACTGATGGAAGCAGTAGACCGCGATGCGGCCAGCTACGAAGCTGTGCTCGCGGCATTCAAGCTTCCCAAATCGACGGAAGCAGAACAAACCGCCCGTGCCGATGCCATCGAATTAGCAAGCAAGAATGCAGCGGAGGTTCCGCTTGAAACTGCGCAACTATCCGCCGAGGTTTCGCGGCTCGCCGATTCCCTGCGCCCAATCAGCGCCCCACAGGCGGCGTCGGATTTGACTGTTGCCAATGAACTGGCCCATTCGGCGCTCCATGGCGCGCTCGCCAATGTTCGCGCCAACTTGCCATCCATCAAGGATTCAGTTTGGGTCAAACAAATAGAAGCCAAAATTCAAACCCTCTCTCCGGAGCGGTAGCGTTTGGGGCTAAGGAGAGTGAGTCATATCAGCCTGGCGGTTAATGAAACTGATTAGTGGTGTTAATCTAGCGCTCTTAATTGGCGGTCGTCCGAGAACACACCGTTCCACACATGAAAACTGCTCCTAAGGATTCATCACCGTTGCAGGTCGCGCTTGCGACCTTTTTCCCCGTAATTATAGGGTTCTTCGCCATGCGGGCAACAATGGTTGTAGGTGGAATTTTTGGTGTGAACATGGCGCTATTCGTTTTGGTGGGATGTTGCGCTGTATTGTTAGCGTCCGCTTCTTGGCTCAATCAGGTCTTGTTCGTGGGCGCAAAAACAATTCTTCCTTTCAGGGCCGCCATCGTCGCCACGCTCACGATATGGGTGTGGCAGAAACTGGCGATTATTTCGCTTGTTCCACGTTCGGGTCTAGCGTACGGATTTTTTCTCAAGCCTGAAGGCGCAAAGGCTCAGTTCTGGAGCCTTACCTGCCCATTCTGGGTGGGGTTCACTTGTCTGTCGGTTTGTTGGATTGCAGCCCTGTTTATTGGCTGGCGTGGCGGGGCCCGACTTTCGTTAGCCTGTATAGTTCCTTGGTGGCTTGTGACGTTAGTCGTTTTCGCGCTACCTTCGATGTATCTCGATGCGCAGGGCAACGCTTCTTTGTTCATCTAACGACTAATTGGAAGTCACGCAACAGGGACCGTCTCCAGTTAGGAGGGCGTATTGCGAGCGGAATCAGTACGAGAGCTTTTCCGATGAGCGCAGTCCTAAACGGCGAAATATCACCGCGCGATACATCGCCGGTTCAATGAAGTAACGCGGACCAGAATAGCGGTGGTCCGCGCTACTTGATCTTTGATAGCCCGACACTTGCCTCAGCTTTTATTTAGACTGTGAGGATTATGATGAAACCATTGCTCTATGCTCTTCTTGTTGTGTTTGCGTGTGGCGGCCTGAGCGCGCAGCAGGCTACATGGCAACCGTCGCCGGGACATACTCAGGTGCCGATATGGCCGGGGGTGTTCCCTGACGCGCAGACTGTTCCGGGGCCGGAGTATGTAGAGACGTCGAAGGAGCTGATTGGCGGGAGCCCGGTTGTGAGTGTGTACAACGTATCGCGGCCGACAATGACAGTTTATTCGCCAACCGGAAAAAATACGGGCGCTGCGGTTGTGGTGTTTCCCGGCGGGGGCTTTGAAATTTTGGCCATCGATCTGGAAGGCACGGAGGTTTGCGATTGGCTGACGTCCAAGGGAATCACCTGCGTTCTGCTGAAATATCGCGTGCCGAGCCTGCCTTATGACTGGCACTGCAAGTGCCGGCCCGACGGTTTGGTGAAATCGTCCCTGGCGCTGGAAGATGCGCAGCGGACGATGGGGCTGGTGCGCTTACACGCCGCGGAGTGGCACATTGATCCCCACAAGGTTGGAGTGCTCGGGTTTTCGGCGGGCGGCTATTTGGTGGCGGAGCTTAGCACCGACTTCCATCGCCGTTTGTACGCGCCAGTCGATGCGGCTGACAAGGAAAGCTGCCGTCCGGATTTCGCAGTGGCCGTATATCCGGGGCATCTGCAGGTTGGCGATGAAGGTGACAAATTGAATCCGAATGTTCCCGTCACTCGTCAGACGCCGCCTACGTTTTTGCTACAGAATGAGGATGACCACGTGGACAGCGTGGACGACTCGTTGTCTTACTACATTGGGCTGAAGAAGGCCGGGGTTCCCGTGGAGATGCATTTGTATGCGCAGGGCGGGCATGCGTTTGGACTGCGGCGCACCAAGCTGCCCGTGACGCGATGGCCTCAGTTGGTGGAGACCTGGCTGGAATCGCTCGGGATGATTTCGGAGTAGGTAGTCCCCGATTGCGCCTTGTTTGGTAGCCACGGTCACGGTTCTTTGTGACCGTGGGCCGTTGCCTCGAAAAAGCCCGCGGTTGGAAGGGCGCCAACCGAGGCTAGCGCTTCGCATTGCTTCGCACGAACTATTTTGGCGGTCGCGGGCTCATCAGACCGATTGCTCGATGCAGTGTCGCCGCCCCGGGTGTACAATCCCTCCTGGCCCGACAATCAAGACCACTTTCAAATGTGAGGACTACCTTGAAGAAATTGATCCTGCTCGTCCTTCTATTAACTCTCCCCTGGCAAATTTTGTCCGCTTCGGCCGCGGGCATCTCCGACAACGCGGCCAAAATCGATAAGCTCATGGCGCAGTATGCCGACTGCTGCTCATTTACCGGCACGGTCTTGGTATCGGATCACGACAAGGTCATTTTCAAAAAGGGTTATGGACTGGCCAATCGTGAGTGGAACATCCCCAACACGCCGGAAGTGAAGTTTCGCCTCGGCTCCATCACCAAGCAATTCACTTCCATGCTGATCATGCAGCAAGTGGCCAAGGGCTCCATTAAGCTCGACGGCCACCTCTCCGACTATCTCCCCTACTACCGCCAGGACACCGGTTCAAAAGTCACCATCAGCCAATTGCTCAGCCACACTTCCGGGATTCCCAGTTATACCGACGATCCCAAATTCTTTCCCGACGTTTCACGCAACTACTACACCGTTGACGATTTCGTGAAAAAATTCTGTAGTGGCGATTTGCAGTTCGCGCCCGGCACGAAGTTCCACTATGACAACTCCGGATTCTTCCTTCTCGGCGCGATTCTCGAACATGTCACGGGAAAAACTTACGAAGCGCTCTTAAAGGAATACATTCTCGTCCCGCTCGGAATGAAGGACACCGGCTACGACCACTTTGGCGATATCCTTCCCATGCGGGCCTCGGGCTACCAACAGGAGTTGGCCGGTGTAGAGAACGCCCCGTATCTCGACATGGCGCTGCCTTATGCCGCCGGTTCTCTGTACTCCACCGTCGAAGATCTCTATAAGTGGGACCAGGCTCTCTACACGGACAAACTTGTCCCCAACGATCTCAAGCAAAAACTGTTTACTCCCAATCTGGAAAACTACGGATACGGCTGGGACATTCGCACCATTCCCGCGAGTGAGCCGGGCGCCGGACAAGCGATGATCTCCCACGAGGGCGGCATCAACGGTTTTAACACGCTCGAACAGCGCCTTGTCGGCGATCACGATCTCATCGTCATCTTCAACAACACGCCTGGAGCGAATCTAGGCGAAATGGCCAAGGGCATTCGCGCCATCCTCTATGGCCAGGAGCCGGCCGCGCCCAAACGCTCACTGGTGCATGACCTCGGCGGAACTTTGGTGAACCGTGGCGCGGATGCTGCAGTCGCTCAATACCGCGAACTTAAGCGCACCAATCCCCAGGGTTACAATTTCGACGAACGGGCACTCAATGAGCTCGGGTACGGCCTCCTGCAAAAGGGCCGGAATGCCGACGCTATCGCCATCTTCAAACTCAATGTCGAGGAATATCCCAAGTCAGGCAATGTCTATGACAGCGTGGCCGAAGCATATGCCAGGGATGGTCAAAAACAACTGGCCATCACCAACTATCGCAAATCCCTCGAACTCGATCCCAAGAATCAGAACGCGGTGGACAAACTGAAAGAGCTCGAACAAAGGTAGTGATTTGCCGCTCCTTCTGATTTGACGAGCTCGATTCGCGAAATGATCTCTCCGCAGATTTGGCGGTTAGTCGGCATAAACGAAGCTAACCCACTTCTTGGTTGCAACCCGCCTTGACCATGAAAGGTTCGATACCGTACTCTGAACCTTGATAGTTTTCCGTGATGGAAACGTGGTGATACGGCGAGCGTAGGGGCACTATTTGTGGCAGCCCTCTTCATGGCGGCCTGCGAGAAGGAAAAGGCAAGCCCCGCCCCTACGGTGCACACAGAGAAGGCGCGGACAACCGGCGTTTCAGCAAAATCATGAGTGTGAGTAAATCAAGCCAGAATCCGACTAGCGACCAATCTGCCGAATTGGCCACAGCGACGGCAACAGAAGTTGTCGCTGAATCCCCGCGAGCCGGGCTTTCGCTCGAAGGCATGCATGGCACTGTGGCGGTGCCGCACCATCAGGCAGGTTTTTGGCAACAATGGAGGGCATTTGTAGGGCCCGCCATCCTCGTCAGTGTGGGCTACATGGATCCGGGCAACTGGGGCACAGACCTCGCCGCCGGAGCCCAATTTAAGTACATGCTGCTTTGGGTGGTGGCGCTCGCCAGCTTGATGGCCATTTTCATGCAGGTCATCGCCGCCCGCCTGGGAGTGGTCACCGGCAAGGACCTTGCGCAATGTTGCCGCGATTGGTATCCCGCCTGGACTCGCAAGCCGAACTGGTTGTTCTGCGAACTCGCCATTGGCGCCTGCGACCTGGCGGAAGTATTGGGGAGCGCTGTGGCTCTCAATCTTCTGTTTGGTATTCCGCTGCTTTGGGCGGTCATCATCACCGGACTGGACGTGCTGCTGCTTCTCGGCTTGCAACGGTTCGGGGTGCGGACCATTGAAGCAGTGGTCCTGCTCCTGGTGATCACCATCGGCGTGTGTTACTTCATTGAAATTTTTATCCTTCCGCAGACGCGCCCAAGTTTCGCGGAAATGGCCGCCGCGCTCGTCCATCCCGGATTCGCTCAGAACGGCATGATGTTTTTGGCCATCGGAATTATCGGCGCAACCGTCATGCCCCATAACCTTTACCTTCATTCGGCGCTGGTGCAGAGCCGCATCATGCAGAAAGATGAACCTTCGGTCCGAAACGGGATTTTATTTAACACCATTGACGCGACCGCGGCCCTGACCATCGCTTTCTTTGTGAACGCCGCCATTCTGGTGCTCGCCGCGCTGGTGTTTTACGGAAAGGCAAGTGTGACCGTGCCCGGCGGGCAAGTGGTGACGTTCAGCCCCGAAAGCGATTGGATCCGCGTCGCCTTCCTGACCCTGGCTCCGTTGCTGGGAACCTCTCTCGCCGGCACATTGTTCGCCATCGCCCTCCTGGCCAGCGGACAAAGCAGCACCATCACCGGAACATTGGCAGGACAAGTGGTGATGGAAGGGTTTATGCATTGGCGAATCCGCCCCTGGCTGCGGCGGCTCATCACCCGCACGCTGGCGATTATTCCGGCGGTCGTGGTCATCGGGATTCGCGGCAACAGCAGCGTGACGGACTTACTGGTTCTCAGTCAGGTGGTTTTGGCGCTGCAACTGCCCTTCGCCATGTTTCCATTGCTCCATTTTACAAGTTCCCGCCAGCGAATGGGCAAGTGGCGAAACGGCTGGTTCCTGATGACAACCGGCTGGGGCAGCGCTGTGCTGATCACAGTCATGGACATTTACAGCTTACCTGATGCGCTCAAGCAGGCTTGGGTGGTCATCGTTGGCCGCTGAACGGCGGCCGGTGGCGAAAATTCCTGGAGACCACGCTATGTACAACAAGATTCTGGTGACCCTCGACGCGACGCCCACCGACCGGGCGATCGTGGAGCACATCAAGGCGCTGGCCAAAATCATGCACAGCACCATTGTGCTCTTGCACGTTGCAGACGGCTGGGCGGCGCGCATGTACGGCGCCGACGCCGTCAGTCCCGAAGTGACTCAGGACAAAGCGTACCTGGAAAAGCTTCGGGCCGAGTTTCAAGCAGAAGGAATTCCTGCTCAAGCCGAGTTGGCATTCGGCGAACCGACCGACGAAATCGTCAAATGGATTCAGGAGAAGGGTTGCGACCTGGTAGCGATGAGCACTCACGGACACCGATTTCTGGGCGACCTGTTGCTGGGGACCACCGCGCCCAACGTCCAGCACAAGGTCAAAGTGCCGGTGCTCCTGCTTAGAGCGAAGTAAGAGAGAAACCATCCTCGTTGAGGTGCCAAGAAGATGAGCTGCGAAAAAAATGCTCTCGCGCAAAGGCGCAAAGCCGCAAAAGCGCGCAAAGGATTCACTTCATGTTGATATCAGGTTGCGCCACTGCGGAAGGGACGGCACGATTCGAAGGTCGTTTTGCGACGAAGCTGCCCGGACATTTTCGACCTGCCATTGGTCTCCGCCTTTCCTCCATCGGCCTCGGCACATATCTTGGCGAGCCTACTGCCGCCTACGACGCGCTCTACCGCCATGCCATGGAGCGCGCAGTTGAACTGGGCGTCAACGTCATCGACTCGGCCATCAATTACCGGCACCAGCGCAGCGAGCGCGCCATTGGACAGGCGCTGGCGGGCATGATCGGCGATGGCAGGTTGAAGCGCGATGAAATTTTTATTGCTACCAAAGGCGGCTTCCTTACCTTCGACGCCGATGAGCCCGCCGACCCAGCCGCTTTCTTCCAGGAAAACCTGATTCGAACCGGACTGATCCGGCCGGAAGAAGTGGCCGCCGGGTGCCACGTGATGTCGCCGAAATATCTGGAGAATCAAATTGATTCCAGTTGCCGGAATCTGGGTATCGAGACCATAGATCTTTATTACGTTCACAATCCCGAAACCCAGTTGAGCGTGGTCTCGCCCGACGAGTTTTATCGCCGTCTGGAAGCATCATTCGTTGCGCTTGAGAAAGCGGCTGGGCATGGAAAGATCCGAGCCTACGGGACGGCCACTTGGAACGGTTATCGCGCCGGCCGCGAATCGCGTGAGGCGATGTCCCTTCAGGAAGTAATGCGGGTGGCGGAAAGGGCGGGCGGAAAGCATCATCACTTTCGCGCCATCCAACTCCCCTTCAACCTGGCCATGCCGGAGGCGCTGGTAGCGCGCACGCAGCAATCGGAGGGCGATCAAGTTCCGGCGCTCCAAGTGGCGCGCACCCGGGGGCTGGCCGTCTTTGCCAGTGCGAGCCTTCTGCAAAGCCAGCTTTCGAGTGGCATCCCGGCGGAAATTCAAAACTTTCTTCCGGGCCTCAGCTCGGACGCGCAACGGGCCATCCAGTTTGTGCGCTCTGCGCCGGGAATTACCTCAGCGCTGGTGGGCATGAGCCAAACCAAACACGTGGATGAAAATCTGGGAACGGCTCAAGTGGCGCCGCTTGCCCTGGACCAGTTCCGGCGGATATTTTCAAAAGACAACGCTGTCTAAGTTGGCCCCAGCCGATGGAAGCTTAAATGATGCTGAGATTAAGGAATGGGATGTGAGCTTCTTTCCCCTGCTTGTATTACGTTAAGATGTGGGCGCAAAATCATAGGCGGTCCACGCGGTCCCTCATCTGACCGAAGCCGGACCGCCGCGGAGGAATAATTCTTGACGGATTCATCGGCCCAGCAAAAACTGCTCGCTTTCAAGCCCCAGCACAAATTCTTTGTGGGCATTGATTCGGACGGCTGCGTTTTTGATTCCATGGAGATCAAGCACAAGGAATGCTTTGTCCCAAACTTTATTTTCCATTGGAAGCTCCAATCAATTTCAAAATATGCGCGCTCCGCCTGGGAGTTCGTGAATCTCTATTCGAAATGGCGGGGCGTAAATCGCTTCCCTGCCCTCACCAAAACATTGGGCTTGCTCCGCGATTGGCCGGAGCCATTGCGGCGCGGCGCGAAAATCCCCCACGTTCCCACCCTCGAAGCCTGGATCAATTCCGGCCAGACGCTTGGCAATCCTTCGCTTGAAGCCGAGGTGGCGAAGAATGGTGATCCAGTTCTTAAGCAAACTTTGGAGTGGAGCAAGGCCGTAAACCGCTGCATCGCTGAAACAGTCGCGGGCGTTCCGCCCTTTCCTTTCTTCCGTGAGTGCGCGGAACAAATCGGCCCCCAGGCAGATATTGTTTGCGTTTCCGCCACGCCCGGCGAAGCCCTGGAGCGCGAGTGGGAGGAACACGACATCGCGAAATACGCCGCGGTAATTGCCGGCCAGGAGATGGGCAGCAAGAAGGAACACTTGCGGCTCACCGCCGGCGGCAAATACGCTCAGGATTGCGTTCTGATGATTGGCGACGCCCCCGGCGACCTCGCCGCCGCCCGCGCCAACAACGCTCTGTTTTTCCCCGTCAACCCCGGCCACGAGGAAGCCTCATGGGAACGCCTGCATGGTAAGGCTCTAGAGAAATTCTTCAACCGCACTTACGCCGGGGAATACGAAGCAGGGCTGATCGCGGAATTTGAAAAGTTATTGCCGGAAAATCCGCCGTGGAAGTAAATCCAGCGGGCGGTTATCAAGACGTGATTCGTGGCCTGATGACCGCGGTGGCCAACAAGGACCAGCGTCCGCAATGGGCGCAGGAAAGTTTCTTTCGCCGGTACGCCCGCACGGCGGGACATTAGCATCAAGGCATGATGGTGAGATTGGGATTTTGGATAGCCCCTAGCCTTCTCCCCAGGGGAGAAGGTGCCCCGATCCAATCGGGACGGATGAGGGGGCATTTCCTCCCACAAGAGTTTAACCTCACATATTCGAGCATTCACCGCCTTCATTAGCATAAAAGGCAAAGTGAAATGCTATCCCGAATTTATATTGAATCCGGGTAAAGGTGGTAGACTGTTCTTATGAAGCGCCCGCTCGCCATCGCGGTGCTCTTAGCAATTCTCATTTTGCCTCTGTCCCTCCACGCTCAATATCGGCAAGCCGCGCGATCATTTGCGCCAGGGCCGGCAGGAATGGCGCCGGTCAAATTGACCCCGGTCAGAATGCGGTCTGGAAGTTCTACTTTTCGCTCTGGGCCCTCCAGGCCTCTCAGACCTGGGTCGCCGAGGTTAAGTAGCGCGCCCATCGCCGGACTTCATTTCGTGACGGGACCCAACCCCGGCCTCGCTCCCGGTTATTTTGCCGGAACGCCGTGCCTTGCCAATTCGTCTTATTCGGGATCATTTTTCTGCAGCCAGTATCTGCATGGCCAGAGACCAAGATTCGGCGCGACGGCGATTGCCCCCATCTACTGGCTTGCGCCCATGGATTACTCGCAGACGGAAGAAACACCTCCCGCACCAACCGAAGCAGAAAATTCGATCGCCAACCAGGTGCAGGCCCTTACCGACGAAGTGGAAACGCTGAGGGAAGAAGAAGCATCGCGCCGGGACCTGCCTCCTCGTGAAGCTGAACCTTCAAATTCGGATGCCGAAAAACCGCTGAAGACCGTGTTGGTATACCGTGACGGACACCAGTCTGAAGTCCAGGATTACGCCATCCTCGGCAAAACCCTCTGGATCTTTGCCGGCCAAACCACAAAGAAAATCGCTCTCGCCGATCTCGATCTCGATAGCACCAAGAAAATGAACGATGATCGCGGCGTCGATTTCGTTTCGCCGGGCGCGCTGTAGCAAAAGATCCATTTTGAAGATTCAGACAAATCGGTTTTACCCGAATTTGGGTGTCTTCGCTATCTGGCTGAATTGTTGCGAGGGGTTCGAGTGGGGTATATATTTGAATGGGACGAGAACAAGGCGGAGTCAAACGACGAAAAGCACGGTGTGACATTTGTCGAGGCGAGGACGGTATTTGGTGACCCACTCGAGACCACGATTGCGGATTTACACCACTCGCAAGATGAATGCCGGTTTCTAAGCGTCGGTCTCTCAGCCAACGGCCGCCTACTCGTGGTGGCGTACACAGAACGCGAAGGCCGAATCCGAATTATCAGCGCGCGCGAGGCGTCGCCCAAAGAACGGAGACAATATGAATCAGCAGGTTCCCCAGGACGATAACGACGACATGCTGCCCGAATACGACTTCTCCCAAGGCGTTCGGGGGAAACATTACAAGGCTTACCGCGCTAGCACAAATGTTGTGCTCCTTGACCCTGATTTGGCCAAGGTATTCACCAACTCGGAGTCAGTGAACCAGGTCTTGCGAATGCTCTTGCAGCTCGCCAAGAAAAATGTTCCATTGGAAGCCCGACCTCACAAGGAGCCCACGCAAGCAAACCGCCGTCGTCGAACGATCGGGAAACCGACCCGATAGCGTAACGGATGCCCCGAACAGTGTCTTTCCGGCAGATTGGGTCTGTCTTTGGCTTGGGCCCAAAGTCAATCAGAGCGGAGATTTGTGTACCAGACTTATTGGCGGAAGCAGTGTTCCCACCACTTTCCCTGGCGGACTCACTTCCCTTCACTTTCAAGTGGAAGAGTCACGCTGACCGCAACCCAAGGATCACACATGAAAAGCATTGTAAACCGGCTTAAGGTTTCTTTCGCGATCGCAAGCCTCATGATTTCACCAATCGCCCTCGCGCAAACCAAGCCGCGCGCCCGCGACTTGGGCATTCCGTTCGAAGGAAATCCCGGCCCGCTCGACGCCATCACGGACGTCAAGGGAGTTGAAGTGGGCCACGCGACCTTGATTTCAGGGAACGGCAAACTTGTGGTGGGTCAAGGCCCGGTGAGGACCGGCGTGACCGCGATTCTTCCCCGCGGCAAGGGATCGGACGACCAGGTTTTTGCCGGATGGTTCACTCTTAACGGCAACGGTGAAATGACGGGAACAACCTGGGTGGAGGAGTCCGGCTTCCTCGAAGGCCCGGTGATGATCACCAACACGCACAGCGTGGGCGTGGTGCGCGACAGCGTCATCGCCTGGCGAGTGGAGCACGGCCAGCCCGCCGATTCCGAGTATTGGTGGTCGCTGCCTGTGGTTGCCGAGACTTATGACGGCTACTTGAACGACACCAACGGATTCCACGTGAAAAAGGATGACGTATTTAAGGCGCTCGAAAGCGCTGCCCCCGGCCGCGTGCCGGAAGGTAACGTGGGCGGCGGCACGGGAATGATTTGTTACGAATTCAAAGGCGGCATAGGCACCGCTTCAAGGAAGCTGGACATGAAGGTCGGAGGCTACACGGTTGGAGTGCTGGTGCAGTGCAATTGCGGATCGCGGGATTTGCTGACCATCGCCGGCGCGCCAGTGGGAAAAGAAATCCCCGAGAATAAAGTCTGGGCGAACGCGTTGGGACCTGCGCATGCCGACACGGGCTCCATCATCATTGTCGTGGCCACGGATGCTCCTCTCCTGCCGCACCAGTTGAAGCGGCTGGCGCGGCGCGCCGCGCTCGGCGTGGCCCGGACGGGAAGCGTTTCCGGCAACGGCTCGGGCGACATTTTCATTGCGTTCTCCACGGCCAATCCCGGCGCCAGCAAGCCCGCCGGCCTGCGGGAACTCACGATGGTGCCCAACGATCAAATTGGACCGCTTTTTGAAGCCACAGTTGAGGCTACCGAGGAGGCCATTGTCAACGCCCTGGTCGCCGCCGAGACTATGACCGGCGTGGACGATCACAAGGTGGACGCCATCCCGCACGATCGCCTTCAACAGGTGATGAAGAAATACAACCGGCTCATCGAAAAGTAATTGACCCATGGCAATTCCAATATTATCTGCTCCTATGGACTTTCACGCCCTTTGGAAATATGCTGAGTTCTCACAATGCCCACCCTAATCCAAAAGTCACGGCTGGCCGAACGCATGTCCCGCCTGGGAACTGAAAGTGCGTTCGAGGTATTGGTTCGCGCCCGTGAACTCGAAGCGCGCGGGCAGGAAATCATCCACCTGGAAATAGGCGAACCGGACTTCCCCACGGCGAAACATATTGTGGATGCAGGTTCAGACGCCCTGCAAAAAGGCTGGACGCATTACGGCCCGCCCGCCGGCCTGCCCCAGCTTCGAGAAGCAGTGGCGGAGGATGTTGGACGTCGCCGCGGAATCGCAGTCGATCCCGCCGAAGTGGTAATCACTCCGGGCGCCAAGCCCATCATGTTTTTTCTTATCCTGGCGCTGATTGAGAAGGATGACGAGGTCATTTATCCCAATCCGGGTTTCCCCATTTACGAATCTATGGTCCACTTTGTGGGAGGGCACGCGGTACCCTACGCGCTTCCTGAAAAGCATGATTTTGATACCGACGTTTCCACCATCGTCGCCAAAATTACCGGACGCACGCGCCTGATCATTCTCAATTCGCCCCACAATCCCACCGGCGGGGTGATGAGCCGCGAGCAACTGGCCAACCTTGCCGAGGCGCTCACCCTCCAGCGCGCCAATGAGATATTTGTTCTCTCCGATGAAATTTACAGCCGCCTGATTTATGAGGGAAACCATTCGAGCCTGGCGCAGTTCCCGGGCATGAAGGAACGCACCATCATCCTGGACGGATTTTCAAAAGCCTATGCCATGACGGGATGGCGGCTCGGCTACGGCGTGATGCGTCCGGATCTGGCCCAGCAGATTACTCTGCTGATGACCAACTCGAATTCCTGCACGGCGAGTTTCACTCAGATAGCCGGCGTGGAGGCTCTGCGCGGGCCGCAGAATGGTGTGGATGAAATGCTGGCGGAATTCAGGCGCCGGCGGCGCGTGATGGTGGACGGCCTCAACGCCATTCCCGGCTTCCGATGCCGCCTCCCGCACGGCGCGTTTTACGTCTATCCCAACATTACGGGCACAGGCCGGAATTCGCGCGATTTGGCGGAAGCGCTATTGACGCAAGCGGGCGTGGCGTGCCTATCTGGCACGGCGTTTGGCGAATGGGGCGATGGCTACCTGCGGTTCTCTTATGCCAACTCCATTGAGAATATCCAAAAGGCGCTGGATCGGATTTCCGCCTGGGCGAAAAAGAATATTTAGTTTCACTTAACGGTTGACCGCCGGACGATTTGTAGGGGCGGGGCTTGCCCCGCCCTCTTTCTTTTGAATCAAATCAAGAGGGCGCGGTTCGTCAGCTGACGGAACCCCCTACACTATGAGCAACGCCATCCGAACATTTCGCGTATTTGCAACCTGCAACATCGGTCCCGAGGCGATTGAACTTTTGCGACGGCGCGGGTATGAGGTCGAAGTTTACGATCAACTCGAACCCCCGCCCAAAAGTTTGATCCTGGAAAAAGTCCGGGGTGGAGTGGACGGACTCATCACCACTCTGCGCGACCAAATCGACGCCGAGGTCTTTGAAGCCGGGCGCGGGAAACTGAAGGTGGTGGCGCAAGACGCCGTCGGTTTTGACAATATCAATCGCGCCGACGCCAACCGGTACAAGATCCCATTTACTCACACCGCCGACGTTCTGACCGAAGCCACAGCGGAGTTTGCCCTCCTGATTCTCGGCTGCGTGGCACGCAAACTCTACCCCAGCGAGCGCCTGGTGCGGGAAAATCGCTGGGGCGCGTGGCATCCTTTCCTTCCCATTCTCGGCGACGAAGTGACCGGCAAAACCGTGGCCGTGATCGGCACGGGTCGCATCGGCCAGGCATTCATGAAAAAGGCGCTGGCCTTTGATGTCAATTTTCTCTGTTACGATCCCGCCTACCAGGCCGATGATTTTGTCGCCAAGATTCAGGACGAACTCGATCTGCGATTCATGCACGGCTTTAGCCCCGAAAAGCGCACTGCCCGCTACGTTACCTTTGAAGTTGCATTGGCGGGGGCCGATTTTGTGAGCGTTCACGTGCCCCTGCTGCGCGAAGGCGATTCCGGAACGCCCACTTTCCATCTATTCAACGAGCGCTCTTTTCGCTTGATGAAACCCACCGCCTACCTCATCAATACTTCTCGCGGTCCGGTGGTGAATGAAGACGCCCTGGCCGACGCCGTCCGAGCCGGAATGATTGCGGGCGCGGCGCTCGACGTTTTTGAACGCGAGCCGCTTCCGGCAAACTCGCCCTTGCGCGCCCCCGACCTCGAAGATCGAATCCGCCTGTTCAATCATTTTGCCAGCGCCGGGCGCATTACCCGGCTCTCCACCGACCCCAACAAAGGCATGGCCGGACGCTGCGTCCAGGCGCTGATAGACGTGCTGGAAGCCAACTACGGCGGTAACCCCGCGAAGATGCCCTATGTGGTGAACAAGGAAGCATTCAAGTAACGGCGGCGTGATCCTCTGGCATGGCCGATCCCCCACTCGTTTGCTTCTACAAAATAAGGTTGTAAGATTCAGCTGTGACTGAAATCGAAAAACAGGCGTTGGACCGCGAAGGCTACGTGGCGCTCCCCGGATTTATGAGTGCAGAGCTCCTCCAGGCCCTGCGCCGCCGGTTGGATGAATTATTTGAACTCGAAGGCGGCCATGCCGGCGCCGAGTTCAAGCAGGAGCCGCAGACCCGGCGGCTGGCCAACCTGGTAAACAAAGGCGAGATCTTTGGGCTCATGATCGTGATGCCGGAAATCCTGGAGCGAGTCCGCCACATTCTGGGGCCCGAATTCAAGCTGGGCAGTTTGAACGCGCGCTCAGCCAACCCGCATTCTGACTGGGCGCAGCCCCTCCACTGTGACCTGGGCGCGATAGCGGACGAAAAAGGTTATTGGGTGGCGAACACAGTTTGGATGCTCGACGACTTCACTACATCGAACGGAGCGCTGCGCCTCGTACCCGGCTCACACCGCTGGGGGCAGTCGCCGCAGCAGGCGGTGAAAGACCCGCTGGCAACTCACCCGCAAGAAATATTAATCACCGGAACGGCGGGAACGGTAGTGGTGATGAACGCGCACATGTGGCACGGCGGGACAGCCAACCGTACCGCGGAGCCGCGCCGCGCTCTGCACGCTTTTTACACCCGCCGCGACAAGCCGCAGCAGCAGTATCAGAAAAAACTTCTTTCTCCCGAAGTTCAGCGACGCCTCACTCCCGAACTGCGCCAAATCCTGGCGCTCGATGATCCACTCAATGACGAAGTCTCCTCCGCCGCCACCGGGCAGAGCGGTTTCCTGCGCTAGCGATGAGTGCATGTCCTCACGGCGCCGTTTTGTGGTCCACAACGTCGCCTGATGCCAGAAATGACAAAGCCATTTGCCTCCGGGCGGACAGTCGATGAAGTTTGTCCTGATCCCCTGCGCGCCCGCCCAACAAGCCGTAGCGGACGCGCAATTCCGCCATGAGTTTCTTGATTTGCTCCTTATACTCTCCGTCCAAATACGCCGAGCGCGCGTAAAGTTTTCGATATCGCTTCACCAATTGGGGAAACTCGCGCTCGAGGAAGGGCATGAACTGCTTCATGGCGCTGGGCATCAGAAACAAAATGCTGGCAGGCATATATCGCGCGCCCGCCTGCGCAGCGCTGCTTGCCAACTGGTCGAGCGAGCGCTCGGAATCAGTGAGACCGGGAAGAATCGGCATGGCGTTGACGCCCACGTGCATGCCCGCACGCGCGAGTTCCGATATCGCCTCCAGGCGCTTTACAGGCGGCGGGGCTTTGGGCTCAAGCAGGCGCGCCAAACGCTCGTCCATGGTGGTCACCGTGATATGAACGCTGAACTTGTGGCGTGCGGCGATAGTCCGAAGCAAATCCAGGTCGCGCAAAATCAGTGTGCCCTTGGTGGTGATGGAAAATTCGAGCCCTTCGAACTGGGCAAAAACCTCGAGTAGCTTGCGGGTAATGCCAAATTGCTTTTCCGCCGGCTGGTAAGGGTCGGTGGCCGTGCCGAGCGCGATGGGCAGGCCTTTATCGCGGGCGCGGCGCAATTCCTCGCGCAAAAGTTCGGGGGCATTAATCTTGGCAAAGATCTTGCGCTCGAAATCAAGCCCGTCCCACATTTCCATAAACTCATGCGAGTAGCGCGCGTAACAGTACTTGCAGCCAAACTCGCAGCCCCGGTAAGGGTTGAGCGTCCAGGCAAAAGGCATGCGGCCGCTCGATTCGCGATTGAGCGTGGAGCGCGACTGCATGGCAAAGTACTCCGTGTCTGCCCGGGCACGTACCTGCGGGCTTTCCGCCGCCATGCGGGCAATGCCCACCAGACCGGCGCTGGGCCTCGCCGAGGGCGGCCCCAACCCAGCCGGTGAAATTGAGATGAGCGCGGTTGCCATTGGGTCCCTCCCTCTTCCCTGCCAACTTTGGAGCGGCAAAAACTACTTTCGCTTTTTGTTCGCCTTTTGTCAAGAGAGATTTCTTCAAAAAAGGTGCACAGTCGAACTGAGTATAGGCAAGGGAAAATAGGAACCGGACTCGAGTCCTCGACCTTAATTTTGCGGCTGACAGTGTGGAGACGCAAAGATCAGATGCTATTATCTGAGCGGCAGAAATCCAAATTAAGCCCAGTATTCAAATTGAAACACTTCCAAATGGTGGTACCAAGAATATGAAAAAGATTTGGCGGGCGGTAGTCGAGGCAGGATTCATTATTTTCCTTTTTTACTCCAATCTACTGATGGGTGAGTTTGAGCACTCCGGGTTGGGACAGAGCAAAGGTTTGCTTTGGGCTCTCGGGGATATTTTTACGGCGTCCAATTTTATGATCGGCCTAATGGCCGCACTCATCGGCTTTCTGCTGGTTGAATTTCTTCGGAATAAACTGTAGAAAGCGACTCCCCCGGGCTTGGAATCGGAGTGGATCACTTCTCCACAATCACGAGTTGCCCATTTTCAATCCGCAGGCCGGCAACGTAATCGGGCAACTTGAGTTTCTCGTGATTTTCGGGCGCCTGTAATTTCGCTTGCAGCTTTGGGTTCAGGAGCGACACCGGGACCGGCATATCCCCAATTCTGGCTTCGGTAAATTCAAACGTCGCATAGCCGTCGGCTACGCCAATCTTGCCGGAAACGGTCAAGTACACATCTTTCCCGTGGAAATCCGCGACGAACTGGCCGGTTGCATGGTCATCCACAAAAGCGATCTGCACGGTCCTGGTTTCGGGAATTGCGTCGGTGTCGCTGGGCGCCGGCGGGGCGCTCAAGGCCGGGGGAGCGGATTGTTCCGCAGCACTTTGCTGGAAAGCGGCGTTGACTTCATCCGCGTTAAATCGGGCTTCAGCCGATTGGCCGCGAGAATGTGACTCCGCCAAGACTTGCATTTTGGACTGAAATTCCTCGGATTTCTCCTTGGCAACTGCCGGTGGCATGGGCTCAGCCACCGGGCGCGGCTTCTTCAGGATCAGCAGGAAGACGACCAAGAGCGCCGCCAGCACAAACCATCGGATGATTTTCCATGCCGAAAGTGGTTTTTTGGTGGACACAGCCCTGGATTGTGTCACAGTGAATTCAAGTTTGCGGAAATAAATTGGAACGCTCGGGCATCAACGTATCGCGTAACCGCCATCGACGCGAATCGTCTCGCCGGTCACGAAATCCGAAGCGCGTGAGGCCAGGTACACTGCCGTTCCGGCAATTTCCTCCGGCTGGCCCCATCGGCCTGCGGGGGTGCGCGCAAGAATCTCGTCGTTCATGGGCATCGTGCGTACCGGCGCCGTCATGTCCGTTTCAATCCATCCGGGCGCGATGGCATTTACTTGAATGTTGTGGAGGGCAAGTTCGATAGCCATGGACTTGGTCAGTTGAACGATCGCGCCTTTGGCCGCGCTGTAAGAGGGAATGAGCCCGGAGCCAAAGAACGAGTACATGCTCCCAATGTTGATAATCTTCCCGCGCTTGTGGCCAATCATCGATTGGGCGGCAAGCTTGGACAGAAGGAACATCGCACTCAGTTGGGTCTCAATGACTCGGTCCCAATCTTCAGATTTTTCATTCATGATGCCGCCGCTCAGCGACACGATTCCGGCATTATTCACCAGGATGCCGATGGCGCCAAGTTCGCTCTCCACCCTTTTCATGGCGGGCCCCAAGGCGGCGCGATCGGTCAGATCGACCCTCATAGCAAGGGAAGGAACGCCGATGGCCTTCAATTCGGATAGTACTGTTTTGTTTTTTTCTTCGTTGCGTCCAAACACCGCGACGGCGGCCCCGGCTTCGGCCAGTCCGAGGGCAATGCCACGGCCAATTCCACCGTTGCCGCCGGTCACAACGGCCACTTGCCCGGTCAAGTCAAATAATCCACGCGTCTTCGTCATATGCTCCTTAAATTGCACCACTGGATTGGGAACCCATCGCTTATACAGACTGATTTGGCTAAAGGCAAGATTAATAAAGCAAGAGTTGATAGAATGAATGTGCGATGGGGCATCCAAGGTTCAAGGAGGAGTTTTCTGCATGAAAGTTTCCGCCGTCCAGATGGACATTACGATTTTCGAGACGCAAAAGAATCTGGAAACGATTTTGGGCCACTTGGAAACGGCTGCTCGGGCCGGCGCTGGACTGGCGGTGTTCCCCGAGTGCGCTCTCTCCGGCTACTGCTACACCGGCAAGGCGGAAGCATGGCCGGTGACGGAGACGGTGCCCGGGCCAAGTACGGAGCGCATTGCGGCCGTAGCGCGGAAATTGAATATTTCCGTGGTGGTGGGGATGCTCGAACGCGAGGGTGACGTGATCTACAACTCCGCCGCCGCGATCAGTCCGCGCGGGATCTTGGGCACTCACCGCAAAGTCCATCTGCTCTGCCTCGGCATTGACCGCTTCGACCTGCCGGGCGACAAGCCTTTCCCCGTTTTTGAAATTCCCGATGGCGACAAGACGGCGAAAATCGGAATCAACATTTGTTACGACTGTAGTTTTCCGGAGTCAGGACGAGTCTTGAAACTAAAGGGCGCGCAATTGCTGGCCATTCCCACCAACTGGCCGATTGGCTCCGACTCCTGGCAGCACACACCAAAAGTTCGGGCCACCGAGAATCACATGGTGGTGGTGGCGGCCGATCGCGTGGGCGAAGAACGCGGATTCCGCTTCTCCGGTCACTCGCAGATTGTGAATTTTGGCGGCCAGGTGCTGGGCGAAGCTGGCGAAACCGAGGAGACCATACTCTACGGCGACGTCGATCTAGCCGCCGCCAATGAAAATCGCGTAGTGCGCGTCCCCGGTGAGTGGGAGTTCGACCGCATGGCCGCGCGCCGGCCGGAAATGTATGCGGAGATTACAAAGCTGAAGGCAGAAAGCAGTAGGCGGTAGGCAAAAGGCAGTAGGCACTAAGAAACAGAACGCTTGATCCTAGGGCCAATTCTAGGCCCCGTGCAGAATGCGGTTGATTTCAATCAAATTCTGGCGGATACGGTAGATGGCCAAAAAGGGCAGGCCCGCAAATACAAGCTCGCGGGTGTTCGGCTTGCGGCCCGAGCGGCCTCGGTGCGGAAAGTGCGCGAGGGAGCTTACGCCTTGGTAGATTGCGAGCGCCACGGGCCGTTGCCGCGCTGTCCTGCGCCTCGATGTAATCACAAATGTGTGTGAGGTCGCGGGCAGCGGGCTCTGTCCACCGAATTCGCATCAGCCGGGATACCGGCGATCAATGAGCTTGCCGATTTCCTAGTGTTCGATGAACTCGCCCCGGTCGGCAGCGGCTAAACCTTTCTCCACCTCGCGTATAAACAACTGGTCGTAGTTCACGAAGCGTTCTACCGCTTCAAGCACAAGTGTTTTCTCGTCGCGACCTTGTTCGGCGGCGAGGCGGCTAAGTTTGGCTTCGAGGTCAGGGGGCAACTCGACTTCCATATGTTTCCCATCGTAAAAGTGAAATACCCTGAGTGTCAAGCTTGGATTATTGATATCCCATTCCCGGCAACCTACAGTCTTCTGTCGACGGCCTTCTTCCCGGTATATTTCCACAACAACGCAAAAACAAAAAACGGAAGAACGGTAAAGCGAAGCATGTAATTAAGCGCGGCGAGTGCGCTTTCGCGGGTCAGGAAGCCCTGACCAATTCGCAGCCAGACGACGGCGCCCAGGAAAATCAGAACCACAATCAGGAGCGCAAGGCTGACCGGTGAGATCGGCTTTCCGGCCGCCGACGGCTTGGCGCGCTCCTGCCTGAGCCGCGCGATGAGGGCAGCAAGTGTCTCCGGGTAAGCCAGCATGACGGCCATCATCGCGTAAACCCAGAAGCGCACAGAAAGTTGATCGGGAGCGTAAACAGAGAACAGTATGGGCCGCGAGTAGGCGAACACATAACCATCCACGAGATCGAGCAAGTGCCGGGGAGCGAATTCCGGAAACCAGAAAAGATAGCGCGGAGTGTGAAAATAGAAAGGAAGATTGTTCACCAGGAACGTAGCCAGCAGGCTGGCCCAGAGCACTAATCCAATTCTCCATCCCTTACGCCAGGCGCGCCGGTAGGTTTCCGCGTCGAGCGAACACAGCAATCCCGAAAAGAGTGCGAGCAGGGCGAGAACAAATATCGCGTCGGTGGCCTGAATGAATCCGAGGCCGCGCACGCGGGTTAGCAGGACCACTCCCAAAATTGCGGCGGCCATGGCGCCGCGCAATATCCAAATGCGTTGGGGATGGTCGAGAGCGATGCGCCGCAAAGTCAGGATTGCGCCGGTCAGCGCCGCCATCCAGGCGAGAACGATCAGCAGGCCGCGCGTCTCCATCCACATGTGCCGCGATTGGGCAGGCAGGCCGACTACCTGCCGGAACCAGTCAATCACCATGCGGTGGATTTCCCGGTCATGTAATTCGGTAAAGTGATCGGAGGAGGGGGAGACGCTCAGGCGCCGCGCCGTTCCATCCCCGAAATCGCCTGCGGTTATTTCTTCAGGCACGTCCTTGCCCGCGCTCTCCTTCATCACTTCGCGCATTCGCGACAGGCCGCGAAATTCGTCATAGAGCCCGAGGGCCCAAAGCAGGTTGCGCGGCTCGTGCGGCGTGGTGTCCGCCTCCATGCCGACGGAAACCACGGCCTTGATGGTGGGGTCCGCCATCCCCTCTTCAATGGCCATCGTCCCGCCCACGGAGTGCCCGGCGATGACAACTCTCTCCGGATCCACTTCAGGCCGCGCGCGCATGTAGGCTACCGCCGCCGCCACATCGGAGCGAACGGTCTCTTGCGTGCGCACGCGAAGCAACTGGCGATTCTCTTCCGGGGAGCGTCCCCGCCAGTCAAAGGCGAGCACCACAAAACCGTCTTGAACAAGTTCCAGGTCCAACATGCGGCTGTATTCGGGGGAATCATTCAAAGGCTGGCAAACAACAGCAGCGGGAGCGCGGGGAAATTTTGCCGGCTGGGGAAGATATACGATCACCCATAGAGGCATCCCCTGCCGGTTTTTGATGCGCGCGTATTCCAACCGGTATTGCGGCGCGGGAACTAATAGCGTGAGCAGGCAGAACACCAAAGCGGAGCCCCAGGCCAATGCCCAGGTGGGAGGAATGAACCGGCGAGGCCCCATCAACTTCCCTCATTTGAGTTTTTCATCTGCGTCGTTGATTTCAGTTAATAAAAAATTCGAGCCTACCCCGCCGACCCTTCAACTCGGCAATTATGGTCATATAGCCTGCACCCCCTCACCCCTGCCCCTCTGTCGGTGCGGCGACGGAGGAGAGAAGATGTTCGATCATTCGTAACCCTCGCCTCCTTGGGGGAGAGGGTGGTCCCGCAGGGCGGGACCGGGTGAGGGGGTCCATCAAATCAAAGCGGACACGAAACTATAAAATCCAAGCGATGGCTGAAGTTTACCGGCGATGGTGATTATCGGTTATCATCGGCGGAGCGTCAACGATAAGGAGGAAGTGTTGAGTCCTGTCGCCCATTTGCAATATGGATGGTGGTTTGCGCACTGGCTGCAAACCAGCCGCAGGGAGCGCGCCGCCATTGCGATCGCTGGAGCGGGGCCGGATCTCGACGGGCTTTCGCTTTTGGGCGGCGGCGACGCCTACTATCGCTATCACCACACCCTCTTTCACAATGCCGGAGCCACCCTGGCGGTGATCCCCCTGGCCGGAATCTTTTTTTGGAAGCGGCCGGTAGTCTGGTTCTTGGTGGTATTCGCCTTCGGCATGCACATGGTGGAGGACTATTTCACCGTTTCATGGAACATGTTTCCCTGGGAGCCGTTTAATGCGGCCATGGTAAACCTTTCCGTCCATTTTCAACCGTGGGTGGTGCAAGGGCTCTTCCAAACCGCGGCGATTCTATTTATTTTGAGCATGACGATTTGGATTTACCTTCGCCACCACCGAACCCCGCTTGAAATAATATCTCCTGACCTCGACCGGCTGATCATCGGCTACGCGGTTCTGCCCTGGCGCAACCGCTGCGGCGATTGCAACGCTCGCGCTCATTTCCGCTGCCATCGCTGTGGGCGGACTTTATGCGCCCAACATGGAACCGTCCGGCAGGGCCTCAAAGTGTTCTGCAAGAAATGTCCGGAAATGTCGGCTGGAAATTTAATCGCTGGGTCGGCAAGGGTGAACTGAGGGGCGCTAACCATGCACGATCGCTGCGACAATCGCGTCAGTAATATCTTGCGTGCTGCTGATGCCACCCAGGTCCGGCGTGCGCACTTTCTTTTCGCGAAGTAAATTCCGCACCGCCCCATCTAGCGCCTGAGCGGCGTCGCCTGCTCCCAAATGTTCAAGCATCATGGCGGCGGAGAAAAATGTGGCCAATGGATTTGCCTTCCCCTGCCCCGCGATGTCGGGCGCCGAACCATGTACAGGCTCGAACATGGAGGGCGCGCGCCGCAGCGGGTCAAGATTGGCGCTCGGCGCGAGGCCAATGCTGCCGGTGATGGCGGCGGAAAGATCGCTGAGGATGTCGCCGAACAGGTTGGAGGCTACCACCACATCAAAACTTTCCGGCCGCTTGAGCATGTGAATGGTAGCCGCATCCACCAGCAGTGACTCGGTTTCGATTTGCGGAAACTGCGATTTCACCTCTTCAAATACACGGTCCCACAACACCATCCCGAACGCCTGCGCATTCGACTTGGTAATGGACGCCACGCGCTTTTTCCCATTGCGTTTAACAGCCAGCTCAAAGGCGAAACGGATCACGCGCTCCACTCCCGGGCGGGTAAAGACGGAAGTCTGCACGGCCACTTCTTTTGGATCGAAGTGATGCACAAAGCCGCCCACCTGGGCGTATTCGCCCTCGGTATTCTCGCGTACCACCACCATGTCAATCCCACCGGGCTTGACGTGGGCCAGCGGAGACTCGACTCCCGGAAAAAGAATCGCGGGACGGACGTTTACAAACTGGTCGAACACCCTCCGAATCGGAAGGAGCAAACCATTCAGGGTAATATTGTCCTGAATCTTCGGATGACCGATAGCCCCCAGTAAAATGGCGTCCGAGCTGCGCAGCCCGTCGAGCCCGTCCGCGGGCATCATGCTGCCGTGCTGAAAGTAATAGTCGGATCCCCAATCAAGTTGGAGAAAATCAAAACCGATGCCGAACTTTTCGCCCAATCGCTGAAGCACTGAGATCGCCGCGGGCACGACTTCGCGGCCAATACCGTCTCCGGGAATCACGGCAATGGAAAACGTTTTGGGTTTAACTTGTGTCATAACATTCGCCGTTCAACTTCTGGCAGTGGTGTCAGTCGCGCGAACCGGGTGATCCCGCGCGCCGTCATTACCCGCGAAGGCGGGAATCCAATCCCCTGAATAATTAGAAATGCGCGGACGATTGACTGGATTCGCGCCTTCACGGGAATGACCCGCCGCGGCGGGCCTCGAAATGAATCCAATTGCAAATGACATCACTACCCATATTCTCACACTGTCGGAGGAAAAGTTTACCTGGCGTTACAAATTCCAGGCAGGGTCAGGGTTTGCATCTCCGGGAGCGCGGGCGTCTCGACCGCTCTTTCCTGATTTTTTGATTGCGGTCGAGACGCCCGCCGTCCCAGAGAAAGCAGGACACGGCAAAATTCCATTCCCGGTTGCGTTGGGCACTCGCCGGAGGTATCTTTAGGGCCTGCTCATTGTGAACGCCGGCAGTACCGCTTATAACGGAAAATTCTCATAAGGAGCCCACCATGAATTGCCTGAAAATTTCCCCCCAACGTGCTTTCCTGATCGTAACGTTTTTGATTCCCACATTACTTTTCGAAAATCATTCCTTGCAAGCGAAAGATCCTCCCTCCGACGCTTGTTCCATGTTACCTGCCGCGCAATTAGCCAAAGTTCTGGAACAAACTTACGGCTCACCGATGAAGTCCGTGGCTCCCGCTGCATTCCGCAACAGTCCAACGGGAACAGATTGCACGTATAAAACGGAAAAGGGATCGTCGCGCACGCTCCTCTTCAGGATCTACGTGGAGTCCTCAGCCACCGCTGCCAAAGAGACCTTCAATAAATTAAGTCCATACTATGGACCCAACACCGCCGTGACGGGCCCCTGGGACTCTGGCTATCTTGATGGGCGCCATGCCATTCACGTGCAAAAAGACAAGGTGCGCTATTACCTTGACCTCAGTCCTGTCGGAAATGACAAGACCAAAACAGAGAAACAACTGACGGGCCTCGCCACGTGGGTGGCCGGGCAACTTTGAGTGAAAGGGGGAACGATCCCGCTGCCAGGCGGCCGGCAAGGTGAAGATGGATCGCAAGGCTGAGACCGGCAAAGTCAACCCATGCGCTGTGAAGTGGCGGCACGTTCTAAGTTAATCGTTCACGAGCAAGAAAAAAACCAGGTGGCTCTCAGATCGGGCCTTCCGCTGCCGGTTGGCGATGAAAACTCTTGCCCTTTCTTTCCGGGCCCAGAGCGAAGACAACCACCAGTGCAAGAATGATGAGCCCCTCAAAACTCGCCAGCGCCCACCGGTAGCCGATGCGGTCGCGCAAGGCGTATTCGATGGAGTTCGTCGGCGAGCCGAACAGCACTCCGAGTTGGTACACAAATCCGGGAAACAGGCTGCGCACCGCGTCGGGAGAAAGCTCGTTGAGATGCGCGGGTATCACTCCCCACGCCCCCTGTACGCCCACTTGCATCAGGAACGCTCCCACGGTCAAGGTGGCAAGCGAATTTCCGAACGCCCAGGCGGGAATCACCAGCAGGCAGAGCAGGAGCGAAGCGATCATGCTCCAGCGCCGGCCGAGGCGTTCTGAAAAATGGCCCACGGAAATCGTGCCAAGGATGGCGCCCACGTTATAAATCATGGCCAGGTACGCCACGACGTTGGCCGGCACGTGCTGCGCCGTTTTCAGGAAGTCCGGATAGAGATCCTGGGTTCCGTGCGAGAGGCCAATCATCAGGGTGATGGTGAGCACCAGATAGACGAAACTATTGCGGTTCGACCAAACCACTTTCGCGATTCCGTGAATGCTGGGCACCAGGTGCTGCTTCCAGGCTTCGGACTCGGGAGCCTTGTAGGCTACATACAATGTGACCATGGCGGGAATCACTCCCGCCCAAAACATGGACCGCCAACCCCATACGGGAAGCACGGCGCGGGCGGCCACGGCGGCCAGCAGATAACCGAGCGGGTATCCTCCTTGCAGCAATCCCGATAGCATGCCGCGCCAACGGGTGGGAGCGCTTTCGAGCGTGAGCGATGCGCCCACACCCCAGAAGCCTCCCATGCCGATGCCATAAAGGGCGCGCAAGACAAAGAACATGGGGTAGTTCAGCGCCAGGCCGCTTAAGATTTCGATAATCGAGAAGTAGAGCACTACTGCCATCAGCGGCCTGCGGCGCCCGAAGCGGTCCGCCAGGACCCCGAAGAGCAATGCGCCCACCGGCCGCATGGCGAGAGTGGCGCCCAGGGTCAAAACGATTTGACCCTTGCTCACCGCGAAGTGCTCGGCAAGGATGTCAACCAGGAACACCACGACAAAAAAATCAAACGCGTCCAGGGTCCAGCCCAGGATGCCGGCGGCAACGGCATAGCCCCGGCCCTTGGGATTGGGAACGCTCGATTCCTCTGTGTGAACTGATGGATCGAAACCCGGCATAAGTTTGTTCGCAATCGAACAGCGCGCTGGACAGGCGAATAGTAAAGTAACGATTTTCGCGGATGGAAGACAAGGAGATTCTCCAACCTTGCGCTTTTCGCAATGCAACGGTAGTCTGTGCGTTAGTTCCCTGGAAATACCTTTAGGAGTAAAGCAATCCTGGCGCAGTAATGGAAAACATTCAGGAATCCCGCATTCTCGAACAACTCGCCTCGAACGAATTCGAGCGGGCGTGGGCGGATTTTCTGGAAGCTTATTCCCCGCTCATCCTGCAAACGGTCAAGCACTTCGAGCGAGAACCCGATCCCGTCGCGGACTGTTTTCTGTATGTGTGCGAACGGCTCAGCGAGAAGAGTTTCCGGCGCTTACGGTCTTTCAAGCCGGGCGGCGCGGCAAAATTCCCCACCTGGTTGCGCGTGGTAGTTCGAAATCTTTGCCTCGACTGGCACCGCCAGGAGTTTGGGCGTCACCGCATTTTCCAATCCATTGCCGCGCTGGGCGCGCTGGACCAGGAAATTTTCCGCTGCGTTTTCGAGCGAGGGCTCACGCAAGACGAAAGTCTGGACTTCCTTCGCGCCAAATATCCCTGGCTCATCATTTCCGAAGTCGAAGCAGGCGTGGAGCGAGTTCAAAGCGCGCTCACCGATCGCCAAATCTGGCTGGCGAGCGCGCGCCGCCACACGTTTTTGTCGCTGGATGACGATCCCAATGACCCAGCCCGAAAATCCATTCCCGCGCTCATTGACCCGGCGCCCAATGCCGAATCCCTGCTCGTCGTAAGAGAACAGAGTGATGCCCTGGAGGGGGCGCTCAGCGGGCTCTCCAAACCCGACCGCCTGCTGATTAAGTTGCGCTTTGAAGAAGGCCTGACTTTGCAGGAGATTGCTTCGGTTTTGGGTTTAAAAGACGCCCAAACAGTCGACCGTCGCCTGCGGGAAGTGATCGAGCAGTTGCGCAAAGCAATCACTGACTTTACAAACCGGCGCGGAAAAACCTGATCCGCGTCCGTGTAATAAGGGTAGTTGCGATCGATACGATTCGGCGAGGGGAAATGCACCCATGGACGAAAAGAGTTTGATCCAATTTTTCAAATCCCGCCAGACCAGGTTGGGCCAGCGGCGTTGGGGGTGCCTGGACGAAACGCAGATTGCAGCGTACGCCGATCATCAGGTCACGGAAGGGGAAAAACAACGCGCGGAAGCTCATCTGGCCGATTGTGATTACTGCCTGGATCAACTGGCCTTTTTGATCCGTATGCGGAGTGCCGACCTACCAGAATCGGTTCCGGAGCCATTGCTTTCCCAAGCCAGAAAACTCAAGCGTACGCCAGCGAAGTCCGAAAGAAACACGGTCTGGGTTTGGGGGAAATTTGTAGCCGCCACCGCCGTCGTCTGCTTGATTCTGATCACAGCCATCTCGCTTCGACAGCCGCGGAAGGTCTCGATCATCACGCAGAGCCAAGTTCCAATTGTCCAGCCGGCCACCGCGCCCCTGCAGATAGTGCCCACTACTCCGAGCAACCAGGCGCCCACGGTTCGCGGAGGCAAGAAATCACAGTTCACTATCACGGTCATATCCCCGGCGCCAGGAGGTGCGCCAACCGCGGGCATGGTCGAACTCCGCTGGCCACCTCAAGCCCGCGCGCTCGATTACGTGGTGATTGCTCTTACTCCAGATGGCGATGAGATTTGGCGGGAAAAAACCATAGCGCCTTCGGTTCGAATCACCAGCGACGCGAATCTTCAACCGGGCCACAAGTACTTTGTCACTGTCCAAGCCTTTCTGATGGAAGGCAAATCGGTTCAATCCGACCCCGTGGCGTTTACCGTGGGGAATCCCTGATTGCAATTCTAAAGGGAAGATCGTGAAAATTCGTGTTGCAGGTATTTCTCTGGCGCTCCTCTGCGTGTTGACGCGATGCCCGGCGTCATTCTGCGCCCAAACACAAACTGCGGATGAAATACTTGCGCACGCGCGCCAGGCCGCCAAACAAGGCGATGCGCGCGCCGCTCTGCCCGAATTCGACCGCGCTCTTGCGCTTTACCGCGCTCAGCATGACCGCCACGGCGAGGCTCAAACACTGAACGCCATCGGCAACACTTATGAGAATCTCGGTGATTACGACCGCGCCCTTGATTTCCTTAATCGCGCCCTCGCCATCAAACAGGAGCTGGGCGAGCGACTGGAAATTGGCAAAACTCTAAGCAACCTGGGACTGGTTTTCTGGGACCAGGCAGACTATCCAAAAGCTATCGATCACTTCAATCAAAGCCTGCAAATTGCGCACGAAGTCAAAGATCAGAAATTGGAAGGAAGCGTCCTGAACAATCTGGCGCTCGTCTATGATGATCAGGGCGAATACACGCGCTCGCTTGATTATCACAAGCAGGCTATCGAAATTCAGCGCGCCATTCATTATGAGGAGGGAGAAAGCGACGCGCTCGGCAACCTGGGCGGTTGGTATTCGTTGCTGGGCCGGTTTAGCGAAGCCATTCCCTATTACCAGCAGGCGCTCGAAATTGACGAACGGCTAAAAGTGAAGCGCAAGGCCGGCCTTGACTTGGGGAACATCGGCCAATGCCAAATTGGTTTGGGGCAACTGGATGAGGCACTCAAAACCTATGACCGCGCCTTGACCCTCGCCCGCGAAACTGGAGCGCAAAAAGACGAAGCCGATTGGCACAAAGGAAAAGGAACGGCCTACGTCAATCTGGGGAAATACGATCTGGCGCGCGAAGAATATCGCAACGCAATTGAAATCTACGAGCGCGCGGGACTGAAGCAGCAACTGATTGAAGGGCTCGAGGACGACGGAAATTTGCATGAGCAACTGGGGGACGCAGCTTCCGCGGAAAAGGATTTCCGGCGCGCGCTCGACCTCTCCCGCGCCATCGGCCACCCGCGCGGCGTCACCGACAGCTTGATGGCACTTGGCGATCTCGAATGGCGGCGCAAGCGCTACGAGCAGGCTGCGGCTCTCTATCAGCAAGCCTACGGGCGCGCAAAAGAGGCCGACGACCGCGGCGCGATGGCTGCCAGCCTGATCGCGCTCTCATTCGCGTTGCGCGATGAGGGAAAGTCCGATGAACCTCTGCTCAAGGTCCATGAGGCGCTGGAAATCGCCCGCCAAACCGGCGCGTCATTGACTGAAGCGCAGGCACTATATTCTCTTGGTGAATTGTTGCGGCTGGCCCATGCGCCTCAGAAAGCGATCGAACAGTATTCCGCCGGAATGGACATTGCTCGAACGGCGGGCAACACAGAGTTGGAGTGGCAACTCGCCTACGGCAAGGGCCAGGCGCTCGAAAGCTCGGGGCACGACGAAGACGCCCTCGCCGCCTACCAGCAGGCCGTGGGAATCATCGAAGGCGTTCGGGACCAGCTCCGCGAGGAGCGCTTCCGGGCTGGCTACATCGAAGATCGCTACCAGGTTTATGTGGCCGTGGTTCACCTGCTTTTGAAAATGGGAAAGACCGGGCAAGCCTTTCAATTCTCGGAAAAGCTGCGCGCCCGCAGCTTCCTCGATCTGCTTGACCGCAATCAGGCGCCTGCGTCGAGCCGTGCCGAAGCCGAATTGCGGGCCCGAATCCGAAAACTCCAACAGGCTATCGAGGAAGAGGAATCCAATCCGCAACCTGAGAGAGGACGCGACAAGGTAAAGGGGTTCTCCACCGAGCTCTCCGCCGCCGAACGCGAGTATCAGTCGCTTCTCGATGACTTGCGCAGCAGCCGGCCCGATTATGCGGCCGCGCACGCGCTCGCCGTTCCGGGTACGGAGGAAATCCAGGCACAGCTCGATGCCCATACCGCTTTGATTGAATACACCGTCGCTGACAACGCTCTCTCCATTTTCGTGCTTACCCGGAATGAGCTGCGCGCCCAAACTGTCCCCGTACGATCCGCGGAATTGCAATCCAAGGTCGAACTTTTCCGCGCCTTGATCGCGCACGAAAACAATCGGGATTGGATCAAGCCGGGTGAAAGCCTGGATGGATTATTGATCGCGCCGATCAAGAATGAAGGGTGGCTCGCGGGCATCACCCAAATCTTGCTGGTGCCGAGCGGAGTTCTTCACTACCTCCCGTTTGCCGCCCTGCCCCAGCCCGGAACCATGGGAATGCATTTCCTGGTTCAGGACTACACGGTGAATTATCTGCCGGCGGCGAGCGCCCTCGTTCATGCGAAGGACGTTCAGGACCCGAAAGGAAATTTGTTTGCCCTGGCTCCCGGAAGCTCTCGATTGCGCTTTACACCGGAGGAAGCCCGCAGCGTGGGCCGGCTCTACCCCGATCAAAGCCTTGTCCTGGTCGGCCCAGGCGCCACCAAGCGCGCCTTTGAAAAGCAGGCCGATGGTTTCAAGATCATTCACCTGGCGGCGCACGGTTCCTTCGACCATATCAATCCAATGTTTTCCAGTGTGGAGTTGGAGCCGGACAAACAAGACAACGGCCGCCTTCAGGTTTACGAAATCCTGGGACTGCACCTTCACTCTCAGTTGGTCACCCTGAGCGCCTGCGAAACCGCCCTGGGCAGCGGTTATTTTTCCGATTATCCGGCGGGCGACGAAATAGTGGGCCTCACTCGTGCCTTTTTGTACGCCGGAAGCTCATCCGTGATGGCAAGCCTGTGGGAAGTAAACGACCGATCCACTTTGGAATTTATGCGCAGCTTCTACAAAACCTTGCAACAAAGTGACCAGGCAACTTCCCTGCGCCAGGCCCAACTGGCCATGATCGAGTCCCACGGCCGCTTCAGCCAGCCATGCTTCTGGGCGCCCTTTGTCCTAGTGGGAATAAATAAATAAGCGTATGATGCGGAAATAATAAGTTCGTGTCCGTGTAACACCCTCAGAGGGCCAAATCTCATAAGACTGGATCAACCAATGAGGCGGGCCAAGGATTGGTGCCGACATGAAGCGTAGGACTCTTGCGGGTTGTGCTGCCTACTTATCCCTGGTTACAATCGTGTTGAGCGCCACGCCATCGCTCCTGCTGGCCCAAAATCTCCAAGTGACCTCCGCCACGCCGCCCGCTGCGCCTCAGGGAACCACTAATTTAAATGTGGTTGTTGGCGGCAACGGCTTTGCCAAGGGAGCGAAGGCGGCATTTTACCTTTCGGGCACCAACAATCCAGCCGGAGTTACTGTCAATTCTACCGCCTTCAACAGCAAATCGCAGGTGACGGCGAACATCAATGTCGCAGACACGGCGACCATCAGCAATTTTGATGTGATGGTGACCAACACCGACGGCCGCAGCGGCAAGGGCACGCAGCTCTTCTCGGTCACTGCGAAAGGAACACCTGTTGGCTGCACGACGCTGGGGACGCCAAGCGGGTTCACGCTGGCGAGCACACTGAATTACGTCAATTCTTCCGGCGCGCCGCAATATCAACCGCATCTCGGAACGGTCATGAGCGTGAGGCCCGTGACGCTAACCAACGGTTCGGACTACCACACCGTCCAAATCGCAGCGGTTGGGTCAGGCAATAATAGCGGGAGAATGGAATTCTTTTTCCTGGATCCTACCACCGGGCAAGTGCTCGACGGGACGGCAATTGTGGGGACTCAGGTACAGCCGCATATCACCGTACAGTTTGATTCGACCGCGACCATCGGAGCAAGGGTAATAGGGGCGGGAGACGTGAACGCCGACGGCATACCTGATTTCGTGGTGGGCAGCATCGACAATAATACGGCCATCGCATTTCTTGGGAGCATGGATGCGAACGGGATTTTAAGTTACAAATTTGTTTACCTTAGCCCACCCGCGTCGAACCTCGGAAATTTCGGGAAAAGTGTGGCGACGGGCACGTTAGACGGCAGTTCGGCCGGTGACGAAATTATTGTGAGCGGGACAATCAGCACGGGCGTCAAAAAAGGGACGGAGGGTGCGGTCTATATTTTCCGGTTCAATGGATCCGGTTTCGATTTGATCCAAACCGTGGTCTCCCCTCTGGTTAATAATGACGGCGGATTTGGCAAAAGCCTGGCCGTTGGGGATGTTACCGGCGACGGCGTTCCGGACCTGATGGTGGGGGCGCCAAGCACGACCGTCGGTGCCGCCTCCGACGCGGGGGCGGTATTTGTGTTCCCATCGCCGCTAACCTCCACCACATACTTCATGTTGACCACAGGAATTAGCAGCGACTTCATTGGAACAAAAGTTGGCTCAGGAATGCTGAGCAGTGCGACGGCAACCGACGTCATTGCTACCTCTACTTCCTCATCCAACCCCAGGGACGTGCTTTTCAGCGGACCTATCACAGGGAACCGCACCGCTTCGAGCTTCGATTTCTTACCCGACAAAGGGCTGACAGGCGGATGGGCAACATCTTTTGATACTGGGGACATTACGGGCGACGGCCATGTTGAAGTCCTGGTAGGCGCACCCAACGCATCGAATTCGAATTCCTGCAATTCGAGCGTGGGGGCTGCGCAATTATTCCTCTCAAATCCATCGAATCCCTCACAGCCGACGCTGACGATTTTTCAACCTCCGACCGTCGATCCGAGTTTTGGTGGCTTCGGTTTTGGCGTGGGACTGGTTCCCTATTCATTGGGGAATCCGCCTTTGTTAATGGTTGGAGAGAACGGCAGGGACATGGGTGGCGTTACAGGCGCCGGCCAGGTTTACGTCTACAGAAAGAACTGAGAACGCTGTCCCGCCCGAATTCGAAGCGCGGGATTCAAAAGATGGCAAATGGAAACGAATCCTCCAAATTAGCATCGGTCGCGGATGCCGCAAGCAGAGAGCGGTCCAAATGCGGATCCCTGGTCGGGCCGATACATCCCGCATGGTCGGCATTCGTCCGTTATTGTCAGGACCTTGGGCATGGCGAGATTGAGTGCCTTAAGATACAGGACGGCTTGCCCGTCATGGCGGAAGTGACAAAGAAGAAAGTGAAGTTTACTTGAAAGAAGAAGTCAGAAGACAGGAGCCAGGAGTCAAGAGTTAGAAGTCAATAGACAGAAGAATTGCGCTAACTCCTAAATCCTAATCCCTGTTCTTCCCGGCTGACTGAAGGACTCAGAGGCCGTCGGTATGGGCTTATTCGCCCTTGCCGGCGGCCTTCTTGTTTTAAGTGATGAATTCTAGAGGGCAGCAACCCTATCCGAGTGGGGTGAAAAGCGGTGAACCATTGCATAATCGCAGCGCTCGTTGGAATCCTCGGAATATGCTCTGGCACCGCGCCCGCCTGGGCGCAGAGCAACTCTCGCTCGTCTTGGGAAGAGCTTAACAGCGCTGGCGAAAAAGCCTACGAAGCGGGCCATTACCCTGAGGCCGAAGCATTCGAATTGGAGGCTCTTAAACGCGCTGAAGAACTTGGGCCTACTCACCCTCACGTTGCAACCAGCTTGTACAATCTGGCAATGGCTTGCAAGGCCCAAGGCAAGTTAGTTGAGGCCAGGCAGTACGTCGAACGCGCAGTGCAATTATACGACCAGGCCGGACCCTCTATGGATTCCGGAGTGGCGACCAGGTTTAACAATCTCGCCATGGTCTGTCGAGCCTTGGGCGATTACACACGGGCAGAATCCGTGGAAAGGCGGGCCCTGGCACAAGACGAAAAAGTGTTCGGGTTGATGGGCTTCTCAGTAGCCCGCGATCTTGAGAACTTTGCCGAGGTCATTGAAGACGAAGGCAGGTACGCCGAGGCTCAGCCGCTGCTCAATCGGGCCATTGCTATTTTGGATGGTACGTCCAAGCCGGACGATCCGGATCTTGCTACTGCGAGGCTCAACCTTGCAAGGTGCTATGTAAACCGGGGCATGTTAATTGAAGCCGAATCTCTGTTTCTTCACTCGCTCCCCAGCTTAGAAAATTCTCTGGGCACGGAGCACCCTACAGTGGCAACTGGGTTGGGTAGTCTTGGGCTCCTTTATCAATTTCAGGGCAAATATCCTGAGGCCGAGTCACTCTTTCTTCGCTCGCTGGCTATTTTGGAAAAGGTGCGGGGGCCGGAGAGCATCGAATTAGCATGGGCGCGCAAGAATTTGGCAGGACTTTATTCGTTGCAGGGCAAGAAAGAGCCGGCCGAGCAACTCTACAACCAGGCCCTTCCGGTCTTCGAAAAGATTTTGGGTCCTGACCACCCTGAGGTGGCGCTCACCCTCAACAATCTTGGCGTCATTGACTTTCAATCGGGGCGGTATACAGAAGCTGAGCGGCTTTTTCGACGGGCGCTGGCAATCACGGAAAAAGCCTTCGGGCCTGATCACCTTGCTGTCGCCCCTTGCCTTGTAAATCTCGCCGGTGTCGAGGAAATCCAGAAAAAAACGATGAATGTTGAGCCGCTTTATCTTCGGGCGCAATCCATTATCGAAAAGGCCGTGGGCCCTGACGATCCTATCCTGGCGCCTATCCTCAACCACCTCGCTGCATTCTATAACCGGGAAGGCCAGAGTGGCCGCGCGGAAAGACTCTTCAAGCGCGTTCTGGCCATTCAGCAGAACTCTTTCAGCCCCGACAGTCCGAAGGTTGCGGAGGCTTTTGCCAATCTCTCGCGCTTTTATGCCAGCCATGGAAAGCGCCGGCAGGCGGCAGAAATGACAGTGAGAGCCAACGCGGTTCTCGCCCAGGCGGCATTGGTGAGCACGAAGAAGTAGAGAACGCTGAGCCGTTGCCCAACTTTGTTTTTGGCTGATTTAAAAATCAAACTTAAGGAGAATTCAGATGATTGGTAAATCAATGTTTAACGGAGATTGGGTTCTTAAGGCAGGAGTAGCAGTGGCACTGCTAGTCGTTGCTGGCAAATTGCAAATGACCATCGCCGCCGGTGGCGGCAAAACTCCCTCAGACCTACCCATCACCAACACTTTGGCCGATTTCGATGCCACCGGAACATCGTACTTCGTCCAGAGCGATGGCCTGGGGGCTTACCACAACGGCGTAGCCGATGTAATTTCAATTCTCGTGGCCAACGGTTACAACCACATCGTATGGGGCGATTGGCGCCTGGACCTGCTGAGTTCTTCGTCGCCTCGTAAGATGGGGATCACGCTAAGCACATCCAACGCCGTGCAGCCGGGAGACCCGGGTTATATGGCACCCGCCAACCCGCCATTCTGGGGAACGAGTTTTGAAGAGGTACGCGCGGAGACAAAATGCTCGGAGGAAAACCACGATATGATGACCATGAAGCCCGGCGACAAATTTAATTGCATCCTATCCTTCCGCCTGCCGCCCACCACCAGCACCACATTCTACCGCCTGGAAATGGATCCGCTCCAGGGCGAACCCGAAGTGCAGGAGCCACAGTTGGCATGCAATACCGCCGATTCGGGAGGCTGCAACGATTGGTTCATCGATCCGGTCCCAGTGGTCAATCCGGATGGGAGCACCAGCCCTGGCAAATCTCGCGCCCGCTTGAACCTGGTTAACACCCATGGAACCGGCAACATCACCAACGAAGGCGATTTCTATTTGACCTTCCACATTCATGCAACCCGGCCATAGGAAAGTCCGAGCCGACAAATTCGACTCGCAATCGCGGCTCCAGAGCGGGTAGCCATATTACATAACCTGTGATGTTGGCCTTTTAGGGTGTTGGGGTAACGAAGGGACGGGATCGGGACCGCGCCATGACCCGCTAAATTTTGGCACGCGGCCCCAAGTATGATTTCAGGGACGTCACTGGGCGGGAGGGGCCGTACTTCTACAAATTCGCGGTGGTAAAACCAGGCACTGAATGATTCTATTAGCAGTATTATAGCTAAAGTACACATCTCTGCGACCCACCCAGGAACGAGACCAGCGTAACATGAGCGGCATATGAAACAGTTCGTTCTATGTTTCTATAATCAAGGAATTTGCAGGTCGCTTTTTCCTCCATAATTTTTCAGCAGGCCGCTTTTGTCCTCTTTTGGCCGGGCAACAATTGGACCGCTCGCATAGGCCCGGTTTGCCCTTCGCATCGCGTGGGACGGTCAAAGACCAATCCGGTACCGCGCGACGGACTGCAATCCCAGCGGGCTTCATCCGCAGTCGAGAACACATCCGGCTGACATCCCCCAACGGCGCCTCAGATTTCCGTAGGAAGAAACAGGCGCTAGAGAAAGGAGCGGGAGTATAATTCATGTGGGCTGAGTTTCGATTGAGAGTCGAAGCAAAAGCCCGAGCGAGGGAGAGTCTGTGCCTGGGCCATCGCTTGGCAAGTTGCTGCTTGCCCAAGCTGAATCCGAACCATATCGTAAGAACACCCGCATCCCCATCGGCCTGTCCATCACGATTCGCGGGCAGGACAGAGTGGGGAGCGCCTTCGAAGAGCGCACTCAGACTATCGACGTCAGTAAGAAAGGCATCAAGACTTCCACGATTCACTCACTTCTTGTCGACTCCAAAATCAACATCTCCAACGGTCATCCACACCAAGCGTTACCTGCCCGGGTAGCATGGCTGGGTCAAACGGGTCGGCCTGATGACAGGTCGGAAATCGGTGTGGAATTTCTGGGGCCACATGAAACTGGAAACATCTGGACCTTAGATTCGCCACCCGCCGACTGGGTGGATGGCCAAGTCCCGCTGACGGCGCCTCAGAAGATGGAATACTTTTGGGCACGCAGCGCAACCCTTCAAAAGCTCCCCGAACTGCAGGCAATGCCAGGTGCTGCTAAAGCTCCCTCTGTCCAAACGGCTCCCGTCGTTCGAGAGGACGCCTTGGAAGTCAACTCCGCTAGGTCATCGGAAAGTGCGATCAATTGGGAAGAGATCCTTGCCGATGAGGTGGAGGACTTTCCTGTCGTCGAATCAGCGGCGCCCAAGGTGCAGCCAGCCTCCCTAGATGAGTTGATTCCAACGCAGGCCAAGCAAGAATCGTCGGAGTCGATTGAAGAAAGCCATCGAGCTCCGCGAATCCCAAAAGAGGCGCCGATCAATTTGGGAAGCGCCGCGCCGCCGGACTCGCCAGCTGCGGCATTGAACCAGTTGGCAAGAATATTGTGCGAGCAGGCAGAAACGATCACGCAAGGGGTCGATCGCGCGGTGAGTGAGGTGCGGTCCGCCGCAGAAGAAAGCGTGGCGAAGTTGCACTTCGCCCGGCAACAGATTGAGGTTCAACTTGCGGCGACCGACCAGAAACATCTGGCCGCAATCAATGCCGAGAGTGCCGACGCGCTGCAAAAACAATCGGAGGCATTGCTGGAGGAATTCCGCAAACAACTGCAACGCGAGGCGGAGGCCCAAATTGGGGCGGTCATTGCCGAAAACCAGAAACAGCTTGCGGCGCTAGTAGTGGCCAGCGTTAAACAGATCAATGATGTTGCGACCAGCTCCAAAGACCTATTCGCCCGGCACCTGGCCGAGCTGAAAGAAAGGAATACAGAACTGCAATACCAGAATGAGGAATACATGCGCACCTCACAGATGAAGGTGCGCGAAGAGATCGCTGCGGCGAAATCGGCTGTGGCGCCCCGGCCCATTCTCTGGATCCTGGGGATGTTAATGATAGCGACAATAGCGCTTTTCTCCTTCGCCTATTTTTCCACTCAGTCCGTTATGCGGTTACGCCCGGACCCGCCCGCGGAATTCGTCGACCCTAATGCGAATGCCGATCACAGTGAAATAGAGGAGCAGTTGGCGCACGCGTATTGGAATTCCACGGTTCATAATGTGCAGCGAAGCTATAAGTTCGGTACGATCTTGCCGGAGCAGCCGCCATCCGATTTTCAGATCCAGCCGCAGGACGCGTTTGATGTCGGTTCCAAGCTTAATCTTGAGGCCACCCGAAACCGTTATTGGCAGAGACTTCGCAAGGTTTGGGCCAACCCGCAAGTTTGGGAGGGATCATACGAGTGGAATACAGACTGGATAGTCTCTCCACTGAAATCGCTGGGGCAATTTTTGAGAAGGTAAACATTTGAAAATGGAAATTGCTTTCGGCACAGGCCCTGGAGTGGAATGAACACCCGCATTTTGTGCGGCCGGCAGAGAAAGCATCGATCTCCCCTGGGGAATGGCGTTTCAGGATAATGAATGGAGATGCTTGTCAGTCTTATGTTTATCCTTCACGCGCCGAGTTTCATCCTTCTGACTTTTTCGGAGCATCTGGCGCTGCATCTTCATATCGTTTTTGAATCGCGCTCGTGAGGCGCTGGATTGCTCATGCTGCGCCATAACTTTGTGCATCGCGCGTTGTTGCTGCTTAGCTTCCCTCTTTTGAGCTTTGTGGCGTTTCTTGAGTTGCTTCGTTTCCTGGTCAGGGGGAGAGCCCGCCGTCAGCCTTGCCAATGGCAGGACCAACCATGTAGCCACGATTAGGACATTCAGAATTTTTAACATGGGAAAGTAACGGCCGCACTAATGTTTTCCGACGGCTGGCCCGCAGACGAACGACTCCACCCATACTTGCAGCGCCCCAATAGAGCATCGGACATCACGCCTGCCCTATCTTTGGAAGTCATGCGAACCCCGGGTGTCAAGGGTGGGCGGCGGTCGTTCCCCGGCCAACTGGGGGTTTGTCCAAGAGTGACTCAAGCATTGGATTTCGATTGGCTTCGTACCGCTCGATTACAAACTGATCGCCGACCACGGTTCCGCTCTTGAAGATCGAGTGCGGCGGAAGTTCAATGACGCTTTCGGCGCGAAAATTCGGCGGGGTGAATGAAAATGGCCGAACCAATTCGTGCAAGCCGACGACCTTGAATTCCTTATCCAGCAACACCACGTCAATTGAAAAGAGCATGCCGATCGTGTGGATGAAATTGCACGGTACGATCCAAACACCGCTCTCCGGTTCCAGCTTCCTTTTGCCGAGAAGCCCAACCATACGGCTTAACACCGAGTCTGCTACCTTGACCCGGAATGCCAGGAATGTTTCCTTTGACTGATTATAAACGTAGACACCACTGCGCTTCTCTGCCATGAGAGCTTCCTTCCCTCCACTACCGGTCCCCGAGTTGCGATTGGAATTTAGCGAGGTGCTTTTTTCTTCATCCTGTAAATTAAAATGATGGCCACGATCACGGCCAGAACTCCCGATACCACTCGAATCAGCGTAACGTTGTCCACAATCACCTCCCACCCTTTTGGCTCATTGAAGGCCTATTTGAACATTTTGGCAAAGCTATCGATGAGACTTATCACCGCCGGTGCAGCTGTGACTATGAATATACTTGGAAAAATAAAAAGGACTAGAGGGAAAACCAACTTGATCGTCGTCTTGGCGGCACGCTCTTCAGCTTGCTGTCTTCTTTGAGTGCGCAAGGATTCGGAAAAAACCCCGAGCGCCCTTGATATTGGAGTACCGAAGCGTTCCGTTTGAACGAGCATATTAACAAAAGATCGAACACTTTCCAGGCCCACCCGGTCGGCCATGTTGCGCCAGGCCCCAACACGCGGATTGCCGGCTCGTTGTTCCAAATTGATTTGAAGGAGCTCCTGGCTGATCTCGGGGTGGCTGAGTTCCAACTCCGTGCCGACCCTCACGATGGATTGATCGAGCCCCAGCCCGGCCTCCATGCAAATCGTAAGCAGGTCGAGCGTGTCAGGAAGACTGAATTTAATAAGTTCACGCCTCTTATTAATAGCCCACGTCAGCCAGAAATCCGGGAAGAAGAAGCTCAGCAACACAGCCAGAATAAACATGATGATGACGTTATCCCTCATAAAGAAAGCGACGAGCAAGCCGGATACGGCCGGAAGGATTAATCTCACGCCCAAAAAGGCATCAACATGAAAGGGCTTTCGGTAGCCCGCCAACATAAGTCGTCGGACCAGATCCGGATTAGCATCTCCGCCAAAAAGCTTTTGGATTTTGCCGAGGGGCCTAAGCAGGCTTTCCGCTTCGAGCTTATCTTGTTTGAGAGCCCCTCCTGAAGGTTCGTATGCCTGACTCGTGACATCGGCCAGAAGCTCACTCTGGCGAGAGGGGCGGACGAACAACAAAATGCTCACGAAGAAGATTACCGCGAACCCTATTCCGACCGAGATGAGATACAAGCTCATGGCGCTACACTTTAATGTCGACGATCTTTCGAATAATCAGAATTCCGAGGCCCATCATAAACAAACCGGCATAAATCAGGTGGATTCCCAATGGGTCCGTCCACAACTTCTTTTCGTAATCAGGATGTATCAAGGTAAGCAGTACGAACATAATAAAAGGCATCATACCAAGGACCCACCCGCTAACCCGCCCCTGCGCCGTATAAATCCGCACTTGCCCCTTTAGTCGAATGCGTTCTCTCATAATGGCTGCAGTCTTATCCAGAATTTCGGCGAGATTGCCTCCGGTTTCTTTCTGTACCAGTATCGCCGTCGCAAGGAATCGAACATCGTCAATAGGAACGCGTTCCGCCAAATTTAAAATCGCATCACGGATGGGAAGGCCCAGATTTTGTTGTTCAAAAACCAGGCGAAATTCTCCAGCGACGGGTTCTGGAGTCTCCTGCGCCACCATCTCAATCATCGACGTGGTGGCGTGGCCCGCCTTCAGTGCCCGTGACATCAGGTCAATCGCATCGGGAAGAATTTCTCCAAAGCGTTGGAACCGGGCCCCCCTCTTCCATAGCAAGAATCCGTAAGGTGCGAAGCCCATGGCGCCCGCAGCGACCAGCGGCATCGGAAAAGATAGAAACCAACTGGACACCCACCCGGCCAGCCCAGCCGCGACCAGCGACCCCACCAGCAACCTGGCCACGGTCCAAGTAAGCCCAGCTTGAAATATAAGAAGCCGCAGCTTGATTGCGCCGGGAAATTTACCCAAGAATTCGCTGACCAGGGGAACCGAACTAAGAGCCTCTTGCTTCAGAATAGTCGCGGCTTCCCCGCTGGCGCCGTAAATCCCTCCTATGCTTGACAAATGCCGCTGAACATCCGCTTCGGTCTTGGAGGGCCTTAACATCCAGACCAGAACGCCGAAAGTGAGGAGCAGGAGAAATCCGAAAAGTAGTACTGGGGACATAAGAAATCCTACATCAATCTAGATTTGGACCGAATGCTCGAACAGGTTTGCCGGCAAAATGATGCCAGATGCTTTAAGCTTTTCCGCGAATTTTGGGCGGATGCCCGTGGAAACAAACTGGCCGAGCACGCGTCCATTGGGCCCTATTCCCTGTTTTTCAAACAGGAAAATGTCCTGCATGCTAAGGACATCTTCATCCATCCCGGTGATTTCCGACAAATGCGTTACCCTTCGTGTTCCGTCGCTCATTCGGGTCAGTTGGATTACGATAGTGACGGCAGAAGCCATTTGTTGGCGAATAGCCTTTTCAGGAAGATTAAGGTTTGCCATCAACGCCATGGTTTCCATACGGGAAATGGCATCACGCGGACTGTTCGCGTGAACCGTGGTGAGCGAGCCGTCATGCCCCGTGTTCATAGCCTGGAGCATGTCCAACGCCTCCTCGCCACGGACCTCACCTACGATGATCCGGTCGGGTCGCATACGCAGACAATTGATCAGCAGTTGCCGCTGTTTCACTCCACCCTTCCCTTCCACGTTAGGAGGGCGGCACTCCAAGCGGACGACGTGACGCTGCTTCAACTGCAATTCTGCGGAGTCTTCTATGGTTACGATTCTTTCCTTATCGGATATGAATCCGGAAAGGACATTGAGGAAAGTTGTTTTGCCGGCGCCTGTTCCACCGGAGATAACCATGCTGAGCCGCGCTTTTATGGCACCCTGGAGAAGCTCCAACATAGGTGCCGTCAAAGTTCGGTTGAGAATCAAATCGTCTACGGTTAATGGAACAGTGCCGAACCGGCGGATGGAGAGAATCGGGCCGTCAATCGCCAAGGGCGGAATAATGACGTTGACTCTCGAACCGTCCAGGAGCCGGGCATCCACCATCGGCGTGGACTCATCGACTCTGCGGCCCACGGCGGCGACGATCTTATCAATGATGTGCATTAAGTGAGCGTCATCCTTAAACATCACGCTCGTTTCTTCCAGGATTCCCGCGCGTTCAACATAAACATGCTTGAAGGTATTGACCAGAATATCGTTGACGGTAGGATCTTGCAGGAGGGGTTCCAAGGGGCCCAGCCCGAACACTTCATCGAGCACCTCCCGAGAAAGTTGCTCGCGCTCGGGAGCACTCATCGGGGTCTGAAGCGCCCCGACCAAATCCTGGATAATTCCAAAAACCTGGCCGCGCACGCGCCCGTCGCGCATGGACGCAATTTTCTCCAAATCCACTTTGCTCAAAAGGTCTTGATGCACGGTGGACTTCAGTTCCTGGTAGGCTTTGAAGGGAATTCCCACCTTCCTCTTCGCATCACCACCCGGTGAGGTTGCTGTCTTGTTTGAAAATAGTCCCATGGTATTTAATTCCCCCACTTGCCATTAAGGCACAAGCCCAGCAATGGCCCTATCCTCCAAACAAACTCAGGAAAGACTTGCTGGATTTCTTTTTATCAACCGGCGCTTCGGGCTTGCTGCCCAAAGTCTTGGCCCAGGTTTGAATGCTGCGAGCCACCGCGGAATCGCCAAGCTGAGCGGATGGATCGCCGGAGTGAATCGTCCGAATGACTTCCTTGTATTGGTTCGGGACCTTCCAGAAGATCTTTTTCCGAATCACCTTCTCAATCTCGCCGTCAGAAATCAAGCTGTTCTTCACATGATGACGGTTGACGACCACGTTCACTTTGTGGTGCGAGAATTCGCGGCGGTTAAAGTAATCGAGCAATCTCGCAACGTTCCGGAGTGCGGGAACCTCCGGGGTCGTGATTAGGTAAACATAGTCGGAACGGCGAATCACCTCGAGATTTTGTTCAGTCAACCCCGGAGTGCAGTCCAATACGATGAACTCATATTTGGAGCGAATGAAATCGATGGCCTGGCCGATATGCTCCGTTCTCACGTGCCGCTCCGCCTCGCTGAAATCGGGCGCCGGTAACAAATCCAAACCGCTGGGATGGTGCAAGACAAAGCTCTGAAGCAACTCTGCGTCCAAACGGTCTACGTTTTCCACGAGTTCATAGAAGTGGTACTGATGTTTCGTCTGGCCAAGGAACAATGCGGCTTCGCCACAAGTGGAATGCAGGTCGATCAGGAGAGTCTTCCGTCCGCAGGACTTGGCTAGGAAGGCGGCCAGATGGGTCGCGATGGTCGTCGCTCCTGACCCGCCCTTGGCGCCCAGAACCGTCAGCAGTTGACCGCTAAATTCTTCCCGCTTCTCGCGCTTGCGCCCGCCCACCCGCGCAATGGCTTCCAGCAACTGCTCCCGGTCCACGGGTTTGACCACATATTCACTGCAGCCACAGCGCATGGCTTCGATAATGAGCGCAGGTTGAGAGTTGGCCGAAATTGCGAAGATGGCAGTCCTAGGTAATCTTTCGTGGATACGTTCCGCCGTGGTAATGGCTTTGGCACGGTCCCGATCAAAATCAATCAGGCAGATGTCCGGCCCGGGGGGCTGCATCCAAGAGAGGACGGTGTCCTCATCAACAATATAACCATTCGCTTCAGCTTGAAGCCGCAAAAATGGGGTTTCTACTACAAACTGCCTCAACTCTGCCTGGGCATCGTGTTCCAGGCAAACGGTAACAAGCGAGAGCCGTTCTCCAGATGGAGACCCATCGCCAAACGGAGTTTTTGCGCCCTCTTTAGTGGCCATTTTTACTGTTCTTTCTTCGGCACAGGCTGTGTCGACGGATTCTCAAGCTCTTTATGGCCCGGTAAATCGCTATCATACCTTGGGGCATTCATCATAGGAACAATAAGCTTGGGTGTTGTAGTCATCTGCAGCCCGGACTTTACGGGATCGGCGATATGGGGCGTTACAATGACAATCAACTCGGTTCGATCCTTCTTTATGGAGCGCGACCGAAACAATTGGCCCAAAATCGGCAGATCCCCTATCCCCGGCATCTTGCTCAGTTGAGCCTGGGCTCTCTGGTCCAACAATCCTGCAATTCCGAAAGACTGTCCATCCCTCAGCTCGATTTCCGTCTCGGCGCGCCGGGTTGAAAGGGCCGGAACGGTGAAGCCGGAGATGGTGACCGCATTGCTGAAATCAAGCGTGCTCACTTCAGGCGCGACCTGAAGGTGAATGGTATTGTCAGACCCGATGTGGCCGGTGAAATCAAGCTTCACGCCAAACGGCCGAAATTGAATCGTGACTGCGCCCACATTCGCTCCTCCCTGGACAACCGGGAAGGGGAACTCACCACCGGCCAGGAAGCTCGCCTTCTTTCCGTCCATCGCCAGCAGGTTCGGCTCAGCAAGAATCTGCAAGATACTTTTTTGTTGCAGGTCTTGCAGCGTCATCCCCAAGTTAATATCGGGCCTAAATAGGAAAAGGTTGAGCAAACTTGACAGTGAAAGAGTAGTTCCGCCGGCAGTGAGTTGAGTGCCTTGTCCCTGGCCCGTTATGGGACCAAACTGCTGCGTACCGATCACACCTATGGTATTGGTGGCCCCCGTACTGAATAAATTGAGGCCCACCTCGTCCAATTTGGTTCGGTCGACTTCTGCAAATTTGACTTCCAGAAGTATCTGCCTCTGAGGAGTTAAGACCGTGGTCAGCGAACTCACAATGTCCTTCGAATAGACGCCCGCCATCTTGGTCAGGTCGTCCACCGCCGCCTGGCTCTCTACCGTCCCGCTCAGAAGGATTCGCCCTTGCTCGGCCTGCACCTGGATTGAGTCGTGAGGATAGGCATCCTGAATGGCTGTGCGCAAGCCTGAGAGGTCCAGGTCCACGTGCACGTCTAACATGCGGGAATTACCGGACTCATCCCAAAGGATGAGGCTGCTGTTGCCTGCCGATTTTGCCTCCACTACCAGCTGCGTTGGGCTCGTCACCAGCGTTTCAAGCACGGTTGGATTGCTCGCCAGCACTCGCGTCAAGCGCGTTTGCAGGTTGATGATCACAGACTTGCCCACCAGGATGTGAAGAGGTTGAGCTTCGGTTGAAGCGGGTACGCCCTGGGCAAAGCAGTTTCCGCCCGCCAAGAGGCAAGCCAATGTGCAAACTAAAACCAAGACTCGTGTTCGAGGGAGGATCTTCATTGGTTTTTGTCACTCCCTTGTTTGGGAGTTTCCGGAAACTTCTCCTCTTTGCGTGTTTGGCCTTGAATAACCTCCACCACAATGGTTGTTGGCGGCGAGGCATGAACCTCCTGCTTGGACACGACTCTTGGTGTATGGCGCTCGGGAGCTCGCACCGGCTCCGGGGGCTTAGCCCCACTCGTCAATTGAGGCAAGCTCGTAGGAGCAACCTTGTCCTGCGCCTGATCCGCCCCATTGCGTAATACAAATTGGAGCGTGGCCTGCGTGCTGGCCAGCAAGAGTTTCTGCGAATCCTCGGGGCTCAACAACAAAGTTACTACCGTAACGGTCTGGGGCTTACCGGAAGGGTCCGGCTCATTCTTCTCGCCCGCTGTCAGCACTTCGACATTTTGCAATATAGTTTGAGTGACAGGGCCAGTACTGCCCGGTACAGTGAATGTCCCCAGCACATCCACGTGCGACCCTGGAAAGAGGAACCCGGCAACGCCCGTCACTTCATTTGAACGGACCGAGGTTGCCCTCATTCCTGGCGGAATCTTAACTGAGAGCCCAATTCCCGAACCGGGCTGAGCCAGGTCTCGCGCCATTACCGGCTCTCCCTTGCCCAGAGGATAGATCAGTGGACGGCCTACCACATCCTCGAGCTTATTGAATGAACCTGGTAATGGCGCTTTGGCAGGCCATTCGATAAGGCCCACATCCTCAGTTGCCAGTGCGACACCCGTGGGCACATCCCTTTGGGCTGCAACAATTTGTATCATCGGTATCACCGCAACGTTCGATCGCAATCGGCGATATACAAAGTAAGTTATACCCCCAGCCAGGGCCAAGGCAACGATCAAGGCGGTTACAATCCGTTTAATGTCCGTAAATCACCCCCGGTATATTACTAGCCGAAAGTAACAGATAAAGCGCGCCTATTGCAATGGCTAATCCATAGGGGAGGCGAATTGTTGCTGGGTTCTGAGCGTTGATTTCCGGATGTGGCTGGGCGCCGAAATAGGTATGAAATTGGAGGAGCATTCCGATATTCCGAAAAGTGCTTCCTATTTTTTTATAGAAGACCATGTAAGCTACAGCCAGAACTCCGCCCGCCAGCGCCGTAGCGATAAGTAATATCACTGCATTATGAATACCTACCCAGGCGCTGGTCGCGGCCATCAACTTCACGTCCCCCCCACCCATGGCATGGATCAGGAAAAGCGCGAAGAAGATTCCGCCGCATAGTAAGGAGCCGCCCGCTCCCTCTCCCAAACTGCGCCAGCCGCCAAAGACGCCTCGAACGGCGAGAGCAAGCGCCAAGCTTGTGTAAGTCAACCAATTGGGAATTCGACGTGAATGCACGTCGCTTGCACCGCCAATGATGGCGCAAACCGTGGCTCCGAGCATCAAGTAGATTTCCACTTGGTATCGGGTCGGCGACCGAAGCTGCTCCAATTCATCGAGATGCCGCCAGACCTTAGGATTATTTTCAACGGTAGCGGTGTATACCCGCCCCTATATGCTTTGGCTGGAAAACCCCGCCGTTACACCCGCAGAGCAAGCGCCGGAGGCATCGAACCGAGGCGCCGTCCCGACTTTCGAGAAAACTGAGGCGAACCTCGGCGCTGCGGGCGCGCAACTTACACTCGCGCCGCGAGTTGCCCCGTCCTACTAAAAATCACCAGCCTTACCGTCTCCTCTCCGCACATCGAGTGGAGACGGGCACTCGCAGTTACCAATCATTCGCCCGGATGCAGGGGACAACTAGCTGATGTACTGGGCAAGGATGGTGCCGACCTTGCTAAATGCGCTGTTCACGGAGCTAGCCAAAGAACTCATTCCCGCCGTGGCTGCAAAGGCAACCAGGGCGATTAGCAAAACGTATTCCACCACGCCTTGGCCTTCTTCTTCGCGGTGCAAACGGGCAAAAGAATTCAAAATTGAATTAACCATTGCGAATCTCCTTTTTTTATAAGATGTAGTGAACTCCCGAACGCCATCTTGCGGGCCGAACGGACACGAGAATCGGCAGTTACTATTCAGCCGCCAGGAAGCCGAGTCCGACTAGCTAATATACTTGGCAAGAATCGTTCCGACTTTGGAGAATGCACTGTTTACGGAACTAGCCAAGGAACTCATTCCCGCCGTGGCCGCAAAAGCAACCAGGGCGATTAGCAGGACGTATTCTACCACGCCTTGGCCCTCTTCTTCGCGGTTCAAACGGGCAAAAGAATTCAGAATTGAATTAACCATTGCGAATCTCCAATTAAGATGTACTGAAGTCCCGAACGCCATTTTTCGGGCCGAACGGACACGGGAACCGGCAGTTACTATTCAACCGCCAGGAAGCCGAGTCCGACTAGCTGATGTACTTGGCAAGGATCGTTCCGACCTTGGAGAATGCGCTGTTTACGGAACTAGCCAAAGAACTCATTCCCGCAGTCGCCGCGAAAGCAACCAGGGCGATTAGCAGAACGTATTCCACCACGCCTTGGCCTTCTTCTTCGCGGTGCAGGCGGGCAAAAGAATTCAAAATAGAATTAACCATTGTGAGTCTCCTTCGTTGTAAGATATTGTAAATCCCGAACGCCAGTATACTGAGCAATTTTCGGTCCAGCAGCACATCAATTTTAAAGGAATTGCAGATTACCTTCCCTGTTCATAAGAAAATCAACTGTTTATGCTCGCCAATCGAAATGCAATCGGCAATCGACTGATTTCAAAGGATGTAATTGTTTGCACATGGGGTAGGAATGCTGAGCCCTCTAAGCACTAAGAAACAGTGAGGTGAATACATTTGTTAACACACATAATCTCCATGGGAAATTATCTTTAACAAGGAGTGGTAAATGTTTTCCACTCTCACTGGAAACCGATCAGCTCGATTACGCGCGATTCCATCCAACCCTAAAGAGTGTCCACCAAGCCTGACTTATTCGCATTCATTCAGCCCGGTTTCTGCCGCTTTCCCCTCTATAAAGCTTGAGGCTATGGACCTTCGTCTAGTGACATTTTAGCGAAATACGCCAGGAGTCTTAAAAGGGGGGAGCCTAAACTATGAACTTTACGAGGATTCTTCCCACTGTTGTGCATACATCCATAAGGTGGATGGCGAGTGAGCTCATTCCGGCGGTGGATGTGAGGGTGATAAGGGAAAGAAGGAGGGCATTTTCCAGCAGCCCTTTGCTTCCTGGCTCATTTTGGAGGCGGTTTAGAGATCTTGCAACCGATTGCGTTATCTGCATTGTGCCTCCTTTTCTACTGAGTTCCTCTATCACTTGGGAATAGTGCAATTCCCGGCCCAAACGACCTGCCTTGCTCGAAGATTCCAGTAAACATATATAAACAAATAGCTTATATGCTAAATGATGATGGAAATTAACGGTACATCAACCCTGGAGTGGCAAGGTTTTTCCATTTCTTTGGGAAAGCCGTTTTCTCAGGCACTAAAGTGCCGGCAACATCCAAAATTTTGAGACTTTGTTTATAAGGTCTGAATTAAGTGCAATAGTTCAAGGATAAACTGACCGTTCTATCGACGGTTCACTACCCAAATCGCGGCTTGCAGAAGATGCGATTAGCGCTTTGCGCTTAGATCAAGAGCGTCTTCCTTGGTAGCCGAACCGAGGGCCCCCTTCGACGGAAACCACCAGTCTCTGAGGGCCAGAAAGGGGGCCTCTACCAGCGCGGTCAAGAGAACTCCTGTGGCGACCGAAGCAGCAAGGTAAGCAATGAAGAGTAACAAAGTCGGGCGGTAGAACCGAAAGACCAATCCAACCAGGACCGCGTGCCAAAGGTAGATCGAATAAGAGCGGGAGCCGACAAAAGCAAGTGAGCGCGCTGTAAGGTGGCGCGATACCTGACGATCCATCATGGCCACAATCACACAACTGAATGAAGCAAATGTGAGAGTGAATGTCGCAGGGAAAAACACACCATGAAGCGAGAGGAATACAACTGGTAACATCAGGGATGCCGCCCCTATCCACAGCCACCCCGGCCAAGTCCTCCCAAACCCAGGCGCATCAAAATGGTAAAAGTAGCCGAGGGTTACACCTGCAAAAAGAGAGTCGATACGGAGGTGTGTTGGCCATTCGATGGATGTCCAGGGGGCCCCTTCCACAAACTCGCGGTTCCGCAAGTAGAGGCAAACGACGGTGAGGATAATCGAAACTGCCGGAACAGCACGAAAAGGCCTCACTTTGTTTTTGGCTAGAGTGGAAAGGCCGACCAATAGGATGGGTAGCACGAAATAAAAGTGCTCTTCCACGGCCAGTGACCAGGTGTGGTCCCAAAAATTGGAAAGGTAATTACCCATATAAATGCTGTCATGAAAGAGTGAAATCGGAAGAGGACGGTGCTCCAAATACAGACAGAGGGCCGTGAACGCAATCATTGTATAGAACGCAGGATAGATTTTGAAGGCGCGCCTAATCCAGAACCGGCCGACGTCTATCCTGCCATTCCGTTGATAGTCTGAGAAGAGCAATCCGGAGATCAGAAATCCACTCAAAACAAAAAATAGATCCACGCCAGCCCAACCAATGTTGGCCCAGGCATGGAAGTAAGGGTAGTGAGAGCCAAGCACAAGCAAGACCGCCACTCCCCTCAAAATGTCCAAACTCTGCTTTCGTGTTCCGGGGCCCATTTTTGTTCGATTGCGCTGTCGGCCTATAAGCTATCGCGTATGCAAGAAGGAGTTAGCCTTGGTCCAACTTCATCCGTCTTGGGTTTGGTCCTGATCTGCTGCTCTGAGCCTGGCTTTATCTGCTACGCCAATAGTTAACTCAATTTATAGGTCAAGTTGACGTCGCCATTGCCCACCCGCAGCGGCGGGACACGTTCCGTTCGGCTATACAATGCCTCAACAAAAGCGTCATAACTGAATTATGGGCAGGCCAGGTCTTTGCGCACCATATAAACAAAGGGCCAGCCAGGGGCGGAACGCAGTATCCGGCACGAATGATAATGGGCCAAAATGTAGTCCCCCACGGGATCGTTAGCCACCGACTCGAGAGGCGTGTTAGGCCATGCATTGGCAATCTTCTCGCTGAAGCCGGGCTCAATTAGCACCACATCGGTGCGGTCAGCTTCGATTTCGTCGATCGCCTCCTCCTCCTGCTGACGGGTGTGCATCCCCGGCTGGAGATACTCATAGCGGGTTGGGCTGTAAGTCGCCGTCAAATAGTTGTAGAGGGGAAGGTAGGGATAAACCAGCATCTTCGACCCGGCAGGAACGTGGGCCAAAACGTAAGGCAGGACGGCGTCCGGCCCATCGGCTGTTATCCGACCGCGCCGCGTTTCCATCGTCCAATGCGCCCCGCGATTGGCCACCAGAAACGCCATGCCTACCGCGGTGAAAGCAATTAGCACAGCAATAGTGACAATGGGTCTGATCGAATTGACCAACCTCCCACGAATGTCAGCCCCGTCCATAATCCAGGCCAGCACCAAGTAAGTCAGCGGGCCGAGATATACAAAATGAATAATATTCGGCCGAACGACTACCACAGAAAACAGAAGCCCTGCCAGAGATGTGCAGGTTGCGATGTAGTAAGCGGCACGGTCCGGCGCCAGCCCGCCGTTGCGTGCTTGGAGCGTCCAATACGCAAGCAGGATCACAGCGACGATGGGCAATACCGGTTGGAGGAAACTCGGGCTCAGCGAGAATAACACCAGCCCCCGCCCCAGCCAAGGGCCGGAATGGAAGAGCAGTTCGCTAGTTTCGTCGGATAAATCCCAGTGGCCGTACGGCACCTTGTTGGCAATCGAATAATTGTGCAACGGCCAGAACCAATCGGTCAGGAGCTCACGCATGGCATGTTGCGATGCGAAGTAGGCAAAGGTGAGCGCAACCGGCCAAGCCAAACCGGTGGCGAGCGCCAGCAATTGTGGGCGACCGACACGGAGCGAACTGCGCGCGAAAATCCAAACTAGCATGAAGGCCAAAGCAAGGCCCAGCATCAGGCCCGCTCCTTTCGATTGCTCAAATAGAAAGGTAAGTGACGCAAAACTTCCCGCGGCGAAAGCCCATCCCACGTGCATTTGGAAGATTTTGTAGCGCCGCTCTTTAGGGCGGCACTTTGTCTTGTCCGTTGTCGGAGTGAAAATGCCGGGCTGAAGCCCGGCGTTACCAGAAGCCTCAATAAATCTGGTCGCACAATAAACCGCCGCGCAAGCCCACAGTGTGCTGTCCCAGTTGTGAAGCACCAGGAAGCGCCACGGGAGGCAAGTGATGGTCACCAGGTATGTGGCGGCCAAGGCAGCCCATAGAGAGCACACTCGGCGCGCCATGAGGTAGGTGAAGGCCGAAAAAAGACCGCCATATACAGCCAGTGCAGTGCGCGCCACCAACAACGAGTCGCCGAAAACCTTGAAAAGTAGCGCCAGCAGATAATAAGACCCGGGTGTGAAGTAGGAGAAGAAATCGCGATAGAGTACCTCGCCGCGCAGGATCCTCTCCGTGCCCTGCAGAATAATGCCCTCATCTGGCTCCATGGATGTCATCCGTCGGAAGAGGAGTAGATAAAGCAAAGAGACCGCGAAGACCCCAATCGCGATCCACCTCTCAAGGGCCATCTTCTCGGGAATGAACAGAGGTCCTGATTGGCAGGGAGCAGTCTTCGCCGAACCTTTTTCAATTTCGCGCGCCTGGCTCATCGAGATTCCGGAACTTTCGTCTCCGCTGCTTTTGCGGAAGGTCCTGAGCTGTTGCGAGAGAATATGATGCTGATGGAATCCTGATAAACGATCTTCCAATCCGGTGAGTTTTGGAAGTAACGGGTGACAGGATCTCCGGGCTTCACCAGTGCGGCCTTCAGGTCATACTTGCCAGCGAACCGGTCGGGATTCCCCTGAAGGTTAATAAAGTTGTAATAGTCCAGGATAACTCCGCCGTATTCGTAAATATCCATTCGCCCGTCGATGAAAACTCTTCTCTCTGGGATGGCCCAGATCAGATAACTACCCCACAAATCGGAACTGAACAGGTTGCCTACTTCGGGTCGTTCCTTGAGATATTGGACGGCGCCCACGGGGTAGGAGGCGGCCAACATCTGCTCTAGTCTTGCGGGAGAAGGAAAAATCGCCACGATTCCGAGAGCCACCATGCTGACCAGCACGGCGTTCGCAATGGGATGATCTTCCGCAGGCCGGTAAGCAGGCAGCCAACGCGCCAGGTACGTGGCAAGGACGGGTGCGAAGATGATGGCAAAGAACATCAGAAAGCGGGGATGAAAGCAACTCTCAGCAAGGGTGAATAGGAATAAAATCAGGGTTTCCAAGCGGAATGAAACAGGGTTGGCGACTTGCAATAACAAAACTGCCAGAATTAATGCCAGGAATGCCTGCGCATAATGCGTGGAAAAATCCAGGGGCTGCCACTCGGTAGCTATGCGAAGAGTCAGGCGCATATGGGTGAGGACCTCGACAGGGTACACGACCATGCGAGCCCCATACGGAGTGATCATGGCGGCTACGAGGCAAAGCAATGATGTCCACGTTAACTGAAACCGCTCCCGCGTCGTCCAGGGTTTGGCTTCAAGAAAGTCAGAGCGAAATTCCACCAGCCCGCACGCCCAATAAACTCCCAGGGCGAAGAAACCCAGAATAAAGCTGCTATGAGCATTAACCCAGAATAGGAAAATCAGGGGCAATGGCCACAGCGCTCTGGATTGCCCCTGCTTAAAAAACTCCAGGCAAATCAGCGTGCTGATCAGAAACGCGTAACCCATCATCTGAGGGCGCATCCCGAAGACTGGCTCGACAACTTGCAACACCAGTATCGCTGCGATGCCCGCCGCCAGCACGTTTCCACTGCGCAGCCAGGCATAGAAATAAATCAACAAGGCCAGACTGATCCCAAGGAAAACAAACAGTGCCGTGAGCCCCTGAAGGCCGGCTGCACGGACAGCAACGGCCATCACCACTTCCCCCAACCATTCGTAGGCGACAAAGGGAGCGCCCCGCATGGTAAAAGAATATGTGTCGGCAGTGGGCCAAGTATGCGTTGATAGAATCGATTGCCCTACGGCAAGATGCCACCACGTGTCGCCTTCAACGAAGACCCTTCCTCCGGCCACCAGTCCGCCGTCCGTCACCGTGGTGGCCGCCACGGCAGCCAGGCTCACCATCGCGCCAACGAAGACTGGGAAGGAGAATAACTTTCTCAGAAATTCATTCATGGTCTGGAAACGCGATTAGTATTTTGCGCCGTTCATTTGTCATGGCAATTAGGCGGCCATGGTAACTCAAAATTCATATCTCGTCCGGTCAGGCCGACCGCCCAAGCATTCACGCGTCATCATATGCGAAATTAAAACGGTCCATCGCAACTCAAATCCTTTCGCACCATCAAAACAAATATGGCATTCTGGGATCCTGAATTTAGAGTCTTGCAATTTTTATAATGGGCGGGGAAATATTCCGCCCCAAAATCTCTTGCCGCCATCACGGTTAACGGTATGCTCGACCTGGAAACCGGGAGCCTCTGAATGTAACCCGGCTCGAAAAGCACGACCGGTGTCCTGTCCTTCTCAACTTCCAGGAGGGCCTCCTGGAATTCCTCTGGTGTGCTCACGCCAGGGCCCAGATCGTCATACCGAGTGGGGTTATCCGCGGCGGCCAGGTAATAGTAGAGGGGCTGGTTGGGATAAACGTAAATCCGCGTCCCGGAGCGCACGCGGGCGAGCAACTCCTCAAGGACCGCATCCGGCCCGGCCGCTTTCAGGTCACCTCGTCTAGTCCGCAGAATATAGCGAGCATTGAGCGGGGCCCAAAGTAATGCTAAGCCGAATGCGGCAAAGGACAAAGTAATAACGGTCCCGGCGAGTGGCCGTAACGCAGTCAGGAGTGGCGATTGAAATCCTCGTCCACCCAACCCCCACGCCAACACAAGAAGAAAAAGCGGCGCCTGGACCATAATGTGGACAAGGTCGGGCCTGCCCGTGGCGAGAGTGGAGAGCAGCAACCCAACAAGCGTTGCCGAAACCAAAACATAATAGCTCGAAACATCTTGAGATTCGCGGCGCCGCCAAAGTTGAAAGAGTCCAAACGCAAGAATCCCAACCGCCAGGATGGGCAACGCGGGGATGATAAAGCACGGGGCTAAGGCGAAGATCGCGATCAGGCCAGCGAGCAAGGGTCCCGAGAGCAACATGTGGAGATCCGAACTGGGGAGCAAAACCTGTCCATAGAATGCCCTGTTTCCTGCCGCGTAATTCTTCAACGGCCAGAACCAATCCGCAAGCATGGGCTGCAGACTGCGTTGCATTCCGAAGTAGACAAATGTGGCAACAAGAGGCCACGCGAACCCCGCCGTGAGAGTTGACAAGAAACGCCAATTAATTGATATTCGCCGCTCGCGATACCAGCCAATCAGCACCAAACCGAGCCCCATTCCAAAGACAAGGCCCGCTCCCCTTGGCTGCTCGCAGAGGCAGGTGAATGCGGCGAAGGTTCCCATCAGCATAGGCCATGCCCTTTGGCGGGACTCGAGGGATCGCACCGCGCAGTAGAGGCCAACGTAAGCCCACAGTGTGCTGTCCCAATTATGGAGCGCCATAAAGTAGTAAGGGAGACAAGTGATGGTGGCGAGGCACGCGGTAACCAATCCAGCCAAGCGCGTGCAGACGCGTCTGGCAACCAGATAAGTTAGGACTGAGAAGGCGCCGCCGTAGACAATCAAGGCCGCACGCGCCACCAGGATGGAGCTGCCAAAGATTCGGAAGAGTAAAGCCAACCCGTAGAACGAGCCGGGTGTGAAGAGCGAAAAAAAATCCCGGTAGAGTATCTGGCCCTGCAAGATGCGCTGCGCCCCTTGCAAGAAGATTCCCTCATCACTGAACATGGTGGTGTAATTGTAAAAGGGGACGAGATAGAGGCAGGAGCCGACAAATAGGGCCAAGGCAAGAGAACAATCCATCAGGGATTTTTCCGGAATGGTGATGCTCTCCGATTGATGAGGTGAAGCAGGTTGTGAGGCATTATCTTTAGAGGGAACCTGGTCACGGGTTGGGGTGTTCATTGAACCTCTCCCTCCCCGGAATGGACCATGGCAATGGCCACCGCGGCAACCAGCGCACCCCCCAGCAGGTCCACCATGTAATGCCACTCCAGCAGGATAATGGCTGCCAGCAGTACGATGTCATAGGCAATCAGGACTGCGGCAATCCGCTTCCACTTTCGAAGAAACCACAAAACGATTAGTGGTTGGGCGATGTGCATGGATGGGAAGGCGATAAAGAAGTCTGAGCTCACGGGAGAGGTGGGTAGGTGGGCCCACAAGGCGTGTGCCTTTTCGAAGTAGACCCTATGAAATTCGTAGGTGGCCAATGTCTTGGGAAAATCTGTGAAGTGAACCGGGCAAAAGAAGAATGGCCCCACACTTGGCCAAATAAAAAATATCGTAAGGGAGATATAGTAGGCAGTGAGCAAAGTACCGGCAAGTTCCAGCGCGCGTTTTTTCCCAAATGCAAGCGCCGTCATGATGAACGCCGCCCCGATTTGCGCAAACATCCCATAATAAAAAATTTCGAAAGCTTGGAAAGCGGCCAGAGGAAGCCGGTGCAAAGCCCTGTGGACGAGCCGCGAATCGGACAATCCAAAAAACAGGATGGAGTCGAGTTTGTTAAAAAAAGCGTCGAAGCTTCCGTAATATCGCACGCTGGCAATGAGGTCGTTGTAACAAAACACCAGCACGACGCCCCCAAATAAATAGGCGGCGGGAATGAAGACGCTCTTTGCGGCCAACAAAAGCTTGTCCGTGTCGCCGTGGAGCCGGTCGAATAATTCGGTAAGCACAATCAGATCTACGGCCAGCATCAACCCAAAACGCCAGCCAAGCTCGCGGATCAGGACTACTTCAAAGAGGGCCAGGAAGACCAGCCGCACGGGTTGGGCTCGCCAATGCTCATAAACCGAACGCAGATTCCCTCGGACAGGGGAGATCAGCAAATAGAGTAGCGTCGCAGCGAATATCGAACTACTCGTGAGACCTATCCAGTAGCTAACGAGAAAAAAGGTCCAATTAATTTGTAGAGGCAGTTTTGCAGCCCGAAACGCCGGAATTAGGCCCACAAACAGGAGCGCTGTCATCACCCAGTGCAGATTGTGGGCAGTCGATCGCGCAAGCTGGATGAAGTGGGCGCGGGTCGATGAAACTGGTGTTTGAGATGTCATCGGAAGTTCATCGTTTTTCAAAGCAAGCTGACCTTTGCGCTTTCCGGATTAGTTCCACGCGGGGGCTCACCATAACTAAAATTTGATCAATTTTAAATCTAAGCTGCCGTTTATCGCCCTGGTTGATATTTAAACGAAATTTCAAAGCGGCCCCGCACAGCTCAAGTCCTTGCGAACCATGAACACGAAGCGCAAGGAATGCGATGTCATCATTACCTTGCATGGTCGATAGTGCGCCAAGAGATAAAGCACTCCCGGGTCTTGTCCCGAGAATTCTTTGGACGGCTTAGCTTGCCAGTACACGGCCATCACTTCCGGAAATGAGGGCTGAATCAAGACCACGGGTGGACGTGCAGAACCAAGTTCGCGAAATGCCTCGTCAAATTGCTCAGGGGTATGCATCCCAGGGAACAGCGCTTCATAGCCAGTGGCGTTGAAGGTTGCCGATAAAAAATAGTACAGGGGTTGATAGGGGTAGATGAAGATCTTCTGGCCGGGCTGAACGCGGGCTTGGAGTTCTTCAAGGGCGGAGTCCGCCATGTCAGCCTTGAGCGTACCGCGCCGGGTTCGCACCTGGATCAGAGCATGGAGAGGGATCAGGAGTAGTGCCAAACCAAGGGCCGTAAACGAGAGCAAAAGGTCGAGCGTGGCGAGCGGTCGTAGGGTGTTCCACAACTGCGACCGGACGCAAGAGTCTTCCAAGCCCCACGCCAGGACCAGGAAAAACAATGGCCCGTCGAAAAGAATGTGGTTGGTGTCCGGCCGGGCGATCAGAACCGAGAGAAACAAACCCACCAGCGCCCCGGACACGAGTACGAGGTACCGTGCTACATCTCGATTGTCCTGCCCACGCCTCAAGCGATAGCCCGATAATCCAAGGAAGCCCAGCGCCAGAAAGGGCAGGACCGGGACGAGAATGTACGGACTCAATATGAAGATGATTCCGAGCCGAACAGGCCAGGTTGCAGCGTGGATCTCCTGAAGGCTGGATGGCGTAAGCTCAAGCCAACCGTATGGAACTTTGTTCACCGAGGAGTAGTGCCACAGGGGCCAAGTCCAGGCTTCCAGCATCTGTGGGAGGCTGTGTTGCAAGGCAAAGTAACTTGCAGTAAGCAGGAGCGGCAATGCGAACCCCGCACCCGCAGCCCCAATATGTTGCAACTTAAACTTACGGTTACCGCTCAGTGCCAATATGGCTCCGAAACCGAGGGCGAGACCGAGAACCAAGCCTCCGCCCTTGGACTGCTCGAATAGGCAAGTGAGCGAGGAGAAGGCGCCCATAGTCGAGGCAAATCTCCAATTGGGTGTTTCCAGGAATCGAACCGCGAAATAGACGGCCAGACAAGCCCAAACCGTGCTGTCCCAGTTGTGTAGATAGACAAATGCGGAAGGTAAGGCGGTCAGGGTGAGGAGATAGACGGTGAAGATCGCCGCCCAACGCGAGCAGACGCGGCGGGCGAGAAGATAGGTGAACACGGAGAAGATTCCGCCGTAAACCACTAGCGCCGCGCGCGCCACCAACAAGGAGTTGCCGAATACTTTGAACAATAACGCAGTCCAATAATATGAGCCCGGGGTATAGAAGGAGAAGAAATCACGGTATAGTACTTCCCCATTCAGGATGCGCTCTGCGCCCTGTAAGATGAGTCCCTCGTCGGGGTTGAATTTGGTGTAATTATAGAATATTCGCAGATAAAGGCATGTAACAACAAATAGCCCCAGAGCAATCAGCAAGTCCGCTCGGGATTTTTCCGGCACGAGCAGACTCTTCTCATTGCCGCTGACGCCGTTCTGATGTTCGTTTGTTTTCAGTGTAAAACCCCATATGCAATTGCTAATGTTGGTCTGGTCCTTGAATGGTCCGGTCGTTTGGGCAATTCAAGTCTTTTCTAACCATGAAAATCAAATTTGAAAAGCTTTGCGAGGTCAAACTTGCGCACGCCCGATAGTGGGTGGCAATGTACTCGGCGACCGGGTCGGGCGATGCGATAATTTCCGGCGAAGCGGCCGGCAATATTGGGGGCATTCTTTCACGGAAAGAGGGCTCGAACAAGACCTGGTTGGTGCGGTCCGCCGACAACTCGTTGGCAGCCTCTTGAAACTGCCTGGGGGTGGATACCCCCGGAATTAACTCTAGGTGCCTGGTAGGGTTGAAAGTGCCAGTCAGATAATTAATTATTGGAAATGAGGGATAGATATACATCTTTTCTCCGGGGCGGACGTGGGCTTGAACGTAATCGAGAACTTCGTCTGCCTTGGCTGCTTTCAGGTCGCCACGCCGGGTTTGAAGGGTGTGGCGCGAGTTGAGAGGTCCCAACAGAAGCATAAGACCAAAGCCCAAACATGAAACGAATAAGAATAAGCCAAGGGCAGGCTTGAGGCGGCGGAGAAGGGGTGATGGGATATCTCGTCCGTCAAGGATCCAGGCAACCATCAAAAACATCGGGGGGCTTAGGTAAGCAATGTGGGTAAAGTCCGCCCGCCATGTGTAAACGGTCGAAAAAATTAATCCGACTATGATCGCCGAAGTTAATATGTAGTATGGGCGCCTGCCCTCGGAGCACATTCGTCGTTCTCCGTTCGCAGTCCAAAAGATTAAAGTGCAGACAAAAAGAAATGGCAAAACCGGAATCCAGAAAAAGGGAGAAATAATCAGAGCTGTAATCAACCGCACGCCCCAACCACTGGCAGTGAAGACATTTTCACCCGCATTAAGGAAGACAAGAAACCCATAGGGCACCTTATTGACTGCCGAGTAGTTTTTGAGAGGCCAAAGCCAATCCGCAAGCATTACTCCAACGCTGTGCTTCGTCCAAAAGTTGATGAAGACCACCAGGAATGGCCCTAAAAACCCCGCCAACATCGCAACGATCCTCCCGAGACTCCATCTTAAACGGCCCCGTCTCGCAAACGAGAGGATCAGTAGCCCCACGGCCAGGCCCAGGACCAACCCTCCCCCCTTCGACTGCTCGAAGAGGCACGTCAGAGCCCCCAAAAAACCCGTCAACCCTGCCAAAGTCCAATGCGGTTTCTGAATAAGCCACACTGCGCTGTAAATTGCCAGGTAAGTCCAAAACGTGCTATCCCAGTTGTGCAATACGATGAAACGAGATGGCAGGCAAGTAAGCATGAGCATACAGACTGCAAGCACGGCGCTGGTGCGGGAACATACACGACGGGCGAGCATATAGAGGAGGACGGAGAACGTTCCGCCATACATAACCAAAACGGCGCGCGCCACCAAAATAGAGTCGCCAAAGATTTTGAAGAGCATTGCCAGCCAGTAGTAAGAGCCTGGCGTAAGAAAGGAAAAGAAGTCTCTGTAGAGGACCTCTCCACCTAAGACGCGCTGGGCGTCCTGCAAAATAAAGCCCTCATCCCTGACCATCTGGGTATAGTTATAGAAAACCCGCAAATAGAGGCACGTTCCGACAAAAAGAAGAAGCGCGATCGCCCACTCGCTCCACGATTTCTCCGGAATGTTGATGGCGTCCGTTTCCCGAACTGGGGCGATTTCCGAGGTGGTTACCTCGGAGCTCAGGTCGATTGTGGAGGGTTCCTTCATAGGAACGCCGCTGACTTATAGGCGACTTCTGCGTGGGAACGCACAATCGACCGCCGCCACGAGCACTCGAACCTAGCGAGGCTGTTGCGCGTCGCCTCCGTTTTCCCCAGCCGGAAGGCCGCTCGCGGCTGCCCTGAGTGCGCCTTCACGATGGTCATTGATCATGCTGCGCACGATGAAGGCCGGGCGCTGCTTAACTTCCTCGAAAATGCGCCCCATGTACTCTGCCAAGATACTGAGGCAGAATAATTGGAGACTCCCCAAAAACAGAATCGCCACCAGCAAAGTCATAAAACCGCGCGGGGCGTTCGGGACGATAAAGAAATATGCAATATAAAATACGATGCCCACTGAAGTCGCCAATGTCGCCACGAATGCCAGGACTGAGATCATCTCCAGCGGCTGATAGGAGAACGAGAAGATGCCGCGCTTTGCCCACCGGATATTATCCAGAAACGAGTTGGTGGACTGCCCGGCAAACCTCTCGGCGCGCGTGTAAGGAACGCCCGTCTGACGGAACCCCACCCAGGCCCTCAGCCCGCGCAGAAAGCGATCGCGCTCCGGCATGGACAGCAACGCATCCACCACGCGCCGGCCCATGATGGAGAAGTCGCCCGCATCCAACGGCATTTCCAGGTAGGAGAGGCGCCGGTAAATGCGATAGAACGCCTTACGCGCCGCCTCCATCAGGAAACCTTCACGCCGCCGCTCCCGCACTCCGTAGACAACGTCGTAGCCCGCCAGCCATTCACGCACCAGGTCGGGAATCACCTCGGGAGGGTCCTGCAAGTCGCCGTCCATCAAAATGATCGCGTCGCCTACGCTTCCGCGCATCCCGCTGGTGAAGGCCATCTGCGATCCAAAATTCCGGCTGTGCGAAATCACGGTCACGCGCGCGTCTTGCACCGCCAGTTCCGCGAGCAATTCTTCCGCGTTGTCGGGGCTGTTGTCATTTACAAAAATGATCTCATAATGCGGCGTCACCTGTTTCAGCACGTCCGTAAGCCTGCGGTACATCTCACGGACGTTGCCTCCGTCGCGATAACATGCCACTACGATGGAAATAGTCTTCTCGGTTAGCACTACGCACAATCCTTCAGCGCCTCGAGAACCTGCCTCGCAATGTGTTCCGCCGTGAGGCCCTGCAACTGCCGGAAGTATTTTTGATCCCCGCAAAGATGCGCGAACCCGTCTCGCGTCCCAAAACTCCGCAACCGGCAACGAACGCCGCTTGCGGCCAGCCACTCTCCCACAGCCGAGCCGAATCCACCAATAAGTCCATGCTCCTCGATTGTAAACAATACCCCGAATTCCGCCGCGCACCGGCGCAGCAAAACCTCATCAAGCGGTTTCACCGTGTGCATACTGACTAGCCGACAGCTGATGCCTTCCCGGGCCAATTGTTCAGCCGCGGCCACGGCCACCGGCAAAATGCCGCCGGTTGCGATCAGCGCGCAGTCACTGCCTTCACTCAGCACTAGGGCGCGGCCAATTGAGAACGGCGGTGGGCTCGTGTGCACCACCTCATCGCCCGCACGCCCCAGCCGCAGGTAGAGCGGACCAGCGTGTGTGCCCGCCGCCAGTGCGGCCAACTCAGCTTCCACGGGATCGCCAGGGCAGACCACCGTCATGTTGGGCAGGCACCGCATGATCGCGATGTCCTCCAGGGCATGGTGGGTCGCGCCATTGGGTCCATAGCTGTACCCTCCACCCACCCCAACCACCGTTGCCGCAGCTTCTTGATAGCAAATATCATTCCTGATCTGCTCCAGGCATCGCAAGGTTGCAAAAGGTACAATCGAGTACGCGAACGGCCTGAGCCCGCCCAGTGCCAATCCTCCGGCAACGCTCATCATGTTGGCTTCGGCCACGCCGGCATTGAAGAAGCGCCGGGGAAACCGCGCCGCGAAGTCATCGAAGATTTTGAACCCGAGGTCTCCCGTCAGAAGCACCACGCGCCTGTCGCGCTCAGCCAGCGCCGTCAACCCGCGGATGAACGCGTTTCTCATGACTCGCGCCCCTCGATTTCTTCCAGTGCCTGCTTCAGGTCATTGTCGTTGGGCGGGCGGTAGTGCCATTCCAAATTGTTTTCCATGAACGACACGCCCTTACCTTTGATGGTATGCGCAATAATCACAGCCGGCCGTGAGGGCTCAAATGGGACCCGCGCAAACGTGGCACCGAGGGCGTCGGCGTCGTGCCCGTCGATTTCCGTGCACGACCACCCAAACGCCTTCCATTTATCCGCCAGGGGCTCTAAATAGGAACCGGTCCGGCCCATCGCCGACCATTTGTTGAAGTCCACAATCGCCACCAGGTTGTCCAGCCCGCGAGAACCGGCGAACAGAGCGGCTTCCCACACACTACCCTCGGCGCATTCCGCGTCGCTCAGCAATACGAAAACGCGGAAGCTTTGCTCCTGAATCTTGGCCGCCAAGGCGAGACCTGCGCCCAACGAAAGTCCATGGCCAAGCGAACCGGTGGCCGCATCGAGGCCCGGAACGCAACGCGGCGATGGGTGTTCGGCCAGCCGCCCGCCATCACGCGCATACTCCTCCAGTACTTCCTCGGGAAAGAAACCTCGCTCGGCCAGCGTCGCATACAAGGCCATGCATCCGTGCCCTTTGCTCAAGATGAACCGGTCACGCTCCTCGTCCTCCGGCGTCGAAGGATCGATTCGTAAGGCGCCAAAATACAAAGCGGCCAGCACATCTGCGCATGAGAGTGCAGAAGCCACGTGTGGCGTCCTGCCGGCATGCGCCATCCGGACGATCCTGCCACGGATAGCCCGCGTCCGCGCTCTAATGGAATCCACTCCGGTCATTTATCTTTCCACCACCATCACGTACACAGCGCAGCCCAAAGCATTCACCAGTGGCAACCGCTCCACCAGCGGCTCCAGGAACTTCATAAGTCGCGCCACGACATCCGGGCAAAACATCGGCACAAAACCTGCGAAGCGGCAGGACACAACCGTTCCTCCCGCCGCTGAAACCCACCTGCCCACCCGCCGCGGCGTATAAGATTTCTCTCCATGCTCGATGTGATACTTCGATACCCGCTCGATTACCTTTAGCCCCGGGTTGTTCCCGTTCGGCTCATGTACAACCATGCGCGAGGCCACCCTCAATGCTTCCTTCACCATGTCCTGCGGAGCGTCGTCATGATGCAGGATGCTTTGAAGCAGAACTACGTCGAAGCTGTTGTCCCGAAACGGCAGCCGGTGGCCGTCCGCTGTCAAGAATCGCACTGGACGCCCGCCCAGATTAACTGCCGCCACCCGAACCGCCGCCTCAGCCGCGTCGAGTGCCACCAGGCCTCGCGGACGGCCTAATTCCCAAATTCTAAAGGTATAAAAGCCATCGCCACACCCGACCTCCAAAATTGTGCGCCCAGCGAACTCGGCGGTACCTATGACCACGTCGCTTGATCGATTGGTGGCCATCCGGCTGCTCAGCCGTTCGCCTGTGGTATATCCGTAGCCTGCGTTGGCGGCGGCGTCGCGATTGAACACTTCCACGTTTTCCCGATACACGGGCTATTGCCCTCCCGCTCGAGCTAAAATTCCAAGGTTGCCTGCCTTCATTGACACCACCCACCGCCCGAATCGAGACCGTTTCAGGGCTGGCTGTAGTCCTGCTTTCAGCCACCCTGGTATCGGCGCCATTTTCCACCAGTACGCGAGCGGATATTCATTCCGCACCGAAAAAACTCGCAGGACCTCAAAGCCGTTTTTACGGAAGATGCGCGCCATGGTTTTCTTGTCGTACAAATAGGTATGCTCGATATCAATGATCGGGCTGCGCTCGCCCAAAATCCGGTTTGTCCACGCTGCCGCGTCGTGGTTAATGAATAGAGCCACGCCACCGGGCTCGAGCATCGCCCGGCAAGTACGCAATACTTCGTTCGGGCGCGTCAGGTGATCCAAAACCTGGAAACCACAAATCAGGCTGAACCATCCGGGCGGGAACATCCCTTCTTGGAAAAGGTCATTTTTTATGCGGTTTCGCACCGCCGGAGGAGCTGACTCCACGGCCTCGCGACTGGGCTCCACTCCATGTGCTTCTGCGAATCCAAGTTCGAGCGCCTTCTCCAGGAAGAAGCCATTCCCGCAGCCAATCTCCAACATCCGGGCCCGTCCGTTGAATAGGGGCATGGCCTCCTTTAGGTACCGTGCATAGGTTAGGCGCGCAAATCCGGATTCCTCTTCATAGGTAAAAGCGCTTCCCCGGTATAGCCTGCCTAATTCTTCCTCGGGCAGTACCGGGTCCGAACGAATCAGCCCGCACTTTCGGCACCGGACCATGCGGTAATGTATCCTATCCGGCTGCCGTCTCGCCGAAAACCGCCCATAAGTGGCCGCGTCCGCCCCCAACCGATCGGCATACAATTCATCATCCGAGGTATCGCTCTCGCAGATGGCGCACAGTGTGTGAATCATTGTGCGGCGGCTAAGTTCTGCCGAAACCATTCTGTGGTCCTCTCAATTCCTTCGGTCAGTCCGATCTTTGGCGCCCATTTCAAGACCCGCCTCACCTTGGACGGATCCGCCACCCAGGTCTCTGTGTCCCATACGCGGGCCTGCAAGCTCCCCCATTTCACTTTGACTTTCGCTCCTGTCGAACGCATGACGGCCTTCACCACATCCCTCATGGTCGATTGCACCCCGGTTCCGATGTTGAAGGTCTCCCCGCACTGCAAGTTCAACTGTCCGAGTTGCAGGTAGGCTTCCACAACGTCGTCCACATGGATGAAGTCTCGGGCGGTGTCGGGCGAGACCATCTCCAGGTCCTTCCCGTCCAAGCAGCGGCGAATGATGGTTGGAATCAATCGTGTGGGCGCCTCATAGGGGCCGTATACAGAGAATAGCCGGAAAGTGTTGACAGGGCGCCGGTCCGACCGAGCCATGTGTTGGCACACCAGGGTTTGCGCGCACTTTGCCACGGCATAATAACTGTTCGGCTCCAGCATGTCCGTTTCCCGCATGGCGTATAGTTTGGCGCCGTACTCGGATGAACTGCCCGTGTTCACAAAGACTTTGTAGTCCACTTCGGCGCAGGCCTTCAGAAGGTTCCATGTTCCAAAGATGTCGGTGAGAATAATCTGGTCGGCGTTGGTTTGGTGCGGATAAGCTCCGTGCACGGCGAGATGATAAACGACGCTGGGTTGGATGTCCGACAACAAATCGCGCAGTCGGTCGGCCCCCGTAAGGTCGCCCGTATGCAAGTGAACCTTCTGCTCGATGCCCTTCAACCGCCATAAGTCCGCGCCTTCTCGCACCAGCGCGTGAACTTCGCATCCGCTCGCGGCCAGCTTGTGCACCAGCGACGCACCTACAAATCCCGTCGCGCCTGTCACAAAAAATCGCTGGTCCAAGAGGTTCATCTGGTTCCCTCGGAAAGGAATTTGCAGACCACTTTGGGGTGGTCATATTCAACTGAATCAATCAGCCAGCCCGCGGTTTCCTGAACGCCAGGATCAACTCACCCTTCAGAATATAACGCGTATCTTCCAACTTGAAGCCACGCTTCTCAAAGGTGTCAATCAATTCGCGGCGCGTGTAGTGGGAGATATGCTCATGCGCATATCCGCCGGGTACAACTTTTTCATAAATCTTCTCCGTGATCACCCATTCCCAGTTTGCATAATCCGGGGTGCCCAAAATCAACCGGCCTCCCGGGGCTAATACCCTGCAAAGTTCATCAAGCACCTGAGGTTCCTTGGGAACGTGCTCAATCATCTGGGAAGATAGCACACAAGGGAATGAAGCATCGGGGAAAGGGAGGGCAAAGCCGGTTCCCTGGACCACGTGCTTTGAATATTTCCGTGCGAAGCGGAGCTTGCGGAGTAGGATGTCCAGCGCCACGCTCCCCGGAGGCAGCGCGCCGATGATCCGGCTTGACCCGCACCCAACGTCGAGCACGCGGCCCTCCCCGGCAATTAATTGGGTGATGTGCCGGAACCGTGAACGCTGCCAGTAGCGTTGGATAAATATGATGCTGTCATAAGCTCGACTGTCGTAATCTGCGCTTTCGATGGAATTGCGCAGCCGCCATAACGACCATAATGCTTTCAAATAATCCCACGCGAAGCCAATCAGTTGGGCTTTGGATTTTCCCAGTTGCCTCGGCGCATAGTGGAAGGGGATTTCCTGAATCTTCCATCCTTGGGCGTAGCCCCGCACTAAGATCTCCTGGAGAATGGCGAAGTTTCGGGCGGCATAGGTTTCGCCGCGGAGGGCGGTGGATTTGTACAACCGAAAGCCGCTCGACATATCGCGAAAAGGCAGATCGAGCCCGCGGCTGAAGAAGAAGTTCAGCGTCCGGCTCATCACAAAGCGCAGGGCGGGCATGGAGGCCGTGCCGCCTTTCACATATCGGGAAGCTATGGAGACCTCGGCCTTTTCTTTTTCCCCCCACAATTTGGCAATAAAGTCCGGCTGGTGGGACAAGTCGGCGTCCATGGTCAACCAGTAGGCGCCGGAAGCGTTGGCAAAACCCGTGAGCAAAGCGCCTCCATAGCCCGGGGCAGTTTGCTCCACCAGCTTGGCGCTGAATTGCGCGGTGACCTCCCGAGTCTGTACGTCCGGCTCGCGTGTGATTACCAATATTTCGTAGGGGATCCCAAGCCGGTTCAGCACTCCCCGCAAGAGTGGAAGAAGCAGCGCAAGGTTCGGACCCTCACGCAACGCGGGGATAATTACCGACAAATCGATGCTGCCACCCATCGAAGTTTGATTTCGTCAGGCCGTTAATTTTCCGGGCCCCTACTTCATCCGTTGCTCTACGCGATCAAAAATGACGCTCAGGTCATCGCAATATACCTGCTTCCATTCGGGATTGCCAGAAAGCAGCTTGCCGAGTGGCGCAGTTCTCCGAATCAAACAACCATTGATACCATATTTGCGAAACAGGTCCAGAGCGCCCGGCTGTGCCTGTACGATCCGGATGTAATCTTCAATTACTCCATTATATGTGTATATCTCGTCTCTCCCGTCCATGAAGACCTGATGCGTAGGGCCAATAGATAACATCAAAAAACCTCCCCAAGTCTCATCGTTGAACATGTGATTTAACGAGTCGTGCTGGCGGATGTAATCGACTGCACCCACTGGAAAAGTATCCTCAAGTGTTTGTTGCAACCGCAGGCGCGATGGAAAAAAGGCGACCAATCCAAGTATCACGGCGCCAACCAGCACGGCATTTGCAATGGGATGGTCCTCATCCGGTCGGTAAGTCGGAAGCCATTTTGATAATAGACTCGCGAGAACCGGTGCGCTGACCACGGCAAAAAATATAACAAAGCGGGCATGGCGACTGGCCTCAGCTGTACCAGCCAGAAGCAGGATCACGGCCTCAATTGGAAAGGACGCGGGTGAACTCCACTGAGAAACCAACATCAAGAGGATGATAGCCAGGAACATCCAACCAAACGGTGCGCTAAAATCCAACGGCCCCCACTCCGTAAAAGCCCACGTGACATAGGACCGGCCTAAGATGAATTCAAAAGGGTATGCTGCCAGGCTAGGTCCGTAAGGGGTCACCATGATTACCACGGCACATGCCAATGAAACCAGGAGCAAGTGGCGGCGGCGCCCCGCTGGGAAGCGCTCTGCCACCAACGGTCCCCATTTAAAGCTCACCAGGCCGCAAGCCCAGTAAAGTCCCAGGGCAAATAGTCCCAAGGTTTCGCTGGGGTGAGTGTTGACCCAAACCAAAAAGAGCAAGGGAAGCAGCCACAGGGATTTTGTCAGCCCTTGCTTGTACCGCTCCAGGAAAATCAAAGTGACCAGAAAAAAGGTATAGCCCAGAAGCTGGGGCCGCATCGTAAAACAAGCTGAAGCCACCGGAGTCAGCATGGCTGCCGCCACCGCCGCCGCCAAAGGATTCCGGCAACGAAGCCAGGCGTAATAAAACATCAGCAAGACAAAGGAAATGGCCAGTAGCACCAAAAGCGCAGCAAGGCCGCGCAGGCTCCCCAGGCGGTAAGCCAGGGCCATGATGACTTCGCCCCCCCACTCATAGGCGATTACGCTAACCCCATGCGCCGTGAAAGAGTAGATTTCAACCCGCGGCCAGGTGTGGGTGGCGAGAATGCTTTGGCCGTAGGTGAGGTGCCACCAGGTGTCTCCCTCGCCGAAAAGCTTGCCGGCCATGATGGGAGCTTCGTTCCACACCGTGGCAGCAGCCGCGCCGGCGCTTAGCACGGCGCCCATGAAAACAGGGAATGAAAACACCTTGGCCAGAATCGTCACCGCGCCTCGGCGATCCGGATGATGAGGGGCCGGGTTTTCAATTGCCTGGACTGTAGCCATCAGCCTAGTTGCTTCCCTGGGGTGAGGCGCCGGTTGGCTGCGGTTCCACCCTTTCGAGCATTGTGGTGAGCGGATCTTTGAAGATTGGCTTCCAATTTGAACTTCCCTCCAGCATCCGAATTACGGGCTCCTGGGTCGGGAAGAGGACATACTGAATATGATATTGATCGAGGACGCCTTCCGGGTCCACCAGGGCATGCACTTTCAAGTAATCGCCAAACACTCCGGCGTACTCAAAAATGTCCACGCGAGTGTCCACAAATGTTTTGATCTGGGGGGCGTTCCATTCAAGAAAACCTCCCCAGTTGTAATAGTTCAACGTGCGGCCGGGAAATTGATTCGCTTTCAGGAAGGGCAGAATGTCGGCGGGATATTCCTGCGCGACTTGCTCTTCGAGATCGTCAGGAGTTGGGAAACGGTAGGTGACAAAGGCAAGGATTCCAAAAATAATCGCTGCATTCAGCCAGCGCTTGTCAATCTCCGGGCGATAGGGAGGGACGAAAGTGGCCATCTCCGCTACGATGGGCGCGGCGATAACGCCCGCCAGGAACAAGAACCGGTCATAAGTGAGGCCGCAGTAGAATGCAAAGAGAATGAAAGCCAGGTCGGTAAGCCGCCATTGAAAGCGCGATACGAGGGCAGAAGTGAAAAGTGTAGCCAATAGAACCAAAGCCACTTTGCCGCGCGGGCTGTGGAAGTCAACGGTAATCCACTCTTGCGTGAATGTAATATTGAGTGGAAGGCGGGATGCGTAGATTACAGGATAAGCAACTAATTTATAACCATAGGGGTTTGCGAAAAGGGAGGCGCCGGCGGTGATATAAACTATCACCAGCTTGCGCAGATCCTGCGGAGCCCATCGCTGTGCCACCAGGTTTCCCCATTGGCCCTGCACCATTCCGCAGCCAATGAACAAGCCGAAGATCAGCATCCCCAGTGACCACGAACCGTGAGTGTTGATCCATAAGCAGAACAATGGCGGGAGCCACCACAGTACTGCACCGCCGCGCGCCCGGAAGCGTTCGAGAATGATCAACAGAATCACCATGTACAAATATCCAAAGAGAACAGTGCGCGGACCAAAGTTCACCGTGCCCAATGCGACCGCAAACCAGCAGGCGAGAATCGATGCCTTGATGTGGTGACTGCGCTGATAGCTGAGATAGACCAGGAGCAGAAATATGGATTCAAGCAGGACCAGCATCAGAATTTCGATTCCCTCAAGACCAAACGCGCGCCATGCCAGATAGTAGGGAATCTCCGCCAGCCATTCGTGATTCATCCACGGTTGACCTGCGACGGTAAATGAATAGGTGTCAACATTCGGTAGTTGATGATGGGCGAAAAGGTATTGGACGTTTCGAAGGTGCCACCAGATGTCGGGATCGGGCAGATTACGCTCCGCCAAGCGCACCACCACCAGGAAAATCCAAGCCACCAGCATAACGGGGAATGAAAACGCGGTGCGCAGGGCTCCCAGAAGTCCTCCGGCCGCTCCGCCTTTCGGTGGCGTGACTCCAGGCGGGGCGGCATCGGTTGCATGATGCATGATTAAAGTTTCAGTTTTTCTTTAGGACTGGTTTGTATCGGATGGGCAGCATCCCCATGGTCGCCCTGATTGCCTGGCACATTCGATTTTCTCTCAGCCGAAACGGGCAGAGGCCTCGGGCGGCGGAAATTCGTACGATCAAACGCCTCAACCGAATTTTTTACCCCTGGAGCGGGCTCATGCTCGCGAGGTTGAACAGCAAATCCCAGCCGCTCCTGAACCAGGTAGAGTGGGCGGCGTTTTGATTCCCCGTAAATCCGCCCCACATACTCGCCGATGATACCCAGGCAGATCAGTTGGACTCCTCCCAGGAAAAGGACCGGAATCAAAGTGCTTGCCCAACCTTTCACCCAGTCTTTTTCAAACAACCGCGCATAAAGGGCGAAAAAAATTCCGAGCACAGCAAGTGCTGATACGATAAAGCCAAACCAAGTTGCCATTCTCAAGGGCGTCGTCGAGAACGAGACGATTCCGTCGGCGGCGAAGCGGACCATCTTGAAAAGGGGGTACTTGGTCTTTCCCGCCAGCCGGGCCGCGCGGCGGTAAGGGACGGCGACTTGGGAAAACCCCAACCAGCTGACCATGCCGCGGATGAACCGGTCGCGTTCTGGCATAGCGAGCAACGCCCCTGCCACCTTGCGATCGAGCAGGCGGAAGTCTCCTGAGTCCACGCTGATCTTGGTGTCAGACAATCGTCCGATGAGCCGATAGAAAACCTTCGCAGTCCAGAGCTTGAAAGCAGTTTCTCCTTCGCGCTCCGTGCGGACGCCGTAAGCCACATCGTAACCGGCCCGCCATCGCTCTACAAATTCCGCGATCACCTCGGGAGGATCCTGCAAGTCCGCATCGATTACAACCAAGGCATCACCTGCGGCATGCTCCATCCCAGCCGTAATGGCCAATTGGTGGCCGAAATTCCGTGAGAGGCACACGACTCGGACTTGAGAGTCAGACTCTTGCAGCTCTCTCAGCAATTTCATTGTTGAATCGGTACTTCCATCGTCCACGTAAAGAATCTCGAACGCCATGCCGATTAAATTGAGGGCGTTCGAAAGCCGGCGATGAGTCTCTCGCAGCACTTCTTCTTCGTTGGCGCAGGGAACGATTACGGAGAGCAACATCGGGCGGGCATTCTCGCGAGCAGATTGGGAATCCTGCGCGCTAGGTTTGTTCTCAGCTTCCGGCGTCATCTGGTCTCCATACGCCACAACAAGCTTTCAGATTGTATGCCACTGGCGGGTTGTTTTAGCCAGCGAATTAATGGCATCACGCTTTGGCCGCCGTGACCACGTACTGGGCGCCCAAGGGGCAACAACCAGGATACTTTTCAAGAGGCCGAACCCATCTGAGGGCATGCAGGAAAAACACGATATGGTTGCGCCGGATATTTCGACAGCTTGCCACCGCCCGGAGTGCCGCACAATGTGGCGTCGCCGGTGAAAAGGGCAATTGCCTGATTATCGTCCATGGAAGAAATCATTAAAAGCACTTTCAATCCACGTCAAGGCTTGCCCGATACTGCCAGTCAGCCAACTGGTACTCCATACTCGTTGTACCTTCCATGATGCCGGTAAGAGCCAGACGTGTTGCAACCTCTGCCAGTATCGCAGCCTGGATGAAGAATCACTTTCGCCTTTGGTAGTCGAGCTTGTGGTTACATGGAATTCCTCCGGCGGGACATTAGGCAAAGGAGAACCGTAGGTATACTTCCACTGAATGACGTTAAGCGCGATGTTCCAATATTCGTGTGCCAGCCGCTCTTCCGCCGCCTGTCGCGCCGGGTCTACATGGGCAGGGGCATCCATGAACTCCGGGGGCATCTCGGCACGGAGCCTTACTTGGGGCCGCGCCGATTCATAAATGAATAACGCGGCCGGAATGATCAAGATTAAAGCGCGATCGATCTTGCGGTTGTACAACACAGTAAGCGCCTTTTGAAATCTGCTGTTCGTGCCTTGTTACTTGCCTGATGCCACGTGCGACTCTGCTTCAACCATTCGAGTCTTTTAGATTTATTAAGCACACGACTGGCTGTCACGAATTACGAATCAGATGGGGGGAAAGCGGAGTACCCCGCACCCCGGTTAGTAAGGCTTCCCTACGGTTCTTACATCCCCTGGACACCGCTTGAGTTGCCCGCCTTTGCTGGCGGAGGATTTCCAACCCTTTCGAACAAAGTACTGATTTTGCCGCTGTAAACCACTTTCCATCCTGGGTCGCGGCGCAGAACATAAGAGAGCTCTTCAGTGGGCGGAAACAAAACATAACGGATTCCGTATTTGTCGAGGACGGCGTTCGGGTTTTGGATTCCCACCAAATCAAGGTAGTCTTTGAATACGCCGGCGTACTCGAAAATATCGACCCGGCTGTCTATAAAGCACTTGAAATTTCGGTCCTCCCACCCCAGATAGCCACCCCAGAGATAATCATTCAGGACGGGCCCTGAAGGTGGATGAGAGGAAAGGTAAGGGAGTATTTCCGCTGGATATTCGTTTTCAATTGACTCCTGCAACTGTGCTGAAGACGGAAACCCATAAAATATGAAGGCTGTCATCCCGGCCATCAGAAGAGCGTTGAGCACATGTTTGTCTATCTCCGGTTGGTACGGGGGAACGAAATCCAGGAATTTCGCCAGGAGGGGTGCGGTCAGGATCGCAGCCAAAAAGAGAAACCGAATGTGAGTCAAACCGGTGTACAACGCAAAGAGAACCAGAACGAGCTCGGTTAGTTGCCACCGATAATCCCTCAGCAAAGCACCCAATAGGAGGGCTATGATCAGTAGCAATGCGACCTTTCCACGGGGATCATGGAAGTTTACAGATGTCCATTCCTGTACATGCTCGACATTCAGTTTCAATCGAAAGGGATATTCAATCGACCAGAGAATAAGGCCCAAGCCGTAAGGATTGACCAATGCTGCGGCAAGTGAACCTCCCATGGCAAGCATGAGGTTGCGAGACTGCTTTGCGGACCATCGCCGGGCCTCAATGCGTCCCCATCTGCCTTCGACGAATCCAGCGGCCACAATTAACCCAAACACTACCAAACCGATGAGCCATGAGCCGTGGGTATTGGTCCAAAGGCAAAATAAGGGAGGAAGAATCCATAGTGGGCCTTTGCCACAGGAGCGAAATCGCTCCAGTATGATGAGGAGCATGACCAAGAAACAGTAGCCGAAAAGAATAGTGCGGGGGCCAAAGTTGACCACGGCCAGAAAGACTGCGAAATAGCAGGCTAGAGCCGCGGCTTTGGGGTTTCCACTGCTCTTATTACAGAGATATAAAAGTCCCAGGAAGATCACCGCCAACGAGACAAGCATGACCAATTTGATTCCAACCAGCCCGCCTGCTCGCCAAGCCAGGTAGTAGGGAATCTCTCCCAGCCACTCAGGATTGACCCATGGATGGCCTGCAAGCGTAAATGAATACATATCAACCCGAATGAACCGATGATTGGCAAGCAGATATTCAGCGTTTCGAAGATGCCACCAAATATCCGGGTCGGAGAGTCCATTGCGGCCCATGACAAAGACGGTTGTAATCAGCAAAGTCAGAAGGAGGGCAGGAAATGAGAACACCTGACGCAGGGCGGAGCCCCATTCTCCCAGGGGCTTGAGTGGAGGATCACTCAAATGGGAGGTCAGGCCTGTGTTTGGGTAAGTAGCACTCTCTGGGCTGGATACGTCGTTCATTCCGCTTAGAGTATACTCCATCGGTCTCCAATGCAATTCACCTTCCAAGACCGCCTGAAGATGCGAAATGTAGGCCCATTGAGCCCGCTTTCATTATTTTTCGTTGGCGCGACATAATTCACAAGCTGGAAAATAGGCCTTTACCCGGGAGACTCTAACCTTTGCATTGTATTGAAGGGTTGGGACTGGGGGGTGAATCGCGAGTGGAAACAACTGAATACATTTGTACCATGGGCTTTAGAGTGTGGCATTTCTGGACCTGAATACTCTAGGTACCACTAAGAATCGTCTATTGACAACTTAAGTTGATGCGATATACTAGAATGGCGCTTGGGCTATTGCCCGCTTGGGGTGCGCCAGCGGACACGGCGTGAATTCAAGGGAATCCAAGCTTAGCGTCGACTAAAGTTATAGCGAGTTTAGGCCGAAGATGAGTATTGAACGCAGGCGGAATGCGCCCAAAGAGCCCATTCGGGTATTCAATGGTCGCACTGCAGGAATATACACTCCAGTCGCATTTGGGTGCTGGTACCTTAGTCCCATTGACTCAAAATGGCGGTGGAGCGAGAATTTACCCTTCCAGAATGGCCCGGTTGAAGGGCAGACCTGCTCTTTGAACGGTAAAACAAAAGATTAAGTCGGTTTTACGGCACATTTTCGCCTTTGTGCGCCAGGCGCAAAAAGGGTGGCGAGGGTGGACCAGGGGAGCGCTTTGAATAAGCGAATTCTTCTTATCGATCCTGACGAGGCCTTTGAAGGTGCCCTGAGAAACGTACTCGGCTGGGAGTACTCACTATCTCATGTAGGGGCAGTCGCGGAAGCTCTACCCTGCCTTCATTCAGACCAATTTGATGTGGCTTTACTCAATTGGGACCAGCCCAATCGAACAGACCATTCCTCCTGTCTGGCATTTCTGAATGAGATTCAGGAGCATGAAGTCTCTCCTCCCGTGTTGGGGTTCAGCTGGGATCTCCGACGCGAGAGCGCCCTGGAAGCAATGAGACGCGGGGCATGGGACTTCTTCCCGCAACCACTTGACATCCTCACCTTGAAATTTGCCTTGGACAGGGCCTACAGCCGAATGATTCTCTCCCGCCACTTGACCGAAGCGCGAAAGCTAATTCCCGCACAACATGTGGACGGATTGATTGGAAACAGCAAACCCATGGAACGCGTCCACGAAATGATTCGCAAGGTGGCGGGTGTTTCAACCAGCGTTCTGATCAACGGGGAGAGTGGGACGGGAAAGGAAGTTGTGGCCCGGGCGATACATCGCCTGAGTCCAAGAGTTGGGAAACCTTTTGTAGCATTTTCAGCCAGCGCCTTGCCGGAGAGTCTGATTGAAGACGAACTTTTTGGCCATGAAAAGGGCGCATTCACCGGAGCGTCCCAGAGCCGCCGTGGACGATTTGAAGAAGCCAATGGCGGAACAATCTTTCTGGACGAGATTGGAGATTTGGCGCTTCCCCTGCAAGCCAAGTTACTGCGGGTTATCCAGGAACGCAGCTTGGAGCGCTTGGGTTCGAATTCCCCTGTGCCCATAGACATTCGTCTGATTTGCGCTACCAATAAGAATCTGGAGCAGATGGTTCAGGCGGGGACCTTCCGGCAGGATCTTTACTTCAGGATTATGGTCCTCAAGATTGTGCTTCCGCCATTGCGAAATCGGACCGACGATATCCCCGTTCTTGCCGAATCTTTCCTGCGCACCTATGCCAAAGCTCATGGAAAAGAACTGCGGGGAATCAGTCAGGGATTCCTGAACGCCCTGGCGATTCATGACTGGCCGGGCAACGTCCGGGAATTGCAAAACGTCATTGAACGCAGCGTGGTTATGGCGGATGGCTTGAGCCTGGGAATTGATGACCTGCCCGCCGAACTTAGCGGCTTGGCGGCAGCCACGGATTCACCCAGGGGCACTTTCCAGGAAGCGGTTCGGAGTTTCAAGCGTGAAATCGTGCGCTCCGCCTTGCGTCTGTGCAATGGGAACAAACTCAAAGCGGCTCAAGAGCTGCAAATCAGCCGATGCTATTTGCACCGGCTATTGAATCAATTTAGAATTGAAGGGGATTTCAGTTTTGATCTCGACGACGAACTTGTCGGCGAAGAGGAGCAGGTTCCGAGTGCTCAGGCGAGTTGAGGTAAAGTATGGCCACTCCATATCAGCGACTAAAACGTGAGACGCGCGGCCAGGCAGCAGTGGAGACAGCCCTGCTGCTGCCCTTCCTCCTCAGTTTGGCATTCAATGTGGTCAACTTCGGGTATTTCTTCATTGTGGCAGTAAACCTGGCTGCCGCACCGAGGAGCGGAGTGGAGTACTCCATCCTTGGGGGGGCGACCCCGGGAGATTTGAAACTTCCAGCGCCCGGGCCGACGACAACCACCACGTCTGTAAGCTATCTTACCTTGAACGACTTGACTGGCGCCATTTCCTCTGGAGGATCCGCCGAGGTTCAGGTATGTACAGCGCAGGCCGGCACAACGGGTAGTGGAACATCGCAGAAGTCAGTCTGCAACCAGTATAATAGCTCACCCACGTATACCGTAAGTGCCGATCCGGAAGCTCCGGCATTTATTCTCAACCGAGTGGATGTGACCTACACCTTTCACCCTTTGATAGATCAGAGGCTTTTCAACCTTATTCTGCCTAGTTCACTATGTTCCGGCAGTCCCGTGACTTGCACTTTCCATCGGCAGGTTTCAATGCGGTCCATGAACTGATCATATGAGCGTCTTAAGAAGAATTAAATCGCGCTCCAGGCTGTTGCACAAAGGCGAAAATGGACAAGCGCAAGTCGAATTTGCCTTGACCATTCTCTTTGTTCTTTTTCTCGTGTTTGGCATCTTTGAGTTGATCATGTTGGTCTACGCATACACTGTTGTGGCCGACTCGGCTAAAGAGGGCGTGCGCTACGCCGTCGTTCATGGGGTCGATTCCAGCGCTCCATCAGGACCTACTTGCCCTTGTTCGGCGATTGATGGCGCAGCGGGGACAGGAATCGTCAAAACCTACGCTAAATATAGCTTTCACGACATCTCCACAATGACAGTCACCGCGGACTATAACCCCTCCTCAATCAATGGAGCGAGCGCCTGCAACAAAGCAGGCTGCGCGGTTCGGATAACAGTTAGTTACCCCTATTCACCTCTTCTTGGACTCGGCTGGCCAACGGTGACCATAAACGCGGCTGCGGAAGGTAGGATAGCATTTTGAAGTTTAGTCGCGAGGAGTTAACCATGGGTATCATCACATCACGGAGATTGCGTTCCCGGTGCGCAAGCCAATCCGGCCAAACTACAATATTCGTCCTGCTTGGCCTGGCCATTTTTCTATTTGCGGCCATCGCTTTCGCTGTGGATATCGCCAATCTATGGTTCCATCGCCAGGCTGCGCAAAACGTCGCTGACTCCGCGTGTACGGCAGCGGCCATGGACATGCTCTTCACCTCGAACAGCGTTTCATTGCCGTCGCCAGCGCCAGGAGGAGAGACTACCTGGGGAGGCTTGCCGTCGCCGGCGGTAGCAGGCACCACGTATGATTGCGCAACCTTGACCACCGCAGCGCCGTGCCAATACGCGGCCTTGAACGGCTATAACGGCGCAGGTATTGTTGCTGGCACAGGCGGCAGCAGTGTGAAGTTCTCATTTCCCAGCTCATTTTCCGGAGTCCCGGCCTGCAGCGGTACTCCCCCCCCGCCTATTTGCCTCCCTGGTTTTCCGGCACTCCCGACTATTCAAGTGAATGTGGGCGAAGCCGTCAGAGTTTACTTTGCCGGGATGGTCAGTGGTTCCAGGACTATGAATGTAAGTGCGCAGGCAACCTGTGGCGTTGTGGCAGCATTGGTACCTGTCCCCCTTCTCGTATTGGATCCTGTCGGCCCTTCTCTTAGTCTTTCGGGAACCCCGAATATTGCAATAGTGGGGGGGCCCAGTACAAGCATCCAAGTAAACTCAAACAACGCCGCCGCAGTGGGTATCGGGGGAAGCTCGACAATAGACCTCAGTAAGGGAGGCCCAAGCGGTACTGGAAGTGCGTTGGATGTGTACGGCGGGCCGACGACTGCTCCCGGAGGCTTCGTCACCACGGGAAGCTGTTGTACTTGGACGTCAGGCGCTTCACCGATTTCCGATCCTCTGGCTTCGTTGGCAGCTCCTAGCAAGCCCGCCGCAGCGCCGGCTCCTACGTCCGTCGCGCTCGGCGTAGACGGCTGCCCAGACGCGGGAGGATGCTATGAATATGTTGGAGGAGATTACCCTAGCGGTATATGCGTGGGGAAAGGCGGATGCACAAATAAAACATATGACACCGCCATTTTCGAACCGGGTATTTACTATCTTGAGGGTAATTTGAATCTAAAATCGAATTCGACCGTGCGTCCCAGCACTCAAGCGGGTGACGGCAGCGGCGGCACAATGTTCTACTTCAGTGGCACCAGTAGCATAAGTGTGGATGCGAATTCTGGCAAATCAATTTACGCCTTCAGTACCGCTAGTGGCTCCGGTTCCCTTTCTAATGGATTGAAGTGCACATCGACTTCGACCTTACCTTCGAATATCGGGGCAACCTTAAGTGTTGGAAATTTGCTCCTCGCTCCATGCACTGGCACCTACGGGGACCCCCTTGTGGCAGAGGGCCTAACCGACCCTGCCGGGACCCAACGCGGGATCCTCTTTTTCCAGGACCGGTCCGCCCAGAATGTCACCTCAGGTTGGGGTGGCGGGGGTGCGTTCGCCTTAGTCGGAACGATGTATATTCATTCCTGCAATTCAAGCGGTACGGGAACCGGGTGCGGAACTGCAGGCGTGCCGGGCGCTACCGCCTATTATACGGATACCTTTTCGTTTGGCGGGAACTCTGGTTCAGGCAGCTATGTTCTTGGAAATATCATTGGAGATAACTTCACTTTATCAGGAACACCGGGTATTACGATGGACCTGAATCCCAACGCAGCCTATTACATTCTTAAAGCTAGCCTGCTCCAATAGCGGTCAAGGCCGGTCTGTTCGCGAATGGAGATTTCGATCTTGGCAATTGGCCACATTGGTAAGACAAGTCATTATCAATTTCAAGGAGCATGAGCTGCCGGATACTCGGATGTGGCCCGGAAAGCAGGGGTGGCCAAGCAGAGCGCCGGAGGGCCCCGGTATTGCAGAAACACCGGCTTGGTAACAGGGGCTTCCGCGCATGCCACTCTTATCTCTCGATCTCAAACTTCCTTCACCGGAAAATGCTCCGGTCCAGCTGCCATCCGGATCCAGAAGCCCACGATTTACCCTCAGCTCATTTGACAAACACGTCTTCCCTATCCGAGGATTTCTACTTTCGCTCCTGTTCCACGAAATCGCAGTCATCGCTTTGATGTTTCTTCCCCCGCTTTTAATTTCGACCTATCTCAACCGGCAGGAAAGAACCTGGGAGGCGACGATGCTTCCCAAGGATGAAATACTTTACCTTCCCAATCTCGGAGGCGGTAAGGAGGGTGGGAGTCCGAAAAAGGCTGGTGGCGGAGGCTCCAAGGGAGGCGGGCGGTCCCCTGCCCCGGCAACAAATATGGGGTTAACTTATGCAGGACCGCAGAAGATTGTCTCCAATCCTCCCAACCCAACCAACCACATCCAGACGATCCTTCAACCCGACCTCCCCAAGCCTCCTGTCCTGAAAACCTTCGTTCCTTTGCCCAACATCATTGCGCTGGCGCAAGCGCCTCCGCCGCCCCCGGTCGTCGCGCCGCCAAAACCAGTTGTGAAACCGATAGAGGCTCCTCCCCAGCCAGTTCCCAAGAAAGAACCGCAGGTGGTGATGCCCGTCGTTTCGGTGGCTGCGCAGCCAACAATTGAAACACCCAAGTTGACATTACCCATGACGCCGACGAATACGAAGATTACCCCAACCGTTCCCTCGGCGCCGGCCCCGCCTGCTCCGATCACGCCACCCCCCAAGGTTGCGGAAGTTAAGCCGGCAGTTCATCCCCCGCAAGCATTGTCAGTGGGAGAGAGCAAGTACACCCACAATCTGCTGGCACTGAATCCGATACCTGTTCCAGCCAACGTGGAACCAAAAGTTCCGCAGGGCGAAGCTCGGGGGCAATTCGCAATCTCACCGCAGGCAACTTCGGATCCCCTACTGACCGGCGCCGGTTCGGGGCAAGGAACCAAAGGCGCCAACTCGTTAGCCCTGGGGGTGACATCAGGGTCGGGAGCCGGCGATGCCATCGGAGGTGGGACCGGGGGTCATGGAGGCGGTGGCAAAGGCGAGGGTGCCGGCAGTGGCGCTGGCCCCGGTATGGGCGGAACAGGAAAAGGAAGTGGAGCAGGGACCGGGTCTGGCGGACCCGGAGGTGGCGGTGGCGGCGGTGGGACAGGGACTGGAATTGGCCCCGGCACAGGTCACGGAACAGGATCAGGTCACGGAACAGGGACGGGGACGGGAGCCGGCCCGGGCGGTGGACCCTTTGCGGGTATGACCATCCAGGGAGCCGAGGGACCCGCTGGAGGCATCACAATTTCAGGCACGAGTAACGCTCCACCTAAGAATCGTCCCTCGGAATCCTACGGCCTGACCATTGTTTCAACCGGGAATAGTGGTGGAGGAGTGGGAGACTTTGGCGTTTTCCGCGACGAGGCCGTGTTCACCGTCTATCTGAACCCGTCGAAGTCCGCGGATGACCCTGCGCCTCCCTGGTCATTGCAGTACGCGGTTCTGGGCGCCTCCGGCCCTTTGCAGGACCTTGTGCCCCCATACCCTATGAAGAAGGATGCACCCGTATGGACGCCGGACCTGGTCGCCAAATATAGTGGGCAAGAGGTGGTGGTTTTTGCCGAAATAGATACGGAAGGTAACATGCGAAAGCTCAAAGTTCTGCGCAGTCCGAATGCAGGTTTAAGTGAGGGGCTACTCATCGCCCTCAACCATTGGGTGTTCCGGCCGGCGACAATGAATGGTCAACCGGTAGCAGTAAAGGCCGTGCTGGGTATTCCGATTTCCACACCGCGTTAAAAGACGCAGTTTTGGCAAGTGACGTGCTCTATCGGAGTCGCCTATTAGTCAGGTCATGCTTCGTTTTGTGTTTAAATGGGGGGAGCAACACTCTTGCTCCCAACTTTGGCAAGAGAGATGCGGAGAATCACCTTGATTTTTGTCTTGCACAGATGGTAAATTCCGGTTGCGATAGACTTTCCAAATTTCTTTGAAGATGAATTTTCAGACGGGCCGTAAATAGTTTTGAGCCCAGCCAATCAGGCCCGCTAAATAAGTGTCAAACGGCTCAAAATCCCCGCATCGCCATTCGGAAAGAAAGCGGGATAATAGAGAACCTTATGGAAAACGGTCTCAGCCTATATCGACTTGCGCCCCAAACTGGAAAACTCTATGCGTAATAAACGGTCCTCATTCGTGTCAGGTCAGCTTGCCAGGAAAATAATCTGGACCACGTGCTTGCTGGTCGCCGGTATAACCGCCTGGGTGGCAGTAGCATTAATTGGCGGCCGGCGTGGGATTGCAAGCGCCCAAGCGGCTATGGGCTCGCTTGACGCCATGCACGCCAAGAACGCTCCTCAAGGAGCACCGAGTTCAGCCATGCAGCCGGGGATTGCCAGAGCCTATGGCAATTTGCCCATGACGTTTGAGCCGAACCGAGGCCAAACCGACCCAAGCGTAAAGTTCTTGTCGCGCGGGCTTGGTTATCAGCTCTTTCTCACTCAGGGCAAGACGGTGCTCTCCCTTAAGCCGCATTCGACCGGCATGGCTCAGCGTACCGCCAAAAACGAATCCCCAAGTTCGGCTGTGCTGAGCATGGCTCTGGCCGGCGCAAACGCCTCTGCCCAAATGGTAGGCGTGGATGAATTGCGGGGCAAAAGCAACTACCTGATCGGACAGGATCCCGGCAAATGGCACACTCAGATTCCCAACTATCGGAAAGTTGCACTGAAGCAGGTTTATCCCGGCATCGACCTCGTTTACTATGGCCAAGGCAGGCAGCTTGAATACGACTTTGTCCTGGCCCCGGGTGCGGACCCGAAAGCAATTTCCCTGGATGTCGAGGCGGACAGCGTCCGCGCTGGAACGGGCGAGCGCCACTCGGCCCCACAAATTGATTCAAACGGCGATCTGGTCGTTCACCTCGTGGGCGGCGACGTGCGCTTCCACTTGCCGTTGATCTACCAACCTGTTCCCGATTCCAGCATACGAACGATCGTGGATGGACGCTATATACTTCGACCGTCGACACGCGGATTTGGAAACGCGAAGTCCGGTAATCGAAGAGCCGAAACCCAAAATTCAAAATGGGAAGTTGGATTCGAAATCGCCTCCTACGACGCGACCAAACCACTCATTATCGACCCAGTGTTGTCTTACTCCACTTACCTGGGTGGCAACGCCCCGGGCACGCCCGGGACCGGACTTGACGCTGCCAACGCCATCGCAGTCAGTGGCGACGGGTCAGCATTCATCGCCGGCGAAACCGATTCACTCGATTTCCCCACTGTGCATGCCCTCCAGCCTGAGGCGGGCGGTCCTTCCGATTTTCCCGATGACGCTTTTGTTTCCAAGATTAGTCCCGATGGGTCAACACTTCTCTATTCAACTTATTTAGGCGGCAGCAAGCAAGACCGCGCCGCTGGCATTGCGGTGGATTCGTTCGGCAACGCCTACGTGACCGGGACAACGCTCTCGGCCGACTTCCCAGCAAGCTTGGGCGCCGCCGACCCGAATTGCGGCAACGACGGGCAGTGCGACGCCACCACTGGTAAAGGGCTGCTGAAATCAGATGCCTTCGCCACCAAGCTCAATCCGGAAGGGTCGGCGATCGTTTATTCGACTTTTATCAGCAATATCGGACCCTTGTTGGTCGACAGCACGGGTAAACCCGTGCTGGACAGCAATGGCAACCTTCAATACTTGGGAGCCAATGACCGGGGCTTTGGCATTGCCGTGGACTTGAACGGAGTCGCCTACGTTGTCGGTACGACGGACGGCGCGGATCAGGCCGGCCCGTTCTTTGGAGGTGGCAATGACTGCTTCCTGGCAAAGATCAGCGCCACCGGGTCCACTTTTCAATTCTTCACCGGGGCCGAAGACACTGGCGACTTTGGTGGTAGTTTGGAGGACCAGGCTTTAGGTGTGGCCGTTGACAACGTCGGCCATGCGTTTCTTACCGGCGTGACTTATTCTCCCAACTTCCCCGTGACCGGTGCGACTGCCTTCCAGCCGGCCCTGGCTGGCGATGCCGACGCCTTCTTTATGGAAATTGACACAACCAAACCCGTGGGTGCCTCCATTGTGTATTCCACCTACCTGGGAGGTGCAGGCCGCGATTATGGTACCGGGATAGCCCTCGACGCCGCAGGGAACGCTTATGTGACCGGCGTGACAAATTCCACTGTGTTTCCGGTTACTGCCGGAGTTGTGCGGGGTGGGTGCGCGCTGGATATTTCAAACAATTGCGAGGGCGACGTTTTCGTATCGAAGCTTAACCCGGCAGCGGCGGGCCACGCATCACTTGTTTATTCCACCTACGTCGGCGGCAAGGGCGCGGACTACGGCGCTGGAATCGCGTTGGACCGCACGGGTAACACCTATGTAACGGGCTACACGAACTCAACCGATTTCCCCTCGCTCGGCGTTCCCTTCCAGGCAACCTATGGCGGCGGCAACACGGACGCGTTTATATTCAAGCTCAATCCCACGGCCACCGCGCTCATTTACTCGAGTTTTCTGGGCGGCAGCAACGCTGAGGACGGCAGGGGTGTCGCCGTGGACGTCAATGGCAATGCCTACGTTGCCGGACAAACCTGTTCCACTGACTTTCCTACGGCCAGGCCGCTTCAGGGCGCTCCGGCCGGGAATTGTGACGCCTTCGTGGCCAAAGTGCGAGTGGGGCCTGACATTGACGTGAAACCTACTACCCTTGCTTTTGGCGCTCAGGCGGTCACCACCACCAGCACAAGCCAGACGGTAACCGTCACCAGCATTGGAGACTCACCGCTCAATATCGGCGCCATCACCGTGAGCGGTGATTTTGTTATTCAGTCCGATTCCTGCTCGAATAAGTCGCTCGTGAATAAGGGAGATAATTGCGCGGTCCAAATTGCCTTCAAGCCCGCCTCGATTGGGCCCAGAAACGGGCAGGTATTAATTCCCAATAATGTGAATCCGGGCCCCTTCGCCGTGAGCCTGACTGGCCTGGGAACGACACTCAGCATTTCTCCAGTCGCATTGGTCTTCGGCAATCAAGGCGTGGGATCAACAGCGGCGACTCAGCCGGTTACGATGACCAACACCGGTGGCGCGGCGATCGCCATCACCAGCATCGTCGCCAGCGGGGATTTTGCCGAGAACGACACGTGTGGAAACAGCTTGGCGGGTGGGGCGTCTTGCATTATCAGCGTGAGCTTCACGCCCACCGCCATAGGGACTCGCACCGGGTCGATTACTATTACGGACGTCGATCCAACCAGTCCGCAGATAGTTTCTCTCATCGGTCACGGCACATCCCCCGGGACCGGACAATTTACGCTTTCCGCGAACCCGACTACGGCAACGACTTTTGCAGGAACTGCGGCAACCTATACTCTGGTCGTCACCCCCAGTGGGGGATTCAACTCTGCTGTGGCGCTTAGTTGCAGCATTCCGTTTGCACTTTCCAAGTCCACTTGCACGGTGACGCCTTCCTCGGTCACGCCGGACGGAATTCATCCTGTGACGGCCACAGTGACGGTGGTGACGACGGCACGAACAATGACGCCACCGGGACCGGGCTTTGATCTGCCCGGCTCACTTGGCCCAATTTCAACCCCCTGGCTGATTGCCCTGTTTGCAATGGCGATAATTTCCAGCCTGATAGCGGCGCGACGGCGGCCATGGGTAGTGCTTACTGTCGTGATGCTTTTTGTCCTGCTTTGGGCGGGCTGCGGCGGCGGCATGAATCCGGTGAATTCGAGTGCGGGCACGCCGGCAGGGACTTATACGCTGACACTTACCGGGACTTCCGGGGCTGCGAGCAATACCACGTCTGTCGCCCTGACGGTGAACTAATCGGTAGCCGCCTGGCGGCCTGGAAGGAAGAAATCAGGAGGAGATTAAATGCGCAAGATTACGGTGCTCGTCGCGATGTTCTTATTCGTGGGTGTTTCAGCCAGGGCGCAGAGCGCTCCCAGCATCGAATTCTTTGGCGGCTACTCGCACGTCGAGGCGGACATAAGCAACACAAGTTTCAGCCTGAACGGTGGAGAAGTATCAATGACGCAGAATCTGAATAGCTGGTTTGGGGGCACGCTTGATGTTGGCACTCAATACGGCACCCGCAACGGTTTCAATGTCAACACGCAGCAGATTATGTATGGGCCTGTTTTCTCCTACCGCAAGATGTCCTCGATTACACCTTTTGGCCACGTCCTCGTGGGCGCGGTCCACGGGAGCCAGGGTTTTGACGGCATCTCCCAATCAGCCTTCAAATTTGGCGCCGCATTTGGCGGGGGTCTGGATATTAAACTGAACAAGAGGTTTTCCGTACGGGCGATCCAGGTTGACTATTTGTTGAGCCGTTTCCTGAGTACAAATCAGAATAACATACGCATCTCGGCCGGCATCGTCGTGACCTTTGGAAAGGAGAAGTGAAGGAAATTCTATCCTCCCAGGGATATTCGGCCGTTGCGCCCGCTGCGGACGTTTGGAAAGAATCTTGAAGACAGTACAGGCAACTTAAGCAACTGGGCCGCGCACGGAGACTCAGATGTCCAAACCCTTTCTGTGCCTATTGCAATATACAATTCTAAATGATATATCCGATGCAATTCATGCGGTGATCGAAAGCGCGGTCATCCCTCAGCAGAAATATCCTCTCGTCTGAATCGAGCGACAGAATCCTATTATCGACAACCTTTCCATAGGGCTCGTGTTTACTATTGTAGTAGATTCCATCGAGCATATATCCGACCCAAACTGCCGTCTGATAGTCATAAAGATACTTTTTAACGGCTGGTTCGCGGCTGAAGACTGTGCCTTTGGGGAAGGTCACACGGACGCGGTTGATGTTGGGGCCCAGGCCGGTCACGTCGCGAACCGTGGCGGGTGATTCGAATTGTTCCTCCGGGGCTGTTACCGTAACCCGATCGCCTGTCCGCAACGCGACCGTTAGAAGGAGGCACATGCCTGAGGGGCTGGCGTCGGCGGTAATGGTTTCCTCGCTGAACTCTTCGCCGTCCCTCCCAACTCCCTTGATGATTACAGGAATGGGGATATTCCAGCGGCGTTGCTTGCGTTCATTCTCTCTTTCCGGCTCGCCATCTTCGTACGACATATCGCGCCTCTACTCAACTCCCGGCAGTGGTGGGATTTGCCCGACGCGGGTGCTCCCTCGCGCCGTCATTCCCGCGAAGGCGGGAATCCAATTCCCTAAATCATCAGAAATTCGCGGACGAAGGACTGGACACGCCTCCGCGGGAATGACCCGTTGCGGCGGGCCTTGAAAGGAATCCAATTCTAAATGACAGCACTACTCAACTCCTTGATCAGGTAAAAGAGTCCCATCAGAGGGGAGATCTTCCGGGTCAATCGTGCAATTTTGTCCGCCAAAAATGCCAGCGCCACTTGCCATGCGGCCGGGTAAGGCTGTAACACCACGTACCATTTCGCTTTCAAGGAGCCGGAGTTCTTTGCCAACCTACCCAGTGCTTCCGAACGAATCCACCGCCTTCTGAAGATCATCGTAAATCCCAAAGACGGTACTCAGCCGGGTAATCTGAAGGACGTCGTGGATCCGTTTGGTGAGATGGAGCAGGACCGCGCATCCTCCCTTCCGCGTCGCTGCGGTGGAAGCTTCCAGAAGTCCACCGATCCCGGTGCTGTCCGCGTAACTCACCTGTTCAAGGTCCATGATGATATTTATTTCGGCGGCATCGAGTAATTCCTTAATTTTATCCTGTAATTTTTTCCGGTCATTGCCGGCAACAATTGTTCCCTTTAGGCTTAGGAGGGTGATCGATCCAACCTTTGAAGATGAAATTTCAAGAGGCATGCCGGTCTCCTCTTAAGGATTAGGTAATTAGAATTAAAGGCGACGTAACCAATGGCCGCAAAGTTACACCCCGCTTTTCGCTGACGAGAATTAGTGCCGCTGCAAGACTGTCAGTCCAACGCAATGAGGTAATGGTTGAACCTATTACCTTCATTCTGGGAGCGGGGGCCGGGGCCCCCGGGGAAATTGGGACACTACCCAGAATTCCTTCTGCGCCTCCTCGGTGACTCATTTCGGCTTTCGAGGGCGCCCAACCTGCGCATAATGGGGCGGCATGGCAAAACTGGAGCCTCGGGACCCACGATTCATGATCGTCGTCCACGCATCAAACGGTTTACATGGTCTCTTATTTCGTACTTTTTGATACGCTCACCTGTCGGCGGCGCTTCTTCAACTCACACCTTACATCCCACCCCATTGAAAAATCAAGAGAGATTCTTCGACGCTGCCTTCATAGGAGCATGGCTCCCCGCTGATTCATCGAAAAAAGTAGTCTACTTGCCGGTTATGCAGGAAAGGCGAACGTAAGGAAGACCGTCAGGGGTGGGCGGCGAGATGGAGTTGAATAGGCGTGGAACGGCAATTACTTTCGGTGAGGGCAGGTTTTTCTGATGACTTTGGCGTGCCAACGAAAACCCGGCTGGCCATCGGACTTCAAACCGGGCCGCCGTTTTTCGCACCTTTCAATTTGGGAAGACACTAAGCTTGGAGTTCAAGCCCCGCTTCGAAGATGGGCTCGTCTTTGCCTTGATCTCGAACCCATTTCACGTTGTAACTCTTGGGTTGATACCCTTCCTGGATGACCATGACTTCGACGTTGTGCTTGGTGCGGAAAGGTAAATTGGCACGAACTCGCAAACCACGGCCGGAAAAATCCACGGTATTGCCGCGTACGACCTTCCCACTCTCCCATTCAGCTTTCAACGTGACGGGAAGGGTAACGAATATTCTATCTTCCCTACGGCTAACCTCTGATAAGCTGTGACTCAGCGCTCCATCCATCCGAGATCCTCCTGGTTCCGTTATCTTGACCGTATATTAAGTTCTTTCAAATGTCAAATGTCAATGCGGACTTTGGACAAGCGGAGAAATCGGCAAAAAGGCATTCGTGTCGTTAAGCCTGGTGAACAAAAAGCCGATAGACCTTCCCTGGAAACTGCAAGTTCATGACCCATGAGGAGATTTTTGTTGTCGCTCCCCCCTTATCGCGAACCGGAAGGTCGCCCTTCCAGGCCTTGTCCTCATTCAACTGTTCGAGAATTTCGTTGACGGTCTTCTCGTTTTCCTTTCCTCCCAGGGCATGCAAAGTATCGGCATTCTTGCCCATGAGTTCACCCCGCTCGTAGCCCATCAACGCCTCTTCAGCGGGATTGGCGTAAACAATCAGACCGGCTTCGGTGGCCACGGAAACCCCAAAGGGCACCGTTTGTAGAACATTGGTGTGGACCCGTCGCTCGACACCCGCCCACACGCGGGCTTGCTCGTCATGAAACAATAGGAATGCCGCAATCCCGACAAGCCAAACGAGCGCGCCGCCACCATAAATGATGAGCGAATTTGCGAAATTGATGCTCTTTGCAGTTGCCTCGTTTTGTTGTTGCAGACGAACCTGCTGCACGGCGTTGATTTCCATTAAGATCTCTTCAATATCACCCATCAGGCTTGGGCTTTCTGCCACGGGCGCGGCCTTGCCTCGAGCGGCGCTTTTAACCCTGCTTGCCGCCATCGCTTTTTCGAAAATTGCAACTTGTTTGGCCACCAAGGGTCCAAGGGCCTTGAATTTGGACTGAACCGATTGTTCATCTTTTGTCTTTTCACCAATGTCTTGTATGGTTTTTTGAAGCTCTGCGCCGGAGCTCTCGTAAGCTCTAATAGAGGTCAGTTCACCTCCTGAAGCGATGTATTTCTGTGTGTCCGCCTCTGACTCTTTCAGCAGCGCGAGCACAGAGTCCGAGTCACGGATCACCTCCGCCGCCTCCGCCATCTCATTGGTCGAACCTGAAACGCTGTGCAGCGAAGTATATATAAAAAATACAATTACCACTGCCGACGGCACCGCAAGACCGTAGACAATCGCAATTTTTCGTCTTTGTGTCATTTGGATACGGCCTCCACGAATGGTCTACCCATTAAATCCAAAATTCGAATGGTGCTGGACTGAACGCTTGTGCACACCCCGGATCGGCGCAAGGAGCGGGCACACTCCCGTGCGTCCAGCTTTAAACCAATGCGAAAATGCAAGATACTTCGCCAGGTGTGTGGCAGCGTATCCGCTGTTCCGTCACGACTTGATCTCAACTCGAGAGATACGCTTTCAATCAGCAGGGAAGCATAGTCGTGGCGTGGCGTGGAGTCAAGCTGCCATCCTTGGTCCTATCCTTGGTGGCATTTGCTTGGCAGCCCTCACAGCCCTCACAGCCTGATTGACTTGGAAACGATCGTTGGTTATTCTAACCTTTTACGCCAGGGAAACAGAATCAGGAAGGAACCTCAATGTCCCGTAAAATTCTCCTCGGATGCGCTTTAACACTTACTTTCGCTTTACTTCCCTCGGCCGCCTTTCCCCAGGCAGCAGTTGAATATAGTATTACCACGAGCGGCTCCGCCACTTCGGCGGCCAAAATGGGGTCCGTGCTCAGTCAAGGCGCTAAGACTATGGCCGGGCACGTTCAGCGCTCCATGGGGAAGTCCCTCGAAAGTCCAAAAGGGACCGCGAATCGAAGCGTGAATACAATGGAGGAAAACAAGAAGAACTTGGAGCGGAAGAGTCGCTCGGGCGGCGGGACAGTCCACATCGAATCAGCCCCGGGAAAGGCCACCGTTCTGGTCGATGGCTCCAGAGTTGCTTACACTCCCGCTGACTTGAAAATTCCTAACGGAAAGCACTCCATCGAAGTGAATGATCCCACCCATCTCACCTGGCGAAAGGAAGTCACGATCGCCGGTGGCGAAAATCTTTCCTTCAATCCAACGCTCGAAGAAAAATACAAATCAGAAATGATTCTGTCTATTCAGCAGTAAAGGAGAAAGAGGAGTCGGCTCTTCACCAGGACTCGAACCTGGAATTCGTCAGCTTATGAATTAACAGCCGTCTGGTTTGGAAGGTTGGCTCCTCGGCCAGGACTCGAACTCTGGAATTCGTCACCTGACGAATTAACAGCCGCTTTATTGAGAGAGTTGGCTCCTCGGGCAGGACTCGAACCTGGAATCCGTCAGCTGACGGATTAACAGCCGCCCTGAATTCGCTCCCGGATCCATTTTCGACCCCTACTGCTCTTCAGTTCGCGTTCCCGGCGCATCGCTCCGCTTCGGTTTGAAAACAATTCTTGATGGATAAGATTCCATGGCCCTAGATGACGCTTGGTGTGTAGCGTCGCTCGGTACTCGGGGTCATTATGCTGAAAGAGTCTTCGAGAGAGATCGCTTGTCTGCCCAATGTAAATCTTGCCTGCCGGGTTCATCAGGACGTAAGTTGCGAACTGTATCGATCTTTCAGCAGAGTTGTTTCTTTCGCCGGGTATTGATTCCTTGGATTCATCAGCTGATGAATTAACAGCCGCTTTGTCGAGAAGGTTGGCTCCTCGGCCAGGAATCGAACTCTGGAATTCGTCAGCTGACGAATTAACAGCCGCTTTATCGAGAGAGTTGGCTCCTCGGCCAGGACTCGAACCTGGAACCCTTCGGTTAACAGCCGAATGCTCTACCATTGAGCTACCGAGGAATGGGCGTTTTTGTTTGCAGAGGGAGATTGCGGGCGCTGAAACTTAATTCTTGTGGTCCTCAGCTTTTTTATCAGTCGAGGGGGGATTATCCGAGTTGCTCATGCCGCCCTTGAGCGCGTCCTTAAATTCTCGGATGCCCTTCCCCAAGCCCTTCCCTAGATCAGGCAACTTCCCCGGCCCGAAAAGGATCAGGACAACCACCAAGATAATAAGCAGGTGCATGGGTTGAAATAAACCTTCCATAACCAAGCCTCCGGGCCCGACACGTCTCGGGCCGATCATACCAAGTCAACTTTCAGTATAGCCTAATCGGGGCGGGAATCGAATCAAATTTATTTCAGAGCGGCAAAAACCATGTTTCCAGGCTGCTTCCGCTCTTGCTGGCACAGGCTAACATAAAGAGCCGCATAGCTGGCAGTGACGTAATCTCCCCTGCTGAAGTCCAAGCGGCGCGCCGCCACGTCAATCCAGCGCTTGGGGCCTTCCAGCTCGAGAAAGTTGCCAATGGGAGTTTGATCGAACACAATCTGGCCGGCTTTGCTCTTGCCCCGAGGCGCAAAAGTGGTGCGAAATTTTTCGTAGCAAAAAACCTGGCGCAGCCCAATCGATTCGAGAATCGCCCGCAACCGTCCGCCGTCGCCAACCTCGGTTTCAATCTCGCGCCGGATTTTGTAGCGCGCGGATCCAACCGGCGGTCCCTTAAAAGTGAGAATACTGCGCTTGCCTTCGTGGCGCAGGCGAATTACAGAACTCGACCTGCGGAGGCGCAAGTCTGCAAAGTCGAAAAGAAAATTTCGTTCCAAGTGACGTGGCTCGGAAACTTCAAACCCCAGCGCCAAAATGCGGCGCTTGACGGCTCGCGCATCGGCGACTCTTAATTTGATTTCAGTTTCGTGGCGGGGCATGTGAAGGATTTAGGATTCAGGGCTTGGGATTTAGGCCGTGTAATTCACGCTCCAGGTCCAATCCAAGTGGAATGCGAAAAGGGAATTCGTTCTGTGACCTTAATCCTGAATCCTCGATCCTAAATCCTGCTCTTAAGACTCGCGCTCGACGATGAAATCCGGCAGTGAACGCAAAGCATCCTTATAAAGAGAGTCAGGGAAAGTCTCCAGGCAGCCGCGCGCCACATCCGCAAACTGCTGCGCTTTCTCGCGGGTGGCCTGCAAAGTTCCGTAGCGCTCCACCAGCTCCATGATTTCCAAGAACTGAACGGAGTGATACCCGCGCTCTTCGAGGACCAGGGAAACTTTTTTTCTCTCTTCGGCACTGCATTTTTGCTGAAGGAAAATCAACGGCCAGGTCACTTTGCCTTCGCGCAAATCGTTGCCAATCGGCTTTCCGAGCTTTTCTTCCGAAGAGGTGAAGTCCAGCATGTCATCAACCAACTGGAAGGCGAGACCCAGGTTGGTGCCATAAGTTCCAAGGCGCGTTTCCTCTTCTTCGTCCTTGCCGCTCACCAGGGCGCCCATGCGCATGCAGGCGGAAAATAAGGACGCCGTCTTGCGATACGACAATTCAAAATACGCGTCTTCGGTGACATCGGCTTTTCTCAAGTAGGTCAACTGAAGCAGCTCGCCTTCCACCATGTCCTGGGTCAGACCGATCAAAAGGTCGAGGATTTTGAAGTTCCGTTCTTCCAGGGCGATGTTGAAAGCCTGCATGTAGAGCCAATCGCCGGCCAGCACGCTCATGTGATTGCCCCAGCGCGAATTGGAAGATGGCTGGCCGCGGCGAGTGTCCGCCTCATCGATGATATCGTCATGCACCAGCGTGGCGCTGTGGATCAACTCCACCACGGCGCCCAAGCGGATGGCGGACGGTCCATGGTAGCCGCAAAGTTTGCTGGAGAGCAGAAGCAAAGCCGGCCTGAGCCGCTTGCCGCCACTCACCTGAATGTACTTCCCAATTTCGGTGATGGGCTGAACGCTGGAAACACTTTGCTGGGAAAGCTCCTCCTCCACCTTGCGAAGGTCGGGGCGCACCAGATCAAAGATTTCTCGAGTGGTTAAATTCTTGATGGATGCCAAACGCGATTCTCCACTGCTCCGGTCGGCGCCAGCAATCGGATATCAGCCCTAATCCGGTAAAGGAGAGAAAACCGGGAGCGCTTAATATTCCCATAAATCCGCATCGAAGGAAAGCAGGAAGAAAACAAGCCCGCGCCGTGTGGCCCTGCACCGTCCAAATTCTTCCGCTCACTAAGCAATGCGGAAAAACGAAGTGAAGTTTTGAATGGTCTGACGGCCCATTTCTTCCACCTGAAGATGGTGAAGACCGGCCAGGGCGCGCGTGACCTCTACCACATTCGCGGGTTCGTTGCGCTTGCCACGCAGAGGAACGGGGGCCAGATACGGACTATCCGTCTCGGTCAAGAGCCGGTCGAGCGGAATTTCCCTTGCCGCTTCGCGCAGGTTTTCGGCTTTCTTAAAGGTCACGTTGCCCGCGAGCGAGACCAGGAAGCCCCAGTCGAGAAATTTACGGGCGTCGGCCCGCTCGCCACCAAAGCAATGGAGGATTCCTGCCAAGCCCGCCGACGCCCACTGCGTCTGGATGATTTCGGTAAGGTCCCCCCACGCCTCGCGGCAATGAATAACGATGGGCAGTTTGACCTCGCGCGCCAATTCCAGTTGACGAATCAAAACAACTTTTTGCGTTTCCCTCGGCGAATGGTCGTAATGGTAATCGAGGCCAATTTCGCCAATGGCCAGAAAGTTTTTCTGGGCGGCGAATCCGCGAAGCTGATCGTAATGCCTTTCTTCAGCTTTGATTGCTTCGTGCGGATGGATGCCCGCCGTTGCGAATATTCCCTCATGCGCCTCGGCAATCTGGAGTGCGGCGCCCATTGTATCCGGCCCCCCTGCCCCGCCTATGGTCATCATGGTGCGCACGCCGGCGGACTGAGCGCGGGCAATCACCTCTTCGCGATCGCCGTCAAAATCGGAATCGTCCAAGTGGCAATGCGAATCGAGGAAGCAATTGGTTATTGGCTGGTCTTGTGTTTGAGTCATCACAATGCGGCGTGCTATGACACTTCCCTAACCGGTAGAAAATAGCTGTCGGTGAGCAAGTGAACTTATTCACCGGCCAGGTCTGGCAAACAAGTTGGGCATGATCCTCGGATTCACACTCACATTTGTAAAGGTACCGGTAGATTGCGTCTGTCCGTTTCGAGTGCTCGATTGCTTGAATGGAACAAATATGCCTTCCACCGGCTCCCAGTCGGCGTAGTCATCGACAATCGCAGCCGGCGTCGTTCCCATTTCCATCCAGGAGGCGCGGACAATGAATCCCGTCTGTGGGTCAATAAACCAGCGGGATTCGGTTCCGGCTCCGGCCACGTCAAGGACTTCGGTCCTCACGCCTCCCACCACTGCGGTCCCTCCAGCCATAAACGAAAAGGTTGGATCATCAATGTGTTGGACTACGTAGAAGGCATTGCGCCAGACGTTCTTAAGCAATTCGTTCCTCTGGAGAATGGGCATGTCCTGGGTTCCCGCCGCGGACGAAAGAAAGCCGGACGTTGGAGTGACGACCAGAGTGAATACGGCGGAAGAGGTGGTGAATCGTTGCCAAACTTGTCCGGCAAAATCAAAAACGGTCTCCAATTCGCCGGGCGTCGCGCCTTGCTGAAGATATAACACCACATTGCCCTTCAGTCGAAATGACCGGATGGTTTTTAACTTTTCCTTCCCCCCCATGGCTTTCACCACTTTGTTGAGGAGCGCGGGGACATTGCCGCCCAAGGTGTCCGATTGATTGCCCGATATCGATTCCGACCCGGATTTTTGTAACTGGGTCGTAAGGTTGGAGGTCTCGCCCCCTTTCAGATTGATGGTCCTTTCGAAATCCTTGTATCCATTAAGCGAGACCCGGATGCGGTGCTCACCCGGAGCCAGCTTGGTGATCTTCAGCCGGCCTTCAGCGCTGGTCTTGCCCACCCGTTCGTCATCCACATAAACTTCCGCGTCACCCGGTGTAATTTCAATTTGAATCCCCGGCGCCTTGGGGGCCAAATCCCGAAGGGTGGTCAAAAGCTCGTTGGTCGCGCCCGCATGCCGCAACTCATCCTCCACCGCTGGCGTGAGCTGGAAATTGATACCGTTCTCGCGCGCCAACTCACTCACTCGGGCCGAGGGGACCTCGCCTTTCAGCAAATCGATAATGTCATTTTTTGAAAGGGGCTTCGGAGCAGGCGGGCTGAACGCTCTCGCCGGCAGTTTCACCGCACAAAGGAGGAGGCACGTAACAATCACCAATGGAAATCGAGGCTTCGTTTTTAAGTGACTCATTTTCAATTTTCTCGATGGCGTGTGGCGATCCATCCATCGCGTAATTCAATGATGCAATGAATCAATGTTTCAATGACTCAATTATTTCAACTTCGCCCCCTTGGGAACATCCTCTTTAAAAGTCGCGAGAATGGGTTTGCCTTTGTCCCCCACCGAGGCCGCAAGAATCATTCCATTCGATTCCACGCCGCGTAGTTTGCGCGGCTGAAGGTTGGTGACCAGGATGACCTTCATCCCCACCAACTGCTCTGGCGGGTAATATTCAGCGATGCCGGCGCAAACTTGACGGACTTCTGTGCCGATGTCCACTTGCAGCTTCAAGAGTTTCGTGGCGCCGGGAATGGGCTCCGCCGATAGCACTTCGCCTACGCGCATCTCGACTTTGGCAAAATCTTCGATGGAGATTTTTGAGGGACCGGGAGTAGGGAGTTGGGAGTCGGGAGTCGGGACTGGTCGGGATTCGGGGCTCGAGGTTTGAGGTTCGATGGGTTTGGTCGGATCAGTACTCACGGACTTTGATGCCTCCTTGGGTGCGCCGCTTGCTTGATCGGCATGGGTGAGGTTTGCTTGCAGGGGCACTTCGTGAAGCGCCCCTACTTTTGGTTTGTCGCGATCGAAATCAGCGTCGGCAAGCTCGTGCAGCCTGGCCAGCGTTTTTTCTTTGTCGAGCCGGGGAAAGATGGGCTCGGGGTTTCCAACCTTCATGTCCTGTGCCAGCAATACATCCAAAAGAGCGCCGTTAATATTCTGCCTCTCAAGGTCTGCGTGCATCTGCTCAAGCCCCCGAAGATGCCCGCCGAGTTGGTTCCAAAGCCTTTTGGCGCTTTCCGGAAGCACCGGGTAAAGCAAAACGCTTACGACACGAAGCACCTGGGCGACTGAGGAGAGCGTTGCTAAAAGCTTCTCCCGATCAGCCGGAGAACTTGAATTCGCGAGCTCCCACGGTTTATTCTGCACGATCAGCTTGTTAGCCTCAGAGATCTGTCCCCACACGTCATCCAGCCCCGACGAAAAATCGAATTGATCAAAGTCTTCGCGAACTCTGGTAATCATTTGGCGCGGGCTCAGATATTGCGACGGGTCAATCGGGGCCGGCAGCTTTCCGCCACAAAATTGATGCAGCATCGCCACCGTTCGACTCGCAAGGTTGCCAAGTCCGTTGGCCAAATCGGAGTTGTACCGCTGGATCAGTGCGTCGTAGGAAAAGCTGGTGTCCTGCCCAAATGTAGTCTCGCGTAGTAGGTAATATCGCAGCGCGTCATTACCCGGCGCGCCGAAGGAATCGAGCGCTTGGACGATGGGCTCGGGATAGACCACGTTGCCTTTCGATTTCGACATTTTATCTTCTTCGTAATAAATCCAGCCGTGGGCGAAGACCGTGGTGGGCAGCATTTCCGGCTGATCGGGATAAGCGGCCATAATGAACGCCGGCCAATAGACGGCGTGGAAGCGCAAGATATCCTTGCCGATCATGTGGACGATCTCCGCTTCATCCGGCTTATTCCGCCAATATTTCTGGAACTCCGTTTTGCGCGCCGGGTCGTCGCTCCCAAAACCGATTCCAGTCATGTAGCTGGTAAGCGCGTCGCACCAAACGTAGAAAACTTGATTGGGATCGCCCGGCCAGGGAATGCCCCATTTCAAGCGCTTGCGGCTGATGGAAATATCACGCAGGCCGCTCTTCACGAAACTCTTGACCTCGTTCATCCGGTAATCTGGCTTCACGAACTCAGGATGCTTTTCGTACAGGTCAACCAATTGTTTTTCAAAGGCCGAAAGCTTAAAGAAATAGTTGTCTTCGCTGATCAGCTCCGCTGGACGGCCGCAAATGTCGCAATTCACCGGGTCCGTGTTGTCGGAAACGTAGCGTTCGTCCGAAATACAGTATCGGCCTTCGTACCTCCTCTTATCGATGTAGCCGTTCTTGCCTGCCTGCTCAAATATCCACTGAACAGATTTAATGTGGTCAGGATTTTGAGACGTATGAACGAACCTGTAGTCGCTGATATTTAGAAAGCGCCAAAGCGTCCGGAATAGCTCTCGCTTGGAGGCGACAAAATCGGCGGGAGACATGCCCGCCGCTTCCGCCGCACGCTGCAGTTTCTCTCCGTGCTCGTCCGTGCCCGTAAGGAAAGCCACATCGTACCCGCACATGCGCTTGTAGCGCGCGATCACGTCGCACACGATGGTGGTGTAAGCCGAGCCTACGTGGGGCCGGGCGTTGGGATAATAAATGGGAGTGGTTAAGTAAAACGTCTTGTCGGCCATAGGAAGAAGTATGAATTATGAATGATGAATTATGAATTCAAGGGAACGGGTTCTCGTTCCTGCAGCTCGCGTTTTTCTCGACACTCAGTATGCATAATTCAGCACTCATAATTTAGAATATGCGACTTGCGCGGCCAAGATGACGTCTTTCAATGGAACCGACTTCTCATGGGCAAGCTTCTGGCAGTCCTCATATTCAGGGGCGACGTTTATCACTTTCCCTTCTCGCTTGGCCACCTTCACTCGGACCTTCCCGTAAGTCGTCTCGACCTCTACAATTTCCCGGTCCAGAACTTTGCGACGCGCTTCGTAAATTCGCAGGCCGATGGTGGTGGTCTGTTCAAACAGTAGCTGCACCAGGGCATCGGTTTTCGAAGTCTCGCACATGACGCTCACTTCAAGTCCGGGGCGGTTTTTCTTCATTTGCACCGGGCTGCACGTAACGTCCAGGGCACCGGCGGCCAGCGCCTGCTCCACAAAATATCCGTAAAGCTGTGGACTCATATCATCCAGGTTGGCCTGGATCATGGAAACCAGTTCGTCGCCCGTAGAGCCGGCCTCGGCTTTAAAGACTTCCTCTCGCTGCCCCACAAAGAGCCTCGCCAAATTCGGGCGTCTGGGGAGATTCATTTTCCCCGCCCCATAACCGATCCGGTCCACCTTCATCGCCGGCATGGGGCCAAAGCTTGCCGCCAGGGTGGAAACGATGGCCGCGCCCGTGGGCGTCACCAGTTCACCATCATTGCCGGAAGAATAGACGGGAAGACCTTTCAACAATTCCGCCGTGGCCGGCGCGGGCACGGGAAGCGTGCCGTGCGCCGCCTCAATCACTCCGCCGCCCACGTTCAATGAGGAGCACACCAGTTCGGAAATCTCCATCAATTCAAGGCCCACGCAGGCGCTCACAATATCGATGATGGCGTCGAGAGCTCCCACTTCATGGAAATGGACTTCACCCGGCGGCATATTGTGGAGCTTGCCTTCGGCCTCGGCGAGCCGGCCAAAAACTTTTATCGCTTTGGCTTTGGCCGAATCGGCCAGCGTGCTTTCGTTGATCAGTTTTTCGATTTCAGCCAGGTGTCGAGCCGGGTGTTTTCCCGGGTCGCGAATCTCAATGTAAGTCCCCGCCAATCCGCCGCGCATTACGCGGGTGCGCTTGAATTCGTAAAATCCGAGGGAAAGTTTCTTCAGCTCTTCCAGCAGCCGCTTGGGCTCCAGACCCGCGTCCAGCATGGCGGCCATGAACATGTCCCCGCTGATTCCGGATGAGCAATCGAGATACGCCAGTTTCATGCAAGCCTCTTCAATGAATTCCAGTCAGGACCACGTCCATTGGCCGAGAAAACGATAGTATGCTTTGAGGCAAAATGTTGTCAATGAAATGGTGCCGCGGGTTGTGGTGTTATTTGGAATTGGATCTCCTTCGAGGCCCGCCCCGGCGGGTCCTTCCCGCGAAACGGGAATCCAGTTCTTCCCTGTGGCATTTCAAATTGCTTACAGAATGGATTCCCGCTTTCGCGGGAATGACTGCGCGGGGGAACACCTGCGACTGGCAAAGGACACCACTACAGTGCAGGGCGGCAAGTCAATTTGCCGATGATCGCTTGAATTGACGGGAATCAAGCATAGATGTGGTAATCAATATTCAGAGTTTTGGATACCTGCACCAATTCATCCACCCAGTCTCCATAGCATCCGTGAACGTGGTTGGAATCGTACGAGCCCAGGAACTCATCGGCGCTAACTTTGAAGCGGGCAAAAGCATGAGGCCATTCTTTGGTGGTGGCCTCGGCCTTGGCCCAGTTTTTCTTCTCGTCAAACTGGACAAACTCCGCCGGAACAATCGCCATCCAATATTTTCCGTTGCGGCGCGTGAGTCTGGCCAGCGTCACTTCGCCAGGCTGGGCAAAGTGCATTACCGAAGCACCTCCGGCGGGAAAATAAAAAATCTCCGGCCAGAAATGGACGCGGCTCAGATTCTCTTCCGGCTTTCGCGATCGTCCTGCGAAGAACGTGGCGTGGGCGCCGGAATTGCAGAGGTCAAAGAAATTGTCTTCCGCGTCATAGTGCCGCACGTCGGCGAAAAGCACCGGTTCCCCGGTGACATGCTTGAAGAGTTCCATGGTAAGGGCGCCATCCATATCGGCTTCGGTGGCGCACACCACAGGATCTTTGGGGCCGTCCCAGTCGTAGGGGTCGTTTGAAAACGCATCGATAATATCTTCGGTGGTGAAGTTGTCCGTCATTTCGGGCTGAGCCTTGATCCCAAAAAAGTCGATGGCCTTCTCGCGGTTGATCTCCTGGCAGGCGTAATAACTCCGTATTTGCAGTTTCAAAAGTTCCGGCGTCAACTTGTTGCCGTCATAGTGGATATTCTGGCCCACCATTTTTTCGAGCCACGCGAAAGCATTTTCCACTTTGTCTTTTTCCACCAGACCGGAGCGCCGGATGATTTCGTATTGATCAATGTGCTCCACGTCGATGCCAAAATCGCGCTTCCACTGGTCGGCGTTGGCCACGGCGGTGTACATTCCCATCGGCCGGCCGCCGTAAAGTCCGAATGTCTCGCCCTTCAGACGGCTGACGGCCACGGCGGCGCGGAGAAATTTCTGCACTCGCGCGAGAACGCGGTCATCGGCAATATCACCCTGGGCGCGTCCGTGCGGCCGGCCCACCTGGTCCATTCCACCCGCCGCCGCGAGCATGCCGACCATTCCCGGATAACTCGGATTGATATTGGAAAACATCAGGTAGGGACCGGGAGCGAACTCGGTGGCGATCATCGTAAGGTGGGGAAAACACCAGACGGCGTAATTCAGGACGGTGGCCTCCACACCCGCCTCCAGCAGCCGCCGCCCTTCGCGCTTGGCCACTTCCGGGTGCCAGACGATTTCCTGGCCTGCCACCACTTCGTATTCACCCGTGGCGTCCAAGCGGGCGCGAAACTTATTTTGAAATTCGAGGTTCATCTCCCTCAACATTTCGTGGGCGAATTTTCGACCGTCGGAAAAGGTGAGCAGCCCGATTTTTCGTTTGCGCATGAGGACCTCCGAGCCATGACGTACAAAAGCTTTCCAATGCGGGAGATTATATTTTGTTGTAAGGGGAATATACCACGAGCGCACGCCGAGAAATCTCAATAGGCCGGAGCAAGCGTTTTGCAGTTTACGAGAATCGCAGGCTAGGTTATCTTAGAAGACTCCACGGTCCGGTGATTCATTTGCGGGCCGGTAGTTCAATGGTAGAGGTCGCCCCGGCGACCCCTTTTAGGCCGTACATAACATTGTGGGCCGGTAGCTCAATGGTAGAGCACTGCCCTTTTAAGGCAGGGGTTCTGGGTTCGAATCCCAGCCGGCTCACTTGAAATTTTTTGTCTCCTCTGTCTCGATTTGATTTCCCACGCCATCCCGCTGCCGCCCTACTCAGGCTGATAAATAATCTTTGTCTGCGAAGCGTAGAGTTTGTAATCCGAATAACGATGTAAGTTGCGGAGCCTTCCGTCCGTCCGATCGGTGACCACCACAACCTCTTGCGGAAGCCAATACGGCGTAGAAATTCCTTCGAAATGAACCTGCTCGAAAGTGATGACCGTGGTTTGTTGAAGGAGCGGCTTGGGAGATGGATCGGGCAGCAATTGAGTCGACATGCGGATGATTTGGAAATTGGTGGAATCAATCCATACCAACCCCTGGAGAAAAAGAGTGTGCGCTCCCAAATCGTCCACAATTTTTTCCTTAAAATCAGACAGGGTGGGCACTTGGGCGAAGGCCACGACGAAGAAGTTTCGGCCTTCGATATCCTGCCTGCCGAGGAGAGCGAATCGGCTCCCTGCTTGCAAATCAGGGTAAAGAAGGGCGGGCATGGAGGCAAAACCTTTGGTCAGCGTCCCTCCTCTAAGAACCTTTTGTTCGGCAGGCCGCCCCTTCTTATCCATTCGATATTCATTCAAGTCAAAATCGATTTTCCGCGCCGAGCGGACCAATAAGTATCGAAATTTCTGCTTATGGGATTCGTCCACCTTTCCATCGGGCTGGAGCCGCTCCTGAACCACTTCTTCCTGCGCGCTGATGTTGACGAAGTTATGAAAATACACGTTCACATTATCCCCGGCTTTCTTGAGGATCATGGGAAGTTCACTCTGGTCCGCGGCCGGCTCGAAGCCTTCCAACTGCGGGAAATCCTGAATGATCTCCTGCGGCGATTTTTCGATGATGGTCGGTGGGACGACGGCTTTCAAGACAGGACCGGACTGCTGGGGCGAGTATGTTGCTGTCAAAGGTAAGGCGATCCCGGCATGTGGAGGTGCCGGAATTTGTGATAAAGAAATTGCAAAGAGACACGGGTGAATGCAAAACCTTCTACCGATCACTCCGAGCTCCTTGCAGAAGTGTCTCTGTTCGGTTGAGAAAAAAGGATCCTGCCTCTCCGTCCTCATCAACTCTATGATGCAACTTTTTAAGACGGTCAGACGAAATTCGACATTTTGCGCATGGCGGCCAAGTTTTCCTCCACCGGCGCCAGGGGGCCATACTCCAGGGCGGCCGAACCTTTGTACCTGTCGCCCAGTTCGTAGATGGCCTTGAACACGTTGCGATAGTTAATTTCGCCTGTGCCCGGCTCGTGGCGCCCAGGGACGTCGCCAATGTGGAAGTGCCCGATGCGGTCAATATTATTGCGAATATTTTCGATCAAATTCCCTTCCATAATTTGAACGTGATAAATGTCGAAAAGCAGTTTGACGTTGGGACTGCCCACGCGGTCGATCATTTCCGCCCCGTCGCGAACCCGATAGAGGAAGTAGCCGGCGTGGTCCACGTAGGTATTCAGGATCTCGACGACCGCAGTGATTCCATTTTTCTCAAGCCCGGGGGCGATGGCTCGCAAAGCTTCCACGGCATTGGTCATCTGTTCGGAGCGCGGCATGCCGCCCAGCTCGTTCCCGGTGAGCGTTACCAGTTGCGGGCATTCCATTTTTTTCGCAGCCTCGATGGCCATATTCATCTGGCGAAGAAACTCGCCCCGCTCGCGCGGATTCACCAGGCCGCATCCGGGCGCTGTCACACCTTTATTGCCCACCAGGCATTCGCACCGGAGGGGATACTTATCTTTCAGGCTCACGAAGGTTTCGAGCACCTTCGCGTCGCGCCAGTCGAACATTTCGTAGCCGTCGTATCCCAGTCGCGCCAGCAAAGCCAGGGCATCCGGCACGGGCATCTTGCTTACCAGCCACCAGGTGGTGGAAAGGCGTATCCCTCGCTCCCCGGCAAGGTTTGCGCGCGCTTGAAGAGGCAAGCTGCTGAGTGCTAGTGAGCCCGTGGCCGCCCCCAGAAATGACCGTCGATCGAGTAGTGATTTTCTCAACCCTTGCCTCCCTTCCTTGAACTCAAGATGAACTGGATTTCACCTTACCTCATCGCAATGCAGAGGCGCAAGTTTACGCCCAGCCAGTTAGTGGTGTCATTTGGAATTGGATTCATTTCACGCACCGGTCATTCCCGTGCAAGAGGGAATCCAGTGTTTCGTCCGCGCATTTCTAATGATATAAGAGGTTGGATTCGCTAAGTTCACGCTGCAAGTGCAACACCTTGTATAAGAGGTGTTGCTATGGACAAACGATATGCCCAACTGAGTGTAGAGGAAAGGGTCGGGAATGACCGGCGCGCGGGAGCACCGGTGTCGGGCAAAAGACACCACTACCCCTGCCCTACAGAGGCAAGTCACTCAACCATCTTCTAAATTAGCAGTTGACAGTTGGCAGGGGTTTGAAGAAATCTAATCGGTGTTGAATATCCCATGAGGTCCGCGCGCAGTCGGGAGCGGATCCGCAAGTTAATCGACCTTTGAGCCAACGGAAACTATGCCCCCCAAAAGAAAAACATCCGGGTTGCACAATCATTCGCCGGAATTGTCCTATCACAACTTTAAGTTTCTGGAGAGCAATGATGCCCGGTCGTTGCGCATCCTCGCCGAGTATCTCGAGCCGCAGGGCCGCCTGCGACGAGAGGGCGTGAAGAACACCGTGGTCTTCTTCGGGTCGGCCCGCATTCTGCCCCGGGACGTCGCGGTGCGGAAACTGAGCGACCTTACACGCAAGTCCCGAAACGGCACGTCCCGGCCGACGCCGGCGGAGATCAGCGCCGCACGGCGCGCCGTCCACATGTCGCGTTACTACGAAGAAGCGCGGGAAGTGGCCCGTCTGTTAACGGCGTGGTCCATCTCACTCAAGCACGGCCCGAATTTTCTATTGGTGTGTTCGGGAGGCGGTCCCGGCATCATGGAGGCGGCAAACCGTGGTGCGGCTGAAGCGGGAGGAAAATCTGTGGGCTTGAACATCACTCTGCCCATGGAACAAATGCCGAACCCTTACATCACTCCGGAACTGAGCCTGCAATTCAAATACTTTTTCATGCGCAAGCTCTGGTTCGCCCAGCCCGCCCAGGCGCTAATCGTGTTTCCCGGCGGCTTTGGCACCATGGACGAAATGTGGGAATTCCTCACCTTGCTGCAAACCAATAAAATGCGGAACCGCGCCTCCATCATCCTCTACGGAGAAAAATACTGGAAGCGTGTGATCAATTTTGAGGTGATGATTCAAAGCGGCACCGTCGCCCGCGCGGACATGAAATTGATTAGCTACGCTAACACCCCGGCGCAGGCCATCAAAATCTTGAAAGCCGATCTGAGCCAAAACCTTGCACTTCGCCCCGCCATTCAGCAGCCATTCATGTAGCCAGCCGCTTATCGTCGCGATCAAACTTGGCGGGCGAACCTGGCCGATTACATGAATGGGTAACTCAGGTGCCTGCCCGTTTGTGGGACGGAATTTCTCAATACCGAACACAACATGCATTAAACGAGCCCAGTGGACCTCGAATAACGGCATATATATCAATCACCTAAGGGCAGGCGCGAGGTAGGAACAAAAATTGCCGGATAATTGATCGTTGAATTGTTTTTTCAGACAAACCTCAGTCGGCATCGGTAACGCGCCATTCGGATGGCTTAGAGCGGCCAGCCGTTTCACGATTCGGAGGACATTCGCGTGGGAAACCTGCTAAAGGATTTGAAATACGGCTTTCGCATGATGGCCAAGAGCCCGGGCTTCACCGCGGTTGTCGTCCTCTGCCTAGCATTGGGGATTGGCGCCAATACGGCCATATTCACGATCATCAATGCCTTGATGCTTAAGTCACTGCCCGTGGAAAAGCCCGAGGAGCTCGTCTTGTTCGGCCAGGGTCGCTCGGCTGGGACCAGCATCATTGACGGCATGCCGCACGCCGGCGAGTGGGAGCTTATCTCCGTTCCTTTATTCAAGGAATACCGCGACGACCACCTATTTTTTACCGGCGTATGCGCTTTTCAAAGCACGGTCAGCCGGCTGAACTTGAATATAAGCGGCTCGGGGGGCGGCGCGGCACCCGAGGCAGCCTTCGGCAAAGTAGTTTCGGGGAATTATTTTTCAGTGCTCGGCGTGAATGCCGCCATGGGCCGGACGCTTACGCCGGAGGATGATACGGCAGAAGGGGCGCACCCGGTAGCGGTGATCAGCTACGGCTTCTGGCAGCGCAGGTTTTCGCTTGACGCATCCGTAATTGGTAGATCGATGGACATCAATGGCATACCCTTTACCATTGTGGGCGTGGCGGCGCGTGGGTTCTTCGGAGAATCACTGCAAAGCGATCCGGCCGACATCTGGATGCCACTCTCCATGGAACCCCAGGCCCTGCTCGAGCCTTCGCGCCTGGAAAAACGAAACGTTTTCTGGCTGGATGTCATGGGGCGTCTGAAGCCCGGCGTTTCCCGGCTACAAGCTCAAACTGCGGTGACCGAGCATTTTCGCCAATATCTGGTTGATATGGTCGGTTCGAAAATCTCGCCTGAAGACCGCCGCGAACTTGCCGGGGTTCGCATCGACTTGACCCCGGGTGGCGGCGGAGTGTCCGGGCTGCGCCGGAGCTATTCCGAACCACTCAAGATTTTGATGGCCCTGGTCGGACTGGTATTGTTGATCGCCTGCGCCAATGTTGCCAATCTCCAGTTGGCGAGAGCGTCAGCAAGACAAAGGGAAATCTCCTTGCGATGCGCGCTGGGCGCAAGCCGCTCGCGAATGGTCCGGCAATTGCTTACCGAGAGCCTCATGCTGGCCATCCTGGGCGGCGCGGCCGGAACGGTTCTGGCAACCTGGGGAACCAGTCTGCTTGTGCACCTGGTTTCGCGGGGGAATTACATTCCGTTGAGCGTCAGCCCGGATTCCCGCATCATGGGATTTACGTTGCTGATTTCAATTTTCACCGGAGTCCTGTTTGGCCTCGCCCCCGCCATTCGCGCGGCGCGAATCGACCTGACGGCTTCGTTGAAAGAGGGTGCTCGAAACCTGGCGGGGCACGGCTCGCGATTCAATCTGACCAAGGCGCTCGTGGCGTTGCAAGTGGCCATCTGCCTTTTAATGCTGGTGGGTGGCGGACTTTTTGTCCGCACTTTTCAAAAACTGGAGAACCAGGATCTGGGGTTTAACCGTGAAAACGTTCTGTTGGTCAGCATGAACCCGCGCATGGCAGGGTATAAGCCCGAGCAACTTCCCGGTTTGTATCGCCAGTTGCTGGAACGCGTGGGCGCCGTTCCCGGAGTGAAATCCACCAGCATCGCTCTCTATGGCTTGGTCAGTGGAAGCATGCGGGACAGCTCCATCTCGGTTCAAGGCTACACCCCCAAGCCGCGGGAAGAGACTGACGCTCAGATTATTGTGGTCGGCCCGGGTTACGTCGAGACAGTTGGAATGACGTTGGTAGCCGGGCGCGGCATCGGGCCTCAGGACTCCGAGACCTCCTCCAAAGTGGCAGTGGTTAATGAAGAGCTGGCCCACCACTATTTTGGCAATCAGAACCCGGTTGGAAAACGGTTCGGATTCGATGACGCCAAGCACGCTGCGGATATTGAGATTGTCGGAGTGGTTAAAGACGCGAAATATACAGAAATGCGGGAGCCTTCGCCACCGGTGATTCTCATTCCCGTATTTCAGAATCCCGATTTTATGAACGACTTGGAAATTCGAACCGCGGCCAATCCCACCGCAGTGGCCGCGGACGTCCGCAGGATTCTCAATGACATTAACAGCAGGCTATTGGGGAGAAAGGTGGTCACCCTGAGCCAACAGGTTGACGATGCATTGAGCCAGGAGCGCCTGATCGCTCAACTTTCCAGCGCATTCGGAGGGCTCGCGCTTCTGCTTGCATGCGTCGGTCTTTACGGTGTGATGGCCTATGCCATCTCCCGGCGAACCAATGAAATTGGAATTCGCATGGCCCTGGGAGCGGAATCGCATCAGGTGCTTTGGATGGTATTGAAGGAATCGCTCCTTTTGGTGATGATCGGCCTCTTCATTGGGGTTCCCGCCGTGCTGGCTTCCACTCGTTTGATTTCCGCCCAGCTCTATGGAGTGACCCCGAACGATCCCTTGACCATTGCGCTGGCAGCGGTGCTGCTCTTGGCTGTGGCGGCATTGGCCGGCTTCATCCCAGCCCGGAACGCATCACATGTGGACCCGATGGTGGCGCTAAGGTATGAATGAAGGTTAAAGAATGAAGGGTGAATTATAAATTATGAAATATGAAGTATGAAATCCGGAGCTTGGGTTTCAGACTCGAGGACAGAAATAGGTCCGCCCGATTCAATGAGGCTCCTGCACAGCGGTTTCAATCATAATTCACAATTCATAATTTCCTCCCTAACCCTTTCCCAATTCATGCGTCTATTAGTCTGACAGGGAGGAACCTCCAAATGGATAAACGATTGTTTTGGTGCCTGGCGGCATGCGCAACGGCGGCCGTCATGGTATTTAGCACGGATAAAGTTCAGGCAAGGCATTACAACACCGGACTCTCCACGCACAATCACGGCATGGTGACTTCCTGTGATGACCTCAACTTCGAGTTTGACGATCACGACGCCGCGCACGCTGAGCAGCACTTCACCATTCCGAAGTCGGCATCCGTCCTGGAAGTGGACGCGGCACGGAATGGCGGGGTTCAAGTAGCGGGTTGGACAGGGAATGATTACGCCATCTCCGCCTGCAAGGCCGCAGCCAGCGACAGCCTCCTGCGCGAGATCTCCGTGTCAGCCAGCGGCAATCATGTGACTGCCAACGGCCCCACCGACGGCGATTGGACCGTTTATCTTATCGTTAAAGCTCCCCAAGGATCCAATCTTAGTCTAAAAGCTCATAACGGACCTATTGGCTTGCGGGACGTCTCAGGCAAAGTCGTGGCACGCAGCGAGAATGGTCCCATCGCGGTTGTAAACTGCTCCGGGGAAATTGACGCTCAAACCGTCAATGGACCCATCAGCATGTCCGGGGACGGCGGAAACCTGAAACTCGAAACCCAAAACGGGCCCATACACGTCGCGCTGGCGGGTGACCGATGGAACGCCGGTGGTGTAACCGCGCACACGGAAAACGGTCCTCTGTCTCTAGAAGTGCCCGCGAACTTCGAGTCCGGAGTGCGGGTGGAAATGTCCGGCCGGTCCCCTGTTCGTTGCCGTGCCTCGCAATGCAGCAAGTCCAATCGTACCTGGGATGATGACAGTCGCTACATCGAATTCGGCGGCGCAAACCCGACAATTAAAATGTCCACCGTGAACGGACCCGTTTCCGTGGACTCGGGCCGGGGAGAGCTTTAGAAGAATTGGGTGATTGGGCGATTGAGTGATTGGGCGATTGCCTCGGAAAATGGAAATTGGAAAATGGAAAATGGTAAATATTTGGCGAAGGCCAGTTTCCAATTTCCAGCTTCCATTTCCTACTTTTCTGAACGGTAATCAGCTATGAGTTTCAGGGATTTGACACCGGGATGAATATTGTCCTTCGAACTTCCATCCCGCCCTTGAACGGGCATTCCGCCCTAAATGCCGTAATTCACGAAATCGACAGCCAATTGTTAGCTTTGCCTTTTAAAGGTATCTTTAATTCATAATTTATAATTTGCATTTGCTTTTCTAACCTCCCTGCTGCGCAGAGAAAGTCCTTCTCCGGCTGTTATTGATAAGCCGCCACTCCGTCTGAAAACCTCTCTTTCTTTTTTTTTGCACGCAATGGCTTGCCAACTGACATATTATACTTTCGACGAATGAGGGCGGGCTTGATGCAAGAAAGCCTTCACATCCTTTTCCGGTTTCATGACCGCAACTCAATGTGACCCGTGTTTCCACCCCTGGGGCGGGAAGACGAACGATGAAACAATTTGACCTGATAGTAATTGGCTCCGGACCGGCGGGCGAAAAGGGCGCGGCCCAGGCGGCCTACTTTGGCAAGCGAGTGGGCATGGTTGAACGCGGCCGTTGGGTGGGCGGCATTTTCGTGAACACGGGAACCATTCCCAGCAAGTGTCTTCGCGAAGCAGCCCTTTATTATTCCGGACTGTTGCAACGCGGCCTCTACGGCATCGACTACTCGTTGCAAAAGGGCCTGACGGTGCGCGACTTTATGCACCGCAAAGACGAAGTGGTAAGCCTGGAGCGCGCGAAAGTCCATACTAATCTATTGGCTCATCACGTCGATCTGATGCAGGGTTCCGCCTCATTCGAAGACGCTCACACTGTCCAGGTTCAGTTGACCGGCGGCGGCACGGAAACCCTGACGGCGGACTACATTCTGCTCTCGACAGGCTCCCAACCCTTCCATCCGCCGGACATTCCCTTTGACGACCATTTTATTTTCGACTCGGACACTATTCTGGCCATGGATCGGATTCCCGCCAGCATGGTGGTGGTGGGCGGCGGGGTGATTGGTTGCGAATACGCCTCCATGTTTGCGGCGCTGGGAGTGAAAGTGATCCTGGTAGCCGGCGGAGACAGGTTGCTGCCCTTCCTGGACATCGAGATTTCATCCCGCCTCAAGGACCGCCTGGAATTCCTCGGCCTCCAGTTGATTTTCAACGACCGTCCCGCATCGGTTAAGACGAATGGCAGGGGTGTTTGCGTGACCATGAAATCCGGAATGATTCTGGAGACGGAGACCGCTCTCCTCTCCACCGGCCGCGCCCCAACGGTGGACGGCCTGGGCCTGGAAAAGGCCGGGATCAATTTAACCGAGCGCCACACCGTGGCCGTAAATGATCACTATCAAACTTGCGTCCCCCATATTTACGCCGCCGGAGACGTGATCGGCTTCCCTGCCCTCGGCTCGACCTCCATGGAGCAGGGGCGCGTGGCCGTGTGTCACGCCTTCGACCTGAAGTACAAACAGCGCCTGCCGGAAGCATTGCCCCTCGGCATCTACACCATTCCGGAAATATCGGCCGTGGGGGAAACAGAGGAGACCTGCAAGGCCAAGAGCATCGCTTATGAGGTAGGCCGGGCGCGCTATGAAAACAACGCCCGCGGACAAATGGTGGGCGAGACGCATGGGCTGTTGAAACTTATCTTTCGCCGCGACAACCTCCGCCTGCTTGGCGTCCACATGATCGGCGAAAATGCCACCGACCTCGTTCACATCGGCATGATGGTGATCGAACTCGAGGGCGGCATCCCCGACCTGATCGATTCGGTGTTCAACGCCCCCACGCTTTCGGAGATGTATAAGGCCGCCGCTTACGACGGCCTCGGCAATCTGGCGGGATTTAAGTTGAAGGAAGGCTAGGCGAACTGGATCATTTCTTCAGCGGCTTGATGGCAACTTCCTTGAAGAACACAATGTCGTTGTCGCTGTGGTTTTGCAGCCCAATGTAGCCAAAATTCGGACGTAGTCCGCGCTGGGGTTCAAAATTGAATTTCCGTTCCGGGACAGGATCGCCCTCTTTGAAATCCACCACCTTCACGCCATTCAGGTTCACGATGGTGCGCGGACCGTCCAGCGTGATCTCCATGGTGTTCCATTCGGGCCCCGGCTTCCATGCCTGCGCCATCGGCTTGGTGAGCGAGTACAACATGCCCGTGGAGTGATACTCGTCTTCTCCCCCTTTTTCGGGATGGTTGTCGATCTGGACCTCGTAGCCGTAGTGCACAGGCATCCACTCCTCGCGCGGCTCGACCGGAATGCGGATGAACACGCCGGAGTTGTCATTCTCATCGCGCATCCGGAAAACAACCCGAATGACGCAATCGCCGACTTTTCCGCCCGTCCAGTAAAGCAGGCCCATACCGCCATGGGTATGAATCAGCCCATCATCCTCCACCGTCATATGACCGGGCCCCACGTGCTTCCAGCCGTTCAAGTCCTTGCCGTCGTAAAGCTGGGTCCAGTGGCTTGGGTCTCCAGTGCACACGTTTTCACCAGCATCGTTGGCAGCAGCCAGCGAGGCCGCTGACAACCCAAGAGCCAGGGAAAAAGTGCAGACGATCAGAGGTTTAAACATTGATGATCTCCATCGGTTGAGAGTTTAAATAAATTTTGAAACGTTGGAGCATAATCCGGAGGGCCGCTTGATACTATCCCGCCATTCGACCGACCGATAACATACACCCTTCAATCCCCTAATTCAATCGCCTGTTTAAAAACGAGAGCGGGGGGCAAAATTTATCTACAGCCGAACCGGATGAAAAAAGAAGACGCACCGTCTTTAATTGAGCCGCGCGGGTAAATACTCTTTGGCGACGGCCCCAGCGTTGAAAGACATTTTTTCGCGCATTGAAGTGCAAAATTATTCGCCGTTGCCAAGTGGTTCACGGGCCGGCAAAAAGTTTGATTGTGTCAATCCTTGCAGACTCCTTCCAGATCCGGCTCCAATTGGTGCAACCGGCACACGCTTTGGTGGATATCAAGACACTTCAATCCATAAAATCTTCTTGATGGAATATGAGTAAATCCAATAGAATGCGCGAATATTGGCCGGCCAGAGGATAATCGCCCTTTGGCCACCAACATGCCTAACATCACATCGGAGTTTAAATTCTAATGGAGGCTTGGATCGATATGAAGAAATTCCTTACCATGCTTTTCGCTGTTGCGGTTGCCTGCTCGCTCTCGTTGCCCGTGTTCGCACAGGCTACGGGAGGTTCCACCGATAAGAAGGAAGACGCGACAAGTGGCAAGAAAGCTACCAAGACAAGCAAGGCCCACAAGGGTGGAAAGAAAAGCAAGAAGGGCTCTGGAGACACCACTACCCCAGCCCCCAAATAACCCAGGGGAAATCAGTTGAAATTCAAAAAAGGCGATGCTGGACCGCCCCGCAAAAACGGGGCAGTCCAGCGCGCTGATTTCTATTTTGTCCTGTCCCATTTTTTACTTGATTGAAAGACCTTGAGACTGCCTCCCAATTCAGCGGTTCCCCCTCCCTTTCCGGCAGAAATTCGATACACCGAACATCGGTAAGCTATTTGATGTCGCTTCAAAACCACCTGCGATTCATTTCAGTTTGAGGATCTTGTAGATACTGCTGTAGTCGTCGGTCCAGGCGTGGAAACCATGGGGCGCGGTGGCGGGCTCCATGTCGGCATCGTCGAAACTACTTTTCTGGAACCAAGCGGGATCAGAGGATATCAGAATCCAGTCGGACCAAAAAAGGAAGCTTTCCTCGGGAGGATCGTCATCGATCATCATCGCCTTCTTGCCCAAAGCCTCCGCGCCGCGAGCGCAGACAGGTTCCAGGTCCAGGTAGTGGTTCGAGACGTGCACCGCCAATATTCCATTTGGCTTTAGATGGCGGAAATAGAGGGCCATGGCCTCGCGGGTGAGCAGGTGAACTGGAATGGCGTCACCCGAAAACGCGTCCACGGCCAGCAGATCGAACTGCTGGCTCTCTTGGTGCTCCAAAGTCAGGCGCGCGTCACCCATCAGGATCTGCTTGTCGGCAGGTGAGTGGTCATAGAAAGAAAAATCGGATCGCGCGATCTTTACGACCAGCGGATTGATTTCATAAAGGCGGTAGACATCACCCGTCCGGCCATAGGCAAGTAGCACGCCCGCTCCCAGGCCGATAACTCCGACACGGACAGGACCTTTTTCCTCCATCGCGCGGATCGCCCGCCCGACGCCAGAGGTTGGGCCGTAGTACGTCGTTGGCTGATAACGCAGTTTCGGGTCCAACATTTGGGAGCCGAATATGATCTTCCCGTGGACGAGTTCACGGGCGGGGGGATTGTCCTCGGGGTCTATCTCCACCGAAAGAACGCCGTAGAAATTGCGCTCGACAAGGGAGGCGTGCCGCCATGCGCGCCGTTCGTGCCAGGCCATATACCAGCCGAAGTAACATGCACTGGCCAACAGAATTACTCGCAGCGGCCAAGCGCCCAATTTGGGAATGGCCAGGTTCCATAGAATGATGATGCCGAGCAGAGCACAAGCCAGCAGGCCCAATGGCAATTCCCAATAGGATCGGAAAATGCGCGGGGCAATCAGCGCCACGAAAATCCCACCCAAGGCGCCGCCCAGAGAGATCACCAGATAAAACAGTGTCAGGTGCTCCGCACCCGGCTTGCGTCGCGCCAATTCTCCGTGGCACATCATGCAGCAGATAAAGAGGCCGATCACGAAGATCGAAATGAGCATTCTGAGGCGCACGCTCTCAGGACTCTCGCTCAAAAAGTAAGCGATGGCGCCCAGCGCCGGAACCAGGCAGGGCAGAAAGATCCAACGCCGGTAAAAGCGCTCGCTCTCAAAGGCCAAAATAAACGTCATCAGGTAAACGGCCAGTGGCACGACCCATAGCAACGGAATGGGCGCGAGGCTTTGACTCAAATGGTTGGTGATGGCGAGCAGCAGCGTGGAGGCGCAGGCGGCAAGGGATGCCCAAAGCGGCAGTTGAGAAAATCCAGGGCGCTCGACTGGCGAGGATCCGGAGGGTTCAGCCGAGGGCTGCCGTCCACTCCCAATACCGTGTCGGCTCACCCAGGCCGCCGCGGCGCACAACAGGGCGAATGCCAAATACATGCCTGACCAGACGAAAACCTGATGTCGCGAGGTCCATCGGGGCTCGACCAGGACGGGGAAACTCACCAGGGCAAGCAACGAGCCCAGGTTGGAAAGCGCGAACAAACGATACGGGATCCTACTTCCCGTGCGCCGCACAAACCAGGCCTGTAACAAAGGGGTCGTCGCTGAAAGAAGGAAATAGGGCAACCCAACAGTCACTAGAAGCACCCCGAGAATCCGCATCGTGGGGTCTCCCGCATCGGTTGGCTTCCAGGCCGGAGGCGGCAGAATGGGCAACAACAGGCAACTGGCCGCCAAAAGCGAAACGTGAAGGGCCATTTGCGTCCGCGCCTTGACCCACCTGATTAAGGCGTGCGCATAGATATAGCCCGCCAGCAGCAGGAGCTGGAAGAACAGCAAGGCGGCGCTCCACACTCCGGCCGAGCCGCCAAACCATGGCAGGATGATCTTGACGATCAACGGTTGCACTTGAAACAAAAGGAATGCGCTCAGGAAAATTGTGATTGCGTAAAGGGCCATGGTCCCTAACCGCGCCACCCGCCAGCAGGATTATTCAGTCTAATAGGCCGCCATGCTTTGGTTGATATTGAGAATAGTTGGTGCTGCCGTCGAGAATCAATCAGGCGCTGATGTCGAATATTCCGTCCACGAATGTCTTATACGAATGGCAACGCAGGCACTGGAAAACATAGGCGGTGGGGCCCGCGTCTCTCTTGAGCGACTCCAGCATCCGCCCGGCCGCGACTTGGGAAAGATTTAGGTCTTCGCTAATGCCCGCCAGAACTTTATCTTCCAAACCCGCATATCGCCTGCGGATTTCCGTCAATCCGACTGGCTCAAGAAACGCCATGGCGTCCCGACAACAGGATAACCATCGCTCACTTTGCCAGGAGCTGTAGCCGGGGGTGCGCTGGGTGATTTCCTCGATTACAGCCGCCGGAATATCATCGGTGAAAACAGACTCGTCGACGAACGTGGCGTCATATTTCGCGTGTGCGGTACCGTCGGAAATGCACCACGGGCAAATCACCCGCTCAAGATCCTCCTCGCAGTAAGTTGGGCCGGTGTAAATATAGCCCCGCGCTTTTTTGCAGCAGACGCACTTTTTCTTTGATATCTCGATGCTGCCGCTGAGGAGAGGATCAGGATGATATTTGAAAACCGGAATGTCCATTCGCAAACTCTTCAGAGCATTCAAACTCAACGACAGAATCTGGGTGTGGGTTTCAAATCAGTTCGGCAGTATAACAGTGGAGCAACGATCCGTGGTCGGTGAAAAGTCTCCGGCCGGCAACTGCAACAAAGCTCGTCGCCAGCCGTGCTGGTAATCCTCAGTAATTCGCAGTGTCGGAATCAAGGTCCATTTTCAGGATTTTGCAGAGTTCCTCGAACGCCGCCTTGCGGTCAAAATAGCTGTTGTGCAGATCCAGCTTTTGCAGCATCAGTTTAAAATGGTCATCAAACGGCTCTTGACCCAAACCAGCCAGAGTGAGTAACAAGCCGGCACAATGGGGAGCGCATTCGGTGGCGTTATAGCTGGCCCAAAGCAATGCCTGCTTCACCGTTTCGCTGGGGTGGCGCGAGGCGATTTCCAGGGCGCGCGACAGCCCATTAGCAGGATTACTAAGTTGGCGAATTTGCCGGGCAAGAAAAATGTCAAAGTCCGCACGCCGCCCCCCCCGATTCATGACTTCAGCGGCGGCCAGGCGGGTGTCGATCGACAGATGGTCCTCGGATGCGGCATCAATCGCCGCTCGCGCTTCCGGAGTACCAATGGCCGCGAGAGCTTCTACTTCTCGCCAAGTGACCCCTCCGCGCGTCGTGATCAATTCAACCGCCTGTTTGCGTTCAGACTTTGTCAGTTCGCCGATTGCCGCAATGTCGTACTGGTCGGCGCTGCCAGTGGGCTTGGTCGTCAGGCTGGCCATGAATCGGTTCAGAGGTTTCGCGCGTTGGGCAAACCCGGCCATGAGGATGGTCAGGGTTCCCGAATCAAGATCAATCTCGTAAGCTGATTCCGGAGCCTTTTGGCGAACCACCTCTTCCGCGACATATTTGTAAATTTCCTCTTGTCGTGCGGACGCCCAGGGAAAGTTCTTGTCCCAATGTTGTGATGTGTGCCCAAAGATCAGGGCCAAAGCGGGGGGAAGCGCAAATTCCCAGTCAAACTTAATGGCTTTGTCTCCATCTTTGTAAAGAATGGAACCTCCGCGGCCGCTGGTTGTGATTTCGACAGTGGGTTTGGGCATAGTCAGGGTGCGATCACCGGCCTTTTGAACAAAAGAGGCAAAAAAATGCTGCCAGCGCCCCGCACATCGGCCGAAATAGTATCATCAGTAAGGCATTTTGAGGGGGAGAGTCGATGGAACAATAAACAAAAAGTTCCCCCGGCAAATTAAGCGAAGCTCTCATATAAGGTAGCGTCCTAATTTCCCTGGGAGCGCGGACCGGGGCCCCAGTAAGCCTTCATTGACTCTTCGGTTCTCGCCATGCTACAAATAAACATCGGGCATCTACTGCTTCTGAGCCGGTCACACCCCCAGAGGCATTTTCCGGTTGGGCCTGTGGCGCAGTTGGGAGCGCGCATGACTGGCAGTCATGAGGTCGAGGGTTCGAACCCCTCCAGGTCCACCAAATACCTATAAGCCACAAAATAGTTTGCGTTCATTCACTTGGGTTTCGCGAAACCAACTGGCCCGTTTATTTTCTCCTTGACAGCTTAGGAGAGATGGCTTTATCCTCCTAACCATCTTAGGAGGGCGGATGAACGACCAGGCACAACTGCTTCCCGGCACACTCGATCTCCTCATCTTGCGGGCGGTTTCCATCGGCCCGCTGCATGGGTATGGAATCCTTCTCCGCATCGGGCAGATTTCCGGCAACGCTCTATTGATTGAACAAGGCGCCCTATATCCCGGGCTGTTTCGCCTTGTTCGCCAAGGGCTGCTTAAGGCGAGCTGGGGTACATCGGAGAACAACCGCCGCGCCAAATTCTACGAACTTACCACCGCGGGCCGCAAGCGCCTGCGTGAGGAGACCGCCAACTGGAATCGGCTGGTGGCTGCCATCGGGTCCGCGCTTTCCGCGCAACCGGAGGAAATATGAGACTCATCGATTCGCTTCGCGTCCGCATCGCCGCCCTTTTCCATCGGTCCGAGCTGAATGCCGAGATCGAGGAAGAGCTCCGGTCCCACATCCAGCACCGCGCCGATGATCTGGAGCGTTCCGGTCTCAATCACGCCGAGGCGGAACGCCGCGCGCGCATCGAGTTTGGAGGCCATGAGAAGTTCAAAGAAGAATCCCGCGAAGCGCTGGGCGGCACGTTGATTGAGACAACGTTTCAGGACGTGCGCTTCAGCCTGCGCAGGTTGCGCAAATCTCCCGGCTTTACTGCGGTGGCCGTGGTGACGCTCGCTCTGGGTATCGGCGCCAACGCAGTGGTGTTCAGCGCCATCAACGCGTTCTTGCTGCACCCTCTCAAGCTGTCTCAGGAGGAAAGCCTTTACGCTGTCTGGCGCGCCAACGTTACTTCGAGCGAGTCGTATCCCGACTATCTTGAACTGCGCGACCGCAACCGCAGTTTTGAGAGTCTGGCGGCTTATTCCGTCGCCATGGGGGCGCTCGACATGGGAGAAAATCCGTCGCGCGCCTGGGGCAATTATGTGAGCGGGAACTACTTTGACGCGTTGGGCATTCGGCCGTATCTTGGCCGTCTCATTCACGCCTCCGATGAGCGTGGCCCGAACAGCGCTCCCTTCGTCGTGCTTAGCTACGCGTGCTGGCACAACAAGTTTCAGGATGATCGTGGCGTGATGGGCCGCAAGGTGCTTTTGAACAAGCAACCTTTCACCATCATCGGAGTAGTCCCGCCGGAGTTCCACGGGACCCTGTTGTTCTTCAATCCCGATTTCTATTTGCCCATGGTCAATCAGGAGCAGACCGACGGGGTGAATGTCCTGAACGCGCGCGAAAACAAGTGGGTTTTTATGGTGATGGGGCATCTGAAGGCGGGTGTGACGCAAGCACAGGCGATAGCGGATTTGAACTCGATTGGCTCAGACCTGCAAAAGAACTATCCCAAATATGACGGCAATATGAAATTTTCCCTGGCTCGTCCCGGCCTGTATGGCGATTACCTTGGCCGCCCGATCAGGGCGTTTCTGGGCGGCCTGATGCTTCTGGCGGGGTTAATCCTCCTGGCCGCGTGCGCCAATCTGGGAAGCCTGTTTGCCGCACGCGCCGCTGACCGTTCCCGGGAACTTGCCCTGCGAGTTGCGTTGGGAGCGAGCCGCATCCGCCTTCTCCGGCAACTTTTTACTGAAGCGCTACTGATTTCGCTGATGGGAGGCGCCGTAGGCGTTTGGGGCAGCATCGTGCTGCTGACCTGGCTTAGTGCGTGGAACCCTTTTCCCAGATGGCCCGTCGGAGTGACGGTGACGCCCGAGGCAAATGTTTATGGAGTTGCTCTGCTTCTTACTTTAGCCAGCGGATTTCTCTTTGGCGCCGTTCCGGTGCGGCAGATACTGCGTACCGATCCGTATGGGGTCATCAAGTCGGGATCAACCAGACCCGTTGGGCTCCGAATACCTTTGCGCGACCTCCTCCTGGTGGCGCAAATTGCCATCTGCGCCGTGCTGGTCACCGCTTCATTTGTTGCCGTGCGCGGCCTCTTGCGTTCCCTGCACAGTAATTTCGGTTTTGAACCACGGAACGCCATATTGGCGGATACAGACCTGTCTTTGGGGGCCTACCGCGGTGACCAAGTGCCTGAAGTGCAAAAACGTATCCTCGAAGCTCTGGAGACGATTCCTGGAGTGGAGTCGGTGGGGTTGAGCGATTGGACGCCGCTGGGTCAGGATGCGGACTCGAAAGACGATCTGATATTCGACAACGAAGCCGCCGATTTGAGGCAAGGAAAGGAAACTTTCCGGGCCGACATGTTCAAAATATCTCCCCAATATTTCCGTGCCGCCGGTACTGCCATGCTGCTTGGCAGGACGTTCACCTGGCATGACGATTCATCCGCGCCGCGCGTGGCCGTGATCAACCCGGAATTCGCGCGCAGGATTTTCGGTTCCGTAACCGGCGCGATGGGCCAATATTTTAAGATGCGGGAAGGCGCGCGCATCCAGGTGGTGGGCGTAGCAGAAAATGGAAAATACGATCACCTTACCGAAGATCCGAAGCCGGCGGCATATCTGCCCATCCTGCAATCCCCTACTGGTGAAACCTGGTTGCTGATACGCTCCGGCCGCGATCCGCAGCAACTGGCGGCATCGATCAGGGCCAAACTCCGGGACGTGGATGCGGGCCTGCCTTTCATCATCGAGACGTGGTACGAGGGATTGGATACAGCTTTCTTTGGCCCACGTTTGGCCACGCAGACGCTGGGTGTAATGGGCGTGATGGGCGCGCTGCTCTCTATCACCGGCATCTTTGGAATGGCTGCGTACTCGGTCAGTAAGCGGAAAAAGGAGTTGGGGATTCGCATGGCTCTCGGCGCCCGGCGCAAGGAAGTGTTGCAGGCGGCGCTGGGACGGGCTGTCAAATTGTTGGCATTTGGTTCAGCGGGTGGGTTGCTCCTGGGAATTCTGGCGAGCCGGGTGCTGGCTTTAATTGTGTTTCAGGCAACTCCGCGGGACCCGATGGTATTGGCTGCTGCTGTTCTTGCCATGGCATTAGTGGGGCTGCTGGCCACCTGGATTCCGGCGTTACGCGCGCTGTCAATTGATCCGATCCAACTTCTGCGCGAGGAGTGACTACGGCTCGCGGCGGCCATCCGTTTTGCGCTTTCCGCGCAACCGGAAAAAATATTAGACTCATCGATTCCCTTCGCATCCATTCCGCCGCCCTTTTTCATCGACCCAAACTGAATGTCGAGACTTAGGGCGGGCTTCGGTCGTACATCCAGCACCGCGCCGATGATTTGGAGTGTTCCGGGCTCAATCGCGCCGAGGCGGAACGCCGCACGTGAGATGAACGGAGCAGTGGCGAACCTCGGTTCGACTTCGGCATTGCGAGCTGCAACCTAGATGGAAGCCATCGCAGGGCGAATCCACCAGTTGAAAATCCCCCGCCCCGGCGCCTGCCTGACATAATTTCACATATCCCGCCTCCCCGTACCACCGAGGAAATAATTGTTATGCACATTTAAGTCAAAACTTGCCTGCCAGACCGGCGTCGGTTGGGAGACATCCGGAAGGCGCTGACGGGAGTTGGGCCATGACGGGCTAAAACAAGAGCGCATCGCGAAATCCTGGAGAGGAACTCTCCAAACGAAAAAGTTCTCTCATGTAAATCCCCGATCAGCCGAAAAAGCTTTGGGATGAATCCCGCGCGGTCGAGCGGGGGCTTCTCAGGTGAGCACTATTGACCTCGCGGGTGGATATTCGGGCATCGACAAGGAAATTGAGGCGGGGATGATAGGTCGCCGCATATTGATGTCGCCGGCCGAATAAATTTTTCCGAAACAAGGAATTGACCCCCATGAAATTGACCGGACTAAGAACTCTCGTCACCTGCGCGTTTGCGCTGGCGCTCGCCCTGATGATCATGATCGGCCTGTTCTCCTACCGCAGCACCGTGCTGCTGGTGAAGTCCGGTGAATCGAGGCAGCGCAGCAACGCGGTTCAAAAAGATTTTCAGCGCCTGCTGGCCGAGCTCAGGGACGCCGAAGCGGGGCAGCGGGGATACTTGATTACCGGAGAGGAGCATTACCTGGAACCATATTTCTCCGCCCTGGCCGGCCTCGACCCGACCGTCAAAGAGGTCCGCACCCTGTCTGCCGGCGACGTGGAAGAACAAGAAAGCCTGGATGCGCTGGAGCCGTTGATCGCACGCAAGCTCGCCGAGCTCAAGCAGACCGTGGACCTCCGCAGAGAACGCGGCTTCGACGCGGCTCAAGCCGTGGTCTTGACCGACCGCGGGCTAACCACCATGGAGCAAATACGGACCATTCTGAATTAAGTTGACAGCCGGGAGGGGCGCAACTTCGTTCGCTTGAGCTCCGAGGCCGCTTCACAGGCCCAGGTAACGGCCAGGGTGTTATTCGTGGGTGGCGCGCTGGGAGTTGCCTTGCTGCTGGCCGCCTTCGTCCTTCTCAATCGCGAGATCGCCCAGCGGGCTCGAGGTGGAAACGACCTGGCATTGTCGGTGGAGGGACTGCGCAAGCAAACCGAGATATTTGAATCGATCCTGCGCAGCATGGGAGATGGCGTGATCGTGGCCGACGAGAAAGGCAAGTTTATCACCTGGAATCCGGCCGCCGAGCAGATCCTGGGATTGGGTGCGATGGACGTGCCGATGGACAAGCTAACTGAGAAATATGGATTTTACCTGCCTGACAAAACCAGCCGCTATCCCGCCTCGCAAGTTCCGCTGGCGCGCGCGGTGCGGGGAGAGGTCACCAGTAAAGAAGAGATGTATGTCCGCAATGACGTGCGTCCCGCCGGAGTGTGGGTAAGCGCCACCGGGACGCCGCTGCGCGACCAAGCGGGAGTGATGCGAGGCGGTGTCGTGGTGTTGAGCGAGATTACCGAACGCAAGCAGGCGGAGGAAGCCCTGATCCGGGACGCCAAAGAGTTGGCCGTGTCGGTGGAAAGCCTGCGCAAGCAGACCGAACTATTTCAGTCCATTTTGAGCAGCATGGGAGACGGGGTGATCGTCGCCGATGAAAACGGGAAGTTCCTGAACTGGAATCCCGCCGCCGAGGCCATCCTGGGCCTGGGAGCCATGGATGTTCCCATCGATCAACTGACGGAGAAATACGGCTTTTACCTGCCCGACAAAATCACTCCCTATCCGGCCTCGCGAGTGCCGCTGGCGCGCGCGGTGCGCGGCGAGGTGGCGAATAAGGAAGAGATGTTCGTGCGCAATGACATTCGTCCCGCCGGCGTGTGGGTAAGCGCTACAGGGACGCCGCTGCGCGACCAAGCGGGAGTGATGCGGGGCGGCGTCGTGGTGCTGAGCGAGATTACCGAGCGCAAACAGGCGGAGGAAGCCCTGATCCGGGACGCGACTGAGATTCGCCTGCTCAATCAGGAACTCGAACATCGCGTCGTGCTGCGCACCGCCGAACTCGAAGCCATCAACAAGGAGCTGGAATCGTTTTCTTATTCTGTGGCGCACGATCTGCGCGCGCCGCTGCGGCACATCGACGGTTTTGCCAAAATGCTCGAGGAAGAGACTCTCGATTTGACGCCGGAAGGAAAACGGTTTGTTGTGCGGATTCGCGCCAGCACAACCCACATGGGCAGGTTGGTGGATGATTTGTTAAACCTGGCGCGCCTGGGGCGCAAGGAGCTGAACCTGGAGCCAACCGATTTGGCCGTGTTGGCCGATAAAGTGGCGGGCGAGCTTCAGCGCGAGACCGCGGCGCGCTCCATCGAGTGGAAAATTGGAGCTCTGCCTTTGGTCCGCTGTGATGCCCGCTTGGTCGAGCAGGTATTTATCAACCTCCTCTCCAACGCGGCAAAGTATTCGCGGCCTCGCGCCCATGCGATGATCGAAGTCGGAGCGATGGAGATGAACGGTGACACGGCAATCTTTGTGCGTGATAACGGGGTCGGCTTCAACATGAAATATGCCGATAAGCTATTCGGTGTCTTTCAGCGGCTGCATCGCGCCGAGGAATTTGAAGGCACGGGAATCGGTCTGGCCACCGTACAGCGGATTATTAACCGGCACGGTGGGAGGATTTGGGCAGAGGCGGAACTGGATAAGGGTTCCACGTTTTATTTCACTTTGGGGGCGAAGAAAGCAGAAAGCAGAAATCAGAAAGCAGAAGGCGGCGAGACCACGGGAGCAGGCGATGTTGTAAAGATGGCGAGCGAATGCCAGGCGGCCTGAGGGACTCTCGGGTCGTGATCTCCTCGGCAACTGGCCGTGCGCGAGCCTGCCCCGGCTTTTGGGTGAACCAAGCAGGATGTAGGCCAGTCACAAAAGGGAGCGCGCCGCGAAGACCGCAGGTTGGCCGGATCATCGCGGCAGATTCCAAGAGGCCGGCCCAAGGGTCGGATCTACAAGACCGGACGAACGAGCAATCAGAACCGAGGGCTACGAATCGACCTAGGCCCTCTGTTCCAAGGGGTGGATGGATGGTTCCTGCGGATGTGGAAATTCTCATTGTGGAAGATAACCTGGATGATGCCGAGCTGGCGCTGCATGCATTGCGCCGGGAGAATCTCGCCAACGCGGTCGAGATTGCGCGCGATGGGGAAGAAGCGCTGGACTTCATGTTTTGCCGCGGAAAGTTTTCCAACCGCAGCTTCGATCGCCAGCCCCGCCTGGTCCTGCTGGACCTAAAACTTCCCAAAGTGACGGGGCTGGAAGTTCTGAAGGAAATCAAGAACGATCCACGGACGAAAATGGTTCCCGTAGTCATCCTCACCACCTCACGGGAGGACCGGGATGTGGTTAGCGGCTATCGGCTGGGAGTGAATGCCTACATCCAGAAGCCGGTGGATTTCGATCAGTTTCGCGAAATGGTAAAACGAGTGGGCCTTTTCTGGTTGGTCACTAACCAGCCGCCTCCGCCCAATCTCAATTTGATCGCGCCATCGGCGGAACCCATCGCGGTGTAGTAACAGCGGGTTTACCCCGCCAACGTCTCAAGGATCGCAACTGAAGGGCTGACGGCGTAAAGCCGTCTCTACCGGACGACGGTCGTCCGCGTATCGCCGATCGGGGCTGTACCTGGCAACCGAGGACTAAGAATCGACTCCAGTCTTTGGTTCCAAGAGGTGGATCAATGGTTGCTGCGAATGTTGAAATACTGATTGTTGAAGACAATGCGGACGATGCCGAGCTGGCGTTGCACGCATTGCGCCGGGAGAACCTGGCCAATGCCGTCGAAATCGCGCGGGATGGGGAAGAAGCGCTGGACTTCATGTTTTGCCGCGGCAAATTCTCCCACCGCACCTTCGACCGCCAGCCGCGCCTGGTTCTATTGGACCTCAAGCTTCCCAAAGTGAATGGACTTGAGGTTTTACGGGAGCTCAAGAACGATCCCCGCACAAAGATGGTTCCGGTGGTGATTCTGACCACCTCGCGCGAAGACCGGGACATGGTGAGCGGCTACCAGCTCGGGGTAAACGCCTACATTCAGAAACCGGTGGACTTCGATCAGTTTCGCGAAATGGTGAAACGCGTGGGGCTGTATTGGTTGGTCACCAACCAACCGCCGCCGGTCGCTCCCGGACTTGTCGCGCCCTCGGCACAGCCGGTGGCGGTGAAATGACGGGTTCAAGATTATAAGCGAGACGGGGGCGAGTCGACCCGGTGTGGAAATGAAAAAACTTCGGGCGCTGTATGTCGAAGACTCACCGCCCGATGCGTAACTATGCCTACTGGATTTGAAGCGGGCCGGCTTCGAGGTCAGCGCTGATGGGTTGGGGGCCCGCGGGAGTTTCGCGAAAAGCCGCCCTCCCTATGAGGGATCGCCACTATTGGTTTTTGCACCAGGTTGCTTAAGCAGAATAAATGTATGGTGGGAAAAGGAGTTTAATGATTATGAGCAGGCTTCAGGCGAAGGAAATTGCCGGCGATGCGACGCCGCTGCGTGTGCTGTATATCGAAGACTCGCCATCCGACGCAGAACTGTGTCTGCTCAATCTGAAGCGGGCCGGTTTCAAGATCACCGCTGACTTGGTTGCCACCGGCGCCGGTTTTCTCGAGAAGCTCCGCTCCGATACCTACGACATAATTTTATCCGATTACCGGCTGCCCGACTGGTCAGGAATGGAAGCCCTGCAAGTCGCCCAGAAGGACGCGCCCGACATACCGTTTATTCTGGTAACCGGCACCCTGGGTGAGGAGGCGGCTGTTGAGTGCATCAAGAGAGGAGCAACCGACTTTGTCTTGAAAGATCGCCCGGCCCGCCTGCCCTCCAGCATCCGTCGAGCCCTCCAAGAAAGAGCCACTCGGGACGAAAAAAGGCAGGCCATCGAGGCCCACCGGAGGACGGAGGCGGAATACCGTTTGCTATTCGACGGAAATCCGCATCCGATGTGGGTGTACGACCTGGAGACTTTCGAGTTTGTGGCGGTGAATGAAACCGCGGCGGCGCACTACGGTTACTCGCGGGAAGAGTTCCTGGCGATGACCATCAAAGAAATTAGTCCGCCCGACGAGGTGCCCGCCGTGCTTGAGCGCATAGCTCAATCGGAAGGGGTCGGTGACCGAAAGGAAATCAGGAAGCATCGAAAGAAGGACGGAAGCATCATCGACGTGGAATTGATCTCTCATCCCGTCCTCTTCTCCGGCAAGCGAACTGAACTGGTCCTGGCGAATGACGTCACCGAGCGCAAGCGCGCCGAGGAAGAGTTGGCCAAGCTGAGGAAAGCGGTCGAAACCTCCGGCGAGGTGGTCTTCATGACTGACCGCGCGGGGGTTTTTATTTTTGTCAACCCTGAGTTCACCCGGCTCTACGGCTACACCGCGGAGGAAATTGTAGGCAAGGCCACCCCGCGCATCTTGAAGAGTGAGAGTGGTGTCGCGGAGGATTACACGGCCTTTTGGAAAACTATCCTCGACAAGCGGGTGGCAAAAGCCGGCTTCACCAACAAAACCAAGGAAGGGTGTCTGGTGGACATTGAAGCCTCCGCCAACCCCATTCTCGATGAACAAGGTAACATCAAGGGGTTTCTAGCCATCCAACGCAACATCACAGAGCGCCGGCAACTGGAACTACAGCTTCGCCAGGCGCAAAAAATGGAGGCAGTGGGGCGGCTGGCGGGCGGCGTGGCGCACGACTTCAATAACCTGCTGACTATCATAAACGGATATAGCGAAATGCTGCTCGACAGCGCCAGCCCCGGAGATGCGGCCCGAGGATCGCTGGAACAGATCAAAAAGGCCGGGGAGAGAGCGGCGGCTCTCACGCGCCAACTTTTGGCATTCGGCCGCCGGCAAGTATTGTCCCCACAGGTTTTGGATCTCAATCACGTGGTCGCCGACATCAATAAAATGCTTCGACGGCTGATTGGCGAGGACATCGAGTTGGTGTCGTCACACGGCGCGGAGTTGGGACGGGTGAAAGCCGACGCTGGACAGATCGAACAAGTGATCATGAACCTGGTGGTGAACGCGCGCGACGCCATGCCCGAAGGTGGCCAATTGACTATTGAGACATCCAACGTCGATTTGGACGAAAGCTACGCTGAGCGGCAAAATCAGATGGCGCCGGGGTCTTATGTCACGCTGGCGGTATCCGACACCGGTTCCGGCATGGATCAGGAAACCCAGGCGCAAATCTTCGAACCTTTTTTTACCACCAAGGAAAAGGGCAAAGGGACGGGGCTGGGGCTGGCCACGGTCTATGGCATCGTCAAGCAGAGTGGGGGCTTCATTTGGGTACATAGCGAGATAGGACAAGGCACGACATTCAAAATCTATTTGCCCCGGGTCAAGGAGGTCGCTGCGACGGTCGAGCCCGTTATAGCCCGGTTGGCGCCTGAGAAGGGATCGGAGACGATTTTGGTGGTGGAGGACGAAGAATCGGTTCGGACGCTCGTCCGGGCAGTGCTGGGAGCAAGCGGATACACGGTGCTCGAAGCCAGTCGTGGTGTTGATGCGTTGACGATTTGCGAGGGTCAAAACGGGAACATCGATCTGATGCTGACCGATGTGGTGATGCCGCAAATGAACGGGTGGGAACTGGCCAAACAACTCGCCAAAGTGCGTCCGGATACGAAAGTGCTTTATATGTCAGGCTACACGGACAACGCCATCGTCCACGACGGAGTCCTGGATCCGGGCACGCCTTTCCTCCAGAAGCCGTTTTCGCCCGACGCGCTAACGCGCAAAGTGCGCGAGGTTCTGGCGGCGTAGCGAGCAGAAAACAGAAGGCAACTTTAAAAGTTAAGAAAGTAACAACTCTGGGCGACCCCGTGGTATTGGCCGCTGCTGTTTTAGCCATGGCATTGGTGGGGCTGCTCGCCACGTGGATTCCGGCGCAGCGCGCGCTATCGATTGATCCCACGACCCTGCTGCGCGAGGAGTAAACGCCGCTGGCACAGATAAGAGGATTATTCGCGCCTCCGGTCCTCGGATGTGTTGTAAATGACGAACCCCGCCAAGACCGTAGCACCGCGCCACAAATGCTATGATAGCAATTACCTCAGTGACTTCCATCGCTTTGAATTGCGCCGCCCGTGCATGCGAGCGACGACGACAATACATTCGCCGTAAACTCGATAGAAAATTCCATATGGAAACCGACGTAGAAGCAAGCGTCTGGTTTCTCGATGCACCACTGAATAGAGGGTGGGATTCGCCTCGATATTTTCCAGCGCGAACTGAACGACCGCAAGAAACTCATCCCCGAGACCGAGTCTTTGCCGCTCGTACCACCGAAATGCTTCGGCGATATCGGCAGCGTCCGCAGGGCGGATCAGAATTGACATCAGGGAGTGCCACCCCGGATCCGGCGGACAACCTCTTCCCACGGGATGCCGGTCGGGCCTTCCCGGTCCAGATCATCAAGCCTGCGGTCTAACTCTTCTCGTTGTGCGTTCGTCAACGGGACCGCTTCCGGCTTTGCGGAGAGGCTATCCCAGAGTTCCTCCAGAAGGTCCAATCGCTCCGGAACGCTCAGTTTCGCGATGTCTATGGTAGGCATGGGGTCAGTATACGCCTATTCGTGGGCGGCGCAACCTACGCTTTCCTCGCCTTGATTGCGGCTGGCGCGGCGATAGGAACGCGAGGATTTGAACCTGAAAGCGCGGACCACAGAACCGGAGGGCGCGATACCAGATATGCGCCAGTCTGGTAGCGAGGAGTTTCGGTTTTTGAAACTCCGCGGTTATTCCAGTTCGTCCTTGCACGTGTCCATCCTTACCGGCTAGAGTGATTTAATTAGGGATAATGCCCCAAATAAGATTATTTAATATCATGCAACAAGCCCCAGAGTTTCTGAGGATCGAAACTCTTCGCTACCTGCTCTGCTGCGCGAGGAGTGAACCGCCGCCGGCAGAGATAAGAGTATCATTCGGGCCTCTGGTCCTCGTCTGTGTTGTAAATCACGAACCCCGCCTTATTCTCGGTCGGAATAAATCTCTTCGCGGTCAGAATCGGGGTCCAGCGCGAGGAAACTCGGGTGTCTGTGAAATCGAAAGCTCAACAGGACAATCAGTTCGATTTCTTCTGGGGCGGCATTGTTGCGCGCTCGCGCAGCGGTGAGAGTCTGGTGGTTTGTACCGAAGAGCCGCGGACTCGCCGCGGCGAGACCACACTTGCTCAGAGATGCGCGATTCACGCGGGCAGAAATGGTAGCCACTGTCAATCCGTCCGTCAGCCGACGGATTTACTGTGGGTCCGTGGTCACGAGGAAACAGCCCTCGGTCAAGAAACCGCTGACCGAGGCTACACGCTACCCGCTAGAGTGATTTAATTAGGGATAATGCCCCAAATAAGATTATTTAATATCATGCAACAAGCCCCAGAGTTTCTGAGGATCGAAACTCTTCGCTACCTGCTCTGCTGCGCGAGGAGTGACGACCGCCGGCACAGATATGAGGAACTTTCGGGCATCCGGTCCTCGTATGTGTTGTAAATGACGAACCCCGCCTTATTCTCGGTCGGAATAAATCTCTTCGCGGTCAGAATCGGGGTCCAGCGCGAGGAAACTCGTGTGCCTGTGAAATCGAAAGCTCAACAGGACAATCTTGGGTCGCTCGAAATGAAAATGATGAATAAAGTGCGCGGCGCAGCGGCTCGCCCTTGTTATAACTTCCCCCAGTGTTTAGAATGAAGCTGCCGTCGTGCGTGAGCAACCGCCGGGAACCGGGTTGGTAGGAGTTCCAGTTTTGGTGGAGGCTATCCATAACGCGAATGTACTACGGAGTCCATGGACGGACAGCTTCCATCAGTTGTTGTCCTGGGCGTCCGAAGACCTCCTCCTAGCGGCACCCTTCGTAAAGAGTTCAGTAACCAGAGTGATTACTTCAGAATTGACGCGACGACGCGTTCAATCTGACGTCCGTGTGACACTTTTGAGCAACCTCCGACCCGAATGCGCCTTGAACGGCTCACTGGACCTGGATGCGCTGGCTGAACTGGGGAAGTCACTACCCAGATTCAATTTGATCCATCTGCCGAGCCTCCACGCGAAGGTCTACGTTGCGGACCGGCGAATGGCGATCATCACATCCGGAAATTTGACCGACGGGGGCATGAGAGGGAACCTGGAGTATGGCGCGGTCTTTTTGGGGGAAGCGGCCGTCGATGAGATTCGCCGCGATTTTGAGAATTTCAGCCTGCTAGGCGCGAAGGTTTCACTTGAAGACCTCGGCGAACTTGTCACCGAAGCCGCTGAACTCAAGACCTTGTTCGACGAAGCTCAAAGGACCATCAGTAGTCACGCTAGAAAAGCGTTCAAGAAGAAGTTAGGGGTTACGCAAGGCCGCCTTCTGGAGCAGCAAGCTAAGGGAAAAACGACCCAAGGAATCCTGTGCGAAACTATTCTGTACTTGCTTACCCGACGCCCACTCAGCACGGTGGAAATGCATCCTCTGATTCAGCGGCTCCAACCCGACCTCTGTGACGATTCCATTGATCGGGTTATTGATGGCGTTCACTTCGGCAAACGGTGGAAACATCACGTCCGAAGTGCCCAGCAGCATCTCAAACGACGGGGTCACGTCCAGTTCGACGGCGCGCGCTGGCATATCGAGGAAGCCGGGCGGGAAGCGAAAGGAGCTAGCGATGAACAGAGTTGATGAGACCAAAAGGCTGCTTGCCGCATCTAGTGAGGTTCAAAGGCGAGAGATATTTACCTCCATGCGCCGGGAATTTTCCGTCCACCCGCTGGAGACAAAGCTCGACGCCGAGGCGGGAACGATCTTGGATGCCGTGAGCAAAGTCGACGATTTCACTCTGCGCGGCATATTGAAGTTGATCCCAGAGGCGGCTTTTAAGGTCTATGTGGTTTCGGCGCTGGCCAATTGGCGCGACGAGTCTCCGCCAGGATATCACTCGTTCGACTTTCTACTTCGTGACGCGGTCGGTGGAGTCCGAGTGCGAGTGAAAACGCAGTGTCTCAGAGGCCACGTTCCGATGATGGCGACCCAGGTATATCAGCAGCTTCCAGCGGACATGTATATGGTAGAGACTCAGCGAATACGCGGAGGCAAAAACCATAAAACTGGGGAAGATACCCGACCCTATAAGTTTGGTGAGTTTGACGTCCTGGCCGTCTCTATGCATCCGTCCACGCGTGATTGGAGTTCTTTTATGTACACGGTTGCGGAATGGCTTTTGCCCAGACCCGAAAATAAAGCTTTGATGTTGAAGTTCCAGCCGGTATCAAGATCTTCGAATGATGTTTGGACTGACAGCATTGAGACTTGTATCGGTTGGTTTCGATCCAAAGAAGAAAAGACGATTCTCGACTAACCGAGACAGCAGCCAGGAGGGGGAAAAGGAAATTGGAAATTGCAAATGGCCATGACAAATTGCAAATGGTAAATGTGGATAGCGAGAATGGATACTCGAAACTGGAAAGGCGAGTCCGCCGCTGCCGCCATTCGCCTGGGATATACGCCTGACTCACTCTTAAGGCAACACAGGGGTTTCTCCCGATTGACTTCGGGCGGTAGACAGTAGACTGTAGAGGGGAGAAAGAAGGGGTTAGGGGTTAGGGGTTAGGGGTTAGGGGTTAGGGGTTAGGGGTTAGGGGTTAGGGGTTAGGGGTTAGGGGTTAGGGGTTAGGGGT
>DATGFN010000051.1:0-2249 GCA_035308965.1 Terriglobia bacterium | reverse complement strand
GGCCGGTTCCCAGACGATCTCGACATTCACGTCCCGAACTTCTTCAATCGCGGCGATGCGCTGCCGCACCTGCTCGGGAATGGCCTGCGCAGAGGGGCAGCCTTGCGACGTGAGCGTCATTTTTACTTTGACGTTTCCTTCGGGGTCGTTTTGCACATCGTAAATCAGGCCGAGATCTACAATGTTGACGGGAATTTCCGGATCGAAGCATTGGCGCAGGGCGTCCGTGATTTGTTCGCGCTCGAGAGGCATGATGGTCTCCTTGAGCAGCGTTCCATAGCTGCTGGTTTGTGTCAACCAAACTGGAACGCCAACTCTTGGAGTCGATCGTTCCCTTTTTGATTTGAAGCACGTAAGCTCGCTCATGGAGGCAATATTTTGAAAATAAAAATTGGCTGCTGGATTCTCGCGCTCCTGGCTGCTCTCGTTGCAGGGTCATCATTCGTGCCCGCACAAGAGAAACCGCCCGAGAAGCCACCCCGAATTGTTCAGGTGACCGCGAAGAATTTCGAGTTTGACCCGGCCGTGATCCGTGTGAAGGCTGGCGAAAAGATTCAGCTGAAATTGACTTCCATCGATCGCACGCACGGAATTCACATCAATCCCTTTCCGGAGGGCGGCCATCCGAATACGCCTCCAGGATTGTCGTTCACCTACGGCGATGATTGCTTGAAGCTCAAAAAAGACCTCACTGCTACATTGGAATTTACGGCGGAGGCGCCGGGTACCTATGCGTTTTCGTGCTGTAAGAAGTGCGGAACCGGTCACGGTAAGATGAAAGGCCAGATTATCGTCGAGCCATGACGTCGGCCGACAAAACGACTTACGGATAATAGAAACTCAACACATTTTGCTGAACTACTGCAATGCCGCCGGTTTTCGAGAGTGCGAAGTATATTGATCGAGACTCTTCCGCCGGAAGCTTGAATTGCGCCGGAATTCGGCAGCTTTCAGTTCTGGTGGTCAAGTCATAAATTATGAGCCCCAACGGTTTTGCCACCAAATCAAGATCGAGAGGGTTCGCTCGACGGTGCTGAAGCTCTGCCACCAGCCTTGTTTCATTGCCAAGCACCCGCACCACTTGCTCGCTCTCGGGGATGTCCCACAGTAGTTCCCCATCAGAGGAGATGATCTTTAGCTCTTTGCAGCCATATCCCACAAAGTACTTCGGAGTCAGCTTTTCGTAACCCCACGGACAGCTCGTATCCTTGGCGACAAACTTGGGGGCTTTCGGATTAGCCTCAGCGTCCCAATCACCCCGCTGAGAGTTTGGTAGGAGTTCAAGGGTATCGGCATCCAGTACGTCTCGTTCTGCCGAAGGCCGATAGCCTACGTAAACCTGTTGACCTGACGGAGAAACAGAAATAATCGGTGACTGGGGTCTATCTGAGTCCGGCCGCGGCAACAGCCTGAAGGCAATCTGCTCCAGCTTTGAAGAATATAACCGCAGGCTGTTGCCCGTTTTCACGACGAAACTGCCGTCGTGGGTAGGATAGACTCCCGAAGGCTCCACTCCACTAGTCGCCAGGCGAATTGTCCCCAAGCTTTTTCCTTGGGCTGCGTCAAAGAGCACCATTTGAAGGAGGTATCTTCCGCCTCCACCACTTTCATCTCTGGGCTGCAAATGTGGGAGATCGTCTCTTTCAAGCACTTGATAAACAGCGAGGGCGCTGGATGAAATGAACACCACTCCTTGTTCTCGGCTCCAGAGAGGAGGAGACTGATTTCTTGAATGCTTGGCGAGATTGAAATCTCGATATTGGTACCCCCTGACTAAATCTTCTGTCCAGAGTGGCCGCGGACAAGGCTGTGGAGCACGCCCCGTTCCAAACGTGACGATCAACAGCACGCCCAACCAATAAGGCTTTACTTTATTATGCTCGATTCGCAATTGTGAGGCCTTTGGTGCAATCAACAAATCCGCGCACTATGGCACGCTGGGGCAACCATGGAAAGTCAAAGTTCTGGTGATTTGCTGTAACTAAACGGCGGTGTCGATCGAGCCGCTCTTTTTCTTTCGGGCCCTCCGATGTGGCGCGGCTTGTCGTGCTCTCACAAGTTTCGGTAGCTCCGACTCCCCGAGGTCATCGCCCATCCCCATCGACCGGGCCCAGCGCTTGGCGTTTTCTCGCAACTCACCAATCGCGAGCCCGCGATGATCGGCGGGAAAGCGCAATAACTTCACGATTCCGGAGGCTAGCAGTAGTTCCACTCCCTCCGGATTCCCGCGCTGGCGGTGATGAAAGGCG
>DATGFN010000050.1:0-2091 GCA_035308965.1 Terriglobia bacterium | reverse complement strand
CCATCCCTTGCCCTTGAAGGATAACACTCATGTAGTCGTGAGGATCCAATCCAAAGGGGACGCCGGCGAGTCCGAAGAACGGGAAGCCTGGCTGCGCTTGTCCGAGAAAAGTCTGACCAAGGCATGGAACAATCCGGCGGACGATGTTTTCAATGAGCTTCTCGAAAGGTGAGGTCGTACTTCTGCCGATTCCGTTCACAGATTTGACCAGCCGCAAGGTCCGGCCAGCGGTGGTCGTCGGGCACAGCACCTTCGTGGGAGACCTTTTTGTCGTGCCCATATCTTCGCAAGTACAAAACGTGGACTTGGCGTTGGTGGACTGGAAGGCGGCGGGACTTAACGTCCCCCTGCGGATTGAAGTCTCAAGGGCCTGTTGCCCAAATCAACCTATTCAAGAGTTTTACTGAATAGTTGACAGAGCTTCGGCGTCTGATTCTTCCATATGATGGGCCTGCACCAATCCCAGAACGATCTCTTCACTTATTCCGTCCAGTTAGACAAGCGTGTGCGGCCAGAGCACCCGTTGCGCCAGATCAATTCGCTGGTGGATTTCAGCTTTGTCCGCGCCGAAACGGCCCGCTTTTACGGAAGCAACGGCCACTTGTCGGTCGATCCGGTCATCATCCTGAAAATGATGTTTCTGTTGTTCTACGACAATGTGGCCAGCGAGCGCGAATTGATGAACATCATCGCCGAGCGCTTGGATTACCTTTGGTTTCTGGGTTACGGGCTGGATGACGTGATTCCCAACCACAGCGTCTTGAGCAAGGCCCGCGCCCGCTGGGGCAGGGAAGTCTTTGAGAGCCTTTTTGTGCGGGTGGTCGCCCAGTGTGTGGAGAAGGGCCTGGTGGAGGGCAAGAAAATCCATGTCGATGCCAGTCTCATCGATGCCAGCGCCTCCAAAGGCTCCGTGGTCAAAGGCCCGCCCGAGCTGATCGCGGCGCTCAAAAGCGCCTATCAAGCCCAGGAAAGCAAATTGACGGAGAGCACCACCCCGAGCGGGTATGTCGCGGTCAATGACCGGGCGGTTAGCCTGACGGATCCCGACGCGGCCCTGGCGCGCAAAGGTTCTGAACCAGCCCGGCCGCGCTATCATCACCACCGCGTGGTCGATGACGCCCGGGGCGTGATCACGGCGGTGGAAACCACTCCCGGCAGCATTGCCGAGAACAGCCAGTTGCTCCACCTTATTGATCAGCACCAAGCCAACACACAGATCGCCGTCCATACCGTGGTCGCCGACCACAAATATGGGACGGTGGATAATTTTATCGCCTGTCAGCAACGGGGCCTGGAAACCCACATGGGGGACGCGCAAGCCAAACAAAAATCCCCGCGCTCCGAGGGTATTTTTCCTGACAGCGCGTTCACCTACCGCGCCCAGAACAACACCTATCTTTGCCCGGCTGGCCAAATCATGATCGCGCGCCGGCTCCATCCGGACCGGCGCACTTGGGAATACTGGCTGCCCCAGAACCCGTGCGTCACTTGTTCGTTGCGCGCGCAATGCACGCGGGCCAAGGCCGGTCGGACCCTGCACCGCCACGAACATCAAGCCCTCTTGGATCAAGCCCGAAGGCAATCCCACAGCGCCGCCGGGCGGGAGAACCGCCGGCGTCGCCAGCAATTAATGGAAGGCAGTTTTGCCGATGCGGCCAACAACCACGGATTCAAACGATCCCGCTGGCGTCGCCAATGGCGGCAAGAGATTCAGGACTGGATGATCGCAACCGTGCAGAACATTCGCATTCTTGTAAAGAATACGAAGCAGCGGTTGGCCAGCGCGGCGATGGCGGCGGCGGAGAGCCTTTGCGCGCCGCTGGTTTCAGCCCGGCGGACTTTACAGGCCCCGATGGGCAGTGCCGATGTCAATCTGTCGCGCGTCTGAGCATGAATCCGAAGCACTCCACATGAACTCAAACGCACGGCTTAGATCGAAAATTTCGAGCTTTTGGGCAACACGCCCTTTTGATTAATTCCACCACCCAATTCGTTGTTGTGTTGGGGCCGCGTGAATCCATCTTTGGCGTCATTACTCTGCACGACGTGTTGCGGGCGCAAGTTGAGAAGGCGGGCGCGTAGTCTCTTGGC
>DATGFN010000049.1:0-52736 GCA_035308965.1 Terriglobia bacterium | reverse complement strand
TACATCCCGGTAGTTAACGCCTACACTGACATGCCCATTCAGGATTCCAAAATGCTCCTCGTCGGTGATCAGCCGGTCGCCCGATATCGCAAACAGATCGTGGAAGTTTACTCCTGCATGCGCCGTCGGCGGCGTCGAACTGGGCGGTAAAGGTTCCGGGACTTGATCGCCGTGTCCGAAAGACGTTTGCGCCACCGCGGGCAACGCGCCGAGTAGTGCGAGAACTGTCCGTCGGCTGATCTGATATGTCTTCATTCGGGATTAATTCTCGTACGCGCAGAGAGCGCCGGAATTCCGGTCTCTAAGGCGCTACGCCTCCGTCCATGGATGTCTGGAGCTATTTGTTTAAGAACGATTCGGTACTGTCATTCTGGGCGAAGCGAAGAATCCCGGCATTCACGGGGTCAAGCAAATACCCGGATTCTTCGCCGCCTGCAACCCCTCAGAATGACACTCGCGGGTGGCTTGTTAGAACACAAACTTAAGTGCAAGCTGAATAGTCCGCGGAAGCTCTCCATCGTAGTAAACCTGCCCGAAAGCACTGCTGGTAGGGCTTGTGAATGGAGCACCCAACTCCGCAACACTATTGAAGAGGTTAAAGGCCTCGGCACGGAATTCAACTTTGTAGCGCTCCTTGAGAGTAACGTTCTTAATGAGAGACATATTCCAAATGTTTTCGCCACTAGTCCGAACTCCGCTGAGGGCTGTTGGGAATGTCCTCAGGTTATCCGCGAGTTGCTTCGCGGGATCGGTGACAAACCCGGCATTCGTGTTGAACCATCGATCTATAGTTCGCTGGCTGCTGGGTAACGGGATGTTCTTAATGTTCCCATTGAACAGTACATTCCCCCACGGGATTGGGTATCCGGTATGAAATATTAACTCGGGCCCAATCTCCCATCCACCCAGCACCGCGTTCGCTGCCCGGTTGGTATTGCCCAGAAAAGCTTTCCCTCGACCCACCGGGAACTCGAAAATGCCGGTGAATGTCAAAGTCTGCGTGCGGTCATTAGGTGAAATCACATAATAAGGAAGGGGGTCGGCGGGATTCAGATACGAGGTTGCATCCATTTCCTTCGACCAGGAGTAGGCAGCCTGCGCCATGAAGCCATGACTGAACCGGTGTTCCGCCCGCAATTGCAGAGCATTGTACGACGAGTAACCCTGATAGTCGCTAGCCGTTACAGAGGTAAATTCCGGGTATGGCGCCAACAATTGCGCCCGCGAAATTGTATTGCCATTCAGACCGGTTCCCGGTAGCAATCCTCCCAGCGGATTCGGAACATTGGCAGTAAGGTAGTTGATGGTTGTCTGATCGCGGACTGGAGAAGTGCTGAGATATTGATCGGGAAGTGCGTTGAAATTCCGGGATACCTGTAACTTGAGGGACCTGCTACCAACATATCCAATCTCAACCAATACCTTCCCGGGCAGTACTTTCTGAACGTTAAGAGACCACTGCATCGTGTACGGTCTCTTCGCATCCGGAATATAGAAGCTGACGCCCTTCCCAAGAAATGTCTGTACCCCCAGACTGCTCCCAACCGGGGAAAGCGCGCCATTCGGGAACGGATTATTCAAGGTAGCGATGAATGTTTGTCCGTTGTTAAGGGTTGGAACGAGCTGTGTAGTCTGACTGAAGCCCGGCTGAATGACATCGTTGCCCCCTGGTAAGCCTATTTGAATGGGGAAGACGCCGAATCCGCCTCTGATCACCACGTCACTCGCAGCCTTATATGCAAAGCCTAAGCGGGGAGCAAAGGTGTTGAAGGTTTGATTCCATAGATAATTTGATTGACCTCCCACCCCGGCAAAATCCAGGCCTCCACGAACCTGAAACTGGTTCACGGGAAGAGCGGGATCCGGGTTGAGCGCGTAATTGGCCTGCGCCTGCGCGTTGATGGGCTGGGCTGCGTTGAAATTAAAGTTTGTCACAGATCGATTGTAACGTTCCGTAGTTGGCCCTTCATATTCCCAACGAAGTCCGTAATTTAGAGTGAGTTTTCTAGTGGCTCTCCAGTCGTCCTGAAAATATAACGCATAATAGGTGGATTGGCTGGCCGCAGTGGCATTGTGATCGATACTTCCCGACGATGGTATGCCGAGCAGGAAAGCCGCCAGCCCTTGACCTATGCCTCCATCCGGGGAGCTCGGCGAGTTGTCGAATGGTCCCTGGGTATAGGTGGAATCAAAGTTGAAGTTTCCTGAAGCGTTGCCTGGGCTATTGGAATTTTTCCTATAGGAGCGCAAATCGGCCCCCACTTTAATTCCGTGGGATCCGTGTTGTATGAGCGCGCCGGCAAAGAGCGAGTAGTCGTTGTCAATCAAAAAAGAGATCCCCTCAAATGCCATCGATGAAAGGCCTCCAATGTTGACGGTAGGAAACGCCTTCTGCGTAAGCAGGCTGGTGAATTGTGACGAAAAGCCCAAGGTGGCTGGATCGAAGCCGAGACGATCAGGGCTGTGGTCCCCAGGGTAGCGGGTATAGCCGGCCCGTAGATTCAGAACAACGCTGGGCTTGACGCTGTAAGTGTAGTCAACAGAGGCCTCTCTTCCTATGCCACTGTAATTTTCACCTGAAGTGGGACCAGGCCACCATTTCCGATAGGGACCTTGTAGGTTTTGGTTCTGTGAAAAGCGCCCGGAGAGCCGCTGGCGGTCACCGATATTTTGGTCCATCTTCAGGGTTTTGTTGTAGTAATGCTCAGGGCTCTGGTAATTCTGATTGGCATAATTATTCACTCCGTCGGGTGTACCCGTCGCGTTGGGTGCCGGAAATTGCTTCAGTATTGCTTGGGCAATTGGGCTGATCCGGCCCGCGGGAATGATGTTTCCGGCAAAGGGTTGGATCGAAAATCTCCCGTTGCCAGCGGGTGCGATCGTGGCAGGATCGTAGATTTGATATTGTGGACCGAGAGCAAGCAAAGCTGAGAAATCACCTTTATCTTCCGCGGCTGTCGGCACCGATCCAGTAAACGGATCCGGTTCGGCCAAGTCGTAAGTCTCATATGAGATGAAAAAGAAGGTTCGGTTCCTGCCGTCATAAACCTTCGGAATATAAACGGGGCCACCGAAACTCCCGCCATAACGATAATAGCTGAAAGGTGTGGGGGGCTGGTTAACCTGGTTCGAGAAAAAGTCATTTGCATTCCAACTCGTGTTCCTGACGAAATCAAAGGCCGACCCGTGCAGTTGATTCCCGCCCGACTTCAGAACGACGTTCATGATCGTTCCACTGGTGTGACCCACGCTGGCGTCAAAGGCGGTCTCCACTTTGAATTCCTGGACCGCGTCGGCGGGTGGGCTGTTCAGAAAGGAGTTTCCCCAGGTGGTTTGCGTATTTGGGGTTCCATCGATAGTATAATCGCCCTTACTTGCCGGGGTTCCGTTCATACTGACGCCGCTGGCAAAGATGGTTTGGAGCGCATCCGTGGAATACGTCTGGCTTCCGCCCCTATAGGTGTTGGTAACGCCGGGCTCCAGGTAGACGAGCGAGAACACACTGCCGTGCTGGGTCGGTAATTCCTGCAGTAGCCGGGTGTCTATTACCTGCCCGAGGTTGGCATTGGCATCTTGCAGGAGCGGCGTGGCAGCAGTCACTTGGACTGCCTGTGAAGTCTGCCCAATCACCAAGTTAAAGTCGAGTTGAAGGACATCATGAATGCGGAGTTCAACCTCGCGCTCCGATAATTCAAAGCCCGGTGCGCCTACCGACACCTTATACCTCCCCGGCGCGATGAAGGGAACCGTGTAGTTGCCTTGGTCGTTAGTTTTTGCCTCGTTTTTGAATTGAGTGCTCATGTTGGTCACGGTCACGGAAGCTCCCGGAACCACTGCTCCAGAGCTGTCGAATACTTCTCCCGTAATCGTCCCACGGGACTCCTGGGCAATTGCCCGAGGCGTGGATCCAAAGAAAGCCAAAGTGCCAGCCATGAGCGACAAGAGCAGCCAAACCACGGAAGCGTCTCCAACTCGACGGGTATTCATTTTCACCTCTCCTTTGCTATACTGCCTTATGTCAATTTAGAGAACATCGATGATCGAGCATCAGGTTTTAACAGCACCATCGGCGCTTGTCAAGGATTATTTTCGGAATATCTTCGAATCATTTTTCGGTTCAATGCGGATCGGTTGATGACTTGAGTACGGCAAGCCGAAGTCACGCTTTATCGGGAATCGCAAGAGCAGGAAGGCTCAGTGCTGAGTGAGACGCATCTGGGTTTTTGTATTCCCAGGCTCGAAGCACACCGAGCCATTCTTCGGTGACGTGGTTGAGAGCGGCGTGGCACGCTTTAACATCCCTGGATTTAATGGCATCGAGCAACGGTTGGTGACGGTTCGCGTCGGCGAGCAGATCGAGCGGGCTTCCTGCGTGGATACGGATAGCGGCAAACGCAAAAAGGGGGAGAATGAGTCGTCGCAGGGCCGCGAAAAGATATTCGTTGCAGGCCAGACACCAGATCGCTTCATGCCACTCATAGTCCTTCTGGAGGAACAGGTCCAGATTCCCGTGGGCGGCAGCGTCGATCATGTCCAAGTAAGCCTTTTCCAGAGATTCTATCTGTTCCGCAGTGGCTGAGCGTACGGCCAATTCCATGGCGTAGCCCTCCAGCACTCGGCGGAGAGCAAACGCCTTTTCGACCTCCTGGAGAGATAATTTAGTGACGTATGTAGAGGAGTTGGTTTTCTTTACCACGAAACCTTCGACCTCTAAAATGATAAGGCCTTCCCGAACAACGGTCAGACTTACTCCGAACTGGGCGGCGAGCTTTCGCTCTACCAGGCGATCGCCGGGGCGAAGAGAGTTGTTCAGTATGGCTTCCTTTATTTTCCCTGCGATCTGATCCCTAAGGGAACTATTGGAAAGCTTCGAAAATGATATTGCCATTTGACTAGTGTACCATAATATATGCTCGATCGAAATAATCTTTCTAAGGGTGAACCTCTGACTAATGGAATAATGAACGACATAGGGAGCCCGTCGGTCGTCCTACATTCCCCATTGACATTACCAGTCGGCATAGTATCATGCTGGTTGATCGAGCATCGAATGTTGACGTTGTGCACAGGAAAGCCGGCTCAGGTAATGTGCCGGATGGCTAGATCTACCCACATCGGCCGCAACCGATAACGAAATAATCTGGCATAGCTGCTATTTGATGGAAGGTCTGGGCGTCTTTCGCTATGAATATAACCGCACACCAAACGTGGCCGGAGGTTGAAGAAGCATGCCAGGAACCGATTTAATTCAGCCCCCAAATCGGCGACGGGCGGTGATTGACATCAGCCTGCTGGTGTTGGTGAACCTTCTGTGGGCCGCGCAATTCCCCGCCTACCGGGCGCTTTCGGCGCAGATGGGCCCGGTTACCACCAGCGCCTGGGTCTTTCTGGTCGCTTCAGTCGCGTTGCTGCCGTTTCTGATATGGGAACGACGGGCCAACCGGGGCAAAGTGCAAAAGCGTGGGAAACTGACACTTCGGGACGTTGTCGGATTTGCAATGATCGGCGTGCTCGGCCTTATGCCTGCATCCGCCCTTCTTGCCGCAGGGACTGAGCGCTCTACGGCCTCCAACGCATCCTTAATTTACCTCACACTGCCAATACTCACCGCTCTCCTTGCCTCTGTGCTTCTGAAAGAGCGGATGACATCAAGGCTTTGGGTGAGTCTCGTTATCTCGCTGGTCGGTGTCCTCGTTCTCTCTCAAAAGGATTTGAGCACGCAGTCTGTGACGAATATAGGTTCACTTTTCGGAAACTCGCTGATTCTGCTTGCATGCGCCTGCAGCACGTTCTACAACGTATATTCAAAGGGGTTATTGGAAAGATTTAGTCCGCTTGAAGTTCTAGTTTATGGCTATTTGATCGCCTTGGCCATCAGCCCACCCCTCCTGGCTTGGAGCGGTGAGCCGGTGCAATGGGCAACGATCCAAGGATACACCACTGGAACTTGGGTCTGGCTGATTATTCTGAGCTTTCTGAGCTGGGGTATCGCGATGGTTCTCTGGATGTTCCTGCTGGAGCGGATGGACGTCAGCAAAGCGTCCGTGTCGATCTATCTTTTGCCCTTTCTTGGCGTTGCCGTTTCCGCGCTAACGTTGCACGAGGCCATCACGCGAAGCACTATCATAGGTGGAGCAATCACTTTGGCTGGAACCGCATTAGTCACATCGACGAGTTCTTCGGGCAAGGTTTGAGGGAGAAAAGAATGAGCGAGGCGCGCTATCCGACCCAACAACTTCGTTTCTTTGCCACCGGCTTGGATCATCCGGAGGGGCTCGCCGTCAGTCGCGATGGCGTCGTCTACGCAGGCGGCGAGGCTGGTCAGGTCTACCGAATATCAGAGGATGGGAAGAGTATTGACGTTATCGCCAGGACTGGTGGTTACTGCCTGGGGATCGCATTGGATCGGGACGACCGGATTTATATTTGCGATTGCGGCCGGAAGTGTGTAATTCGAGTTGACAGCAAAGGACAGGTTGAGGTTTTTGCCTCTGAAGTCGACGGCCATCCGTTCCAAACCCCGAATTTTGGAGTATTCGATCGTAAGGGCAACTTATACGTGAGTGATTCCGGCGATTGGGAACAAGTCAATGGGAGGGTGTATCGAATCACGCCGGCAGGCCACGTGTCGATCTTTCACCCTGGTCCATTTTACTTTGCGAATGGGCTGGCGCTCACAGATTCAGAGGACCACCTATATGTTGTCGAAACCACAGCGCACCGCGTTCTGCGAATCCCGATTCGACCTGATGGTTCCGCAGGTAGTCCCGAGGTGTTCGTGGACGAAATGCTGCGCGTTCCCGACGGGTTAGCTTTCGATGCTTCGCAATCGCTCTACGTAACCTGCTACGCGTCAGATGTCCTCTACCGGGTGACCCGGGATGGAGTCGCAGAAATGCTCTGCCGCGATGAAAACTCTTATATGCTGAACCGCCCGACAAACTGCGCGTTTAGTGGACTCGAGGGGAACAAGCTTCTGATCGCAAATGTTGGCGGCGAGTTCCTGACTGAACTCACGTTGCCAGAGCGGGGGATGCCGCTCTTCCACCAACAGGGTCAGCCGTAGCACCGGAGCGCAATCTCCTGCCGAAGTCCGTCATCGACGGCATGGATGAGTCCACATCCGAATTCATTCAGACCTGATTGGACTACGCATATCTCAGCTATGTTGAGATCGGGGCCGGTTAAAATCGTGACGAGGTATTTCGGAACGGAAGAACATCAACGCTGGGGCAAGAATTCCGAAGCGCCTGATCTCACCGTCATTTACGTGGTCGGTCTACTATGGGCAGTTCAATAAAGCTGCTTTCGCCGGCAACATTCACTGCGTCGTGAGCAGACCGTTTCAGTAGCCAATCACCGTAATGGGCCAGTCGTCAGTGCGAAATGCCGGTGCCGGCAGTCCCGCCTGATTGTAGAGATTGGCCTCGGGCACATAGGGAAACGCATAGCGAACGGCCACCGGGTTCGGAACCTTCGGGCTGCTAACCACCACGGTATCCCCGTCGATCTTCGCTTCCGCGGTTTCGAACTTCCGCCCTTCGCCCGCAATTCGGAATTGCATCAACGACGTGTTTTTTCCCTTTCGCACCATCAAGCCTCCGTCGACGTGCTTGAAGCGGACGCGGATAGTCGCGCCCTCAACGCTCATCGAGTCGTAAACCGGCCCCGAATACGGCACGTCGCGGCCATAGGCGAGAGCCTCGGCCGCGAGCGCCAGGCGATAGCCGACTTCCTGTTTGTTCTTGGGATGCACATTCGGATAATCCTCCGTGTCGGCGGTCACCACCATAGCGGTGTTTGACACTGACAACGACTTCAGTTGTGCTTCCTGAAGTAAGTTCCACTCCAGATCGTACTGGGCATCACCCGAGATGTAGTAGGAAATCTGCGCATAGAGAAAGGGAAAGTCGCCCTGGTTCCAAGCTCGCCGCCAGTCGCCGATCATCGCCGGGAAGAGCTTGCGGTATTGCATGGGATGGGGAACGTTATTTTCTCCCTGGTACCAGATCACCCCCGCGATGCGGTAATTCGTTAAAGGCGCCACCATGCCGTTGAAGAGTCCGGACGAGCGCTCCCAGGCATCTCCACGGGGTTCGCGCGGCGCTGCGGGAAAGGGCGGGATCGGATTGCCCTCGGCCTCAGCCTGGTCGGCGGCCCGCTTCCACATGTCCAACTCTGCCTGATAGTCGGCGACGACTTTCGGTGCGCTCTCCAACCAGGCTTTGCCGTGGTCGAGAATTTCGTGGAAGTCGGGATCGGATTCCAGTGTTACATGAGTTGTCCAGGACTCGGCGCGTGTGCCCCCCACGGCGCTAGAGATCAGTCCAACGGGCACATTCAAGCGCTTGCGCAACTGGCGGCCAAAAAAGTATCCCACCGCGGAAAAATCGGCCACTGACTGCGGTCGGGATGACATCCATCGTCCGGCAACGTTCTCTTGCGGCTTACCGGCCACCGTGAGTGGAACCTTGAACATGCGAAGATTCGAATCATCGGCCGTAGCGATATCCACCGATGCATTGAGGGCAGACTCGAGGGCAAATCCCATGTTTGATTGGCCACCGCAAACCCAGACCTCCCCTACCAAAACGTCGCGCACCACGAGCTTGTTCTTGCCTGCGATCGTCAAAGTGAAGGGACCGCCACTTTCGAAGGGGCCAAGCTGGACTTCCCAACGACTGTCACTGCTTGTCGTCACCGTGACGGTTTGATTTTGGAAGGAAACGCTGACGTTCTCGCCGGGGTCGGCCTTCCCCCAGACCTTTACCAACCTGCCGCGTTGGAAAACCATGCCGTCGGAAATAAGAGACGGGAGCATCACCTTTGCCCACACTCGCTCTCCGGGCAGTCCTACGATAGTCAATAAGGTTATCACGAGAGCAAGCTTTAGAATTCGCGCGACAAACAACTGGCCTCTCACTGGCCGGGGACCGTTCAGGGCTGAAGGCACAGGTTCCCATTGGCCCAACCTTCGCCTAACTCCTGACTCACCGGTCATCGATCGAAGTCTCGGCAAGTAGCCCCCCAATTCGACCGTTCAGCCGCAGATGGTTTTTTCGAGCGTAGCCGTTCATTTGCGATATCAGAATTTCACTGATAAAATATGATCGAGCGCAATTTATAGTCAGCCATGATTAGCTTGTCAAGGAATATATTCTGATTTGTTTTTCGGTTCAATTCGGTTTGCTTGCTCCTTTTAGGGCGAAAAGCCAGATTCGTACCTGAATAAGAAAAGCAAACATTAGGAAGGCTTTTGGTTGAGACACAACTTGCTCTTTGCGCTCCCGGCCCGGAAGCAGGCTTTGCCTTTCTTCAGTGATGTGGCTCAGGACGGCGCGGCCCGCTTCAATATCCAAGGATTTAAGGAGAAGTTGGAAAGCCTTGGAAATGGTGTCAGCACCCTCACAGTTGAGCATCAAACGTGATCGAGCGTTATGGCTCCAAAGATGGCGAGGACGTGAAGTAGTTAAATAGACGAAGCTGTGATTCGGTCGGCAGTTATTTTTCCTATTGACAATCCGATTGGAAATACTATTATATGTAATCGATCATCGAGTTCTGGCAACAGGCGCGGACAAAAACCGTTTCCGAACTTCAGCCTCGGACCTTTGGGCTGGTTGGGTTTAACACTCTAGGCTGGCATAAGTGCCAGACTAATTTGCAGGTTGCGTCAATCGATGCGGTGTTGGGGTTTTAGCTGATAGGGATGGGACAACATCCGAACTCTTCAAGTCCCAGTACTTGAGAAATCGTAAGATCGCCTTGGGGCACCCATGTTTATCCGGAAGAGGTCGGTCGCCCGAGGTTCAGACTTCCTTGAATCCAACGCTTGTTCGTATATGATTGGCCCCACATTAGTGGTCGATGGCGGTCATTCGATCCCGTTTTGAGTCTGCAGTGGAGGCCAACTCGACCATGTTCCACCCCAAATTCAGACCCTCCAAACAGGATCGTCGAATCTTCATGATTCGACTCATTTGTCTGTCGATCGCGGGTTTCGGGCTGCCGGCAATTACACCCGCGACGGATCTGGTCCCTTACCGGGCTTGGCAATTCCATAAGTTGAACCCGCCGTACGTGTCGTCAACTATGAAGATGGCGCACAACTATGACATCAATACGGTCGTCTTCTCGCACGACATGATCGGATACGCTTCGCAATTGTTCGACGGCTCTAACCGTGGAGAACAACTTCGGGAACTGGCGCGGAATGCGCACGCAGAGCACCTGAAAGTGTGGATCTGGGTTCATGAATTGCAGGACGTTCCGCAGGAATACCTGGACAACCACGTTGTTCAACTCGATCGACCGGGTCTATGGAAATGGCTGACCGAACGCTACGAGCGGGTATTTGCTGAGTACCCGGAGTTCGATGGTCTGATGTTGACCTTCGACGAGACAGAGTACAAAATTTTTGACCCGAAACAAGTGCACTCTTCCATTTCGATGCCGGACAGGCTCGCCCGTTTAATTAACACCATCAATGCGGTCTGCGAACGGCACGGAAAGGATCTCATCGTCCGCTCATTCTTTTACGAGCCGCAAGAAATGGAATGGTTCCGTGAAGGTTATGCGAAGACGAGCCAGCGAGTCATGATCCAGAGCAAATGCGAACCCCACGACTGGGATCCGTTCTATCCCGACAACTCTCTGATCGGACAGTTTCCGGGTCGCAGACAGATTATCGAATTCGACGGTTCTGCTGAGTTCTTTGGCAAAAACAGGGTGCCGTATACACAACCGGAGTACTTTGAACGCCGTTGGAGGTATGACCTGAGCAAACCGGGCGTAGCCGGATACAACCTGCGGCTGGATCACGGCGGATACGACGCGCTGCGGACACCAAACGAAATCAATATCTACGCCATGTATCGCTTCACTCAGGATCCAACGGTCAACGCCAGGCAGATCTGGAAGGAATGGACTGAGCAGCGCTATGGACATGGCGCGGCGGCGCAGGTCGAGCAGGCTCTCCAACCAACCTACGATATCGTCAACCACTCCTTTTATACGCTTCAGTTCTGGGTCACAAACCACTCCCGGCTCCCATTGTTTCAATATTCGGAAAGCGTTCTGCATTTGCGAACCATGGCGAAGTGGTATCCCAACGATGCGCGCTACGCGCAACTGGAGCAAAAGCTGCTGAACCCCGATGCGGATCTGCTGGAGCAGATACTGCAGGAGAAAGATCAGGCGATCGCTTTGGCGCACGAATCCCTGCTCCATCTGGAACTGGCGCGCGGAGATCTTTCCCCAGAACAGTATGCAGATCTTTACTGGAGGTTTGCGCTGCTTGAACGCACCGCCGTGATCTGGCGACTGCATGCGGAGGCGTTCTTCGGATACAAGGTACTGAAAGCGCATCCCACGATTCCGGGCCTCCGTCAGCGCGTGCTCCGCGCGTTGGATGGCTTGGAAGCTCAGGCGGTTGTAAGCGCGAAAGATGCGCGAATCGGGCAGGACCCGCCATGTTCTGCCTCGGAGATCAGGGCGTTCGTCAAGGACATGCGCAGTCGTCTCAGCAGTGAAGAGTCCACTCCATAGAGCAGAACCCACGAATAAGGCTACCCATAATAGCCCATCCTCCTCATCGGTTGTCCTCCCCACAAACTTCGTCCGAGTCCAACGGCGTTTCGGTAATATTCCGATATGCCATTCCGAGCGCAGCGAGGAATCTCGCACTGAAAATACAGGCAATGCGAAATTCCGTGTCGGCAAAAGCTCCTCGGAATGACCCGCGCAGGCGGGGGCGAGTTTTTCAACAAACTCTTAGACACCATTTTTGACCTGCTTGGTTCCGCGCTTCTTCAATTCGCTTCGTCCGCCATTCCAACCGACTCAGGTCGCGGGGGATTGACAAGAACTGTTGAATGTGTGAGCGGGCGGCCAAACGCGGGGTAGTGGGTCAATTCGTTGTAACGGCGGTCGGAGTTCACCCCGCCGAGGCGGGTAAACTCCGACCACCGCTACAAAAAGAAACAAGCTGAACTACATCCAAACGGGGAAGAACGTTAAGTAAATCGATTGTTTGCGATATACTTTCATTTGGCTCTTAACAATGGCCTTCAGAGGCTTACCCAAAGGAATCTGTCCAAATGAAGATTGGCTGGTCGGCTTGTTTTTTGTTCATCCTTGCGGTTTCGAGTCCCTGCTTTGCCCAATCCCATAAGCCGCCGAAAAAGCATCTCCTGGTACTGGGTGAGGAAAAGGGATACCGCCACGAGTCCGTTTCCCATGCCATGGCCACTATCGAACGCTTGGGGGAATCGACCGGACTGTGGGACACCACGATCCGCACTGACACCGAAGTACTCACCAAGAAGAAACTGGAATTCAACGCCAAAAACCTGAATGATTTTGACGCCATCCTCTTCTTTACTGGCGGCGCCCTCCCGATGGACGCGCAACAGAAGGCGGATTTACTTTCCTTCGTCCATGATGACGGAAAGGGTTTCATTGGTGTGCACAGCGCCACCATCACCTTTACCGATTGGCCCGAGTATGGCGAAATGATCGGTGGTTATTTTGACGAGCATCCGTGGGGAACTTTTGATGCGCCCATCATCGTCGAAGATCCAAATTTTCCCGGAATGCAGCAATGGCCACAGTCGTTCATTTTGCGAGACGAAATCTACCAGATCAGGAATTACTCGCGGGACAAAGTGCGAGTCCTGATGCGCCTTGACGCCAGCCGCGTCGACCTGTCGAACCCCAAGGTGCATCGCACCGATCGCGATTTTGCGGTGACTTGGGCGAAGATGTATGGCAAGGGACGGGTTTATTATTCAACCCTCGGTCATCCCAAAGAGAGTTGGGACAACCCCAATCTGCAAAAGATGTACACGGAGGCAATCAAGTGGGCCACAGGGTTGGTCAATGGAGATGCGACGCCACGGCCACTTCCATCCAACTGAACGAATTCTCCAGCAGCACGATGGATAAACTGCCACGGGGCCACATTTCATGATCACAAGAAGAGTTTTCGCCAAGGCTGTGGCTGCCGGCATGGCGATGGCGGCCTTCCCGTTGCGGGCGGAACAAAAACTCAACATAGGAATTGGCACCTACAGTTATCACAACCTCTCCATCGACGAAATGATCGTCCAGCTCAAGGCTCTTCGCATCCAGGAAATCGAAATGTCGCGCGGAGAGTTCATGCTTTTCAGCAAGCCTGGCGGCGATTTGTTCCGTTCCACAAGGGAAAAACTGGACCGTGCGGGAATCCGTTGCGTTTCGTACTACCCTGCCACCATCAAGGACGGTGAAGATGTCGACAGCGCGGTGAGATTCGCAAAACTGTTGGGCGCCCGCAATATCAGCGGCGACGCGACCGGCAACACTCTTGCCGAAATCGACCGGCGTTTCACGCACGAAGGAATCACCTTCGGAATTCATAATCACTATTTTAAAGGGCAGAAATTCCCTTACGAGAGTCCGGAGGACGTTCTGGATGCGCTGGCTGGAGTTTCACGAACCGTCGGCGCCACAGCCGATGTGGGTCAGTTTGCGTCCTGCGGATACGACCCTTTGGACGCAATCCAAAAGCTGGCGCCGCGCCTGAATCTGGTGCACCTCAAAGACATTCAGGCCCGGGATGGTGAGGTGAATGTGCTGTTGGGAAAAGGAATTTGCAGAATCCCGGAAGTGATGCGCGAGTTGCGCCGTCAGAATTTCGGCGGATTAGTCGCAGTGGAATACGAAAAGGAAGGCCCTGTCGAAGATGACTTGCGGCATGAAGTGGAGTTCGCCCGCAAATTGGCGGAGTGATGCCGATCCCCAAAGCGGCGCATTGCAACCCGCACGTTAGGTTGTGGATTAGTTGGTAGAATGCGGAACTTTGCCGGATTCAGGTGACGGCAGGAGATCATTCACTGGCATATTGGCATCGAACGCCAGGTTGAAAAAACCAACCATCATTTCATCCCAACTTTGATCGCCCCACCGCACTTCTTTCGTCGGGTCCGCGTTATCAGGGTTGTTCGGCGAATTATCGAAGTGCGCCGTACACTGAATCTTCGTGCCACGAGGCAGGACGACAGGCTTCGCAAGTGTGTACCAAAGCTGCCAATGCCAGTTGTACTTAGGCACAAGCAGGAGCTTTTCCGTCTCTCCTGTGGGATATAGCAATCGATATTCGAAATCCTTGCCCCGTCCGTGCATGTGAGGATGCAGGGAGACCAGCTTCACCGGCGTTCGCACCACAAACTCGGAGTCGACTTCGTAGCTCGGGTCGCCGGGTGGAATCCGGAAGGTTCCATTGGTGGCGGATAGTGTAAGCACGCGCTCTTTGGGTGGCTGCTTTGCAAATACCATGCCCACCTTGCTGCGGTCAGTGCCTGGGGTGCCATCGGTGGTGTAATGAATTTCGAACACGATATCGGAGCCGGCTTTGATGAGCTTGGCCTGTCCGGGGGCGAGCATCTCGGGAGGTTGACCGGGCGCGTATCCAACCAGGAAGTCGCTCGGCAAGCTGCTGGTGTCGATGTTTTCATCTTTAGGTTTCGGCGCCACAAAGAACACTCCGGGCTTCTCACCTTGGAGCCAATGGGAGCCCGGCTCGCGGACATAGGCGATAATGTGATGGATGTGGGCTCGATTGTCAGGACGAGCTTCGGCAAACTGCACCCATTTATCTTCGGTGAATCCGGTTGGGATAATTATCTTCTGATACTCAATCGTGCCGGTAGCCGGGATTTGATACGTCAGGGGCATTTCGAAGACGACGTCCGGATTTGGGATCGCCCAACCCGCAGCGAATTCCACGGGCGGAGGCGGGTTGTTGGAATCTCCCTTCGGCGCACCGCCCTTGGCCCAGGCGGAAATGGTGTCAATGTCTTTTTGTGTGAGCGAACGATCATTGGAAAATTCCCCGTAGCGCGCATCGGCAAACCACGGCGGCATTTTCCTCAACTGCACCGCCTCCGCCATTGCCGCGGCCCACGGTCGTGTCTGCTCGTAAGTGAGCATTGAAAATGGCGCGGCTTCTCCAGGCCTATGGCATACCTGGCAGTGCTTTTGAATAATCGGTGCGACGTCTTTGGTAAACGTCACTGTCATGGGACTGGCGGGTTTCTGCGCCGGAGCACTCCACACAAATGAAACAGAAACGAATAAATACAAAGCCAGTGGCGCCATACGATTCATCATTTGATTTCCAAGGGTTATTCTGTCGTCTTTAATGCTTGAGAACTCTCTGACTGCGAAGTAGGCTCATAGTTTAGCGGATGGTCTGGCATTGACGCAAGGTAGTCAATCTGCGCAGGGTAGGTGGGACTCTGAACCGGCGAAACTATCTTCAAACTTGCTTCAGCCTTCTGCTGGGTCCTGCATCGTCATGGGCTCAGCAGCGCGGCGCGACTACGCCTTCCCTTCCCGAGGATTGGGTCTGCCCGATGCACCCGGAGGTCCGCTCGGCAAAACCTGGTGTTTGCCCACGCTGCGGCATGACGCTGGCTCTGAATATACGAGACAGCGGGGAGTATCCGCTCGAGGTCTCTCATTCACCTGAATTGATTAAACCAGGCGCCGAGGTCTCACTTACCTTGCGCGTCTTCAACCCGGGATCGGGTCAGCCTGTGAAATATTTCGACATCGTGCACGAGAAACTGATGCATTTATTCGTGGTAAGCGAGAATCTGGAATTCTTCGCCCACACTCACCCTTTGCCCCAAGCAGACGGATCATTTCGGGTGCAACTCAGGCTGCCCTTTGGCGGGATGTATCGCCTCCTGGCCGACTACTTTCCATCTGGCGCGGCGCCGCAGTTGTCGGTGAAGACGCTATTCGTCTCGGGCCATTCCAAACCCGGAAAGCTTGCGCCAGCACGGGGTCCATCGAAGTCGGAGAATCTTGCCGCATCGCTGCGGCTTGATCCCGAGCAGCCGATTGCGGGACTCGAGACCAAAATGTTCTTCACTCTTGAACCCGCTGTTGGCCTCGAGCTTTATCTTGGCTCGTGGGCGCATATGCTGGTGGCGAGCGAAGACCTCATCGACCTCCTGCATCTGCATCCCATATTCGCCGATGGCGGTCCAAGCGTACAGTTTAACCTGATCTTCCCGCGACCCTGTGTCTATAGGCTTTGGACTCAGTTCCAGCGGAAGGGCGTGGTAAACACAATGGCGTTTACCGCGCAAGTGAAGGCGCTCTAGTTGTTTCCAAATAAAAGCGCACCGGGCTGGATGCTTCGATCGTCGTGCCGCGCGGCAGCCTCAGCGTTCTGCGGAATTGGAACACTTGCTCCCATCGCGGATCGTACCGGTAGAGCCATACCAAGGGTTCAATTCGCCCATCAGGCAGATGGGCGGTGATGCGCGCGGAATTAATCAGCGTCTCGCATCGTGGCCGGATGCCGGCGACAATGAGCGGTTTTTGGAGCACCGTGCGCGTTGACACGAGGAGCGTATCAGTCAAACTCCCGTGAGAAGCCGGTTGCACCGGAGGTTGATCTCGCGGGAGGAGAGCGGACTCGCCCTGCGGTGCCCCGCCCACTACCCACGCCGCGATGATGAAAATCTCTTCCTGAGTAAGACTCTGATCAGGCGATAGGTCGCCAAACCCTTTCACCGCCCCCCATGGGGGCATCGAGCGAGCCAAAACCTGCTCCTTAATATCAACCGCCCAGGGCCGAACCTCCTGATAAGTGGTGAGTGGGATCGATGAGTTCGCGCCATGGCACGAAACACAGCGTCGGGCGAAGATTCGGGAGATTTCACGCGTGTAAGTCAGCTTTGTGGTGATAATGTCGTGGGCAGCGAGCGGCATCACCAAGAAGAAGTATGCAGCGATTGTAAGCAGCAAGCTGCGACATCCGATTGCATTCGTGGAGTTTTCAAGCGCCTCCAACTTTCCTCCAGAAAGATCTACAAAGCAAATGCCGGCCTTTCGCGAGTGCCGACCGGCTCGATTCCAAAACCATGGGTTCGAAGTAAATTGAGAGCACTGTTCCCTGAACAGTCTTAACGCGCATTTTGGCTACAACACCATTATTCCGAATCTACGAGCTAAAGTACAACGAAGAACCGGGTCTTAATTGGCCGGCGAGCCAAAGGCGTTGTGTCCAGATATTGGATGCACATGAAAATTCGAGAAGTTAGGTGCGGGCGCTTACTGAAGGAGCCCGTAGGGCGACTGAGGTTGGCGATCACATCTGTCATGCTCAACATTGTTCCACCGCCTATAGGAAGGGGCAATCCCAAAAAAACTCGAATCTGGCCAGTCCCATTCTCCGGCTTGACTTTGAGTCTTGTTGGCACTAGGTTTATTGAGGATAAGAAAGCGCGGATGCCATTTGAAGCGGGTAAAGGTTCAATTGTGAAACATCGGCTTACCATTGTAGTATTCGTCGCTTTGGGTGGAGCGTTGGTTTTTGTTTCGCCCGCAGCCGCCCAAAGGGGCTTTGGGGCAAGACCAGCTCCTGTGAGTCGCGCGGCGTTCCGGGGCTCATTCGGAACCGCCGGAAGAGGAGCAATCCACCCCACTTATCCCATTCATCCAAATTCTTTTGCTAGAGGACGTAATGGGGGATGGGGATACCTGGGGTATCCAGGTTACTACGACGAATCGAATTATGAATCAGCAGGGACGGAGGCGGTTCCCCGGGAGAGTGATGCCCAGCCCACCGCGGAAAAGCCGCCGGAGAGAGTGCCTCCCTCCTTCGTACTCGAAAGGCGTGGGGATCAGTGGGTTCAGGTCACAGGTTACATCCAATCACCCATTCCAGCACAGTCTGCGCAGACGGAAACTGCGAAAGCAAACTTGCCCCAAACTCTGATGCCAATCGGCGGCGAAACCGTCGCGCCCCCTTTGGAGATTCCCCCGGCTGTTCTGGTGTATCGCGACGGACATAAGGAAGAGATCAAAAGCTACACGATCATCGGCCAGACCCTTTACACGAGTGCGAATTACTGGACCAGCGGCTCGTGGACAAGAAAGATCGACCTTGCCGGCCTGGATGTTCCCGTCACGCTGAAGCTGAACCAGGAACGCGGTTCGAAATTCACCTTGCCATCCGGACCTGAGGAAGTCGTCATCCGATAGTTAAGTCTCCGTTCTTGAGCCCAACCTATTCATCTCCTCCAAGCGCACAGTGCGGACTGTCCGTTAGCTGGTCGAAACGCAGATATTACAAACCGATGTCCGCGCCACCGGTCGAAGTCAACGCCGCTGAGTATCCCGCCCTTGCTTTCTCATGTTGGGAAAACCGTGGGCTGGGATCCAGAAGTGCGCGAAGGCGTTTCGGTGTGCTATACTTCCGGGTCGAATCGGAAATAATTTTACTGTTCCGGGTATTCTTCATAAAGCCAACCAAGGGACCAATAATTATCGGGAGGATACTCTCCCGAAGAGGGGCTTTACTCTATTGCCCTTGCCTGTCGAACGGGAAGAGCCTGTTGAGCCGGCGGGGGAATGAATAGCTATGGCACGCAGGCGCATTCTGATTATCGATGACGAAGCTGACATTCGTGAAATCGCCCAGATGAGTTTGGAGGCGGTTCCGGAATGGGAGATTTCCACGGCTTTTTCCGGCAAGGATGGTTTGGAAAAAGCGCTCCGCGAGCAACCGGACGCCGTGCTGCTGGACGTCATGATGCCCGAAATGGATGGTCCCGCGACTTTTCAGAGATTCCAGGAAACCATTGCGATTTCGCATATTCCCGTGGTGATGTTGACGGCCAAAGTGCAATCCTCCGACCGCCTGCGCTTCCTTGCCCTGGGCGTGAAGGGAGTTCTACCCAAGCCCTTCGATCCCATAAGTCTGCCCGCCGAGCTGGCGGAAATCCTGGGCTGGGAGGCTTAAGAAACCGTGGGAACGGCGACCATCAATCTTCACACCGCTCAATCAATGAGCGAGACGGATTTGGAACCCGACCGGGAGATAAAACAACCACAATCCCACCGGTCACTGGGGGCAAAGTGACTCAAGAATCCATTCGCCAGAACACGATCAAGGAAGTTTCCGCCTCGCCCATTGGCATCATCGTCTTGTTTCTCGTCTTGGTTTTACCCTTCGGAGTTATATTCTACCTGCTTATATCTGAAATCAATGTTGTGATCCAGTTTGCCGCCAAGGAAAGGCTGGGGGTTGAATACAACCTGCCCGTCCGAAAATTGCTCGAGGACGTGCTGGACTTCGCCGACCTGGACAGCGATTTTGCGGCTCAGAATCCCAGGCTCAAAGATCAGCTCAAGAAAAGCCAGGCTGAAATGGAGGGTGAAGATATTCAGGCCATCGACAATGAGGATCAAAAGCTGGGTCAGACCCTGAACACGACTCAGAAATGGGTGGCCTTGAAGGTGAACCTGGTGGAGCTCAACACCCTCCCGCTCGAGGCCATGCAGGAAATGCGCGATCAAACTATCGATTCCACCGTTTCTCTCATCAACGATGTCGGTGACACTTCCAATCTAATCCTCGACCCGGATCTCGATACCTTTTATTTAATGGATACGGTCGTCACAAAATTACCGTCAGTGGCAAATTCCATGGCTCAGGCCCGCAGATTGGCGTCCGCCGTTTCCCTCCGAAAAGCCATCACACCAAGTGAAAGGAGCGAATTTATCCGCCTCTCGGGCGTCATCAACTCACAAATGAACGTGATCGGCCGCAACCTTCAAGTGGGCCTGAGGGCGAACCCTACCATGAGACCGGAGTTTGAGGCCTATTACCAAAGCCTGGCCAAGGTCCATCAATTTCTGTCAATGCTCGATGGCCGATTCATCAAGGCAAATCAGATCGAAACGAGCCCCGAAGAAATTTACGGATCAGGCACGAAAGCCCTGAAGTCCACATTTGACCTGTATGACGCGCTTTCGCCGAAGTTGGACAGCTTGCTTCTGGCCCGGATCACGAGGTCAGCCGAAAAAAAATATCTCGTCGAAGTTTTTGGCTTGGCGGCCCTGGCTGCGGCGACTTATGTATTTCTGATCTTTTTCCGAAATATGAAGGAGCGGATGAGCGCCGTCGAAGCAGTGCGGCAGGCGGAAGCGAAGTACAGGAGTATTTTTGATAACGCAGTGGAAGGCATTTTTCAGCTCTCTCCCGAGGGTCGATGGTTGAGCGCAAATCCCGCCGTGGCCGGCATTTTCGGATTCAAGACCGTGGCAGAGTTCATGGCAGAGGCGAACGGTAATTCGCCCAGGATGTACGGCGACCCTGACCGCCGCCGTGAGTTCCTCGGGCAATTGAAGGAGAGGGGCATTGTAACAAACTTTGAATCCCAGTGCGCGCGCCCGGGGGAAGGGAAAATCTGGGTTTCCGAATCCGCCCACGTGGTCCGCGACTCCGAAACCGGCGCCGAGCACATCGAAGGCACCGTCCAGGACATTACCGAGCTCAAAGAAGCAGAGGAAGCCCGGCGGGAAGTCGAGCGCATGAAGAACGAGTTTGTATCGGTGGTAAGCCACGAATTGCGCACGCCCTTGACATCGATTCGCGGATCGTTGGGCTTGTTGGCCGCGGGCCGGATGGGACAACTATCGCCCCAGGCGCAGCGAATGGTAGGCATCGCCGTGTCCAACACAGACCGGCTGGTACGCCTCGTCAACAACATACTGGATATCGAGCGCCTGGAATCGGGCGAAATCACCCTGGACAAACAAATGTGCGATGCGGCTGCGATTATGAGCGCCGCGGCAGACGTCATGCGGCCCATGGCCGAAAAGGCCGGCATCAGCCTCTCGGTCACCCCCGTCGAAGTACAAATGTGGGCCGACCCGGACCGCATCACTCAGGTCATGACTAACCTGCTGAGCAACGCCATCAAGTATTCGCCTCAAAAAGGTACGGTGTGGCTTACGGCGGAACTACGAAGTAACGAGATCCTATTTGTAGTGAAGGACCAGGGTCGAGGGATCCCAACTGACAAGTTGGAAAGCATCTTTCAACGGTTCCAGCAAGTCGATGCCTCAGACGCGCGCGAGAAAGGCGGGACAGGCCTGGGCTTGGCCATTTGCCTCAGCATCGCCAGGCAACACGGTGGCAACGTTTGGGTCAAGAGTAAACTCGGAGAAGGGAGCTCTTTTTTCTTTACCGTCCCAGGCGCAAAGGCAAAGGCGGAAGGGTCACTCCGGCAGTCTGTCATCCCCGCCACGGCACGCAGGGTTTTGGTCTGCGATGACGATGCTTCCGTTCGCAGCGTGATAGGAAGCATGCTCGAATCTCAGGGGTACGAAGTCGTCCTGGCGGGCACGGGCCAGGAGGCCGTTGAGCGCTCCGCGAGTCAACACCCGGATGCCATTCTGATGGATATCATGATGCCGGGCATGGACGGCTGGCAGACCATGGCCGCCTTGAAGGAGAATTCTGAAACCAAAAGTATTCCCGTAATCGTCACCAGTGCGCTCAGGCCTGTGGCGGAAGGACCGTCGGGCGAATCCATTCCGGCATGGATCCAAAAACCAGTGGATGAAACCAAACTCTCACACACTTTGGAACATGTTCTAGCTTCTCACCCCAAGACTGCGCGAGTCCTCTTAGTGGAGGACGACATGGACCTGGCGCGCGTGGTGATCGCTACACTGGAACGGCATGGCATGGAGACTGTCCACGCAAAAACCGGGCGGGAGGCCATCGAGCTTAGCCAGAAGACTAACCCTGACCTTTTGGTGCTCGATCTGATTCTTCCTGAAGTGGACGGGTTTGAGGTTGTGAGTTGGCTTCGCCGCCACGGGCGCCTTTGCGACATCCCTCTGGTGGTTTACACGGCTAAGGACCTGACCGAAGAGGAGCGGGAACAGCTAAGACTCGGCGCCTCGGAATTCCTGACCAAGAGCCAAGTTTCGCTCGAAGAATTTGAAAAGCGAGTGCTTGGCTTGTTGAATCAAGTGATTCCCAATGAGCAAGAGACTGGCACAATCCACCAGGATTAGTAAAAGAGCCTGAGGAAGATACAAATCGCCAGTCCTGATTCACATGACGGAAAATCATCCTTCCTCTGACGATAAGCTCAAAGTGGCGGTTTTCGCGCTCTGGAGCCGATTTCAAGAAACCATGTTTGCCCGGCTGGCTTTGGTCGAGCGGGCAATTGAAGCGGGCATCGGTAATTCCTTGAATGACGAGCAAAGGGGTGAGGCCGGGAACGCCGCTCACAAGCTGGCTGGATCGCTGGGGACGTTTGGGCTTGGGGAGGGTTCCAAACTAGCCGCCCAATTGGAAGCGATGCTTGAGGGTGCATCGCCGTTCGGCCCGGAGGAGTACCGCCGCTTGGGCGAATTAGCCAAAATGTTGCGCAGGGAGATAGAGCGCGGGCCGTCACCACCCGCCGGGACCTGAATCTTTCCGCTTAAGCAATTCCGCCAAACCAAGGTCTGCAAGAACCGATCTAAATTTCGATCACTTCGCCTTCCTTCGCGGCCAGACACTCGAAAGTTTCATTGTTGGTTCGAACCATCTGCTGGCATTCATCCATCATGCGATCCATGAATTCGTCCGTGTGTAGCGGTTCATGGTGAAAAATCACCAACCGCCGCACACCCGCCTGAGCGGCCGTGCGGACCGCGTCGTGACAGGTACTATGGCCCCAGCCTTTCTTGATGGCGTACTCTTCTTCGGTGTATTGAGCTTCCCTAATATAAAGGTCAGCTCCGCGGGCAAATTCCGTAATTCTTTTCTCCTGCCGCTCACCAAATTCACCGGGATGGAGGCGGTAAAAAGGCTCGTGGTCGGTCATATACACAATACTTTTCCCGTCCACTTTCACTCGAAACGCCACTGAGATCCCTGGATGGTTGAGGTGCTCCAAATCCACGACGATGGGACCAATTTTTACCTCATCTTTCATCTCAAAAAACTTAAGTTCGGCTGCCATATCGGAAAGCAATACCGGAAAATAATCGCCGTCCATCTGGCCGAGGAAAACTTTCTCCAACGGCTTCCCCGCCCCATGGACACTGTAAATGGAGATCCGATTTCCGGCGACATAGGACGGCGCAAAAAAGGGGAATCCCTGAATATGATCCCAGTGGGTGTGGCTGATAAAAAGGTGTACTCCAATGGGACGCGTTCCGAACTCACTGGTCAATTCGGTGCCCAAAACCCGTATGCCCGAGCCCGCGTCAAATATCAAAATGTGATCGTCGTATCGAACTTCAACGCAGGCGGTGTTGCCTCCGTAACGGACGGTGTTGGGACCGGGGGCCGGAATGGAGCCGCGCGTTCCCCAAAACTTGACTCGCACTGACCCATTTTGCAGTAGCTCCAGGGCAATTTGCACCAGTTCTGCCGGCTCGAAAGGCTTGACGAGGTATCGGTCCGCACCCATGCTTTTCGCGCGACGGATATCCGCCTCATAGGACTTTGCGGAAGTTACAACGATTTTGGGCTGGCCGACCTCGGGCTTGGAGCGGAGTTGTTCGAGTACCCAGTAACCATGAACCCTGGGCAGCATCAAGTCCAGAAAGATCAGATTGGGATGCTCGGCAACGGCCATCTGCAAGCCGGTTTCACCGTCCGCCGCCGCCAGAACCTGGTGCCCTTGAGCGGTCAACACATCTGCAATGAGCGCGCGCAAGATTTCATCATCATCGATGACAAGAATTTTTCCCACCCGAAGGATCCTCCGGCAGAGAGTGTGCCAGAGGATTGAAAAAAGGGCAAGACAACCACGCCAGCGCCGAATTCCGCTGGCAGCCAATCGGCAGACGCAACCCGCAGACGCGGCGCGCTTGACAATCTCCTGACCCTCCTTTAACGTGAAGAGCGAATTCGCTTCACGGGTAAGACTCAGGTGAGGCGCACAAATATCCTTCAACGTAGCCGGCAGGCCGGAACTTCCAGTGGGCATGAACAGGACTGAAGACGAAGTACGCCGCGAAATCGTGGAGATTGGCCGGTGGATCTACAGGAATGGTTTCGTCACCTCGTACGACGGGAACATTTCTTTCCGCTTGGATAAACACCGCATCCTCTCCACTCCCACCACTATCTGCAAGGGAATGATGGAGCCGGACGACTTGGTAATCTGCGATTACGATGGCAACAAAATATCCGGCCGGCGCAATGTGACCAGCGAAATTGCCATGCATTTGCTAATTTACCGGCGGCGCCAGGACGCGCAAGCGGTGGTCCACGCCCACCCGCCGACGGCGACAGGCTACGCCGCGGCCGGGCTATCGCTGAACAAAGCCCTGGTTTCGGAGGTCGTCCTGGCGCTCGGATGTATTCCCCTGGCGCGATACGGCACGCCTGGCACGCCCGAATTGACCGCCGCCCTCGAGCCGCTGGTCGGCTCGCATGACGCGATTTTGATGGCCAATCACGGCGTGGTGACGTTTGCTCCCGACCTCCAACGCGCCTACTTCAAGATGGAAACGGTGGAGCACTTCGCTAAAATTTCCCTGGTGACCGAACTTCTGGGCCGTCAGGTCTTGCTCTCTGAGACAGAGGTGGATAAACTGCTGGCCGCGCGGCAAAAGTATTATGGAGCCGGGACGCCCGTGATCGAGCGCTCCGACGCATGTCCGGTAGCCGGTAGCGGTTCGCCGGCGGTGGATCAAACTTGCGGCACTCCGGAGCGAACGGCATTTTCGCGCCAGGATTTGGAAGCATTGGTGGACAAAACCGTCCGAAGTTTAAAATCGAGGATGTAGCGCCGGCCTAAAGGCCGGCAGGGTGAAAAACAGGATGCCGACCTAAAGGTCGGCGCTACCGTGGAGGATCACAATGGGTGAAGCGCTGGGAATGATTGAAACTCGGGGCCTGGTGGCCATGATCGAAGCTTCCGACGCCATGGTGAAGGCGGCCAAAGTAACCTTGGTGGGCTGGGAAAAAATCGGTTCGGGCTATGTCACTGCCCTGGTTCGGGGCGACGTGGCCGCAGTTAAAGCCGCCACCGACGCGGGTGCGGCTGCGGCAAGGCGCGTGGGCGACCTGATTGCCGTTCACGTGATCCCGCGTCCTCATTCCAGCCTCGAGGGTGTATTACCCATCGGCAAGGCTGGCGATGATTGAGGACGAGGGATTTCCGTATTTCAGTACTTCAGTGCACCGATTGAAAATTTCTTGAAGAACTGATCAACTGAAATACAGACAACCGGGCATACTTTTTCGCCACCCTCTGCTCATTACAGGTCAACTAATTCTATGCTCCTCGCAAAAGTTGTTGGGACCGTAGTGGCAACCCGCAAAGATCCCCGCCTGGAAGGCAAGAAACTTCTGGTGGTCACTCCTCTCACGCCCGAAGAGGTGGAGCGCGGGAAAGCATCTGCGGCCTCGGGCAAAGCCAATTATTTGGTGGCCGTGGACACGGTCTCCGCCGGCTTTGGAGAAACCGTGATACTCGTAGCCGGTAGTTCAGCTCGTATGGCGGCCACCTGCAAGGATAATCCCGTGGACGCGGCAATCGTGGGCATCGTAGACACGGTTACGATGGGGAAACTATGAACGATGAATGCAGAATGATGAATTGAGATAAGTCTTATTCCGCGTCCATCGTTCATCGTTCGGTGTTAAACATGTTCCTGGCAAAAGTCGTTGGCAACGTAGTTTCAACCATAAAAGACCCGAACTTGGCGGCCAAAAAGATATTGATCGTCCAGCCCATCGACAAGACAGGCAAGGACGCTGGGCAGAAAATTCTGGCGCTTGATAGCGTGGGTGCGGGCGCTGGCGAAACTGTCTATTGCTGCAAGGGCCGCGAGGCCGGCTTTCCCTGGTCCCCTGAGGAAGTTCCCACGGAAACTGCAATTGTGGGGATTGTGGATACCATCAACATAGAGAAATTATGAACCATGAAAAGAAGGACCGTTAGACTGGCGAAGTTTTTCATTCGTGATTCAGAACTCATAACTCTTCCGCAAACCAATGATCATTGGACGCATAATTGGTGACGTGGTGGCAACACAAAAAGCTCCCAGCCATGAGGGGCGCAAAATTCTTGTTGTCCAACCCTTGAACCTCGACGGCAGCGACCGAGGTGACGTTTTGCTGGCCCTGGATGCGGTAGACGCCGGTGTGGGCGACCGCGTGCTGGTGGTCACCGAGGGCTGGAGCGCCATGACTTCCGTGGGCCGTCCCCAGTCCCCAATCGATATGGCCGTAGTCGGGGTAATTGATTCGATTGCGCTCGGAGGAAAACAAAATGACTGATTTCTCAAATGAGGAGCGATATCTAATTTCATATTTTGCCAGAAAGAGTCCAGGCAAGTTGGACCGGTTGTCTTGGTACGCTGCGTTTTTGGTACCTTTCATATTATTTGCCGTTTACGGCCTCTATCGCCAAGATGCAATAGCTCTTGCGGTCGCTTTCTTTGGGCTTCTCATTTATCAAGCGTGGCGGATATCAGCAGAACTTAAGTCCTCAAGGTTAATTTGTTCGATTTGCAAGAAATTGGAAAATCTCTCCATGCAGACGGAAAGTCACCAATGATGCCCGGCTTCCCCGCACCTTGTTATCACCGCGATCCTCTCAAATCTCGACTCCCGACTTTGGACTTTTGACTTTTCTCCTTTCCCGCTACAATCTCAACAATGGCGATGGGCACGAAAATTCCCAGCCGCATCATGGGCGTCGATCCCGGCCTGACTCTTACCGGCTACGGCGTGGTGGAGTGCAGGGACGGCAGCGTGAAACTGATCGAAGCCGGAGTGATCAGGTCGCCGCGCGCCCAGGGAGAAAATCTGCCCGCGCGCCTGGAATGCCTTTTTGACGGGCTGCGGGAGGTGATGGACGAGTTCCGTCCCCAGACGGTATGCCTGGAGGAAGTGTATAGTCACACTTCTTTTCCGCGTACGTCGATCCTGATGGGGCACGCGCGCGGAGTGATTTGCCTGGCGGCTCAGTTGTCACGGATACCGGTGATTCACATTTCAGCCAAGCGAATCAAGCAATCTGTCACCGGCAACGGTAACGCCTCAAAGTCGCAAGTGCAGCGATCGGTGCAGCAGTTTTTTTCACTCGTCCGCATGCCCCATCCGCCCGACGTGGCTGACGCGCTGGCAGCGGCATTGTGCTATGTGAATTCGCTCCGAAATAGGTCGAATGGTGTCCGCCCAAATAGGCATGTGCAAGGGGTGAGAATTTGATTTCAGAGATCACCGGCGAGTTACTTTACGATCGCATCCGTCACACTTCGCTTCTGCTGCGGACGAGCTTCATTTCCTACGAGATTTTCGTGCCCTCGGGCATAGCGTCACGTTTGCGGCTTGCGCCACAAGGGGAGCGGCGGAATCCGATTACATTTTACACCATCGATTACATTGACGGCGGGTTAGGTGGCGGTCACCTGACGCCGAAACTTGTTGGATTCCTCGATCCGCTCGACAGAGAGTTTTTCGAAGCCTTCACGACGGTGCCCGGTGTAGGGTTCATGAAGGCACTGAAATGCCTGGTGCGGCCCATCAGCGAAATTGCTGGCGCCATCGAGCGCGGTGACTCTGCATTCCTGCAAGAACTGCCTTCTATCGGGCCTAAAATCGCTGAACGGGTCATAATTGAGTTGCGTGGCAAAATGGCGAAGTTTGCGTTGGCGCCTACGGAAGAACCACTTTCCATGGAAAAGCAACCTGCTTCCGAGCTTAGGGTCGAAGCATTGCATGCGCTCGAACAAATTGAATTTACGCACGCAGAGGCGCAACGCATGGTCGAGCAGATTTTCAGCAAGAACAGGAACCTGCGGTCAGTCGAGGAGTTCCTACGTAAAGTGTTCGAGCAAAAGGAACCATGAGGATTAAAGCAAAGAGCGAACCCACTACGGAAACGAAGGTGGGACGAAACCGCTTAGTTGCACCTGGCCCTACGTCCAAAGAAGATGAGAAACTTAATCAAAGCCTCCGTCCTCCCACACTCGACGATTACGTTGGGCAGAAGGGCGTGGTGGAAAAACTAAAGATCGCGCTCGAAGCTGCTAAGCAGCGCCATGAACCTCTGGAGCACGTACTTTTTCATGGGCCGCCTGGTCTTGGCAAGACAACACTCGCGAACATCATCGCGAACTGGATGAAATCTAACATTATTACAACGTCCGGGCCTGCGCTTGAGCGCACCCACCAACTTATGGGTGTGCTCACTAACTTGAGCCAAAACGACGTGTTGTTTATCGACGAAATCCACCGGCTTCCGGTCAATATCGAAGAGTTCTTGTATCCCGCTATGGAAGATTTCAGATTGGATATCCCCGTTGACAAAGGGCCATACGCAAAGATCACCACGTATCATCTCAAGAAGTTCACGCTCGTTGGTGCCACCACGCGTGCGGGAACAGTATCGGCTCCACTCCGGAACCGATTCGGACTTTCTTATCATTTGAACTTCTATCCCGAGGATGACCTCAAGCAAATCGTCTTGCGGTCGGCTGATATACTAAGGACAAAGATTAACAAAGCCGGGGCTGCCGAGATTGCACACCGTGCTCGGGGCACACCACGTATCGCCAACCGTCTATTGCGTCGCGTCCGAGACTTCGCGCAAGTCAAACGAAAGGGGTTAATCGGCCCCCAGGTCGCTGCCGAGGCCCTAGACCTCGAAGGTGTCGATCAACAAGGGTTAGACGCCCTCGATTACACCTATCTTAGAACCATAATCCAGCATTATCAGGGCGGGCCCGTTGGGGTGGAGGCGCTCTCAGCCACGCTGAACGAAGAAGTGGACACGCTGGTCGATATGGTGGAGCCCTTCCTCTTGCAGCAAGGATTTATCAGCAGGACAAAAAGTGGCCGAAGGGCAAATGAGCCTGCATATAAGCACCTTGGGATTCGCCCGCCCAATAGCACGCGTGGGGTGCTTCTGTATAACTCGTCCAAATCGTCTGATTAGTTTGGCGGCCTGTTGTTCAAGGCGTGGAGCTTGAGAGGACTATGCCAAGGGAGAGATTAGTTAATCTGGAGGGCAGAGATCACCCTAAAGCCGGCGGTTTCACCGATATAATCGGTCAGGAAACAACAATAGGACGGTTGAAAGATTTTGCCGCTCTCTACTCCCAGGCTTCCAAACCACCAGGTCACATTTTGCTCACTGGGCCAGAAGGTATAGGAAAGCGAACGCTGGCCAGAGCCTTCGTCGCCGAGTGCTTCCCGAATTCCACTGAAGCGGACACAAAGGCAATCGTGAAGCCAATTGATCTTTTGGGCAAATTGACAAATCTCGGCGAGGGCGACGCCTTTTTGCTAAAAGGTGTGTCAAAGGCCCCGAAGGCCGTCATTGAAATGCTGCAAGACGTTTTGGACGAGTTCAAAGTGGATGTTGTGCTGGATAAAGGATTGCTCGCCAAAACGATAAGCATACCAATCAAAAGATTCACCTTTGTCGCTACAGCTACCTCCAAAACAGAATGCCCCCCCAAACTTATCGAGTCATTCCACTTGATTCTGCCCTTGCAGTCCTATTCTCAGCTAGAGATGTTAAAAATTTGCGACCAGCTTGCAAAGAGTAGGGGCATCGCGATTACCAAAGGTGTAGCTGAACTAATTTGTCAAAGTTCAGCCGACACCCCTCACCACGTCGCTGTGTTGATTGACCGGCTGACCCAGCTGGGTAGAGTAACAGTTTCGGAGGATGACCTAGCCCTTCTGTCGTCGGTGCTCGGACTTGCGACGAGTGGGAGCTTGCGATTGCCCGACGCTCAAGTGGAAGAACTGTCAGGCACTGACTTCGAAAAAGTAATAGCCTCCCTGCTCCAGTTAATGGGATTTCACACTGAACTCACTCAGGCCACAGGCGACGGTGGAGTCGACATTGTCGCTAACCTTGACCGCCCCCTTGTGGGAGGGCGCTACTTAATCCAATGTAAGAGGTTTGGACCGGGAAACCTTGTCGGCGCGGCAACTGTGCGTGACTTTTACGGTGCGCTTACAGCTGACAGAAAGGCTATCAAAGGAATTATTATTACTACCTCAGGGTTTACAACCCAGGCGCTCGAATTCGCCAGACAACTGCCGATCGAGCTCATAGGTGGACAAGAGCTTCGAAACCTCCTCGCGAAATACGCTCGTCCGGCCGATGGCGCTGCGAACCTAGACCCGTCGTCGGGCTCCAAGCGCACACTCTTTGATTCATAATGCGCGCCTACCTCTCCCTCGGATCAAATCTCGGCGAAAGCGCCCTTCTGCTGCGAAACGCTCTCAAATTGCTTGCCGCTGAGGGAGTCCGCGTCCGCAAGGTATCATCGTTTTACAAGACCGAGCCGGTCGAATTCCTCGCTCAACCATGGTTTGTGAATTGCGCGGCACTCGTGGAGACGACGCTCACTCCGCGTCAGTTATTGCGGAAGATAAAATCCGCGGAGCGGGCGCTGGGCCGCCGCCGTGGAAAACCGAAGGGTCCGCGACTGATTGACATTGACATCCTGCTTTACGAGAATGTGGTGGTCCGTTCGTCCGGGCTTGCTATCCCGCACCCCAGCATGAGTGAGAGAAGATTTGTTCTCGTTCCCCTGCGTGAAATCGCGCCCAAGGTGGCGCACCCTATTAACGGGAAAACGGTTTCGGAATTGCTCTGGAACACCGCTGACAAAAGCAAGGTGATCAAGGTCAAAAAGAAATGATGAATTCTTATGAAAGGACGATCCCATTCAACGGGCAAATGATTGTTCCCCGTTCATCGTTCATCATTCAGCGTTCAGCGTTTCCCAACTAATTCTCCATGTCGAATTCTCCCCATTCCGACCTGCCCCGCTTCATCGCAGTCGAGGGTCCCATCCGCGTGGGCAAGACTACCCTTGCGGACATACTCGCCGACCGACTGCACACCACGCGCTTGAGGGACGTGGAAGATAATCCCTTCCTCGAGAATTTTTACCGGGATAAACCGGGAGCGGGTTTCCAAACCCAGCTTTATTTCCTGCTCCAGCGGTACAAGCAACTGAGCGCCCTTGATGTTTCCGCCTCCGCGCATCGCACCATCATCAGCGATTACATATTCGAAAAGGACAAAATATTCGCTTATCTGAATTTGAGCGATGCGGAGCTGCGCCTCTACGACGAATACTACTCGTTGTTGGCCGAAAATATTCCCGTCCCCGATTTGGTGATATACTTACAAGCGAAGCCGGAGACGCTGAAGAAACGCATCGCCAAGAAGAACGTGGCGATTGAGGACCGAATCTCCGACGAGTACGTGGAGGAAGTCATCCGGGCGTACGAGCACTTCTTCTTCCACTACAAATCGAGCGACCTGCTGGTGATTGAAACGTCCGAGATCGACTTTGTCGACCGGAGCGAAGACTTGCAGGAGTTGTTGCGCCGGCTCAGCCAGCCGGTGAAGGGCACTCAATACTTTTTGCCGCTTGGATCCGCCGACGCGGACTGAGACGGTGAGGAATGGGTGGAGAACATGGGGCCGGTTCATCGCCGCCAGGACTTCCGCCGAATTTAGAAGAGTTTAGACCCTCTCCGTCCAGTCAAGAGGTCGCCCACTCGGGCTTCCAGCCGCGCATTCGCGAATGCCGGCGCCAGGCACTGGAACGGAGAGGGTTTTTGTTTGGAATGATGAATTCTGAATGATGAACGATGAACAAGATCAAGCGCGATGACCAGCGGTGCAGCCGTAAGGATCTAAAATCGACGGCCATCGAGTTTTTAATTCTGAGCAAAGGAGCAATGCCATGGACCATCATCCTGAGGCCGTGAGCAAAATTACGGTTCCGCTGATTCTCGAACGAAAACTTCGAGGCGAAAAGATCACCTGCCTGACGGCTTACGACTATCCCACGGCCCGCCTGGTGGACGAATCGGGGATTGACATAATCCTGGTGGGAGATTCCCTGGCCCAGGTCGTTTTGGGATACGACTCCACGATCCCTGTGACGGTGGATGAAATCATTCATCACCTGCGCGCCGTTCGCCGGGCCACGCGACGTGCTTTGCTGGTTGCGGATCTGCCCTACGGCGCGTATCACATTGACGACAAGGAAGCGCTGCGCGCGGCCGTTCGCTACTTGAAAGAGGGCGGAGCCGAGGCGGTAAAATTTGAAGGCGGCAGGAAACGCGCGGCGTTGATCCGCCGGATGGTGGATGCGGAAATTCCGGTGATGGGTCACATCGGGCTCACCCCTCAATCGGTTCTGGCGCTGGGTGGCTATCGCGTGCAGGGGAGGACCATCGACTCCGCCAACGAACTCCTGGCTGACGCCCAGGCGATTGAAGACGCGGGAGCGTTTGCGCTGGTCCTGGAAGGAATTCCGAGGGAACTGGCCGCGCTCATCACCCAACGCTGCCGGATTCCCACCATCGGAATCGGCGCCGGCCCGGAGTGTGACGGCCAGGTGCTGGTGACGCACGATCTTATTGGTCTGGGCTTCGGACCTCCGCCAAAATTTGTGCGCGGCTACGCGGACATCGCCCGGACCATGCGCCTGGCGTTCGAGTCGTTTCGCGATGACGTTGTCGCCAAGCGATATCCAAACGACCATGAGTCCTACCACTGGCCGGCGAAAATGCGCGAACAATTTGAGAAAGAAATATCTCATGAGGCGTGACGAAGCGAGGCAAAGGATTTTGGCCGGAGGGCCGAAATCCTTGATGCTTCCTATCATCGGCGAACGCGGCTCAATAGAATGCGGCTGATCACCTCCATCGCGGAAATGCGGGAATATCAGCACGAGGCTGATTCGCGTGGCAAAGCCATTGGATTCGTCCCCACCATGGGAGCTCTGCACGAGGGCCACATCAGCCTGATCCACCAGGCCAAGCGTCAGTGCGACACCGTCGTTGTTTCCATTTTCGTGAACCCAACCCAATTCGATTCCCAGGAAGATCTGGCGCGTTACCCGCGCAATCTGGACCAAGATCTGGAAGTTCTTCGTCCTTTAAAGGTCGACGTCACCTTTGCGCCCGAGGCGAGCGAACTATACCCCGAGGGCTTCTCAACCTCCGTGGATGCGGGCATGGTGGCGGCTCCGCTCGAAGGAACATCACGGCCCGGCCATTTTCGGGGCGTCGCCACCGTGGTCACGAAACTATTTAACATCGTGAAGCCTAACGTCGCCTATTTTGGACAAAAGGATTTTCAGCAGGTCCAGGTAATCCGCCGCCTGGTTGAAGACCTGAACATGGATGTGCGCCTGTCCGTTTGCCCCACCGCGCGCGAATCCGATGGCGTGGCGGTCAGTTCCCGTAACGCTTACCTGAATGAGGAGGAACGGCAGGCGGCTCGAGTGATCAATCATGGCCTGCGGCTGGCAGAAAAAATTGCTCAGGCCGGCGAAAGCAGCGTGGAGAAAGTGCTTGATGAAATGTACAAGCTCTACGCTTCCGAGCCGAGAGTCCATTTGGAATACGCGGCCATCGTGGAGCCCGCCCGGCTTACGCCTGTCCAACATCTTTCGCCCGGCTGTGTGGCTCTGGTGGCCGCGCGCGTAGGCCCCGCCCGCCTGATTGACAACCTCATATTCGGCCCCCCGGGGGCGAGCCCGGAAATGTTGTTGCAGTTGGCGTTGACCGCCCAGCCCATTGTGGACAATCGCGCCCTAATTCCCGGATTTGAGACTGAGGCGGTGAAATTAAGAATTGCAAGCTGCCGGAATTGCGCCGCGATTTCGACCATTCGCCTCCCGCCTCGCGAATTCCTCACCTCATACGTGGCCGCCCACTATCCGGACCGCGGGGCCCCGCACGGCGCCATCATCGGCCGGGACTCCCCGATAAATCCAGACATGTATCTCTACCGAAAACCCAAGTCGCCCAACCGGTTCTCCGTTGGCTTGTATGAACTGTTGGGGGTTAAGGGCTTCGAAGAGTTCAAGGCCAGGTACATTTTGACGGATGCGGTGCGATGCCACGCAACCGGATCGCATATCTCGCAAAACGCTCTGGCCTATTGCGCCAACCATCTGCGGGAGGAGTTGAAGCTGTTTCCCAATATTGAAGTCCTGGTCGTTCTGGGGGAGGACACTTACTCTCAATTTCAGCAATTTCTGTTGGAGCGCAGAGCCGCCGAAATCAAACCTTTCGAAGAAATCATGAAGCCGGATGGCTGGGCCCGCGAAGAAGCGCGAGTGCCCATTTTCGGCGAGCGCTCGATGCGGATTTTCTATTGCTACCACCCCACCCGGGGTTACAGCCGCAGCCCCTCCATTGCCAAGTGGCTCGGGTAGCATCTCCTTCGCGGCCGTTCATTCCTTTAATTTTAGCGCTGCCAGTACTTCCTGAATGTGCCCGTTCACCTGCACCCGGGGGAAAACGTGTTTTACTTTCCCCGAATCATCAATGATGTAAGTGGTGCGCACAATTCCCATTTTCTTGACGCCGTACATATTTTTTTCCTGCCAGACTCCGTAAGCCTCAAGCGTTTTGTGGCCGGTGTCCCCCGCCAGGGGAAAATTCAATTCATACTTGTCATGGAACTTCTTCAGCTCGTCCACAGTGTCGCCACTCATGCCCAGAACTTGCGAGTTCAATTTGTCCAGTTCTTTTTTGGCGTCACGGAACTGGTTCGCCTCGCTCGTTCAACCGGGGGTATCGGCTTTGGGGAAGAAATAGAGCACCAGCGTCTTCCCGCGAAAATCCTTGAGGTTAACTTTGTCCCCCGTCTCCGAGGGCAGAGCGAAATCGGGTGCTTTGTCGCCTACGTTCAACATCAACTTACTCCTCTCCTGGAAAAGCCGCGATGAATGGATTTACAAACTCGACTCCGTCGATTCTGCTTCCGTGCGAGAAATCTTCACTCAGAATTATGGTAATTTGGTTTAGTTTGGCAGTCGCCCAAATCTGGGCATCCCAAAATTGCATAAGATGCCGCGCGCAAGCTCCGGCCGCTTCAAGAACGATTTGCCGGGTCACTTCCACTGTCTTCCAGGATCGCAGCAAATCCTCCAGAGCCTCATACCCTTCTTTTGCAGTCAGTGGGCGGGCCAGTTTACGCGTAGCAACCCAAAAGAATTCACCAAGGACCTGGGTGCTCAGAACTCCCTTCTGATGAAATTCTAGCTGGTCCAGTACTTCCAGTGCGCGAACCTGCTTGGCCGGCGATGATCGGTCGTGAGCATAAACCAGAATATTGGCATCAACCAAGCAGTTACCGTTCATGAGCCTCTTCGCGGGTCCAAGTGCGCTTGCCTTTCACCGGGCCGCGACGAATCATCGATTCAATAAAACGGCGGCGGCGCAACCAGGCTTGGTGGTCGAGTGCCTGGGGCAAGGGAGAACTCAGGACCAAATCGAGTCCACTCCGAATGAGCTCGCTCTCCGTAGCGTCTCGATTCCTGGCCAGAATTCCAAGTCGGCGGTCCTGGTCAACCTCAAGATAAATCTGTTTGCGTTTCATTTTGCTCATCGGAAGCCCTCATACACCATATTATACATCGTGAGGTGCCGAAGCCAGCAACTTCTTTAACACTTCCTGAACTAACTTTGGATTAGCCTGGCCGCCGGTGGCTTTCATGACTTGGCCGACGAACCAACCGAAAGTGGCTGTCTTGCCGCTGCGGTATTGCTCGACTTGTTTGGGATTGTCCACCATAATCTGCCGGGCGACTGCTCCAATTTTTTCCGGCTCATTAATTTGAGCCAAGCCTCGATCGGCCATTACTTCCTCGGCACGTTTTCCGCGAGAAAACATTTCTCCCAGGATTTCTTTCGCCATTTTCCCGGAAACGGTTTCACGCTCAACCATGACCAAGAGCTCCGCGAAGCTGCTGGCAGAAACCGGCGATTCAGTAATCTCCTTTCGCGCTTCGTTCAACAGGAAAAGGAGTTCATTCAAAACCCAGTTGGCCGCAGTTTTGGCCGCGCCACCAGCCTTGACGACGGCCTCAAAGTATTCGGCCAGTGATTTTGAGGCGGTCAGTTGCGCCGCGTCGTACGCCGGAAGACCGTAGTCACGCACAAATCGTTCCCGGCGCGCATCGGGAAGTTCCGGCAACGACCTCCGGACTTCTTCCTTCCAATCGTCGGTTATAACCAGCGGCAAAAGGTCGGGTTCGGAGAAGTAGCGGTAATCGTGCGCAAATTCTTTCGAACGCATGCCATACGTTCGTTGCTCACGGCTGTCCCACAGGCGCGTTTCCTGGTTCACGGTTCCGCCGGTCGAAACCACTTCAATTTGCCGCTCGATCTCGTAAGCCAGGGCTTTTTGGAGAAACTTGAAGGAATTCAAGTTTTTTAATTCCGCCTTGGTCCCGAATTCCTCCCTACCCGCCGGCCGCACGCTCACATTGGCGTCACAACGCAGGCTTCCCTCTTCCATGTTGCAGTTCGAGACCTCAAGGTAAAGCATCAAGGTCTTTAAACGCGTCAGATATTCATGGGCTTCTTCAGGCGTGCGCAAATCCGGCTCGCTCACAATTTCGATCAGCGGGACGCCCGACCGGTTGAGGTCAATATAAGTCTTCTCTCCTGAATCGGGAAAACCCTCGTGCAGCGATTTCCCTGCGTCCTCTTCCATGTGCACGCGCGTGATTCCAATCTGCTTCTTGTGGCCGTCCAGCTCAATCGTCAGGCGCCCATGCTCCGCCAGGGGTTCGTCAAATTGAGAAATCTGATAACCCTTGGGCAGGTCGGGATAAAAATAGTTCTTGCGGGCAAAACGCGATTGGGGATTGATGGTGCAATGCAATGCCATGGCAGCCTTCATCGCCATGGTGACGGCTTCCCGGTTAAGAACGGGCAGCGCTCCCGGCAGGCCCAGACATACCATGCAAGTGTTCGAGTTGGGGGGATCCCCAAAACGGGTCGAGCATGTGCAGAATATCTTGGAGCGAGTCAGGAGTTGGAGGTGGACCTCGAGGCCGATGACAGCTTCAAACTTGGTTCGAATTTCAGTGGCGACGCTCATGGCAAGACCCCGATCACTCTCCCATAACAAAAAGGAACTTCCTAGTTTACGATAAAACGAATCGCATGCGCAGCGGAATAGTTAACGGCCGATTGAGGAGGATCGTCCCATCCTCCACGTAACGCGCGGGCGGCCGCTGGCGGGGTTATGATCCACTTCCACCGGAGTGCGGAAAACCCGGCTGAGCAAATCGGACTTCAGGACTTCTTCAGCCGTGCCGGAGCTGAGGCAACGGCCGGACTCAAGCAGCAGCAACTTGTCGGCCAATTCCGCCGCCAGGTTCAATTCATGGGTGACGATGATTGCCACGAAGTCCTGGGATGCGGCAAGATTGCGAATCAGTCCCAGCATCTCGATCTGGTAGCCAATATCAAGGTTGGCGGTGGGCTCGTCCAACAGGAGCAAGCGTGGTCGCTGGGCCAGTGTTCTTGCCAGCACTGCCCTTTGAAATTCACCTCCGCTAATTTCCGTGATCCTACGGCCGGCCAGTCTGCGCAGGTTGGTTTTGTCGAGCGCCCAATCGACCCAACGCTCGTCATCCTCGTTTTCAAAAAGCCCTCGACCCAGATGAGGGTGGCGTCCCTGGCGCACAAACTCGCGCACCTCGAAAGAAAAAAGGAGAGGCGCATCCTGCCGCGCCAGTCCCACCAGTCGCGCCCGATCGAGGAACGACATTCGATGCAGGTCTTCGCCGCCGAGCCGCACCGCGCCCGTTAGTGGCTTCAAATGTCCGCTGGCAATTTCAAGCAGCGTGGACTTCCCCGACCCATTGGGTCCAATAATCGCCAACAACTCTCCCGCCCGAGCTTCAAAACTTGTAGAGGCCAGTTCGAAATGGGCATATTTAAAAGAAACGGAATCAACCTGAAGGCGGGAGTGGGAAGTCGGGATTAGTGAGTTGGAGTTTGGATTTTGAGCGACAGTTTGCATGATTCAATTTACCGAGTTGCCAGCCAGGCGATAGCAGGCCCCAATAAACAAATAGTCGGCATGGTTGATCCATTTCCCATTTGACATTTGCAACTTGCCATTTGGTTTTCTTCTCCCTACCCCGCCGCTCGCCGCAACAAATAGATAAACACAGGCGCTCCTGCCAGGGCCGTGACCGCGCCCACAGGAAGCTCCGCCGGGGACACGATGGTGCGAGCCAGTGTATCCGAAATGACCAGCACGATAGCGCCGCCCAGGGCCGCCGTAGGTAAGAGTGTTCGGTGATCGCTCCCCACAATCATCCTGCCTAGATGGGGCACCAGGAGTCCAAGGTACCCAATCGCGCCGCTCACGGAAACCGCCATGCCAGTGAGGAATGACGCCAGCAGGAACGTTGAAGCTTCAACGCGCGCCACATTAACCCCCAGGTAGGCGGCTTCCTGCTCCCCCAATAAGAGAACGTTCAAATCCTTGGCGAAGAAATAAATTGCGCCGATGGCCAGCGCGACTGCGGGACCAAGGATTCGAAGCTGGACGTCCGTAACCACGCTCAGATCGCCCATCAGCCAGAAGGCGATGCCGCGGACGTCGCGCGTGGACAAAAGGGTAAGGATAAACAGAATGATCGCGGAGAGGAAGGACGCTGTGATCACTCCGGCCAGCAGAAGGGTGTAGCTTGCCAGCCGCCCACCTCGTCTCCCCAGCAGATAAACCCAGGCAATGGTCACTAGCGCTCCACCAAATGCCATAAGCGGTGAAGCAGCCGCCAACCTTCCGCCGACCCACAGGGCGATAATCGCGCCGAGTGCCGCGCCGCTCGAGACCCCTAGGACGTAAGGGTCCGCCAGGGGATTCCTAAGGAGCGCCTGGAGGACGGTGCCCGAAACCGCTAACGCCGCTCCAACCAGGGCGGCCAGAATGATTCGCGGTAACCGGATCTGCCGGACAATGATGCTGACCTCGGAGTGCAGGTCAGCCCCAAGCAGCCCGGACCAGACCTCGCCCAAACGTAAATGGACTCCGCCCAAGGCAAGGGCGCCGGCGGACACAATTACAAGGCTGGCGCCCAGCACCGCCATGAGTCCCAGCACATTTCGCCGCGTGGGCTTGACGATCATCGCGATGACTCCGGGCCGCGCGCCGTAGATTTTTGCTCGGAATGTAAAACCCGCGCAACTTCTTCCATAGCGTCTATCAGGCGGGGACTCGGCCGGTTGATAGTATCCGGGACAAAATACATCCGATGATCTTTGACTGCCCGAAAGTCCTTCCAACCAGCCAACTGCTGGAATTCATCAAGAGAGGGAGAAAAGGATTCGCTCTTGGGGAAAAGAATGATGTCCGGATCGCGATGGAGAGCGTCTTCCAAGCTCAACCGCGGCCATTCGCCCGCGAGATCGTCGGAGATGGAAATGCCTCCCGCAATCCCTATTGCATCGGCTATGAAAGTATGCGGCCCGGCGGTGATCAAGGGGCGATACCAAACCACAAACAATACTTTTGGACGAGGGGCGTGTTCCACTTCTTGCTTGACAGCATCCACCCGGCGCCGGAGCCCAGCAACAAGTTCGTGCGCTTGCGCTCCCCGGCCCAGAACTTTGCCCAGATCTTCAATGGAATTCAATGTCTCTTCCACGCTATGGGCGGTCAGACCATAGAGCGGGACGCCAAGCCGGTCAAGCTGATCCGCTGTCTCGCGTCGGTTGGCCTCAGCGATACCCAGAACAAGGTCAGGCTTGAGCGCCACGATTTTTTCCAAACTCGGATTGAGGAGGGCGCCGACGTGAGGCTTTAGACGCGCCTCAGGAGGATAATCGCAATACTCCGTATCACCCACGATGCGGTCGCCGAGGCCCAACGCGTAGAGGGTTTCCGTGATGCTGGGCGCCAGGGAGATTATGCGCTTTGGATTTTCCGGAACATCCACGCGCCGTCCGGTTTGATCGGTGATGATTCGGGGGAAAAGCGGCGTGGCTGATGAGAAAACTATCAGGCCCAACGCAAAAGCTCCCAGCGCCACTCGTCGCATTGTGCCCAATTCAATTTTCCCTGCGCGCGGAAATCGTTCTCTTCCCGCGGGCGGCCCGATTTCAAATTTCTCTCCAAGCGCCATAGGTTTATCCGAGCCGGCAAAGAGGAAATAAAAAACCCCGCGCACTCTTGACGAGGGCGGGGCTATGCAGCCCCACTCTTTCTCGCGAAGAGTGTGCGTTGGGGCGAGTGGGTCGATTCCACTCGCCTTTGAAGCCCAGGCAGGTCTCCTGACTCACGGCGTACTTCCGGCCTTGCCCAACCTTCCCGCCCCCACCTCTTGACTCACAATTCCGTGAGCTGTCAGAGCAGGAGCAGTGGTTCCAGCGAGCAAGTCGTCGCTCGCCGGGAAGAGCAAGGCCCGCCGTTCACAGTGGCGGGACCGTAGCCGATTTTCACGGCCTTCCCTTTAGCGCCCCGCAATTGCGGAGCACACCTGGTCTTTTTTGATGGGTTCTCACCTCGCCTTCCGAATTGCCAAAGGCCACAATCTTGGAAGACAATTCATCCCGAGGAATTTCGAACCCTAGATGAGTCTATGCGCCGAGATTTTGTTTGTCAAACCGCTGCCAAACGTGAACAATAGCCGGAGCATGGAATCCAAATTCCCGTTCGCATTTTTTCTCTCGACATTACTCCTGATGTCCTCTGGCGCGGCGGCGAGAGAAAAAAAAGCTGAAGTGCCCTTAGGGTGGGGTTATGCCCGGCAAGGATCCATCATTGTCCGGCCCGGCCTTTTGAATCGAAATGTCCCAGTTCTGAGCCTTGGCCGTGGCGCGTTAGTAACGATCCTTGAAGAGAAGCCGGGAAAATCAAAACCATCCACGCGCGTCCGAGCGGTTAATCCAGCCACGCTCGAAACCGTCACCGGCTGGGTGGAGGCAAGCTCGATTGACCATCAGCCTCCCGGCGAATATCCCTCCGACGAAGATTTGCTGAAGCAATTAGGCGGGGAATATCTACAGGACATCACAACGTCCAATGCCCGGGTGGCCCGTTACCTCCTTCGCCAAGGGAACCGCGAGCCAGCCCTGGTCTGCTTTATCGGAGCCCAGATTCTTCCCAGCGCGCGCCTTCAGGTTTTTCAAAAGTCCGGCGGGAAGTATGTCCCAGGCGCTTTCATTGATTTTCCCACTTCGGAAATGCAATTTGCGATTACCGACTTGGACGTCCGTGACTTGTTGGGGGACGGGAACGAGTTTCTGATCACCCGCGAGCCTTTCCGCGTTCTGGCCCAGGATGACGGAGTGAACATGGTGATCCGGCGGTTGGAGGTCAAGCAGCTGGTGACGGTGTGGACGGCCCCCATTCAATTCCGAAACACAGCCTCATACATGCCCCAACGCCAGACTCTCGCCCCCCCGGAGAATAACATTGGCGCGCCCGGCACCATAACTTCCGGCGCGGTGGAGTTCCGCGCGCACGGCACTGGGAGCGAACCAGTGTGGAAAGGGAAAGTGGATTTTCTTGTTATCGGCCGCGATCAGCCTGTCGATAGTTTAAATCTCGAGAAAGCATGTCCATGGGACGGCTTTAAATTCGCGCCCCTGCGGTAATTATTGGGATCTGGACGTGAGGCGAAATTGAAAGGCCCATCACTTAAAAAGAGCAGCACGAACTAAGAGGGAGGAACATCCATGAATGCACAAAATCGCCGGCGTTTTCTTCAAACTTCCGCCGCATTAATGGCCCAGGGGCTGCTGCCTCGCGCCGTTGCGCAACCGGTGAAGAGGGGTATGCGGCTTGGACTGATCATCGGTGTGGAAAAAGATCCCGATGCCGCCATCGCCAAAGTTCACAGCCTCGGTTTGCCCACCTGCCAGGCCTCGACCTCTGATTTTTCCACGGAAATGGTGACGCGGCTTAAAGACGCTCTGGAGAAATATGGAGTGGAGGCCACCGCCATTAACACTCACGGGCCCGGACCTGATGTCTATGATTTTTATCAGGGCCCGCTTACCATCGGACTTGTGCCGCGCGAATATCGACAACAGAGAATCGAACATTTCAAGCGTGCCTCGGACTTTGCCAGGCAGGTCGGCGTGCCCGCTCTCCACTCCCATTTTGGCTTCATACCGGAAAACCCCAACGACCCCGTCTATGCCGAGACGGTTGAAGCCTGCCGGGAAGTCGTTGCCTATCTCAAGGGAAATAATCAGATGGTCCTATATGAGACCGGACAAGAGACGCCCATTACGCTCCTGCGCTTGATCAAGGATGTTGGGCTGGATAATCAGGGCATCAACCTCGATTGCGCCAACTTGATTCTTTATGGCAAGGGGAATCCCGTGGACGCGCTCGATGTAATTGGCCACTATGTTCATGGGCTGCATGCCAAGGATGGGCTGTTTCCCACCGACCCACGCAAACTGGGAGAGGAAGTGCCGATCGGAAAAGGAAAAGCTGATTTCCCCCGGCTGTTCAAGCACCTCAAGGAGTTGAATTACACCGGCCCCGTCACCATCGAGCGCGAAATCTCCGGGCCCCAACAGATGGAAGACATCAATAAGGAAAAAGCATACCTGGAAAAGTTGATCGGCTGATTCCTTCCAGTGCAATGAAAAATTAACGGGATGAACGACCGATCGATACCGCCCACTCAAAAATCTTCCTTGGGAGCACCTGGCATTCGACCTTCACGCGTGCGCTGGCAGATAGTCGCCATGCTCACTCTAATCACAGCCCTGACCTACCTGGACCGCATGAACATGGGTATAGCCGGAAAATATATTCAGGATGAGTTCGCCTTCGACACCCAAACCATGGGCTGGATTCTGAGTGCGTTTGTCCTCGGGTATGCCCTTTTTCAGGTGCCGGGCGGCTGGTTGGGCGACCGCTACGGGCCGCGCGGCGTGCTGACCGCGGCGATCCTGTGGTGGTCGCTGTTCACGGCGATTACCGGTCTGGTGCCGCGGCTTCCCCTCCGCCATTGGGTGGGCCTGGTCGGAAGCTTCATCATGATCCGGTTCATGATCGGCATCGGGGAAGCCGCTTGCCTGCCGAATTCCAATAAGATTATAGCTTTCTGGATTGGCGATGCGCGCCGCGGAGTGGCCAACAGTATGTTCCTTACCGGCATCGGTTTTGGCGGCGCTCTAACCCCTATATTGATTACATCCATCATGCGGCGTTGGGGCTGGGAAATGTCCTTTTACGTTTCAGGCGGACTCGGAATTTTTGTCGCGCTCCTTTGGTACACCTTCGCCACCAGCCGGCCGGAAGAGCACTCCGGTGTGAACGCGAAGGAACTGGAGATGATCCGTCCCAGTCCGCAGCCTGAGGATACCCATCTTCAGCCTCGTAATTCCATGCACGTCAAAACCCCATGGAAGAAACTTTTAAGCAACGTTTCCACATGGTGCTTGATGCTGAGTTATTTCTGCGAAGGCTATCCCAACTATATTTTTTACACATGGTTCTTCATCTATATAGTTCGAGTGCGCGGCCTGACCATCAAGCAAGGCGGATTGTGGGGAGCGGCACCGTTCATTTCCATTTTGCTCCTCGCCCCTCTGGGAGGATGGTTTTCCGATCGCGCTACGGCTCAATTCGGGAAACGCCGGGGACGCCAAGTAACTGTCTGGGTGGGCATGACGTGTTCGGCCATACTGCTGACCCTGGGTGCGCATACAACGGGAAATGTTCTGGCCATCTTTTTCCTGTCCGGGGCCGTAGGATGCAACATGTTTGCCACATCCACCTGGTGGGCCACTTGCAACGATCTCACGCGGAATTTTTCCGGCTCGCTTTCCGCCATGATGAATACCTGGGGCAATATCGGCGGTTGGATTTCTCCCATCCTGACTGCCTATATCGCAACCCATCTGGGATGGGATCAGGCCCTGGATTTCGCCGCGGTGGTCACATTCATTGGGGCTGTTCTTTGGATTCCGATCAACGCGGACCAGAATCTGGAAGTTTAGGAAGTCCGCGGTTTCTGCTATAGTCCCTTTTCTCAGGAGCTTTCATGTCCGACAAAATTGGCGTATTGGTTCGGGTTGAATCCGGGCTGGGCGTTCTACACCAGCTCACCGGTGTCATCGCCGGAGAGCAAGGGAACATCGCCTCCGTTGAGATCATTGACGACCGCACCCCGGAGTCCCGCATCTATTTTGAAATCGAGTTGCCCGGGTCGCCCGATGCATTGATAGAAAAACTGCGCGCCCTTGCCGTGGTGCGCGAGGCCGGCGCCGTGAAAACGTTTCAAAAGATCTACGGCAAGCGAATCATCATCGTCGGCGGGGGCGCGCAGGTGGGCCAGGTGGCCATCGGCGCCATCTCAGAAGCGGACCGGCACAATATTCGCGGCGAACACATTTCCATTGATACCATTCCGCTGGTCGGCGAGCAGCCGTTGGCGGACGCCGTACGCGCCGTTGCTCGCCTGCCGAGGGCGCGTGCTCTGGTGCTTGCCGGCTCCCTGATGGGCGGGGAGATTGAACAGGCTGTCCGCGACGTTCGCGCCCAAGGCTTGCTGGTGATCAGCCTCAATATGGCGGGAAGCGTCCCGGAGGCCGCGGACCTGGTGGTGACTGATCCGGTGCAAGCCGGGGTGATGGCGGTGATGGCCGTGGCCGACACCGCGAAATTCACCGTCGACCGGCTGAAGCGCAGAATATTTTAGGAAGCCCCGCCGGCGAAACGCCGCTGGCTTTCGTATGCAAAGGAATCGCTGATGGAAGAACTCTTGTTGCCCTTATTTCCCCTGGACATGGTGCTGGTTCCCGAGGAGCCACTGCCTCTGCATATTTTTGAAGAGAGGTACAAGAGAATGATTGGGGATTGTTTGAAAGCGAAAGCTGAGGAGTCCGGTCAGCAGGAGTTTGGCATTGTATTTGCCAAGGGTGAGGAGATGCAACCCGTCGGTTGCGGGGCGCGGATCGTCAATGTGACTCGCAAATATGTAGACGGGCGCTTGGATATTTTTACGGTGGGGACTAGGCGGTTTGAAATCCTGGTAACCCACCAGGAAGACGAAACCACGCCTTACCCAAGAGCCGCAGTCACTTTCTTTGACGATGACGAGGGTCATGACACCCCCGCCGAGCCGGACGCCGGGCACGCCATCGACCTCTTCCGCCAGATCATGCAAAAATTGCATAAGGCCGCGGAAATGCCCATCCACCTTCCCAAACCGTATCGCTACCTTTCCTTTCGCATTGCCGCCGCCCTGCCGCTTGACCTTGATTTCAAGCAGGAGCTCCTTTCGGTTCGCGATGAGTCGGATAGGCTGCACCAGGTCACGGACGCTATTGAGGCTCTCATCCCGCAAATCGACATGGTCCAAAAAACGCGCAACAAAGCGGGCGGCAACGGCAACGCGCGGATCCAGAGTTAGTCTTCGAATCCGCTTAGGTGGTTTGGTTCAGACGACGCTCCCCACATCCGCAAACTCATCGCTAAGTTTTCCCCTTTGCGCCTCAGCGCCTTTGCGTGAGAATGTTTCGCTTTTTGTCGTGTACAAGCAACCTTAAAACGAAGGCCCTCACGAAAAGTCGCCAAGCCGCAAAGGTCTGACAATCGTAGTCCAACATTAATAGGTATATCCGCAAAATCCCGCGTTGAGTTGGCACGCCGACTCACCTATAATCAAACTTTAAGGGAGATCATGTCCATGCAACGGCCGCAGACGCTTGGCGAACTGAAAAGAACAAACTACCGCACGCGCAGTGTGAAGGACGAAATGCGCAGCAATCTCATCCGCAGGCTGAGCGCGGGTGAGCCAATCTTCCCCGGCATCATCGGCTTTGAGGACACGGTGGTGCCGCAAATTTCAAACGCCATCCTGTCCCGGCACAATTTCATTCTCCTTGGCTTGCGTGGGCAGGCCAAGAGCCGGATTCTACGATCCCTGATTTCGCTGCTCGATGAGGAAGTTCCCTACATCGCTGGCTGTGAAATTAACGACGATCCTCTGCAACCCATCTGCCGCGCGTGCTTCGAGCGCCTGGAGGAGTGCGGCGATGCCACGCCCATCGCCTATCTGCCCCGCGGGCAGCGTTACGTGGAAAAACTTGCCACCCCGGACGTGACCATCGCCGACATCATCGGCGACCTCGACCCCATCAAGGCCGCGCGCGGCGGCCATGCCCTCTCCAGCCAACTCACCATCCACTATGGCCTGCTGCCTCGCGCCAACCGAGGCATTTTCGCCATGAATGAATTGCCCGACCTGGCGGGAAAAATCCAGGTGGGCCTCTTCAATATCATGCAAGAGGGAGACGTACAGATTAAAGGCTACCCTGTCCGCCTGCCCCTTGATGTGGCCCTGGTGTTCACGGCCAATCCGGAGGATTACACGGCGCGCGGCAAAATCATCACCCCCCTCAAGGACCGCATCGGTTCTGAAATTCGCACCCACTACCCCGCCACTCTGGAGCAGGGCATGGAAATAACTCAGCAAGAGGCGTGGACGGAGCGCAACGGCGAAAATTCCGCAGCTCCGCTGGTGATTCCTCAATTTGTGCGCGAAGTCGTGGAAACTATAGCTTTCGAGGCACGCCAGGAGAAGAAGATCGACAAGCGCTCCGGCGTTTCCCAACGCATGCCGATCACCGCCCTTGAAAACGTGGTGTCCAATGCCGAACGCCGCGCTCTGCTCAATCACGAGGACCAGCCTGTGGCTCGGCTCTCTGACATTTATGCCGCCCTTCCCAGCTTGACGGGAAAATTCGAGCTTGAATACGAAGGCGAATTGAAGGGCGCAGATACCGTGGCGCGCGAAATAATCCGCCAGGCCACGGCGCGGGTTTTTAAGAAATATTTTGACTCCGTTCCCCTCCACTCCCTGGTGCAATGGTTCGAGCTGGGCGGACACTTGAAATATGCTGAAGGCGCATCTACGGATGAAATCTACTCACAGTTCAAGAATATCCAGGGCCTGCTCGAAAAGACTCAAACCCTGGGAATGAAGGCCAAAGACGAGCCGGCGCTGCTGGTGGCGGGGGCTGAATTTATTCTCGAAGGCCTTTATGCGCTCAAAAAGATTAGCCGCAATGAAGAACTCGGATTCTTTGCCGAGCGGCCCCGGCCCACCCGGGCCGAACCCCAGGAGGAAGAACCAGGTGGTTTCATTCCGCCGCGCCGCAGACCGCTGAACTAGGGTTCGCCGAGGCCGCATCTTACGGGAGGAAAGATTATGGCGACGTTGGGTGTTTGCAAGGCTTGCAAGGGAGTGGTGAGTGATGAGGCGACTTCATGTCCTCATTGCGGGCAACCCTCGCCCTACGTGAATTCCGGAGGTACCGGTGACCCACGACTAGCCGAGGCGCGGGAGCTTAACCGAAATGGGAGAAAAATTGAGGCCATCAAGCGAGTGCGCGAGGTCACCGGCCTGGGCCTGAGGGAAGCGAAAGACCTCGTTGAATCCTGGTAACGGTAGATTTCTTCCGGCCGGAATTTCAAATGAAATACATCAAATATTCCAAATACACCACCGACCCTTTCGAAGGCCTCAGTGCTGAAGACCTGATGCAACTCCTTCAGGAATTTCTGCTGCAAAGCGGGTTTGAAAACCAATACTCAAATTTTTATGAAATGGATCCCGAGCAGACGATGGAGCAACTGCATCAGGCCCTCCTCGATGCCATGCAAAATCAGGGGATGATGCCCCCTGACTTGCTTAAGAAGCTGTTGGAGAACGCCGCCAATTACGAGAATTCCGAGCTGCGCGCGTTGATTGACAAGCTGCTCGAACGTTTGGCGGAAGAGGGTTACATCACCATTGACCATCCACCAACGCAGGGAAAGCAGACGCAGGGCCAGCCCGGCCGCGCTTCGTCGGGCCCCGAAGGTGAAGTGAAATTCGAGCTTACCGATAAGGCCCTGGACTTCCTCGGTTATAAGACCTTGAAAGACCTTCTGGGGTCTCTTGGCAAATCGAGTTTTGGACGCCACGATACCCGCGACGTGGCCACCGGCGTGGAATCGCACGGCGCCACCAAGCCTTACGAATTCGGCGACACGATGAACCTGGACGTCAACGCCACCTTGCTGAGTGCCATCGAGCGCGAGGGCCTCACCATGCCGCTTGCCCTCGACTACAAAGACCTTCAGGTGCGCCAATGCGAATACCAGAGTTCGTGCGCCACCGTCTTGATGCTTGATTGCTCGCACAGCATGATCCTTTACGGTGAGGACCGCTTCACCCCCGCCAAGCGTGTGGCGCTGGCGCTCACCCACCTCATCCGCACCCAGTACCCGGGCGACTCACTTCACATGGTGTTGTTCCATGATTCGGCGGAAGAGATTCCCTTGCAGGAACTCGCACGCGTAAAAGTCGGTCCCTATTACACCAACACGCGAGAGGGACTGCGGCTGGCCCAGCGAATCCTATCGCGCCAGAAAAAAGACATGCGCCAGATCGTGATGATCACCGACGGGAAACCTTCCGCCCTCACTCTCGATGACGGAAGGATTTATAAGAACGCTTTCGGGCTTGACCCGCTGGTTGTATCCGAAACGCTGCACGAAGTTGCCCGCTGCCGGCGCAATGGAATTCTGATCAATACCTTTATGCTGGCCAGCGATTACGGCCTGATCAACTTCGTACAAAAAGTAACGGAAATCTGCCGGGGCAAAGCCTACTTCACTACTCCCTACACTCTCGGCCAATACCTGCTGATGGACTACATGCAGAAAAAAGTGAAACACATTCACTGATCTGTCTTTGGAAAAGTAACTCTTCGTCTCAATTATTCATCTAAATCGAACTGGCGAGGGTGAATATGAGCGAAAAGAACTTAAGAGTGAGTGAGGTCTTCAGGGCGTGGGGCACAATCCTGCGCGGCCGCCGCCCACTGATGTCGCTCGAAATTACCCGTGAGTGCCCCCTGCATTGTCCGGGCTGCTACGCCTATGAATTCGGGCATTTGGGTTCGGCCGGGCCGTTAAGGCAACTCTCCGACTTCAAAGGCGAGGAATTGGTCCACGGAGTTCTAGCACTGGTCCGCCGATTCCGTCCCTTGCATCTCTCCATTGTGGGAGGTGAACCGCTGGTCCGTTATCGGGAGCTTGACCAGTTGCTTCCCAAGCTGGCCGCCATGGGCATTCAGGTGCAGCTCGTCACCAGCGCCGTCAGGCACATCCCCGAATCCTGGCGCGAGCTGCCAAATCTCCATCTGGTCGTTTCCATCGACGGTCTGCGTGAGGAGCATGACCGGCGCCGGTCACCCGCGACATATGATCGCATCCTGGAACACATTGCCGGTCACCGAGTCATTGTCCATTGCACGATCACGCGGCAACTTCTTCGCCGCCCCGGTTACTTGATGGATTTTGCGCGCTTCTGGTCGGCGCGGACGGAAGTTCGCAAGATCTGGTTCAGCCTCTATACTCCCCAGGAAGGCGACACGAGCGAGGAACGGCTGACGGGCGAGGACAGGTGGATGGTCGTTGCCGAGCTTGCCCTCATGCGTCAGGAGATAAATAAGTTGGATATCCCTCGACACGTTTGGGATGGTTTCCTTCGCCCGCCATCTTCACCCGACCAATGCATTTTTGCGCAAAACACCACCTGCATTTCCGCCGACCTGCATACAAAAATCAGCCCCTGCCAATTCGGCGGCAATCCTGTGTGCTCGGAGTGCGGTTGCATGGCTTCGGCCGGCCTGGCCGCGGTGGGGAAATTCAAAGTGGCCGGCCTTGTGCCCGTCCACACACTTTTTTCCGTTTCAAAAAAGATTGGTGAACGATTCAGTCCCGCGGCATAATACCGGTCACCCATCTTGCGCCGCGATTCATGACCACACAATCGCCGTTGGAACAAACTTACATCCACTCGATGCAAGCAGGCGAATTTCATTTCCCTGAGATTTCAGCTACAATCACACTTCTGCAAAGGATGTAATTCAATCGGGCAATCAACTTGGATTCACTATGGCATCTGAGCGTTTGGTGGTCGTTGGAGGCGTTGCCGCAGGTCTGAGCGCGGCCAGCAAGGCGCGGCGCGTGAATCCTGCGCTTGAAATCCTGGTGTACGAAAAAGGGCCGGACATTTCTTACTCGGCCTGCGGCCTGCCTCATTTGATTGCCGGCGTGGTAAAGGATGGGGACGCGCTGCGAATCTATCCACCGGATTTTTTTCGCACCCAGCGGAATATCCAAGTCCTCACCGGCCATACGGTGACGGAACTGGCGCCCAGCCACCGGAAAATCATCATCATCCCGCCGGGCGGCGGTAATTTGATGGAAGTTCATTACGACCGCCTGATTCTGGCCACTGGCGCTGAGCCCGCACGGCCGGCCGTTCCGGGAATTGATTTGGGCGGAGTTTTTCACGTCTCCAACTTGCAGTCCACCCTGGCGCTCCAACAGCACTTGAAGTCGTTTCATATAGGCACTGCTGTTATTATTGGCGGAGGGTATATTGGGCTTGAAATGGCAGACGCCTTGACGACTTTGGGCGTGCAGGTCACCATGCTCGAACGCTCGGCCGGACTCTTCGAAGCGGTGGATGAGGACATCGCCGCCCCGATTGAAAATGAACTGACCGCCCACGGCGTGAAACTGATCAAGGATGCGCCGGTGGCCGCGCTGATGGGCGATCGCGACGGCCGGGTGCGCCGGGTGACGTGGGAAAATGGAACCTGTGAAACCGAATGCGTGATCCTGGCGACGGGCGTGCGCCCGAAGGTCCAGCTTGCCGAAAACGCCGGTATCCAACTCGGCAAAACGGGCGCGGTTGCGGTGAGCGATCGGATGGAAACCAGCGAGGCAGCTATTTATGCTGCCGGCGACTGCGCTGAGGCCATGCACCTGGTAAGCGAGCGTCCGGTCTACTTCCCTCTCGGCACCACTGCCAATAAACAGGGCCGGGTGGCGGGCGATAACGCCGCGGGCGGACGAGCGCGTTTTGCCGGAATTGTGGGCACGGCAGCGGTGAAAGTTTTCTCACTTGAATTAGCCCGAACTGGCTTGAATCTTTCGCAGGCCCGTGAGGCAGGCTTTGCCGCGCGCGCCGCCACCGTTCGTGCCGCCGAGCACGCGCGATACCTGGGCGGGAAAGATATCATCGTAAAGTTTGTGGCGGACAGCGCCAGTGGCCGCCTGCTGGGCGCGCAAATGGTGGGCAGCGCGGGCGTGGCCAAGCGCATTGACGTATGTGCGACAGCTCTCCATGCGCGCATGACCGTGGAGCAACTGGGACAGCTCGACCTGAGTTACGCCCCGCCCTTCTCCACGGTCTGGGATCCCGTCTTGATTGCTGCTCAGGAAATGCTTCGCGAACTTAGACGCTGAATTCGGGATCACCTTCTTGAAAACCGAATACTGGTTTGCGAAGGGGAATTTGCAAATCTTTGGAAGGCCTATCCCCTTTATCCGATCGGCCCCTCGGAGTCCAAGTCTGCTAAGATACTGGAATCTTATTGGCCGGGGGGTAGGAAATGGCATTGGTTATCGCAGGCCAGGCAGCACCCGCGTTTAGCTTGACCGGCGCCGATGGGAAGAAATATTCCCTGGGAACAGCGCTCACTCAGGGGCCGTTGCTGGCGGCATTTTTCAAAATTTCGTGCCCCACCTGCCAATTCACATTTCCCTTTCTCGATCGCCTCTATCGGCACTTCCTGGACGCGGGCGCGACCGGAATTCAGATTTGGGGAATATCCCAGGATAATGCGGAACAGACCCGCCAATTCGCGCGCGACTGGGGCGTGACATTTCCTCTCTTGCTGGACGAAGATCCCTACGAAATATCGCAAGCCTACGGGCTCACCCACGTTCCCTCTTTGTTCCTGATTGCTCCCGATGGCCGGGTGGAAATTTCCGGCGATGGGTTCAACAAGTCCGACATGTTGGCAATTAGAAAATCACTTGCCCAACATTACTCGGCCAAGCCCGCTGAGCTTTTTCGAAAAGGCGAGCATATTCCGGAGTTCAAGCCAGGCTGAGGCTCGAAGAGCTAGGCTTGGGTCAAGCCTTTTGAATCACCTCGCACCTATTCGTTTTCTTCCAGCAGTTCGCGCTTCTTGTGTTTGCTCGGCTTGACCTTTGGACTTTCTTCGCGCCGAACGGGTGGGGGCGCGCCAATCAGCAATCGGGCGCGGCGTTTCACTTCCTTGGCGGCTCGGAACGGCTTGAGTTTTCTTGTCCGACTCATGGCTCTGGGTTAAACAGGAATTGGCGGAAGTGAGTCGGAATCGAACCGACCGGTCCACCAAAGGCAGACCCGTAGGATTTGAAGTCCCAGGCGGACACCAGCCCACATGCACTTCCGCCATACAGTTTGCATTAAGTCGATTCAAGTTCGCAAGACGGTTTAGACGTAAGTCGGGATGAAAATGAGCCGGCGGCTTCTCATGGTTCAAGCTGGACACAATTACAGAAGCTTGGCAGAATTAAATAACACGTGTTGTAAAGTGTCGGGGCGTGGCGCAGCCTGGTAGCGCGCTTGCCTTGGGCGCAAGAGGTCCGCGGTTCGAATCCGCGCGCCCCGACCAATCTCAAAAACAATCCATCCGCTCATCCATCCCACCCTAGCGCGTCCCGACTCGGTCGGGAAGGTTTGCGGTTCGAATCCGCGCGCCCCGACCAATTTCAAAAACAATCCATCCCTTCATCCACCCCCACCTTAGCGCGTCCCGACTCGGGCGGGAAGGTCCGCGGTTCGAATCCGCGCGCCCCGACCAATCTCAAAAGCAATCCATCCGCTCATCCTTCCCCACCCTAGCGCGTCCCGACTCGGGCGGGAAGGTCCGCGGTTCGAATCCGCGCGCGCTGACAAAAAGTCTCTGTACTCTTTCTCACTTCCACTGATTTCACCCAAAAACAAAGAAGCCACGGTGACAGTGAATGCCACCGTGGCTTCGGATTCGACAGCTTGATTTTTGTTCAGCCTTACTGGTTCTTGCTCACCACTTTCCAGCTGGGCTTGGCTCTCTGCCACAGGATCGACGAATCCGCCGCGGCGTGGGGATAGTATTTCGACGACCTCATTCCCAGCGGTTGCAGCACTACGTCCACCCGCCGGTTATATGCCATCCAGGTCAACGTCATCGCCGCCTTCCCTTTGCTTCGCGACTTGGGCGGGGTGTTCTTGTTCTGCGCTTCCAGTTGTGCCACTTCATCCTT
>DATGFN010000048.1:0-25382 GCA_035308965.1 Terriglobia bacterium | reverse complement strand
ATGTTTTTGGATTTCATCAGAAGTAATGATCGTGACGGAGGCAGGGGCCTCCGTTACCTTCTGCTTGAACCCGGAGGCGCCGTAGACGGAATCTATTTCGATCGCCATCAAGTCTTCGATACTCGTATCAAACAGGTTTTGTGCGCCCTCCTTATTCTGACCCAGGGCGCGCGTGGAGATTAAGAGAGGTGAAAGAGCTAGGATGAGCAACAAAAGTGCCCGTCGAAATATGGGCCGAGCTGACGGATACGACAAATCCCAGGCGAAACGGTTTGGCGTTGCCACGGATTTCCAGGATTTCATGAGATACTTCACACGCTCTTAGCGTCTATTCGGGTCGCGTAAATCCAAGCGAAACAGCACCCTCAGCGCTCGGTGGCCGAAGGAAACAGATCTGATTAAACAGAGCCCCTATTACAAATATAAACAGTGGACTCCAAATGTAAGTTCCAAATTGCTCACATGGGTGTGCCCAATTGCTCATATACGAATTGAGAGAAATCAGGGTGAGACCAGAGATCGATACTCTGATTCAGGCATGGTGCCGGCTTGGTGGGGAGGGCCGATATCGGTTGAACCGGAATCGCATGGGCAAAGCCCGATTTAACTTTTCGCGTCGCCGTGCATTGATCGTTGAATCGCCAGGCAGGCGTTCATCCCGCTCAAGGTCTTACCGCGTTGCTGTGTTGTCGTCCAGTATCTTTGCAGCGAAAAGAAACGTGCCGTCTTCGGTCGCTGATGTTTCCACACGTATGACTTCGGCCTTACAAGGAACTTCGAGCCCGGCCCCTCCCGCGATGGAAGCTGGGAGAGAGTAGTTCATGCGAAGCGGGGTGTGAACATCTATGACTTAGTCTGCATAAAAGAGGGCGCCACCGGAACTGATGTTCGCCGCCACCCCCTGGCACCAGGCAGGCTGTTCCGTCCGACGAAAATTCAAGAGCATTTCAAGTGGAACTCGCACCCCGCGGCGAGTCTCGCGGCGCTTCAATTTGAAAACCTGCCTCCAAGATTTCAACATCTATCCTCGCTTTGGAAAGTAATTGGAAGCTGATCAAGCCCCTAATCTGCTCGGATATTGCGGTAACCACTCGTAATCGAAGTCCGTGGATACCTCCCGGCCGTGGAGAGCGTCAGGCCGGGAAGCAGCGCCCCGTTGCTTAATTAAACGAGAATGTATAAGTAGCGGTGGCCAAGCTGTTAGTTGAGTCTTTCACTTGGGCAGTAAACGAATAAGTGCCGGCCGTGGTCACAGTTCCGGAAATAACCCCGCTCGAAGACATGGTGAGGCCGGGAGGCAGCGCCCCGCCGCTGCTCGGAGCGCCGCTTGGACCGCCGATGATCACAGACCACGTATAGGGTGAGGTTCCACCTGTCGCCGCCAGAGTCGCACTGTACGCTGTCCCCACAATCCCACTCGCAAGAGAATTCGTCGAGATTGTAAGCGCAGATGACCCTGAGGCCATCGCAGTGGTCGTCGGAGTTGTGGTCGAAGTGCTTGTTGGAGTGGCCGTCGTAGTGGTTGTCGTAGTGGCCGTCGAAGTGGTTCCAGTCGCAATCGAGATCGAATAGGTGTAGGTGGCCAAGTGTGAAGTCGAGTCTTTCACTTGGGCGGTGAATGTATAGGAGCCGCTTGTGGTGGGAGTTCCGAAAATCATTCCGGAAGTCGAGAGCGTCAGGCCGGCAGGAAGGGCTCCCGAGACGACGGCCCACGAATAAGGGGAGGTCCCACCTAACGCCGTCAGGGCCACGCCGTATCCTGTCCCGGTCGTGCCAGTGGGGATTGACGAGGTCGAAATCGCCACTGGGGTGGTAGCCACGGTAGTCGTCGCAGTGGTGGTCGTCGGAGGCGGCGTTGAAGTTGACGTCGCCGTGCTGGTCGCAGGTGGTGGCGCCGCAGTGCTCGTCGAAGGGGTCGTTGAACCGGTCGGCGAGCCGCTCGCCGAACCGCTAGCCACACTGGTTGTGGTTGCAGTAGCAATCGAGGTCGAATAGGTGTAGGTGGCCGACTGGGAAACTGAGTCTTTCACCGTGCCTACAAACGAATAAGTTCCGCTCGTGGTGGGGGTTCCGGAAATCGTCCCGGCAGCCGAGAGCGCCAGACCGGGAGGCAGCGCTCCGCTGCTCACCGACCACGTGTAAGGCCCAGTTCCACCAGACGCCGCGAGGCTCGCGCTGTAAGCTGTCCCCGCGAAGCCGCCCGGTATGGAAGTGCTTGAAATCGCAAGTGGGCCGGCGGCGGTTGTGGTCGTCCCGGAGCCCGACGAAGGGGCCGTGGAAGTGGATGGAGTCGCTGGAGGAGGAAGTATCGCAAACCCGACGGCATTCGATTTCACCCCGGCGCAAATCACGGAGATGGCGACAGAGCCCGAAGTGGTGAACAACGTATTCGGGACCATCGCCCTCAATTGCGTTGCACTCGCGTAGGTGAGCGCCAATGGCGAGGCGTTCCAGTACACTGCCACCGGCGGGGCGAAGTTGGCTCCATTCACCGTAAGGGTGAAGCTCGGATACCCGGCAGGAATGGCGGTGGGCGAGATGGAACTGATGGTAGGGGTAGCGGCGAAAGCCTGCGACGCCATAATCAACACCATGGCCAGACATGCGATGCTTAGCTTAAATCGTGACATAACTCCTCCTATTGAGATCGAATTAGGGCCGGATTCTGCTGCGCGCCTGGACGCCCTCTTCTATTCGGTTTTGATTCAGGGTCAACCCTATTCCTTCCCCTACTGGGTTAAGCGTAAACGGCGGAGGAAAAACCGCAAGACCAGAAAAAATATTTCGCCAGGCGAGCCGGAGGACTGAGGAATTCAAATCCAGGCGTTGAATAAATTCATGAAATAGATTTGGAGTTAACGTGTTAACCTGCTCACTAAAGGCAAAGCCACAGAGGGGTTTTCATGGCAGGAACTTCCGCCAGCGAAGTTTCGCAACTTCTGCGGGCCTGGAACGACGGAGACGAGAGCGCGCTTGAAAAACTTATGCCCATCGTCTACGACGAGCTGCACCGGATGGCGCGGCAGTACATGGCTCGCGAATCGCCCGGCCATATGCTCCAGACCACTGCGCTGGTAAATGAAGCTTATCTGCGTCTGGTGGACGCCGCGCACACCAATTTTCAAAATCGAATTCATTTTTTTGCCGTGTGCGCCCAGGCGATGCGCCGGATTCTGGCGGATTGGGCCCGGTCCCGCCAGGCCTTGAAGCGGGGCGGGGAGGTCCAGCCGCTCCGGTTGGACGAGGCTTTAGACGCGGGAGACGTGCCAGGCGTGGACTTTGCCGCCTTGGATGAGGCGCTCAAGGGTTTGTCTAAAGTGGATCCACGCAAAAGCCAGGTGGTGGAACTGCACTTTTTCGGCGGCCTCAATATGGAGGAAACGGCTGAGGTGATGAAGATTTCCAGCGACACCGTGCTGCGCGATTGGAAGATGGCCAAGAGTTGGCTGCGCTGCGAGCTGAGTGGAGAGAAATGGGATGGAGCCTGAGCGTTGGCAGAAAATCGAGGGCTTATGCTATGCCGCTCTGAAGGAGGAAAAGAGCCGGAGGGCTGCCTTCTTGGAGCTAGCCTGTGGTGGGGATGAAGCCCTGAGCCGGGCCGTGGAATCGCTCCTGGCACAATACGAGAAAGACGATGACTTCCTGGAAGCGCCTGCCATGGAGGTTGCAGCCAAAGGCCTGGCCCAGGAACAGGCCCGCCTGGCTGATGCGGCGTTGCAGAATCCTCTCGCCGCAGGAACTCTCGAAACTTCGGGATTGGCTTCGCCCTCTCCCTCCGACGGCTCTGCGGCCGGCCTCACGCCTGTAGAACCAAAATCCCTGGGGCCGTATCGGCTGCTTCAGAAGCTCGGCGAAGGCGGCATGGGCAGAGTGTGGCTGGCGGAGCAGACTGCTCCTGTGCGGCGGCAGGTGGCATTAAAACTCATCAAGGTCGGCATGTACGACGAAGGGATGCTCAAGCGCTTCCAGTCGGAGCGGCAATCGCTGGCCATCATGGACCATCCTTCGATTGCCAAAGTGTTTGACGCCGGCTCCACACCCGACGGCCAACCGTACTTCGTAATGGAGTACGTACCGGGCGTTCCCATCACCGAATATTGCGACCAGAAACGCCTGAGCATTCGGGAACGGCTCGAGCTGATCATCAAGGTGTGCGAAGGGGTGCAGCACGCGCACCTGAAAGCCATTATTCATCGCGACCTGAAACCGCCGAACATCCTGGTGACGGAGGTGGACGGCAAGCCCGTGCCCCGCCTCATTGACTTCGGACTGGCCAAAGCAACCAAGCTCCAGACTGACGATGAAACGATGTTAACGCGGGTGGGATCCTTTGTAGGCACGCCCGGGTACATGAGCCCGGAGCAGGCGGATCCGAGCGTACAGGACGTGGATACGCGCACGGATGTGTACTCGCTGGGCGTGGTGCTCTACGTCCTGCTGACCGGCTCATTGCCGTTTGATCCCAAAAAAGGGGTGAACGAAGTCCTGCGCCAAGTGCGCGAAGATGAACCGCCGCGGCCCAGCACGAAAATCGGACTGGAGAAGAAGTCATCGGCTTCCAACGCGGAAATGCGGGGCGTGCAGCCCCGGCAGCTTGCGAGTCTGCTTAGCGGTGATTTGGACTGGATCACCATGAAGGCGCTCGAAAGAGACCGGACCCGGCGCTACGGAGCGCCCTCGGACCTGGCGGCTGACATCACCCGGTATATCAATCATGAGCCGGTGGTGGCGCGCCCCGCAAGCACGGGGTATCGCCTGCGAAGATACGTCCGCCGTCACCGCATCGCAGCGGCTGCCGCCATGGGGTTGGTGATGCTCCTTGCCGCCTTTGTGGCCGTTCAGGGCGACCAGTTGCGCCGCACTACGCGTGAGCGTGACCGGGCGAACCGCGAACGGGATCGCGCTGCCCGTATCACGAACTTCATGACGGGTATGTTCAACGTGTCGGATCCCAGCGAAGCGCGCGGCAATACCATTACCGCCCGTGAAATTCTCGACAAAGCGTCGAAGGACATTGGAACCGGCCTCGCGAAAGATCCGGAAGCTCAGGCGCAGATGATGCAGGTTATGGGGACCGTGTACAGCGACCTCGGACTTTATGCCCGCGCCCAGCCGCTATTGGAGCGCTCCGTCGAAATTCGCCGTCGGGTCCTCGGGCCGGAAAATCAGGAGACACTATCGTCCAGGAACGACTTGGCCGGTACTCTATGGATGGAAGGCCACTACGCCGAATCGGAGAAGTTGAGCCGGGAGTCGCTCGAGATCTCCCGCCGGGTCCTGGGGCCGGAGCATCAGGAAACGCTGGGTGCCATGAATATCCTGGCGCTCGATCTGGATGATTCGGGCCGCTACGCGGAAGCGGAGAAGTTGGAACGAGAAACACTCGAACTCCAGCGCCGCGTCCTGGGGCCGGAGGATCCGGGCACAATAAATTCGATGAACAATTTGGGAAATACTCTGTGGCACGAAGGCCGCTACGCCGAAGCGGAGAAGTTGAATCGCGAAACGCTCGACATCCGCCGCAACGTCCTGGGGCCGGAGCATCCGGACACGCTAAATTCAATGAACAACTTGGCGCTGGATCTGATGGACTTGGGCCAGTACGCCGAAGCGGAAAAGTTGCGCCGGCAAACGCTCGAAATCCAGCGCCGAGTCCTGGGGCCCGAACATCCGGAGACGCTAAAGTCCATAGACAACTTGGCGACTCTTCTGTCGAGAGAAGGTCGCTACGCCGAAGCGGAGAAGCTGAATCGGCAAACGCTTGACCTCAGCCGCCGTCTCCTGGGGCCGGAGCATCCGGGCACGCTAAGGTCGATGCGGAACTTGGCGTTTGATCTGTCCGGCGAAGGTCGCTACGCCGAAGCTGAGAAAATATTGCGAGACTCGCTCGATATCAAGCGCCGCGTTCTGGGACCGGAGAATCCCTCAACGGCTACTACTGTCTATAGCCTCGGCTGCATCGCGGCGCGTCGAGGAAATCGCCCGGAGGCGCTGTCTCTTTTGCGACAGGCACTCGACCATGGGCTGTCTCCCTCCGGCGCGCTCGGCATGGAAAGTGACGACGACCTTAAGTCCCTCCACGGCGACCCGCGCTTCGTCGCCCTTGTCGCCTACGCCAAAGAACACGGCGCGGCAGCCCCAAATCCAAAATAGACCTGAAGCATCCCAAACCAGGATAATTGCCTAATTAGATGCACCCCGCCTGTCCCGCTCGCTGGGCGCAGAAGCGGTCGACCCAGTATTGATCCAGACTATCCAAGGAGCGGCGAGATCATTTTCCCTCAAGGCAAGACTGGTAGAAGCAAAAGCGAGAAGGGTAGTGCCTCGGAGAAATAATCAGTATCATGCTGATAATACAAGACTTGTATGATTGGAGGCGGGGGAGTCGAACTGCCCACCCCCTTTCATTCTGCGTAACTTATCGATTTTTCGAAATCGCAGCATCGATAAAAACGGCAGAGCCGCCTGTTCGAGGTACGCGGCGGGTACACGGACCTCGTAAGGTCCAAAAACTCAAATTAACGACTGGGCGTTTGCCCAAGAGTGCGACCTCTTGATGATTCAATGGTTGGGTCTTGGCAGAGGGTCTCCAGAGTCCTCTCTTGGCTGCACGGATCCATCCACCTAATTGGCCGAGGTACGGCTAAACGCGGTACCACGATTGGGGCCGACGCCTCGGTGTAACAATGCTGGCGGAGTTTGCTCCTCGATCTTCAAGCTATCTGGCGATAATAGTTATTCAGCATTCCGCCCAACTGCTGGCGGCACTGAGTCGCTGCTGCGCTATTCGCGCCAGACTCGTCCCCCCTGATGAGGCGGTTGCCCAAGGCCTGATGATTCCGCTGCATAGACTTCCGCGATTGCCCGGAGCTGGGAGTCCGAACCGAAAACAAGGTCGACACGGACGCCGGTCCACTTGATTTCGCCCGTCGCCCGATCTCGCCCCTCAAACACGAGGTCGGGTGTAGAGGATGGCTGCTATTTCGTGTTCATGTCGAGCAGGTTGACGAAGAAATCATTCGTTAGCATCTCGGGTCGGTTGGTGAAAATGCCGCGTTTGGACCGCCCGAAGTTAGCCCTCCGGGCGCGCATGCCGCCGACGAAAACCGTCATCTCGGGGGCAGTCAGCGTCAGCAAGTGAGCCCGATCCACCAGAAGGTAAGGCGCCGGTATTTGGGTTCCCCTACGGAGGTAATTGCGGAACCCGTCTACGGTCGGCTCCAGTCCGGCGAATGTTTTCACATCGGTCTGCTGTTGCGAAGCATCCGTGCACCCCGGTACGAAGGGAACCTTCACATCGTGTCCCGCCCTTTTTATAGCTTCCTCAACGGCTACGCAGCCGCCCAGAACGATCAGGTCAGCAAGCAATTCCTTCTTCCTGCCGGACTGCGCATCGTTGAAATCTTTCTGGATCGCATTCAGCGTCCGAAAGACCTTCGCCAGTTCGGCCGGCTGGTTGACTTCCCAGCACTCGGGGGGTTTGGAGGCGACCAGACCAGCGGGCGACAGGAGGTCGAAGGCTGCTCTCAAGTTGGTGCTGAAGCTTAGGCAAATTTGCCTGTCGCTCGCCACAACTCCGGACGTAGTTAATTCTGATCCTGTAACTTGTTACACCGCCCACGCATGCCTTTTATTTAAAATGTATTTCTAATATTGGAGAGGGCCAGCTCTCATTCGATGCGATCCACGAAACACAGAGTCTGGGCGTCTCAAGCTTGACGCCCAGACTCTGAAGACTTCTAGCTTGCTCCAACTACCGTGATTCCCTGCGCTCGGACCGGCACTGCCCCGCCAATGGGAAGAACAGCGGGGGAGAATGGTTCGGTCAGCGTCCCATCCGTATTCACCTTTAGAGCGTGGAAGGCGTTGCCGGCGGGAGTTGAATTGGCGCTGCCCTGTTCGCTGGAAACGTAAAGCCACTGGTCAGTGCTGTCAATCACCGTGGAAAATACCTGACCCGTAGTGTCGTCCATCACGAAGTGCTGTATCTCCTCGGGATTCAGGGGGTCCGTCAAATCGTAAACCGACACCGAATTATCACCGGTGTTGGTGGCGTACAGCCGGGTTCCCACATGATTGACCACGGCCCAGCATGGTGCCTTTCCGGAATCAGAAACCGCCCGGACAAAGGACAGCTGCCCTTTTCCGTCGAAATGGTAGACCGCCACTTGGCTGATGGGCGTGATATCAACGTAGAGAATTGGAGCGTCCGGATGGGTCCGTAATCCCAATGGGAGGTGCGGAGCTGCTTGCCCGTTGAACACTGAGTCTGGCAGTCCCTGAGGCGGGTTTTGATTCAAGCGGCCGTCTGCACCGAGGGCGAAAGACTGGAGCAATCCGCCGAGAAAGTCGGCTCCAAAAACGACCGACCCATGAGAGGCAATCAGCGCCTGCGACGGGGAAGTGCCGTAGGCCACTGGCACCGTGGAGTGGTCGATGGCGGTCAGTTGGCCATTCGGCCAAACGCGGAAGGTGGTGTAGTTGGGCAGAGTCAGATTTCCATTTTGTGCTGGGTCCTGATCCTTATTAACGACCACCAGAACATCGTCCTTCAAGCCAAGGCTAACCGGATCGCTCCCCCCCGAGGGAAAGGGCGAGCCGCTCGCGGCTTGCAGGCCGTCAGGCGTGATGTGGAAAACCGAAATGGAATTGGAGCCCGAATTTACGGCAAAAAGCAGTGTGCCCTGAGGATTCACTATCAAGTTTTGGTCGGAATCGAATGGACCGAGAGCGAACGTCTTGTCGAACACGCCGATTCCTCCGGTGGGCGTGCTCCCCAGGAAAGTGGGAGTTCCGGTGCCATCATTCTTGAAGGTGAGAATGGAATTGCCGGCCGTGCTGTTGCTCTCCAGCCAGATGATGTCCGGAGCATTTTGGCTCCAGGCCGGGGTGCGTCCCGCCGCAACCATCGCCAGGGCCGCCATAAGGATCAATGACCGCCGCCGACTGCCTCGCGCGACGCGGGATATAGATACGAATGCTGCTCGAAATTTCATAGTTTCTCCTTTGGGATTTTGAGTTGTAACTTAAGGCTTGCGCCTCGGAGACAATTGCGTCGGACTACCCGAGGGGACTGGCGTTGAGTTAAGCCATGCTTGTCTTTTCGGAAACCTCCTTCTGCACGGATGCGGATTGCTATCTTTTGACCACAAAATAAAACCGGACCATTGCCAAATCGTGGCCCGGCTCGGTGCTCAAACGTCTAATACCAATTGCAGGTGGGTTTTATTCCCCGGAGGGTGGAATTTCTATCTTGCGGACAGACTCGCATGGCCGGAAGAGGATTTCAGTTCCTTAATTGGCTTTAAGAATCCACGCGCATTCTCCCGGAAGGCGAGCGACTGAGTTTCCACTGCGACGGTGCTGTTGACAGTGATATTCGCGCTTAAGTGGAACCAAGGGACTACCGTTTCAAACCAAACCCCCCAAACTCGCGCCCATAAATATAATTTTCGATCTTTCCGGGAATATCTGTCGCAGGTATTGGTATTACGGAGATGAATGGCATTTGAAGCTCCACAAGCCAGGTCCTGACGGGGGAGAAATCGAGTGAGGCGGTTGGAGATGAGACCGAAGCACCCTGTGGCTGTACGCTGGTCACCGAGGGGCGCGGAGTTCGACTCCGACCGGAACTTCGGACTTTAGCTGTAAGATTCAAAACTAAAAAAAAGGAGATAAAACGATGAAGAAACGAATTGCAATTCTGGTGATGGCCATGGCGATGTTCATGGGGCTCGCGAACCGGGTGACAACGGTTGCCCTGGCGCACCCCCAGGACGACAAAATGCAAAGTGACGACAAGATGAAGGACGATAAAATGAAAGACGACAAAATGGCCGGCGACAATATGGGAAAGAAGAAGACCAAGAAGCAAAAGAAAAACAAGATGAAAGGCGACAAAATGAAAGACGATAAGATGAAGGATGACAAGATGTAGTAGTCTCTGGGCCATGTCGGGGGAGAGACGGCAGGAATAGTCTCTCTCTCCGAACCTTTGCGAGGATGCTGGAGTCAGCGTTGTTCTTTCGTCCGAAAAATCGCGTCGAGGACTTTGAAGCCGCCGCGATGCCTCATCTGGTTGACCTATACCGGGGCGCCAGGTCTAGGCGTCCTTCAGCCGAACGGGCGTCCTCTTATAGCGCCCCTGCCTGAGCCCGCTTTGCAGCGCGCCGCCTCTTGATCTGTACCAGCCAGGACAGTCCAATGCTCAGAACATAGAGTCCAACCAACGGAATCCAGACGATGAAAATCGAGAGCATGTCGTTGGTTGGTACAATGGCGGCCGAAACCACAGCTGTGAGCAAGACCGCATAACGCATTTGCTTCCAGAGGAAGTGTGGGGTGACTATCCCAAAGATGGAGAGTAGAAGAAGTACGGCGGGCAACTCAAACGCCAAGCCAACCGCGACAATCGCTGACGTCGCCAGGTCCCAGTACTCATTGATAGTGACCATCGCGGTGAACTGCTTGCCGTAGCCGACCAGGAACTTGAGACCCGCGGGGAGCGCCACGCCGTAGGCAAAGTATCCACCCCCCGCAAACAGCGTGCTGGCGAGAAAGACGAACGGCCACACGTATCTCTTCTCATGCCGGTAGAGCCCGGGAGAAATAAACAGCCAGAGCTGCCAGAGGATGTAGGGTGAGGCCAGAAACACACCGCCAAGCAATGCCAGTTTGATATAGAGGTTAAACGGGTCGACTGGGTTCGTGTAGACCAATTTATCGGATACCCCGAGCTGATGCAGCGCATTGGTGAGCGGACGAGCGAGGAAATTGTAAATGTGGTTGGAGAAATAAAAGCAGACTCCGAAACCAATCAGGAGAGCAACCATCGACCTCAACAAACGCTGCCGCAATTCCTCGAGGTGCTCGAGGAATGCCACCTGCTTGCCGGGAAGTCGCTCTTTTATCGAATCTATTGATAGTGCCGCAATGGGCGGCTTGCTTATAGTCGTGGCCATTTTCAATCGTCTCGATTAGTTTTCCCCGGATAATGGGATGAGCTCCCGAACGAAGTCGGTCAGCTCATGGTTCAATGTAAGCCTGGGCCGCGGGATTCACCGCCGGTTCAGGCCTTGCGGGGTGTCCACCGATTCAAGTTTCTGAGCGCGTTGGTTAACTTTCTTTCTCCGTCTTCGCGGCAGGTCCGTCGGATTCCTCGCCGATTCCCCGCAGAGCATCCTTGAAACCGCGAATGCCTTTCCCAAGTCCTTGACCGAGTTCCGGTAGTTTCTTGGGTCCGAAGACGACCAGTGCAATCGCCAAGATGAGAATTAGATGTGTGGGTTGAAACAATCCTTCCATTGAGAAACCTCCTTTTTTATATTCGGATTTTCAAAAATTGAATCAACAGGATTGCCTGTGGAGGTGCAAGGCGTAGCCCGGGAAATATGCATTTCTCCCCGCAATCCTGTCAATCCAAGCCCGTCCTACAGTGGGGGCTTCGCATTGTCCCCCTGTGGTTCTAGCCGTTCGGCAGCGTCAATGACTGCGTTTGGCCGAGCGGGGGCGCGTTAGGTTTGTGCCCCCGCTCAACCGCGTGTGGATTACAACTCGCGTGTGGCTGCATCCGCTTCCGCAGCCAGCCCAAGGAACAGTTGAAAGAACTCTTTCGGCTGACCGATAAATAGCCCGTCCGAAACGAAGCTCTGGAAAGAGGCGACCGCACCTGCCTCTTCAGTAGAAGTGGGGCGTATGATGGCCACGGGCCCGAACTGTGAATCAAGGAACTGGGTTGGCTCGGGCATGATCAGGTTGGCCTGCAATGTGTCGCCATTAAGGGACTCCGGATCCGTCTCCCCTTGTGCGGCTGAAAGGGCCGTAAATGTAACCGAGGATTTATTGATTTTATCGAAGTCGGTTAACGGAAGCGCGTTGCCTGCCTTGTCCTGCCAAGTCTGAAAGTGCATGGTCTCACTGGGTCCAATGCTCAGCAGGATTCGCAAGACCTCCAGGTTGCTTACTTTCTGCGCCAGCGCCGGGTAGAGGCTGGTACCGCCTTGCTCGATAAATGCAAAATGAAAACCCGCTGTGAAGGCAATCGCCTGGAGGTGGTTGGAGATGCTCGCCGGCGGGTTGCTGAGGTCGCTTCCGGCCGTGTCGTCATTGCTCCTGGGAATCGCGGTGTGCTGTCCAACATTCAAACTCGGGACTGCCTGTACGAACGGGGCAGTGGGATCGAAATCGGGGTTGGTGATGCTGCGGTAGCGAGACCAAAAACTGGTGTCGATGGTGAGCTGCGTGAGGTTGGTGAGCCGTCCAATTTGCCGGGCCCCATCTGCTTTGCTGCTCTTTAGGGTGCGAAAACGGTCGAGATTGACGGGCTTCGCGCCTTTCGATTCAAGGTAATTGGCCAGGAAGGCCGCGTGGCTGTTCTCATCGTCGGTGTTATCGTGGATGTACTGGGCCATATCGCCGTCGAGAATCTGAAGGGCTGCGGTGTAGAGCGCGTTCCCCCCTTTGGCTCCAGAAACTTCGTTATCCTGGGTTCCTCCCAGTTCCGAGTACTGCTGCCACAGATCGGCCTCGACTTGCTCCAAGGCATTCAGAAACCTCAGAATGGCGATGTCCCCTGCTGTGATCGCAGGGCCGTTCCTTTCCTCCGCGCGGCCGAACACCGACAACCCCGTGCTTAGCAGTCCCCCACCCACCGTGGCCGTGCCCGCTGCGGCTAATCCTTTTTTTATGAATGAGCGCCGGTTCGCCGGACCCTTCAAATCATTCAACAAATCTTTCACGATACCCTCCCTTAGGAATGTCAGAATCGGACGGATCAAGTTTTCGTCGCTCCTCACGAGAGCAAAAAGTTTTGCCGTCCCAGCGAACAAGACTGTTGTGAGAGGGAAAATATTCCCGGCTAGTTTCAAAACGTTCGTAATAAAAACCTATCGCGAATTGAAATTCAAGACATCCCAAAAGACCGGGCCGGAGAGTTAGTTCCGGGATCTTTGGGTCGAGAAGGGCTTGGATCGCTGCCTTGAATCGCAGCGGGGGCCAGTGCGACCGCATCTGGAGCAGGTTTGATTCTCACGTTCTCCCCCGCTTCCGCATATAGACTGTAGTCCCGTCGTCGAACTCGAACCTGACCTCTTCCATGAGTTGCTTCATGATGAAAATACCTCTCCCATGGCCTGCGAGCAGGTTTTTCGCCGCCGTCGGATCAGGGAGCGCATCGGGTTGAAACCCCGAGCCCGCATCCTTAACCGCGATAAAGATCTCACAATCTTCGCGGACAGCCACACAAACGCGTACCGCTTTCGTTGAAGCTCCCCCGTTGCCATGAATGATGGCATTGGCCAGTGCCTCCTCAAGAGCAAGTTCAATTTGGTCGAGGCCGTCGCAGCACGCGGTCTGTCGGATGAGGGCCATGATTCTGTCAACTCGCATTTCAATTGTTCCGGGATCGGATGGAACTGCTTCGTCGATTTTGAGTGCGAGCCGGTCCGATTCAAACTCGAAGGCAGGTGGAACGTGTTTCAGCTTAGACATGATTGCCGCCCGCACCCCGCTGAGATGTTTGATTGGTTCTGGTTCGGTCTATTGTCTGGCTTGTGTTCATGCGGACCCCCTAATATTTGGTTCGCGCCTAATTTCCATCCAATACGACTCTGACTTCAGTTGGATTATTCCTGGGGAGTCCAAAAGGTTCGACGACAAAGCGACAAGGTGGGCTGGGATCCGTCGCTTAGCCAATTAACCCTGGTCCAAACCGCCGCGGGCTACGCAGTGCAAACGCTGAATGCTGGCCAAGCAGGCCTGCCGCTGAGCTACCGGGGACCGAAGAACCAAAGGGAACCGGCGGCCACTGAGGCGAAGCTTCACTCGCAGCTAACCGTCGGTGTCTCTACCCTTGAGCGAAAGTCCGTATGACAGAAATGCGCAATCAGGGGCTGGCCTCGTTTTCGCATCAAATCGGCGTACCGATGGCTTGCCCCCGTTTCACTTAAGCGGCACGCAGTGGGAATCTAAACACTTGACCCTTGAAACGTGGATCGCCAACTGCCCAAGACACCCTGCTTGAGAGCGCCCGCTTAAATCTAGTAAACGCCAAAAGAGCAAGACTGCTTTTGCTCCTATTTTATTCCCAAAGCTCATTCCGCAAACTTTTCAGGAATATTCTGACGCGGAGCGCGGTATGGCTACAGTGAAGGCGGAAGATGTAACCGCCTTGCATCAACGCACCATAGTAAAAGGCGACGGCAACATGTCGAAGAAAGGCTCTTCCGGACATTGAACTGCCCGCTCGGGTGGTTAGGAGCTGGGGCGGATTTTCTAGTTATGTCGGGTTGACGGGAAAACAAAAACGGGAGGCTGAATGCACAAAATGCAAGTTTTGAAAATATCAATTCTTGGAAGTCTAATTTTCCTGTTCTCGGCTAATTTGGCCCTGGCCGATGAACTTTACGGCAAAATCCGGGGGACAATTTCTGACCCGTCCGGCGCCTTGATGGCAGGGATGAAGGTAACGGCCACCAACGTTGACACCGGCATTTCCACGACGGTTACCAGCGCTTCGGATGGAAGCTACGAGTTTCTCCAACTGGTCGCTCCTGCCGCCTACACCGTCTCGGCGGAGCGTGCCGGCTTCAAAACGTCTCACGCCAAGAACATCCATCTTAACTTGAACCAGACCTATGTGCTGGCCATTGTCATGGAGCTTGGCGAGGTTTCGCAGCAGGTGAATGTTGAAGCCTCTACCGCCCAGGTTGAAACCACCAGCATGCAACTGGGCGCCACGCTGACCAGCAGCTCGGTAACGGACTTACCGCTCAACGGGCGAAACTGGGTGACGCTCCAGACTACGCTTCCCGGAGTGGTCGCCGGCTCGGATCGTTTCGCCGGGAATGCCAATTTTTCGACCAGCGGCAGCCGCACGCAGGCGAACAGTTATCTAGTGAACGGCACGGATGCCAATGATCTGACTCTGAACAACCCATTGATCATTCCCAGTCCCGACGCCATCGCGGAAGTTCGCGTGATCACGAATACCATCAATCCGGAGTACGGCAGGAACGGAGGCGCCGTCCTGAACGCGGAGACAAAATCAGGGACCAACAAATTTCACGGTGATGGATTTGAATTCTTCCGCGACACCAGCTTGAACACCCGTAATTATTTCCGGAACGATGCCACCGTCTTTCATCAAAACCAGTACGGGGGCACCGTAGGCGGTCCCATCAAGAAAGACAAGACTTTTTTCTTCTTTTCCTATCAGGGAACGAGGAACCGACGCCCCCAACCCGGTCAGCCGGGCACGTCCACGGTCTTCACTCAGGATCAACGGAACGGAATATTTTCTGATCTTGCGACTTCGAGCGGGGTTTCTCCCTTTCCCCTGGTTGGCGAAAACGGAACGACTTTCAAAGCCGGGACCCCCTACTCGACCATCTTTCCCACGGGCCACATTCCGGCGGCGGATTTGAATCCCGTCTCCGTCAACCTGACCAACAAATTCGTGCCGCTGCCTAACACCGGAACGAATCTTTTTTCTTTTAATCCTACGGAAACGCAAACCACTGATCAGTATATTACGCGCATCGACCACAATTTCAGCAACAAGGATTCGATATTTGGGTATTGGTTTATCGAGCCGAACAAGACTCTGGACCCGATTTCTTTCCTCGGCGGCGACCTTCCCGGTTTTGGGGAGACCGACAATCAAAACGCGCAGCACTATACGCTGGCATGGAATCACACATTTAACGGCAGCACGCTGAATGAAGTGCGTTTGGGGTACAACCGCTTCAATTTCCACGCGGTCAACCCCACTACGCCCGTGCTGCCTTCGAGCGTCGGTTTTACGGGCATCAACCCTCAGGACCCGCAGGGCGCAGGAGTCCCTTTTGTCAATTTAACCGGTTTCTTCAGCTTGGGCTTTAGCGTCGATGGCCCTCAGCCGAGAATATCGAACACTTACCAACTGACCGACAACTTCTCCAAGATTGTTGGCCGACACACCCTGAAATTCGGTTTTGACTTTCGCCCGTCGCAGGTGGAGAACCCATTCTTTTTTAACAACAACGGTAGCTTCACCTTTGCGGGAGGGGGCACGTTCTCAAGCGGCGATCCTGGTGCGGATTTCTTGCTGGGAATTCCCGACTCCTACTCCCAAAGCAGTGGCGGGTTCATTGATGCTCGAACCAAGACCTACTACCTCTATGCGCAGGATCAGTTCAAGTTCCGGCCAAACCTGACGCTGACTTACGGGACGGGCTGGGAGGTGGACACGCCTTTGCAGGATAAATTTAATGGAGGCCTCGCAGTCAACTGTTTCCGTCCGGGAGAGCAATCCACTGTCTTTCCCACCGCGCCCGCGGGCCTGGTTTTTCCAGGTGATCCCGGTTGCAACTCCGCCGGCGGAGTAACCACTAAATACGGGCACTTTGCACCCCGGATCGGTTTTGCGTGGAGTCCAAAAGGCTCGAGCAAGACGAGCATCCATGGCGGCTATGGAATCTATTACAACCGTACTGAAGAAGAACTGGCCCTGGAGAATTTGCAGGCGCCACCCTTTTCGGTCAGTTCGGCGGGCATCGGAGATCAAGGCGGCTCGCCGAGCTTCATCAATCCTTTTGCTGACATTAACACCGGCAACGCGATTCCCAATAAATTCCCTTTCACTCCCGCCAAGCCGGGAAGTCCGGTTAATTTCTCTTTATTCGAGCCATTTAGTTTGAATGTCTTCGACCCAAATTTCTCCGTGCCTTACTCGGAAAACTACAACCTGACGGTGGAGCGCGAGCTGCCGGGGCAGATGATACTTTCCGTCGCTTACGTGGGTCTGGTGGGGCACAAACTCACCAGCGTCTCCGAGCAGAACCCCGCCGGTTCGGAGTTTGGCAACCCCATTTGCGCCGCTACGCCGGGATGCAATTCGTTTAATAGCTTTGCGACGGCGCCGCAGAGTTTCCGCTATCCGCAGACCAACGCAAACGGCGTGCTGGTATTCGGCTCGGTCGGCCAGCAGGGGACGTTTGTCAATTCGAATTACAACTCGTTGCAGGTATCTCTGGATAAACACCTCTCCCGGGGTCTCCAGTTCCGCGCCGCATATACTTACAGCCATTCGCTGGATAACGGTTCGAGCTTTGAAGACTTCGGATCAGGATTGCGCGCCAGCGACCCATTCAACAGACAAAATGACTACGGCGACTCCGGCTTTGACGCGAGGAATCGGTTCGTTCTCAATTACGTTTACGATATTCCGAGCGTTAGGCGCTTTGGCGCCTTCGCGCGCGTGCCCGCTCGTCTGGTGGAGGGATGGAAGATTTCAGGTATCACAACCTTCCAGAGTGGGTTTCCCATTTCGGTATATGACGGCGGATTCCGGTCTTTCGAGTGCGATGCGGCCTTCTCGTTCTATGGATGTTTTGACCGCCCCAACGTGGTTGGCCCGGTGCAAACTCTCAATCCGCGCACCAGTTCTGTAGCTAACCAGCTTCGCGGCCTCGGTTCACAGAACAGTTATTTCTTTAACCCTAACGCCTTCGCCCTGGAGGCTCTGGGCACGCAGGGCAATGCGGGCCGAAATTTCTTCCACGGGCCGGGGATAGACAATACCGACATTTCACTGTCTAAGGACACTTCGATTACGGATTCCACCCGCTTGGAACTGCGCTTTGAGTTGTTCAACGCTTTTAACCACACCCAATTTAACCCAGTCCAAATTTCCGGCGGAGCAAATGGAAATTCCAACTCAATCAATTTCGGCCGCATCCTGGGGGCTCAAGGCTCCCGGGTGGCACAACTGGGGGCAAAGATTTATTTCTAACACCAGGCTTAACTGAATATATGAACGAAACGCGTCCCGTTTCGGCGGGACGCGTAAGTTCTAAAAACAACAAGGAGAGAAGTAAATGACACGAACTGAAGTTGGGAAGAAAGTTGTATTCGTCTTAGCCGCGTTTTTCATGGTTTTCGTTTCCGCGCTCGCCAAGAATTCACGGAAAGTGAATTTCGCTTACCTGGCCACGCTGAATGGCACTCAAGTCGCCGCAGGGAATTATGAAGTCACCTGGCAAACGCATAGTCCGGAAGCTACGGTGACGATTGCTGACCGTAAACGCTTAATGGTGGCGACCAACGGCCGGTGGGAAGAACGCAACACCAAGTACGAAAGCAACGCTGTCGTTTACGACACGAATGATGACGGTTCGCGTTCCATCATCGAGATTCGTTTCGCGGGTCTGGCAGGAGCGCTCGTTTTTGACAAATCCTCAAATTAGAGGGGAGGTTTGCCGGAAAGCAGCCCACAATTCCGGCGGGGATGACCCAATCGCCGGACTCAGATCAAGAAGGGCAATATCAGTAAACTTATTACGGAGGACGAAGTTCACCCGGATAGAAGGGGAACGGCCCAGCGCCGCCAGCGGTTGGGAGGAATGCTGAACTATTACTATCGTCAGGCAGCCTGAAAGTTGAGAATCAAATTTCGACGCGGTGATCACCAACAGGGTGTTGGCCCCAATCGTGATGCCGCGCTCGGGCTTTGCTGGACTTCTTGCAGCGAATAGATCTGTACAGTCAGACGCTGACCCAAGAGGGCCTCAGACCAGAACCGAAAGCTGAATCAACAAGAGATCGTATTCGTGGGCTAAAGAACTGTCGCAGACTCGGGTTCCTGGACCTTGCGACCATCTGGACTCCGCGGAAATAACTGAAAATAAATCAGATAAAACGTGGAGGCGGGGGGAGTCGAACCCCCGTCCAGTGTTTTCAGCCTACAACTTATTGATTCTACTTGTCGCTACAGACGCTACAACAGCAGGAAACTCCCCACTTCCGTACAATTTACGTACAATGGGTTTTCACCCTACAAAGTGCTTGCGAGTTAATACTGCGAGTTTGGCATCGAAAAAGTCCATGGTGGAATTAGCCACTCGCAAGTCCTTGAACATGATCTCAAATGGGCACCATCTTCCGGCTGAGGAGCTGCCGTACCCCGATGCGACCGCGTTAGTCGTGCTGAGCAGTGGTGACCTAATCTGCGAGTCAAAATGAACAGACTGACAATTCCATCGAGCGTATAAAGGTCGTGCATTGAGCCACCGTCCAGCATCCGGTTGGCAAAGTGTGTCAGCCGCGAAGCAACCGCTGACTTAGACCACGAGATGCAGCGATTGTCTTGGAGAGGATAACGTGCCCAAGAAGAAAAATGACCTGCTAGAATTAGTGCCCGACCAGAGTGGCGGCGACCCAAATCATGGCGGCCAACAGGGTCAAAGCCAGTCCCCCGGGCCACCTCTAATGCCAGAAGTTGAGAAATATCTCTTTGGCATTGCGCCCCGCGGACTACTTGGAACGACGAAATTGCCACCTCTTAAGTTGGGTGTTGACAAAGGCGACGGCGATAACCCCCATAACAGAGGAGGCAGACTGAAGCACTGAATACGAGGTCTACGCGTCATCCTGAACTGCCCTTGCGCCTGATTTCGACGGACTTTGGCAATCGAAGAGATGCTTGGTAAGTTTGGGCGGTAATTGGGATATCAAATGGCAAAGCTTAAAATAAAAGACCGTGTCAGAATAAACGGCAGACGGGAAGTTCTCACGGTGGAGGAAATCCGCGAAATCCCCGGCGGTGAAACCACATACTGGGTTCAGCTCGGCACTAATTTTGCTACCCGTGAATGGGCCAAGGAAAGTGAGCTTGAACTAGCCACCGAACCTTAGCGGTCCCGTTGTGAAAGCTGCGGATTGTGAGCGTTTGTGGGTTTCAAGAAGTAGCTCTTGGTAGTGTTTAACTTGGTAGTGTTTAACCTTGTCGGCTCCGCTAAATTCTGCTATCTCTTTCCCATGAACATTGGAACCAGACTCCGCGAACTGCGTGCAGCAAGAGGTTTCTCCCAAGGTGACATCGAGAGGAGGACGGGGCTCTTGCGCTGCTATACCTCCCGCTTGGAAAATGGGCACTCTAGTCCGAGTCTTGAAACCTTGGAGAAATTGGCCGCTGCCCTAGAAGTCGAAATGTACCAACTATTTTTCGAGGGCAAAGGAAAGCCACAGCCCATCAGCCCAAGGGTTTCGGCAAAGCTTGGCTCACAAGAGCGTTGGTTAATCGACACCTTCAAGAACTTCGACAAAGGAGATGGAAAAGTTTTGGTTGCGATGGCTAGAAAAATGACAAACAGAAAACGAACTGACTTAATGAAAGCTGCGAGTTGAAGTCGGTGTCATCCGTTGTGGCGGCGTTCGCTACTTGTATTCGTGAAGAGACCTTTTCAGTTTGGCTTTCTGTCACGGATAAGCTTCACCCTTTGCAATACTTCCACCTGTCGAATCAGGCCCCTCTCTTCCAAAATCTCAACAAGAGCCGTGATGGCAAAAAGGATTCCCGTTTTCATCCGCCTGCCTCCGTTGAGTGCAACCGGGTGAGTAAAACACAGCGGACTTTAATTGACCACCTCTTTGAGATCGACCCTGATCTGGTCTGGTGACGGCCGTGAAACGCATTTCCAGCATTACCGCACGTCGCCGTCAAACCAGTTGCAGCGGGAGCCGTATTACTGTTTCCAAGTCGGTCATTTTCATGCCTTGCTGAGATGATCGCTCAAGGAGGCGGCGTCAGCCCCTTCTGATATCTGTCCACTTGCGGACGTGTGGTGCCACGAGCCATCGTGATGCATTATTAGCGTCCCCTTGGTGGGATGGTCATACAATCCAAGAATGCCTTCCTGGTCTGTAACTTTGTATCCGTGCATGGAGGCGACATCCTGAAGGGGTTTGGGAACCTGCCAGTCTTGTGGAGTTCGGGAAGCGCCATGTTTCGGTGGCTTCATTTCGAGGGCTCCAGACACTCTCATTCCCTGCACTGGTTCCATTTCGACGAGGCAAAGGACTTTACTACAGACCTTAGCGGGGATGATAGCGCAATTTCGGGCCGGATTACTGCCGTGGGTGTGGCCAGTAAAAGGAAGGGGGATTGCAGAAGCCTTGACTTGCGGAAATTGAAGGATTAGAGTCGCTATCAATTAGCGCAACTGACAGACGCAAGCGGGCACTGTGAGCCTCCTTGGCCCGCTTTGGGCTTCTGGTGGTATAGGCAGGTATCGCCAGAAGCCCTAAATAGCAACCCACTTTCTTAGTGGCGACTACTGTCCTTGACCCTTGTGCTTGCCATGGTTCATATGATGTTTCAGGTTGCTTGTCACCACGTTCACACTGCTATTGATTGCGATGGAGAATGCATTAGAGGCAGAGACCCCCAGAAGACATATCAAGGCCAATAATAGGAGATATTCAATGGTGCCTTGACCAGAGTCCTCCCATAAGAAGCCATGCAAGCAGTCCTTGAGGGCGTGGAGGAAGGGTCTACTCATATAAGTCTGTTCCCTTAACAAGCCAAGTAAGCTGACCTTACGCTTAATGAGGTCAAAAGTCAAATTGGGAAGGATTGACCAGCAACCTACATTTAGAACGTCGCCGTAATTGCTGTGCGATTTCAGTTTGGATGGCTATTCTCAATGATTGCAGTGGAAGGATTCCAAATATAAAATTTCCTGCAAGATCGGCAACAAGAATCAAGCTGTTCGTCAGCAGCATTAAACAGAATAGCCATATCCTCCTGCTTTGGATTGCCGAATAGGAGGTTAAGTTCATGGCAGTGAGTGCATCGCCCAAAAACGGATTCGCCTGCCTTCAGAGTGAGTCAATACATAAGTTGATTCAAGTGTGGATAGAGAACCTACCCATTTGCAGCCAGACTACCGCCCATGGGGTGACGAGTCAAGGGGGGCGGAAATTGCGCCGACATATAGTGTAAAATCGTCGATGGGACAACCCATGAATGATTGGAGCGATATCTTTTACTATTGCGTTTCATTGGCCTAGTCGGCGTGCGTTTCACCAAATTTACTGTGTTGTCTTTCGCAAGCCCAAACTTTAGGTCTAACGAAATTCAAACTAACCCGCCTCCAAATGGATCTATTCTTACATGCCGTTGTAAGTTTTACACATCCCAGGATAATGCGGCGCCTCCAGTCAAACTGTAACTGATACAAACCCAAGCGCTCATCTTTCCACCAAGTTGGCCCCTATCGTGCTGCTCATCCTATCCCCTTCCATCGGGGTGGAAGGTTTCGTGTGCACAATTTCTGTGATAGCCTAAAGAAACTTGCGGGGGGCAGGCGCCAGTGTGACTGTTTGAGTTGCCTTTACTATGTTTAGCGGCCTCAACATCTCTCTCGAATCCCGGAAGCGTCGTGGTGGCGCGCTCGCCTGCGGTCTGCTCTGCGACGCACTGATGCTTGGAGCGATGTTATTCCTTTGCAAATTGCCTGCGAATGAGTGGCACGCAAGGCCCAAAAATTATGCGGCAGTCTGGCTTCCTGAATTGACACCGCCGGAAGAACTGATCTCAACGCATCACCGGTTAGTTGCTCCAGTGCTTGCCGCTAAACTGAAACTTCCGGAGGTTCCCAAACTGATGGCTGTCCCCGTCGCGGAGGCCCGAGTTCCCGAGGCCGCGCACCCTGTTTCCACCTCGTCCGTTGTGCAGCGCGCCTTAGCGCAACCAATCAGAATCCCGCCCAGTCAGCCGCCTAGCAGACAGAGCTCAGTGCATACCGGTCTGTTTGGCGGAGCGGCGCAACCGGTAATCATCAAGCGTCCTTTGGAAGCGGTGCAGACAGGTGGATTTGGCGATCCTCATGGACTGCCAGGCCGCGGGCAGGGTGACACTGCTAACGACGTACCTAGGTTGGGATCCTTTGCGCTTCCGGAAGGCGGCGGAAAAGGAGATGGGACGGGCGGAGACCACGGCGTTCAGGGGGTGGTCGCCAGCGCGGGCTTTGGTAGCGGAGTGGCGGGCGGTGGGACTGCTCAGATGGATAACGGAACTGGAAAGCAAGCAGTGAGTCTGGGCGGTTTCACAAAAGCAGCCAGGACCTCACTCTCCGCCGGGGGGAGTCTTCAACCGGCACCGGCTATGGATTTCCAACCCGTGGAAATTCTCTCCAAGTCTGATCCGCTTTACACAGAAGAGGGACGCCGCTTGGGTGTTCAAGGCGACGTGAAGCTCTCGGTGGTATTTCAATCCAACGGCGTGATTCACATCATGGGCGTGGTGAAATCCCTGGGACACGGGCTTGATCAGGCGGCGGAGCAGGCCGCCTCGCAGATTCGTTTTAAGCCAGCTCAGCGCGATGGCAAACCGGTGGATTTTCCGGCAATCTTGCGTATCGAGTTCCGGCTGGCTGGGCAATCCTCATAATCGGAGACAAACCTATGCTAATTCTTCGCAAGGCACATTTTATCGGTTTTATTTCATTCCTTGTATTCGCCAACTCGATGCTTGCCCCTTTATCAGCACGTGAGCGGTCAAAACTCCAAAACGCCAACGACCCGCCTGAGTCATCGGAAATCAGCAGCATGATCGACCGCATCATCGCCAATGAGAAGCAAGTGGAGCAGAGAATTCTTGGACTCTCTCCTCGCATTGAGACTTACATTCAATACGACCGCCCGGATCGCGAAGTGGGCGACGTGGCGACGAAGGACGAATACTTCTTGGGCCGCTTGGAGACTGACTCCAGCCGGTCAAATGCCAATCCAGAAATTAAGGAATTAACATTTATACCGGACGGATCTTCCTTCAACTGGGTGCCACGCCCGAGTATGCTGAGGCAACATCTTCTGGCACGTAATTTCGGAGTTCAAGCCCTGGTTGTTGACTACAGGAATTTCGATCGCAAACATTACCTTTTCGAGCCGGTGCGATGGGAGTACCTCGGCGATGTCCGCTGCCTGGCCATTGACGTTCATCTCCGAGGCAAACCGAGCAAGGGAGCGTTTGAAGGACGCATCTGGGTCGAGGATCATAATTACGCGATCGTGCGCTTAAATGGCACACGGGTGAGTCCGGGGCGAAATAGTTTTTACATTCACTTTGATTGCTGGCGGCAGAACCTGCAACCGGGCGTCTGGTTGCCCGTCTACATGTACAGTCAGGAAGCCGACATGGGCATGCGGCTCCGGTTCAAGTCGGAGACGCGGCTCTGGGGCTACAACCTGACCGTCCATCCGGAGCAACAGGCCTGGACTAACATTCTGGTGGAAGCCCAGAGGCCCGTCGTGGACAGCAGTGAACAGAAATCGGACTTGAGCCCCGTCGAAAGCGTGCGGCGGTTGACTATGGACGCCGAACGCAACGTACTGGACCGATTGGAAAAGGCAGGACTGGTCGCCCCGCGAGGCCCGGTGGATAAGGTTCTCGAGACGGTAGTCAACAATTTGAGAGTGACCAATCATTTAGACAACCTGCCCCCGGTTCAGTGCCGCGTCTTGTTGACCTCGAATTTGGAATCTTTCAGCCTGGCCTACACCATTGTGGTGAGCCGGGGCCTGCTTGACGTCTTGCCCGACGAGCCCAGTCTGGCCATGATTCTGGCTCATGAACTCGCGCACCTGACTCTCGGACAGAAAATGGACACCAAATTTGCTTTTAACGACCGCTTGCAGGTGTCGGATGAGCATCTGGTGAAGATCCTCGATCTGGCGCGGGATCGCGAAGACGAAGATGCCGCCGACGCCAAAGGGATGGAATTCCTGAAGAATTCCCCGTACAAGGACAACCTAGGGCAAGCTGGCCTGTTTTTGCGGGCGGCCGCGGCCGCTGCCCCCAATGTTCCCCGCCTGTTCGGGGCCCACTTGGGGAACGGCCTGACCGCCGGCGGTGCGCTAGTCCGAATGGCATCACTAACCAACTCTGGTCCTCAACTCAGCACACAGAACCTGGACCAGATCGCCGCGCTGCCCATGGGTTCACGCGTGCAAGTCAATGCCTGGGATGGAACTGTGGCCTTCACGACTCGAAAGGCGGTGCCGCTGGCGGATGTCAGCGAGAAATTACCTTTTCGCGTTACGCCGATAATTCCCTATCTGCGCGAGTACGATGAAACACTTAAGAACGAGATGTCTTCCGCAGGCGCCGCAGGTGCAACTTCCCCATCCGGTCCGTCCAAGCAATAGGTTACAAATCGTCATACATGCCTGTGGTGCGCAAAAACTCCATCCGCCTCATATGCGTCCTAGCATTGGTCACCAATTATGGTTTGGGCGCTTTGTGTTTTCAACAGTGTCGTGGAGGTCGTAGCGTCCAAGGATTGGATCCTCTTGAAAAGGCCGCAAGTTGAGGAACAAGTTGTGCGAGCTTGCGAGCGATCACCGAAGAGAATCTAATCATCTGCCGATTTTTTCGACTGTCGGGAAATAACGATAAATCAACCTGACGCGCGAGTCCACTTGGCGTATTCTGTGAGCAAGAGGAACCGGGAGTCGGAAATTCGAATTGTCCTGGGCGCGCAACGCACGGAAGTGTTACAGGCAGCCTTGGGACGGGCATTCAAATTGCTGGCATACGGTTCCGCGGCAGAATCCCTTTTCGG